>NZ_LZSO01000027.1 GCF_001665785.1 Mycolicibacterium peregrinum
GCCCCCGCTCCCTCCCGAAAGGCATCCACATGAGCGCAGCCCCCAACCTCAACCCGGTCCGGTACACCGAGGACCTGGAACAGCCGAGGCCCGACGAGGCCGAGGACATCGAAAAGATCATCGAGTCTCTGCACAAGAACAACGAACGGGCCTACAAGAAGTTCAAGCACGGACTGCGTGACGCACATGCCAAGAGCCACGCCATCCTGCGGGGCGACCTCATGGTCAACCCGGATCTCCCTGAGGTGCTCGCCCAGGGCATGTTCGCCGAGGCACGCAGCTACCCGGTGATCGCCCGTATCTCCACGACCTCCGGGGTACTGCGCAGCGACCGCAACCGCGGCGTGCGCGGACTCGGCATCAAGGCCATCGGCGTGCACGGCGAGCGCGCCATGAAGGACGAACCGAATGTCACGCAGGACTTCGTGCTCGTCACCCACGAGGAATTCCTGTTCGCCGATGCTCACGCCTACCGCAGGCTGGGGATGCTGAGCGCCACCCTGCTCGCCCGGTTGTCCGACAACGCGCTGTGGGCAGGCAGCGAACTGCTCAGCGCGCTCAAGAAGGTCGGCCTGCCGATACCGCCGAATCTGGCCGTGTTCATCGCCCCGAACCGTCCCATCCTGGGCGAGACGTTCTACTCCTCCGCCCCGATCCGGTACGGCGACTACGTGGCACGCTTCAAGTACGAGCCGACCTCACCGGAGGTGAAAGCGCTTGCCGATCAGACCCTTCCGCGCAATCCCGGACAGGATGAGCACCGCGATCTGATCATGGCGTTCTTCGAAAAACACTCCGCCGAGTACACGTTCAGCGTGCAACTGTGTCTGGACGAGAAACAGATGCCGATCGAGGATGCCACGAAACCCTGGAAATCCCCATACCTTCCGGTGGCCAAGGTGGTGTTTCCCCAGCAGAACCCGTACAGCGCGCTGCGCCGCGCCTACGGCGACGACGTGCTCTCGTTCAACTCGTGGCGCGGCCTTGAGGCACATCGCCCACTGGGATCCATCAATCGGCTGAAGCGCAAGGTGTATGAGGCATCCAGCGACTTCCGGCACCAGATGAATCACATCGACCGACACGAGCCCTTCGACATCGCAGAACTGCCGGATTGACCCCGAGCGAACGGGAAATACTTGCAATGGGAAGAACATTCGCCCCTACGGTCGACACCCGACGCCCTGTCGACCCCCTGTTCGGCAGCGATCCGGGCCCGGTACCCCTAGACTCAGGATTCATGCCTGGTCAGTGGCAGCTTTTGGACCGGCCCGCCGAGCACGAGGCCATTCGGGCCGCCCTCAGCGGGACCGACACCTGCGGAGTCGTGCTCGTCGGAGCCGCGGGAGTCGGCAAGACCACGTTGGCGCGCACCGTCACCGCATCGTTGAGCCGGAAGGTGCACTGGACCGCGTGTACCGAATCGTCTCGCAGCATCCCGCTCGGCGCGTTCGCCCACTGGGTGTCGTCGTCGGGGTCACGCGACCCGATCGCCCTCATCGGGTCGGCACGTGAATCGCTTCTCGCCGACGGCGACACCATCGTGGGGATCGACGACGCGCATCTGCTGGACCAGTTGTCGGCAACACTGTTGCATCAGATCGCCGTGGAGCGCTCGGGCCACGTGGTGGCCACCGTTCGCAGCGGTGAGCCGGTGCCCGATGCCGTCACCTCGCTGTGGAAGGACGGCTACCTCCAGCGCTTCGAACTCAACCCGTTCACCAAGCAGCAGAGCATCGCCCTCATCGAAACTGTCCTCGGCGGAACGTTGGAGGGGCTCAGCGCGGACGTGATGTGGGAGACCTCGGGTGGCAACCCGCTGTTCCTGCGCAACATGGTGGAAGGTGCGGTCGACGCCGGCACTCTGGCCAAGGTCAACGGGGTGTGGCAGTTCCGCGGCCCCACCGTCATTCCCTCCGGGCTCGTCGAACTGCTCGACGAACGCCTGGCGCACGCCGGCGAGGATGTCCTGCACGCGCTGAAGCTGCTGTCGCTGTGCGAGCCACTGGATATCGATGCGCTGGCAGAACTGGCCGGCGAGGACGCGGTGGACGCGGCCGAGATGCGCGGCCTGATCCGGATCGTCGCCGACGACGGCCAGATCAACGTTCGCTTCAGCCACCCGCTGTTCGGTGAGGCGGTGCGCCGCCGGGTCGGCACCGCGTCGGCCCGGAAGCTGCGGGGCCGCATCGCCAAGATCCTGCACGAACGCAACCTCGACTCCCCTGCGAGCCGAATCAAGTTGGCAGAGTTGGCCATCGAGAGCGACCAGGGCACCGACATCGAACTGCTGATCACCGCCGCCAAGGACGCGGTCTTCCTGTCCAACCTCCCGCTCGGGGAGAAACTGGCCCGGGCCGCCTTCGACCACGGCGGCGGACTCGGCGCGGCCGCACTGCTGTCCCGCGCGTTGTTGTGGCAGGGCCATCCGGCACAGGCCGACAGCATCCTCGAGCAGTTCTCGCCCGCAGACCTCAACGAGATGGAACTTGTGCAGTGGGGCATTCCGCGGGTGTCCAACCTGTTCTGGTCCCAGGGCGATGTGACGCGCGCCGCTCAGGTGCAGGCCCTCCTGCAAGAGCGGGTCACCCATCCGACCCTGCGACTGATCGTCGACGCCACCGGCGCCGGTATGGCCGTGCACCAGAACAAGATTCCCGAAGGCCTAGAGATCGCCGAACGGGTCCTGTCGAACCCCGAGGCTCCCCGGCAGGCCGTGGATTTCGCGGCGTTCGCCGCAGGCCTGTCGATGCCGCTGGTGGGCAGGGGCAACGATTTCCTGCCCATCGCGTCGCGGTGTCGCGCCCAGCGCAAGACCACCGATGGCATGGTCAGGATCATGGTGTTCTACGGCGAGGTGCTGGCCCTGGCCTACACCGGTCAGCTCGAACTGGCCCAGCAACGCGCCACCGAGTACACGGAGTTCTCCTCGGCCGGCCAGTTCGCCGGCTGGGCCATCGCAAAGATCATGGACGGCGTGGCCGCGACCCACAGCGGCCGATTCCGCGATGCGATCCGGGCCATCGAGCAGGCGCTGGCCGCCCTCAACGCCGAGAGTTCCCTGCCCTGGCAATTGCCCGGCCGGCTTCTGCTGGCCCGCGCCTACGCCGGGGTGGGTAACCCCGCCGACGCGGAACGGGTGCTCGAGGACGCCAAGGAACACTCGGGCGAGTTCATGGCGCTGCACGAGCCGCTCCGGATGATTGCCAAGGCCTGGCTGGCCGCCGCCAAGGGCGGACACCGCTCGGCGATCGACCTTGCGCGGGCAGCCGCCGATGCGGCGCATTCCTCCGGCCAGTTCGCAGTCGAGGCCGAGGCATTGCACAGCGCCGCACGCTTCGGTGACCGCAGTGTGACCCGTCGTCTGCAGGACCTGGTGGACCGGGTCGACGGCCCGCTGCCCGCCCTCTACGCGCGGCATGCCGCCGCGGTGGCCGCCGCCGACGCCGCCGAGCTCGACAAGGTGTCAGCCGCGTTCGAAGAGGCCGGCCTGCTGCTGTCGGCGGCGGATGCCGCTGCCCAGGCGGTGCCCCTGCACGACAAGGCCGGGCACCGCCGCAACAGCACCGAATCTGCCGCGCACGCACTGCAATTGGCGTCCAAGTCCGGCGGTGCGGCCACCCCCGCGATTCGATCGGCCGCCCGGCCCCTGCCGGTGACCGGACGCGAACGCGAGGTGGCCGGTCTGGTCGCCCAGGGATTGTCGAACCGCGACATCGCCGAACGACTGACCGTCTCCGTCCGCACCGTCGAGGGCCACATCTACCGCGCCTGCATCAAGCTCGGGGTAGCCGACCGCGACGAGCTCGCCAAGATCGTCTGGAACGACCTGGGTCAATGATGCGAGCCCGATAGCCCGCCTCAATAGACGTCGCGCACATACCGCTTCTGGGCGACCAGTTCCCGCTTGTAGTCGCGCGCGGCGTCTTCGGACATCCCGCCGTGAGTGCGCAGGATCGTCGTCAGCGTGGCGTCGACATCCTTGGCCATCCGGGCGGCGTCACCACAGACGTAGAAGTGGGCACCGTCGTCCAGCCACCGCCACACCTCGGCCCCGCGGTCCAGCATCTTGTGCTGCACATACACCCGGTCGGCCTGATCGCGGGAGAACGCCAGGTCCAGCCGGCTCAAGAACCCGTCAGCAGCCATCTCCTCGAACTCATCCCGATAGTAGAAGTTCTCCCGGCGGTGCTGATCGCCGAAGAACAACCAGTTGCGGCCACCGTGACCCAGCGCCCGGCGCTCCTGCAGGAAGCCCCGGAACGGCGCCACCCCCGTACCCGGGCCGACCATGATCATCGGCGTGTCCGCGTCCTCGGGCGGACGGAAATGCGGTGAGCGCTGGAGGAACACCGGCGCTGCAGTCGCCCGGTCGGCGAGAAAGGTGGAACACACCCCGCCCCGGGCAGCGCCGCCAGGCCCGCGGTAACGCACCATCGACACGGTCAACTGCACCTCGTGCGGACTCACCAGCGGGCACGAGGAGATCGAGTAGTTGCGCGGGGTCAGCCGTACCAGAACCTCTTGCCACTGTTCGGGTTCGGCGTGGACTGCGAACTCGGTGACGATGTCGAGACCGTTGCGGTTACGCAGCCAGTTATTGCGCCGCTCACCGGAATTGCGCAGTACCTTGGCCGCCGAGCGGTCCTGGCAGGTGTCGGCGACGAAACGCAACAAGTCCGGAGTCACGCGGCAGATGTCATACGACGAGATGAGCGCATCCCGCAGCGACTGCTCGACACCGTCCACCTCGATCTCCGAGTGGGGGTTCAGCGCGGTGGCCGCCAGCCAGGAGTCGACCACGGCCGGATCGTTGCTGGCGTAGACGCCCAGGGAGTCACCGACCGAATAGCTCACGTCATACTCGGAGATGTCGAAGCCGAACTGGCGCACCTCTTTGGCCGAGCTCGGCGTCGTCAACAGCTGGTTTCGCGCCAGGGCAGCCAGAATGGGCTTGGCCCTGGTGAATTCGTCGGGCTCGGTGGGTATGACCGTGCGGATGGCGCCACCGACGACCGCCGGGGCGGGCGTCGCACCGGTGAGGGCCGTGGTGACCGAATCAGCCCAGCGCCGCATCGGCTCGTCATCGTGAGACTCACAGTCGGCGCGCTGGAGCAACTTGGTGGCACCCAGATCGGCGAGCCGCCGGTCGAGCGATTTGGCGTGTCCGCAGAAGTTGTCGTAGGCCTTGTCGCCGATGCCCAGCACCGCATAGCGAACCCCGTGCAACTGTGGCGCATCCGGGGCCTGTAGCCGGCTCCAGAAGTCGGCACCGTTGTCCGGTGGACCACCGTCACCGAATGTACTGGTGACCACCAGGATGTCGCGAGCGGCGGCCAGGTCCGCCAGGGCGAGGTCATCCATGTTGACCAACGACGCCCCGTCGATGCGGCCCGCCAGTGCGGCCGCGAATTCCTCGGCGGTGCCGGTCTGCGAGGCCCACAGCACCAGCGGTCCGCCTGGCACCCACCGCTCGCTCTGCTCACCGTCACGGGCCCTCGAATAACGTCCGGCCAGCACTCCGTCCACCCACAGCCGCACCTTGGAACTCAGCGGTGCTGCTGCCGGAAGTACCGGGACACCTGTGGGCTCGTCCGGCAGGCCGGTGAAAAACCCTGCCAGATAGATCTTCTCGTCCTGGTCGAGAGTCGGCTTACACTCAGCACCCAAGCCCATCTCCGCGGCGAGTGGATGCACTGCCGGGGTGCCGTCGACCGACCGGACCGGGCGCAGGCTGACCGCACACACCTTGAACTCGGGCTGCAAGGAGTCCGGGTCGACGGCATCGTTGGTCACGGCGTTGACGGTCAGATACTCGCCGTGTTCGTCGTTCCAGTGAAACGGCGCGAAGCAGTTGCCTGGCCGCACCCGGTCAGACAGCGCTGCGGGGAGCACTGCGCGGCCGCGCCGCGAGGTCAACTCGACCTGCTGTCCCTCCACGATGTCGAGTTCCAGGGCGTCCAGCGGGTGGATCTCGACGAACGGCGCGGGATTGAGCTTGTTGAGCTTGTCCACCTTGCCGGTCTTGGTCATGGTGTGCCATTGATGTTGCAGCCGGCCGGTGTTGAGCACCATCGGATAGTCGTCGTCGGGCAGCTCTGCGGCGTCCATGTGCGGCCGCGCGTGAAAGACGGCGCGCCGCGACGGCGTCGCGAAGGCCAGCCGGGGCCGGTGCCCGTCGGCGTCGACGAACAGTTCCTGGCTCACACCGTCGTTGAGGTAACGGATCGGGTGCCGGTCCTCCTCCCCACCGGGCCCGTCGACCGGAGGAACCGGCCACTGCAGCGGGGTCCGGCGCAACCTCGCGTAGCTCGCGCCCCGCAGGTCGTATCCGGTCTTCGGGTTTGCGAACCCGCATATCTCCGAGAAGATCTCTTCTGCCGACTGGTAATCGAAGTCTTCGGCAAAGCCCAGATGCGCAGCCACCTGGCAGATCAGCTGCCAGTCCGGTCGGGCCTGCCCCGGCGGGGCGATCGATGGGGACAGCAGGGTCAGGTTGCGTTCCGAGTTGACCATGACGCCTTCGGATTCCGCCCACAACGCCGCGGGCAGCAGGATGTCGGCGTAGTGATTGGTGGCGGTGGACCGGTAGGCATCCTGGACGACGACCAGTTCGGCGGCCTCCAAACCGTTGATCACGGTCTTCCGGTTGGCCACGCTGGCAACAGGATTGGTGCAGATGATCCAGCAGGCCTTGATCTGGCCCTGCTCCATCTGCTCGAACATGCCGATGGTGCCCGGGCCCGCCTCGGAGCGGATGGCTCCGGGTTCGATGCCCCACCGGGTCTCGGCGAACGCCCGGTCGTCCGCGGCGAGCACCGACCGCTGCCCGGGCAGACCCGGTCCCATGTAACCCATCTCCCGGCCGCCCATGGCGTTGGGCTGACCGGTCAACGACATCGGACCGCTGCCCGGACGGCAGATCGCACCGGTGGCCAGGTGCAGGTTACAGATGGCGTTGGTGTTCCAGGTTCCGTGCGTGCTCTGGTTGAGCCCCATTGTCCAGCAGCTCATCCACTCCCCGGCCTCGGCGATCATGGTTGCCGCGGTGCGGATGTCGACTTCGGGGATACCGGTGATCTCGGCGACGCGGGCAGGTGGGTAGTCGGCCAAGAATCCCGGCATCGCCTCCCACCCCGTGGTGTGTTCGGCGATGAACTCGCGGTCGATGGCACCGCCCTCCACGAGCAGGTGCAGCAGGCCGTTGAGCAAGGCCAGATCGGTTCCCGGCTTGATCTGCAGGAACAGATCGGCGCGTTCGGCGGTCGCGGTCCGGCGCGGGTCCACGACGATGAGCTTGGCGCCGGCTTTGAGCCGATCAGCCATGCGCAGGAACAGAATCGGATGGCAATCGGCCATGTTCGCGCCGGTGACGAAGAACAGATCGGCCCGGTCGAAGTCGGTGTAGGAGCCCGGCGGCCCGTCGGCGCCGAGCGACTGTTTGAACCCGGTGCCCGCACTTGCCATGCACAACCGGGAATTCGATTCGATGTGCACGGTACGCAGGAAGCCCTTGGCGAGCTTGGTGGCCAGGTACTGCGCCTCGATCGTCATCTGGCCGGACACATACAGGGCGACGGCGTCGGGACCGTGCTCGGCGACGATGGCCCGCAGCCGGCGTCCCGCCTCGGCTACCGCGTTGTCCACCGGAGTCGGCAGCAGTTCATCGGCACGGGTGGGCCGCAGCAAAGCGGACGTGAGCCGATCGTCGTCGGCGGCCATCAGCTCTGCGTGCATCGCCCCCTTGGTGCACAGCCGGCCGAAATTGGTGGGGTGCAGCTTGTCGCCATTGACCCGGGCGATCACCGTTCGGCCGTCACCGACCGTGGTGGTGACCTCGATGCCGCAGCCGACGCCACAGTACGAACACGCAGTCCGCTGCGTCTTGCCCGAGATCGAACCCGGTTCCGCGTCGTCCGCCATGCCCCCATCGTGCGGTGAGGGTGTTGTCGGATCTTTCCGGCGAGGTTATCCCCACGAAAACTGATCCTCACCCCGCGCAGATGCCGCTGTGAGGCGCATAACCCCAGTTCAGCGCATGTCAACGAGGCTCAGGCTTGACCGCCAGAATCGGTTTGGGACATTCCAGCAGCAGTTGTTGCGAGACACTGCCCAGCAACAGCTTGCCCACCGGGCTGCGGTGCCGGATACCGATGACCAGCAACTCGGCGTCGTCGGCGTCCATCGCATCGAGCAGTTCGGTGGCCGCGTCGACCCCGACCGGCTGGCGCAACTCGAACGGCACGCCGCTCTCCCGCAGCCGTTCCTCGACGTCGTGGACCTGACCCGAACGGGCGAACCGGGAATCCACATAGGCCTCGCCCGAGGTCGCGTTGATCACCAGCAGGCCGGTGCCGCGCAACTGGGCTTCGGCGATGCCGTGCTCGACAGCGGCAATGCCGAAGGCGTCCGCGGTGTAGCCGATGACAATCATTGTTGGGCCGCCTTCTGCTGCTGATCCGCGTCGTCCTCGACGATCAACAACGTCTCCTCACTGCGGTGCATCAGCTTGAGCACCAATGGCGTCAACAGCAATACCACCATCAGCACGTAGGTGACGATCGCGACGGGCTCGGTGAACAGGCTCGTCCAGTCTCCACCGCCGAGTTGCAGGCTCTGGCGCAGTTGCCGTTCGATGCGGGGGCCCAGGATCACCCCGATGATCAACGGCAGCACCGGCAATCCGAACCGGCGCATCATCAGGCCCAGGAGCCCGAACACCAGTAGCAGGGCCAGATCCAGCGGCTGCACGTTGACCGCCAGCGCGCCCAGCGTGGCGAAGAACAGGATGCCGGCATACAGGTAGGGCCGCGGAGTGCGGAGCAGCTTGGCCCACAACGGCGCCAACGGCAGGTTGAGCACCAGCAGCAGGAAGTTCCCGATGAACAGGCTGGCGATCAGGGTCCAGATCAGCAGCGGTTCCTTCTCGAAAAGCGTTGGTCCGGGCTGAATTCCGTAGGAAACGAACGCGGTCAGCATCACGGCGGCGGTCGCGTTGGTGGGCAGACCCAGCGACAGCATCGGCACCAGCGTGCCCGCCGCCGAGGCGTTGTTGGCCGCCTCGGGGCCGGCCACGCCCTCGATGGCGCCCTTGCCGAACTCCTCGGGGTGTTTCGACAGCCGTTTCTCGGTGATGTAGGACAGGAACGTCGGCAGCTCGGCGCCACCGGCCGGCAGCGCGCCGAACGGGAAGCCGTAGGCCGTGCCACGCAGCCACGGTTTCCACGACCGCGCGAAGTCCTGGCGGCTCATCCACGGGCGTCCCACCGGGATCACATCCGCCGGCCGGCGGCGCAGGTGCGCGGCCACCCAGAGTGCCTCGCCCAGAGCGAAGATCGCCACCGCGATCACCACGATGTCGATGCCGTCGGACAACTGCGGCAGGCCGAAGGTGGCACGGGGCTGGCCGGTCAGGAAGTCGATGCCGACAACACCGATCGCCAGGCCGAGAAACAGCGAGATCGCCCCCCGCAGCTTGGAGGACCCGAGCACAGCGGTGACCGCGACCAGGGCGAACAGCATGATCGCCAGGTAGGAGGGCGCGCCAAGGGTTACCGCGAACCGCGAGATCGGGGGCGCGAAGGCGGCCAGCAGCGCGGTGCCGATGGCACCGGCGACGAACGAACCGATGGCGGCGGTGGCCAGCGCCTGGGCGGCCCGGCCGGCCTTTGCCATCTTGTTGCCCTCGATCGCCGTGATCACCGACGACGATTCACCGGGGGTGTTCAGCAGGATCGAGGTGGTCGACCCGCCGTACATCCCGCCGTAGAAGATGCCGGCGAACATGATGAACGCCGCGCTGGGGCTGACGTTGTAGGTCACCGGCAACAGCAGGGCCACCGTCATGGCCGGGCCGATGCCCGGCAGCACCCCGACCGCAGTGCCCAGCAGCACCCCGATCACGGCGTACAGCAGGTTCATCGGGGTCGCCGCTTCGGCGAATCCCTGAAGCAACCATTCGAAGTTGTTCATCTACAGAATCCCGTCCAGAATGCCTGCGGGCAGCGGTATTCCGAGCCCGGAGTAGAACGCGTAGAAGCTCGCGACTGACAACACCGTGCCGATCGCAAGATTGCGGATGTAATGACGGTTGCCGAGAATCGTTGCCGCCCCGGCGAACAGCAGCGCTCCGGTGATTGCCCAGCCCAGCGGTTTGACCAGAACGATCACCAACACGAACAGTCCGACCAGTAACCCGACGGTGCGCCAGTCCCCCGGCATGTTCGGGTCGACGTCCTCGCCGGCGTCGGCCTCACCGACCGACCCACGAGGGATCGCCAGCGCCAGGACAATCGCCAGCGTGACCAGGATGATGCCGATGCCCAACGGAAAGGCACGCGGCCCAACGGGATCGACCTTGGCGAATCCCCCGGTCAGCGTCAGCGCGTCGTAGATCAGGAATGCGCCGACTGCCACCAGGACCACGCAGACCAGATACTGCGCCTTGTCGACCTTCACAACAGCCCCAATTCGCTCAGCGTCGTCGAGACGCGGTGGTCTTGATCACGCAGGAACTGTTCGAAGTCGGCCCCCGTGCTGAAGGCGTCACTCCAGCCGTTCTTGACCAGTGCGTCGCGCCACTGCTCGGTGCCGTGCAGGTCGGTCAGAGCCCGCACCATGGCATCCTTGGCCTCATCGGAAACCCCTGGCGGCGCCAGTATTCCGCGCCAGTTCGTGAACGTGAGGTCGATACCGGCCTCGGTCAGGGTCGGCGCGTCGATCCCGTCGACCCGCTTGGCGCCCGACACCGCGAGTACCCGGACCTGTCCGGCCTCGATCTGGTCGACGAATTCGCCGAGTCCGGTGGTGCCTGCCGCGATCTTCTTGCCCAGCAGGGCGGTCAGCAGATCACCGCCGCCGTCGTAGGTGATGTAGTTGACCTTGCGCGGGTCGACCCCGACCGCGCGGGCGGTTTCCATCGGGAACAGATGGTCAGGTCCGCCCGGTGACGATCCGCCGCCGATGGTGACCTTGGCCGGGTCGGCCTTCCACGCCGCCACGAGATCGCCGATGGTGCGGAACGGCGAATCCCCCGGCACCAGAATGCCTTCCTGCTCCTCGACCATCTTGGCCAGTGCGGTGGCGTCCGAGGCGCGCGCCGAGGAACCGTTGGTGTAGACGGCACCCACCACGCCGAGCCCCATCATCATCATGAGGTCGTCGTTGCCCTTCTCGTTCATCAGCCGGGCCATCGCCACGGTGCCGCCGGCGCCGATGACGTTGAACACCTCGATACGGCCGGTGATGTCGGTGTCCTCCATGATCTTCACTGCAGTACGCGCAGTCAGGTCGTAACCGCCACCGGGGCTGTTCGGCACCATCATCCGCAGCCGGTGCAGACCCCTGGATTCGTCGCCGCGGGTAACTCCGCAGGCCGTGACCAGCATCAGCGCGACCACGGCCACCATCAGCCCGGCACCTAGTCGTCGAAACCTCATGGTCAGCAATACTGGACCCATGACGTGACGCAGGTCACCCATTCGGACGCAAAGGAAGTTTTGTTCGTTGAGTTCACCAGCCCCGCGGACTCCACGCTCACGGACCCGGTTCTTGCCCAACGGCAGCCTGGCCGCGCGCTTTCTGGTGTTCCAGCTGCTGGTGGTCGCGGTGGTGCTGATCGCGGTGGCCGCGGTGTCGGTGGCGCAATCCACCCGGGAGTTCCGCGATGTCCGCGGGCAGCGGATGATCGCGGTCGCCGAGAACGTGGCGTCGACACCGATCGTCCGGGACCGCTACGCCGACCCGTTCGCCGCGTCGGTGCTGGCCCCCGAGGTCGAGCGCGCGGTGGCCCTGTCGGGCGCCGATCTGGCCGAGATCGCCGATCCGGCCGGGGCGGTGCGGGTGTCATCGGACCCCGCGCGTATCGGACAACACCTCGACCTGAGGGCCAGCCGAGCCGACGAGGGTCGCGCCTGGTCCGGTGACACCGACGTCGACGGCATCCACCGACTGGTGGGTCAGGTCCCCATCCTGGCCGCCGACGGCACGGTGCAGGCGATCGTGTCGGTCAGCGAGCGCTACCCGTCGCTGTGGGAGTTGTTGGGCGGGGCCGGTGAACGCCTGCTGATCTACCTCGGACTGGGTGCGTTACTCGGGATGCTGGCCTCGTGGTTGTTGTCGCGGCGAATCAACCGTCACACCCGTGGCCTGGACATCGCGGAGATCGCCACCCTGGCCGATCACCGAGAAGCCCTGCTGCACAGCATCCGTGAAGGTGTGGTGGCGGTGAACAACGACGGAGTCATCACACTGATCAACGACAGCGCAACCGAACTGCTGGGGATCGGCGCGGACGCGGTGGGTCGCCGCGTCGATGCGATCGGCCTGGAACCGGCAGTGGTGGCATTCCTGTTGTCCGGCGAGGGAACTCACGCCGAAGAATCCGACGTGGTGATCACCACGCACACCCGGGTATTGGCACTCAACCGCCGCGCCGCCCGCAGTCAGGGCAGGAGGATCGGTACGGTGACCACCATGCGTGACAGCACCGAGCTCGCCGCACTGCAGGCTCAGCTGTCCTCACACCGCAGCGTGACCGACACACTGCGGGCCCAGACCCACGAGTTCTCCAATCAGCTGCACACCATCTCCGGGCTGACCCAGTTGGGCGAGTTCGACGCGGTCCGCGCCCTGGTCGGTACCCTGACCCGCCGCCGGGCCGAGATCAACGAGACTGTCACCCAACATGTTTCCGATCCGGCGGTCGCCGCGCTCCTGATCGCCAAGACGTCGCTGGCTGCCGAGAGCGGGGTCACCCTCGGCCTGACCGACGACAGCCACCTCGACGCACTCGACCCGGCCCTGGCCACCGACGTGATCACCTTGCTGGGCAATCTGATCGACAACGCCGTCGACGTGTCGGTGGGCTCGGCGGCCGCACGGGTGGACGTGCGCATCGACGATGCGGCCGGCCTGATGTTGGCGGTCTCGGACTCCGGACCCGGCGTGCCCGAACACCTTCGGGAGTCCATCTTCTCCCGCGGCGTCACCTCCAAGGCCGAGGTGCCCGGCGGGAGGGGGATCGGCCTTGCTCTGGTTCGGTTGGTGACGGCCCAGCACGGGGGTGCCGTCGAGGTCACCGACGCGCCGGGTGGCGGCGCCCTGTTCGTGGTGAGACTGCATGCGTGACGTACTGGTGGTCGACGACGACTTCATGGTGGCCGAGATCCACCGCCGCTTCGTCGAACGTATCGACGGATTCCGCCCGATCGGAGTGGTCCGCACCGGGGCCGACGCGCTGGCGGCGGCAGCCGAGCTGCGTCCCGACCTGATCCTGCTCGACGTCTATCTGCCCGACATGACCGGGCTTGAGGTGCTCCGGCGGTTGCGCGCCGACGGCAACCGCGTCGGCGTCATCATGGTCACCGCGGCCCGCGAACTCGACACGGTCCGGGGCGCGTTGGACGGCGGCGCCGCAGATTATCTGGTCAAACCGTTCGACTTCGATCAGTTGCAGACGAAGTTGGCGGCATTCGCCACCCGCGCCGAGGCACTCGCGCGCGCCGGGGGTGCCGATCAGTCGACCATCGACGCGCTGTTCGGCGGCTCGGCGGTGGTCCTGCCCAAAGGGCTCGGCGCCGAAACCGGTCGCCTCATCATGGCCGCGGTACGCACCGCCGGTGAGGTATCGGCCATGGAATGTGCTGAACTGGTGGGCATTTCGCGCGTCAGCGCCCGGCGCTATCTGGAGCACTACCTGGGCACCGGGGCTTTGGAGCTGCGGTTGCAATACGGAACGGGCAGGCCCGAACGGCGTTACCGGGCGAAGTGAGGTAGCCCGCTACTCACGACTCGCGGCGTCGGGAAGACCAGCATCACTATCAGCAGGTTCTTGCCCCGATCACGCGGAGGCTGTCATGACCTTGGTGACCGAAGCCGCCCTCCCCACGCTCGACTATGCGCTCGAGACCGACCCCGAGGAAGTCCATCGGCTGATCGCGCAGGCACGCGCCCACTCCCCGATCGCGATGGGACCCCACGGTCCGGAGCTGTTGAGCTACGACCTGGTCCGCGCGGCCCTTCGGGATGCGCGTTTCGAGGTACCCAGAGGGGTGTTCCTCGCCGCACAGGGAATCACCTCGGGTCCGCTGTGGGAGCGGGCGAACAACAGCCTGTTGGGCCTGGACGGAGAATCGCACACGCGGCTGCGCCGCCTGGTCGCCAAGGCCTTCGCACCTCGCAACGCCGAGAAGCTACGGCAAACCTGTATCGACATCGTCACCGAGCTCACCGACCCGTACCTCCACGCGGGGCGGTGCGACGTGGTGGCCGACATCGCGACGCAGTACCCGATTCCGGTGATCTGCGCGCTCCTCGGCGCACCGCGCCAGGACTGGCATCTGTTCTCCGGCTGGGCCGACGACATCTTCAAGATGTTCAGCTGGAATCTCGGCGATCACGCCGACACGGTCGAAGCGGCCTGGCGGCAGCTCGACGACTATGTCGACGCCATGGTGACACGACGGATCTCGATCCTCACCGACGATCTGCTCTCCGACCTGATCCGGGCGGAGGTCGACGGGGACCGGCTGACCCATGCCGAACTCCAGATGCTGGCCGGAGGAGTCCTGCTGGCCGGCACCGATACCACCCGCAATCAGCTCGCGGCAGCCGTGCAGGTGCTGTGCGACTACCCTGATCAGTGGCTTCTTCTGGCCGAAAATCCCGATATGGCACCGCGTTTCGTCGACGAGGCACTGCGCCACACCCCGATTGCCTTGAGCAGCATCCGAATCGCCCGCGAGGACGTGGAGATGGCCGGGTTCACGATCCCCGCCGGAACCAACGTGGTGGTGAATTTCGCTGCAGCCAACCGTGATCCACAGGTCTACGACGACCCGGACCGCTTCGATGTCAACCGGATCGGGCCGCCGCCCATGATGACGTTCGGTGGCGGGCTGCACTACTGCCTCGGCGCGCACCTGGCCAGGGTCGAACTCACCGAGGCGTTACGTGTGCTGACCAGAAAACTGCACAACCCGCACTGCGTCGGCCGGGCCGGCTGGAAGCCCATGACCGGGATCACCGGCCCCGCGGCTCTGCCGGTGACCTTCGAGGCAGCCTGAAGGTCCAAAAAGTGGACCTGAAAATGCCACCGCCCGCTGGCATCGAAATAATGGTGGCGTGACACCGAAGGTTCTCTTCCTGCGCAACGACCACACGGCCACCGAGGCCATGCTGGGCGATGTCTTCTCCGAATGCGGATTCGACATCGACACGTTCGATGTCGTCGCCCCCGGGCGCGACGACGACCCCGCCGGTGAGGTGACCTTCCCCGATCCGAACGACTACGACGTGATCGTGCCGTTGGGCGCCCGGTGGGCCGTCTACGACGAGGCCCTGCTGGACAGCTGGGTCGGCGCGGAAATGGCCATGGTGCGCCGGGCGGTCGAGACCGGGGTCGGGGTGCTCGGCGTCTGCTTCGGCGGACAGCTCATCGCGCAGGCTCTCGGTGGAACGGTCAGCCGGTCACCAGCCCCAGAGGTCGGCTGGTACGACGTGGCCACCGACGACGGCGAACTGGTTCCGGGTGGCCGGTGGTTCCAGTGGCACTTCGACCGCTGGACCCTCCCGCCCGGCGCCACCGAGATCGCCCGGACACCCGACGCCTCACAGGCGTTCACATTGGGCACCGCGCTGGCGCTGCAGTTCCACCCAGAGCTCGATTCCGAGCTGTTGGAAGTCTGGCTGGCCCACGACCGCGACGGCGAGGTGGCCGGAATCGGCAGCAGCCACGATGAATTACGCTTGCAAACAAGGGAACTCGTCGATGATGCGGCCACCCGCCTACGCACCCTGGTCCGGGCGTTCCTCAGCAGGGTGGTCCAGGGGCAGCCATCGACGTAGGCTGACATCAGTCGGCGAAAGTCTCGATGGCCGGCGACAGTGCCTATGAACACCTGGAGTCTTCGAGCGAGCAGGGACCGCACCTACCAGGATCGCCACGAGGCGGGCCGGGTCCTGGCCGAGCAGCTGGTGTCCTACCGAGACCGACCCGAGGTACTCGTGCTGGGCCTGGCCCGGGGCGGAGTGCCGATCGCTGCCGAAGTCGCCTCGTACCTGCATGCTCCGCTGGATGTGTTCGTGGTCCGCAAGCTGGGCGTGCCGCAGTGGCAGGAACTCGCCATGGGTGCGGTGGCCTCGGGCGGCGGGCTGGTGCTCAACGATGAGCTGGTGAAGCGCCTCGGCATCGACGACGACACCATCGCCGAGACGATCCGGCACGAAACCGCCGAGATCGAGCGTCGGGAGCAGGCCTATCGCGGCGGTGCGCCACCGCCGGACCTCACCGGCCGGACGGTGATCCTGGTGGACGACGGTATCGCCACCGGGGCCACGATGCTGGCCGCGGTCCGTGCCGTACGGGCGGCGCGACGGGTCGTGGTGGCAGTCCCGGTCGGACCACCGATGGTGAGCGGTCAACTCATGGAGGAGGCCGACGAGGTGGTGTGCACCAGCACCCCACCCCAGTTCGAAGCGGTGGGCCAGGCGTTCGCGGACTTCCACCAGGTCAGCGACGACGAGGTGCGGCGCCTACTGGCAGCGCCGACCACGGAGCCCGACGAGGGCTAGCTCTTGTTGTACTTCTCGGCGGAATCGTCGACCTCGACGTCCGCATCGGCGGCGTCGGGCTCCACGGCGACATCCGACTCCGGCTCGGCGACCAGCTCGTCGGGATAGTCCACCGGCGCGTCGACAGCTTCGAAGGTCTCGGTCGTCTCGGCGGCGTTGGCCTCGGCGGCCGCCGCCGTGTCAGCGTCTTCGGCGGCACCGGCCTTTGTTCCGCGCGAGCGTTCCCGCAATGCGTCGACGATCAGCAGCAGCACACCGATCACGCTGGCGCCGATACAGACCCAGGCGATCAACTCATTACTGGTGACCACCGCGGTCACCAGCGCGGCCAGGCCGATGACGGCAAGCACGAGCGCAATGATCAACATCGTTCAACCCTAAGTGTGGTGGCCCGTGACCGGGCCGGTTCACGACAGTGTGAGGAAGTCGGGTCTGCCGGTCAGTTGTTGCCGCGGTTGAACTGGCTGAAACCACCCGCCGAGTCGTTGTTGGCGCTGGAGTCCACCGGGGCGGCCGAACCGCGCTGGCCCAGCTCTTCCAGCTGAGACTCCAGGTAGGTCTTCAGACGCGTCCGGTACTCACGCTCGAACGTGCGCAGCTGCTCCAGGCGGCCCTCCAGGACCGTGCGCTGCTGATTGATCGTGCCCATGATCTCGGAGTGCTTGCGCTCGGCGTCGGCCTGCAGCGCGTCGGCCTTCTCCTGAGCCTGGCGCAGCTGGGTCTCCGAGCGGGTCTGCGCATCGGCCAGCATCGCGTCGGCCCGGGTCCGGGCCTCCGAGACCGTGGTCTCGGCGGTCTTGCGCGCATCGCTGACCATGGCATCGGCCTGCGCCCGCGCGTCCGAGAGAAGCTTCTCCGACTCGGCCTTGGCCGTGGAGGTCAGCCGGTCTGCGGTGTCCTGCGCCAGGCTGAGCACCCGGGCGGCACGCACAGCGGTGTCCTCGCTCTGCGGAGCGGGAGGGGCGACCGGCGCCACCGGGGCCTCGTAGACCGGCTGGGGCGGCGGGGTGGGCTCGGGCTCCGGCTCGTAGAGCGGGATGGACTGGGTGGACTGAGCGCCGCCCGCCCCGGACCGTGCCGATGCCAGCTCGGAATCGAGCTCGGACACGCGCTGCCGAAGATCGGCGTTCTCCTCGATGAGCCGAGTCAGCTCGTTCTCAACCAGATCGAGAAAGGCATCGACCTCGTCCTCGTTGTAGCCACGTTTGCCGATGGGCGGCTTGCTGAACGCGACGTTATGGACGTCCGCTGGTGTGAGCGGCATTGTCTGCCCCCTTGAAGTCTTGGACCGTCAACCGATCTCAAAGTGTAAAGCCTTGCTTGATCGCAACTGGAGTCCATCCTGTCACACCAGACCCGGCGGTTGCAGTGGAGGCCTATTTTTAAGAACGAATTTCAATCTTCTTACGCATTTGTGGACCATTCGGCAAACGCCGAGAGCGGGTCTCCCCCACCCACTCGCGCAGACGTTCTACATCGACGCATTGAACGCCAATTGCATCCCGATGAACGCCGCGAGAAGCAGCACCATGATCGACAGGTCAAAGCGCACGGCGCCTATCGTGAGCTGGGGAATGAGCCGCCGCAGCAGTTTCACCGGCGGATCGGTCACGGTCATGATGAGCTCCAGGATCACGACGGTCAGCCCCTTGGGATGCCAGTCGCGACTGAAGGACCGGATGAACTCGACGACGACGCGCGCGATGAGCAGCAGCCAGAACACGAACAGCGCGAAACCAAGAATTTCGAAGAACAGCGACAACTGAGCCGACCTCACTACGCACAGGTTGTGTGACATTGGATACAGGTCGCCGTAGGCCGGACACATCTCACACAGATGACGTGGTCAGCCGATAGTGCGACGCCGCCAGCCTACCGGGGCCCTTTCAGAGCTCAGGCATGCGCGGCGGCGCCGCAGCGCCGCGACTCACGTCGCGGCTCTACTGATAGGCGTAGAAGCCGGCCTCGGCGATCCTGCGCCGCTGCTCGGCGCTGACGTCGACGTCGGCCGGCGACAGCAGGAACACCTTCGTCGCCACCTTGTCGAACGATCCGCGCAGTGCGAACGCCAGCCCGGCGGCGAAGTCGACCAGGCGCTTTGCGTCGGCGTTGTCCATCGACACCAGGTCCATGATCACCGGGGTGCCGTCCCGGAACCGCTCGCCGATGGTGCGTGCCTCGCTGTAGTCCTTGGGCCGCAGGGTGGTGATCTTCGCCAGCGGGCTGCCTGCTTCGAACAGCTCGGCCATCCGGCGGGGATCCATCGCCAGGGCGCCCCGGGTGGATCCGGACAGGGCGCCCAGACGCGGTGCGGCACGGTCGAATTCGCGGGGGGCGCGCATCCGGGCATCGAACCGCTGCTCGTCGGCGAAACCTCCGGGATACCCACCCCGGTAGGCCGGGCCCTCGTCGTACTCGGGAGCCTCGTAGCCGTAGCTGTCCTCTTCGAACCGCTCGTCACGGGGACGCCGGGCGTAACTACGGGCCGCACCGCGATCGTCGTCCTCGTAGTACTCGTCGTCATAGTCCTCCATCGGCGCCATGCCGAAGTAGGCCTTGACCTTGTGCAGTGTGCTCATCTCGGCGACCCTTCTGCTGACGATGGGGGTGGTGGTGTCTGTGATGAAGATGTGACTGGTGTGACTACTTCCGGTGACGTTAGCGGGCGTTGCCCCATCAGCGCGGTTCCGACACGCACACACGTCGATCCGTGTTTGACGGCGCTTTCGAGATCTCCGGACATTCCCGCCGACAGCTCGAGCCGGTGCTGGTAGTCGCGCTGCACCCGGTCCCGCTCGGCGGCCAGCCGCGCAAAAGCGTCGTCGGGATCCCACGCCAGTGGCGGGATTCCCATCAGGCCGACGAACTCCAACGCCTCGGCGGAGTTCGCTGACCCACAGATTTCGTCGACGAGATCGGGGGCGTCCACATCGACACCGCCCCGTTCGGTATCGCCGTCGAGACTGATCTGGATGTACACGCGCAGCCGCTCGGTCCGCGCGCCCGCGTCCAAGGCCTCGCCCACGGCCCGGTCCAGTGCGGTCAGCAGACGGATGCTGTCGACCGAGTGCGCGGTGTGCGCCCAGCCCGCGACGGCCCGCGCCTTCTTCCGCTGGATGCGCCCCACCATGTGCCAGCGAATCGGAACATCCGTTAATTCCGCGCGAACTGCATCGACTTTATCCGCGGCCTCTTGTTCGCGGGATTCACCAAATGCGAGGCACCCTAATTTATTGAGAATAATGACATCGGAGGCCGGAAAGTATTTCGTGATCGGAAGCAATTCAATTTCATTGACATTTCGCCCGACCGATTCTGCGGCCCGCGCCAGACGGGCCCGCGCGGCACCGAGTGCGGCGGTCAACTGGGCCGTCCGATCGGCGTCACGCCCGCGCTGCACGGTGCTCATCTCAGTCTCACTCCAGGCTCATTCGGGGCCGGTTCCAGGCTTCATCCGCGCTGCTGCTCCATCCACACCACACTCGCCAGCCGTCCGGTCGGCGCGTCCCGGCGATGACTGAACAGTGCCCGGTCGGCGACCGTGCACCGCGGATCCACGTCGATCGCGGTGACACCCAAACCCGTTAACTGCCGGGCGATTCCGGCCCGCAGGTCCAAACCGGGCGTGCCGCGCGAGGTTGTCGTGCGGGCGCCGGGCAAGACCTCCTCGACCTCGGCCGCCATCGCTTCGGGCACCTCGTAGTTGGCGCCGCTGACCGCAGGGCCGAGCAGCACCGAGATGTCCCCGACCCGCGCCCCGGCGGCCAGCATCGCCTCGACCGTGCGGACCACGATGCCTTTCTGTGCGCCGACACGTCCGGCATGGACCGCGGCGATCACCCCGGCGCGGGCATCGCCCATTAATACCGGGACACAATCGGCGGTCACCACAACCAAAGCCAAACGCGGGGTCGTCGTCACCAATGCGTCGGCATTATCGACCGCAGTGTCGCGCGGCCCGTCCACCGTGACGACGTGATCACTGTGCACCTGATTCATCCAGACCAGCGCGTCGGCCCCGACAGCGGCCGCGAGGCGACGCCGGTTCTGGGCCACGGCCGCCGGGTTGTCGCCGACATGGTCGCCGAGGTTGAAGGAATCGAAGGGGGGTGCCGAGACACCGCCGGCGCGGGTTGTCGTCACCCGCCGAATACGAATACTCACGATCCCAGTATCCGAACCCGCCGCCGGGCCCCGCTCAGTGCCGCATGAACGGTGGGACGTCGACATCGTCGTCGGCGATCCCGCCGTCTCCGTCGCCACCGACACTGACGGTGGCGCCATTGGTGTGTGGCGGGACGCTTGCTGCATCCGTCGGCTCGAACAGGGACGTGGTCACCTTGCCAGAGCGGGCCGAGGCGATCGGCTGGGTCGGTGCCGAGCTCGGACTGACCACCGGCTTGCGACTGGGCCCGGCCATGTCGAAGCCGGCCGCGATGACGGTGACCCGGACCTCGTCACCGAGCGAGTCGTCGATCACCGTGCCGAAGATGATGTTGGCCTCCGGGTGGGCCGCATCCTGCACGAGCGATGCCGCCTCGTTGATCTCGAACAGGCCCAGGTCACTGCCGCCGGCGACCGACAGCAGCACGCCCTGCGCGCCTTCCATGGAGGCTTCGAGCAGCGGCGAGTTGATCGCGATCTCGGCCGCCTTGAGCGCCCGGCCGTCGCCGCGCGCCGACCCGATGCCCATCAGAGCCGTGCCCGCGCCGCTCATCACGCCCTTGACGTCGGCGAAGTCGACGTTGATCAGGCCGGGCGTGGTGATCAGGTCGGTGATGCCCTGGACACCGTTGAGGAGCACCTCGTCGGCACTGCGGAAGGCGTCCATCAACGACACCGCGGCGTCGCCCATCTGGAGCAGCCGGTCGTTGGGGATCACGATGAGTGTGTCGCAGCTCTCGCGCAGCGTCTGAATGCCGTTCTCGGCCTGGTTGCTTCGCCGCTTGCCCTCGAACGAGAACGGCCGCGTCACGACGCCGACCGTGAGCGCACCGAGCTTGCGGGCGATCGACGCGACGACGGGTGCGCCACCGGTTCCGGTGCCGCCGCCCTCACCGGCGGTGACGAACACCATGTCGGCGCCGCGCAGCAGCTCCTCGATGTCGTCCTTGGCGTCCTCGGCAGCCTTGCGGCCCACTTCGGGGTCCGCGCCTGCGCCGAGACCACGGGTCGAGTCACGGCCGACGTCGAGCTTGACGTCGGCGTCGCTCATCAGCAGTGCCTGTGCGTCGGTGTTGATCGCGATGAACTCGACCCCTTTGAGGCCCTGTTCGATCATCCGGTTGACGGCGTTGACACCGCCACCACCGATACCAACCACCTTGATTACCGCGAGGTAGTTATGCGGGGGGGTCATCGATCGTCTTCCTCCCAGGTCGGGTGTTCACAGTGTTCCTGGCGCCGAATCTTCCCTGGGGCAAACTCTCAACCTCAACCATAGGCTTAGAGTTATGTCAAGTAGTTCCGCGCAAACAGAACGGTAGGGGGACAACGCCGGTGATCGCGGCAGGCGCGCCGACGCGCCGCGCGGCAATTTTTGCCTGGAACTACTTGACAGTCGGCAGATCTGGGCTGGAGACATCGTACGTATGGCCCGGCTGGGTCAGGAGGGCGGCCAGCTTCAGCGCCTTCTCGTCCGTCCGATCGTTGGTCCCCCACACCACAACCCGGCCGTCGGCCAGCGTCAGCGCGATCGAGGCCACCGACGGGGCCGCGATCCGGCCCACCTGTGCGACCACATCCGGTGGCAGAGCCAACATCACCTCGAGCGCGGCCTTGGTGGCCGGATCCGCCGGACCCGGGTTGTCGGTGTCCAGATACGGCAATGTCGGCGGTGGCGGTTCCGTGGCGAAATCGACTCCGTCGCGGTCGAACAGATGGGGACCGTCGGGATAGTCCTTGACCACCACCGGCACCCGCTCGACCACCGTGATCCGCAGGGTGGACGGATACTCGCGCTGCACCCGTGCGGTGGCGACCCGACGGATCGTGGCCACCCGTTCGGCGACCGCATCCGTGTTGATCTGCAGCAGCGGCGTACCGGGCGCCACCGCAGCGGCGGCCAGCACCTGCTCCTGCGGGATTGCCGCCGCACCGTTGACCACCACATTGCGCGCCGCCATTGCCGGCGTGAAGTAGAGAACCAGGCCCAACGCCACCGCGACCACACTGACCAACGCCGACCAGAGCAGCACCTTCAGACCACGAATAGTGCTGCGGGCCACCGTGTTCGGACTATCCGAAGGTTGCCCGTTCACCTTGCGCTTGGCCTCGCGGCGAGCATGCTCGATCGCCACCGCCCGGTCGCGCGCGGCCCGGCGCTCCTCGCGCTCGCGGCGCGCGCGGCGGCGGGGGCCCTCATAGTCGGGTTCTGCCGCGGGCGGCACGTCGGATCCTGCCGCGGGCGGCACGTCAGATCCTGCCGCGGGCTCAGCGGACTCAGCCGTGGGGGAATCGCCGAGCTCGCCGGGGCCGGATTCCTCTTGAACCGGGCCGGATTCCACCGGAGCCGTTTCCTCGGTCGCCTCGTCGGGACCGCCGGGACCCGTTTCGGTCACGGCGATTCCGTCGACGATCGGCCCGGCGCGGCGCGATTCGCCTTGATCCCGAGCTCGGTCACGATTTCCTTGCCCAGCATGGTCACGTCACCGGCCCCCATGGTGAGCACCACGTCACCCGCCTGCGCCGCGGCGGCAACGGCCGCGGCGACCGCCGAGAAGTCGGGAACATAGGTGACCGGCGCGCTGACATGCTCGGCGACCGTGGCGCCGCTGATACCGGGCAGCGGCTGCTCCCGCGCGCCGTACACATCGAGCACGAAGACCTCGTCGGCCGCGCTGAGAGCCGATCCGAACTCGGTCGCGAAAGTCGCTGTGCGCGAGTACAAATGCGGTTGGAACGCGACGATGACCCGGCCGCCGGTCTGATCCACGACTGTGCGGGCAGCCTCGAGGGTGGCCCGGACCTCGGTGGGATGGTGCGCATAGTCGTCGAAGACCCGGACGCCGCCCAGTGACCCGACCAGCTCGAAACGCCGTCGCACGCCCTCGAATCCGGCCAGTCCGTCGAGCACGGCCTCGGCCGGCGCACCCACCTCGATGGCCGCCAGCAGCGCAGCGAGTGCGTTGAGCGCCATGTGCCGGCCGGGCACCGCGAGCCGGATCGCGCGCGGATGCGTCTCACCGGCGAGCTGGATGTGGGCGACCGCCCCGGTCCCCTGCTGTTCCCAGCTCAGCAGGGTGCCTGCCAGATCGCCGGCGGGCGTGCTGCCGTACCGCAGCACCCGGATGCCCAGCGCGTCGGTGTGTTCGGCGAGCGCAGCCGCCCCCGGGTCATCCGTGCACACCACGAGCGCGCCACGGGGCGCGATGCGGTCGACGAATGCCGAGAACACCGCGGTGTAGGCCTGCTCGCTACCGAAGAAATCCAGGTGGTCGGCTTCGATGTTGGTGACCACCGCGACATTCGGGGTGTACTCCAGCAGTGAGCCGTCACTCTCGTCGGCCTCGGCGACAAAGCACTTCCCGCTGCCGTGATGGGCGTTGGTGCCCGCCTCGCCCAGTTCCCCGCCCACCGCGAACGACGGGTCGAAACCGCTGTGCTGCAACGCCACGATGAGCATCGAGGTGGTGGTGGTCTTGCCGTGAGTACCCGTCACCATGAGCGTGGTGTAGCCGGCCATGAGCTTGGCCAGCACCACCGGCCGCAGGATGACCGGGATTCCGCGGCGCCTGGCCTCGACCAGTTCCGGATTGGTCTTGGGGATCGCGGCATGGGTGGTCACCACCGCGGTCGGCCCACCGGGCAACAGGTCCAGCGACGACGCGTCGTGACCGATTCTGACCTCGGCGCCACGGGCCCGCAGGGCCACGACACCGCGCGACTCCTTGGCGTCCGACCCGGACACCAGGCCACCGCGGTCCAGCAGAATCCGGGCCACGCCCGACATCCCGGCGCCGCCGATCCCGACCATGTGCACTCGCTGCAGTTCAGCCGGAAGTGAATTAGCGTTCACTGCAGCCTCTTTCGTCGGGCGCGGGCGACATCCAGGGCGACCTGCGCCACCCGCCGAGCGGCGTCGGGATGGCCCGACAGCGAGGCGGCGGCCGTCATCGAGGCCAACCGGGCGTCGTCGGTCATCAGACCGGCGACCGTATCCGCCACGAATCCCCCGTCGAGCTGGGCATCGTCGACGACGATGCCGCCACCGGCCGAAACCACCGGCAGGGCGTTGAGCCGCTGCTCGCCGTTGCCGATCGGCAACGGGACGTACACCGCGGGCAGGCCCACTGCGGTCACCTCGGCAACCGTCATCGCCCCCGACCGGCAGATCGCCAGATCGGCTGCGGCATAGGCCAGGTCCATCCGGTCCAGATAAGGCACCGCGACGTACGGCGGTGCCCCCGCCGCGGCCGGCGGCAGATCGAGGGTGTTCTTCGGCCCATGCGCATGCAGTACCGAAACACCGGCAGCACCAAGAGCTTCGGCAGCCGCGGACACCGCGCGGTTGAGCGACTGCGCGCCCTGCGAACCACCGAACACCAACAGCACCTTGGCATCCGGCGCGAATCCGAAGAACGCCCTGGCCTCGGTGCGTAGCGCGGCGCGGTCCAGTGACGTGATCGACGCGCGCACCGGCACGCCCACCACCTCGACGTTGCGCAGCCCCGGTTCGGGCACCGCCGAGAGCACCCGGCGGGCCGACACCGCGCCGACCCGGTTGGCCAGGCCGGCACTGGCATTGGCCTCGTGGACCACCACCGGCACGGCGCGCCGACGCCCGTGCACACCGAAGCCACCGCGGGCCGCGAGGTAGGCAGGCAGCGCGACATACCCGCCGAACCCGATCACCACGTCGGCCTCCACGCCGGCCAACACCGAACGGGTCTGACGGATCGCGGTCCGCACGCGCAGCGGCAACCGCACCAGATCTCCCGACGGCTTGCGCGGCAACGGCACCGGGGTGATCAGCTCGAGGTCATAGCCGCGCTGCGGCACCAGGCGGGTTTCCAGACCGCGGGCGGTTCCGAGGGCCGTGATCCGGACCTGCGGATCGAGTTCCCGCAGCGCATCCGCCACCGCCATTGCCGGTTCGACGTGACCTGCCGTGCCACCACCGGCCAGAACGACGGATATCCCCCGGTCGCTTCTACCCTCGCTCACCCGTAACGCTGACCTTCCAAAGTCCGGGCCCGATGACCCTGTTTCCGCTGGCCTGCAGGATATCGGACCGAGGACTTACCGCCCCCTGCCGGCTGCTGACCAGCGGCGCGACCGGACCGACGCACCGGCCGGTCCCCGCTGCGCGGTGTGCGGCGCGCCGCCTGCCTGGCGTCCGCTTGCCTGGTCCTGGTCTGCTTGCCCGCCTGCTTGCCGGAGGTCTTGGCCCCCGCCTTGCCTGCGGGCTTGGCGCCGGCCTTGCCTGCACCGCGAGAAGTCGGCTTCCGACGATCGTGCAGCCGGTTGCGGGCGACCTCCAGGCGGGTGGGGATATAGGGCTCGGGCAACGGCAGCCGCAACAGCCGCGTCACCCGGTCATCGCGGCCGGCCCGCAGCGCCGCCACGGCCTCCGGCTCGTGCCGGGCCGCATTGGTGACCAGGCCCATCATCAGAAGTGTTGTGGCTTGCGATGATCCACCGGCCGATATCAGAGGCAGCTGCAGCCCGGTGACCGGCAGCAGGCCCACCACGTAGCCGACGTTGATGAACATCTGACCGACCACCCACAGCGTGGTGGTGGCCGTCAGCAGGCGCAGGAACGGATCGGCCGAACGGCGCGCGATGCGCATCCCCGTGTAGGCGAACAGACCGAACAGGGCCAGCAGGCCCAGCGCGCCGACGAATCCCAACTCCTCGCCGATGATGGCGAAGATGAAGTCGTTGTGGGCATTGGGCAGGTAATTCCACTTCGCCGTGCCCTGGCCCAGGCCGTCACCGAAGATGCCTCCGTTGGCCAGGGCGAACCGGGCCTGGCGAGACTGATAACCGATGCCCTGACCGTCCGCTGCCGGATCGAGCCAGGACTGCACCCGGTCGGACCGGTAGCCCGCGGAGACTGCCAGCACCGCGGCCGCCACGACCGCGGCAAGCAGAGAGGACAGGAACACCCGCAGCGGCAGACCGGCGTACCACAGCAGACCGAGCAGGATGATGCTCAGCGAGACGGTCTGTCCGAGGTCGGGCTGGGCGACGATCAATGCCAGAGCGATCACCGCGGCAGGCACCAGCGGGATCAGCATCTCGCGCAACGAGGCCCGCTCCATGCGCCGCGCCGCCAGCAGGTGCGCGCCCCAGATGGCGAAGGCGATCTTGGCCAGCTCCGACGGCTGCATCGAGAACCCGGCGACCACGAACCAGCCGCGAGAGCCGTTGGCCACCTTGCCGATTCCTGGGATGAGCACCAGGATCAGCAGCAGGATGGTGAAGGCGAACCCGGGGAAAGCGATCCGGCGCAGGGTCCGCACCGGCATCCGCAGGGCGATGTAGAACGCGATCAGCCCGACGCCGGTCCACATGACCTGGCGGCCGAACACCGCCCAGGGTGACCCGTCGAAGTCATAGGAGTACACGCCCGACGCCGAGAGCACCATGATCAGGCCGAGCGTCGTCAGCAACGCGGTGACCGCGATGATCAGATGGAACGAGGTCATCGGACGGCCCAGCCAGGCGCCGAAGCGGGTTCGCGCAGCCGCCGACGATCCGGCCGCGGCGTTCGAGCTGGGTGCAGCCTCGGAAGTTCCGGCGGCTGAATCGGCGGTTTCGCCGGCTGGGTCACCGTCACGGCGGCGCAGCCGGGCCAGGATGCCGGCCACCGCGCCTACCCGATCGCGGCGCGGACGGCGCCGGCGAACGCATCGCCACGCTGGCCGTAGCCGCTGAACTGATCGAAGGACGCGCCTGCCGGGGCCAGCAACACGGTGTCACCCGCGCCCGCCAACCCGCGGGCGGCATCCACGACCGCCGCCATGACCGCATCGGAGACCGGGCGGTCCCCGACGTCGATCACACGAGTCACATGATCACCAATAGACTCATTTGTCTCAAGCACCCCAGAATCCTCCCCCGCCACAACCTCGACGACGGGGACATCCGGGGCGTGTCGCGATAACGCATCGGCAACCATTCGCCGATCACGCCCGATCAGCACCACAGCAACCAGGCGATTCGCCACGTGACGCACCAAATCGTCGACCGAAGCGCCCTTCAGCAAGCCCCCGGCGATCCACACCACCCGATCGAACGCGGTGATCGAGGCCTGCGCGGCATGTGGATTGGTGGCCTTGGAATCGTCGACATAGCGCACCCCGTCGGCCTCCCCGACCAGCTCGGCACGATGCCTGCCGACCTCGAACGACGCCAACGCGGTGGCAATCGAAGCCGGCGTCACCCCGACGGCGCGGGCCAGGGCCGCGGCCGCCAACGCGTCGAGCACACCGACCGGGCCCGCCACCCTGATCGTCGCGGCATCAGCCAACTCGACGTCGTCGCCGAACGCACGGTCGATGAGCTTGCCGTCCCGGACCCCGAGCTCACCGGCGGCCGGTTCGCCCATCCGGAACCCGACCCGAACGGGCGCACCGGCAGCCGGCAGCAGACCAGCGGCCACCGGATCGTCGAGACCCACCACGGCCACCCGCCCGGCCAGTGCCCTGGCCTTGTCGGCGGCATAGCCGGCCATCGAACCGTGCCAGTCGAGGTGGTCCTCGGCCACGTTGAGCACCACTCCGGCGTCCGGACGCAGCGAGGGCGCCCAGTGCAGCTGAAAACTGGAGAGCTCGACCGCCAGCAACTCCGCCGGCTGGTCCAGCACTGCCAGGACCGGGTCACCGATGTTGCCGCACAACAGGCTTCGACGCCCATCGGCCAGCAGCATCTCTTGCAGCATCGAGGTGGTGGTGGTCTTGCCATTGGTACCGGTGACCACCAACCAACGTCGCGGCGGACCGTAATGCCCCGCGTCGTCCAACCGCCAGGCCAGCTCCACGTCGCCCCAGACCGGTACCCCGGCCCCGGCGGCGGCAGCCAGCACGGGAGCCGTGGGCGGGAATCCCGGGCTGGTCACCACCAGCGCGTAGTCGCCGATGGACGCGACGGCCCCGGCCGGATCGATCACGGCGGTACCCTGCTCCGCCAGCACACGCAGCGCCTCGGCATTGTCGTCGCACAGCGTCGCAGCCACGTTCAGCGGCGCCAACGCCGCCAGCACGGCACGTCCGGTCACCCCCGCACCGGTCACCAGGACCGGGGCACCCGGGGTCAGCAGCGACAGATCGTCGTCACCGCCGCGCCCGCCGGATGAGCCGGCCACGTCAGGCCCCGACTGCGGTGAGCCACTCGCTGTAGAACAGGGCCACACCCAGACCACAGGCGATCGCCGTCAGCAGCCAGAACCGGATGATGACCGTGGTCTCCGCCCATCCCACCAACTCGAAATGGTGGTGGAACGGTGCCATCCGGAACACGCGGCGGCCCGTCGTGCGGAACGCCAGGATCTGCACCACCACCGAGGTCACCTCGGCCACGAACAGCGCACCCAGAACGACCGCGAGGATCTCGGTGCGGCTGGTCACCGACAGCCCGGCGATGATGCCGCCCAGGGCCAGCGAGCCGGTGTCGCCCATGAAGATCTTGGCCGGTGCGGCGTTCCACCACAGAAAGCCGATACAGGCGCCCGCGGTCGCAGCCGCGATGATCGCCAGATCCAGCGGGTCGCGCACGTTGTAGCAGCCCAGACCGGGCGCCGTCGCGCAGGCATTGCGGTACTGCCAGAACGTGATCAGGACGTAGGCCGCGGTCACCATCGCCATCGCGCCTGCCGCCAGTCCGTCCAGGCCGTCGGTGAAGTTCACCGCGTTGGACCAGGCGCTGACGATCACGACGCAGAACAACACGAACACCCAGCCCGCCAGCGTCACCGTGGCGATCTCGCGTACATAGGACAGCTCAGGGCTGCCCGGGGTCAGGCCGTCACCGTTGCGGAACTGCAGGGCCAGCACGCCGAACAGCACCGCGGCGGTCAGCTGGCCGACGGTCTTCGCGGTCTTGTTCAGGCCCAGGTTGCGCGAGCGCCGCAGCTTGATCAGGTCGTCGACGAAGCCGACGAAGCCGAGCATCGTGGCCAGCCCCAGCACCAACAGCCCCGAGGCCGACGGACCGTCACCGCCCAGTGCCACCCCGACCAGATGGGTGCCCAGGTAGCCCGCCCAGATGCCGGCCACGATCGCCACGCCGCCCATCGACGGCGTCCCGCGCTTCTTAGCGTGGCTGGCCGGGCCGTCCTCACGGATCTCGTGTCCCAGCCCACGCTTGGTGAACAGCCGGATCAGTGCCGGGGTGAGCAGGATCGACACCGTCAGGGCGATACCGACGGCGATCAGGATGAGCTTCATCGGTCGGCGTTCCCCATTTCCGTCGGAGACGGCGATCCGGCTTCAGCGGCCACCAGCGCATCGGCCAGCGCACCCAGGCCCACGGAGTTGGATGCCTTCACCAGCACCACATCTCCGGGCTGCAGCTCAGCCTCCAGCAGGGCCAGTGCAGCATCGGCGTCGTCGACCATCGTGGACTCAGATCCCCACGAACCCTCCATCACCGCGCCGTGGTGCATGGCGTTCATAGTCCTCCCGGTTCCGACGACGATTAACCGAGACACATCTAAGCGCACCGCGAACCGTCCGATCGCGTCGTGCTCGGTTATCGCGTCGTCACCGAGTTCGGCCATCTCCCCCAGCACCGCCCAGCTGCGGCGCTTTCCGTGCAGGTCACCGGCGGGTTCACCGGCGTGGTCACCGGGGCCCTGGCGCGCCATCCACGCCAGTGCCTTGAGCCCCGCCCGCATCGAATCCGGATTCGCGTTGTAGGCGTCGTTGATCACCGTCACACCGTCGGCGCGGGTCGCGACCTGCATCCGGTTGCGCGAGACCGGACCGGCACCCGCCAGCGCCGTGGCCACCTGTTCCAGACCGGCGCCGCACTCCAGCGCGACCGCGGCCGCGCACAACGCGTTGCCGACCTGATGATCGCCGTGCACCGCGAGCGCCACCTCGACCTGCCCGCCACCGGCGTGCAGCGTGAACCGCGGGCGCGCCAGCCCATCGAGGGCGACCGGACCGGCCCACACGTCGACCTCGGAACCGGGCTCCCGCGAGACCCGCACCACGCGGGCCGCGGTCTTGCCCGCCATGGCCGCCACCGCGGTGTCGTCGACGTTGAGGATCACCACGCCCGAGGCCGGAACAGCTTGCGGCAACTCGGCTTTCGTGTTGGCGATGGCCTCGCGCGAACCGAACTCGCCGAGGTGGGCGGTGCCGACGTTGAGCACCACCGCGATCTGCGGCGGGGCGATCGCGGCCAGGGCGGCGATGTTGCCAGGATGCCGGGCCGACATCTCCAGGATCAGGTAATCGGTCTCGGGCGTGGCACGCAACACCGTCCAGGGATGGCCCAACTCGTTGTTGAACGAGCCCGGCGGCGCGATGACCTGCCCCAGCGGGTCCAACACCGCGGCCAGCAGATCCTTGGTCGAGGTCTTGCCCGAGGATCCCGTCACCCCGATGATCGTCAGCCCATCGGCCACCAACTCGGCCGCTACCGCGGCAGCGAGCTTGGCCAGGGCGGCCAGCACCGCCGCGCCGGAGCCGTCGGTGTCGAATTCCAAAGCGCCGGAAGCGGCGTCGGCTGCCCCCGGCTCGGGCTTGACGACGATGGCGGGCACCCCGACCGGGCGCGCGGCCAGCACGGCCACGGCCCCGGCCGCCACCGCCCCCGCCGCGAAGTCATGACCGTCGGAGCGGGCACCGGGCAACGCCAGGAACAAGCCGCCGGGACCCACCGCACGGGAGTCGAACTCGACGGTGCCGGTGACCGTGGTGGCGGCCGCGTCTTCGGCGGTGATGTCGGCCAACTCGCCGCCGACGATCTCGGCGATCCTGGCGACGGTCATCTCGATCACGTGCCCGACTCCCCTTCCTTCAGTGCCTCCAACGCCGCCGCCAACTCGTCACGATCGTCGAACGGCCTGGTGTGGCCGCCTCCGGTCTGGCCGCTCTCGTGGCCCTTACCGGCGATCAGCACGGTGTCGCCGGGCCCGGCCCAGGCGACCGCACGCTCGATCGCGGCTCGCCGGTCGGCTACCTCCACGACCTCCGCGTACGTCTGCGCCTCGGCGGCGCCGGCCATGATCGCCGCCCGGATCAGCGCGGGGTCCTCGTCGCGCGGATTGTCATCGGTGACGACGACGAGGTCGGCCAGTTCGGCCGCGACCCGTCCCATCGGCGCACGCTTGCCCGTATCCCGGTTACCGCCGGCACCGAACACCACCCCGATGCGACCCGGCCCCGACGCCCGCAGCGTTTCCAGCACCGCCTGCAGCGCACCGGGCTTGTGCGCGTAATCGACCAGCGCCAGGAACTCCTGTCCGCGGTCGATCGGCTGCAGCCGCCCCGGCACGGTCGCCGCACGCAGCCCCGGCGCGGCCTGCTCCGGTGTCACGCCGGCCCTGTCCAGCAGCGCGACCGCCAGAGCCGCATTGGCGATGTTGTAGGCACCGGTCAGCCCGATCCGCATCGGGTGGGCCGCCCCGGCGGGGTCGACGAGGGTGAACACCTGGGACCCGACGCCGGCCGCCGAGACGTCGCGCACCTGCCAGTCCGCAGCCGCGCCCGCGGCACTGACGGTCGTCACCTTCTCGGCCCGACGGGCCATCGCCACACCCGCATCGTCGTCGACGCACACCACCGCCGCGCGGGCATGGTTGCGCGACCCGGGGTCGAACAGGCCGGCCTTGGCCTCGAAGTAGTCCTGCATCGTCGGATGGAAATCCAGGTGGTCGCGCGACAGATTGGTGAACCCGCCGAGCGCGAAGACGATTCCGTCGACGCGGCCCAGCGTCAGCGCATGGCTCGACACCTCCATCACCACGGTGTCGACACCGCTTTCGACCATCAGAGCCAGCAGCGCCTGCAGATCCGGCGCCTCGGGCGTGGTCAGCGCGCTCGGAAGATCGCGGCCGGCGATGCGCACCCCCACCGTGCCGATCAGCCCGGCCACCCGCCCGGCGGCCCGCAGGCCGGCCTCGGCCAGATACGTCGTGGTGGTCTTGCCCGAGGTGCCGGTCACCCCGATGACCGTCAGCCGCTCCGACGGACGCCCGTACACCTCGGCGGCCACCTCGCCGAGCACCGAACGCGGGTCGGGATGAACCAGGATCGGTACCTCGAGCGCGTCCAGTTCGGCGGCCCCGGCGGCGTCGGTGAGCACCGCCACCGCGCCGGCGGCAACCGCGTCGGGCGCATAGCGCGCACCGTGCACCGCCGAACCCGGCAGCGCCGCGAACAGGTCACCCGGCCGAGCATCCTGGCCGCGCAGGGTCACTCCGGTCACCCGCAGTTCGGGTAACGGATTTCCGGTGGCGGATGCCGCTTGGACCTGTTCGGCGAGCGGCACGAGGTATTGGCCGGCGGGACGGCTGGGACGCAGCTTCATGGCCATGCCACAGTACCCAGTTGCGGTCCGCCGACCGCACCACCCACGACTATCGCGGTCAGGTCGCCTGCAGGGTCAACTTCGGCCCGGGATCGGCCGACAACGGGACGTTGTGACGCTGCAGCAGCCACGAGGCGATGTTGTGGAACAGCGGTGCCGCCGAGGATCCCGGTGAGCCGTCCGCGGCGCGGTGCGGGGCGTCCATCATGATGCCGACGACGTAGCGAGGATCATCCGCAGGCGCCAGGCCGGCGAAGGTGATCCAGTAGACGTCGTCGTAGTAGCAGCCGCACGCCGGGTTGATCTGCTGGGCCGTACCGGTCTTGCCGGCGATCTGGTAGCCCTCGACCGCGGCCTGCGGGCCGGTGCCCTGCTGGTAGCCCATCGGATCGCGCTGCACGATGGCGCGGAACATGTTGCGCACCGTGCGGGCGGTCTCCGGCGTCACCACCCGAACACCTTCGGGCCGGGGCTCATCGGTCCGGGTGCCATCCGGCGCAATGGTGGACTTGATGATCCGCGGCGGCATGCGCACCCCGTCGTTGGCGATCGTCTGGTACATCCCCGCCATCTGCAGCAGCGTCATCGAAAGACCCTGTCCGATGGGCAGGTTGGAGAACGAGCTGCCCGACCACTGATCGATGGGCGGCACCAGCCCCGAGCTCTCACCCGGCAGGCCGACGCCGGTGCGCTGTCCCAGCCCGAACCGGCGCACCATGTCGTAGAACCGATCCGGACCGACGCGCTGGGCCAGCATCAGGGTGCCGACGTTCGACGACTTCCCGAACACGCCGGTCATCGTGTACGGCATCACGCCGTGGTTCCACGCGTCGCGGACCGTGACCCCGCCCATGTCGATCGAGCCGGGCACCTGTAGCACCTCGTCCGGGTTGGCCAGACCGTACTCGATCGCCGCCGAGGCGGTGATGATCTTGTTCACCGAACCGGGCTCGAACGGTGAGGAGACCGGCAGGTTGCCCATCTGGCGGCTATCTTGCCGGCCCAGGTCCTGGCTCGGGTCGAACGTGTTGTCGTTCGACATCGCCAGTACCTCACCGGATTTCGCGTCGAGCACGACAGCCGAGACATTCTTGGCACCCGAAGCGTCCTTGGCCTGCTGCACCTGCTGCTGGACGTAGTACTGGATGTCGTCATCGAGGGTCAGTTGCACCGTGGACCCGTTCACCGCGTCGTGCCGGTTGCGGTAACTGCCCGGGATCACCACACCGTCCGAGCCGCGGTCGTAGGTGACCGAACCGTCGGAACCGGCCAGCACCGCGTCGAGCGAATCCTCAAGTCCCAGTAGGCCGTGGCCGTCCCAGTCGATGCCGCCGACGATGTTGGCGGCCAGCGATCCACCCGGGTACTGGCGCAGGTCCTGGCGCTCGGCGCCGACCTCGGGGAACTTGTCCATGATCGCGCCGGCGATCGCGGGGTCGACCGCGCGGGCCAGGTAGACGAAAGTCTCGTTGCTCCGCAGCTTCTTGAGCACGGTCTTGAAATCGGGCCGGTTGTCGAGCCGGGCGGCAATCTCCTTGGCGATGTCGACGAGCCGACGATCCGGGTCCGGCGCCTCACTGGATTTGGCCTTGGCCTCGGCGAGCTGTTTGCGGACCCGGACCGGCTGGAACGTCAGTGCCTTGGCCTCGATGGTGAACGCCAGCTTGTCGTCGTTGCGGTCGACGATGCTGCCCCGCATCGCCGGGTTCACATCGGTGACCTTGAGCTGACTGGCCGCCTCGGCACGCAGACCAGCCGCCCTGGGCACCTGGAGCGTGAACAACTGCACCGCCGCGATCACCAGCACCGCCAGCATGACCAGGTTCCCGGTCCGGTGCCTGAACACGAAAGACGAGCTGCGCAAACCTGTTTCGGGAGCGGCAACCCTGGTGCGGCGTGCCCCTGCCTCGTGCCCGGGTCCGGGCGAGGCTTTCTTGGCCCGCTGCTGCTTGGGCGTCTGGCCGCCGCGGCCCGGGCCGCGGCTCATGCGGCCGGTGCCTGGGCGCTCACGGCGGCAGCCGGGACGTGTGCCGCCGGCGCCACCGGTGGGCTGAACTGTTCCACCGGGGTGACCGGGCCCGGAGCTGCCAGTGCCTGTGCGACAGGCGCGGGCGCGGCCGGGGCGGGCGCGGCCAGTGCAGGCGCGACAGGTCCGGGTGCGGTCGGCACACCGGGCACGTGCGTCGGCTCGGTGACCTGTTGCGGTGCGAGCTGCGCGGGGTCAACCGGCGCGGACGCGGCCAACGGGGCAGGCGCCGGAGCGGCGAGCACCTCGGGCGCCGGTGCTGCTGGTCCCGGCAGGGCCGGCGCGACCGGCAGTCCAGGCCCGGGCGCCGGAGGAACCGCGCCCGGGGCACCATGGGGCGCATCGGCCTGAGGGACCGGAATGCCCGGTACGCCAAGAGCACCCGGGCGTGGTGCCCGCACCGTCACTTCGCGCGGATCGACGACCCGCGGGGCCGGGGGCGCGGGCGGAGCCGGTCGCGCCTCCTCGGGCAGCGGCGTGTTCAACGGAGGCGGCGGCACGCCTTCGGCAGGCTTGGGAGTGCCGACGACGGTCCAGTTGCCTGCGGCATCCTGCACCAGGTGTGCGGTATCGCGCGATGGGATCATGCCCAGATTGCGGGCAGACTCGGCCAGCGCCGGAGCCGCCTGCGCCTCGAGCACATCGCGCTCCAGCGCCTCTTTCTGTTGCATCAGACCCTGATTGACCTGACGGGCGTGGCCCAACTGGTAGGACCGCTCAGCCGAACCGGTCGACAGCCACAGCGTGACCGCGAGCCCCAGACCCAGCGCCGCGATCACCAGCACGACGAAAGGGACCCGAGAGATCAGGACGCGTGGATTCAGCTCGATCGAGGCGAGCCGGACCAGCAGACGCTCCCGCAGGCGCACCCGCAGTGGCGGACGGACAACCTTGGGAGCCTTGGCCTTACGAGCCTTCGCCCGGGCCTTGGCCTGGCTGGTGCTCTTGGGGCGGGCAGGCCGGGTGCCCGGCCGCTGAATCGGGCCGGCACTCGACGCCGGACGCGCTGGCCGCTGTTCGGAACCCGGCCGTCGCTTGCGCGGCGGGGCCTGCTCGGTGCGCCGCCCGCCCCCTCGCGCGGGTTGACGCACCGGACGCCTGCGGTCTGCCTCGCGCAGCTGCTCGGATCGCTTGACCTTCATGAGTTGCCCCCTTCCCCAACCTTCTCCAGTGCCCGCAGCCGCACCGGAGCGCTACGCGGATTGCGATCGATCTCGACTTGGCGGGCCTTCTCGGCGCCGCGGGTCAGCGTGACGAATTCGGGTTCATGGCCGGGTAATTCGATGGGCAGGCCGGGAGGGGTCCGCGAGGCGGTGGCCGCGGCAAACGCCTGCTTGACGATCCGGTCCTCGAGCGACTGATAGGACATCACCACGATCCGTCCGCCGTCGGTCAGCGCGGCGAGCGCAGCAGGCAGGGCGGCGCGCAGCGAATCGAGTTCGCCGTTGACCGCCACCCGCAGCGCCTGGAAGGTGCGCTTGCCCGGATGCCCTCCGGTACGGCGAGCCGGTGCCGGGATCGCTTCGTAGAGCAGCTCCACCAGCTCACCGGTTGTCGAAAATGGTTGCTGCGCCCGGCGTTTGACGACCTTGTCGGCTATCCGGCCGGCGAAGCGTTCCTCGCCGAAGTCGCGCAGGATACGTGCGATCGACTTGGCGTCGTAGGTGTTGAGGATGTCCGCGGCCGTCAACGGGGCGTCGGGATCCATCCGCATGTCCAGCGGTGCATCCGCCGAGTAGGAGAAGCCGCGTTCGGTCTGATCGAGCTGCATGGAGGACACACCGAGGTCGAACAGCACGCCGTCGATCTGGGTGAGGCCGGAATCCGCGATGGCCCCGGCGATTCCGTCATAGCGGGTCCGCACCGGCCGCATCCGGTCGCCGAACGGAGCCAGTCGGGCACCCGCGATGCTGAGCGCGTTGGGGTCACGGTCCAGGCCGATCACCTGCAGGCCCGGGAAGTCGGTGAGAAAGCGCTCGGAGTGGCCCCCCGCGCCGAGTGTGGCGTCCACCAGCACGGCGCCCGTGCCGTCGTCGTGGTGACGGGTGAGCGCGGGGGCCAGCAGCTCGACGCAGCGGTCGAGCAGAACCGGGATGTGACCGTGGCCCTCGGAGTCGGACTGATCTGGGGAATCTGGCACCGCTGAAACACCTCCGCTCGGAATGGCCCCTGCACCGGGGTCTCTGTCCGAATTCACGGACCTGGCGTTGGGGAAGTACGCCAGGGCCAATTCGGGCAGAGGCCTCGTTGCACGGGCTAAGTCCAGACCGGCCGCCGGTTGACCGGCTGTATCAGCGGCACCATCACAGAACGTCGCGAGTGTCATCAGTGGCCGCGGAGAAGTTTTCTTCGTGGGTCTCCTGGTAGGACTGCCACGCGTCGGCGTCCCAGATCTCCAGGTAGTCGACCGACCCGATCACCACACATTCCTTGGACAGGTTTGCGTAGCGACGGTGATCCGCCGACAGGGTGATCCGACCCTGACCGTCCGGACGCTGCTCGTCTGCGGCCGCGGCGAAAACCCGCAACTGCGCACGACGCTCCGGATGTGCCTTGGCCTCTTCGACCGCTTTGCGTGCACGTTCCTCGAACTCGTCCCGCGGGTACACGGCCAGGCTGTGATCTTGACTCTTCGTGACCATCAACCCTCCTGCCAGTACGTCGCGGAACTTGGCGGGCAGTGTGAGCCGCCCCTTGTCGTCGAGCTTGGGCGTGTAGGTACCCAGAAACATCTGGACACCTCCCGCCACCGGAGTTCGGATCCCGAGTTGCTGGTGAGATCCAGGCCTTCTGCCCTCCGAACGGGGTTCCGTTTCCCCGTTGGCCGCCACTTTACCCCACGATCCCCCACTTTGCTCCATTTAGTTGGTCGAGTTTGGGCGTACTCCCCACCTGAACCCCCCAGAAATGCGCCCTGAGGACAGGTCGGCGCCCTACGGATGCCCATAGAAACCGAAAAACCGCAGGTGAAGACCTGCGGCGAGAAGGTGGGGGGTTGTGGGGCGGAATTCCCTGAGAATCTGCCGATCTCCCCCACACCGCCCCACACCAGGGGGCGGGGCACCTACTCCGGCGTGTCGCTGGGCCGCTCTCTGCACCGAGCGGGCAGACAGGAAAAGCACACAAAAAAGGGGGCAACCCGTTACGGGCTGCCCCCTGACTCAGTCAGACGGTTCAGTCGTCGAACCGGCGCCGGAACCGGTCTTCCATCCGAGTGGTGAAAGAGCCGCCGCCGCGCTGACGACGCTGCCGCGGCGCATTGCCGGAGCCCTGGGCCGCACGCCCGGGACCGCCGGTCACGCGCGGGCCGGTGACGGCGAACACGACCCCGGCGAACATCGCGACGAAGCCGAACACCGACAGCACCGGGAAACCACCGAGCCACAGCGATTTCACCGCGACACCGACGACCAACAACGCCAGGCCGAGGACGAACAACAACGCGCCCTGAAGCCTGCGCCGAGCCGATGGCGCGCGCAAGGTCCCACCACGAACGCTCGAAGCGAACTTGGGATCCTCGGCATACAGCGCGCTCTCGATCTGATCGAGCATGCGCTGCTCATGATCGGAGAGTGGCATTCGTCCCTCCTTGCCGACGCCGCCGTCGCTCTTCAAGATTTCACGTGCCCGCAATCACGGGCACCTAACCCTAATGATACGAGGTCGATCCGAGCCGTACCACCTTGTTCGCCGTCGATTGTAGGTCGTCGCGAGATAGCTCGGGTCGACGGGACCGACCGCCTGTCAACCGGATAATGCTGAAGATAATGAGTTAGGCAGGACACCGGGCGGGCGAAAGGCGAAAGCATTGGCGACGTATCTCATCGATCTGTCGCCGGACGATATGAAGCGCCGGCTTCCCGAGGCTCTGCGCGTGTACGTCGACGCCATGCGCTACCCACGCGGAACCGAGGAGCAGCGCGCCGCGCTCTGGCTCGAACACACACGGCGCGCAGGCTGGAAATGTGTGGCCGCAGTCGAGGCCCCCGAATCCACCAGGCCCGACAGCGCGGATCTGCTCGACGCTCCCCTACAGGGGATCGCATACGGCTACAGCGGCGCGCCGGATCAGTGGTGGCAGCAACAGGTCGTCTCCGGCCTCCAGCGGATGGGCACCAACCCGGTGCACATCGCCGACCTGATGGCCAGCTACTTCGAACTCACCGAGCTGCACATCGAGCCGCGCACCCAGGGTCAGGGTCTCGGCGAGGCTCTGACCAGGCGATTGCTGGCCGGACGGGATGAATCTCACGTGCTGTTGTCGACCCCTGAGATCAACGGAGAGGCCAACCGGGCGTGGCGGTTGTACCGGCGACTGGGCTTCACCGACGTCATCCGCGGTTACCACTTCGCCGGCGACCCCCGGCCGTTCGCCATCCTCGGTCGCCCACTGCCGTTGTGAGATCTGGCACGATGACCAGCGTGCATGTCCGACCACCCAGCCGCCTTCCCAGACGTAGCCGACGGACCCGTCTGCTGACCCTGGTGATGTTGTTGCTGATCCTGCCCATGGCTGTGGGCTGCGTCCGGGTCCGCACATCGATCACGGTCTCCCCCGACGACAGGGTGTCCGGTCAGATCATCGCCGCCGCCAAGCCGCGCGACTCCGACGACAAGGGACCGCAGCTGCTCAACAACCTTCCGTTCGCCACGAAGGTCGCCGTCTCGGATTACAGCCGCGACGACTACGTCGGATCCCAGGCCGTCTTCTCCGACCTCACGTTCGCCGAGCTGCCCCAGCTGGCCGGTATGAGCCGGGATGCCGCCGGCGTCGACATCTCGCTGCGCCGCGCGGGTGACCTGGTGATCCTGGAAGGCCGGGTGGACCTCACCTCGCTCAACGATCCGCAGGCCGACGTTCTGCTGACGGTGTCGTTCCCCGGGGAAGTGACCTCGACCAACGGCGATCAGGTGAGTTCATCGATCGTGGAATGGAAACTGCGGCCAGGAATCGTCAGCACCATGAGCGCCCAGGCCCGCTACACCGATCCCAGCGCCCGGTCCTTCACCACCGCGGCCATCTGGCTCATCGTCGGCGCATTCCTGGTGGCCGGCGTGATCGGGAGCCTGGCCTGGATGAGCCGGGACACCTCGCCGAAGCCGGGTGACCCGGTCACCGGCGGCGACTGACCGCCGTCCTCGGCCAGCAATTACCAGGCGGCCCTCACTTGGTACAAAACGCGTGGCACGCTCTACTCTGAGTGCACTCTCCGGACACACCGTTGAACACAGAAAGGGGCGGGCGCTGAGCGTGCAAACATCGGCTCCGTCAACCGTCGAGCTGGCCGCAGCCGTCACTGACCAACTGCGCGAGTATCTCCGTGAGCGCCGCCGCGACTGCGAGTACATCGGAACCGACTACGCCGAGCTGACCGAGGCCCTCGAAGAATTCGTGCTGCGCGGCGGCAAACGGATGCGCCCGGCCTTCGCCTACTGGGGCTGGCGCGCGGTGATCGACCCGGCCGACCGCCCCGCTGATCCCGATGTGCTGAGGCTGTTCGCCGCACTGGAACTGCTGCAGGCCTGTGCCCTGGTGCACGACGACGTCATCGACGATTCGGCCACCCGCCGTGGCCTGCCCACGGTGCACCGGGTGTTCGCCGACCGGCACCACGACCGCAAGTGGCACGGCTCATCGCGACAGTTCGGTTTGTCGGCGGCCATCCTGGCCGGCGACCTCGCGCTGTCCTGGGCCGACGACATCGTCGCGGACGCCCCGATCCCCGCCGACGCACAGCAGCGCGTCCAGCAGGTCTGGCGCCACATCCGCACCGAGGTCCTCGGCGGCCAGTACCTCGACATCGTCGCGGAGGCCGGCCGCGCCGAGTCGGTGGCCTCGGCGATGAACGTCAACACCTTCAAGACCGCTTCCTACACCGTGACCCGTCCGCTGCAGTTGGGCGCCGCGGCGGCCGCCGACCGGCCCGACGTGCAGCAGATCTTCCACCAGGTCGGCAACGATCTGGGGGTCGCCTTCCAGCTCCGCGACGACGTACTCGGGGTGTTCGGCGACCCGGCGGTGACCGGGAAACCCTCCGGCGACGACCTGCGATCCGGCAAGCGCACAGTGCTGCTGGCCGAGGCACTCGAGCTCGCCGACAAGTCCGACCCCGCAGCCGCAGATCTGCTGCGCACCTCGGTGGGCACCGAGCTGTCCGACGCCCAGGTGGGCGACCTGTGCGGGGCCATCGAATCGGTGGGCGCCCTCGCCGCCGTCGAGGCGCACATCGAGCTGCTGACCAACCGCGCCCTGGACACCCTGGCCGCCGCCCCCATCCACCCGCAGGCAAAGACCGGTCTGGCCGAGATCGCCCGATTTTCGGCGAACCGGTCGGCGTAGGAGCACGTCACATCGACATGACGACTCCCTCATGACAACTATGCCGACCGAGACCCCGAGAACCGGGGTCTCACAACACATCTCACGCCTGGCCGCATTCGCGGTGTCCGCCGATGCCCGCCCGGCCCGGCTGGGTTTCCTGGGCGCGGCCGTACTCACCATCGGCGGACTGGGCTCGGGCAGCACCCGAATACACGACCCGTTGCTGGAGTCACTGCACCTGTCCTGGCTGCGATTCGGACACGGCCTCGTGCTGTCCTCGATCCTGCTGTGGGTTGGCGTCGCCATGATGCTGATCGCCTGGCTGTGGCTCGGCCGGCGCGTGATCGACCGCACCGCCACCGTCTACACCATGGTGGCCACGACGGGTTTCTGGCTCGCGCCATTGCTGCTGAGTGTGCCGCTGTTCAGCCGTGACACCTACTCATACCTCGCCCAGGGCGCACTCTTGCGCGACGGCTTCGACCCGTACGTGGTGGGGCCGGTGGAGAATCCGAACGTCCTGCTGGACAACGTGAGTCCGATCTGGACGACGACCACCGCACCCTACGGACCGGCCTTCATCCTGGTCGCCAAGTTCGTCACGATGCTGGTGCGCGACGACGTCGTGGCCGGCACCATGTTGCTGCGACTGTGCATGCTGCCCGGACTGGTGTTGCTGATCTGGGCGACCCAGCGCGTCGCGCGGCACATCGGCGCGAGTCCTGCCGCCGCCCTGTGGGTCTGCGTGCTCAACCCGCTGGTGATCATCCACCTGATGGGCGGCGTACACAACGAGATGCTGATGGTCGGGCTCATGATGGCCGGCATCGCACTGACGTTCCGACAACACCCGGTTTGGGGTGTCGGCCTGATCGCGATGGCCGTCGCAGTCAAAGCAACCGCGGGACTTGCACTTCCGTTCATCGTGTGGGTATGGGCACGGCAACTGCGCGACCGCCACGACCACCCACCGGTGCGGGCATTCGTCCTGGCCACCACCGCCTCCATGGCGATCCTCGCCGCGGTGTTCGCGGTGATGTCGTGGCTGGCCGGCGTCGGCCTCGGCTGGCTCTCGGCCCTTGCCGCCGGCAACGTCAAGATCATCAACTGGCTCACGGTGCCCACGGCCGCCGCCAACCTGATCAACGCCATCGGCGGCCTGATCTTCCCGGTCAACTTCTACGCCGTGCTCGAGGTCACCCGCATCATCGGCATCCTGACGATCGTGATCGCCCTGCCGCTGTTGTGGTGGCGCTACCGGCACACCGACCGCGAAGCCCTCATCGGAACCGCCCTGGCCATGGCGGTGGTCGTCTTGTTCGTTCCCGCTGCGCTGCCCTGGTACTACACGTGGCCGCTGGCCGTGGCGGCCGCCCTGATCCAGACCCGGCCGGCCATCGCAGTGGTGGCCGGGCTGTCCACCTGGATCATGGTGATGTGGAAACCCGATGGGGCCCACGGCATGTACTCGTGGGCACACGTCCTGCTGACCACGGCATGCGCAGTGGTGGCGTGGTATTCGCTGTACCGCGCACCCGAGCGGCCCGCGGTTGAGCCGGCGGCCGAAAACCAGCCGTCAGTAAGCTAGCGCCTGCGCACGCCGCAGAACCTCGCGTGCCTGGTGGGAATGCAGGGCGTCGACCGGGCGGGCATTGGCCACCTGCTCGGTGCGTCCGTCGGCGGTGATCGTCAGCGACTCGTCCGGGGTGAACAACCAGCGCACGATCTCGGTGTCGCGGTAGCCGCCGTCGCGCAGCACCACCAGCAGGCCGGGCAGGTGCTTGACCACGTGGCCCTTGTCATCGAAGAAGATCTGCGGCACCACCATGACGCGGTCGCGGCGCACGGCGATCAACTGGCCGTCTCGCAATTGTTGATGCACCTTGGTGACCGGGAGGCCGAGCAAACCCGACACCGTCGGTAGGTCGTAGACGGGCTCGTCGGGGTCCAAGACATCATCTGCGACTGGAATGCTGCTCACCGCGCTAATTCTAGGGCCATGGCCGCAACTCGTAACATGTGTCCGGTGGGGCAGCAATCGGATCCACTCGTCGGCACGATGCTCGACGGGCGCTATCGCGTGGACACCACCATCGCCACCGGTGGTATGTCCACGGTCTATCGCGGCCTCGACGTCCGCCTGGACCGCCCCGTGGCGCTGAAGGTGATGGACTCCCGCTACAGCGGCGACAGCCACTTCCTGACCAGATTCGGACGCGAGGCCAAGGCCGTGGCCCGGTTGAAGGATCCTGGGCTGGTCGCGGTCTACGACCAGGGCGGCGGAGGCACACCTCATCAGCCGCCTTTCCTCGTGATGGAACTGGTCGAGGGTGGCACGCTCCGCGAGCTGCTGGCCGAACGCGGCCCGATGCCCCCGCACGCGGTAGCCGCCGTCCTGGCTCCGGTGCTCGGCGGGCTCGCGGTGGCCCACCGCGCCGGCCTCGTACACCGCGACATCAAGCCCGAGAACGTCCTGATCTCCGACGACGGCGAGGTCAAGATCGCCGATTTCGGTCTGGTGCGCGCCGTCGCCGAGGCCAAGATCACCTCGACCAGCGTGATCCTGGGCACCGCGGCCTACCTGTCCCCCGAGCAGGTCAGTACCGGCGACGCCGATCCACGCAGCGACGTGTACGCCGTTGGCATCCTCACCTACGAACTGCTCACGGGAGTCACCCCGTTCACCGGGGACTCGGCGCTCACCGTGGCATACCAGCGCATGGACAACGATGTGCCCGCGCCGAGCGGGGTAATCGCAGGGGTGCCAACGCAATTCGACCAGTTCGTGCGCCGCGCCACGGCACGCGATCCGGGGCAGCGCTTCGCCGACGCCGACGAGATGCGAGCGGAACTGGCCGAGATCGTCGACGACCTCGGGCTGCCGGCATTCCGGGTGCCCGCACCGCAGCATTCCGCGCAGCACCTGGCCGCCACCCGCGTGCACGATCTCGGTGCCGCCCACGCCGGTCAGGCGGAGAGCGCCACCGTCGTGACGGCCGCACCACCGCCCCCGCCGATGGCGCCACCGGTCACCCCCGCACCGCGCCAGCCCACCCGCGAGATCACCCGCGACCAGCACGACTGGGCGCCGATCCCGGCCGGCCCCGAAGACGCCGAGTATTCTTTCGAGGCAGGGCAATTCGCCGGAATCGAGATGAGCGAGTTCCACTGGGCCCGGCAGCGCGCCAAACGGGCGCTGGCAATCTGGGTGATCGCGGTGCTCACGCTGACAGGCCTCGTGGCGGCCGCAGCATGGACGCTGGGCAGCCACGTGGCCGCACTGATCTAGTTAACCCCGCAGCATCTCGGCGACAAGGAACGCCAACTCCAGACTCTGCTGGGTGTTGAGCCGCGGATCGCACGCGGTCTCGTAGCGGCCGCCCAGATCCGAATCGGAGATGTCCTGCGCCCCTCCGAGGCACTCGGTGACGTTCTCACCGGTGATCTCGACGTGGATGCCTCCGGGGTGGGTGCCCAGGGTGTTGTGCACCTCGAAGAACCCCTGCACCTCGTCGACGATGCGGTCGAAGTGGCGGGTCTTGTACCCGGTCGACGATTCGTGGGTGTTGCCGTGCATCGGGTCGCACTGCCAGATCACCTGGTGACCCGTGGCCTGCACCTTCTCGATGAGAGGCGGCAGCAGATCGCGCACCTTGTTGTTGCCCATCCGCGTCACCAGCGTCAGCCGGCCGGGCTCGTTGTTCGCATCCAGCCGCTCGACGTACTCGACCGCCATCTCCGGCGTGGTCGTCGGCCCCAGCTTGATCCCGATCGGGTTGGCGATCACCTCGGCCAGTGCCACATGGGCCCCGTCCAGCTGACGCGTGCGTTCACCGATCCACAGGTAGTGCGCGGACTGGTTGTACAGCTTGCGCGGCCCGTCCGGGTTCTCCGCAGGATCGGCCAGCCGCAGCATCGCGCGCTCGTAGTCGATCACCAGCGCCTCGTGGCTGGCGAAGATGTCGGCAGTCTGCAGGTTACGGTCGGCCACCCCGCACGCGGACATGAACTTCAGGCCCCGGTCGATCTCCCCGGCCAACGCCTCGTACCGGGCCCCGGCGGGCGAGGTCCGGACGAACTCGCGGTTCCAGTTGTGCACCAGGTCCAACGACGCCAGCCCGGACGAGGTCAACGCGCGAACCAGGTTCATCGCAGCGCTGGCATTGGCGTAGGCCCGCACCAACCGCGACGGATCATGCTCTCGCACCGCGGCATCCGGCGCGAAGCCGTTGACCATGTCACCGCGGTAGGACCGCAGGCCCAGCGCGTCCAGATCCGCCGACCGCGGCTTGGCGTACTGGCCGGCGATGCGGGCCACCTTGACCACCGGCATGCTGGCGCCGTAGGTCAGCACCACCGCCATCTGCAGCAAGGTGCGGATGTTGGCCCGGATGTGCGGCTCGGTGTTGTCGACGAACGTCTCGGCGCAGTCGCCGCCCTGCAGCAGGAAGGCCTCGCCGCGGGCGACGTCGGCCAGCAGGCCCTTGAGCTTCTCGATCTCCGACGGCACGGTGACCGGAGGCACGCTCTCCAGCACGGTACGCATGGCCTTGGCCGCGTCCGGGTCCCAGCTGGGCTGCTGCACGGCCGGCTTGGCCAGCGCCGCATCGAGCCGTTGACGCAGCTCGTCAGTCAGCGGAGGCAGTGGCGGCAGCTGGTCGATGGGGATGTCGACGGTCCAGTTCACCCGTTCATGGTAGCCGCCGGTGAACGGCCGTTTTCAGGGCTTTAGTCACCCGGGTTGCCGCGCCGGCCTGAGCCCCTCACCCGTCATCAGCTGGAAACGGTGCAGATTGTGCCGTGCGTCGACGAGCGCGTCGTGCGCATCGGTCGGTCGTGCCGGCATCCGCGGCGAACCGCGCTCCTCCCAGAACTGGCGCAGCTCGCGGGTGAACCGCGGCATCGCCGGAGGCAGGTCGGTCATCGGCCCCCACAGCTGACACAGCACCACGTGGTCGTAGGCGCCCACCCAGGCCCACAGCTCGATCGGTTCATCACCGTCGATGTCGAAGAAATCCTCCAGCTCCGACCGGATCTGCCGCCGTGACCGCCACAGCTTCGACGACGGCGACGGCAGCTTGGGCAAAACGTGTTTGCGCACCCACCGACCGGCCCGGTCCGGATTGAATTCCGTCGAGATCGCGTAGTACTCACGACCGTCCTCGGCGGCCACGCCGATCGAGATCAACTCGATGGTGCGGCCGTCGTCGATGAACTCGGTGTCGTAGAAATAGCGCATCAGGCGATCTGCTCCGTCTTCGTGGCCGGTGACTGCGACGGCGCGGGGGCCGCATGGATCTCGCGATCGAGCTGCGCGTCGACAGTGGCGTCATCGGGGAACTTCGGCATGCCGGTGATCGCGTCCTGCAACCACAGTTTGGCTTGCACCACGGGCCGGCGCAGCCAGCGCTCCCGCTCCAGGGCGCGGTGCATCTTGCGGGGTCGGCTGGTGTAGCGCCAGCGCGCCCACGGCGCATGCGGCCGCGACAGCCGCACCGCGCCGACGAACAGCAACGGGGTGATGAACATGCCCACCAATCCGGTCCAGACCTTGCCTTTGAGCAGCACGACCACCGCCAGCGCCAAGGTCAGCACCGCCACCGCGACCACGAGCGCGCGCACCGCGGGCGACTGGTCCTCGCGCCAGATATCGATATCAAAGAATGACAGCGGGTTGAAACCGAGGATCAACAGCCCCGCCACCGCGACCGCGGCGAACACCGCATCCACCGACGTGCGGCCGTCCTCGGCCCAGTACACGTCCGACAGATGCAGGATCAGTGCGAACTCGTCGAGCACCAGGGCCGCACCGATTCCGAAGAACACCGCGGCCACCGTGAACTCCGGTACACCGCCGTTGACCGCGAGCGTCACCATCGTCACGCCCGACACCAGGACCAGCACGACACCGATCACCATGTGGTGGATGTGCACGGAACCGTGTCCCATGTTGCGGGGCTGCCACCACCTGGGCGGCCGTTCGCTGTCGGCATTGCGGCGGATGTAACGCACCACGATGCGGGTCACGAAGAACGTGAGAATGAACGCAACCAGGCAGCACAGCAGCGGCAGGCGATCGCGCGTGAGGAAATCGAGGTGAACGGTCGCGTGCACGGACAGAGAACTTACGCCGACCTGCGCGCGTCGCGAGTGCGGATGCGCCCTCTGCGAGTTGCCCCCGATAGTCTGTTGAGGACATGAGTAAGCGGCAGTCGCCCGGCGGGGCTGGTTGGGCACCGACGATCGGGTGGCGGCTTTTCCAGTTGCTCACAGCGGCCGGGTTGATCCTGGTCGGCTGGAAGCTTCTGGGGCACGTGCCCTATCGCATCGACATCGACGTATATCGGATGGGCGGGCGGGCGTGGCTGGACAACCAGCCGCTGTACGCCGACGGCGCCAGTTTCCACACCCAGGGCGGTCTCGACCTGCCGTTCACCTATCCCCCGCTCGCGGCGATCATGTTCGCCCCGTTCGCCTGGCTCTCGTTACCCGCGGCCAGCGTGGCGATCACGGCCACCACACTGGTGCTGCTGATCGTCTCGATGGTCATCGTGCTGACCCGGCTGAACGTCTGGCCCGACACGACCATCACCTCCGAGCCCGCCTGGCTGCGGCGCAGCTGGCTGGCCGCCGCGCTCGTGGCGCCCGCGGTCATCTGGCTGGAACCGATCCGGTCGAACTTCGAGTTCGGGCAGATCAACGTGGTGCTGATGACGCTTGTGGTCGCCGACTGCGTTCCGCGCCGCACGCCGTGGCCGCGCGGTGTGCTGCTGGGTTTGGCGATCGCGCTCAAACTCACCCCCGCGGTGTTCCTGCTGTACTTCCTGTTGCGCCGCGACATCCACACGCTGCTGCGGACCGCCGCGGCTGCGGTGGTGGCGACGCTGGCGGGCTTTGTCCTGGCCTGGACGGACTCGATCGAGTACTGGACCGAGACAGTGCGCAACACCGACCGGATCGGTACGGCCACGCTCAACACCAACCAGAACATCGCAGGCACGCTCGCGCGGCTCGGTCTGTCTGAGGGTCCGCGGTTCGCCTTGTGGGTCGTGGCCTGCTTCGCGGTGTTGGCCCTGACGGTGTGGGCGGCCCGACGGGTCCTGCGCTCTGGTGCCGATGAGGCGCCGGTGGTCGCACTGATCTGCGTCGCCATGTTCGGCCTGGTGGTGTCGCCGGTGTCGTGGTCACATCACTGGGTCTGGACGCTGCCGACCCTGTTGGTGACGGGTGTGCTCGCCTACCGGATGCGGAAGATCCCCCTGGCCGCGCTGTCGCTGGCCCTGGTGACCCTGATCGGACTCGCGCTGATGGTGTGGACGCCCATCGCATTGTTGACGCCCCACCACGAGACTGCCGCATCGTTGATGCGGCAGCTGGCCGGTGACGCCTACCTGTGGTGGGCCCTCGCAGTCATCGCGGTCATGGGTTTCGCGTGTGCCGCCCGGGCGGGTCAGACCACCGCTGAGCCCGCCGCCCCGCTGGTCCGGTTGACCGGGGGCGAAGCGGCCTAGCCCGCTGCGGCGTGCGGAAGTCGGGACGCCGGCTTGGTCGTGTCGACCGGCTGACCGTTGGTCTGCTGCGCGCGCTCCTTGATGGCGGCGGCGTAGATGTCGACATACTCCTGACCGGACAGGTCCATCAGGTCGTACATGACCTCGTCGATCACGGCGCGCTCGATGAAGCGGTTGCCGGCCAGGCCGTCGAACCGGCTGAAGTCCATTGGCTTGCCGAACCTGACCTCGACCCGGCCGAACCGCAACCCTTTCGATCCCGGCGGGTTCACCACGTCGGTGCCGACCATGGCCACCGGGATCACCGGCACCCCGGTCTCAAGGGCCAGCCTGGCCAGTCCGGTCTTGCCCTTGTACAGGCGGCCGTCGGGCGAGCGGGTGCCTTCGGGATACATGCCGAGCAGCTTGCCCTCGCCGAGGATCCGCGCACCGGTGGTCAGTGCGGCCTGCGCCGAGTCCGCGTCGGTGCGGTCGATCGGCACCTGGCCGACGACGGTGTAGAACCAGGCCAGGAACCGGCCCTTGATCCCGGTGCCGGTGAAGTACTCCTGCTTGGCCAGGAACGTGATGCGGCGGCTGACCACCAGCGGCAGGTAGAAGCTGTCCATCACCGCTAGGTGGTTACTGGCCAGGATGGCCGGGCCATCGGTCGGAACATGTTCCAGCCCAGTGATTTTCGGCCGCCCGAGGACGGCCAGCAAGGGGCCCAACAGGATGTACTTGAACAGCCAATACCACATGGACCCTCCACCTTGTGCGCACCGCGCAATGCTCTGCGACAACTGTACCCAGGCCATGTTGTGGCTACCACATCAAGCCCTGAATGCCCGCTGAGTCTCAGCGGTGCAGCAAACTGCTCAATCTGCTCAATCTTCCACGGTGACCGGGATGTGCTGGTAGCGGCCGGGAGACGGCGGGGGCGGGTTATCGTCGGGCGGCGGCACGTCCGGTCCCCCGTCGGGTGACGGGCTACCGCCCTCGGCACCGCCATCTCCGTCGTCGTCGAGGACCGCTCGGATCACCGTCAGCAGAGCTACGCTGTGCTCGGCGATGACGGACAGGAGCGGATGCTGCTCGCCGTTGACCACCGCCGCGAGCGCACACACCGGGCACCACACCTGCTGACACTTGCCCGGGCCGCTGTCTGCCGACGCCGCAAAGTTGGCCGCTGCCAACCGCACCGCCGGATCCAGCCGGTCGAGGATTTCCTGCGCCAATTGCCGCAGCTCCGAACCCAGCTCGGGATGAGACCCCGTCATGCCGGCCACACCTCCGGGTTCGGACGAAAACGTACGGTCAGCTCGCCACCGCGCAGTTGGGCATCCGTCACGATGCACCGACGCAGGACGGAGGCCAACCGCACGCGGCGACGCATGCCTGCGACGCCGATGATCAAGTCGTCATCGACGCGGCCCAGCGTGAGGCCGGCCGAATCGATCTGCGGCAACTCTAGCCGCAATCGGTACACCGCTTCGAGTCCAGACCCCGACTCCCGATCGACGATCGGCCGCAGCGGTCCCGGCGGCGGTGATCCGTCGCGCCGTCGGGCGCTGTCGATCAGCTCCCCCAGCGCCTTGGGACCGATCGGTTCGCCCGGCACGTGCGGTACGAGCACCAGCTGCACGTCCCCGATCGTGGCGTCGAGTTCGTCGAGCACGGTCTGCTGCTCGGCGATCCGCTCGCCGTACCAGTCGAAGGCGGGGTGAGCCGGAAGGTTCTGGTACTCGAACGAATCATCTTGTACCAAAATCTGATTGACGATGATCTCGCCCACCTCGACGCCCATCAGGGCAAGCGATCCCAGGGTCCGGGAGGCCTCGGCCGCCACCACCCGCTCCGGGGTGAGCACCAGATGTGCGCTCACCCGTGAGCCGTCGGTGAGCAAGGTGCCGAGCCTGCGGATACCGGCATCCACCTGTTCGATCAGGTCCACGATGGCCGCACTTACCGCATCCGGTGAGCCCGACAGTCTGCGGTGCCGCGGCCAGGCCCGCTCCAGATACAGGCCGAACGTCTCGGGCAGCGTCAGCATCCGCAGCGCATCGGCGGTCGAGGCGCAGTCCACCACGACGTGATCCCAACGACCCGAATCGGCGAGCTCACCCACCTCGTGCAACCCGAGCACTTCCTGGATTCCCGGAAGCGCCGAAAGTTCCTCTGGCGCAACGTCTCCCAGATCCGACTCGGGAAACCGGGCCGCCAACGGGCCGGCCGTGGAGACCCAGCGCGCACCCAGCAGTGCCAGCGTGTCCAACGCGAGGGCGTCCAGGACACCGCCCATGCCGGTCAGTCCCGTGTCCAGATCACTGAGCACCCGGGTTGGCGCGCGCTGCCCGGTGGGAGCCAGCGCGATCCCGAGGACATCGCCGGTCGAATGCGCCTGATCGGTGGACACGATCAGCACCCGCCGGCCGGCAGCGGCGTCGCGAACCGCGGTGGCTGTCGCCAGCGTCGACTTACCTACGCCGCCCTTGCCGACAAACAGGCTGATCCTCGCAGGAGAAGGTGTGCTCCCATCCGGCGAAGTCACTCAGCCTCGGCTCGTTTCTTGAGGTCTTTGAGCGCAGTGTCGGTGAGCCTGCGCTCAGCCTTGCGCTTGAGCAACCCGATCATCGGGATGATGAGGTCGACCGACAACTCGTAGGTGACCTCCGTGCCGGATCCCTTGGGCGCCAAGCGGTATGCCCCCTCAAGCGACCGCAGTAACGAACTGGACACCAAGGACCAGGTCACCGAGGTGCGATCAGCGGGCCACACGTAGGCCAGCACCATCGTGTCCTTGAGCACCGCAGCGTCGAGCACCAATCTGGCGGTCTTGGGATTCCCCTGCGCGTCGGTCTCCAGGACCTCGGCTTCCTTGTACTCGGCGACCCATTGCGGATACGAGCCGATATCGGCGATGACATCCATCACCGTCACCGGATCGGCGTCGATGTAGATGGTCTGTGTCGTCTTGTCGGCCACCGCATCGCCCTATCTCCCCGCACGCGGGGTTCCCCTACTTCCCCCGCCCCGCGGGGGTGCCCTGGCTCTCGCCGAGAAATCTACCCTCCCGCAGATAGACCCGGTCAAACACGCCAGACGTCAGGCCAGTCGGGACACCCCGACCGGGCGCGCCGACTCCAGCCGCTGCTTGATCCCGAAGGACATCGCCTTACCCGCCACGCGGCGCTGGTGGTTCATCTTTGCCAGATCCATATCGGCCAACTGCTTTGCCGTGGCGCCGGACGGTTCGGCGTGCAGGAAGTAATGCAGCACCACACCGTCCATCACCTCCTCCAGCCAGACCTCCATGGTGCCGGTCAACGCACCGGTCACATTCCAGCGGTGGCCCTTCTCGGCGCGGTCCTCGACGACCTTGAGCACCAGGTCGGGCCACCACCGCCGCCAGCTGGCGGGGTCGGCGACCGCGGCGCCCACGGCGACCGGATCGGCGCAGACGAATGTCTCGTCGGCGATCTGAATGCTGTTCATCGCGGACAAGCTTCACACATGCGTGATCGTCTGCCTACCGCGGCCGACTAGGCTGACGCGCAAAGCCGGTACCACAAGCCTGGAGGGCAAAGATCGTGCGTGAGTCAATGCGGGAGTACAGCGTGCCCGCGTCTTTCACCGTCGCCGAGCACGACAGCATCGTCGCTTCGGTATCCGCGCACGCGGCTGAGAGCCCTGACCACGTCATCTTCCGGCGCCTGGTCGACGGCGCGTGGACCGACGTGACCTGCGCCGAAGCAGCCGAACAGATCCGCTCGGTCGCCTTGGGCCTGATCGCCGAGGGTATCCAGGCCGGCGATCGCGTGGCGATCATCTCGGCCACCCGCTACGAGTGGCCGATCATCGACTTCGCGATCCTGTCGGTCGGTGCGGTCACCGTGCCGATCTACGAGACCTCCTCGGCCGAGCAGGTGCGGTTCGTCCTCGACAATTCCGCGGCCAAGATCATCTTCGCCGAGACCGATGCACACGCCGAGACCGTCGAACAGCTCCACGGCCAGCTGCCCGAGCTGCGCAAGGTGCTGCGGATCGACGGCACCGGCACCCCCGCGCTGGAGGCCATGGCCGAGGCCGGAAAGTCGGCCGATGCCGCCGAGCTCGACAAGCGCCTGGCCGGCATCCGCTCGGCCGATCCGGCCACCCTGATCTACACCTCGGGCACCACCGGCCAGCCCAAGGGCTGCCAGCTGACCCACTCGAACCTGCTCTACGAGATCCGGGGCGCCAAGGCGTGCTTCCCCACCGAGCTGGCCCCGGGTGAGCGGATGCTCGTGTTCCTGCCGCTGGCCCACGTGCTGGCCCGGGCCATCACCATCGCGGCCTTCACCAACAGGGTCACCCTCGGCTTCACCAGTGACATCAAGAACCTGGTCCCGACCTTCGGCGTGTTCAAGCCGACGCTCGTCGTCTCGGTACCCCGCGTGTTCGAGAAGGTCTACAACACTGCCGAGCAGAACGCCCGCAACGACGGCAAGGGCAAGATCTTCGCGATTGCCGCCGACACCGCGATCGAATGGAGTAAAGCCCAGGACACCGGTGGTGCAAGCCTGATCCTCCGCGCCAAGCATGCCCTGTTCGACAAGCTGGTCTACGGCAAGCTGCGGGCGGCCCTCGGCGGTGAATGCCGGGCGGCGATCTCCGGCGGCGCACCGCTGGGCGCTCGGCTGGGTCACTTCTATCGCGGTGTGGGGCTGAGCATCTACGAGGGTTACGGCCTCACCGAGACCAGCGCGGCCATCACCGTGAACCGGGTCAACGATCTCAAGGTCGGCTCGGTCGGCAAACTGATGCCCGGCAACAGCATGCGTATCGCCGAGGACGGTGAGCTCCTGGTCAAGGGCGGCGTGGTGTTCAGCGGCTACTGGGGCAACGAAACCGAGACCAACGCCGTTTTCACCGACGGCTGGTTCCACACCGGCGACCTCGGCGCCATCGACGACGACGGCTTCCTGACCATCGTCGGGCGCAAGAAGGAGATCATCGTCACCGCCGGCGGCAAGAACGTCGCCCCCGCGCTGCTCGAGGACCGGCTGCGGGCCCATCCGTTGATCAGCCAGGCCATGGCCGTCGGCGATCAGCAGCCGTTCATCGCCGCGCTCATCACCATCGACCCGGAGGCGTTCGGAGGTTGGAAGCAACGCAACGGCAAGGACGGCGGCGCCTCGGTCGGCGATCTCGCCGACGATCCGGACCTGCTGGCCGAGATCGACCTGGCGGTCAAGGACGCCAATCAGGCGGTGTCGCATGCCGAGTCGATCCGCAAGTTCCGGATCCTGCCCGTCGACTTCACCGAGGACACCGGTGAGCTGACGCCGACGCTGAAGGTCAAGCGCAAGGTGGTGGCCGAGAAGTTCGCCACCGACATCGCGGCGCTGTACGGCTGAGCCCGGCTCGGGCTGAACCAGGTTCAGCCCGACAGCAGCCCGGTCAGCCGGGCGCCCTGCGAGCGCCACTGCCAGTTGTCGACGGCCCAGTGCCGCCCCGCCACACCCATCGCGGCGGCGCGGCCCGGATCGGCGAGTAGGTCGGAAACGGCGGACGCCACGGCTCCAACATCATTGCCGTCCACGACGGTACCGGTCTGACCGTCCAGCACGGTTTCCGGTGCCCCGCCGGAGGTTCCGGCGACCACCGGCACGCCGCAGGCCGAGGCCTCCAGGTAGACGATGCCCAGTCCCTCAACGTCCAGCCCCGCTCCGCGGGTACGACACGGCATGGCGAACACGTCGGCCATCGCATGGTGCGCAGGCAGTTCCGCACCCGGCACCGCGCCGGTGAAGACGACGTCGGCGGCCACATCGTGCGTGTGCACGAGTTGTTTCAGGGTCGGCAGATATGGTCCCCCACCGACGATGACCAGGGCGGCGTCGGGGATGCGACGCCGGATCGCGGGCCAGGCGCGGATGAGCATGTCTTGGCCCTTGCGCGGCACCAGGCGGGACAGACAGACCACCACCGGGCGTTGCCCCAGCCCGTACCGCGCGCGCAGCTCGGCCCGGGCCACCGGGTCGGGCACGAATCGGTCGGTGTCGACGCCTGGCGACAGACGTTCCAACGCCGCGTGGGGACCGAACGCCGAGGCGAACCTGCCTCGGGTGTAGCGGCTGATGAACGTCACGACGTCGGCGTCATCTCCGATGCGGCGCAGAGCGCTCCGCGCCACCGGCAGCATCGACCAGCCGACCTCGTGGCCGTGGGTGCTGGCCACCACACGGGTGGCTCCGGCGCGTCGGGCCAGCGGGCCCAGCAGCGCCAACGGGGCGGCCGCCCCGAACCACACCGTCTCGATGTCGTGCTCGGCGATCAACCGCTGCATGCGCGTCGCCACCATCGGCTCGGGGACCATCAGCGTGGTCGGGTGCCGCACCACCCGGTACCCAGCGGCTGCGTCGTAATCTGCGCAGCCCTTCCACTTCGGCGCATACACCGTCAGCTGGTGCGAACCGTCGCGGATCAATTCCCCGACGAAGGCCTCCAGGTATGACTGGATCCCGCCGCGTCGCGGTGGAAAGTCGTTGGTGACCAACAAAACCCGCGTCATCGCGCTATCCCCGCCCGGTTGCCGTCCATCGGCGACAGGCTATCCCGTCAGCCAACGGCGCCAACCGGCAACTACAGCATCGAGGTCGGCGTCCAGGGTTTCCCGGAGCGCAGTGGCCACATCCGGGTGGCCGGGTTCGCAGGCGCGCAGGTACAGCTCACGCAGCTTGCCGACGCCGTAGGCGTCGGCAACATAACGGCTGAACCACCATGCCCGGTCATAGGCCAGACTGCGAACCGCGCCGGGTGTGTCGAGATCGGCATCGGTGGGCAGCTGGGCCAGCTCGCCGGCCCGGGATGGACCGGGTACCGGCGCGGGTGGCCTTCCGACGTAGTCGGCCACTCCCTCGGTGAGCCAGCGAGGCGCGTCGGCCGCGGTCCGCGAGCGCGCCGCATAATGGAACAGCTCATGGCGCAACACGATTCGTAACGCAGCCGGGCTCATGGCCGCAGCCCCGGGGGCGAACATGGTCCGCTGCCTGGTGGTGGTCGCGGCGATGTCGGCGGCTCCGCCCGCCAGCACTCCGAACTGCTCATCGGAGCCTGCGACCGCGATCTCGATGTCGCGCGGCCAGTCCGGGCCCCAGAACGCCGTCACCGCAGCGGCGGCCGCACCGAGTTCAGGGCCGAGACGGTCCAGCAGGGCCGAAGATTGCGACCCTCCGAGGGCCAGCAGCAGGGCGGTGCGCCCGTCGGGTAACACCATCGAGGTAACGGGTTCCGGCGGCGGCACCGAGGCAGCAGGAGGAGGCGGCGCCGCCTGCGGCGCGGGTGGCGCGGACCGCCAGAGCAGCACGGTCGCCAGCGCCAACTCCACCAGCAGGACCGCTGCCAGCAGACGCCTGCGGGCGTTCAGGGCGAAACCGCTGTCGGAATTCTCAGTACCGACGGACGTTGTAGATCGGCGCATTGTTGACCGGGGCGACCCTGACCGGAGTGCCGTAGGTCGACGCGTGCACCATCATCCCGTCGCCGATGTAGATGCCCACGTGGGAGGCGTCGGAGTAATAGGTCACCACATCACCCGGCTGCATCGAATCTGCCGAGACGGGCTGACCGCCGCGGGCCATGGCCTGGCTCGAATGCGGCAGCGAGATGCCGGCATGCTGGAACGCCCACATCACCAGACCCGAGCAGTCGAAGGAGCTCGGACCGGCCGCGCCCCAGGAGTACGGCGAGCCGATGCGGCTCAGAGCGGCCTGGATGACGGTGCCGGAGTGTCCGTCGCCGCCACCCGGGAGTGCACCTTCCGGCGGGGCGACGTCACCGGGCGGAATGCCGTTCGGCGGGTCGGCCAACACGGCGGGATCCTGCGCCGGCGGCAACGCCTCGGGGGCGGGCACCGGCGGGGTCGGCGGCAGGGCGTTCATCGCTTCCCGCTGGGCCGGGCTCAGGGCCTGGTACTGCGACTTCACGATCGCGATCTGTACCTGCAGCTGGCTTTGCTTGGATTGCAGATCGGCGCGCACCGCGGCAGCCTGCTCGGCGGCGGTCTTGGCGTCGGCCGCCGATTTCGCCGATTCACGCTCGGCCACGGCGGCCTTCTCGCCCACCGAACGGAAGTTCTTCATCTGCGCCGACATCTCGGTCGCCATCACCCGCTGCACGGCGAGCTGCTCGATCAGCTGCTGCGGTGAGCCCGCCGTCAGGATCGCGTCGACGCCCGAGGTGCGGCCGCCCATGTACTGGGCCGCAGCTACTTTGTTGACCGAAGTCTGAAAGGTTGCCAGCTGCGACTTGGCCTCGTCGACCGTCGCGGCGTCTTCGGCGTGCTTGCGCTCCGCAGTCTCTTGTGCGGCAACCTTGTTGTTCAGGTCGAGCTGTGCCGAGTGCATGGCCTCGGTGGTCTGCTCTGCCTGACGGGACAACTCGTTGAGCTTTGCCATCGCATCGTCGGCGGGATCGGCCTGCGAACTCGCGGCCATCAGTCCGGATATCAAGGTCAAGCTCGCTATTACACCTACAACGGGTCGCTTGAAACGACTTGTGGGCCGGTGCGCGCGCTCGTGCCTCAAGTTTTTGTCCTCACAACTGGCGATGGCGAGCCGCCTCGAACTGCTCTTAGGTCTCAGATAGGTTACGAAACGGCATCGGCCTTGTCCAACAGAAGCTGCAAATTTAACAGCCCACCCGGAATATTTTCCTGTGCACGAAGCGCTGCGTGTCGTCAGGCAACTCCAAATCTGCCGTTCCGGTGAATGGGCACGAGCCGCAGCCGCGGCGCAAGGCCCACGTCAGCGAGCACTTCCAGTGCCTGACGCTCGTCGTCCAGCAAAGTTTCGGGAATCCCGAGCAGAACACTGACAACGCAGTCCTGGCAGCCGGGCCCGCGCACTGCGCAATCGTCGCAGTCGATGGTCACGCTGCCGATATCGGGCTCATGGGGGTAGGGCTCGTCGGCGTGAAACCAGTCGTCCTGGCGTACTCCGCTCATCTTGACCGTCCTCTCGATCGGTGTTGGGCGCACGCTATCGGGACCGACCGACAAGTAGCGGCGCGCCGATCCAGCGCGACACGCGGACAGCCGGCCTCAGATTGTCGGGGGCAGTGCCTACCGTCATCGACATGGGCCAGCGCAAGATCGCCGAAGCCGAGCAGCTGGCCTTCGGCTTCGGCCCGGACGGCGCCATGGACGCCTTCTCACTCGCCGACACCACCTTCGTGGTGGTGGACCTGGAGACCACCGGAGGCCGGGCCACCGCGAAGACACCGGGCGACAGCTACGACGCCATCACCGAGATCGGCGCGGTCAAGATCCGCGGCGGCGAGGTGCTCGGCGAGTTGGCGACACTCGTCGACCCCGGTCGCGCCATCCCACCGCAGATCGTCGAACTCACCGGGATCACCACGGCGATGGTGCGCGATGCACCGAAGATCGACAGCGTCCTCCCCATGTTTCTGGAGTTCTCCCGAGGTGCGGTGCTGGTCGCCCACAACGCCGGTTTCGACATCGGCTTCCTGCGGGCGGCCGCCCAACGGGCGGAGCTCGGCTGGCCGCGGCCTCCGGTGCTGTGCACGGTCAAACTCGCCCGCCGCGTCCTCACCCGGGACGAGGCGCCCAGCGTGAAGCTGTCGGCCCTGGCCCGGCTGTTCGGGGCGTCCACGACGCCCACTCACCGCGCGCTTGACGATGCCCGTGCCACCGTCGACGTCCTGCACGGGCTGATCGAGCGGGTCGGCAACCAGGGCATCCACACCTTCGCCGACCTGAAGAACTATCTGCCCGACGTCACACCGGCCCAGCGGCGCAACCGCTCACTGGCCGACCGGCTGCCCAACCGTCCCGGCGTATACCTGTTCCGCGGTCCCTCCGACGAGGTGCTCTACGTGGGCACCGCAGTCGATCTGCGACGCCGGGTCCGCCAGTACTTCACCGGCGCCGACCCGCGGACCCGGATGAAGGAGATGGCCTCGCTGGCGCGCGCCGTCGACCATGTCGAATGCGCCCATGATCTGGAGGCCGGGGTCCGCGAGCTCCGATTGCTCGCGGCGCACGCGCCGCCGTACAACCGGCGCTCCAAGTACCCGCAGCGGTGGTGGTGGGTGGCCCTCACCGACGAGGCCTTCCCACGACTGTCGGCGGTGCGAAACCCTGGGCACCGCACCGCTTTCGGACCGTTCTCGGCCCGGTCCGACGCAATCCAGTCGGCGGCGCTGCTGGCCCGGTTCACCGGGGTGCGCACCTGCACGGCCCGCTTCGGAGCGGCAGCCACGCACCGCTGTCCCGAAGTCGAACTCTCCCCGTGCCCGGCACCGCAGGACACCGGGGCCGCGCAGTACGCGGCGGCGGTGCAACGTGCCACCGCACTGATCGACGGCACCGACCACAGTGCGCTGGCGGCCACGCTCACCCATATCGGCGAGGTCGCGGCAGCCCGACGGTACGAGACCGCGGCCCGGTTGCGCGATCACGCCGCGGTCGCCATCGAGGCACTGTGGCGGGGGCAGCGGTTACGCGCCCTGGCCGATCTCCCCGAACTCGTTGCCGCCCGCGCCGACGGCAACGGTGGCTGGCATTTCGCGGTGATCCGCCATGGCCAACTGGCCGGGGCAGGCACAGCCGCGCGCGGGGTTCCGCCGATGCCGGTGGTCGACGCGATCTGCGCTGCCGCGCAGGTGATCCTGCCCACCGCAACACCTTTGGGTGGCGCGCTCGTGGAGGAGACCGCGCTCATCGCCCGCTGGCTGGCCGCACCCGGGGTCCGCATCGTGCGTACCGACACCGGCTACGCGACACCGATCGGGGCAGCGGGCCGCTACGCACCGTGGGCCGCCACCGCCCGTTCGGCCCGCCTGGCCGCGGCCCAGCAGCCGAACTCAGAACTGCAGGCTGAACCGCACCCAACGCGCGAGCAGTTGTTCGGCCGCACCCGAGTCGATCGCCTCGACGGCCCGCTCCAGACCGGCCTCCCACGCCGGCACCCACTTGGCGTCGCTGGCTAGCCCGGCATGGGCGACCATGGCGCCCGCCGCATTGAGCACCACCGCGTCACGCACCGGGCCCTTGGCGCCGCCCAGCACGGCCCGCGCCTCGGCGGCGTTGGCCGTGGCGTCACCGCCCACCAACTCCCTGATGTCCGCGCGCTTGAATCCGAAGGCCGCCGGGTCGAACTTCAGCCGGTCCACCGTCCCGGCCTGGACGCGCCAGATGGTGCTGGTGGTCGTCGTGGTGAGCTCGTCGAGACCGTCGTCGCCGTGCACCACCAGCACGCTGGAACCACGGGCAGCGTAGACCCCGGCCATCACCTCGGCCAGGTCGTCGAATGCGCAGCCGATCAGCCCGGCGCGCGGCCCGGCCGGATTGGTGAGCGGCCCAAGCAGATTGAAGACCGTGGGAACCCCGATCTCCCGGCGCACCACCGAGGCGTGCCGATACGACGGGTGGAACTGCGGCGCGAAGGCGAACCCGATGCCCACCTCGGCGACACTGCGCGCCACCTCGTCGGGGCCCAGGTCGATCCGCACCCCGAGCGCCTCCAGGGTGTCCGCGCCACCCGACAGCGAGGACGCCGCCCGGTTGCCGTGTTTGATCACCGGCACGCCGCAGGCCGCCACCACGATGGCCGCCATGGTCGACAGGTTCACCGTGTTGGCCCCATCGCCACCGGTCCCCACGATGTCGACGGTCTCGTGACCGATCTGATCTGTCGGCACCCGACGCGCGTGCGACAGCATGATGTCGGCCAACTCCCCGACCTCCGCCGAGGTGGGCCGCTTCATCTTCATCGCCACCGCGAAGCCGGCGATCTGAGCCGGAGTCGCGACCCCGGTCATGATCTGGTCCATGGCCCAACCCGCATAACCGTTGGGCAGGCTCTGCTCGGTGGTCAGGCGCCCGAGAATGAGCGGCCACGACGGTGCCGCCACAGAGCCGGACGACGATGCGGATAGCGGTGAAGATGCAGGAGCCACCGCCGAATGCTATCGCCCGGGCGGGACTCGTCTCCGGGGCGAGGGGAACCCGACGCGACACGAATCCGACCAATTGCTCGACCCGGGTGGAGTTCGACAACTACAAAGCGTCATACTTGCGGATGTGACGAGCGCTGTAGGTACCTCGGGAACGGCAATAACGTCGCGCGTTCATTCGCTGAACAGACCAAACATGGTCAGTGTCGGCACCATCGTGTGGCTTTCCAGTGAACTCATGTTCTTTGCTGGACTCTTCGCGATGTATTTCACCGCGCGCGCCCAAGCCGGTGGCAACTGGCCGCCCGAGCCGACCGAACTCAATTTGGCCCTTGCTGTTCCGGTGACGCTGGTTCTGATCGCGTCATCCTTCACCTGCCAGATGGGCGTGTTCGCCGCCGAGCGCGGCGACGTGTTCGGGCTGCGCCGGTGGTATGTGATCACGTTCCTGATGGGCCTGTTCTTCGTGCTGGGCCAGGGATACGAGTACATCCACCTGGTCGAGCACGGCACCACCATCCCGGGCAGTGCCTACGGATCGGTCTTCTATCTCGCGACCGGTTTCCACGGCCTGCACGTCATCGGCGGACTTGTTGCGTTCATCTTGCTGCTGGCCCGCACCAAGATGAGTAAGTTCACGCCCGCACAGGCCACCGCGGCGATCGTCGTCTCGTACTACTGGCACTTCGTCGACATCGTCTGGATTGCGCTGTTCGCCACCATCTACTTCGTCCGCTGATCGGCCGGCCGATGTTCGATTCGATGAGAAGGGGTTCGATGACCAGCAAGTCGCGCCGACGACTGCGCCGACGACTGTCAGCAGGTCTCCTGCTGTTGGTCGGCCTGTCAGTCGCAGGTGGTGTTGCGGCCACGCTGACACCCACACCGCAGGTCGCAGTCGCCGACGAATCTCAGTCGGCACTGCTGCGCACCGGTAAGCAACTGTTCGACACGTCGTGCGTTTCGTGCCACGGCGCCAACCTGCAGGGTGTGCCCGACCGTGGGCCCAGCCTGATCGGCACCGGCGAGGCCGCGGTGTACTTCCAGGTGTCGACCGGTCGCATGCCCGCGATGCGCGGTGAGGCCCAGGCACCGTCCAAGCCCGAGCACTTCGACGAGAACCAGATCGACGCTCTCGGCGCCTTTGTTCAGGCCAACGGCGGCGGCCCGACCCTGATCCGCGACGAGCACGGCGGCGTGGCCCAGGAATCGCTGATCGGGTCCAACGTGGCCCGCGGCGGCGACCTGTTCCGGCTGAACTGCGCGTCCTGCCACAACTTCACCGGCAAGGGTGGCGCGCTGTCCTCCGGTAAGTACGCGCCGGACCTCGGTGAGACCGAGCCGGCACAGATCTACACCGCGATGCAGACCGGGCCGCAGAACATGCCCAAGTTCTCCGACCGGCAGCTGTCGCCGGAAGAGAAGCGCGACATCGTCGCCTACGTCCGTGAGTCGGCTCAGACGCCCAGCTACGGCGGATACGGGCTCGGCGGCTTCGGCCCCGCGCCCGAGGGCATGGCGATGTGGATTATCGGAATGGTCGCCGCTATCGGCGTGGCAATGTGGATCGGGGCACGAGCATGACCGACAACACCCCGAAGATTCCGTCCGACGCCGAACTGGCCGAGATGTCGCGTGAGGAGCTCGTCGAGCTCGGCGGCAAGATCGACGGTGTCGAGACCATCTTCAAGGAGCCTCGGTGGCCGGTCCCCGGCACCAAGGCCGAGAAGCGCACCGAGCGGCTGGTCGCGTACTGGCTTCTGCTCGGCGGTGTTTCGGGCCTGGCACTGCTGCTGATCTTCCTGTTCTGGCCGTGGGAGTACCAGCCCTTCGGTTCGGAGGGCGAGTTCCTCTACTCACTGGCCACTCCGCTGTACGGCCTGACCTTCGGCCTGTCGATCCTGGCGATCGGCATCGGCGCGGTGCTGTTCCAGAAGAAGTTCATCCCCGAGGAGATCTCGGTCCAGGACCGCCACGACGGGCGTTCCCCCGAGATCGCCCGCAAGACCATCGCAGCCAATCTGACCGACGCCCTGGAGGGCTCGACCGTCAAGCGCCGCAAGCTCATCGGCTTGTCGCTGGGCATCGGCCTCGGCGCATTCGGGGCCGGCACCCTGGTGGCCTTCATCGGCGGTCTGATCAAGAACCCGTGGAAGCCCGTGGTGCCCACCGCGGAAGGCAAGAAGGCCGTGTTGTGGACCTCGGGGTGGACGCCCCGATTCCACGGCGAGACCATCTACCTGGCTCGCGCGACCGGACGTCCCGGTTCGTCGCCGTTCGTCAAGATGCGGCCGGAGGATCTCGACGCCGGTGGCATGGAGACGGTCTTCCCCTGGCGCGAGTCTGACGGCGACGGCACCACCGTCGAGTCCGAGCACCACCTCACCGAGATCTCGATGGGTGTGCGTAACCCGGTCATGTTGATCCGCATCAAGCCGGCCGACATGCCCCGCGTGGTCAAGCGAAAAGGCCAGGAGAGCTTCAACTTTGGTGAGCTGTTCGCCTACACCAAGGTCTGCTCGCACCTGGGCTGCCCCTCGTCGCTGTACGAGCAGCAGACCTACCGCATCCTGTGCCCGTGCCACCAGTCGCAGTTCGACGCGTTGCACTTCGCCAAGCCCATATTCGGTCCGGCTGCGCGCGCGTTGGCGCAGCTGCCCATCACCATCGACAAAGACGGCTACCTGGTCGCCAACGGCGACTTCGTCGAGCCCGTCGGACCGGCATTCTGGGAGCGCAAATCATGAGCCCTGACCTTGCCAAGATCGCTGCCGCACAGGGCGATGCGATCGATTCCCGTTATCACCCGTCGGCGGCGGTGCGCCGGCAGCTGAACAAGGTGTTCCCCACCCACTGGTCCTTCCTGCTGGGTGAGATCGCGCTGTACAGCTTCATCGTGCTGCTGATCACCGGTGTCTGGCTGACGCTGTTCTTCGATCCGTCGATGGCACACGTCACCTACGACGGTGTGTACCAACCGCTTCGGGGCGTGCAGATGTCGCGGGCCTACGAGTCCGCACTGCAGATCAGCTTCGAGGTGCGCGGCGGGTTGTTCGTCCGCCAGATCCACCACTGGGCCGCACTGATGTTCGCCGCGTCGATCATGGTGCACATGGCACGCATCTTCTTCACCGGTGCGTTCCGCCGCCCGCGTGAGGCCAACTGGGTGATCGGCTCGCTGCTGCTGATCCTGGCGATGTTCGAGGGTTACTTCGGTTACTCGCTGCCCGACGATCTGCTGTCCGGTATCGGTCTGCGCGCCGCACTGTCGTCGATCACCCTGGGCATGCCGATCATCGGAACCTGGCTGCACTGGGCGCTGTTCGGCGGGGACTTCCCCGGCGAGATCCTGATCCCGCGCCTGTACGCACTGCACATCCTGCTGATCCCGGGCATCATCCTGGCCCTGATCGGCGCGCACATGGCGCTGGTGTGGTTCCAGAAGCACACCCAGTTCCCCGGCCCCGGCCGCACCGAGCACAACGTTGTCGGCGTGCGCGTCATGCCGGTGTTCGCGGTGAAGTCGGGTGCGTTCTTCGCGATGATCACCGGTGTCCTCGGCCTCATGGGCGGTCTGCTGACGATCAACCCGATCTGGAATCTGGGGCCCTACAAGCCGTCTCAGATCTCGGCGGGTAGCCAGCCAGACTTCTACATGATGTGGACCGAAGGCCTGGCGCGTATCTGGCCGGCCTGGGAGTTCTACCCGTTCGGTCACACCATCCCGGCGGTGGTCTGGGTCGCGTTGATCATGGGCGGTGTGTTCGGTCTGTTGATCGCCTACCCCTTCATCGAGCGGAAGGTCACCGGCGACGACGCCCACCACAACCTGCTGCAGCGTCCGCGTGATGTGCCGGTGCGTACCGCGATCGGTGCCATGGCGATCGCGTTCTACATGGTGCTGACCCTGGCCGCGATGAACGACATCATCGCGCTCAAGTTCCACATCTCGCTGAACGCGACCACGTGGATCGGCCGTATCGGCATGGTGGTGCTCCCGGGCATCGTGTACTTCATCGCCTACCGGTGGGCCATCTCGTTGCAGCGCAGCGACCGTGCGGTGCTGGAGCACGGCATCGAGACCGGCATCATCAAGCGCCTGCCGCACGGTGCCTATGTCGAGCTGCACCAGCCGCTGGGACCGGTGGACGACCACGGTCACCCGATTCCGCTGGAATACCAGGGCGCTGCCCTGCCGAAGCGGATGAACAAGCTCGGTTCGGCTGGTTCACCCGGCACCGGCAGTTTCCTGTTCGCCGATCCGGCGGTCGAGCACGAGGCGCTCACCGAGGCTGCTCATGCCTCCGAGCACAAGGCCCTGACCGCTCTGCGCGAACAGCAGGAGCGAAATGGCAACGGGGAGACCAACGGTCACCACTGACCACTCCCCTACCCCAAACAATCGCCGCAGCCTCTCGAAAGAGGTTGCGGTGATTGTTTTATGTGGGGAGGTGCGGAGCAGGCGACGACGAGCGCTACGGCCAGGTGCCCTTGGGCCCTGACCGGGGCGCCGGCCCGGCGGGCGGGTGCGTCGTCTGCAGTGCCGCCCCTGGAACCGGGGTGTTCTGCAGTGCACCGAGGCACAGGCCCAGACGCCCAGGGAGGCAAGGGATGTTGCCGGAGCCGCCCAAGCTGTTGCTCGGGCTGTTCTCCGACCAGCAGATCCCGGTGGTCGGGTCCAGAGTGCTGCCTCCCGGACAGGGCGCCGACGTCGCCGACGGAGCTGCCGCCAGGACCGCGGAGGCCAGCATCGTGCTGCACAGAGTCGCCAACAGGAGCTCGGGTGCCCTGGTTCTGATCAACATGTCATGGTCTCCGCTACGGGGTGATCTTGGTCTGCTCGTCGATGACCTTGGCTGCGTCGATCACCACATCCTTCTGCCCTTCTGGGGCATCGGCGTTGAGTTGCAGCACGAACAGGGCGTCGTTGCCGGGGATGACAACGGTCTTCTGGGCGATCACGCGCGCTTCGCCGTTGTGCGTGTAGGTGCCGGCTGACCGGACCGCCTCGAAGCCACCCAGCGTGGCCTTCTCGGGATCCATCACCGACTTGTAGTCCGGCAGGTTCTGCGACATCCCTGGCGCGTACTCAAGGACCTCGGCCGCTTCCACGTCGCCCGTCAGCTTCGATGCGATGGCGATGATGGCCGGTGGATCGGCAGGGTCCACCGGCTTGTCGTAGACGATGGCGCCGTAGGCCCAGTCTGGCGTCTTGTCCCCCGCGCTACTCCAGTCCGGAGGGAACGGGAAGTCGAAATCCGGCGTGCCGGGATCGCCGGGTTTGAACGGTGTCTCGGCGATCTTGTTCTCGGTGATGTAGTCGTTGATCGTCTTGTTCGGACCGGTGATGTTCGGCCGATCCGCCGCGGTACTCGTGGTCGTCGCCGCCGAGGTGGCACCGGCGGAGGTTGTGGGCTCGGTCTTGGTGTCAGTCCCACACCCGACAAGCGAAATGCCCACGCCGGCCGCCACCAAGCCCGCCAAGAGCTTTCTCATGCGCGGCCTCGCCTTCCGTGTCGTTGACCCCTTGTCCGCACCTGGACATCGAGGCTACGCAGCGGGCGGTACGTTTCGCAGCAAAACCCGGGATGCTCTGGGCCTCGGGCGAGTTCAGGAGGGCAACGCGTCGAACTGGCGCACCGCCACGATCGGCAGCGCGACGATGCCGACAATGACCACACCGGCCAGGCCATAAAGGCACCAGGCCGCCACCTCACTGCCGGTCGCCATCAGATAGGTGGCCAGCCCGATGGCCGCTGCTCCCAGCCCGATGGCGCAGACGAGCGCCAGGATGCACCGCAGCCACAGCGCCTCGGCCGCGGCAGCGGCGGCGCCGTTGCCCGCGGTGTAGCGGCTCATCTCGACCGGCGCGGCCCGGTAGCTGCCGCCGATCGGGCGTGGTGAGCGGGCCGGCGGCTGGGGCCGGCGTCCGGGCTGGCGATTGTCGGCCTGAGCTCGGGCCCGCAACAGCAGCGGCACGGCCCCGGCGATCACCAGCACCGACAGACCGATCACGGTGTACAGGACCCAGGGAATGTCGGCATTCTCAGAGCCCTGTGGATGGCTGCGGCCCAGGTCCACCAGGGCGACGACGGCCGCCACTCCGGCACCCAGCGCCGCGAGCCACACCGCGGCGCAGGCGCCCAGCAAAACCCGGTCGGTGGTCTCGAGTTCGCTGATCGGCCCGGACATCAGCAGGCAGTCTGTGCGGAGTTGTTGGCGTTGGACGAGAGGACCGTGCCGTCGCTCGCCGTGATCGAGCAGTTCAGTCTGCTGACCAGGAACAGGCTGGACGCCTCGACCGAGCCGACATCCGAGTTGGAGATCGGGGTCATCGTGAAGGTCCATGGGATGTAGACGTTGCGCAGGGTGCGCCGGTTTCCGTTCCCGTCGACATAGGTGATCGTGATGATGTCACCCGGCGCCTTGGTCCCCGTCACCGAATACGTCACCTGACGCGGTCCGGCATGCGTCGTGGTGGTGGTCGGCGGGGCCGACGACGTACCCGGGGCCGGCGGAGGTGCCTCGCTGGGCGCAGGCGCCGGCGGGGGTGGCTCGGTCACCGTCACGGTCTCCGGCGGCGGCGGAGGCGGCAGTTCCTCGGACGTGGGAGGTGGCGGGGGAGGCGGAGGCGGAGTCGTCGTGGTGATCTCGTCCTGCACCGGCGGCGCCGACGTGGTGGTGCTCGGCTTCGGCGTGGCCAGGTTGGCGGTGTCCTCGTCCCGGGTGACCAGGACGGCCACCGAGGCCACCAGGGCGACCGCGGCGATGATGGCGGTGATACCGACCACCCACGGCCAGCGCGGCGGTGGGGCCGTGTCGACCAGTTCGGTCGCCGGGTCGTAGTCGTCGTAGTCGTAGAGCGCCACATCGGCAGGCACGTAGGGCCCACTGGTGAACTGCTCCGACTCGGGCGCGGAGTATGCCTGCGAGTAGAACTCCGTCTCGCCGCCGTCCGCGTCAGCGCCCGTCACCGGAGTCCGATCCTCGGGTGCGGAGTGTTTTCCGGGTTGATCCGGCAAATCAGAACCGGAGGCACCCGGTTCCGGGGGATTCGGCCCGCTCATCTACGCCTATCCTTCTCGACAACTTCACTGCCACGCGGAACGAACGAGACCGTTCGCTGGTGACAGCGCCCCGGCAACATTACCCAACGAGGTGAAGCCGGCGAGTCGGGCGCTGCCGGTGGCGGATGAAGTGACGGCCCGATTGTGACCTGAACAGGCCACAATCGGCACGTCCGGATGGGTCAGTGCTTCTCAGGGCCCCAGTAGTACTCGAAGACCAGGCCGCTGACCGCCATCAGCACGAAGCAGATGCCTGCCACGATCAGCCACGGGAGCCACAGAGCGGCGCCCACCGCGGCGACCGAGAAGGACAGCGCGATCAGGATCGGCCACCAGCTGTGCGGCGAGTAGAAGCCCAGTTCCCCTGCGCCGTCACTGATCTCGGCATCTTCGTAGTCCTCGGGGCGGGTGTCGAGACGCCGCGCCACGAAGCGGAAGAAGGTACCGGTGATCAAGGTCAGGCCAGTGGTGAGCACCAGCGCTGTGGTGCCGGCCCACTCAACGCCGCCGGTGGCGAACATCGCCGTCAGGACGCCGTAGACCACCGCCGACAGCGCGAAGAACGCCGTGAGGATCTCGAACAGTCGAGCTTCAATATGCATTGCGTGTAGCCCCTACTTGCTCGCCTGCGGTGCCTGCTCACCGCGTCGGGTATCGAACGGGTGCGTGGTGGTGGCCAGCGGCGGCTGGTTGATGGCCGCCAACGCCTCGGCATTGGTCTTGCCTGCGTTGCGCTGGTCGATGTAAGCCTTGAAGTCATTGGGCTCCACGACCCGGACCTCGAAGTTCATCATCGAGTGGTAGGTGCCGCACATCTCGGTGCAACGCCCGACGAACGCGCCGGTCTGCTCGATCTTGCTGACCTGGAAGATGTGGTCCGAGTGGTTGGCCACCGGCTCGGGCATCACGTCGCGCTTGAAGAGGAACTCCGGCACCCAGAAACCGTGGATCACATCCGCGGAGTTGAGCTGGAACTCGATGCGCTTGCCCACCGGGAGAACCAGCACCGGGATCTCGGTCGAGGTACCCAGGGTCTCGATCTTGTCGAAGTTCAGGTAGGTGCGGTCCTCGGGGTTGAGGCCCCGGATCGCGCCGACCCGCTCTTCACCGTGGGCGCCCTTACCCTCGGGCTTGGACGTCATCGCGGCCTTGCGCTCGGCGTCGACACCGTCGTAATCGAACGTGCCGTCGGCGTAGTCGATCTTCTGGTAGCCGAACTTCCAGTTCCACTGGAAGGCGGTCACGTCGATGACGACCTCGGGGTTCGGGTCCTTGTGCAGCATGCGCTCCTGGACCACCACGGTGAAGTAGAAGAGCACCGAGATGATGAGGAACGGGACGACCGTCAGCACCAGCTCCAGCGGCATGTTGTAGCCGAACTGGCGCGGAAGCTCGGTGTCGCCCTTCTTCTTCCGGTGGAACGCACTCGACCAGAAGATCAGAGCCCACACGATGGCGCCCACCACGAAGGACGCAATCACGGAGCCGATCCACAGCTCTCGGTTGAGTTTGCCCTCCGGGGTGATTCCGGTCGGCCAACCGAGCGCGAGTGCGTCCTGCCAGCTGCAGCCGCTCAGCAAGAGTGCTGAGCCACCCAGGACAATGGTCAACAACGCCGCTCGGGCCACCTTCTTAAGCCCGCGAGGTGTCACGTTGGCGCCTCCTAGATCGGTATTTCGCGACCGCGACCGGTCGTTGTTTTGCGAATACTACGCAGCGTAGACCACGCCGGTCCACGGGAGCGAAGCGACTCGGGAATGGGATCGCAACGCGAGCCGAACCACCGGCGCAACCGCGCGGGTGGTGGTCTCGGGGAGCCGCCGGATCAGACATACTGGCGCGGTGTGCGGACTGCTCGCCTTGGTAACTGACCCAGCCCAATCCACCCAGGGTGACGCCTCCCCCGACGCCGGATCGCGGCTGGTCGACGCGGTGGCGGGCGCCTCCCACCTGATGCGTCACCGCGGGCCCGACGAGCCCGGCACGTGGGCCGACACCAGCGGCGACGCCACTGTGGTGCTCGGTTTCAACCGGCTGTCGATCATCGACATCGCGCACAGTCACCAGCCGTTGCGCTGGGGACCCGCCGACGCGCCGGACCGCTACGCACTCGTCTTCAACGGTGAGATCTACAACTACCTCGAGTTGCGTGAAGAGCTGCGCGGCGCCGGTGCCGTATTTCACACCGACGGCGACGGCGAGGCCATCGTCGCGGCGTACCACCACTGGGGCGCCGACGCGCTGAATCTGCTGCGCGGCATGTTCGCGTTCGCGATATGGGACACCGTCGAGCGTGAATTGTTCTGCGCCAGGGACCCGTTCGGCATCAAACCGCTGTTCATGGCCACCGGGCCGGGAGGCACCGCGGTGGGCAGCGAGAAGAAGTGCCTGCTGGGCCTGGCCGACATTCTCGGGCTGGACCTGGGCATCGACGAACGGGCGGTGCAGCACTACACCGTGCTGCAGTACGTACCCGAACCCGAGACGCTGCACCGCGGCATCCGCCGACTGGAGTCGGGCAGCTACGCACGCCTGAAGCCAGGTGGCCGTCCCGAGGTGACGCGCTACTTCTTCCCGAAGTTCAATGCGGTGCCTTTCGTCAAGGGCGCCGAGCAGTCCCGCTACGACGAGATCACCGCCGCCCTCGAGGATTCCGTCGCCAAGCACATGCGCGCCGACGTGACGGTCGGTGCGTTCCTGTCCGGCGGTATCGATTCGACGGCCACCGCGGCACTGGCGATGCGACACAACCCCCGGCTGATCACCTTCACGACCGGATTCGAGCGGGAGGGCTTCTCCGAGGTGGACGTGGCCGTCGCGTCCGCCGAGGCCATCGGCGCCCGGCATGTCACCAAGGTGGTCAGCCAGGCAGAGTTCGTCGAGGCGCTGCCCGAGATCGTCTGGTACCTGGACGAACCGGTGGCCGACCCGGCCCTGGTGCCGCTGTTCTTCATCGCCCGCGAAGCCCGCAAGCACGTGAAGGTCGTGCTGTCCGGCGAGGGTGCCGACGAGTTGTTCGGCGGCTACACGATCTACCGGGAACCGTTGTCGCTGCGGCCTTTCGACTATCTGCCGCGTCCGGTGCGCAAGTCGCTGGGCAAAGCCTCCAAGCCGCTGCCCGAGGGCATGCGCGGCAAGAGCCTGCTGCACCGCGGTTCGCTGACGCTCGAGGAGCGCTATTACGGCAATGCCCGCAGCTTCTCCGATGAGCAGCTGCGGGCGGTGCTTCCGGGTTTCCGGCCGGAGTGGACGCACACCGACGTCACTGCCCCGATATACGCCGAATCGCGGGGCTGGGATCCGGTGGCCCGCATGCAGCACATCGATCTGTTCACCTGGCTGCGCGGCGACATCCTGGTCAAGGCGGACAAGATCACCATGGCCAACTCACTGGAACTGCGGGTGCCGTTCCTGGACCCCGAGGTGTTCGCGGTGGCGTCCCGGCTGCCCGTCGATGAGAAGATCACGCGCTCGACCACCAAGTACGCGCTGCGCCGGGCACTGGAGCCGATCATTCCGCCCCATGTGCTCAATCGGCCCAAGCTGGGCTTCCCGGTGCCGATCCGGCACTGGCTGCGCGCCGGAGAGCTGATGGACTGGGCCTATGCCATGACCGCGTCATCGCAGGCCGGGGCGTATGTCGACGTCGCCGCCGTGCGCACCATGCTCGACGAGCACCGCAACGGCGTCAGCGATCACAGCCGCCGGCTGTGGACCGTGCTGATCTTCATGCTGTGGCACGCCATCTTCATCGAGCACAGCGTCACCCCGCAGATCAAGGAACCGCACTACCCGGTACAGCTCTAGGCGGCTCTAGGCCCATCGGGCCCAGAGCCGGCCAGGCTCTAGGCCAGCGCCTTGCCGATCTCGGCACCGGCCTCGGCGCCGTAGGCGTCGGTCAGGCGCTGCACCGCTTCGGCGGCATCCCAGGTCCACTCCTGGGGGCCGGTCGCCTCGAGCACCAGCACCGCGACCAGAGAGGCCAGCTGCGCGGAGCGCTCCAGGCTCAATCCCGCGCTACGCCCGGTCAGGAAGCCTGCCCGGAAGGCGTCGCCGATACCGGTGGGGTCGGCCTGATGCTTCTCCGGCACGACGCCGACGTGCACGAACGTGCCGTCGGAGCTGACCAGATCGACGCCCTTGGCACCGAGGGTGGTGACGCGCATGCCGATCTGGCTCATCACCTGAGCCTCACTCCAGCCCGATTTCTGAAGCAGCAGGTCCCACTCGTAGTCGTTGGTGAACAGATAGGTGGCGCCGTTGATGAGCTTGCGGATCTCGTCACCGGAGAGCCGGGCCAACTGCTGGGAGGGGTCGGCGGCGAAGGCCAGGCCGAGCTTGCGGCACTCCTCGGTGTGCAGGAACATCGCCTCGGGATCGTTGGCGCCGACGATCACCAGCTCGGGCTTGCCGATGCGGTCCACCAGGTCGGCCAGGGAGATGTTGCGCGCCTCCGACATCGCACCCGGGTAGAACGAGGCGATCTGGGCCATGTCCTCGTCGGTGGTGCAGACGAATCGGGCGGTGTAGGCGCTGTCGGAGATCAGCACGTTGCCGCAGTCGACGTTGGCGCCTTCCAGCCAGGTCCGGTACTCGGCGAAATCCTGGCCGGCGGCACCCACCAGCGCGACATCGCCGCCGAGGGCGCCGATCGCGAAGGCCATGTTGCCCGCGACTCCCCCACGGTGGATCACCAGATCGTCGACCAGGAAGCTCAGCGACACCTTTTGCAGGTGGTCCGCCAGCAGTTGCTCGGAGAATTTGCCCGGGAACCGCATCAGGTGGTCGGTCGCGATGGATCCGGTAACTGCGATGGTCACGTGGTGTCACCCCTCATTTCGTTAAGTCGGCTACATAACAGTACCCGCGCGGGCCTTCCGGCGATTTGCGCGCACAGTCGCACCTCGTGGGTTGCGCTAACCTGCGTATAACCGTATTCCCGGTCACCGTAGACGGCTGGCCCACCTCCAGATCACGCGGGGAGCGTCATTTGATGACTGGTTCCTACCAGTACCCCGAGCACATTCCGCCCCAGCCCTATCCCGAGCCGGTGCCGACCGAACCGTCGGCATACCCCGGGATGCTCCCGCCGCCGGTGCCCTACCCCACGCGGCGGCGCTGGCCCAAGATTCTGGCGGCGCTGCTGGTGATGGCGGCGCTGGGCGGGGTGCTGACAGCCGTGCTGGTCGCGGGCCGGCGTGGGGCCGCGGCGCCGGTGGTGGTCTCCGACGCGCGGGCACAGGCCGCGATCCAGGAGTACCTCGACGCGCTGCTCGACGGGGATGACGAAACCATTGCGCGGCACACCCTGTGTGGGCTGTACGACGGGGTCAAGGATCGCAAGGCAGACCTCGCAGTGGCCGGCCTTGCCAGTGACGCATTTCAGAAGCAATTCAGCCACGTCGAGGTGACGGGCATCGACGCGAACGTGCCGTGGTCCACCACGCAGGCTCAGGTGCTATTCACCATGCGCGTCGCACCGGCCAGTGGGTCGGCCCGAGGCCAAAGCTCCAGCGGCCAGGAACAGCAGGGTGTGGCACAGCTACTGGTACAGAAAGACGGAAAGAACGAGCACGTTCTCGTCTGCTCGTATGTACTGCGCACCAGCGGCCAATACTGACCGCTGGGCGTCAGCTCACGTCAGTTGAAGGAGTCGCCGCAGGCGCAGGAGCCCGTGGCGTTCGGGTTGTCGATCGTGAAGCCCTGCTTCTCGATGGAGTCGACGAAGTCGATGGTGGCGCCCTGGACATACGGCGCGCTCATCCGGTCGACGACCAGCTTCACGCCGCCGAACTCGGCATTGAGGTCACCGTCGAGGGTGCGGTCGTCGAAGAACAGGTTGTAACGCAGGCCGGCGCAGCCGCCCGGCTGAACCGCGATACGCAGCGCGAGGTCGTCGCGGCCTTCCTGGTCCAGCAGCGCCTTCGCCTTCGTCGCCGCAGCGTCGGACAGGGTCACACCGTGGGTTTCGGTGGAGGTGGCGTCCTGAACAGTCATAGCTCTCCCTAAACATCCCTGGGCATCAAGGAAACGCGAGGACGTACCGCGCGTCTACTACCTCAACGGTACCTTGTTCCGACGCTATTCCCGACTTATCCACAGGCCGGGGCATGTGGTCGGGCCACCTGCGGCGGGCAGTAACCTGGCAGTCGTGAAGCTGCTGGGCCGCAAGAAGGACAACGACGGCGAATCCGCCGGGACCGACCAGGTCGTCAACGGGTCGACCGGGTCGACCGCCGCCGAATCAACGGCCGGCGGTGCGACCTCAGGCACCGCCCCCAAGGGCAGGCCGACACCCAAACGCAGCGAGGCGAGCAAGCGGCGCGGCCCGGTCGCGCCCGCACCGCTCACCTCCGCCGAGGCGCGGCAGCGCCGCAAGGAGCTGCGCGGGCCCAAGCTGTCCAAGGAAGAACGCAAGATCGAGCGGCTCACCCGCCGGGCCGACATGTCCGACCGCCGCGAGAAGATGATGGCCGGCGAGGAGTCCTACCTGCTGCCCCGCGACAAGGGCCCGGTGCGCCGCTATGTCCGCGACATCGTCGACTCCCGCCGCAATGTGCTGGGCCTGTTCATGCCCGCCGCCCTGGCGATGATCTTCTTCATGCTTGCGCTGCCGTCGCTGAAGTTCCAGCAGATCCTGTCCTACGCGATGCTGATCCTGGTCGTCATCATGCTGATCGACGGGTTCATCGTCGGCCGCAAGGTGAATCACATGGTGGACGAGAAGTTCCCCGACAACACCGAAAGCGGTTGGAAGCTCGGGCTTTACGCAGCCAGCCGGGCGTCGCAGCTGCGCCGCATGCGCGCGCCGCGGCCGGCGGTCGAACGCGGCGACAAGATCTCTTGATGCCATTCCAGGCGGCCTGAGGAGTGCGCACCCTGGTGCTCGGCGGTATCCGCTCGGGGAAATCGCAGTGGGCCGAAACGGCGATCGCCCGCACTGCCGGGGAGGCCCCGGTGCGCTACCTGGCCACCGGGCCCGGCACCGACGGTGATCCGGCTTGGGCAGACCGCGTGAGCGCACACCGGGTGCGTCGGCCCGCGCACTGGCACACCGTGGAGACCTGTGACGTGCCCGGGGCTCTGAACTCCGGGGCGGACGAGATTCCGGGCACCGCAATACTCGTCGACGACATCGGTGGCTGGCTGACCGCGACCATGGACCGCCTCGGCGCCTGGACCGGAGCACCCATCGACCGCGAAGTGGACGTCCTTTTGCAGGCGGTGGACGCGTTCACCGCTCCCCTGGTCCTGGTCAGCCCCGAGGTCGGGCTCACGGTGGTGCCTGCCACCGAAGCGGGACGCCGGTTCGCCGATGAACTGGGCACGGTCAACCAGCGTCTGGCCGCGGTGTGCGACCGTGTCGTGCTGGTGGTGGCCGGCCAACCGCTCACGGTGAAGGAGCCGTCATGACGGAATTGGACGAGACCTTCGCCCCGGTCTCTGCACCAGATGCCGAGGCGGCCGCGGCGGCGCGGGTCCGCCAGGCCCGACTCACCAAGCCGCCCGGCTCCCTCGGTCGGCTCGAAGACCTCGCGGTCTGGGCGGCCTCGTGTCAGGGCGTGTGCCCGCCGCGGGCACTCACCCGGGCCCGCGTGGTGGTGTTCGCGGCCGACCACGGGGTGACTGCCGCAGGCGTTTCGGCCTTCCCGTCCGCGGTGACCGGCCAGATGGTGGCCAACTTCGACGCGGGCGGGGCCGCGATCAACGTGCTGGCCGAGGTAGCCGGAGCCACGGTGCGTGTCGTCGACATCGCCGTCGACTGTGACGAGCCGCTGTCCCCCGCGATCGGCGCCCACAAGATCCGCCGCGGCTCGGGCAACATCGCGGTCGAGGACGCGCTCACCGAAGAGGAAGCGGTCGCGGCGATCTCGGCAGGGCGCCAGATCGCCGACGAAGAGATCGACGCCGGGGCCGATCTGCTGATCGCCGGCGATATGGGCATCGGAAACACCACGGCAGCAACCACTTTGGTGGCAGCACTGACCGGGACCGAACCTGTCGTGGCGGTGGGCCGAGGCACCGGTATCGACGACCAAGGCTGGATGCGCAAGACCGGCGCGGTACGCGACGCCCTGTACCGGGCCCGATCGATGACCAGCGATCCGGTGGGTCTGTTGCGGGTGTGCGGCGGTGCCGACCTGGCCGCGATGGCCGGGTTCCTGGCCCAGGCCGCCGTGCGCCGCACCCCGGTGCTGCTGGACGGCATGGTGGTGACGGCCGCGGCCCTGGTGGCCGAGAGGCTGGCACCGGGTGCGCAGGCATGGTGGCAGGCCGGTCATCGGTCGACCGAACCGGCCCACACCCTGGCGCTGTCACAGCTGGGACTGGAGCCGATCGTCGACCTCGGCATGCGCCTGGGCGAAGGAACCGGCGCCGCGGTGGCGCTGCCGATCGTGCGGGCCGCGATCGCCACCCTGGCCTCGATGGCCACCTTCGCTGAAGCGGGAATCTCCGAAGAGGCACCATGATTTCCGCGCTCGGCGGGGCGTTCGCCTTCGGCACGGTGCTACCGGTGCGAACTTCGGCCGGCATCGGCCGGGGCGCGCTCACCGCGCTGCCGGTGGCCGGCCTCATGCTGGGCGCGCTCGCGGCCGCGGTGGTGGCCGGTGGCCAGTGGGCCTTCGGCACCGGTACTGCACTGCCCGGCCTGCTGGCGGTGGCGGTGCTTCTGCTGGCCACCCGCGGGCTGCACATCGACGGGTTCTGCGACACCGTCGACGGGCTTGGATGCTACGGCCCGCCGGAACGGGCGCTGGCGGTCATGCGTGACGGTTCGGCGGGGCCATTCGGCGTCGCCGCGGTCATCGTGGTGATCGGTTGTCAGGCAATGACATTCGCTCAACTCAGCGCGGTCGCCGTGGTCGTCGCCGTCACGGCCGGACGCGTCGCGGCGGTCGTCGCCTGCCGCCGTTCGGTGCCCGCCGCGGCAGGCAGCTCACTGGGTGGCGCGGTGGCGGGCACCCAGCCGCTGGCCGTCGTCGCGGCCTGGGTGGGCGCCGTCGCCGTCCTGGCCGCGTGGGCGGGTCCCCGGATGTGGCAGGGTCCAGCCGTGGTGCTGGTGGCCGTGGGCTGTTCGGCGCTGCTGGTCGCCCACTGCGTGCGACGGTTCGGCGGGATCACCGGCGACGTGCTGGGCGCCGCCGTCGAGGTGACGACGACGCTGACCGCGCTCGGGCTGGCGATCGGCTAGTTCAGCCGCGCCATCCAGCCGTGCGTATCGGCGAAGGTGCCCCGCTGGATCCCGGTCAGGGTGTCACGCAGGGCCATGGTGATCTCGCCCGGTTGACCGTCGGCGATGGTGAACTCGCCGTCTGCGTGCTTCACGTGGGAAACCGGCGTGATGACCGCGGCCGTACCGCAGGCGAACACCTCGGTGATCTCACCCGCCGCGGCCTTCTTCTGCCATTCATCGACGTCGATCTTGCGCTCTTCGACCGCAAAGCCGGCATCGGTGGCCAACTGCAGCAAGGAATCTCGCGTGATACCCGGCAACAGTGAGCCCGACAGCTCCGGGGTGACCAGCCGGGCCGAACCTCCACTGCCGAAGACGAAGAACAGGTTCATCCCACCCATCTCTTCGACGTAGCGCCGCTCGATCGCGTCCAGCCACACCACCTGGTCGCACCCATTGTCGGCGGCCTGCGCCTGCGCGAGCAGTGAGGCCGCGTAGTTGCCGCCGAACTTGGCCGCGCCGGTGCCGCCGGGTGACGCGCGCACGTACTCGTGCGACAGCCACACGCTGACCGGCTTGATGCCGCCCTTGAAGTACGCGCCGGCCGGTGAGCCGATCACCAGGTAGCGGTACTCGTTGGCCGGGCGCACGCCCAGGCCCGGCTCGGTGGCGATCACGAACGGCCGCAGATACAGCGACTCCTCACCGCCGGCCGCGGGCACCCACGCCTCGTCGACCGCGATGAGCCGGCGCAGCGATTCGAGGAACACGTCCTCGGGAAGTTCCGGGATGGCGAGCCGCCGGGAGGAGGCCCGCAGCCGCGCGGCGTTGGACTCCGGCCGGAAGGACACGATCGAGCCGTCCGCCCAGCGGTAGGCCTTGAGCCCTTCGAACACTTCCTGCGCGTAGTGCAGCACGATGGCCGAGGGGTCGAGCTCGATCGGCCCGTACGGGACCACCCGCGCGTCGTGCCAGCCCTGCCCGGCGGTGTAGTCGATGGCCACCATGTGGTCGGTGTGGTACTTGCCGAAGCCGGGGTTGGCCAGGATCGAGTCGCGTACCGCATCGGTCGCCGGATTCGCGTTGGCTGAAACCGTGAACTCGAGATGGCCGCTAGTCATGCAGCGATTGTATCGCCCGGTCGCCAGCGCATTTCTCCGCGGGAGCGGGAGCTCAGCGGGTGTGCGGGGCGACGAACGGTGGCTTGACCACTTCGCATTCGACGGCACGGCCACGCACGTCCACACTCACCCGCTGCCCGTCGGCGATGTCGGTGGCGGTGTCGATGAGCGCCAGCGCGATACCGACTTTCAGTGACGGCGAGAACGTTCCCGAGGTCGTGGTCCCGATCCGGGTGTCCCCGTCGAGCACCGCGAGGTCGGCGCGCAACACACCACGGCCGACGGCCTTGAGGCCGCGCAGCACGCGTGCCGGTCCGGCCTCCTTCTCGGCCAGCAGCGCGTCGCGCCCCCAGAACGCGTCCTTCTTCCACCCGATCGCCCAGCCGCAGCGGGCCTGCAGCGGCGAGATGTCCAGCGACAGTTCGTGTCCGTGCAGCGGGTAGCCCATCTCGGTGCGCAGGGTGTCGCGGGCTCCCAGGCCCGCAGGCTCGCCGCCGGCCGCGCGCACGGCCGCCACCAGGGCGTCGAACACCACGCCGGCGCGGTCCCAGGCCGGCAGCAGTTCGTAGCCGTGCTCCCCGGTGTAGCCGGTGCGGCACACCCGGACGAACACGCCGTCGTATTCGGCGTCGGCGTAGCCCATGTAGTCCATGTCGGTGGGCAGCCCCAGCGCGTCGAGCACCTCGGCGGACTTCGGCCCCTGTACGGCCAGCACGGCGTACGAGCGGTGCTCGTCGGTGATGGTCAGCCCGTCGGGGGCGTTCTTGCGCAGTTCGGCGACGACAGCCGCGGTGTTCGCGGCGTTCGGCACGAGGAAGATCTCGTCGTCGGAGACGTAGTAGGCGATCAGATCGTCAATCACGCCGCCCGACTCGGTGCAGCACAGGGTGTACTGCGCCTTGCCGGGTCCGATCCGGTTCAGGTCGTTGGTGAGGGCCGCGTTGACGTAGGCCGCCGCACCCGGCCCCTTCACCAGTGCTTTACCGAGGTGGCTGACGTCGAACAGGCCGACCGATTCACGCGTGGCATTGTGCTCGGAAACAGTCCCGGCGTAAGACACCGGCATCAGCCATCCGCCGAACTCGGCGAAACTGGCCCCCAGTTCGCGGTGGCGGTCTTCCAACGGTCCGTGCAGCAGGTCGTCACTCACGAGTTCACCCTAAACCGCACGCCTGATGGCACCACCAAACTGCACACTTACCTGGTGGTCGATTTCGATGCGCTGGAAGCCGGCGGGATCCCCGATGCCCGCAGGCGCGCCCCGCTCATCGAGTATCTGGACGGTCTCGGGTTCACCGCCGAGCAGATGATCGAGGCCGAAGCCCGCGGCCGGTTGTTCGGCCTGGCCGGTGATGTCCTGCAGTGGTCGGGGCCGCCGGAGTACTGCCTGGCCGATGTGGCCGCGATGATCGGGGTTCCGCTGGCCGACGTCGAACGCGCGTGGGCAGCGCTCGGCCTGACCGTCGCCGGATGCGACGTCAAGACACTGAGCACGGCCGACGTGGAGGCGCTGCGCACCTGGGCCGAGATGCGGGTGCTGGTGGGTGACGTCGAGGCCACCGGGCTGCTCCGGGTGGTGGGTTCGGGCATGGCGAGGTTGTCCGAGGCGATCTCGTCGATGAGCCGGGCCGGCACCCCCGACATCCAGCTCGAGCATTCCCATGACGAGCTCACCACCGCCAAGGCCTACCGGGCCGCGGCCCGTTTCATTCCCCGCATCGGCTCGATGATCGATGCCGTGCATCGTCACCATCTGATGAGCACGCGGCGTTACTTCGAGCACGTGCTGCAGGAGGGATCCTCAGGCGTGTTGTGCGGCATCGGTTTTGCCGATCTTTCCGGATTCACCGCACTCACCCAGATGCTGACCACCACCGAACTGTCGGCCCTGCTCAACGAGTTCAGCTCGACGAGTTCCGACATCGTCTACGCGCGCGACTGCCGGGTGGTGAAGTTCATCGGCGACGCCGTGATGTGGGTGGGTTACGAGCCCGAGCAGCTGGCCCAGGTGGCCGTCGACCTGGTCACGCACCCGCGGGTCCGTGGCACGGGCCTGCACGTGCGGGCCGGAGTGGACTTCGGTCCCGCGCTCGCCATCGGCGGCGACTACTTCGGCAACACCGTCAACCGCGCGGCGCGCCTGGTGGGCATCGCGCCACCCAGCCAGATCCTGGTGTCGGAGTCCCTGCACGATCTCCTGCCGCGGCGACAGTTCGCCGCGGCGCAGGCGCTGACCCTGAAAGGGTTCGACGCACCGGTCACGGCGTATCCGCTCGCCGGACTCTAGGGTGAACGGGGTGAGCAGCGCACCCGGCTACCAGGCCCCCACCGTCACCGTCAGCTCGTCGTTGCCCCGCAAGGGGGTCGCCGAGGCCGTCCTCGTCATCGGCGTCGTCAGCGACGATGCCGGGCCCAAGGTCCTGACCGTGGGGCCCTACCTCGACGACGACGCGGTCGCCGCCGTGGAATCCAGCCTGCAGGCGCTGGGAGCCACCGGCGGCGAGGGCCAGACGCACCGCCTGGTCGTCGAGTCGCTTCCGGTCGCCAGCGTGCTGACCGTCGGCCTGGGTAAGCCGCGCGACGAGTGGCCCGCCGACACGATCCGCCGGGCCGCCGGCACCGCAGCACGCGCGTTGGACAAGGTCGCCACGGTGGTGACGTCGCTGTCGGCGATCGACCTGGAGGCGGCCGTCGAGGGATTGATCCTGGGCGCCTACCGATTCAGCGACTTCCGCAGCGCCAAGACCGCGCCCACCGATGCCGGGTTGACCGCGATCACCGCGCTGGCCGCCGATACCAAGGCCTCCACCAAGGCGGAAGCGCAGCGCGCGGTGGACATCGCTTCGGCGGTCGCGACGGCCCGTGATTTCGTCAACACCCCGCCCAGTCACCTTTTCCCGGACGAATTCGCCAAGCGTGCAAAGGCTTTGGGTGAGGCCGCCGGGCTTGAGGTCGAGGTGCTCGACGACAAGGCTCTGGCCAAGGCCGGTTACGGCGGCATCGTGGGTGTCGGCAAGGGGTCGTCGCGCCCGCCGCGCCTGGTGCGGTTGATCCACCGGGGCGCGAAGGGCAAGAACGCAAAGCGCGTGGCGCTGGTCGGTAAGGGCATCACGTTCGACACCGGGGGCATCTCGATCAAGCCGGCCGCCAACATGCATCACATGACCTCGGACATGGGTGGCGCCGCCGCGGTCATCGCGACCGTGGTGCTGGCCGCCAGGCAGAACCTGCCGGTCGAGGTGATCGCGACCGTGCCGATGGCCGAGAACATGCCGTCGTCGACCGCGCAGCGCCCGGGCGATGTGCTGACCCAGTACGGCGGGATCACCGTCGAGGTGCTCAACACCGACGCCGAAGGTCGTTTGATCCTGGCCGACGCGATCGTGCGGGCGTGCGAGGACGAGCCGGATTACCTGATCGAGACGTCCACCCTGACCGGCGCGCAGACCGTGGCCCTTGGTTCCCGCACGCCAGGCGTGATGGGTAGCGACGAGTTCCGCGACCGGGTGGCGACGCTGTCGCAGTCCGTCGGCGAGAACGGCTGGGCCATGCCGTTGCCCGATGAATTGAAAGATGAACTCAAGTCCTCGGTGGCCGACCTGGCCAACGTCAGCGGGTCCCGCTACGCCGGGATGCTGGTGGCGGGCACCTACCTGCGCGAGTTCGTCGCCGACGGGGTCCAGTGGTCGCACATCGACATCGCCGCCCCGGCTTACAACACCGGAGGGCCCTGGGGTTACACGCCCAAGGGCGGCACCGGAGTGCCGACGCGGACGATGTTCGCGGTCCTGGAGGATATAGCCGACAACGGCTGATCGAGCCAGAGCCGACGTGAACAAGATGCCGAGAATTGCCCGCGGGCTCGCCATCTTGTTCGCGTTGGGCACAGTGCTTTCCGGCTGTTCCGGAACGTTGGAAACTTCGGGCCCGGGTAGCCAGGCCACGACACCGCAGCCGCCAACCACGACGCAGACCTCCGCCGTCGGAGCGCAGCCTCGTTTGGCGGCGGACCCGGGTCGGCTGGCGCAGGACCTGATCGCCGACGAGCGTGCTCTGCGGGATCCGTCGACACCGGAGACGACGCTGCCGCAAGCGGCCCGGCGGCAGCAGGTCGCCTACCGCGCGATCGGCCGCCACCCCGAATGGGACGCGATCATCCGGCCCCGCATCCCCGCGGAACTGGTCGCGTTCTACGACCGCAATGTCGATGCGCGGCGGCAACTCGCCACGCTGGCCGAACCCAAGGACACCCTGCCTGCGTGGCGCGTCAACCCGCCGGCTCCGGCTGAGGTGCTCCTGGACGCGTACCGCGAGGCCGAGGCGGTCTCCGGCGTCGGCTGGAATTACCTCGCGGCGATCAACCTGATCGAGACGCACTTCGGCAGCGTCACCGGTGACAGCTCGGCCGGCGCGCAGGGGCCGATGCAGTTCATGCCGTCCACCTTTGCCGCGTACGGCCTGGGCGGCGACATCCACTCACCCCGGGACAGCATCATGGCAGCCGGAAATTATCTGGCCGCCAATGGTTTTGCGCACGACCCAGACCACGCTCTGTTCCGGTACAACAACGCCGACGAGTACGTGCGGGCGGTCACCGACTATGCCGCCGCGATGGCCGCCGATCCGGCGGCCTTCGGCGCGTTCTACCGCTGGGATGTGTACTACGTCTCCACCGCAGGTGATGTGTTATTGCCGATCGGGTACGCCGCCGAGTCACGGATACCCGTCGGCGAGTATCTGACGGCTCACCCGCAGTAGCGATCTACAGCGAGCCCGACCGCGCGACCCGGCGCAGCGCCGAGGGCACCAGCCGTGCCACGCCGTAGGCGGCATAGGCCTCCGGGGTGACGGGTCGGATCGCCTTGGCCTTGCGGACCGCGGCGACGATCGCCTTGGCCACCTTGTCCGGCCCGTAGCGCCGTGCGGCGAAGGCCCTCTTGGTCGCCGCGCGCAACTGTTCCACCTGATCCCGCTTGTCGGCAGGGACGTCGAAGCGGGTGGTGTCGATGATGTTGGTGTCGATCATGCCCGGGCAGATCGTGGTCAAACCGACCCCCGCCGCGTCCAATTCGGCGCGCAGGCAGTCGGAGAACATGAACACAGCGGCCTTGCTGGTCGAGTACGCGTTCATCGAAGCCGACGGCGAATAGGCCGCCATCGAGGCAACGTTGACGATGTGGCCGCCGGTACCGCGGTCGACGAGGCGGCGGCCGAATGACCTGCAGCAGTTGACGACTCCCCCGAGGTTCACATCGAGCACGCGGTCGAACTGCTCGGCCGGGGTGTCGAGGAACTTGCCACCGTGGCCGATTCCGGCGTTGTTGACCACCACGTCAGGCACCCCGTGGGTACTGCAGACCTGCTCGACGAAACTTTCCACCGCCTCGGCGTCGGACACGTCGAGCCCATATGCATGGGCCACGCCCCCGCGCGCCGCGATGTCGTCGGCGGTGGCCTTGGCCGAGGCCTCGTCGATATCGCTGACCACCAGTTCGGCGCCCTGCGCGGCGAAGGCCAGGGCGGTGGCACGGCCGATGCCGCTGCCCGCACCGGTCACCGAGATAAGTGTGTCGCTGAAGGGATCACGCGAGCGGCCGACCTGAGCACGCCGCAGCGCCCGGGAGGCCGGGGCGCCCTCGATGTGATCGATCAGTTCGGCTGTCGCGTTGGCGATGGCCCGCCAGTGTGAGAACGGCGCCCAGTGGCCGGCTTTCAGGTCGCGGCGCCACAACAGCGGCACCCACTTGGACGCCTCGTCGTAGCCGTGCCCGCGCACCACCGGATCGTGGTCGTTGCAGATCAACTGCACGGGCACCGTCACATAGTGGTCGCTGCGCAGCGTTGTGAACGAACGAATCGCATTGGCGCGGTAGATCTTCAGCCCGTTTGCCGCATCGGTGTCGAGCGTCTCGGACTGGAATTTGGGCCCGGAGGTGTCGATGGCCTGCAGTCGACGCGCGGCACCGCGCCGCATCAGGGCCGGCGCGACGACGGGGACCGAGAACGGGATCCAGTAGCTGAACCGCGAGGCCAGGTTGACCGCCTTGGCGAACCGGATCGGCCGGTACGGGCGGGCCAGACGGCCGCGCACGAACGACCCGTAGTGGTCGGTGCTGGGCCCCGACACCGACGTGAAGGATGCCACCTTCTCAGCGGCCTCGGGACGGCTCAGGTACTCCCATACGCCGACCGAACCCCAGTCGTGGGCCAGCACGTGCACGGGCTGTCCGGGACTCACGGCGTCGATCACCGCGGACAGGTCGTCGGCGAATCGGTCCATCCGGTAGGCCCTGACCGCCTTGGGGACATCCGAGGCCCCGGCGCCGCGGTTGTCGTACCGCACGATGTGGAAGCGGTCCTCGAGTTCGCCCGTGACGCCGTTCCACAGCACGTGCGAGTCCGGCCAGCCATGGGCCATCACCAGCGTGGGGCGCTGCCGGTCCCCTTGTTCGTAAACCGCGATACGGGTTCCGTCCGAACTGTCGACGAAGCGCTGCATAGTCCACCCTCCACGAGGTACCTGTGACGAACAGTATCCAATACCGGAGGTACCGGTTGCCTCGACTCTAACGGTCGTCGAGTTCGCGGTACATGGCGCGCTGCCGTTCGATGCGTCGACGCGCGTCGTAGTCCCGCATCCGTTGCGGATATCCCACCTTCTGCACGTCGTAGACGGGGATCTGCAAACGCTCACTGAGCCTCCGCGCACCTGCCTCGCCACCCGTGCGGCGCCGCGTCCATTCCCCGTCCGCAGCAACGAGCACCACCGTCACCTCCGTGACGGTGGTGCGGGGTTCGACGAATGCCTCGACTCCGACATGCTCGGCCACCCAGCGTTGCAGATACTGCAGGTCCCCGGCCTGGTCGCTGTCGGATCCGCGCGCCGACCGGTTTCGGCGAAACGTATCGAACAGGCCCAACGGACGGATCTCCTCAGCTCTGGGGAAGTTCGACGAACCGCCCTGCAAACCCTCACTCGATAGTGCCAGAGGATCGGCAACCCTGAGTGAGTGCGAATGTTGCTGCAGTGACAGGATGGTTCCGACAATCCACCTAGGTGCCGTACCCAGTGCACCTAGCTGTGGTAAGCCAGAGTTCGAGTCGTCACAAGTGACCGTCCGAGGAGTCAATACATGGCCATCTCCGTCCAGATGCCCGCGCTAGGTGAGAGCGTCACCGAGGGGACCGTCACCCGCTGGCTGAAACAAGAGGGCGACACCGTCGAACTCGACGAGCCACTGCTGGAGGTGTCCACGGACAAGGTCGACACCGAGATCCCGTCGCCCGCCGCGGGTGTGCTGACGAAGATCGTCGCGCAGGAGGACGACACCGTCGAGATCGGTGGCGAGCTCGCGGTCATCGGCGAGGCCGGCGAACAAGCCCCGTCAGCACCTGCCTCGGAGCCGGAATCCAAGCCCGAACCCGAGCCGCAGCCCCAGGCCACCGAGCCGTCGGCCGCCCCGGCCGAGACCGCCGCTCCAGAGCCGGCAGCCCAGGAGCCCGCGGCCCCGTCCGCCCCGGCTCCCGCCGCCTCCGGGTCGGCCACCACCGTCGTGATGCCCGAGTTGGGTGAGTCGGTCACCGAGGGCACCGTCACCCGCTGGCTCAAGAAGGTCGGCGATTCGGTCGGCGTCGACGAGCCGCTCGTCGAGGTGTCCACGGACAAGGTCGACACCGAGATCCCGTCCCCGGTGGCCGGCACCCTGCTGGAGATCACCGCCGAAGAGGACGACACCGTCGCCGTCGGCGGCGAGCTGGCGAAGATCGGTGACGCCTCCGCGGCGCCGGCCGCCGCTCCTGCTCCGGCGGCCCCTGCTCCCGAGCCCAAGCCGGAACCCAAGGCCGAGCCCAAGCCGGAACCGAAGCCCGAGCCGGCACCCGCTGCTCCCGCTCCGGCCGCTCCCGCTCCCGCCGCTGCACCCGCGGCTCCGGCGCCCGCCGCCCCTGCAGCAGCCGGAGACGGCTCGCCGTACGTCACCCCGCTGGTGCGGAAGTTGGCCGCGGAAAACGGTGTCGACCTGGCATCGGTGAAGGGCACCGGTGTCGGTGGCCGCGTCCGCAAGCAGGATGTGCTCGCCGCGGCCGAGGCCAAAAAGGCTCCCCCGGCTCCGGCCGCACCGGCCGCACCGGCAGCCCCTGCCGCGGCCGCACCCGCCGCCTCGTCGGCGGCCCCGTCCCCGGCGCTGGCACACCTGCGCGGAACGACGCAGAAGGCCAACCGGATTCGCCAGATCACCGCGAAGAAGACGCGGGAATCGTTGCAGGCGACTGCGCAGTTGACCCAGACCCACGAGGTCGACATGACCAAGATCGTGGCGTTGCGGGCTCGGGCGAAGGCAGATTTCGCCGAGCGCGAGGGTGTCAACCTCACCTACCTGCCGTTCATCGCCCGCGCCGTCATCGATGCGTTGAAGATCCACCCGAACATCAACGCGAGCTACAACGAGGACACCAAGGAGATCACCTACTACGACGCCGAGCATCTCGGCTTCGCGGTCGATACCGACCAGGGTCTGCTCTCGCCGGTGATCCACAACGCCGGTGACCTGTCGCTGGGCGGGTTGGCGCGTGCCATCTCCGATATCGCGGCCCGGGCCCGGTCGGGCAACCTCAAGCCAGACGAGTTGTCCGGCGGCACGTTCACCATCACCAACATCGGCAGCCAGGGCGCGCTGTTCGACACCCCGATCCTGGTGCCGCCGCAGGCGGCGATGCTGGGCACCGGGGCGATCGTCAAGCGTCCGCGGGTGATCTCCGACGAGTACGGCAATGAGTCGATCGGTGTGCGCTCGGTGTGCTACCTGCCGCTGACCTACGACCACCGACTGATCGACGGCGCAGATGCCGGCCGGTTCGTGACCACCATCAAGCGCAGGCTCGAAGAAGGTGCTTTCGAGGCCGACCTCGGGCTGTAAACGCCGTTAGGAGGGGCTCCCCACTGTGGCGGACGCCGTCATCGCGATAGCGGGATCATCCGGTCTGATCGGTTCGGCGCTGGTGTCAGCGCTGCGCGCTGCCGATCGCCGGGTGCTCCGGATCGTACGCAGGGCACCATCGAACGGCGACGAGCTGTTCTGGAACCCCGATACCGGCGAGTTCGACGCCGGGGCGCTCCAGGGCGTGGACGCGGTGGTGAACCTCTGCGGCGTCGGCGTCGGCGACAAACGGTGGTCGGGCGCCTTCAAGCAGAGCCTGCGCGACAGCCGGATCGGCCCCACCGAGGTGCTGGCCGGGGCGGTGGCCGATGCCGGGGTGCCGGTGCTGATCAATGCCAGCGCGGTCGGCTACTACGGCGACACCCGGGACCGGGTGACCGACGAGTCCGCGCCCGAAGGGCGCGGTTTCCTTGCCGGGCTGTGCGCGGACTGGGAAGCGGCGACCGCGCCGGCCGTCGCCGCCGGGGCTCGGGTGGTGCTACTGCGTACCGGGCTGGTCATGTCCCCTTCGGGCGGCATGGTGAACCGGCTCAAGCCGCTGTTCTCGCTCGGCCTGGGCGCCAGGCTGGGCAACGGCAGGCAGTACATCCCGTGGATCAGCCTTGAGGACGAGGTCCGCGCGGTGCTGTTCGCGATGGCGACCGAAAGCCTGTCCGGCCCGGTCAATCTCACCGGGCCGGCCCCGGTGACCAACGCCGAGTTCACCTCGGCACTGGGCCGGGCGCTCAACCGGCCCACCCCGGTGATGGTCCCGGGATTCGCGCTGCGCACGCTGCTCGGCGAGATCGCCGACGAGGGACTGCTGATCGGCCAGCGCGCGATCCCCGCCGCCCTGGAGCGGGCCGGCTTCAGCTTCCACCACAACACCGTCGGCGAGGCGCTGGCATATGCCACCGCGCCCAAGGACTAACGAGCCGTAGCGGTTCGTCGGCACTGTCCGACGATATCGGGCGCAAACCCCTGCGCCGGGCACCAATTTTGCACGCGGGTAGCGTGGACAATCATGGCAGCATCCATCCGCTCGGCGACTGCTCCGGTGGCGGTGCGGCAGCTGGGGACGATCGATTACGAAGCCGCCTGGGAACTACAGCGCGAGATCGCCGATGCCAGGGTGGCCGGTGGGCCCGACACTCTGCTGCTGCTGCAACACCCGGCGGTCTACACCGCCGGCAAGCGCACCGAACCGCACGAACGCCCGGTGGACGGCACTCCGGTCGTCGACACGGACCGCGGTGGCAAGATCACCTGGCACGGTCCCGGACAGCTGGTCGGCTACCCCATCATCGGGCTGACCGAGCCGCTGGACGTGGTGAATTTCGTTCGGCGCCTTGAGGAAGCACTCATCACCGTATGTGCGGATCTCGGTCTGCAGACGGGCCGGGTCGAGGGCAGGTCGGGCGTGTGGGTCGCCGGTGACGGGCTGCGCCCCGCCCGCAAGGTCGGCGCCATCGGCATCCGCGTGTCCCGGGCGACGACGCTGCACGGGTTCGCGCTGAACTGCGACTGCGACCTGTCGGCGTTCTCGTCGATCGTCCCGTGCGGAATCGCGGATGCCGGCGTGACGTCGCTGACGGCAGAACTCGGCCGTCGCATCACCGTCGAGGACGTCACCGACCGCGTCGCCGCTACCGTGTCCGACGCACTCGACGGACGCCTGGAAGTAGCGCTGAACGTAGGATGAACCGGTGACTGTGGTGCCTGAAGGTCGGAAGCTGCTGCGTCTGGAAGTGCGGAACGCGCAGACGCCCATCGAACGCAAACCACCGTGGATCAAGACCAGGGCCAAGATGGGTCCGGAGTACACCGAACTCAAGGGTCTGGTTCGCCGCGAAGGTCTGCACACGGTGTGTGAGGAGGCCGGCTGCCCCAACATCTTCGAATGCTGGGAGGACCGGGAAGCCACGTTCCTGATCGGCGGCGAGCAGTGCACCCGTCGCTGTGACTTCTGCCAGATCGACACCGGCAAGCCGGCCGAGCTGGACCGCGACGAGCCGCGCCGGGTCGCCGAGAGCGTGCAGGCGATGGGGCTGAAGTACTCGACGGTGACCGGGGTGGCCCGCGACGACCTGCCCGACGGCGGGGCGTGGCTGTACGCGGAGACGGTCCGTCAGATCCATGCCCTGAACCCGAACACCGGCGTGGAGCTGTTGGCCCCGGACTTCAACGGAGAGCCCGCACAGCTTGAAGAGGTTTTCGAGTCGCGCCCAGAAGTGTTCGCGCACAACGTCGAAACCGTGCCACGCATCTTCAAGCGCATCCGTCCGGCGTTCCGCTACGACCGCAGCCTTGCGGTCATCACCTCCGCCCGCGACTTCGGTCTGGTCACCAAATCGAACCTGATCCTCGGGATGGGCGAGACGATCGACGAGGTGCACACCGCACTGCGCGATCTGCACGACGCGGGCTGCGACATCGTCACCATCACCCAGTACCTGCGGCCCTCCCCCCGCCACCACCCGGTCGAACGCTGGGTCCACCCTGACGAGTTCGTCGAGCTGTCGAGCTACGCCGAGGGCCTGGGATTCGCCGGTGTGCTGGCCGGACCGCTGGTGCGTTCGTCCTACCGTGCGGGCCGGCTCTATGCCCAGGCCGCGCGGGTTCGGTTCGCGGATCACCCCCCCGTATCCTGAAGCAATGGCGAAATCCCGCAATGCCGCAGAAACCAAGGCGGCAAAGGCCGAGGCGAAGGCTGCCCGTAAGGCGGCCTCGAAACAGCGGCGCAGTCAGTTGTGGCAGGCATTCCAGATTCAGCGCAAAGAGGACAAGCGCCTGTTGCCGTACATGATCGGCGCGTTCGTGCTGATCGTGGCTGCCGCTGTAGTCGCCGGCCTGCTCATCGGCGGGTTCACCATGTACACGATGGTGCCGCTCGGCGTGGTGCTGGGCGCGCTGGTCGCGTTCATCATCTTCGGCCGCCGGGCCCAGAAGTCGGTGTACAAGAAGGCCGAGGGCCAGACGGGTGCCGCGGCGTGGGCGCTGGACAACCTGCGTGGCAAGTGGCGGGTCACCCCCGGCGTCGCCGCGACGGGTCATTTCGACGCAGTGCACCGGGTGATCGGTCGTCCCGGTGTGATCTTCGTCGGCGAGGGTTCGGCCACCCGGGTCAAGCCACTGCTGGCGCAGGAGAAGAAGCGCACCGCCCGTCTGGTCGGCGAGATCCCGATCTACGACATCGTCGTCGGCAACGGCGAGGGCGAGGTGCCGCTGTCCAAACTGGAGCGCCACCTGAACAAGCTGCCGGCCAACATCACCGTCAAGCAGATGGACTCGATCGAGTCCCGGCTCGCCGCACTGGGCACCAAGTCCGGTCCGGCCGGGATGCCCAAGGGCCCGATGCCCGCCGGCGCGAAGATGCGTGGCGTGCAACGCACGGTGCGTCGGCGCTAGGCGCGCCGCAGCATCGACTACCGCCGCACCACCGCGGTCTTCGATGCCAGGTCATGGAGACCCCGGTGGTCCTCGTCGGTGAACAGCGCCGGGATGACCAGCACGATCAACAGGTTGCGGGTGAGCGCCCGTCCCAACCCGACGTGGTCGCGGCCGTCGAGCGGGATCACCGCCAGACCCAGCAGATACTGGCCCGGGGTGAAGCCGAACAACCGCACCGCGGCGACCCCGATCACCAACCACACCAGCAGCGCGATGTTCCGGAAGTCCATCGAGTACAGCAGTTGGTCGCGACTCATCAACCCGAAGGACACCGCCAGCACCGCCGTCAGGCCCAGCGAGATCAGCCAGTCGGCCAGGATGGCACCGACGCGTCGGCCGAATCGGGCGATCGACCCGGGCCCCTGCTGGGGCAGTCCGAGCCGCTCTCCCGGATACCCACTGGCGGGTTCGGAGGACGGTCCGGACAGCCAAGTTCCCATCGTGCGCGCCATAGGGCCAGAATAGGCGTGGCCCGTTTCGTGGCGGCGAGTAGCTCATCTCACAGACAACGGTCATCGCGTAACTTGCGCGCAACATATGGTTGACGACTGCGCAACATCGTGTCCTTAGCGTCAACCCGCGGGTTACCAGTAAAGGAGAACACTGAAGTGGCAGAAAAGACGTCCGACGACATCTTCAAGCTGATCAAGGACGAGAACGTCGAGTACGTCGACATTCGCTTCTGCGATCTGCCAGGCGTCGTCCAGCACTTCTCGATCCCGGCGTCGGCTTTCGACGCGAGCGTGTTCGAGGACGGTCTCGCATTCGACGGCTCGTCGGTCCGCGGGTTCCAGTCAATCCACGAATCCGACATGATGCTGCTGCCGGACCCCGACACCGCCCGTATCGACCCCTTCCGCGCCGCCAAGACGCTGAACCTGAACTTCTTCGTGCACGATCCGTTCACCCGCGAGGCTTACTCCCGTGACCCGCGCAACGTGGCCCGCAAGGCGGAGAACTACCTGGCCAGCACCGGTATCGCCGATACCTGTTTCTTCGGTGCCGAGGCCGAGTTCTACATCTTCGACTCCGTGAGCTTCGACTCCCGCATGAACGGCACCTTCTACGAGGTGGATTCCGAGTCCGCGTGGTGGAACACCGGCGAACCCTCCGAGGCCGACGGCCGCCCCAACCTCGGTTACAAGGTCCGCCCCAAGGGTGGCTACTTCCCCGTGGCGCCGTACGACCACTACGTCGACCTGCGCGACGAGATGTCGACCAATCTGATCAACGCCGGGTTCACCCTGGAGCGCGGCCACCACGAGGTGGGCACCGCCGGTCAGGCCGAGATCAACTACAAGTTCAACACGCTGCTGCACGCGGCCGACGACGTGCTGCTGTTCAAGTACATCATCAAGAACACCGCGTGGCAGAACGGCAAGACCGTCACATTCATGCCCAAGCCGCTGTTCGGTGACAACGGTTCCGGCATGCACGCCCACCAGTCGCTGTGGAAGGACGGCAAGCCGCTGTTCCACGACGAGTCCGGCTACGCGGGCCTGTCCGACATCGCGCGCCACTACATCGGCGGCATCCTGCACCACGCCCCGTCGCTGCTCGCGTTCACCAACCCGACGGTGAACTCCTACAAGCGTCTGGTGCCGGGCTACGAGGCCCCGATCAACCTGGTCTACAGCCAGCGCAACCGCTCGGCCTGCGTCCGTATCCCGATCACCGGCAACAACCCGAAGGCCAAGCGCCTCGAGTTCCGCTGCCCGGACAGCTCGGGCAACCCGTACCTGGCGTTCGCGGCCATGCTGATGGCCGGCATCGACGGCATCAAGAAGAAGATCGAGCCGCTGGCCCCGGTCGACAAGGACCTCTACGAGCTGCCGCCGGACGAGGCCGCCAACATTCCGCAGGCTCCGACCTCGCTGGCCGCGGTCATCGACAAGCTCGAAGAGGATCACGAGTACCTCACCGAGGGCGGCGTGTTCACCGAGGACCTGATCGAGACCTGGATCTCCTACAAGCGGGAGAACGAGATCATGCCGATCCAGATCCGGCCTCACCCGTACGAGTTCTCGCTCTACTACGACGTTTAAGTCGGCACCGCCGACGCGACGTTTAAGTCGGCACCGCCGACGCGACGTTTAAGTCGGCACCGCCGACGCGACGTTCAAGTCGGCACCGCCGACGCGACGTCGAAGTCGCTCAGACTGTGGCCCCCGGTTCTTGCCGGGGGCCACAGTTTTAGGTGCTGTGGGAGACCACAGATCCGCACGCGTATGAGCTCGCGGTCGAGGAACTCACGCGAAACACCACTGTGGGAGCGCTATTTCACCATCGTCGAGATCCTCCCCGGCGTGGCGAACGCGTATGCGGACAACTACGGCAGATCCGCCCTCGGGTAGGACCCGACCGGGGGCCGGCCCAGCACCGAAAGCACAATGGACCGATGCGGGTTCTGGTGCAGCGGGTGACATCGGCCAGTGTTGCGGTCGACGGCGAAATCGTCGGCGCGATCGAGCCGAACCCGCAGGGGCTGGTCGCCCTGGTCGGGGCGACCCATGACGATGACGCCGCCAAGGCCCGGCGGATGGCCGAAAAGCTCTGGCAGTTGCGGATACTCGACGGCGAGAAGTCCGCATCGGACGTTGCTGCGCCGATCCTGGTGATCAGCCAGTTCACGCTTTACGCCAACACCGACAAGGGCCGGCGGCCGTCGTGGAACGCGGCTGCGCCCGGTGCCGTTGCTGAACCTCTGGTGGCGGAATTCGCAGAGGCACTCAAGGAGTTGGGCGCGGTTGTGCAAACAGGAGTTTTCGGGGCGCACATGAAGGTGGAACTGGCCAATGACGGACCGGTAACGGTGTTGCTCGAGCTGTGAGTTTCCTGTCCTGGTGAGCGTATTGTCAGCCCATGACGACCAATCTGGACACCCGACTCGGCTCGCTTTCGCCCGCCGTCATCAGTTTGTTCCGCGTCGTGTTCGGCCTCCTGTACACCATCCACGGGGCATCGAAACTATTTGCCTGGCCGGTTGATTCCGGTAGTGGCGCCACTCCGGTCGGCACCTGGCCGTACTGGTACGCCGGCGTCATCGAACTCGTGCTCGGTCTGCTGATCATGGCGGGATTGTTCACCCGAGTCGCGGCCTTCATCGCCTCCGGCGAGATGGCGTTCGCCTACTTCACCCAGCATCAGCCCAAGGGCCTGTGGCCGATCGAGAACGGCGGCGAACTCGCCGTGCTGTACTGCTTCGGCTTCCTGCTGCTCGCCGCGATCGGTGGTGGCGCTTACGCGTTGGACGCCACGCGCCGCAAGCGGCTTGCCGCCTAGTCCAGCGCGAGGTCTTTGCGGAAGCGCTTCAGTCCGTCGATCTTCTCGGCCAGGGTCGCCGAAGGCCCGGAGTAGAACATCCACGGCATGGTGATGATGCCCTGAATCCCACCGGCCTCCGCACGCTCGTAGTGCTCGGGAGTGAAGGCGTCGGTCAGCGGTGTGATGATGGTGAAATCATCCATCGTCAAACCCTTTTCGGCGCGTAGGTCGCGCAACCGATCGACCCGCTGGAGGGCGTCATCGGTGGAGATCAGATCGCCGATCCAGCCGTCGTGGCGTGCCGCGCGCCGCAGCGCGATGTCGGACAGACCGCCGACGTAGATCGGGATCCGCGGCGGGGTGGGCTCCATCTCGAGCCGGGGTGTGGAATAGAACTTGCCGGAGAACTCGGTCCAGCCGGGCTCCCACAGCTTCTTCATCAGCTCGAGCATCTCGTCGGTGCGCTTGCCGCGTCGCGCGAACTGCTGGCCCAGCAGCTCGAACTCTTCCTCGCACCAGCCGACGCCGATGCCGAGTTCCAGCCGCCCGTCGGCCAGATAGGCCGCGGTGCCGATGGCTTTCGCGGCGGAGTACGGGTCACGCATCGCGGGCAGGTAGACGGTGGTGACGAACTTGCACCTCGTGGTGACGAGCGCCAGTGCGCCGATCATCACCCATGGGTCAGGCCAGTCGGTGAATGCCTCCCAGCGCCGCTTGCCGTCCTTGGTGTACGGATAGGGCGTGGCCAGCGTCTCCAGGTTCACCACGTGATCCGGGATGCCCATCCCGTCGTACCCGAGATCGTCTGCGGCCCTGGTCACTTCGACGGCCTCCCGGGTGTCCATGAAGGCGATGCTCACGTAGAACTTCATCCGGCGTCCCGCGCCCACGCCGGGGTGATGAAGACACCTTCCGCCTCGACGGTGATCCCGTCACCGTCGCTGATGTGGCCCCGCGCAAAGGTTTTGACACCTTCGGTCCGGTCGATGTAGGCCTCGGCGCGCAGCGGCCCCAGCGGAGTGCCGCGGTTGTACCGGCACGTGATGGTCCCCGTGTAGCGCGGCTCGTTCAGTCCCCCACTGGCCACCTCGCCGAGAATATGGTCTAGCACCAGCGCACAGATGCCGCCGTGCACCCAGCCCAGCGGCCCCTCGTAGGGGGCGCCCAGCACGAATTCACTCCAGCAGGTGCCGTCCTCGGCATGCTCGATCACCAGCGGCGGGGCCAGAGCGTTGCGCAGTCCGACGACCGGGTTGGCCCACACCACCGGGCGATTGGTCTCGGCATGAAGCAAGGCGTGCGGCCCGTCGCGTTGTTCGCGGCGCAGCGTGGCGGTGACGGCCTCGACGGCCGCGGTTGCCTCGGCGATGGACTGCGGGTCCACCTGGGTTCGCACGCCGGCGTCGACGAGTTCGCGCATCGCCCGGGCAAAGGGTTCGTAGAGCGCTTCGAGCCGTTCGTGCTCGGCCGCGCTGATGACGTCGAACGTGTGCTTCATCCGGACTCCCAGTGAATTGGTTATACGCCCTTATTAACACCAGCCACTGGGGCGTCCTGCACGCGGGGCCCAATATGGCCTGGGCGGCTACTCCCCGCTTCATCCATGGGCGGCTCAGCCGCCGAAAATCTTGCGGACCACACCCTTCGCCCGCCGCGTCACCCGCAGATAGTTGTCCAGGAACTCCCCGCCGTCGTCGCTGCCCCAGCCGGCCGCCAGGGCCACCGCATTGAGCTGGCGGCCCGGTCCGGGCAGCTGGTCGGTGGGCTTGCCGCGCACCAGCACCAGGGCGTTGCGCGCCCGCGTGGCGGTCAGCCAGGCATCGCGTAACAGCGCGACATCGCTCTCGGCGACCAGCTCGGCCGCACCGATCGCGTCGAGGGTCTGCAATGTCGAGGTGTTGTGCAGCGCGGGGAACCTGTGCGCGTAGCGCAGTTGCAGCAGCTGCACGGTCCACTCGATGTCGGCCAGGCCGCCACGGCCCAGCTTGGTGTGCGTGTTGGGGTCCGCGCCGCGCGGGAGACGTTCGGCGTCGACGCGGGCCTTGATGCGGCGGATCTCCTGGACGGTATCGGCCGATACTCCGCCGGCGGGGTAACGGGTCTTGTCGGCCATGAGCAGAAAGCGCTCACCGAGATCCAGATCGCCGGCCACCCGGTGGGCTCGCAACAGCGCCTGGATCTCCCACGGCTGGGCCCACTGCTCGTAATAGGCCGCATACGAGGCCAGCGTGCGCACCAGCGGTCCGTTTCGCCCCTCTGGGCGCAGCCCGGTGTCGACCTCCAGCGGCGGATCGGCGCTCGGCGTCCCCAGCAGGGCCCTGACCTGTTCGGCGATGCTCACCGACCAGCGCACGGCCACAGACTCCTCGACGCCCGAGACGGGTTCGCATACGAAAATCACATCGGCGTCGGAGCCGTAGCCGAGCTCGCCGCCGCCGAGGCGTCCCATCCCGATGACCGCGATGCGCGCGGGCACACCGGATTCCGGTGTGTTGGCCCGGATCACCGCGTTCAGCGCGGCCTCCAGCACCGCGACCCACACCGCGGTCAGTGCCTTGCAGACATCCGTCACGTCGAGCAGGCCCAGCACGTCAGCCGAGGCGATGCGGGCCAGTTCTCGCCGGCGCAGCGTGCGTGCGGCCGCGATGCCGCGCACCGGGTCCGGGTGCCGACCGGCAGAGGCCACGAGTGCGCGAGCCACGCTGTCGGGATCGCCGACGAGCAGTTTCGGCCCGCTGGGGCCGTCGGCGTACAGCTGGATCACCTCGGGGGCCCGCATCAGCAGTTCCGGGATGTAGGCCGAGGTGCCGAGCACGCGCATCAGCCGCTTGGCCACCGCTCCCTCGTCGCGCAGGGTCGACAGATACCAGCGCTGCTCGGCCAACTCCTCGCTGATCCGGCGGTAGGCCAGCAGGCCGGCGTCGGGGTCCGGCGTGTCCGACAGCCAGTCCAACAGCGTCGGCAACAGCACCTGCTGCACTGTGCCCCGACGCCCGCTCTGGCCCGTGAGGGCAGCCAGGTGGGTCAGCGCACTCTGCGGGCCCTCGTAACCCAGTGCGGCAAGCTGACGTTCGGCCGCCTCGGTGCTCATGCCTGCGCCGATGCCCAGAGACGGCTGGCCCACCGTCTCGAGCAGAGGCTGGTAGAACAGCTTGGCGTGCAGTCGCGACACCCGCATGCTCTGCCGCTTGAGTTCCTCGCGCAGCACGCCCTGGGCGTCGTGCCGGCCGTCGGGGCGCACGTGCGCCGCCCGGGCCAGCCATCGGTACGCCTCGACGTCGCTGTCGTCGGGCAGCATGTGGGTGCGTTTGAGCCGCTGCAGCTGCAGCCGGTGCTCAAGCAGTCGTAGGAATTCGTAGGAGGCAGTCATGTTGGCGGTGTCGTCGCGGCCGATGTAACCGCCCTCGCCGAGGGCCGCCAGCGCGTCGACGGTGGACGCCACATGCAGTGAATCGTCGTTGCGGCCGTGCACCAATTGCAGGAGCTGGACCGCGAATTCGACGTCGCGCAGGCCGCCGGTGCCCAGCTTGAGCTCGCGGGCCCGCACTCCGGCCGGGACGAGTTCCTCGACGCGGCGGCGCATCGCCTGGACCTCGGGAACGAAATCCTCACGCTCGCACGCGGTCCATACCATCGGCATCAGAGCCTCGATGTAGGCCTTGCCCAGTTCGGCGTCGCCTGCGGCGGGACGCGCCTTGAGCAGTGCCTGGAATTCCCAGGTTTTCGCCCAGCGCTGGTAGTAGGCGACGTGGGATTCCAGGGTCCGGACCAGTTGTCCGCGTTTACCTTCGGGGCGCAACGCGGCGTCGACCTCGAAGAACGCGTCGGCGGCGAACCGCATCATCTCGCCGGCCACCCGGGTCGCGGTGGCCAGGTTGTCGTCGCCGTCACCGTCCGGGACCGATTCCCCGACGAAGATCACGTCGACGTCGCTGACGTAATTCAGTTCGCGCGCACCGCATTTACCCATGGCGATGACCGCCAACCGGGGCTGCACGCCGTCTTCGCACACGACGCGGGAGGCCACCGTCAGCGCGGCGCCCAGCGCGGCGTCGGCCAGGTCGGACAGGTGGGCGGCCACCTCGACGAAGGGCAGCACCGGCTCGTTCTCGACAGTCGAGGCGACGTCGAGCGCGCCCAGGACCAGCAGTCGGTCCCGGTAGAGATCCCGCAGCGCGGGCACGGCACTGCTTGCGCCCCTGTCGATCTCGGCTGCCCGGGCCGCAGCGGTGAAGACGCTGTGCAGCTCGTCGGCACCGGGGAGGTCGACCGCACCGGCCAACAACCGCCACGATTGCGGATGGGCGACGAGGTGGTCACCAAGAGCCAGAGAGGATCCGAGCACCCCGAACAGCCGGCCCCGCAGCGCCTTGTCGGTCAGGAGCCGGCGGTTGAGTTCGTCGGCGTCAGCACCGAGCGCATCGGTCAACCGGACCATGGCCAGCAGAGCGACGTCGGCGTCAGGTGCACGCGACAGCGACCACAGCAGTTCGACGTGTGACTCGGTGTTCCAGCCAAGCTGTTCCAAGTGGGCCGCCGCCTGGGGATGGACCAGGCCGAGCCGACCGACGCTGGGCAGTTTCGGGCGATCGGTTGCAGGCTTGGGCACGTTCACGACGGTAGCGCACGCCCGCAGGAAACAACCGGCCCCGGCGCCACCCGTCTCAGAGCGACAGGTAGTTCTTCAGCTCGTAGGGCGTGACATGGCTGCGGTAGTTCTCCCACTCTGCGCGCTTGTTGCGCAGGAAGTAGTCGAATACGTGCTCCCCCAACGCTTCCGCGACGAGCTCAGAATTCTCCATGGCCTCCAGCGCGTTGCCCAGGCTGGACGGAAGCTCGCGGTAGCCCATGGCGCGCCGCTCTTCGGGTGTCAGGCTCCAGACGTTGTCCTCGGCCTGCGGGCCCAGCACGTACCCCTTCTCGACGCCGCGCAGACCGGCGGCCAGCAGCACCGCGAAGGTCAGGTACGGGTTGCATGCCGAGTCGGGGCTGCGGACCTCGACGCGCCGCGAGGAGGCCTTGCGCGGGGTGTACATCGGAACCCGCACCAGCGCCGAGCGGTTGGCCGCGCCCCACGAGGCCGCGGTGGGCGCTTCGCCGCCGTGCACCAGGCGCTTGTAGGAGTTCACCCACTGGTTGGTGACGGCGCTGATCTCGCTGGCGTGCTCGAGGATGCCCGCGATGAACGACTTGGCCACATCCGAGAGCTGCAGCGGGTCATCGGGGCTGTGGAAGGCGTTGGTGTCGCCTTCGAACAGGCTCATGTGCGTGTGCATGGCCGAGCCGGGGTGCTCGCCGAACGGCTTGGGCATGAACGACGCACGGACGCCGTCGGCCAGGGCGACTTCCTTGACCAGATACCGGAAGGTCATCACGTTGTCGGCCATCGACAGGGCGTCGGCGTAGCGCAGATCGATCTCCTGCTGGCCTGGCGCGCCCTCGTGGTGGCTGAACTCCACCGAGATGCCCATCTGCTCCAGGGCCTCGATGGCGTGCCTGCGGAAGTTGGGTGCCGAATCGTGCACGGCCTGGTCGAAATAGCCGCTGTTGTCGGCCGGTACGGGCACCGACCCGTCGTCGGGGCCGGGCTGCAGCAGGAAGAACTCGATCTCGGGATGCACGTAGCAGGTGAAGCCCAGGTCGCTGGCCTTGGCCAGCTGGCGGCGCAGCACGTGCCGGGAGTCGGCCCACGACGGCGAACCGTCCGGCATGGTGATGTCGCAGAACATGCGTGCCGAGTAGTGCTTGCCGGCGCTGGTGGTCCAGGGCAGTACCTGGAAGGTGGAGGGATCGGGCCGTGCCACGGTGTCGGATTCCGAGACGCGGGCGAAGCCCTCGATGGAGGAGCCGTCGAAACCGATGCCCTCCTCGAAGGCGCCTTCGAGTTCGGCGGGCGCGATCGCTACCGATTTGAGGTAGCCGAGGACGTCGGTGAACCACAACCGAACGAACCGGATATCGCGTTCCTCCAGGGTGCGCAGCACGAATTCCTTCTGGCGGTCCATGAGCGCAGCGTAGGCATCGGCTGTTAATTCTGTGTTACGGGCCTGCAAGGAGTTAGCAGGAGAGGTCGCCCGGGGAGCCCTGGGTGACGAAGAAGTTCAGCACCGCGGTGTCGACGCACGCGTTCCCGTTGAACACCACGGTGTGTTGGGTGCCCTTGAACGAGATGAGCGCCGCGTCCATTTGCCGGGCCAGTTGCACCCCGGCCTCGTACGGCGTGGCCGGATCGCCGGTGGTGGACACCACCACCACCTTGCCGGGTCCGGGTCCGGTGACCGGGTGGGGCGACGACGTCGCGGGCACCGGCCACAACGCGCAGATGTCCCGCGGCGCGTATCCGGTGAACTCCCCGTAGGACATGAACGGGGCGGCGGCACGGGTCCGTTGGTCCGCCTCGGCCCACACCGCTGGGTCGGTGGGGAACGGCGTGTCGACGCACCGGATCGCGGTGAACGCGTCCTGCATGTTCTGGTAGTGCCCGGATTCATCGCGGCGCCAGTAGTCATCGGCGAGCAACAGCAGGTCGCCGGCGTCGGTGCCACGCGTCAACCCGAGCAGCCCGCTGGTCAGGTACGGCCAGTACCGGGCCGAATACAGGGAGTTGCCGGTCCCGGTGATCGCGTCGGCATACCCGAGGCCACGCGGGTCCGCAGTGGGGTGCGGCGTCGTCACCAAGGGATCCACGAGCCCCTGGTACCGGCTGACGAACTGGGTCGGGTCGGTGCCCAGGGGGCAGTCGGCTGACGTCGCGCACTCCGCAGCGTAGGTGTCGAACGCCTTCTGGAAGCCGGCCAGCTGGCGGACGTTCTTGGTGATCGGATCCAGGCTGGGGTCGATCGCGCCGTCGAGCACCATCGTGCGCACCCGGTCCCCGAACTGTTCGGCGTACGCGCCGCCCAGTTCGGTGCCGTAGGAGAAGCCCAGATAGTTGATCTGTTCCTCCCCCAGCGCGGCCCGCACCGCATCCATGTCCCGTACCGCGGAGGCGGTGCCCACATTGGCCAGGAACGGTGCACCCATGCGGTCGAGGCACTGCTGGGCGAACTGGCGGTAGACGTCTTCGATATGGGCGACCCCGGCCGGGGTGTAATCGGCCATCGGTTCGCGGCGGTAGGCGTCGATCTCGGCATCGGTCCGGCAGCGCAGCTCCGGGGTCGAATGCCCGACGCCGCGCGGATCGAAGCCGATCAGGTCGAAATGATCGGTGAGTGGGGAGCCGGCCAGCGCGGCTCCCATGCCGGCGACGGTGTCCACCGCCGAGGCACCGGGGCCGCCCGGGTTGATGAACAGTGCGCCGATCCGCTCACCACTGGCCGGAATCCGGATGACGGCCAATTGCGCTTGTGCGCCTTGGGGGTCCGGTGCGTTCCAGTTGATGGGAACGGCGACCGTGCTGCACTGCGCTGTCGGAATCCGTGCCGGGTCTTGCACCCATTGAGCGCAACTTCCCCACTCCGGCCCGGATTCCGGCGCAGCAGCCGCCACGGGGACGACGACCGGGCACACCACGGCGGATGCGCTGAGCAGAGTCACCGCAAGAGTTCTCGCCGCCCGCCTGCCCGCCCACCACACGGCAGTCATGGTCGCACGGCGGCCACCGCCGGGTCTGCGCATGAGGCCGAGCAGAGATCGGCCGGAGACCAACCGGTGACCTTGACGGTCGGGATCGGTCAGCAACGGGTTCCGGGCGGGGGCACCGTCACGTCGACGAGGTAGGTCGCGGCGATGTCGTCGATGCACTTGTTGCCCTGGAACACCACGGTGTGCTGGGTGCCCTCGAAGGTCACCAGGGTGCCGCCGAGTTGGCGGGCCAGGTCCACGCCCGCCTGGTAGGGCGTGGCCGGGTCGTTGGTGGTCGAGACCACCAGGGTCGGAGGCAGCCCCTTCACCGAGATCTCGTGCGGCTTGCTGGTGGGCGGCACCGGCCAGAACGCGCAGGTGCCCATGGGCGCATGCCCGGTGAACTCGCCGTAGCTCATGAACGGGGCCACTTCACGGGCCCGCCGGTCCTCTTCGACGACGGTGGCCCGGTCGGTGATGGCGGGCTTGTCCACGCAGTTGACCGCGACGCGCACGTCGGTCGAATTGTTGTAGTGGCCCTTGGCATCTCGGCCCATGTAGAGGTCAGCCAACGCCAGCATGACGTCACCGTTGCCGTTCTTGAGTCCCGTCAGGCCCTCGGTCAGGTGCCGCCACAGATTTGGCGAGTACAAGGGCAGGATGGTGCCCACGGTGGCGTCGCTGTAGCCCAGCCCGCGCTGATCGCGGGTCTTGGCGGGGTGCTCCACCAGCGGGTCGATCAGGCTCTTGTACACCTCGACGGCCTTGGCCGGATCGGTGCCCAGCGGGCAGTCGGGGTTCTTGGTGGTGCAGTCGGTGGCGTAGTCGTCGAAGGCCTTCTGGAACGCCGCGGCCTGGCGGATGTCTTCTTCCACCGGATCGGCGTTGGGGTCGACGGCACCGTCGAGGATCATCGCGCGGACCTTCTGCGGGAACTGCTCGGCGTAGGTGGCGCCGATGCGGGTTCCGTACGAGTAGCCGAGGTAGGTCAGCTTGTCGTCGCCGAGGGCAACCCGGATGGCATCCAGGTCCTTGGCGACGTTCTCGGTGCCGACGTTCTCCAGGAACTCCTTGCCCATCTTGTCGACGCAGCGCTCAACGAACTTCTTGGTCTCGTTCTCCAGATGCTCGACGCCTTCGGGCGTGTATTCCACCGTCGGGTCGGCGCGCAGCCGGTCGTTGTCCTCGTCGGAGTTGCACCACACCGCGGGTGTGGAGGATCCGACGCCGCGAGGGTCGAACCCGACGATGTCGAAGCGGTCCTTGACCGACTGCGGCAGGCCCGACAACAGGGAGACGGCCGATTCCACTCCGGATTCGCCGGGGCCGCCGGGGTTGATCACCAGCGAGCCGATTTTCTGGCCCGCGGCAGGGAATCGGATCATCGCCAGGCGGGCGACGTCGCCGTCAGGTTTCGAGTAGTCGACCGGCACCGACAGCATCCCGCATTCGGCGTTGTCGGGGATCTGCACGTGGTCACCGGAGCCGGCGTTGCACGGCAGCCATTGCACCGGCGTGCCGGGCCGCGGAACGGCGATCTTGGCCTGGCCGTCGACCACCTGGGTGCAGCCCGCCGCGGCCACCGCCGTCACCGCCAGCAGCGCGCCGAACCTCATCCTGAACTTCATGGCTGACCATGCTGCCATGGCACGACATCGCCGCAGGCCTGGCCTGGTTGCGACGCGCGGTGACGCTATCGGGTAGCGGCCAGGAGTTCCTCGAGCGCGACGTGGAAATCGTCGGCCATATCCCACAGGTCAGGCAGCAGATCCGGGCAGGACATGATGCCGACGTCGAGCTTGCCGGTCAGCGACATCACGGTGATGTTGAGTCCGGATCCGTGGAAGATCGGGCCCAGTGGGTACATGGCCTTGACCTCACTGCCCAGCAGATACAGCGGCTGCTGCGGGCCGGGCACGTTGGAGATGACGAGATTGTGGACGGGTTTGGCCCCGGACAACCGGCTGGCCGCGTACACCCGCATCGCGGCGCCGAACACCGCAGGCGCTGCGAACTGTGTCCAGTCCTGAAGCAGCGTCGCGCCGATCGCGGAACTGTGTTGTTTGGCAACCGAATTCGACGCGGCGATGGCCCTCAGCCGCTCGGCCGGATCGTCGATGTTGGTTTCGAGCTTGGAGAACATCCCCGAGACCTGGTTGCGTCCGGGCCGGTCGGAACGGTCGTGCACCGATACCGGCACCATCGCCACCAGCGAGCTGTCCGGCAGTTCACCGCGGTCGTGCAGGAAGGTGCGCAGCACGCCGGACACGAGCGCCATCACCACGTCGTTGACCTTGACGTCGAAGTGGTTCTTGACGGTCTTGATGTCCTCGAGGTCAAGCTGGGCGAACGCCACGCTGCGCTGACCGGTGATGTTGGTGTTGAACGCGGTTTTCGGCGCGTTGAACGGGGCCGCCATCGCCTGGCCGTTGAAGGCCCGGCGCACGGTGTCGATGACCGTGCTGGCAGTGGAGGGCAGCACGTTGGCCAGCCTCAGCGGGCGGGCCGCGAACCTGAGAGCCCCGCTGATGGCGATCTCGGCGCCGGTGGCGCCGCCCACCCCGTCCACCGGGTCGGGCGGTGGCGCGTCGGCTTCGGTGGTGCACAACTGCGACATCAGGTTGGCGCCGGTCACCCCGTCCACGCCGGAGTGATGCACCTTCGTCATCAGCGCCAACCGGCCGCCCGCATGGGCGTCGGTGCCCGCCACGTTCTCGATGACCCACATCTCCCACAGCGGCCGGGTCCGGTCCAGTGGCAGCGAGGCGATATGCCCGCAGATCTCGGACAGCTCGGCGCGCCCGCCCGGGCCCGGCAACCCGATTCGGTGCAGGTGCCGGTTGACATCAAAATCCTTGTCCTCCACCCGCACCGGATGGTCGAGGTTGAATCGGCTGTCGGCGAGTTTCTCCCGGAATTGCGGCATCGCCTTGATGGTCAACGACAGCGCGTCACGCATCCGGTCGAACGTGTAGCCGCCCGGCATGGTCGAGGTGTCCAATTCCAGCACCGAGCACACGTGCATGGGCTGCGCGGCGGTTTCGAGATACAGGAAGCTGGCGTCGAGTCCGCTGAGCCGTTGCATGCCGCTGATGTTAAGGCTCCGCGCACCAACTGTGAGGAAATCCACTCGAACGTCGCTTTGGCCTTCATTGCGTGCAGTGGCAGACTTGCCTTTGTCAGCCGAACCCGGGGACCGCAGAGCGGCCTCGAGGATCGAACCGACCATCACAAGGGACGACGATGTCTGAACAGTCTGTTTATGGTGCTTCCGATTCTGTCGAAGCCAAGCCGCGCAGCAAGGTACGCACGCTCACACTGCAAAAGTGGAAGTCCGAAGGCCACAAGTGGGCGATGCTCACGTGTTACGACTACTCCAGCGCACGGGTATTCGACGAGGCCGAGATTCCGGTACTGCTGGTCGGTGACTCGGCCGCAAACGTGGTCTACGGCTACGACACCACCGTGCCGATCTCCATCGATGAGCTGATCCCGTTGGCCCGCGCGGTGGTCAAGGGCGCCCCGCATGCCCTGGTGATCGCCGACCTGCCGTTCGGCAGCTACGAGAGCAGCCCCACCCAGGCCCTGGCGACCGCCACCCGCTTCATGAAGGAGACCGGCGCGCAGGCCATCAAGCTTGAAGGTGGTGAGCGCATGGCCGATCAGATCGCGACGCTGTCCGCCGCGGGTATCCCGGTGGTCGCGCATATCGGCTTCACGCCGCAGAGTGTCAACGGGCTGGGCGGGTTCCGCGTGCAGGGTCGCGGCGACGCCGCCGAGCAGACCATCCACGACGCGATCGCCGTCCAGGAAGCCGGCGCCATCGCGGTGGTGCTGGAGATGGTGCCCGCCGAGCTGGCCACGCAGATCACCGGCAAGTTGACCATCCCCACCGTCGGCATCGGAGCCGGCCCCAACTGCGATGCCCAGGTGCTCGTCTGGCAGGACATGGCCGGGCTCACCAGTGGCAAGACCGCCAAGTTCGTGAAGCGGTTCGGCGACGTGGGCGGCGAACTGCACCGTGCGGCAACGCAGTACGCCCACGACGTGGCATCCGGGGTGTTCCCGGCCGAGGAACATTCTTACTGATCTGCTTCGGCGTCAGGCGAGCGCGTCGCCGAGTTTCTTGAGTAACTCGGTGAGCGTTCGCTTTTCGTCGTCGGTGAGGCCGGCGAACATTTCTTGTGCGGCGGCGGTGTAGTCGGCGCGCCAGCAGCGTGCTTGTTCTCCGCCGTCGGCCGTGGTCGTCAATCGCACTGCCCGACGGTCGTTCTCGTCGGGCGCACGGGCTACCAGCCCTTCCCGTACCAACGCATCGACGAGGGTTGACGCAGTGGCTTGGGTGACGCCAACCGCCCGGGCCACTTCGGCCGAACGGACCGGTTGCCGTTTTTCGATCTCGGCGAGCAGCTTGGACCGCGGAGTCGACACACCGCGGTCCCCGAGGCGTTCGTCGAATGCCCGGACAACAGACTTGGCGGCACGGCCGAAGGCGTCGGCCAGTTCTGCCGCGGTCCGTTGGTCGTCGTTCACGACGGTTCTCCTCCAATTGGTTGACAGAGAATATCAGCGCCCATATAGTTCGATCTCATATAGTTAGAGATCTAACGAAAGGCTGACATGGCCTCCTCTCAGACATTCTCATTGGGCTCGCGGCGCGTCCGACGCATCGGATTCGGCGCCATGCAACTTCCCGGGCCCGGGGTGTTCGGCCCGCCGCGCGACCATGACCAGGCCGTCGCGGTCCTGCGGCGCGCAGTCGAACTCGGTGTCGACCACATCGACACCGCCCAGATCTACGGGCCGAGCATCGCCAATCAGCTCATCCGGGAGGCGCTGTACCCCTACCCGGAAAACCTTGCCCTGGTCAGCAAGGTCGGCGGCAAGCGCGACGAGGCGGCCAACTGGCTCCCGGCCCAACAACCCGACGAATTACGCCGGGACCTGGAAGAGAACCTGCGCACCCTCGACGTGGATCGCCTCGCCGCCGTGAATCTACGTGTGTTCGGGGCCGACGCCGGGATCCCTGGCGACGTCGACCGCGATCTGTTCGAACGGCAACTGCAGACCATGATCGCCGCGCGGGACGAAGGCCTGATCGCCGGAATCGGACTCAGCAACGTCTCCCGCGAGCATCTGGAGATCGCGCTCGGAGCCACCGAGATCGTCTGCGTGCAGAATGCCTACAACCTCGCCGACCGCACCTCGCAGCCCGTGCTCGACGTGTGCATCGAACGCAGCATCGCCTTCGTCCCGTTCTTTCCGCTGGGGTCGGCGTTCGCACAGGACAATCCGGTCCTGGGCCATCCGACGATCCGGCGTGTCGCCACCGAACTGGGACGCACGCCGGCGCAGATTGCCTTGGCGTGGACCCTGAACGTAGCGCCGAACGTGCTGCTGATTCCCGGCACCTCCTCCGTTGCCCACTTGGAGGAGAACCTGGCCGTCGCCGACATCGAACTGCCCGCAGACCTCGCGGTCTAGGCGAAGTCGGGCTTGCGCTTGGCCAGGAACGCGTCGACGCCCTCGCGACCGTCGGCGGAGTTGGCCCGCTCGGCGATGAACCGTCCTTCGGCAGCCATCTGCTCTTCGAGGCTGTTCTTGAACGAGGACACCAGCAGTGACTTGACCGCGCCGTTGGATCCGCCGGACCCGGCGGCCACCTGCTCGGCCAGTTTGGCGGCACGCGCGGCCAGTTCGTCGCCCGCGACCACCTCGGTGACCAGTCCCCACTCCTGCGCCTCGGCGGCCGAGAGCGTGCGGTTGGTGAGGATGAGCTCCTGCGCCCGGCGCAAGCCGACGAGTCGCGGCAGGTGATAGGACGCGCTGCCGTCGGGGCTCAGGCCCACCTTCGTGTAGGCCATGGTGAAGGTGGCGGATTCGGCGGCCACGACCAGGTCACCGGTCACCGCGAGGCTGAACCCGGCGCCGGCCGCGGTGCCGTTGACCGCGGTGATCAGCACAGCGTCCATCCGGGCGAACGACGAGATGGCCTGGTGCAGGTCGTCGGCGACGCCCTTGATGAACTGGCCCCGGTCGGGTGCGGTGGCGAAGGACTTCAGGTCGCCACCCGCGCAGAAGAACCGGCCCGCACCGGTCAGCACCACGGCCTTGGTCGCAGGCGTGTCGCAGCGCCGCGCGGCGTCGGCCAGCTCGCGAGTCATGGTGTCGTTCATGCCATTCGCGGCGTCCGGGCGGTTCAGCGTGATGTACGCGACGGCTCCGGACTGTTCGAACGAGATGGCTTCATAGGTGGGCTCGGTCACGGCCCGAACTCTAGCGGGCCGGGGTTTGCGGCGGTCGCACCCCCAGTCGCGCCGCGGTGACACTCACCAGCGGACTGAAGTCGCCGTCGAACCCGAGGATCCGAAGCGCCGCTTCCGCGATCACCCAGGGCTGCGCGGACGTGCCCTCGACCTCATCGGAGCGGGTGTTGACCACCGATTCCACCAATCGGAACGGCAGGTCGGCGGCAGCGGATGGACCATCGCACTCGGCGATCACCGCCTCCGACAGCCTGCGGTACACCTCGCGAAGCTCGGCGCGCCGTTGCCGGAACGGCGCGAACCGGTCGGTTCGGAGCTCGGGAAGCAGATAGAGGGCACCCAGATTCCACCGTCCCGCACACAACTGGCGCGTATCGGCGACGGCGAGGATGTGCAGGCGTTGTGCCGCCGTACCCGCGCCGTCGAGCAGTTCGGCGCCCAGGCGCAGGGCCTCGTCGACGGTGCCGGCCAGCAGGGCGTCGAGGATGTCGTCCTTGGTGGCGAAATGGTGATACAGCGAGGCTTGTCGCACCCCGACCTCGTCGGCGATCCGCCGGGTCGAGGTGCTGGCGTAGCCGTGGTTGGTGAACAGCTCGGCGGCGGCGTCAAGGATCTGTTCCCGGGCAGTCGTGCCCGGTCGCCGTGGCCGCTCCAGCCGCGGGCGTCCGCGCCCGGCACTGGCGCTCGCCGGTGTCGTCTCAGCCCCCATGCCAGCAACAGTAAGAGACGTCTGCGGACATGACCGTCAGCGCGGTCGGGACAGCGCCAAGTCTTGATGTTGCTGTGACCGGACACCGGTCGTGGCACCCATCCGAATATGGCACGCTGGTGCCATCCGATCTCCCGCCTCCGGTGCACAGCGAAGGTGACTATGGCTCCCGGCAAATCCAAGACCGCGAGATACACCGAAATCGAGCGGAAGTTCGCCGTCACCGGGGACACCGTCTCGCCCTCGTTCGAGGGTTTGTCGGCCGTCACCGAGGTGGAACACAGCCCGACCCAGCATCTGGATGCGGTGTACTTCGACACCCCTGATCGCGACCTGGCAGCGCACTGCATCACATTGCGGCGCCGCACCGGCGGCAACGACGCGGGCTGGCACCTGAAGCTCCCGGCCGGGGTCGACACCCGCACCGAGGTCCGCGCGCCGCTGGGCGCGGGCACCGACACAGTGCCCGAGGATCTGCGCGACATCGTGCTGGCGATCGTCCGGGATCGTCCGCTGGCCCCGGTGGCCCGGATCAGCACCGAACGCCACGTCGAGGTACTGCACGGAGCGGACGGCGTCGTACTGGCCGAATTCTGTGATGACCGGGTGACCGCTTCGGCCACCGAAGGCGAAGAACAGAGCTGGCGCGAGTGGGAGCTGGAACTGCTCACCGCCGACGTGCCCGACGACCTGATGGACCGCCTGTCGAACCGGCTCGCGGATGCCGGCGCGGAACCGGCCGGGCACGGTTCGAAGCTGGCCAAGGTCCTCGGTACCGACCAGGCCCCGGCCCCGACTCCCCCGGCCGATCCGGTGCACCGGGCCATCGCCGAGCAGATCGACGCGCTGCTGGAGTGGGACCGCGCGGTACGTGCGGACGCCTACGACTCGGTACATCAGATGCGGGTGACGACCCGCAAGATCCGCAGTCTGCTGCAGGAGTCCAAGGGCTCCTTCGGACTGGACGACGACGGCTGGGTGCTCGACGAACTGCGGGCGCTGGCCGCCGTGCTGGGTGTGGCCCGCGATGCCGAGGTGCTGGGCGAGCGCTATCAGCGCGCACTCGACGAGATGCCCGCCGAGCTGGTCCGCGGCCCGGTACGCCAGCGTCTGGTCGAGGGTGCCAACCGCCGCTACACCGCGGGCTGGCGACGTTCGCTGTTGGCGATGCGCTCACAACGTTACTTCCGGTTGCTGGACTCACTGGAAGAGTTGGTCAGTGCCGAGAAGCCCGAATTTGCGGACGGCTCTGCGCCTTCGGTGACCATCGACGCCGCGTACAAGCGGGTACGCAAGGCGGCCAAGACCGCCGCGGCGGTGGCTGCCGAAGATGCCAGCGCTGAGGAGAAGGATGAGGCGCTACACCGGATCCGCAAGGGCGCCAAGCGGCTTCGTTACACCGCGGCTGCCACTGGAGCGGACAAGGTGTCCGATCGAGCGAAGAGCATCCAGACCCTGCTGGGCGACCACCAGGACAGCGTGGTGAGCAAGGCACATCTGAGTACCCAAGCCGACGCCGCACATGCCGCCGGTGAGGACACCTTCACCTACGGGCTGCTCTATCAACAGGAGCACGACGCCGCCCAGCAGTCCCGGGCGTTGTTGGACGACGCGCTGAAGAAATTGGCCAAGGCGGTGCGCAAGGCCCACTAGGCGGATGGGGCGAACGAGTTGGCCTGTAAGCCGGATTCTGTCCCTCACCCCAGAGGGCGAGGCGGCGACCATCCATCTGGACACACCGTCGCCGGGTGCCTCGAGCGGCCTACCCGCAGGCTCGGGCGAGCAGCCCTCGAACGCCTGCGCGGCCGCAACCAGGTTGCGGCCTTCTTGGCCTTGCTTCGGGTGGGGTTTGCCTAGCCACCCCGGTCACCCGGGGCGCTGGTGCGCTCTTACCGCACCGTTTCACCCTTACCCCTGGCCGCAAGGGCTCAGGTGGCGGTCTGTTTTCTGTGGCACTTTCCCGCGAGTCGCCTCGGATTGCCGTTAGCAATCACCCTGCTCTGTGAAGTCCGGACTTTCCTCGACACCCGTTGGTGCCGCGGCCGCCCAGCCAACTCGTTCGCGCTGGTCAGACTACCCTCAAAATCATGGCTCAGGTGCCACCGGCACGATATTTGCTCCGCGCGAAGGATCTGGCGGACGCCCGCTACGCGGATCCGATCACCGTCGACGACCTCGCCGCGGCGGCCGGCTTGTCCCGGGCGCATTTCAGCCGCATGTTCACCCGCACCTTCGGCGAGTCGCCGCGCGCCTATCTTCAGAGCCGGCGCCTGGAACGGGCTGCGGCGCTGCTGCGCAACACCGACCGCTCGGTCGCGGACATCTGCGTGATGGTCGGCCTGCACAGCGTGGGCTCGTTCACCACCAGTTTTGCTCGGGTGTACGGCAAGCCACCGGCGGCCTATCGCGCCGGCCTGCCGCCTGCGATGCTGCGCGCCCCGGTGCCCAGTTGCATTCTGGCGCGCGATACCCGGCGCGCCCACACAGGCCGGGCCAAGACAGCACAAACGGAGAAGACGGCAGGGCCGGAGCGGACGTAGCGTCTGCTCATGATGAAAATCGCTTACACGCATCTGTGGGTTCACGATCAGGAAGTCGCGTTGAAATTCTGGACCGAGAAGGTCGGAATGGAAGTGCGCGAAGATGTTTCGTTTCCGGAGGAGATGGGCAACTTCCGGTGGGTGACGGTCGGCCCGCCGGGACAGGAGGACGTCGGCATCGTGCTGATGGCGGTACCCGGCGAACCTGTGATGGATGAACCGACCCGCAAGCAAGTCCAGGATCTGACCGCGAAGGGCTTCGCCGGCACGGTCTTTCTCACCACCGACGACTGCCAGAAGAGCTACGAGGAGCTCACCGCGCGCGGCGTCGAGTTCACCGAGCCGCCCAATCAGATGCCCTACGGCATCGACTCCGGGTTCCGTGACCCATCGGGCAACAGCATCCGGCTGACCCAGCGCACCGATTAGGCCGCGGCCGCGCACCGCGCGAACTCGATCGCGATCTGCAGTTCGGTCACGCTCTCGTAGCATTCGATGGGCCCTGGCGGTGGTGGCGCGGTGGAGCGGTAACGAGCTCCGGCCGGAGTCTCGAATTCGGCTGTGTGCAAACCATTCTCGTCACCGGTCGTCACCTTCCATCCTGGTGATTCCTTGACGTAGTTGCACCGTTCGCACTCACCGAGACCGTTCAGCGCACTGGTGGGACCACCCCGGGCATGCGGTTGGGCGTGGTCGTGGTGGCGGATCGGGGCATCGCAGTACGGAGTCCTGCAGGCCTGGTCCCGCAATTCGATGAACTGGGCCAGTCCCTTGGGAAACAACCGCGACCGTGACTCCATCGCGACCAGCGCCCCGGACTTCGGGTGCAGGTAGAGCCGGCGCAAGGTGGCCCGCGAACGTTCGTCGGCCACCGCGTCACTCGCGAGGGAACGGGCCACCGACGCCGGCACCGGCCCGTAGCCCTCGACCACTGCCGGATTCTCGTCGCCCGCCAACAGGGTCTGGTCGGAGAGCAACAGATTGACCGCAACGGGCTCCGGCACGTCGGCGGGGCGGCCCGTCACCCGCTCCGCCACCGTGTCCGCCATCACCTGGCCGCGAGTCCGCCCGTCGAATGTCGTATCAGCGCTGCGTTTGAGCGCTGCATACACGCCGACGCCCTTCTGCACCGGCAACAACACCGTCAGACGCGCCATGCAGTCCGGAGCCGGCCGGATCCAGACATTCCGGTCCTCTGCCGCCTTCGCCGCCCGGTCGACGACAGCCTGCGGATCCAGGCGGTACGCGATCTTCTTGGCATCCGCCTCAATTCGCTTGTCACCCATCCCGTCGAGTTTCGTGACGTCGGCGCACATCTCGGCGTCCAACGCACGGCGATCCTCGACTGACAGGCACGCCGACTCCCGCACGATCAACGTGGCCCGCCATTCCGATAACACGCCGGACTCCAGCGCCGCCAATGTATGCGGCATCTCGTACACCAGCGCCTTGGCGAACCCGAGGTGGCGACTCCCCCGGTTCGGCGAGTCATGACGGGCCAGCGCGACCTCCGAAGCCACCCCGCGGCCCAGTTTGGCGCGCGACACCCCCGCGGCCGCCTCAGCGGCCCGGCGCTTCGCGTCCAACAAGGCCGCACACCGGGCCTGCCCGGCGGCCGCAGCTGACTTCGCCCGCTCTAGTTCCTCGATGCGCCGATGCAGAGCCGCCTCATCGTCATGCGGACTGACCTGCGACAATCGGCATATCTCGAACATACGTTCGATTATGCCACAGCGGTATGACCGCGTTGACTCATCAGAAATGCGCGCGAATGGGTGATTCGTTGCCTCACTGAAAATGCGCGCGTAGGCC
>NZ_LZSO01000028.1 GCF_001665785.1 Mycolicibacterium peregrinum
TTGGGCTCGGAGATGTGTATAAGAGCCAACCGCGGAGCCACCCCGTAACGGCGAGCGAACTCGACCGCCAACCGCTTCGCCTCGTCCTGGATCTCCAATGCGGCCAGACATGCCCGGATACCGTGCCCCTTCGCAGCGATCGGTGCGCCGAAGATCGCCATCACCCCGCCACCGGTGAACTGGGCGGCGCTGCCACCGAACCGATTCACCACCTCCGTCGAACGCTCCGCCAACTCGGTCATGATGCGGTGCAACTGCTCGAAATCGAGCGCCAGCGCAATATCCATCGACCGCACCACATCCGCGAACAACACCGTGACTTGTTTGAATTCAGCAATATCTTCCGAGGCCGGGACCGGGGTGCAGCACTCGTCACAGAACTCGGCGCTGCGCCGCACGGCCGTACCACATAATTCGCACGTCAACGCCACCATTTCAGTACCCCCGATCTAGAGACTCTCGACCCTCGACGGGCCAAGGATAGGCCGTCCTCCAGCAAAGAAATACCGAATTGCCATAAACGTCGGAAGAGGACGGAATCACGTCTGCGGGGCGCCGACCGGGCGATCAGTCGGGTGTCATCGAGGCTCACTTACGGCGCGCCTGGCGGATATCGCATCCAGGAGCAGTGATTCGAACAGTCGGTTGACGCCGTCCATCTCGCTCGGTTCGGTGACCGCGGCCGCGTGGGCAAAACCGTCGACGATCGCACCGATTACCCGCGCCACCTGAACCGGGTCGTACTCCGCCGGGATCCGGCCGCCCCGCTGCCCTTCGGCGACCGACCGAGCCAGCGCGTCGGTGATCCGCCCGCCCTGCCTCGCGAACGCCGCGTTCAGTTCTTGATGGCGTCGTGCGTCGATCGGTGCCGTCGCGACGAAGCCGGCCAGGTCGGGAAACTCGCGATTGATCCGAATCGACTCGCTCAGCGCCGCACGCAGGAGTTCGTGCATCGAGTGCGGCCCGGCCATCGCCGGTGCTGCATTGGCCAGGATTTTGCCGTAGACGTCATCGCAAACCGCCTCGAACAACTTGTTCTTCGTGCCGAAGTGGTAGTAGACGGATCCCGCCGTCACACCGGCCATCTCGGCGATCTGGTTGTTGGTCGCGGGCCCGTAGCCGAACTGGGCAAAGCACAGGCAGGCTGCATCGATCACCCGCTGGCGGGTGTCACCACTGTCGATACCCGGGGGGCGTCCGGGTCCCGCCCTGAAGGTCTTGGTCGCGCTCATCGATCCATCTTGACCCAGGGTCTCGGTGTCCGCGTGACCACAGCAGTTGTCAACTCCCACGCACACCGTGCGCGCACTGCCAGTGGCGAGCGGGACCCCGACGATCGGCGAGTGGTTCACCGGCAACCGGCAGCACTTCGTCGATCCGAGGATCGACGCGGGTGCTCATCGCACGGAGTGGGTGGCGCGGGCAGCGATGTTGTCCTCGATCTCCTGTGCCCACGCGTGCTGAGCGCTCGTGGTGTCGATCTCGTACTCGAACCGGTCGACCATGTCGGCCGCGACATCGTCGGCGTCTACGTAGAACTGTTCGTACCAACGGCGCAGCTGGTACACCGGCCCGTCCTCCTCACACAACAACGGGTTGTCGATGCGTGCCTTGGTTTTCCAGATCGCCACATCCTGTTCGAAGCCGATCTTGACCCAGTCACCCAGTGCGATGGCGTTCTGCATCGCCAGCTCCCCGGACAGGCCCTCGACCTTCTTGACGATGATGCCGTATTGCAGGACAAACGAATTCGCGTCGATCGGATAGTGGCAGTTGATCAGCACGCTGTAGTGGTCGGTGTCGGGATAGTGGTAGGTCAGGTCGTCGATCATGAAGGCCGGCCCGTAGTACGACGCCACCGAGGTGGTCCCGAGCATCGTCGAGCCGCCGACATCGTCGCGGTCGGCACGGGTATCGGCGTTCATGTACTGCGTTGCGATGTGGCCGTCGAAAATGTTCTTGAAGCACGTGGGCATCGATCCGTGCACGTAGAAGAAGTGCGCCATGTCCACGACGTTGTCCACCAACTCTCGGCAGTTGGCGTTGACGACCGTTGTGTACCAATGCCAATCGGTCCACTCGTCGCTGGTGGCACCTTCGATGCGGGGAATCGTCACTTCGGCGGGCGGGGGTTTGCCCTCGGGATCGTTCCAGACGAACAGCATCCCGTCCTGTTCAAGGGTCGGCCAGGTGGCGGTCCGGGCCAGACGTGGGGCGCGCTTGCCGTACGGCACGGTCTTGCAGCGTCCGTCACCGCCCCAGCGCCAGTCATGGAAGGGGCAGGCGATCTCATTGCCCTTGACCTGGCCTTGGGACAGATCACCACCCATATGTCGGCAGTACCCGTCCAGGACGTTGATCTTGCCGTCCCCGCTGCGGAACACGACAAGCTTCTGACCGAAGACATTGATCGCGTGCGGTTCCCCGTCGCCGAGGTCGCGAGTCAACCCAAGGCAGTGCCAACCACGAGCAAAACGCGGAGGTGGCGGTTCGGCCGCGATCTCCCGCACCTCGCACTCGGATTCCATCTCCATCAACGACCCCCTCCGAAGGTTCACGTGACCGTGGTTCGCAGCGACTGTGGCTCACGTCACAACCAGGTCTAACACCCAGCTGTCCACGACTGGGCCCGAAGTCCCACTGTTAGGGACCGAAATCCGATTCAGCGCAGGTGTCTAGCCGCCGACCTGCGGGAGCTCATCCGCGGCGATCTCACACGGGGTGCCACCCGCGGGCGCACCAAGGGGCGCGGCAGCGGGCACTGCCGGCGGCGGGGTGAGGGCGTCGGGCGCCTCCGCGGCCACCGTCGAGGGATCCGACTGTGATTCAGTCACTTCCGCAGGCGGATCCCGCAGCCCGACAGGTTCGCCGTCGGCGGCCTCGTCGGTCTCGTCCTCATCGTCGGCCGCCGTCTCGTCCTCGTCGATGCCGTCCTCGGCCTCATCGTGTGCGTCCTCGCCCGGCAGCGGATCGATGTCCTCGCCCGGCAGATCACCGATACCCCCGGGCAGATCGTCGGCCGACGACCCGATCAGCCCGCCCAGCAGATCGGCCAGTTGCTGCCCGGTACCGGCCAAACCGGAGCCGATGTCAGGCAGCCCGCCCAGACCGGGCAGGCCACCGCCACCGAGGCTCTGGCCCGATCCTGCCGGCGATACCAAGGCGGGAGCCGCCGACTCAACGGGTGCTGCCGCCGGGAGGACCGGTTCAGTACCCGCCGCCGCCCCGGACGCAGTCCCGGCGGGCAGCACAGCCGCGGGAACCGGGAACGATGGCACGCTCGCCGGAGCCGCGGTGAATCCCCCGGCCGCACCTGCTGCCGAAGACCGGTCGGCTGCATCAGCGGCCAAGGCCGGGGCGGAGCCCGGGGGCGCGCCGGCGGGAAGCCAGACCGGACCCAGCTCCCCGGGGATGCCGAATACCGGGTGCGCCTCGGCTCGCAGCGCGGCGACGGCCTGCGCATATGCATCGGCCACCGCTCGCGTCGTGTTGCGCATCGCCGTCAACCAGTCCCCGCCAATCTCGTTGGCCACAAAGGGTTTCACCTGGGTGTCGATGAGCTCGCTGGCCGCCGAGCGGTCCCCCACCCCGCTGCTCACGTTTCGCGCGGCCGCGAGCCAGATGCCCCGCTGGCCGGCCTGGCTCTGCTCGATCTGCAGCGCGGCGGAGACCTTGGCGTCGACCGCCTCCCACAGATTGTCACGCAACCGGGCCAATGTGGCTGCAGCTCCGCGGATCCCGGCGGCGACCTGCGCCGCCGACGTCTCATGCCGGCCCAGGAAATCCGTCGACGCCCGCGCCCCGGTGCCGTGCCAGACTTGCATCAGAGTCTGAAACTGACTGTCCTGCAGCTGCAACACCTGCTCGGCCGCGGCCGCAGCGGCTGCCAGTGAGGTGCATTCGGTATCCAGCGCCCGCAGGTCCAGGCCGTCTTCGGCGGCATACCAGTCGCGCACCTGATAGCGATATCGCGTCAGATCGGGGTGATCGAAGCCCAGCAGGTGGCAGGCCCAGACGTATTCGGCGACCGTGTCGACGGCGGCTTGCCCCTCATCCAACCGGGCCGCGACGTCCAGGCTTGCCACCACGGCTCAGCCCACCCGGGCCGCAGCACGCGCGTCGGCAACTGCATACCGATCGATCGAGCCGCGCAGCACGGCAGCGATCTCGGCACTGGCCCGTGACCATTGCCGCAACCCGTCCGTCACCTCGTCCACCGCAGTCCGCACGGCATCGCCATCAGCCACGTGAGTGTGCCCGGCGGCGGCCCCATCGAAAACCGGGCCACGCAACCGGTCGCGCACCAGTGAATCGAGATCGGCGGCAACGGCGTCGTATCCGGCAGCCACCGCGGACAGTGCCGCCCCGTCGAGACGGACGGCTGTTACATCTCCCATGCCCGGTTTAGACGCAGCCGGGCACCATCCGGTTCCGTCAGGCCGACTGGCCGCTGACCGAATCGGCCACCCGAACCGCGACCATACGGGCGGTGTTCTCATCGGCGGCCTCGACCATCACCCGAACCACCTGTTCGGTACCCGAGGGCCGCAACAGGATTCGGCCGGTGTCACCCAGCTCGGCCTCGGCCTGGGCAACGGCGGACTGCACCGCCGGTGCCATGGCCACCGCGGCCTTGTCGTCAACCGCCACGTTGATCAGAACCTGCGGCAGGGTCCGCATCGGCTCGGCCAGCGCGGCCAACGTGGCGCGGGTCTGGGCCATCCGAGACATCAGCCGCAGCCCGGTGACAATGCCGTCTCCGGTCGTTCCGAAGCCGGGCAACACGATGTGACCCGACTGCTCACCGCCGAGCGAGAACGCACCGGCCCGCAGCTCCTCCAGGACGTAGCGGTCCCCGACGCCGGTGGTGCGAACCTCGATACCGGCCGCCCGCATGGCCAGATGCAAACCCAGATTGCTCATCACCGTGGCCACCAGCGTGTCCGACGACAGCTCGCCGGCCTCCTGCATGGCCAGCGCCAGCACCACCATGATCGCGTCACCGTCGATGACCCGGCCCGTGGCGTCCACCGCCAGGCACCGATCGGCATCCCCGTCGTGAGCCAGACCCAGATCGGCACCGTGCTCGAGGACTGCAGCCTGCAGCACCTCCATGTGGGTGGATCCGCAACCGTCGTTGATGTTGAGACCGTTGGGTTCGGCGTTGATCGCGATGACATTGGCCCCTGCGGCCCGGTAGGCCCGGGGAGCCGCCGCCCACGCGGCACCGTGCGCGCAATCGACCACGACGGTCAACCCGTCAAGCCGAGTCGTCATGGCCTTGCCCGCATGCCGCAGATAGCGGTCCAGCGCGTCCTCGGCTTCGAGGACGCGGCCGATACCGGCACCCGTCGGGCGCAGCCCCGGGCCCGCCTGCACGAGGTCCTCGATGCGGTCCTCGGCGGCGTCGTCGAGCTTGTGCCCGCCGGGACCGAAGATCTTGATGCCGTTGTCCGGCATCGGATTGTGCGATGCGGAGATCATGACGCCGAAATCCGCGTCGTAGGCGCTGGTCAGGTATGCCACCGCAGGCGTCGGCAAGACGCCGACCCGCAAGGCGTCGACACCCTCGCTGGTGATGCCGGCGATCACCGCGGCTTCCAGCATCTCGCCGCTGGCCCGGGGATCTCGGCCCACGACGGCCACCCGACGGCCGGGACCTGTGGAATTGCCGAGACGCCGCGCAGCCGCCGAACCGAGCGCAACTGCCAGTTCGGCAGTCAGATCGCGATTGGCGACCCCGCGCACCCCATCGGTGCCGAACAGTCGACCCATGCCCTTAAACTTCTCATAATTGGCTGCCGTAAACACAACCGACGAGGTCAGCGACCATGTCGGGGCCGAATCGAAACCCCGTCGTGATGACCGGTGACGCTCACCAGATCACCGCCCGCGGGTCGGGAGCGGGCGGTGATCGTCGGTGACAAGCCCTTAGCTGGAGCCGGTGTCAGACGACGAATGGCTGCCACCCGGCGCCATCGGAGGTGCCGTCGTCGGCGCGACGCTGTGCGGCGCCGTGCCCTGCGCGGCCCCACCCGGGCGCTCAGTGGTCCCGTTTTGGCTGAACGAGATGGTGCCGAGGTTGTTGGTGCAGACCACGTGGTCGGTGCTGTTCGCGTCAACCCCCTGAACGGCAGTGGTCAACGCTGCCGTGTCGGTGTTCTCGCACACGCCTGCCGCGATCTGGGCGGCCGCGGCGTCGTCGACGTTCTCCAGGACCGAGATGTTGCCGAGGGTCAGGTTGACCTTGCCGTCTCCGGCGGTCTCTGGCGCCGCCTGGGCGATACCCAGACCCACGGTGAACAGCAACGACCCGCCGAGCATCGCGCCCGCAGTAGCTGTCTTCACGAAGTTCCCCACAATTACTCCTTCCGATGGGACAGCGGCACCCGGTCCCCCGACGTCAGAACGACGCCCACCGGCGGCAGGAAGGTCCTGCGGGCACAACCCTGCTGACACAAAGCAGCCCCCTGCTCTCCGCACCGTGGGCTTCCACGTCTTTGCGAAGCTCAAACCTCGGATCCGCAGAAAATTGCCTATAAGTGGACGTCTGCGCAGGTGAGGGTGCAGAAAGTCGGCTCGACCATCCACCGGCTTCGCAGCCCTCAGCTGCGCAACAGCGATCTCCTGATTTTGTTATCGTCGGAAACATGGTGACGGCACAGCAGACCGGTGAACGGCCCACCAACGCCGACAATCTGTTGCGCGCGGCCGCCCAACTGCTCGACTCGGGCGGCGTCGATGCGGTTTCCACGCGCGCTGTCGCCGCGGCCGCCGGCGTCCAGCCGCCGGTCATCTACCGGCAGTTCGGCGACAAGGACGGGCTGCTCGACGCGCTGACGCACTACCTGCTGCGCGATTACGTCGCTGCCAAGCGCCAACTCATGGACGAGTCTTCCGGTCCACTCGATGAACTGCGCAAGATCTGGGACCTGCACCTGGAATTCGCGTTCCAGCATCCCGCCGCTTATCTGCTCGCCTACGCGCCGGCACGCCGGCCCGGCGCGCTGGGTGCCGCCGCCAAGACCGAAACCGTCAACCTGCTCGCCGAGACCGTGGCCAAGCTGGGCGATGAGGGCAAGCTCGCCATGAGCGTCGACCGCGCCACTCTCTACATCTATTCCGCCGGCCTCGGCGTCACCCTGACCCTGCTGCAGCAGGCGCCGGGTGATCGGGATCTTCAACTGTCGGAGATCGTTCGCGAGAATGCGTTCTCGGCGATCCTGCACGGCAAGCCGGCACCGAACGACCACAGCACCGAGCTCCCCGCCCGTGCCGTGGCTCTTGCCGAGGCACTGCGGGGAGCCGGTGACGTCCCGGTCAGCTCAGCGGAGCGGACACTGCTAGAGGAATGGCTGCGCCGACTCGCCGATCAGACAACGTCTTGACCAGCCCGGTTCCCGCACCGCGAAGCACCAGCGATCAAGTCGGACGCCCGCTCGGCCAGACCGTACACGGTCGCCATGGGATTGTTCGAGGGCAGCGACGGCATCACCGAGGCGTCCGCGATCCGAAGGTTCGCGATGCCATGCACGCGAAGGTCGACATCCACAACTGACTGCGACGTATCACCCATCGCGCACGTACCGACCGGGTGAAAGTAGGAGCTGGCGCTGGACCGGATGAACTGTCGCAGCGAATCCTCGTCCACCACGCCCGGACCAGGAGCCAATTCCTCGCCCCGCCAGGCCGACAACGCCGGCGCGCCCCCAATGTCGCGGGCGATCCTGAAACCTTCGACCATGACCTTCCAATCGCGTTTGTCGCTGAGGTAGTTCGGGTCCACCACCGGGGCGTCGTCGGCCTGCGCCGTGGCCAGCCTGACGCTGCCCCGGCTGTACGGCTGCATCGCGGAGACGCCGATCAGATACGTGTCGGGAAGGTCGAGTCCCGTGACCGCAGCGGTGTCCACCAACAAGATCTGCAGATCCGGAGGTCCGTCGGTGGACGTGGTGCGGATCAGACCCATGGCTTCACCGTGGTTGTTCTTCGGTGACGGAATTTGTTGCGCTGCGCGATATATGACGCCAGTGAGCGGATGATCCTGCAGATTGGACCCGACGCCGGGCAGATCATGGACGACGTCGACGCCGACCTCCTGCAGGTGTGCGCGTGGCCCCACCCCGGACAGCATCAGCAGCTGGGCCGATCCGATCGCCCCGGCCGACAGCACCACCTCAGCGGCGAAAGCCTCCGTGACTGCGGGATTTGCCGGGTCGCGGAATTGCACACCGTCGCAGCGTCCGCCAGTGATCAGCAACCGGTGCACGACTGCGCCGGAGACCAGTTCGAGATTGGGGCGGCCCAGCGCAGGCCGCAGGTAGGCGTCGGCCGCGCTCTGTCGGCGCCCGCCGTCGATCGTCAGATCCGCTGCACCAAAACCGATTTCGTCGCCGCTGCTGACGTCGTGCACGAGGGGGTACCCACACTGGTTGGCAGCTGACAAAACCGCAGCCAACACGGGATTGAGCGGGTTTGCCTTTGCGACCCGCAAGGGACCGCCGACCCCACGCAAGGCTGGATCCCCGGTGCGCGCCGTTTCACTGCGTTTGAAGTAGGGCAGTAAATCATCGAACTGCCAGCCGGCCGGCCAGTCCGCGTAGCTCTCGCGATGCCCGCGGGCAAACATCATGGCGTTGATTGACGACGAGCCTCCGAGGCCGCGGCCGCGAGCCACATGAATGGCCGTTCCAGTGCCCGCTTGCACTGAGGTCAACCCGCCGGCGTCGGACGGTCCGCCCACGAGGGTCTGCCATTGGGGTGGAATTGCACTCGCCGGCTCGGCAACTGCGCCGCCCGCCTCTATCAACAACACGCGGACCTCTGGATCCTGGCTGAGCCTCGAAGCCAGGACCGAACCTGCCGTGCCGGCCCCGACGATGATGACGTCGTAGTCACGCCGCTGCGCCATTCTTGCCTCCACTGTTATCGCCGCTATCGCCATAAACGATACCATCGATAACACTCCACCTCCGTCGCGATATCACTGGAAACAGCCTGCTGCGACAACGCGCGGACCCCAAAGACAAACCCGCCGGGTGTGTACAGGACACACCCGGCGGGTTCGTTCGGCCGTAAGGCGGCAGATCAGCGCTTGCTGTACTGAGGCGCCTTGCGGGCCTTCTTGAGGCCGTACTTCTTGCGCTCGATGGCACGCGGGTCACGGGTCAGGAAGCCCGCCTTCTTCAGTGCCGGCCGGTCCTCCGGCTGCACCAGAATCAGGGCACGGGCGATCGCCAGACGCAGAGCGCCGGCCTGACCCGAGGGGCCACCACCATCGAGGTGGGCGAAGATGTCGAAGTGCTCGAGGCGGTCGACGGTCACCAGCGGGGCCTTGATCAGCTGCTGGTGCACCTTGTTCGGGAAGTAGTTCTCCAGGGTGCGGCCGTCCAGGTTGAACTGGCCGGTGCCGGGCACCAGGCGCACCCGCACCACGGCCTCCTTGCGGCGGCCGACGGTCTGGATCGGACGGTCGATGATGACCGGCTCGCGGTGCTCCTGCTCCACCTCGACGGCCTCGGTCACGACCTCGGTCTCAGTCACTTCAGTCGCTTCGGTCACTGGGCCACCTGCTTGATCTCGTACGGAACCGGCTGCTGCGCGGCGTGCGGATGATCCGGGCCGGCATAGACCTTGAGCTTCTTCTGGATCTGCCGACCGAGCTTGGTGTGCGGCAGCATGCCGATGATCGCGTTCTCGACGACGCGGGTCGGGTGCTTCTGCAGCAGGTCACCGATGGTGCGCTTGCGCAGACCGCCCGGGTAACCCGAGTGGCTGTAAGCGAACTTGTTGGTGAGCTTGTTGCCGCTGACGGCAATCTTCTCGGCGTTGATGACGATGACGAAGTCGCCACCATCGACATTCGGCGTGAATGTCGGCTTGTGCTTGCCGCGGAGCAGCTTGGCTGCTTCGACGGCGAGCCGGCCGAGCACCACGTCTTGGGCGTCGATGACATACCACTGACGCGTGGTGTCACCCGCCTTCGGCGTGTACGTAGGCACAGCGCTTACCTCTTCTTCTCGGGTTAGGTGCCGGTCAGGTGAGTGCGCTATGTGGTCCCGGCGACCGACATTGACCCGGGATCCGCTCGCCCATCAGGGCAGCACACACCAACGGAGCAGCTTACCGGTGGGTGTCCTCGCAGGTCAAAACGCGGCTTCCCAGCTCGAACGTGGGCTTGCGAGCGAGTTCTCCGAGAAATCTCGCACACAAGCCAACACTCGGGCCTAGGAGACCGAGTCCTGCTGGTCGGGCACCACGCTGCCATCCGGACGGTGCAGCGGGGCGTCCTTGCCGCTGGGCTCGATGTAGCCCTCCGTCGTGCATTCGTACGGATCGGCCTGCTTCTTCTTCGGATCGATGAACATCGGATTGACCAGCCAGCGACCGTCGGAGTTGTCGTAGGCCGTGCACATCAACTCGGTCTTGTTGCGGTTGAGCACCAGGCGCAGCGCGGTGGCGTCGGTGAGGAACGTGACATCGGTGTCGGAGTCCCCGGCGCCGAAGGCCGCGCGCTTCGCCTCGGGCTGCTGCTCGAACGCGGCAGGCCCTTTGACGCCGAAGACGTCTTCGTTGACCCGGCACCGCTTGCCCTCGATGTAAGGGATGGCGGTCTCGCCGCCACACGGCACCAGCCTCGACGTCAGGACGTCACCGTCGCGCTCGGTCCGCACTCCCATCACCTTGTCCGGGGTGAAACCGAGATCAGCCGCCCACACGCGCACCACCGGCTCGGCCGACGCGGAGATGATCCGAACATCGAAACCGTTGGCCCGCAAGGTTTCCACCAGATCGCGCATCTGCGGGTAGTAGCGAACCCAACCGGTCTCGTCACCGCTGCCGACCTTCTGCTCGGTGCCCTCGGGCGCGTCGAGGTTCTCTTTGCGTGCCGCCTCGGCGAAACCGGTCAGCTCGGATTCGGACCAGCCGGCCAGCATCTGCGCGGCCCAGGCATACGAGGGCTCGAACCGGCGGGCGTTGAACCCGGCGAACGCCTGCTCGTCGGCACGTGTCTCACCGTCGGTGTAGACCGACAGCAGTTCGTCGGCGCAGCCCAGATCGGTGTTCGTCGGCATCGGCTGGCCCGGAGCGGTTGCGGCGCACGCCTTTCCGAGCGCAGCCGTGGCCTGCGGAGTGAGGTACGGGCTCGTCGTCGACCAGTCGCCGCCTGCGGGCGCCCGCAGCTTGCCGTTGCGCACCATCCAGAAGAACGTCGCATCCCCGATGTCGTTCTTGACCACCGTGTTGTCCCAGTCGAACAACGCCAGCGGGGCGCCGCCGGCCACCGAGCCGTCCGCCCCGCAAGTGCCGAGTTCGGCGAGCATCGCATCGATCCGGTCCCGGTTGTCGCCGTACCAACCCGGGTTCTCCGCCAGGGTGCGGCAGTTCGCGGCGGGCGACTCGGTAGCGGTTTGCGTGCCGGCCGACGGCTCCGCCGAATCGTTGCTTGCACCGCAGCCCGCGACGGCGACGGTCGTCGCGGCGAGCAGGGACAGGACGGCACGCACGGTCATTGAGACTCCTGATTCAGTTGAGCGGGGTCATGCTGGTCGGGTCGAGCGTGGCGGTTCGTGAGGTGTCCTTCAGGTCGACGCCGGAGCGGCCCAGTGCCAGCGCGCCGTCGACCAGGCCTGCCGCCACCCGCGCGGCTTCCGTGTATCCCAGGCCGTCGGGTGGGTGGATGTTGGAGATGCAGTTGCGGTCGGCATCGGTGCGGCCGGGCATCGGCAGGTGGGTCAGGTAGACGCCGAGACTGTCCACGACACTCAGGCCCGGCCGTTCTCCGACGATGACGAGCACCGTCCGCATGCGGGCCTGAGCGGCGATGTGGTCGCCGAGTGCGACGCGGGCCTGCGTCGCGATCACCGGCGGGGCCAGGGTGTACCGGTCCTTCAATTGGGCCACCAGAGCGCCCAGCAGCTCGGCGCCATGACGATCCAGTGCCGTCGGCGACAAACCGTCGGCCAGCACGAAGCCGATATCCGCCGGGGTTTCGGGCACCTCCATGCCGACTGCGGGCGCCCGGCCCAGATCGGGACGGCGAAGGTACTCGTCGCGCGAGGTGGCTTGACTGGTCACCACGGTCGGCTCACCGATACCCACCTCGAGGACAGCTTGCCTGAGCCGATCCAAGTCCAGCGGCACGTGCACGGCGTCGCGCGCCGCGGCGTGGGCGGCGGCCAGTTCGAGCACCCGGCGCGTCGGCAACGCGTTGCCGGCCCGGCCCAGCCCGATCCTGGCCTGCGTGGTTTTACGCAGCTCATCCCAGAACTCTTGAACCGCAACCTCGTTCGGACTCATCGCACCTCCCCCGAAGTCAACGACCGTAGCGCCGAACGCTCCAGGTCGAACGGGGTCAGCTTCCCGGAGTCGTCGACCATGCCGACGCTGCGCAGCCACGCCTCGAACTCCCGGGCCGGTCGCAGGCCCAGCGTGCGCCGCGTGGTCAGCACGTCGTGGAACGACAAGCTCTGATAGCCCAACATGACGTCGTCGGCGCCGGGCACGGTGATGACGAACGCCACTCCCGCGGCGGCCAGCAACGTCAGCAGGGTGTCCATGTCGTTCTGGTCGGCCTCGGCGTGGTTGGTGTAGCAGACGTCCACCCCCATCGGCAGGCCGAGCAGCTTGCCGCAGAAGTGGTCTTCCAGGCCGGCCCGGATGATCTGCCTGCCGTCATACAGGTACTCCGGCCCGATGAAGCCGACGACCGTGTTGACCAGCAGCGGCTGCAGGTCGCGGGCCACCGCGTAGGCGCGGGCCTCCAGCGTCTGCTGGTCGACGGCCTTGCCGCCGACGCCCAGGTGCGTGCCCGAGCTCAGTACCGAGCCCTGCCCGGTCTCCAGGTACATGACGTTGTCTCCGACAGTGCCGCGCCTCAGGCTGCGGGCGGCCGCGTTGCCTTCTCGCAACAGCTGCAGGTTCACCCCGAACGCGGAGTTGGCGCCCTCCGTGCCGGCGATCGACTGGAACATCAGGTCCACCGGCACACCGGCCTCGATCAGGCCGATCGTGGTGGTGACATGCGAGAGCACACAGGACTGGGCCGGAATGTCGTAGCGGGTGCGGATCGAGTCGAGCAGATACAGCAGATCGGCGGTGGCCTGCGGCGAGTCGGTCGCCGGGTTGATCCCGATCACCGCGTCGCCGCAGCCCAGCAGCAGCCCGTCGAGCACCGCCGCGGCGATGCCACGGGGATCGTCCGTCGGATGGTTGGGCTGCAGCCGGGTGGCCAGGGTGCCGCGGGCGCCGACGGTGGTCCGGAACGCCGCGGTCACCTCCGCGGCGGCCGATACCGCGATCAGATCCTGGTTGCGCATGATCTTGCTGACCGCCGCAACCATTTCCGGGGTCAGCCCCGGTGCGACGGCGGCCAGCCGGTCCGCGCTGTGATCATGGGCCGCGGTGTCCATCAGCCAGTCCCGCAGCCCGCCGACGGTCAGATGCGAGATCTCCGAAAAGGCTTGCCGGTCATGGCTGTCCATGATCAGCCGGGTGACCTCGTCGGTGTCGTACGGGACCAGTTCCTCGTTGAGGAAGGTGTCCAGCGGCAGGTCCGCGAGCACCCAGGCGGCCGCGGCGCGTTCACCGTCGTGCTCGGCCGCGCAGCCGGCGAGTTGATCGCCGGAGCGCAGCGGGGTGGCCTTGGCCATCACCTCGACCAGACCGTCGAAGCCGTAGGTCACCCCCGAAACCTGCTGGTGATACTTCATTTCAGGGCACTCTCCGCTTCCGCGAGCATCGCGAACTCCTCGTCGGGCGAGTTGGCGACCAGACGATGGCGGCTGTAGAGCGCGAAGTAGAGCATGAACGCGCAGAACACAGCCAGACACAGGCCCGCGGCCACGGGGCTGACCACGAAGGTCGCGATGAGCGCAACGATCGCGACGACGAGGGCGAAGCCGGTGGTGACGATGCCGCCCGGGGTGCGGTACGGCCGCTTCATCTCCGGCTCACGCACCCGCAGCACGATGTGGCTGATCATCATCAGCACATAGCTCAGCGCCGCGCCGAACACCGCCATGTTCAGGATCAGATCACCGTGACCGGTCAGCGACAACAGGAAGCCGACGATGCCGGGGACGATCAGCGCGAGGGTGGGGGCCTTGCGCTTGTTGGTCACCGACAGCCTCGTGGGCAGGTAGCCGGCCCGCGACAGCGCGAAGGTCTGCCGCGAGTAGGCGTAGATGATCGAGAAGAAGCTCGCGATCAGCCCGAACAGGCCGATGTAGTTGACCGCCTTGGCGGCGAACCCGGTACCACCGAGGGCCTGCACCAGCGGATCGTCCACCGTCGACATCGCGTCGGCACCGCCGGCACCGGCCGTCAGGAACAGCACGGTGACGCAGGTGATGATCAGCACCGTCATCGCGGCGATGATGCCGCGCGGCACGTTGCGCTCGGGATTGGCGGTCTCCTCCGCGGCCAACGGGACGCCCTCGACGGCCAGGAAGAACCAGATGGCGAACGGGATCGCCGCCCAGATGCCGAGGTAACCGTGCGGCAGGAAGCTCGACGCGCCCACCGCGGCGGCGTCGGGAGCGATGTCGGTCAGGTTGGCGACGTCGAAGTGGCCGATGGCGCTCACGGCGAAGATGACCAGGCCCAGCAGCGCGATTGCGGTGATGACGAACATCAGCCGCAAAGCCTCACCGACACCGGCCAGGTGAATGCCGATGAAGATGACGAACGCCGCCAGGTACACCCACCAGCCCTTGTGAATGCCGAACAGCCCGAGCGATTCGACATAGCCGCCGATGAAGGTGGCGATGGCCGCGGGGGCAATCGAGTATTCGATCAGGATCGCGGTACCGGTGGCGAAGCCGCCCCACGGGCCGAGCGCACGGCGGGCGAACGTGTAACCGCCGCCGGCTGCCGGCAGCGCCGAGGACAGCTCGGCCAGACCCAGGACCATGCAAAAGTACATTGCGGCGATGACCACCACGGCGATCAGCAGACCACCGAAGCCCCCGTGGGCGAGGCCGAAGTTCCAGCCCGAGAAATCGCCGGACACCACATAACTGACGCCCAGGCCGGCCAACAGCAGCCACCCCGCGCTTCCGGATTTGAGCTGACGTTTCTGTAGATAGTCAGCGCTCTCCAGGTGTTCTTCCACACCCGCCATGTCAAACTCCTTCATTTACAACGTTGCGTATGTCTCGTATGTGATGCCGTCAGCTGATGACGGTCTTCGTAGGCGGTGGCCCACCTTTACCCCGGCAACACCGCCGGTCCGACGCCGGATCTCCGACGGGTTCACCTTCCAAAGGTATGAAAATCAACCTTTAATGGAAGATTATTACCCCACTCCGCGGCGGTGTCTACCCCAACGGCCAGTTTCGTTGTCAATTGTCGGGTTTGAGCGGAACACCGACCACGATCCGGGCCGCGTTGTGCCCGAGCCCCCGGACAACCGACGGTCGCGATCCTGCACCAGACATCAACTCCGGCAACGGATCTGACAGTTTGGCATGTCGCACGCACACTTCACCTCCAGGGCCGACGCCCACCCCGACGTGCAGCAGCGACCTGAGCGCCGCGCGGCGCGCAAGTTCCGTCGCAGGCACCTCGGCGCCACCCGGAACCAACAGGTACGGAACGCCTTCTTCCTCGATGCCCGCGAGCACGTCGCGTTCGACATCCCGGCTACCCGAACTCAACACCACGATCGCCGGACGATCAGGTTGACCACCGCTATGCACTGAGACCCGCTCCGACCAGCCGAGCGTGCGACGCCACCAGACCGGTGGCCACAGCGTTCCGCGGCCCTTCCGACCCACGCACATTGCCTGTGCCGCAGACGATTCCGAACGGAGCAAGGGCATCCGCGATGAGTTCGGGGATCTCGAAGTCCAGCGCACACCCACCGAGCAGCACCACAAACCCGATCTGACGCAGGTCACCCCCGGGCGCGACCGCCCGCAGCGCGCGCAACGCATTGACCACGAAGACCCGCTCCTTGGCCGCGCGGCGCACCAGCCTGACCCGGTCCATGGAATGCCGGGTGGGGATCGCATTCATGCCGTATTCAGCCAGCGTGACCACTCGCGCGAACGACGCAGCGGGCAGCGGCTTCTCGAAGAACATCACGGTGCCGTTCTCCAGCCGGACATGAAAGAAGCTCTCCGCCTTGCCCAACGGTGATCGTTTGATGTCCTCGGCCAGTTCCAGGTTGTCGAGACCGAGCTCGGCGTCGATCAGCTTGGTGACCAGATCGCCTGCACCGGCCAGATGCACGGTACTGATCTCGCCGTCCGCCGCCATCAATGCGGCATCGGTCGAGCCGCCACCCAGATCGAGCACCACGAGCGGCTTGTCGGTGCCCGGCGTGGTCAGCGCACCCAGCGCCGCCATCTCGGCCTCGACACCGCCGACCATCACCTCGACACCGTCCGCCCCGGCGGCCCGCAACCGGGTCCGAACCTCGTCGGCGACCGCCCGCATTCCGCTCTCACGAGTCCGGACCATGGCCGCCAGCGCAACCGCGTTCTCCAGGGCCACCTCACCGGCCACCCCGCCACGAACCTCCTGCGGCACAAAGGTATCCACCGCAAGCAGATCCTGGATGCGCACGTCGGTCAACGCATGCCCGGAAAGCTCGGCCATGCTGTGCCGGACGTTGGCGATCATGCCGCCGGTGTTGGTGCCGGCCTCCCCCGCCACATCCGCCAGTGGAGCGACCCGCTCCACCGCGCTCATGATCTCCGGCGCACCGCGGGACACGTCGACGGTTGCCCGCTTGTGCACACCGGACAGCTCCAGCGATCCAGCCGGGATACAGCGATCGGCGACATCGCCTGCGGGAGTGCGCACCACGACCGCCGAGCGGTTGCCCGTCAGCGCCCGGGCCACCGGCGAGATCACCTTGGTGGCAGCGGCGTCCAGGTCGAAGATCGTCGCGAGCCCATAGGCATTGGACAGGGTACGGATCGAGTTGCCGGGCGCGGCCACCTCGACCGCGGCCAGCATGCCCAACGGCACCGCATCGATGCGGGATACCTCGTCGATCACCGGGACCACGGAGTCGAGCCGGTTGGCCACCAACACCGCATCGTCGTTGCCCAGGATCACCCCGCACACCGTCAGCCCTTGTGCCGCTGCCCCATTGATCCCGCGCGCCGCGTCCTCGAAGTCCACGTCCCTGGGCACCACCACGATCACTTCGGTGCCGGACGGCGTTTGGGCGAGTGCGTCGAACGCCACGGTGACGCCCACGCCGAGCCCGCGACCGCCCGGGGTGCGCGGGTCATGGCCGATCATCGTCGACTCGGTGATGATGGTTTCGGTGATGGTTTCCATCGCCATGCCACTGATCACCGGCGTGGCCTCGTTCAGCAGGACGAGGTCCAGTTCGGCCAGTCGCACCGCGCTCGCCTCGAGCGCTCGAACCACAGCCTGGGCCACGCCGTCCACGTTTCGAGGCGTGCCCTTGACGCCCGTCGTCGCGGTCAGTGCCGCGCCGCGGAACCTGGTCGAGCCGTCAGTCGCGACGACCGCGGCACTGGCCTCGGTCGTCGAGTTGCCGATGTCGACACCGACAACAGTCAACGCCATCAGGTACCCAGTGCCTCGGGGGTCAGCTCGCCGAACTCCGGCGTCACCTCCACCGGGCGATCCTGCTTGCGGATCTGCTCGGTCTCCTTCAGGTGCAGCAGCGCCGCCTTGGCCTGCCAACGCGGCCGCGCCATCTGATCATTGAGTGTCGGGACAGGTTCGGGTGACTCGCCTTTGGCGTACTGGGCGGCGTTCGACCCGATGCGGCGATAGGTCTCCAACGTCATCAGCGGACTCTGCGGGAACAGTTCGAGGCTGGACAACCTCGGCAGGTCACGCTGATGGATCATCGATGTGCCGCGAGACAGGATGCCGATACCGATGCCCGACCCGCTGAGCCTGGCCGCCGCGTGTGCGACCACGGCGAGGTCGCTGCTGTGCCGGATCCGGATACACCGGGCGGTCACCTCCTGCTCCTCGATACCGGCCAGGATCTGGCGGATCACGTCGGCATGGGACAGGCCGACGATGGTCTGGCTGAAGAAGTCGGCGAACGCAGGCGAAATCGCCAGCACCACTTCATCAGAGCGCTTCCCGGGTTCTGCCGGCCGTTCTCCGGTGAAGCTCAGTGTCCGCTGCCCGGTCATTGCCGACATGTCACTCGACCTCCAATTCAGGGTTCTCGGCGCTGGTCACGTGACGTAGCCGCTTCATCTCTTCCCAGCGTGCGCCCGTGGGACGGTAGCCGGTGCCCGGGCCTGCATAGTCGTTGCGGTCGTTGACCGCAGACAACGGCTGGAGCTCGCGCGTCATGATCGCCGACGTCTGCAGCAGGTCACCCGAGACCCGTTGCCGCAGAACGGCCAACAGGTTCTCGGCGACATCGGAGAAACCGGTCGATTCCAGCGCCTTCACCAGGTCCAGTCCCGTGATGTTGCGGTCCATCACCTGCTGCGCGCCCTTGAGGTCTTCCAGCACGTCACGCGGGATCAGCTCGCGGCTGCCGTGCGCATACACGGCCGTCTCGATCTCGGCGTCGGAGATGGCGGGCAGATCGAGGTATGCGAACACTGCCTGCAGAGCCTTGGCCGCACGATGCCGGACAGCGAGAATCTCGGCCTCGTTGACGTGGCGCAACCCGCCGTCGATCTGCAGATCCCGCTGGATGGTGTTGAAGTCGTCGTAATCCTCGGCGTCAAGGTTGGATCCGGCGAACATGTCGTCGTAGTTGGGTGGTGCCGAGTAACCCGAGCAGATGAAATCGGTGCCCGGCATCAGCTGCGGCAACAACCGCGCCACTCGGCGCATCGGCGAGTGGGAGAACGACTGGTCGTTGCCCGAAGCACATTCCAGGTCCACCGCCGAGGCAATCAGATTCTCCGCCGCCACCGCCCGGATCCCCGCCGGTACCGCGCCCGGCACGCCGATGCAGGAAATCGAACCGTTCTGCAGGCCTTGCACGCCTGCGCCTTTCGCGACCAGGATGCACCGGATCTCCAGGTACAGCATGGAGCGGCCCTCGGCGTTGCCCATCTGCACCTCGGAACCGGTGCCCGAGGTGAACCGCATCTTGATGCCACGCGAGGCATAGGCCGCGGCCAGGAAGGCCTTCGACCACGGGGTGTCATCGCCGTCGACGAACACCGACTCCGTGCCGTAGACCGAGATCGTCTCGGCATAGGCGGTGATGCCGCGCATGCCGAGTTCGAGCTCGGTGGCCTCCTCGAGAGCGCACTGGGTCAGACGCCCACCACAGCCGACCTGGCTGCCGATCTGCTGCGCCATCGCCACCAGCGGCGCATAACGCACCACACCCAAAGTGGTTTCCACTTCCGAGAATCCACGCAGCGAGGCCTCGGCGGCTTCGCACGCGACCTGGAGCGGGTTGTCCCGAGCGCTGGTGCAGTGCGCCTGGTTCGCCGGGGTCCGACGGGCCCGCATCTTCTGCATCCCCATCATGATCTCGACGATGTTCAGCGTCTTTGCCACTTCGAGCAGCTTGGCCGGGGTCAGTGCCGTGGTCACGGCGATCACCTCGTCGCGGGACACGTGTGGGTCGACCAGCATCCGGGCGATGTCGGCCGCCGGGATCGCCATCGCCTGCTCGGTGGTCGCGGTGTCGATGGCGTGATCGGCGATGAACTGGTCGATGAAATCGAAATCGGCGCGGTCCCGGCCGTCCATCTCGACGATCACCCCTTCGACGACGCGCACGCTCGGCGCGGGATCGAATGCGCTGTCCAGCGCGACCATGCCCACCTCGGGCCATTCCTCGACGAAGCCATCGAGGTTGACCGGCCGGTCCTCAAGGACCTTGGTGCGCTCGGACTGCCTGGGTCGGCCGGCCGTGGAATCCTGTGCCGCCGCGGATGAAACTGCCCTCATGACTGATGTCTCCTATTCGCTGGTGGCCAGGATGTCGCGGCGCTCGTACACGTCGGCGGCCTCGCGGACGAGCCCGGCCAGCAACGACGCGCCGTACTGCGTCTCCAGCTCGTCGGCAATCGAGTCCAGCTCGGCCTTGGTGGAGGCGTTGGGCCGCAACGCGTTGTAGATCTGCAGCACCCGCTCGTCGCTGATCGCGGTCATCTCCGCGGCGCGGCGCAGGTTCGAGCCGAGCTGACGGCGTCCCACCTTCTCGGCGATCTGGGCCTGCAGCCGCAGGGTCTGCGGGGTGATGCGCAGATCGGAGGCCGCGATCTCACCAGACATCACCGCGTCCATGGTGATACCGCCGATCGGCGTGCCGTTGGGGGTGAACAGCAGATCCTCGCGATGGATGCTCAGCGGGTAATCGGCCGAAGGGTCGAGAATCGGTTCCGTCATTCACTACTCCAACTGACTCAGGGCGGATCTCCCACCGACGTGCGACACAACGCGAGCCAATTGTGCGCTGCATCACGTTGCATCAGGGTTGCGCCGCAGGTCAGTGCGGCTAACCTGACCCGACGATGGACGCCGGAAAATCTGACCCGCTCGCCGCGCTGGGCGAGTTCTTTGCCCTCCCGACGGCCGATCCTGCCGGCTGGAGGCCGATCGCGTCCCTGTGCGGCGATCAGGCCGTCCTGCACGAGTACACGATGCGCACCCGGGCGGCGACGGCCGCCGGCTTCGGAATCGACGAAGCCGACGTCCCGGTGAAGGCCGCGGCCTCCTCGGTGCACCTGTCGATCGCCGCACGCCTGTTGTCCCCCGCGCTCGGCGCCGCGGTGTGCTTTGGCAGCGTCCCACTGCTCACGATGGATTCGCTGTTCTGGCAAAAGGATTCATCACACCGACCAGCCCTCGGAAAAGCCGGTGTCGAATGGGTGACCGAAACCGACCCAGCGCGGATCGCGGTCATCATCGCCGATTCACTGATCGAAAACGTGTTGAGCCTGCTGAACGACACCATGGGACTGGCGGAATCTCTTTCGCCACAGGTGATGTGGGGCAACATCTCATCGGCGGCCAACGGCGCGGTCACCGTACTGGCCCTGTCCCGCCCCGACGCGGAGCTCCGCGGCCGTGAGCTGGTCGCCGAACTGATCGCGATCGAACCGCTGCGCGGTACCGCAGACGTTGTGGGAGAACAGTTCCGGCGGCGCAACTGCTGCCTGTTCTACCAGGTGCCCGGGGGCGGCTACTGCGGTGACTGTGTGCTGACGACAGACCGGCACGGCTAGATCCCTACAGGGCCGCTGCCCTCCGGCTACATTGCCGCTGTCGCGGCGGTGGCTACATTGCCGCTGCCGCGGCGGTGGCTACATTGCCGCTGCCGCAGCGGTAGCCACCGCCACATCCTGCTCGACACTGCCCGCACTGACACCGACCGCGCCGATCACCACCCCGTCGGCCTCCAACAGAACCCCGCCCCCGAACACGACCAACCCGCCGGAGGTCTGCTCCAGGCCGTACAACTCACCGCCGGGCTGGCAGATGTCCATCAGCGCACTGGTGGGCAGGTTCATCATGACCGCGGTCCGCGCCTTGCGGATCGAGATGTCGATGCTGGCCTTGATCGCACCGTCCATGCGTACGAAAGCCACCAGATGACCTCCGTCGTCGACCACGGCGATGTTCATCGGCTGGCCGATCTCCTCCGCCTTCACGACTGCGGCGTCGATCACCTTCTGCGCGGTCGGCAGCGGCAGCGATGTCATATGCGTCCCTTCGGGTAGACCGCGAACGTGAGCTTGGGTGCGAGATCTGCGGGTTTCTTCGCACACAAGCTCACGTTCGGCGGTGGATCAGAAAAAGCCCTGCGCCTTGGTGCCGTAGCTCACCAACAGGTTCTTGGTCTGCTGGTAGTGGTCGAGCATCATCTTGTGGTTCTCCCGGCCGATGCCGGACTGCTTGTAGCCGCCGAACGCCGCGTGGGCTGGGTAGGCGTGGTAGCAGTTGGTCCACACCCGGCCGGCCTTGATGTCCCGGCCTGCGCGGTAGGCGGTGTTGCCGTTACGGCTCCACACACCGGCACCCAGCCCATAGAGGGTGTCGTTGGCGATCGAGATCGCGTCGTCGTAATCGGTGAACGACGTGACTGCCACGACAGGACCGAAGATCTCCTCCTGGAACAGCCTCATCTTGTTGTTGCCGGTGAAGATCGTGGGCGCCACGTAGAAACCGCCGTTGAGGTCGCCACCCAGATCGGCCCGCTCACCACCGGTGATCAGTTGGGCCCCTTCGGATTTCCCGATCTCGATGTAGGACAGGATCTTCTCCAGCTGATCGTTGGAGGCCTGTGCACCGATCATCGTCTCGGTGTCCAGCGGGTCGCCCTGGCGCACGGCCTTGGTGCGGATGGCAGCCAGTTCCAGGAACTCGTCGTAGATGTCGGCCTGGATCAGCGACCGCGACGGGCAGGTGCACACCTCGCCCTGGTTCAGCGCGAACATGGTGAACCCTTCCAGGGCCTTGTCCTGGAAGTCGTCGGCGGCGGCCAGCACATCGGAGAAGAAGATGTTCGGGCTCTTGCCACCCAGCTCGAGGGTCACCGGGATCAGGTTCTGGCTGGCGTACTGCATGATCAGCCGGCCGGTGGTGGTCTCGCCGGTGAACGCGATCTTGGCGATCCGGTTGCTCGAGGCCAGCGGCTTGCCGGCCTCCACACCGAACCCGTTGACCACGTTGACCACACCGGCAGGCAACAGGTCACCGATCAGCGACATCAGGAACAGCACCGAAACCGGGGTCTGCTCAGCAGGTTTGAGCACCACGGCGTTGCCCGCGGCCAGTGCCGGGGCCAGCTTCCACACCGCCATCAGAATCGGGAAGTTCCACGGGATGATCTGGCCGACCACGCCGAGCGGCTCATGGAAGTGGTAGGCGACGGTGTCCTCGTCGATCTGGGAGAGCGAGCCCTCCTGGGCACGAAGCACACCGGCGAAGTACCGGAAATGGTCGATCGCCAGCGGGATGTCGGCATTCAGCGTCTCGCGGATCGGCTTGCCGTTGTCCCACGACTCGGCCAGCGCGACGGCTTCGAGGTTCTCCTCGATGCGGTCGGCGATCTTGTTGAGGATCACGGCGCGCTCGGCGGGCGAGGTCTTGCCCCACGCCGGCGCGGCCGCGTGCGCGGCATCGAGGGCCTTCTCGACGTCGGCCTCGGTGGAGCGGGCCACCTCGCAGAACACCTGGCCCGTGACCGGCGTCGGGTTCTCGAAGTAGCGGCCCTCGGCCGGCGCGACCCACTCTCCGCCGATGAAGTTGTCGTAGCGGGATTCGAACGACATCACGGCGCCGTCGGCACCCGGACGTGCATAAACAGTCATGGCAATCTCCTGCATTCGGACACCGAAATGTGTCGGTAGTCACTAAAGGTAGTCAGCAGTAGGTTGCAGCACAGTTGCACACGGTGCAGGGATTTCGAGACCCCGGCATCAGCCCGTCGGCGAGCCGACAAGACTAGCCCGTCGGCGAGCCGGCAAGACTAGCCCGTCGGCGAGCCGGCAAGACTAGCCCAGTTCGGAGTCGATACCGGCCAGGTGACCGCGGGCCTGCGCCCTGGCCAACGGGTCGGCGTCGGCATGGTCGTGCAACACCCGCCAGCCCTGTCGGTCGTCACGGCCGTCGGGCAGTGCCAACCACCGCCGCAGCAGGCCCAGATCGCTCCCGGTCAGCACCGCTTCGCGCAGGCCGGCGCTCAGCTCGGTGCGCAGCCGCGCGATCGCCGGTGAGACCGACTGCGGCAGCAACGCGCCGGAGTACGCATCCAGGGCGGCCGAGACGTTCCCGGCCTGCAACGCGTCGTACACCTCGCCCATGTCGCTGGACACCGGCGCCAACAGCCGGTACGGCCGCGACTCGATGTAGCTGCTGCCGATCACCCGTCGCAATCGCGACACCTCGGCGCGGACCGTGACGACGTCGAGGTCCTTGTCGTCGAGCAGCATGGCCAGATGGTCGGCACTCAGCCCCTCGGGATGCCGGATCAGCAGGACCAGGATGTCGGCATGGCGGCCGGTGAGAACGCTGGACTGGGGCCGGCCCTCGGCGTCGGCCATCCGCCAGCGCGGGCGGTCGGCACCCAGCACCGTCAGCCGCGCCGTCTCGGTTTCCGGTTCGGCCGGTGCGGTGAGCCGCAGCAGGGCCAGCTGGTTCTCGACCGCCACGGCAGTGGCCCTGACCAGGGCCAATGTCTGAGGTGTGGCGACCGCGGACCCGCCGGTCAGGTCGATGGCCCCCAGCAGCGCCCCGGTGGCCGGGTCGTGCACGGGCACCGCGGTGCAACTCCAGGAGTGCACCGTTCGGGAGAAGTGCTCGGACCCCAGGATCTGCAGTTCCCGGTCCAGCGCCAGAGCGGTGCCGGGCGCATTGGTGCCCGCCGCCCGCTCACTCCAGTCCGAACCCGGGACGAAGTTCATCCCTTCGGCCTTGCGGCGCGCGCCGTGGTCTCCCTCGACCCACAGCAGCGTGCCGTCGGCCGCGGTGATCGCCACCAACACTCCGGCGCCGACGGCGTCGTCGACCAGCAACCGACGGATCAGCGGCAGGGTGGGTGCGAGCGGGTGCGTGTTGCGCAACTCGGTCAGCGAGGCGACCGCGGCAGCCGCCCGGGCGCCCATGTCGGGGTCCACCCCGGTGGCCAGGCTGCGTTGCCAGCTCTCCACGATGACGCGACGAACCGGGGTGGTATCCAGAGAATCGGCGTCCACCCGGCCCTCGATGAACAGGTCATGGATGGCACGCACCTTCGCGGGAAGTGCCCGGGGCGACATCCGGCCTCCCACGCTTCTCGATGCGGCCACCGCTATCACGCTCCCGGCGTCGGGCCATTGACATGGCATTCACGCGTGTCCGCCAGGATAGTTGACCTGTCCGGCCTGTGATGGATCCCACCCGCTGGTCAGGCGCTCGCAAATCGGGAAATCCGCCGATGACCGGTATAGTTGGGCCACGGCGGCTTGCCTGTTCTGCCTTTGCCGCCTTCTCGATCGTCAACCGAGCGCCGCGAGATCTCACTCGCGCCGGGCAGGACGACCGCCCTCTATTTTCGGAGCTTTCATTTTGTCTGTCCAAGAAACCCCTGGCACCGCCGTGCCTACTTTCGCCGAGCTCGGCCTGCCCGCCGAGATCGTCGCCACCCTCGCCGGGAACTGCGTGGAGTCTCCCTTCCCGATCCAGGCCGCGACGCTGCCTGATTCGCTCAAGGGCCGCGATGTCCTCGGCCGTGGCCGGACCGGGTCCGGCAAGACGTACGCGTTCCTGTTGCCCCTGGTGGCGCGCCTGGCGACCAGCGGCACCCGCCGGGCGCCGAACCGGCCCCGCGCGCTGATCCTGGCGCCGACCCGTGAACTCGTCACGCAGATCGAGGCCTCGCTGGCGCCGCTGGCCAAGGCCACCGGCCTGCGGTCGGTCAACATCTTCGGTGGCGTGGGCCCCAACCCGCAGATCTCCGCCCTCAGAGGGGGCGTGGACATCGTGATCGCCTGCCCGGGCCGGCTCGAAGACCACATGCGGTCCGGCCACGCCGACCTGTCCGCGGTCGAGGTCACCGTGCTCGACGAAGCCGACCACATGGCCGACCTCGGCTTCCTGCCCGGCGTGAAGCGCCTGCTGGACCGCACGCCGAAAGACTGCCAGCGCCTGCTGTTCTCGGCCACGCTCGATGCCGGGGTCGACGTTCTGGTCAAGCGCTACCTGCACGACCCGGTGGTGCACAGTGTCGATTCGGCACAGTCGCCGGTGACCGCGATGGTGCACCACGTGCTGCACGTGGACAACGCCTCACGGGTCAACGTGGTTGCCGATCTGGCCGCCGCCCCCGGGCGCACCATCGTGTTCGCCCGCACCAAGCACGGCGCGAAAAACCTGACCCGCCAACTCAACTCACGCGGCGTCTCGGCGGTCGAACTGCACGGCAATCTGTCCCAGAATGCCCGCACCCGCAACCTGACGGCGTTCTCCGACGGATCGGCCGGAGTGCTGGTGGCCACCGACATCGCCGCCCGCGGTATCCACGTCGACGACGTCAGCCTCGTCGTGCACGCCGACCCGCCCGTCGAGCACAAGGCCTACCTGCACCGGTCCGGCCGTACGGCCCGCGCCGGCAACGAGGGCACCGTCGTGACGCTCATGCATGACGCACAGGTCTCCGATGTGCGCACCTTGACCAAAAAGGCCGGGGTCAAGCCCACGATCACCCGTGTGAACAGCATCGATCATCCGGTGCTTCGTGAGATCGCCCCCGGCGACCGGGTTTTCGGTGATCCCATCCGTCCCGAGCCGGCCACCCAGGCCGCTCCGGCACCGCGGCGCCAGGGCAACAGGTCCGGGCAGTCGGGCAAGTCGGGCCAGCAGCAGGGTCGCAACCGCCCGAGCGGCTCCTCCCGCAACGGCGGCGGACCGTCGGCCCGCTCCGGGGCCGGTGCAGGCGGACAACAGCGCGGTGGTGGACACCGCCGTCCGCGTCGCGACTCCGGCTCGAGTCGCTAGCCCGAACCAGACGAAAGTGTGCGGTCCCGCCCGGTCCTCTCCACCGGACGGGACCGCACATGTCTTTCTGGGCTGCGCGGCCTCAGGCTCCCCACGCGTTGGCGGCGCTGCGGTCGGTCGCGGCCACCTCGTCGGCGCCGTCGCGCACCGCATTACCCAGCGAGAACAGGATCTCGTTGAGGGCCGCCGCGGCCTGGTTCCAGCGGGCCTGCTCGACGGCGTAGGCCTGCGCGGCCTCACGGGTCCAGACCTGCTGCAAAGGCGCGATCTGCGAACGTAATTCATCGAGGGCGGCGTTGAACCGGCTCGACGTCGTGTGGATCTCCTGGCGAACCGAGTACTCGATCTCGCCGAAGTCGTAGGACAGCACGTGATCCATGGCCGGCACCGATCAGATGCCGTCGCCGACGGCGCCGAGCCGCTGTGCGTGAGTGTCGGCAGCAGCGCGCAGTGTGCGCTCGTTGGTCCGGATGGTCTCCGCGATACGGCCCAATGTGGTGTGCAGCGTCAGTGATTCGCTGTTCCAGCGGTCCACCACGTCACGGAACCGCGCCGCCGCCGCGCCACCCCAAACCGACGATGGCACACTGCTCATCTTTCCGATGAAGCTCTGCAGCATGGCCCGGACGTCGTCGTTGAGCACGTCGATCCGGCCGGCCACGCTCGTCATAACTTCGAAATCGGTGCCCAACGGCCCCGTCGGTCCTGGTGACATTTCCTCTGGCCCTCCGGTCTTGTGTTGCGGTATCTAACAATTCGACGCAGCGCGGCCCGGTTTGGTTCCATCCGATTTCAGAACACCGCGTGTGCGGACCGGGTGGCCACCTCACACGCCCAGCGCACGTCGTCGCCGTGCCCCGGTGCGCTCTGGCACCCGACCGCGATCCGCACCGCACCGTCGACGAACACCGCCCAACGGATCTCCCGCCCGGTGCGGATTTCCCGGTAGCTGACCACTTGTCGGGCCGCGACGACCGCCGACCGATCGAAGTCCACGAACACCCCTGCGGGTTGCTCCTGCAGGGCGGTCTGCAGAGTGTCAGCGACCGTGCCGTCACCGACACCGACACCGGACTGGGTCAGATGAATGATCAGCGCTGGGTCGCTCGGCGAAACCACCTCGACCCGAGCCGATCCCGGCCCCTCGGTGATTCTTCGTACCGTCCAACCGGCCGGAATCTGCACTCCCACCCGGCCCTCGACCAGGACCGTCATCGATGGTTGGTCGGTGGGCGGACCGTGAGCGGCGAAGGCAATCCCACCGAGTACCGCAGCCAAAGCCGCCGCGGCATACATCGCGAACCTCCCGGTTCGGCTCCGCCTGCAGAGTTGCTCAGCGGTCGGGGTATCCGGTGCCACGAGCGTGTTCCGCCAGTTCCGGGCGTCGGCCACGGTCGCCACCACGTCACGACGGCGAAGTGCCGCCACCACGGCGTTGCCCAATGTCACAGCTCCGGGCACCTCGGCCGGAGCATCGACGACCACCTCTGCCGATCTGCCGGCGACCGCCAGCACTGCGCGCACGACCGCGTCTGCATCCGGATAGTCCTCCCCATGACGGGCCAATACGACGCCACCGGCATGGACGCCGGACACCACGACAACCTCGTCGGCGATCTCGACCACCACCGAGGACCCCGCGGTCAGCGATGCAGACAGGGCCTGAACCCGCTGCATCACAACCACTTCAGAGCCTTTCGCGGCGTCCCGCACGCGGTCACACCGGTCGGCTGTCCACCACGTCGGACACACCAGGGTGAGCGCCCCTGCCCCGGCACCGGCGGCACCGAGAACCTCGACCCACAGATCTGACACTGCGACCGGTTCGTCCTCGATCAGGGCGATCTCGTCGTCGATCCCGGCCACCGCGACTACGGCGAGGTCCGCCGCAACCGGGCCGGGCCCGCGCACGGTCACCGGACCCACCTCGATGACGGCTGAGGTCACCGCGCCTCGCCTCTTCCGGGCAGGGCGATCTGGACCAGCTGATCGGGTGCCGCGCGGGTGATCAGCGTGCCACGTCCCGGTGGAAGGCGAACCGGCCGTACCGTTCCCAGCAGCACGCCGTCGTCGGGGCCGGCGCTCATCATCAGACCCATGCAGCCGAGGTCCTTGACCGCAGACAGCACCGGGTCGAACATCGCCCGCGCGGCCCCGCCGGATCGGCGGGCCAGCAGCAGGTGCAGTCCGAGGTCACGGGCATGCGGCAGGTAACTCAACAGCGGTGACAGCGGATTCGGTCCGCCTCCGGCCACCAGGTCGTAATCGTCGACCACGACGTAGAGTTCGGGCCCGGTCCACCACGTGCGGTCGCGAAGCTCCCGCTGGGTGACCTCGGGACCCGGCAATCGGTTCTTCAATGTCTCAAGCAATCTCGGAAGCGCCGCGTCGAGCGCCGCGACCGACGCGGCGTACCCGGCCAGATGTCCCGATTCGACCGCGCCCAGCAAGGCGCGGCGGAAGTCCACGATGAGCAGTTGCACGCTCGCCGGGTCGTTGCCCGCCACCAGGTCGCAGCACACGGCTCGCAATGCGGTGGACTTGCCGCATCCGCTGTCACCGAAGATCACCAGATCGGGCTGAGCGTTGAAATCGACCATCACCGGCGTGAGTTCGCGTTCACCGAGCCCCAGCAGCACCTCGGTGGCGGGCCGGATCCGAGACACCGGGCGTAGGTCGTCCCCGTGCACATACGCCGGCAGGAGCCGGATCTCCGGCGCGCGGGCCTCGCCGCACTGCGCCTGCAGAATGTCCCCGATCCGATTCAGCGCCGCACCGATGCCGGCGTCAGACGGTGTGCCATCCAGCCGGGGCAAGGCGATCAACAACTCACGGCCGTCCTGCGTGAGCCCACGTCCCGGCGCGCACTGGGTCAACTGACGGGCGCGTTTGCGGTCCATCTCGGACTCGGCCGGGTCACCGAGCCGCAACTCGATGCGGGTGCCCAGTTGGTCCTTGAACGCGGGACGGAACTCTCCCCACCGCGACGCCGTCGCGACAACATGGATGCCGAGCGAAAGCCCCTGCACGGCAAGCGCGGTGACGGTCGGCTCAAGCGAATCGAATTCGGCTCGGAACGTCGACCAGCCGTCGATGACCAGGAACACGTCGCCTGAGGAGTCAGCGATCTCCCCGGCATCACGACGGGTCCGGTATTCCGCCATGGAGCCGATACCGAGCGCGGTGAACCGCGCCTCACGGGCGCTGATCAGGGCCTGCACCTCGGCGACGATGCGCCGGACGAGGTCAGCGTCGGCGCGTCCGGCGACAGCGCCGACGTGCGGCAGGGCTTGCAGTGCACTCAACGTTCCGCCACCGAAGTCCAGGCAGTAGATCGTCACGTCCCGGGGATGGTGGGTCGCGGCCAGTGCCACCACCAGAGTCTTGGCCGCCGTCGATTTTCCGGATTGAGGACCGCCGACGATCGCCACGTTGCCCCGGCCACCGCCCAGCGACAGCATCAGTCGGTCCCGGCGCTGTTCGAACGGTCGGTCGACCAACCCGATCGCGACGTCGAGCGGATCGGGATCCGACAGCAGGACGTCGCTGAGCGGCACGGCACCCGGCAGCGGAGGCAACCAAACCTGGTGTGCCGGTGTGCCGTACCCGGCCAACCGATCGACGACCTGCTGCAGCACGGTCGTGGTGGCGGCGGCGGAGGCCTCGCGGCCGGCCGACATCCACGGTGCGGTGAACCGCCGGGGGCCCAGAGTCTCCGGGGGCCGGTGTTCTGGCGCCGAACCGGCAGCGGAGACGAATGCGGTCTGAAACCTGACGATCTCGCCGGCCGGGGTCTTCAGGTAAGCCGCTCCGGGCGTGTTCGGCAGCTCGTACGCATCGGCGACCCCAAGCACCGATCGGGACTCGTTGGGCGAGAATGTCTTCAGGCACACCCGGTACGACAGGTGGCTCTCCAGCCCCCGCAGCCGACCCTCGTCGAGGCGCTGGCTGGCCAACAGCAGATGCATGCCCAGCGAGCGCCCCAGTCGGCCGATCGCCACGAACAACTCCGCGAAATCGGGATGTTGCTGCAGGAGTTCGGAGAACTCGTCGACCACGATCAGCAATGCCGGTAAGGCGGGCAGATCGGGGCGGCGCCGGTATTCCGCGATACTGGCCAGGTTCCCGGCCGCCCGAAGTAGTTCCTGACGCCGGGTCACCTCTCCGGCGAGCGCATCGGCCATCCGGGCCACGAGCTGCGCCTCCTGCGCCAGGTTGGTGATCAACGCGCTGATATGACGCGCCCGGTGCAGGCCGAGAAATGTCGCCCCGCCTTTGAAATCGATGAGGACGAGGTTGAGTGTCTCCGGGGAATGCGTGGTGATCAAGCCGAGCACCAGCGTGCGCAGGAACTCCGATTTCCCCGAGCCGGTGGCCCCGACACAGAGCCCGTGCGGGCCCATGCCGTCGTGCGCAGCCTCCTTGAGGTCGAGGTACAGCGGAGTGCCGTCCGCACATCGGCCGACGGGAACCCGGAGGAACCGCCGCGGATCCGATGCCGCCCACACGCTCGGCGGATCGATGCCGGCCGGGTCGTCGACACCGATCAGCTCCGGCCAGCCGGCAGCCACGGGCATCGGAGCGCAACGCCGTCGCGCCAGCCACCGGGCACAGGTCACGGCCTGTTCGCGGGTCATCCTGTCCGGGCGCGCCGAGGCCGCACCGAATCGCAGCAGATCAGCCTCGAGGTCCAGATGCAGGTCCGCCGTGGCAATTCCGGCATGAGTCGCGACGGTGAGCACGGTGACGCTCGCACCAGGCTGCGACACCACAGGTCCGGCTGTGGCGGAATCGACGATGACGACGGTGTGCGCCGGCGGATCTGTGGCGGGCAGATCGGTCAGTCTGCGCAGCCGCAGCGCGACCGGTCCACCACCATCGGGATACCAATGGTGCCCAAGCCATTTCAACCATTCCCATTCATCTGCCGTCGCTACGTCGACGACCGCCGCGATGCGCACGTACCGCGGACTGTGTGCCGTGGCCAGTTGGCAGATCACCGCACGCAGCAGGGCCCGTGCCGCGTCGATCGGGCCCTCCACCGTCACGTGTCCCAGGCCGCGCAGGTTCACCGTCACGGGGACGCCTGCCACCGCCGACCGACGCCGGATCAGTCGGGCCAGAGCCGATGTCGTCACCGGATCGGCTTCCCGCCCGGGGTCGTCGCCTCCGGCGATCAGCCTGGTTGACGACGGCCTCTCCCCCACGCCCACGCGCACGTCACAGAACCCAGGGTCACCGGGGAGGCGTCGCCACATCAGCTCGCCACCGGCCAGCGTCCACAAACACCCGGGCTCGGGATGCGCGGTATGCAGGCCCAGCCACTGCGTACGGGCGGATTCACCGGCCGCGGTGTCGATCCCGTCCAGGTATCGCAGGTACTCACCGCGGTCCCGGTGGAGCTGCGATGCGCGGCCTCCGTTCTTCATGCTGTAGGCGGCCGTACCGATCGCCGACATGGCCATCATGATCGGGAACATCATGGCGGCCGGGCCACGTGCCGCGGCCGCGCCAGAGGTGACGTACACCGCGACCATGCCGCCCATCGCGACCACGACCAGCAGCGGCAACAACCTCGTGAGCGGGCTGATCGGGTTGTGGCGCGGCAGCGCGGGCGGTGCATCGATCACGACCTCAGTCACCGGCGACTCCGGTACGGGGAGGTCGCAGGCGGCGTGCGGTGCGCGGATCGGTTCCATCGACATTTGGACGCACGCGGGGCCCGTCGGGTTCCCCCGGGCACCGGGAAAATTGGTGTGCGGCGGGGCTCGTCGAGTCGGTTAGCGTGGCAGATATCGGCGTCAACTGGGGGGTGATGTGATGCCGGATTCCTTGTGTCACGTATCGATTCACTGCGGCGCGGCTGACGTGGCCGGACACGGCGCCACGGTCGACCTGTCCTTGCCTGCCGCGATGACCGTAGGCGAACTCCTGCCGTGGATCGTCGACGCGCTCGGCGCCGCCGACGGCACCCCGCTGCGATGGCGGCTGGCACACGTGGGCGGGCACGATCTGAATGAGTCGGCAACCCTGTCGCAGAACGATGTTCACGACGGCGATCTGCTGGTGCTTGCCGGTGCCCGCGGCGAGCCCACGCCTGCTCGGTCGCTGACTGCCGCATTGACTGTCGACTCCACGGAAGACGCCCTGTCCGATGGCCTGCGGGTGGCCGCCTGCCTGTGGGCCTGCGCGCTGGGCGTCGTGGCGCTGGCATGGACCGGGCTCGCCGGCAACGGATTGGACCGCATTGCCGTGGCCGCGGTGGCGGCAGTGGCCGTCACCGCCGTGGCGCTGGCTGCCCGCCGTTTCGACCTGACTTCGGCCAAGGTCGCGGCGCTCGACGTCGCAGCGCTCGCGCACGCGGCGGTCCTCGGTTTCCTCGTCGTTCCGGCCGGGCCTGCTCCGGCGAACTTCTTTCTGGCCGCGATCGCTGCGGGTTCACTGGGCGCGATACTGATGCGGGTATCCGGTTGTGGCACAGAGATTCTGCTCGCGGCGGTCACGGTCGCCGGGGTGGTCGCCGCAGCGACCGGTTTCGTCGCGTGGTGGCCCTCGGCCACCCCGATACTGGGGTCGTTGGTGAGCGCACTCGGGGTGGGCCTGCTGCCGCTGGCACCGCGGTTGTCCATTGCCCTGGCCGGCCTGACGCCGCCGGTACCCGGATATCCCGACGACGAGACATCGGAGCCGGACGGATTCGACGTCGAGGCACGGGCTCTCGTCGGGCACCGGTACCTGGCGGGCCTGGTGGCCGGTTGTTCGGCCGCGGCCGCGCTGGGAACCGCAATCCTCACGGTCGCCGGTCCGCGGCGGGTCACAGCCGTCGAGGTCGCGTTTGCCGCGGCCGTCGGTGTGGCGCTACTGCTGCGCTCACGCAGCTACGTGTCGGGCCGTTGCCGCACCGTTGCGGGTATCTCCGGATTCCTTTCGCTCACTGCAGCTTTCGTTCTCGTAGTGGCTTGGAATCCGGTGCATGGCAGTTGGACCGGAGTCCTCGCTGTCGGCACCGGGATCGCGGTGGTCTGGCCGGCCACGATCCGCAGTCCGACCGCCGCTCGGGTCGCAGATTCCCTCGAGTATGCCGCGCTGGCCGCAGTGGTGCCGCTGGCGTGCTGGCTGGCCGGTGTCTTCGACATCGTTCGCGACCTGGCGCTGAGGTGAACAGGTCAGGCCGGTTGGCTGCGGCGCTGATCCTCGGTGTCCCGCTGCTGCCCATTGCGCCGGCAGCAGCCGTCGTGCCACCGGCAGTCGATGCGACCTTGCTCCCGCGCCCGGCGCCACCAGGACCCGTCGAGCGCACCGAACAACGCCAACCCTGCTATCAATCTCCGCCCGACGCCACCGGCACTGCGGCGGGGACCCCACTGGGACTCGAGTCGGTTTGGCCGCTCACTCGCGGTACGGGGCAGAAGATCGCGGTGATCGACACCGGGGTCGCCCGGCACCGTCTGTTGCCGCACCTGGCCGGCGGCGGTGACTATGTGTCACACGGCGACGGCACCGCCGATTGCGACGGCCACGGCACCATCGTTGCCGGAATCATCGGTGCTGCACCCAGTCCCGGATTCAGCGGGGTCGCGCCCGACTCGGTCATCCTGGCCATCAGGCAGTCGAGCAACAAGTTCGCCGCGGAAGGCGGCCCCACCGGTGTCGGCGACGTCAACACCCTGGCCATGGCGGTGCGTACCGCAGCCGACCTCGGCGCCACCGTCATCAACATCTCGTCGCCCGCCTGCGTAGCAGCCACCGCCGCACCCGACGACCGAGCCCTCGGCGCCGCACTGAGCTACGCCGTCGACGTGCGTAACGTCGTGGTGGTGGCCGCAGCCGGCAACGTCGGCGCAGGCTGCACGCAGCAGACAGGTTCCGTCGGTCCGGCGGGCGAGCCCGACTGGAACAGCCTCCGCTCGATATCCAGCCCGGGATGGTACGACGACCTGGTGTTGTGCGTGGGTTCGGTCGGATCCGACGGCACGGCATCGGTTTTCAGTTTGGCCGGCCCCTGGGTCGATGTGGCCGCGCCCGGTGAGAAGCTCGTTTCCCTGCACCCCGACGGTGAACGGTTGATCGACACGATCGGACAAAAAGCCCCGATTTCGGGAACCAACTATGCCGCGCCCGTGGTCGCCGGGGTGGCTGCGCTGGTGCGCGCCCGGTTCCCGCAACTCAGCGCGCGAGAGGTGATGCGCCGCATCGAGGACACCGCACGCACCCCGGCCGACGGCTGGAATCCGTTGGTCGGACACGGTGTGGTCGATGCGCTGGCCGCCGTCAGCGGCGGCACTCCGTCGTCTGTGCCCGCGCCGGCCGCCCCCGCCCTGGTAGTGCCGAGTGCCCCGGCTTCGATCGACGCCCGGCCCCAACGCATCGCCTTCGGCGGCGCCGCCGTGTGTGTCGGCGCGACGCTCCTGGTCGCACTGATGGTGGCAGCCAAGCGGTTACGCCGGCACCGCCCGGGCACCGGTCACCGCGTCTCTGGCGACTGAGGCCGCCTCACGGTTCAGTTCGGGCCCCCGTGGCAGCATCGCGAGCATCGGCCACGGCGCGGGAACAGAGTCGGTCCCCAGACCGAGCGTTTTCGCGGTCTCCTCGTCGCGGACCCCGAACAGCACGCCCAGATCGTTCAACAGGTACAGCGGCCCACCGTCGATACCGTCGCGGATCACACCTGCGGCCTCCAGCAGCACGCTGCGTCCGCCCGGAATCACCACCCGATCGACATTCGGGCCGGCGCCATCGGCCTGCGCCAGTTGCACACTGTGATCGGGCAGCGAATCCGCCATGACCACACTGGTATTCGTTGCCGATCCGCGCCGTCGCGGATCCCAGTTGGCGCACACCATCGCACGTGCCCGCGGCACCACCCGCTCTGGGAACCGGGCCACGGCGAGGTTGTCGGCCACGGGCACATCGGCCACCACGTCGGCCGGAACGACCGGCGGTTCGTCATGCGACTGTGCCACGCTGAATCGGATGACGTCGGCCGCCACCCGGCCGACGCGTTGAAGCCCGGCGGTCAGCACCACATAGAACTCGGCGGGGCCGGCGCGTACCACGCGCACCACGGTGCCCACCGCGAGTCCGCCCAGCGCGGCCGGTCCGGGGTTGCCCACACCCGCGATCGACGGCGCCCGCAACGCCGGCGCCTCGGGCACCGAGTCCAGCATCGCTTGCGAAACTGCTTGAGCCGGAACACCTTCCAGATGAAGTGCTCGTACCACGGCGATGTCGCGAAGATCGACCCGCGCCCGCCACCCGTCGGCCAGCAGGTACGTCGCCCCTCCCATCGTGCGCGCCGACACGAGCAACGCCTGACCGCTGCCCAACGCCACCATCCCGCGGTCGGCACGCCCCGCCAGCAGCACCGTCTCGGCCGGTTCTGTGCCGTCGCAGATAACCCAGTCCGATTCGTCGAGGCTCAGCGGTTGACCGAGCTGGGCCGGGGCGCCCGGGATGCCCACCAGTGGTCCGCGCCGGAACTTGGCGATGGCAGCGGCGTTGACCATCACCGGATTCGCCGGTGTACCCACGATGAGCCGGGCCGAAGCCAGGTCAGACACCGGATGCACGGTGTCATCGACACGGACGTACAGGGCTCCGGTATCGCGCGCCAACAGTATCGGCGCATCACCTGGCACCGATCCGGGGCGCACCAGCGCGAGCACCGCACATACCGCGATCGCGACAGCCGTCAGGGCGCAGCCCGCACCGTAGGCGACCGCCTGGGTGCGCAGCGGATCGTCGAGCATCCGCGCATCACCGCGAACCAACGCGTGTGCCAAGCGCCGCAACAGGAATCGATGCCCGCTGAGCTGTAGCCGAGTGGCAGATCGCCGTGCCATATGTCCCCCGTGCGCAACCTTAACCCGGCCCAGGACATGGCAATTACGCAGATTTGTGTGCCCGTCAGTCCTCGCGCTGGCGCTGTCGGTAGGCCGCGACATGCTGGCGGTTGCCGCAGTTGCCGGTGTCGCAGAAGATGCGGGAGCGGTTTCGCGACAGGTCGGTGAGTACTGCCTCACAGTCCGGGGCGGCGCAGATCTTGAGCCGACGCAGTTCGCCGCCACGGATCAAGTCGGCCAGTGCCATCGCCATCTCGGCGCCCATCCGCTGCGCGAGCGGATCGTCGACCGACGCCAGGTGCAGGTGCCACTCCGGCATCTCCTTGTGCCGCGTCAGCCACGGCGCCGCCTTGGTGTCACTCAGCAGGGCGTTGACCCGACGCACCGCCTCTTCCTCGTCGTCGGCCACCGCCCAGACCTCCCCGATGCGCCCCCGCAGTGCGCGCACCGCAGCCAGCTCGGCGTCGTCTCGGTCGCGTCGTCCGGTCCAGCCGAAGCCATCGAGATAGGCACTCAGGTCGGCCTGGTCAGACAGTTGTTCGCCTTCTACCCGATCGGTGTTCACCAACACCATCGCAGCCCGCAGCGTGAGCTCCGTGTCATAGGTAAAAAGCATTTGACTCATGACCCCCTGTCGCCGTACCGTCAACCCTACTGTCATTACCATAATCGATTTTACTCATGACACGTCTCAGGGGGGTGTACCGATGACTGCCGAAGCCCAGCTCGACCGCACGACCGCAGACAACCACTTCCGGCTCGGCCTACTGTTCGCCGTCAGTTCCGCGCTGGCGTTCGGCTCATCGGGCCCGTTCGCCAAAGCCCTGATGGAGTCAGGCTGGAGTCCCACCGCCGCCGTCACGGCCCGGCTGGCCGGTGGTGCGCTGATGATGGCCGCATTCGCCAGCGTCGTCCGGCCCGGCTGGATCCGCGAGGTACGCGATCACGCCAAGACAGTCGTCGGCTACGGCCTGATCCCGATCGCCGGCGCCCAGCTCTGCTACTACAACGCCGTCGCGCACCTGTCCGTCGGCGTGGCGCTGCTGCTCGAGTACACCGCCCCGATCCTGGTCGTGGGGTGGGTCTGGGCCACCACCCGGCACCGCCCCAGCGCGCTGACCTTCGGCGGCGTGGCCGTCGCCATCGCCGGCATCGTCCTGGTGCTCGACGTGTTCAGCGGTGCCCAGATCAACCTCGCCGGCGTGAGCTGGGGCCTGGCCGCCGCAGTGTGTGCCGCCTGCTACTTCATGATGTCCAACAAGGCCAGTACCGACGGCGACGGGCTCAGCCCGATCAGCCTGGCTGCCGGTGGTCTGATCATCGGAACCACGGCCGTGGCGCTCCTCGGCGTCGCCGGCGTCATGCCACTGACCTTCACCACCAACCCTGTCACCCTTGCCGGGCACACCACTTTCTGGCTGGCGCCGGTGATCGCACTCGGCCTGATCCCCACCGCCCTGGCCTACACCCTCGGCATCGTCGGGATCGCCAGGCTCAAGCCGCGCTTCGCCTCCCTGGTCGGGCTCTCGGAGGTACTGTTCGCGGTCCTCATCGCCTGGGTCATGCTCGGCGAGGCGATGTCGGTGAGCCAGGCGATCGGCGGCGCTGTCGTACTGGCCGGTCTCGCGGTGGCCCGCCAGGGTGACCGCGGCGAGCAGGCGGACCCGGAAGCGCCCACCCAGGTCCAGCGGGCGACCTGGCCCGATATGGCGATGCAGGAGACGTCCGACCGGGCAAACGATTAGCCGTGGCTAACCATTTTGTGTGACTATGTTGCCCGTGAGTCTCCTCCGGAAGTCGGCCCGGGTGGCCGCGATCGTCTCAACCCTGGTCAGCGCAGCTTTTCCGCTGTCCCTCGCAGCGCCCGCCATGGCCGCACCGTGCTCCGACATCGAGGTAATCTTCGCCCGCGGCACCAACGATCTCCCAGATCTGGGACGTCCGGGGCAGGCCTTCGCCGACGCGCTGCGTTCCCAGGTCGGCGGCCGCACAGTGTCGACGTACGGGGTGAACTATCCCGCCAGCTATGACTTCCTGGCCGCCGCCGACGGCGCCAACGACGCTGCCAACCGCATTGCCACGCTGGCGTCCTCCTGCCCGTCCACCAAGGTCGTGCTCGGCGGCTACTCGCAGGGCGCCGCGGTCGTGGACATGCTGGCGGGCATCCCCCCACTCGGCAACAAGGTCGGGGAAGTCGGATCGGCACCGCCCCTGGCCGGCGAGTTGGTACCCCAGGTCGCCGCAGCGGTCGTCTTCGGAAACCCCTCGGCCAAATTCGGGATCCCACTCACCTCGTCGGTGTTCGGTGGCAAGGCGATCGACCTCTGCAAGGACGGGGACCCGATCTGCTCCCGCGGCCGGAACCCGTTCGCGCACAGCGATTACGTGACGTCAGGCATGGCGGATCAGGCCGCCAACTTCGTCGCAGGAATCGTCTAGTCGGCAACTGACGTTAGGATTTGGTGTGGCCATTGATCTTGTTCGTCGCTGCACAGTGTTCGTGGCGGCAGCGCTCACCGCTGCCGCCGCCGTCGTCGCACCCGTTCTGGTGCCCTCCTCCACCACGGGGTCAGGCGTAGGCCTCCCCGCGGCAAAGGCCGCGGACTGCCCCGACATCGAGGTCGTCTTCGCCCGCGGCACCAACGACACCCCGGGGCTGGGCCGGATCGGCAATGCGTTCGTCAGTTCGCTGCGCAACAAGGTCGGCGGCCGTTCGGTCGGCGCCTACGCGGTCAGTTATCCGGCCAGCTTCGACTTCCTGGCCGCGGCCGGCGGCGCCAACGATGCCTCCGGCCACATCCAGTGGATGGTGGACAACTGCCCCAACACCCGCCTGGTGCTGGGCGGCTACTCCCAGGGCGCCGCAGTGATCGACGTGATCGCCGCCGTTCCGTTCCCGGCCGTCGGCTTCAACGCACCGCTGCCGCCGAACGTCCCCGAGCACGTCGCGGCGGTCGCCGTCTTCGGTAACCCATCGGCCAAACTGGGCCTGCCGCTGACCTCCAGCCCGGTGTACGGGGGCCGCGCCATCGACCTGTGCAACCCCGGCGATCCGATCTGCGGTGACGGCGACAGCGTCCAGGCACACCGGGCGTACGAAGGTCCGGCCAACGATGCCGCCAACTTCGTCGCCGGACTGTTGTAGGCCGCGTCCGCTACCATCGCTGAGGTGGTCGAACTCCCTGTGAACAGCCACGTAGCCCGACGGCTTCGGCGCTGGATCGGTATAGCTGTCATCTTCGTGGCGGCTGTTGCCGTCCTGCCCGCCACGGCGGCTGTCGTGCCCGGCTCTGTTGCCGTGGCCAACGCCGCTCCATGCCCACCGGTCGAGGTCGTCTTCGCCCGCGGCCGTACCGAACCCGCCGGGGCCGGCATTCTCGGGAACGCGTTCGTGAGCGCCCTGCGGTCCAAGTCGAACAAGAACGTCGGCGTCTATGCCGTCAAGTATCCGGCCGACACCGAAGTCGACATCGGCGCCAACGACATGAGCGGGCACATCCAGTACATGATGGACAACTGCCCGGACACCCGGTTGGTGATCGGCGGGTATTCGCTGGGTGCGGCAGTCGCCGACGTGGTGCTGGCCGTTCCGTTCACCGGCTTCGGCTTCAAGACTCCGCTACCCGCAGGCGCCGACGGGCACATCGCCGCAGTCGCCCTGTTCGGCAACGGCGCCGCATGGGTTGGCCCCATCACCCGCTTCAGCCCGATCTATGCCGACCGGACCATCGAGCTGTGCCACGGCGCCGACCCGATCTGTAACCCGGCCGATCCCGATACCTGGAAGAACAACTGGCCCGATCACCTGGCGGGTGCCTACATCGACGGCGGAATGGTCAACCAGGCCGCGGATTTCGTGGCCGGTCGCATCTGAATCGACGTCGACCGTCGCCGGATCGTTGCCCGACCGGCACCTATTCTCGACGTCGTCGTCAATACCATCGAATGCGTGATTGTCCGCCGGATGTTCACCGCGCTCATCACCACCGTGGCCGCCGTCATGACGCCGATGGCGGTGGCTCCCAGCGTGATCGGCGTCGCCAACGGTGCCGTGTGTCCACCGGCGGAAGTGGTGTTCGCCCGCGGCCGGATGGAACCCCCGGGCCCCGGTCAGGTCGGCACCGCGTTCATCAAGACACTCCGAGCCCTCCGGGGCCCGAACATCAGCTTCTATCCGGTGAATTACCCGGCGGACACCCAGGTTGACGCGGGCGCCAACGACATGAGCCGGCACGTGCAGTGGATGACCCGCAACTGCCCGAGGACCAAGCTCGTGCTGGGCGGTTACTCGTTGGGTGCCGCTGCCACCGATCTGGTTCTGGCCATGCCGGTTTCGGCATTCACCTTCAACAGTCCGCTGCCGCGTGGCACCGATCAGCACATCGCCGCAGTGGCGCTGTTCGGCAACGGCGCCAACTGGGCAGGCCCGATCACGTTGCTGAACCCCACGTATCAGAGTCGGACCATCGACCTGTGCCACAGTGACGACCCGGTCTGCAATCCGAGCAGCCCGTACAACTGGCGGGCCGGCTGGCAGGACCATCTGGCGCCCGGCTACATCCGCTCGGGAATGGTGGCGCAAGCAGCCAAGTTTGTCGCCGCCCGGCTCTGAGGCGCCCGAGGTTCTCAGAGCGTACGCACGTCCCGGGTGACCGTGTTCCGGCCGGCCAGTTGATCATCGGGCGGATAGTCGACCTGAACGAGCGTGAGCCCACGCGCAGGTGCCGCGGCGAAATCGCTGGAGCGGCTCGACTCACCCAGGAGCCCGGCGGTCCAGTCAGCTGAACGCCTACCCTCCCCCACCGCCAGAATCGCGCCGACCAACGAGCGAACCATGTTCCAGCAGAAGGCATCCGCGGTGACATACGCCGTCACATAGTGTCCGTCACGCACCCACTCCAGCCGCTGCAGGTCACGAATCGTGGTGGCGCCCGGGCGAGGTCGGCAGAACGCCGCGAAATCGTTGAGCCCCACCAACTCCCGCGATGCGGCGGCCATCGCGTCGAGGTCAAGGGACTTCGACCACGGGGTGACGAACCGCGCCTCGGACGGCTCCACCCCGTACGGGGCGAGACTCAGCCGATAGGTGTAGTGCCGGCGCAGTGCCGAGAACCTGGCATCGAAACCCTCAGGCGCCCGGATGATGTCGCGGATCCGGACATCGGTCGGCAACAGCCGCGCCAATCGCCGCACCAGCGGGGTGAATTCGGCATCACCAGGGCGGGTCGTGCGCGGATAGGCATGCGCGACGGCATCGACCGGGATGTCGACATGGGCGACCTGACCGGTGGCATGCACCCCGGTGTCGGTACGGCCCGCGGTACGCGTCACCACCGGCGTGCGGAACACCGTCGAGAGCGCCTCGTCGATCACCCCGGCCACGGTGCGCTGACCGATCTGCACTGCCCAGCCCGCGAAATCGGTGCCGTCGTACGCGATGTCGAGCCGCAGGCGCACAGAAGCGACATGCCCGCCACCGGAATCGATGGCGGGCATGTCGTTCAATGCCTGGTTAGGACTTCGCTTCATCCTCAGTGACTGCCTCATCGGCGGACGCCTCGTCGGCCGGAGCCTCCTCAGCGGCAGTCTCTTCGGTCGCTTCTTCGGTCGCGGCCTCTTCGGCAGCGTCCTCAGCGGGAGCCTCAGCCTCTTCAGCCGTCTGCTCCTCGGCCGAGGCCTCGTCGGCCGCCTTGGCCTGCGCGGCGGCCGCACGACGAGCGCGGTCGGCCTCGGAGGTCACGGTCTTCTCCCGCACCAGCTCGATGACAGCCATGGGGGCGTTGTCGCCCTTGCGGTTCTCGACCTTGATGATGCGGGTGTAGCCACCCTCGCGATCGGCGAAGAAGGGGCCGATCTCGGCGAACAGAACGTGCACGACGTCCTTGTCGCGGATCTTCTTCATCACCTCGCGCCGGTTGTGCAGCTCACCCTTCTTGGCGTGGGTGATCAGCTTCTCGGCGTACGGACGCAGGGCCCGGGCCTTGGGCTCGGTCGTCTTGATGCGACCGTGCTCGAACAGCGAGGTGGCCAGGTTGGCCAGGATCGCCTTCTGGTGTGAGGACGACCCGCCGAGGCGAGCACCCTTTGTGGGCTTGGGCATTGCGACTATCTCCTAAATGGGGCCGGCCCCCGTATCAGGTAGGGCCGGGACGGTAAACGTTAGAGCTGCTCGGTCTCGGCGTAGTCCTGGGTGTCGTCCAGGTCGTAGCCGCCGGCATCCGCGGTCCAGGTACCGGTGGCGGCGTCGTAACCGGCGACCTCGGACGGATCGAACGTGGCCGGGCTGTCCTTGAGCGAGAGACCCAGCTGGTGCAGCTTGATCTTCACCTCGTCGATGGACTTCTGGCCGAAGTTACGGATGTCCAGCAGGTCGGACTCCGTGCGGGCGACGAGCTCGCCCACCGTGTGCACACCCTCGCGCTTGAGGCAGTTGTACGAACGGACGGTCAAATCCAGATCGTCGATCGGCAGCGCGAAGCTGGCGATGTGGTCTGCCTCGGCCGGCGACGGGCCGATCTCGATGCCCTCGGCCTCGACGTTGAGTTCCCGTGCCAGACCGAACAGTTCGACCAGGGTCTTGCCGGCCGACGCCAGGGCGTCACGCGGGCTGATCGAGTTCTTGGTCTCGACGTCGAGGATCAGCTTGTCGAAGTCGGTGCGCTGCTCGACACGCGTGGCCTCCACCTTGTAGGTGACCTTGAGGACCGGCGAGTAGATCGAATCGACCGGGATACGGCCGATCTCAGCGCCCGAGGCCTTGTTCTGCACGGCCGGGACGTAGCCGCGACCGCGCTCGACGACGAGCTCGACCTCCAGCTTGCCCTTGTCGTTGAGGGTGGCGATGTGCATGTCCGGGTTGTGCACCGTCACACCGGCCGGGGGCACGATGTCACCGGCGGTGACGGCACCCGGGCCCTGCTTGCGCAGGTACATGGTGACCGGCTCGTCCTCCTCGGAGGACACGACCAGGCCCTTGAGGTTCAGGATGATGTCGGTGACGTCTTCCTTCACCCCGGGGACGGTGGTGAACTCGTGCAGCACACCGTCGATGCGGATGCTCGTGACCGCTGCGCCCGGGATGGACGACAGCAGCGTGCGCCGCAGCGAGTTACCCAGCGTGTAACCGAAACCGGGCTCCAGGGGCTCGATGACGAACTTGGAGCGGTTGTCGGCGAGGGTTTCCTCGGACAGTGTGGGTCGCTGAGAGATCAGCATGGTGTTTCTTCTCCTTCTCGGCACCCGCTATTTGATGCCGTCTGGTACCTACCGGTCGGCTGACCGGTAGGTCATTACTTCGAGTAGAACTCGACGATGAGCTGTTCGGCGAGCGGCACCTGGATCTGCGCGCGCTCGGGCAGCTGGTGGACGAGGATGCGCTGACGCTCCCCGACGACCTGCAGCCACGACGGGATCGGACGCTCACCTGCGGTCTGCCGAGAAAGCTCGAACGGCAGGGTGTTGAGCGACTTCTCCTTGATGTCGATGATGTCGTACTGCGACACCCGGTAGCTCGGGATGTTCACCTTGACACCGTTGACGGTGAAGTGGCCGTGGCTGACCAGCTGACGGGCCATCCGGCGGGTGCGCGCCAGGCCGGCGCGGTACACCACGTTGTCCAGGCGGCTCTCCAGGATCTGGAGCAGGTTCTCGCCGGTCTTACCCGACTGGCGGTTGGCCTCTTCGTAGTACTTGCGGAACTGCTTCTCCAGCACGCCGTAGGTGAAGCGAGCCTTCTGCTTCTCCTGCAGCTGGGTGCGGTATTCGCTCTCCTTGATCCGCGCGCGGCCGTGCTGGCCGGGCGGGTAGGGGCGCTTCTCGAACGACTGATCTCCACCGATCAGGTCGACGCCGAGACGGCGCGACTTGCGGGTGGCGGGTCCGGTATAACGAGCCATTGTCTTTTACCTAATCCTTTTCCCGAGCCGACCTAGACCCTGCGCCGCTTGGGCGGACGGCAGCCGTTGTGCGGCTGCGGAGTGACGTCGGAAATCGCGCCCACCTCGAGGCCGGCGGCCTGCAGCGAGCGGATGGCGGTCTCACGGCCCGAACCCGGACCCTTGACGAACACGTCGACCTTCTTCACGCCGTGCTCCTGCGCCTTGCGGGCGGCGTTCTCGGCGGCCAGCTGCGCGGCGAACGGGGTCGACTTACGCGAACCCTTGAAGCCGACGTGACCCGACGATGCCCAGGCGATGACGTTGCCCTGGGGATCGGTGATGGAGACGATCGTGTTGTTGAACGTGCTCTTGATGTGAGCGGCGCCGTGCGGGACGTTCTTCTTTTCCCGGCGACGGGTGGTCTTACCGCGCTTGGCGCCGGCAGCCTTCTTCGGTGGTGCCATCGGGGTTACCTAGCCTTCTTCTTGCCGGCGATGGTGCGCTTGGGGCCCTTGCGGGTACGCGCGTTGGTCTTGGTGCGCTGCCCACGCACGGGCAGACCACGGCGGTGCCGCAGGCCCTGGTAGCAGCCGATCTCGATCTTGCGGCGAATGTCGGCCTGCACCTCGCGGCGCAGGTCACCCTCAACCTTGAGGTTGCCTTCGATGTAGTCACGCAGAACGGTCACCTGATCGTCGGTCAGGTCCTTCGTGCGCATGTTCTTGTCAATGCCCGTCGCGGCGAGGATCTCGTTCGAACGGGTACGGCCGATGCCGAAAATGTAAGTCAGCGCGATCTCCATGCGCTTGTCGCGCGGAAGATCGACGCCCACGAGGCGTGCCATGTGGCGGTGTTCCTTCTTTTCTGCGGAGGTCTGGTCCCAGCCCGTTCCCTTCAGCCCCTAAGGGCTCTCCGGGGTCCGGCCTCCGTACCGGACGTGGATGAGTGCTCATCTCGTATGAGCGGCGTATCCGCTCAGTGGTGCTGGGAGTTCATCATTCAGTTGTGTTGCGATCCAACGTGGTCGATCAAGGCTCCCGAAGGGAGTCCTGATCAACCCTGCCGCTGCTTGTGGCGGGGATCGCTGCAGATCACCATGACCCGCCCATGCCGGCGGATCACCCTGCACTTATCGCAGATGGGCTTGACGCTCGGGTTCACCTTCACGGCTGTTTCGATCCTTCTGGCTTGTTGGTGTCATGCGCATGCGCATGACACCGTTCTCGTCGTTACTGGTCGGGCTTCTATCGGGTCACTTGTACCGGTACACGATGCGGCCCCGGGACAGGTCGTAGGGCGAGAGCTCCACCACTACGCGGTCCTCGGGCAGGATGCGGATGTAGTGCTGCCGCATCTTGCCGCTGATGTGGGCCAAGACCTTGTGTCCGTTCTCCAGCTCAATGCGGAACATCGCATTGGGCAGAGGCTCGACCACGCGACCCTCGACCTCGATGGCACCGTCTTTCTTGGCCATACTTTTCGGCGATCCTTGCTTTCGTTTCGTAGCTTCATCAGTCTCAATGCAGCCCGTCGTGGTGCTGCAACCGACCAACTTCAAAACGTGAGCCGGATCGAGGCGAAGTTGCAGAAATTCAGCAGTTCCAAGACGGGGCACGCAAAAAGTCGGCGCGATAGTCGCACCGTTGGTCCACAATACCCGCTCGACCGCCTGTACCAAAATCACGGCTGATCAGCTCCGGCGACCTCGCTCTGCCCCGAATATTGGTGCGCCGAGAAGCCACGAATCAAGCGAGAATGGTACGGACCGATCCGCGCACCGGCGAATGGAGACACGAGCACGTGATGGCTGTGTACCTGGCCGCGTTCGTCGTCGGCGGCATCGCTGTACTGGCCGCCCTGCTGCTCGCCGATGTCGGGCACGGCGACGGCATGCCCTTCCTGAGCCTGACCGGCCTGTCGGTCGCCCTGCTCGGCGCCGGCACCGGTGGCCTGATCGGCACCTGGCTGGGCCTGGGCACCATCTGGTCCGCAGCCCTGGCCGCGGCCTGTGCGGTCGTGCTGGTGTTCACCCTCAACGGCCTGCTGTTGCCCTACATGCGCCGCCAGCAGTCCAACTCGCACCGGGGCAGGTCCTCGTACGTCGGCCTGCTCGGCACGGTCACCTTGGAGGTGCCGCCGGGCGGTTGGGGCGAGATCTCCTTCGTCGACGCAGACGGGAACCGGGTGTTCTCCCGCGCCAAGAGCGACGAAGCCGATGCGCTGCCCAAGGCCACCCGCGTCTACATCGCCGACATCGATCCGGACTTCGTCCATGTCGTCGCAGTTCCAGAAGCCTGAGCTGTTCCCGAGCACTGACCCACCGAGAAAGGCACAACTGTGTCCCTGCTGCTCATCGTCGTCCTGGCTGCCATCGCCGCGATCCTCATCCTGGTGGTGCTGCCGATGGTCTACGTCAAGAACTACATCAAGGTGCCACCCAACGAGGTGGCCGTGTTCACCGGACGCGGCACACCCAAGGTGGTCCGCGGCGGGGCCCGGTTCCGGATGCCCGGCATCGAGCGGGTGGACATCATGAGCCTGGAACCGTTCAACGTCAGCATCAACCTGCAGAACGCGCTGTCCAACAACGGTGTGCCGGTCAACGTCGAAGCCGTGGGGCTGGTGCGCATCGGCTCGGCCGACGAGGCCGTGCAGACCGCGGTGCAGCGCTTCCTGACCTCAGACCTCAACGAGCTGCAGCGCCAGATCAACGAGATCCTGGCCGGCAGCCTGCGCGGCATCACCGCGACCATGACCGTCGAGGACCTCAACTCCAACCGCGACAGCCTGGCCCGCAGCGTGGTCGAGGAGGCCGGCGGCGACCTGGCCCGGATCGGTATGGAGGTCGACGTCCTCAAGATCGCCGGTATCTCCGACGCCAACGACTACCTGAAGTCCCTCGGCCAGCGCCGCATCGCCGAGGTCAAGCGCGACGCCACGGTCGGCACCGCCGAGGCCGAGCGCGACGCCCAGATCCAGTCGGCCAAGGCCCGCCAGGAGGGCTCCATCGCGCAGGCCGAGGCCGACACCGCGATCGCCACGGCCAACCAGAAGCGCGATGTCGAGCTGGCCCGGCTGCGCGCGCAGACCGAGGCCGAGAACGCTCAGGCCGACCAGGCCGGACCGCTCGCCAATGCCCGCGCCCAGAAGGACGTCGGCATCGCCACCGAGCAGGCCGAGGCGGCCCGGGTGCAGGCCCGCATCGAGGTGGAGCAGCGTCGTGCCGAGCAGGCGCAGGCCGCGCTGCAGGCCGATGTGATCGCGCCTGCCGAGGCTCAGCGGCAGGCCGATATCGCCAAAGCCGAAGGGCAGCGCCAGTCCACGATCCTTGCCGCCGAGGCCGCAGCCGAAGCCGAGCGGCGCAAGGGTCAGGCCGAAGCCGACGCCCGCAAGTCGGCCGCTGACGCGCTGCGTGTGGAACGCCAGGCCGAAGCCGACAGCCTCCAGGCCAAGCTGGTCGCCGAAGCCGCCGGTAAGAAGGAACTTGCCGACGCGCTGCGCGTCGAACAGCAGGCCGAGGCCGCCGGTATCGAAGCCAAACTGTTGGCCGAGGCCAACGGTAAGAAGGAGATCGCCGCCGCGCTCAACGGTTACACGGCCGAGGCCGCGCGCCTGCTGATGCTTCCCGACGTGCTCGCCTCGGTGGTCAAGGCGACCGAAGCGGCCGCCGCACCGCTTGCCGAGATCGACCGGCTGTCCATCATCGGCGGGTCGCGCGACACCCAGGACGCCGTCGGCGGCCTCCTCGGCATCAGCCCGCTCGCGGTGGCCAACATCCTGGAATCGCTGAAGGCGTCGGGCATCGATGTGGCGTCCATGCTCCAGGGGTCCAACGCCGCCAATGGGGACAGCGCACACCCGAGCTGAGAAAACTGCTGGCGGCGGGGCGCATAATTAGCAGCGATGACCGGCCCCGCCTCCCAGCCCCGTAAACCCGTAATCCTGACCGTCGACGACGATCCCGCGGTGTCTCGTGCAGTTGCCCGTGACCTACGCCGTCACTACGGCGAGCGGTACCGGATCGTGCGCGCCGAATCCGGCCCGGACGCCCTGGAGACCCTCAACGAACTGAAGCTGCGCGGCGACACCGTCGCGGTGTTCGTCGCCGACTACCGGATGCCGCAGATGAGCGGCATCGAGTTCCTCGAATCCGCGATGGACCTCTACCCGATGGCCCGCCGTGTGCTGTTGACGGCATACGCCGACACGACCGCCGCGATCGACGCCATCAACGTCGTCGACCTCGACCACTACCTGCTCAAGCCGTGGGATCCACCCGAGGAGAAGCTGTACCCGGTGATCGACGGCCTGCTGGAGCAGTGGCACACCGTCGGCGACCGGGCCATTCCGCACACCAAGGTGATCGGCCACCAGTGGAGCTCACGGTCCTGGGAAGTGCGCCAGTTCCTGGCCCGCAATCAACACACCTTCCGTGCGTTCACCACCGATGAGCCCATGGGCCGCCAGCTCCTGGAGGCCGCGGGGCTCGACGGCCTGCAACTTCCCGTGGTGATCACCGAGGGCGGCGAGACGTTGGTCGAACCCAGTAACGGTGAGCTCGCCGACATGCTCGGTCTGTCGACCACCCCGTCGCTGACCATGTACGACCTCGCGGTGATCGGCGGTGGCCCGGCGGGCCTGGCCGCCGCGGTGTACGGCGCCTCCGAGGGCCTGCGGACGGTGCTGATCGAGGGCACCACCACCGGTGGGCAGGCCGGCCGCAGCTCGCGGATCGAGAACTATCTGGGCTTCCCGACCGGGGTGTCGGGAGCCGAACTGGCCACCTCGGCCCGCAGACAGGCCGAGCGCTTCGGCGCCGAGGTGATCACCACCCGCGAAGCCGTCGCCCTCGACATCGCGGGCGCGGCCCGCACCATCACCTTCGCCGACGGAGAGACCATCGGCGCCCGCGCGGTCATCCTGGCCACCGGCGTCGAGTACCGCCAGCTCCCGGTGCCGGGCTGTTGGACCGATCCTGACAACCCGAACAACTACGTCGGCCGCGGGGTCTACTACGGGGCCTCGGTGTCCGACGCCTCGGAGTGCAAGGGAGAGGACGTCTACATCGTCGGCGGCGCCAACTCCGCCGGGCAGGCCGCGATGTTCATGTCACGCGAGGCCAAGTCGGTCACGCTGCTGGTGCGCGGACCGTCGCTGGAGGCGTCGATGTCGTTCTACCTGATCCAGCAGATCGAGCAGACGTCGAACATCCACGTGCGCACCTGTACCGAGGTGGTCGGTGCCATCGGTGAGGATGATCATCTGGTGGGGCTCGAGCTGGTGGACAGGCAGACCGGCGAGCACCAGGAGGTGCCTGCGACGCGCCTGTGCTGCTTCATCGGCGCGACCCCGCGCACCGAGTGGCTCGACGGCGTGGTGGCCCGCGACGACCACGGGTTCATCCTGGCCGGTCCAGACCTGCGCGACGTGTGCGGCTGGGGCCTGGAACGTCCGCCACATCACCTGGAAACAAGTGTGCCCGGTGTGTTTGTTGCAGGAGACGTGCGTGCCGAGTCCGCCAAGCGGGTGGCTGCCGCCGTCGGCGAAGGGTCGATGGCGGTCATGCTGGTGCACCGCTACCTGGCAGAAGCGTGATGGCCGGCACCGTCGGCGAGGCTGAGAGGAACTGAAACGATGGGCGAGACCTGCCTGCCCTCAGAACTGCGGACCCTGTTCCTGTTCGAGGCGTTGACCGACGAACAGCTGCAGACGCTGTGCGACAACGGGCACATCGCGGTGTTCGAGCCCGGCCCCATCATCACCGAGGGCGATCCCGCGACGTGTTTCTACGTGCTGATCGACGGTGAGTTGGTGATGTCCAAGCGCTCGGCCGGCGCGGACATCGAGACCAGCCGGACGTCGCAGCGCGGGGTGTACTGCGGCGCGTGGTCGGCGTACATCCCCGGTGAGGAACAGATTTACCAGGCGTCGGTACGGGTGACCCGGCCGTCGCGGTTCTTCGTGCTCGACGCCGGTGCGTTCGCCAAGTTCATGCGGGACGAGTTCCCGATGGCGGTACACCTGCTCGAAGGCCACATGGTCGGCGGGCGCCGCCAACGGCAGATCATCGGCCAACGCGAGAAGCTGCTGGCATTGGGCACCATCACCGCGGGCCTGACCCATCAGCTCAACAACCCTGCGGCGGCCACCGCCCGCGCGGTCGCGGACCTGCGCGAGGGCGTCGGCAAGATGCGCCACAAGCTGGCCATGCTGGCCGACGGCAAGTTCACCCCCGAGGCGCTGGGGGTACTGGTGACCATCCAGGACGAGGTCGCCGAGCAGGTGGCCAAGAGCAAGGGGCTGGAGCTCACCGCGCTGGAAACCTCGGACCGCGAGGACGCGATCGGCGACTGGCTCGAAGACCACGGCATCGCCAGCGCGTGGGACTACGCCCCGACCTTCGTCGAAGCGGGTCTCGACATCGACTGGCTGGAACGCGTCGAAGGAACGATCAGCGGTGTCGACTGCTCTGCGACGCTGCCGGGAGCACTCGGCTGGCTGAAGTACACCATCGACACCGAGCTGCGGATGAACGAGATCGCCGAGGCCAGCAAGCGGATCTCGGCGTTGCTGGCCGGCGCCAAGCAGTACTCACAGATGGACCGCGGCTCCTACCAGAGTGCCGATGTCCACGAGGGGCTGCGCAGCACGCTGATGATGTTCGGCGACAAGGTCGGCAAGGACAAGCCGGTCAGCCTGTGCAAGGAACTGGACAAATCGCTGCCCGAATTGCATTGCTATCCAGGCGATCTCAACCAGGTGTGGACCAACATCATCGACAACGCCATCCAGGCGATGGGCGGCCACGGCACCCTGACGCTGCGCACCAGCCGCGAGACCGACGACATGATCCGGGTGGAGATCTGCGACGACGGACCCGGCATCTCCGGGGACGACATCGAGCGCATCTTCACGCCGTTCTTCACCACCAAACCGTTCGGCGAGGGCACTGGGCTCGGCCTGGACCTGGCCTGGCGGATCGTCGTGGAGAAGCACGGCGGCGACCTACGGGTGCAATCGCGACCGGGCGATACGCGGTTCATCGTGCTGCTGCCGTTGGTCGCGCCCGCACCGGAGTCCCTGCTGGCGGCGGAACCGTCTGAATCGTCCTGAGTTTTTCGGAATAGCCATCACGTGAGGGCGGGTTGAGGCAACCATGACAGACATCACCGGCTCCAAGCCCGACCTCGGCACATTCGGGGCGTTCGGCCACTACGAACAGTTTCGGCAACTGTCGCCGCAGCAGTTGCGCGACATCGAGGAGCTGGGCTACGGCGCGATCTGGGCCGGCGGATCGCCGCCTGCCGAGCTCGAGTGGATCGACCCGATCCTGGCCGCCACCAACACTTTGCAGCTGGCCACCGGCATCGTGAACATCTGGTCAGCCGACGCCGAGGCAGTGGCAGGATCTTTCCACCGCATCGAGGCGGCCTATCCGGGCAGGTTCCTGCTGGGCATCGGCGTCGGGCACCGTGAGGCGATCGGCGAATACCGCAAACCGCTCGACGCGCTCACCGATTATCTCGACAAGCTCGATGAGTACGGCGTGCCGCAGCACCGCCGCGTGGTCGCCGCGCTCGGCCCCAAGGTGCTGCAACTGTCGGCGGACCGTTCGGCCGGTGCGCACCCGTACCTGACCACACCGGAACACACCGCGACGGCCCGCGAGTTGATCGGGCCCGCAGCGTTTCTGGCCCCCGAGCACAAGGTGGTGCTGACCACCGATCAGGACAAGGCACGCGCTGTCGGCCGTAAGGCGCTCGACGTCTACCTCGGTCTGTCCAACTACCTCAACAACTTCAAGCGGCTCGGGTTCACCGACGAGGATCTGGCCAAGCCGGGCAGTGACCGGTTCATCGATGCGGTCGTCGCGCATGGCACGGTGGAGGACGTGGCGGCCCGGCTGCGGCAGCACCGCGATGCGGGCGCCGACCATGTACCTGTGCAAGTGTTGACCTCACCCGACAAACTGGTACCGGCACTGGCCGAACTCGCCGGACCGCTCGGGCTGGCCTAGATGACGCGACAAGATGGAGACGCTCAGATGACCGAATCGCTCTCGCTCAAACCGGATCTGGGCCGCTACGGCGTGTGGACGTTCGGGGCGGTGCAGCCCGAGCAGGCCGTCGAGATCGAGAAGCTCGGGTACGGCGCGCTGTGGGTCGGCGGTTCACCGGCCGCCGATCTGTCATTCGCCGAACCGATCCTGGAACGCACGCAGACGCTGCAATTGGCCACCGGCATCGTCAACATCTGGACGGCCGACGCCGCGGCGGTCGCCGAATCGTTCCACCGCATCGAGGCCGCGTATCCGGGCCGGTTCGTGCTCGGGGTCGGGGTGGGGCATCCCGAACACACCGGCGAGTACCGCAAGCCATATGAAGCGCTGGTCGAATACCTCGACGTGCTGGACGCGGCGAAGGTGCCGACCAGCCGGCTGGTGATCGCCGCACTGGGCGACAAGGTGCTCAAGCTCTCGGCGCAGCGCAGCGCAGGCGCGCACCCGTACCTGACGACACCTGAGCACACCGCGCATGCCCGTGATGTGCTGGGTGAGTCGGTGTTCCTGGCGCCTGAGCACAAAGTGGTGCTGAGCACGGACGGCGCGGCGGCCCGCGCGATCGGGCGCGACACGGTCGAGTTCTATCTGAATCTGAGCAATTACCTGAACAACTGGCGCCGGCTCGGCTTCACCGAGGATGACATCGCCAAGCCCGGCAGCGACAAGCTGATCGACGCCGTCGTCGCGCATGGCACAGCCGATGCCATCTCCGCGCGTTTGCAGCAACACATCGCCAACGGCGCCGACCATGTCGCGATCCAGGTGCTCGGCGGCCCGGACAAGCTGATCCCAACGCTGACCGAGTTGGCCGGACCGCTGGGTCTCAAAAGCTGAGGGGTTTGCCCGTTAGGGTTGACCCATGCGGCTACTGGTCACCGGCGGCGCCGGGTTCATCGGGGCGAACTTCGTGCACCTCGCGCTTCGGGAAGCGCTCACCACGTCGGTGACCGTGCTCGACGCGATGACCTACGCGGGCAGCCAGGAGTCGTTGGCGCCGGTGGCCGACCGAATCCGGCTGGTGCGCGGCGATGTCGCCGACGCCGAACTGGTGAACAAGTTGGTCGGCGAGGCCGACGCCGTCGTGCACTTCGCCGCGGAAACCCACGTCGACAACTCGGTGGCCGATCCGCAGCCGTTCCTGCACAGCAACGTGATCGGCACGTTCACGATCCTGGAAGCGGTACGCGCCCACGGGGTCCGGCTGCACCACATTTCCACCGACGAGGTGTACGGCGATCTCGAGCTCGATGACCCGGCCCGGTTCACCGAAGCCACGCCGTACAACCCGTCGAGCCCGTACTCGTCGACCAAGGCGGCCGCGGATCTGCTGGTGCGGGCCTGGGGGCGCTCTTATGGTGTGCGCGCGACGATGTCGAACTGCTCCAACAACTACGGCCCGTATCAGCATGTGGAGAAGTTCATCCCGCGCCAGATCACCAATGTGCTGACCGGTCGGCGCCCCAAGCTCTACGGTGCCGGGGCCAACGTGCGCGACTGGATCCACGTCGACGACCACAACCGCGCGGTGTGGCAGATCCTCACGGGCGGCCGCATCGGCCAGACATATCTGATCGGCGCCGAATGCGAGCGCAACAATCTCACCGTGATGCGCACCCTGTTACGGCTCATGGGCCGCGATCCAGACGACTTCGACCATGTCGCCGACCGGGCCGGGCACGACCTGCGCTACGCCATCGACCCGTCGACCCTGCACGACGAGCTCGGCTGGGCGCCCAAGCACACCGATTTCGAAGAAGGACTCGCAGACACCATCGACTGGTACCGCAACAACGAATCCTGGTGGGGTCCCTTGAAAACAGGCGTGGAGACCAACTACGCGGAGCGCGGCCAGTGACCGCACGCGAGCTGACCATCCCCGGTGCCTGGGAGATCACACCGAAGCTGCACGGCGATGCGCGCGGGCTGTTCTTCGAGTGGTTCACCGAGGCCGGGTTCGCCGAGATGACCGGACACCGTTTCGATCTGCGGCAGGCCAACTGCTCGGTGTCGGCGGCCGGGGTGTTGCGCGGGGTGCATTTCTCCGAGCTGCCGCCCAGCCAGGCCAAGTATGTGACGTGTGTGCGCGGCGCAGTGCTCGACGTCGTGGTCGACATCCGCGTGGGTTCCCCGACGTTCGGGCAGTGGGATTCGGTGCTGCTCGATGAGCACAGCCGACGTTCGATCTACCTGTCGGAGGGCCTCGGCCACGCCTTCCTGTCGATGGAGGATTCCTCGACGGTGATGTATCTGTGTTCGGCGCCGTACAGCCCCGAGCGGGAACACACCATCCTGGCCACCGACCTGGGGATCGACTGGCCGATCGACGAGCCGGTCCTTTCCGAACGCGACGCTGCCGCCCCGACGCTGGAGCAGGTGCGCGCGGCCGGCCTGTTGCCGACGTGGGACGGGGCCCGCGCCTTCGCCGACGAGCTGCGCGCCCGCGTCCAGAGCTGACGTTCGGCGGCCGAAGGTCTAGTGACCTTCCAACACCAAAGCCGAGTGCAGCAGCTTGTGGTCGAGGGCGTGCGCGGTCAGTCCACGGCGGCCGGTCATGGTGTCGGCGGCCACCAGCGCGTTGACGATCGCCTCTTCGGTGGCCTCGATGGCGAGGTCGAACAGCCGGGTCATCAGCTGCGGCGCGACCATGCGGACCGCAATTTCGGGCCGGTTGGCGTCGGGGTTCTCGTCCCACCCGTACGGCGGAATTCCCCGGTTCCCGGTGGAGAAGGCCAGCATCATGTCGCCGCTGTACTGCTCGCCTGATCCGCCCACCCGGCCGACGGCCAGTGCGGAGCGTTGCGCGAGCCGTGTGCACTGGTGTGGCAACAGCGGCGCATCGGTGGCGACGACGACGATGATCGAGCCGGACCCTGCCGGGTAGGGAATCGGCAGGTCGGGAGTCGGCACCAGCTCGGGTCCGACCATCTCTCCGACAGGCACGCCGTTGACCCGAAGACGTTCCCGCCGGCCATGATTCGCCTGGACCAGCACACCGACGGTGTACTGCCCGGCCACGGTGTCGGTGACCCGGGACGCGGTGCCGATGCCGCCTTTGAAACCGTGGCAGATCATGCCGGTCCCGCCGCCGACATTGCCTTCACTCACCGGTCCGTTCGTGGCCTCGGCGAGGGCGGCGAACACGTGCTCGGCCTCGACGTGGTGGCCGTTGCAGTCGTTGAGCAGCCCGTCGTAGGTCTCCCCCACCACCGGCAACGACCAGTACAACCCGTCGCCGCGGGCCTCCACCTGGGCCTTGACGAGTGCGTCGCGGACGACACCGACGCTGTGCGTGTTGGTCAGTCCGATGGGCGAGGTGAGCTCGCCGGATTCCCGGATCCATTCCAGGCCGGTGAGCTCTCCACTGCCGTTGAGCCGGTGGGCGCCGGCGAAGACGGGTTCAGTGAAGATCTCCGGGTGCGGCACCACGACGGTGACGCCGGTGTTGACGGGATTGGGTCCGGGCCGCTGGACGGTGGTGTGCCCGACGTGCACCCCGGGCACGTCGGTGATGGCGTTGTTGGGGCCGGTGGGGTGTTCACCGATGACGACTCCGATGTCACGGGCGCGCGGGCGTGCGGAGCATTCAGGCATGCCGCCATCCCCTTCTGACAAGTTGCGACGAAATTCTTTTCAAGATTGGAAAATAATGGCTGCGGACGCCGCTCGATGCAACCTGATCGGCGAAAGCGGGTAAGGATGTGACCTGTGGGACGGCCGAATCGACAAGCACAGCGACGCGAGGAGATTCTCGACGCCGCGATCGCACTGATCGAGCGCAACGATCTGACTACGCTGCGGATCGCCAACGTGGCATCTGAGCTCAAGCTGACCCCGAACGCCGTGCGCTACTACTTCCGCGAGATGGACCAGCTGCTGTCGGCGCTCGCGCAGCGCTCGGACAGCAAGTTCTATGACGACCGGCTAGCGGTGGTGGAACGCACCGAGGATGCGCGGGATCAGATCGCCTACATGATGGCGGCGGGCCTGCCTTCCGGACCGGAGGACGCCGAGTGGCGGGCGATCTGGCGGGCGGTGCTGGCCGCCGGGTTCGTGCTCGACCAACGCCGCGACATCCAGCACATCTATCACCGCCAGGTGGATCTCTACGCACAGATACTCGAAGCAGGCTCCACCGCAGGGATTTTCACGCTGTCCACGCCCGCACGCGACATTGCCATGACGCTGATGGCGATGGAGGACTATCTCGGATACCGGATCGTGGCGCGCGATCCGGACCTCGACCGCCCGACCGCTCTGCGGTTGATGCGCGGCTATGCCGAGCTGGCGACGGGGGCTCGGCTGCCGGTGACTGCGTGACGACACGCGCCCCGGTCGGGGCTGCACTGCTGGTGGTGATCGCCGCGGTCAGCCAGGAGGTGGGCGCGGCGTTTGCGGTCGGACTCTTCGCCGCGGTCGGCACCGTGGGAGCACTATTCGCCCGCTTCGCGGTGGCCGGCGTCATCTTGTGCGCGGCAGTACGCCCGAGGGTTCGGGGCCTGACGCGACAGGCTTGGGGGGCGGCGATCGCGCTGGCCGCGACGCTCGGCGCGATGAACTACTGCTTCTACCTGGCCATCGATCGGATCCCGCTCGGCATCGCAGTGACTATCGAAGCCCTTGGCCCACTGATGCTTTCGGTGGTGACCGGCAAGAGCCGGGCCGCTTGGCTGTGGGCATTGCTGGCCTTCGCCGGCGTCGCAGCGTTGGGCCTGCCGCACGGGGACGGCGGGCACTTCGAGGCGACCGGATTCGGGTTCGCGGCCGCCGCGGGGGTGGCCTGGGCCGGCTACATCCTTGCGTCTGCACGTACCGCCGCGGAGTTCCGTCGCGTCGACGGCCTGGCTCTTGCAACCGCCATGGGCGCACTCGTCGTCGCCCCGTTCGCAGTCGCCTCGGTCCACGTGAACACACTGGACTGGCGCGTACTCGGCGTGGGCGCCGTAGTCGGCGTGCTGTCTTCGGTGATCCCGTACTCGCTCGAGTTGATCTCTCTGCGCCGCCTTCCACCTGCCACGTTCGCAGTGCTGACGTGCCTGTCGCCGGTCACCGCGGCGCTCGCCGGCCTGGTGGTGCTCGGTCAGCAGATCGGGCTCCTCGGCTACCTGGGCGTGGCCCTGGTGACGGTCGCCGGTATCGGCGCGGTGCGGTCGGCGCACGCGCGACCCGCCGAACCGCTCGGCTAGTGGCGAGCTTTTCAGCGCGGGAAAATGTCAGCGGTTCTTGGCGAGGAAACGACGGAACAACGGCCAGGCAATCGCGAGGTTGTATGCCACGCCGCCAAGCAGATACGGCCACCACGTGCCGTGTGCACTGGCGACCCAGAACGCCTTCGCCGCCCAGTATGGCGGCAGCACACCGAAGGCCAGGTTCCACGGCGAGTCGATGAACCAGGGCAGGCACGGCAGCCCCGCGATCAGCATGCCCAGTGCACGCAGCATCGCGATGCCCTGAATCTTGTTGCTCGCCATGGAGACGATGAGCAACAACGTCACCACCGCCGACAATCCGGCGACCAATCCGATCGGGATGAGGGCCCCGGTCAACCCTGGCTCCAGGAGGCCGCTGAACGACATCGTCGCAATCACGTAGACCGTAGTGACCACCATGACCGTGCCCGCGCGGTACCCGAAGAACGTCACCATCGGGACCGGCGTCACCCGCAGTGCGGTCATCGTGCCGGCGTCGACCTCGTCGAGCATCAGGAACGCGCCCAGGCCCCCGGCGATGATGATGCTGGTCAACAGGAGAAACGCGGTGAGCACCAACGGGTAGTACGGCACGAGGTCGAAGTCGTAACGCTGCGCGAGCATCTCAGTGACCTTGGGCGTCAGGAGAGCCACGCCGCTGGTCCAGATCACGGGCGCGAGCACCACCATCACCAGCAACGGGTCACGGTAGGTGCCACGGATATCGTTGCGGCCGAACGCAGCCAGGGCTTTGCCCGTGGCGGAACTCAGTATCGCGGTCACAGACCCGACCTTTCGACGACGTATCGGCCGAACAACATATGGGCGGCCCGCCACAGGACGACGAGCGAGAGCACGGGATACAGCACCGAATAGAGCAACTGCCAGTTCGTCAATGCCACCTGGTCGAACGCCGCACCCAAGAGCAGCAGCGGCCCCTGAGTGGGCACGACGTACAGCACCGGATTCGGCCACAACCCCGAGTAGGAGATCAGCGGCGGCACCAACATTATTGCCAGCGGGATGGTCGCGGCCAGAAACCAGTCGGTGACCGAGGCGAACGGTAGCGACGTGATGAACCCGACCATCAGCATCAGCAGTGTGCCGAGCAGAACCCCCAGGATCAGTGGAACCGGGTGGTAGCCGAAGCCGTCGGCGATGGTTGATATCACGATCGCCACGAACAGCGAGATGGTCAACAGCACAGCGAGTTTGGCTGTCAGATACTCCCAGAACCGCAACGGGGTGGAGATGATGGCGCCGAGCGTGCGCTCCTGCTTCTCGAAGAACACCGAGCCGCCGATGAAGAAGAACCCGATGATCGCGATGTCACCGACGAGCACGTACGGTTCGGCAACCGGGCGCAGGTCGCGCGGCATCGGCAAGAGCACCGTCAGCCAGATGAGGCCGGAGAACACACCCGCGTGCAGGAACTTCTGCCGGTTGGCCACCGTCAGTTCCAGCCGGATCGCGGTGAGCAACCGGGTCATGACAGCCGCCGCCCGGTGACCTCGACGAAGACGTCGTTGAGGCTGGCTTCGCGACTGTGGATCGTCTCGACGTGACTGTTCCGCAGGATCGCATGGAATTCCGGATCGTCGGCCAGCCCGTCCATCCCGTACTCGGCGGTGGTGAGCCCGCCGGGGGTGCGGTACTGCACCCGGACCCGGCGTTGGCTACGGGCGATTTTCAGTTCGGCGGGAGTATCGAGCGCGACGATGGCACCGTCGACGACGAAGGCCACCCGGTCGCACAGTTCGTCGGCGGTGGACATGTCGTGGGTCGTGAGGAAGATCGTGCGGCCCCGCGCCTTCAGGTCCAGGATGATGTCCTTGACCTTGCGGGCGGTGACCGGGTCGAGCCCCGAGGTGGGCTCGTCGAGGAACAGCAGCTCGGGGTTGTTGACCAGGGACCGTGCGAACGTCAGCCGCATCTGCATTCCCTTGGAGTACTTGGTAACCCGGGTGTTGGCGGCATCACCGAGACCGACCGCGTCCAGTAATTCCATCGGATCCGCCGTCGGCCCGTCATAGAGGGAGCCGAAGAACCTGAGGTTCTCCAGCCCGGTGAGCTTGTGATAGTGGTTGGGCAATTCGAAGGACACACCCACGCGCTGGTAGTAGTCCGGCCCCCAGTCCAGCGGGTCCCGGCCCCACACCGTGGCCTGGCTGCCATGCCCGCGCAGCAGCCCGATGAGCAGCTTCTGGGTGGTGGATTTCCCGGCGCCGCTGGGCCCCAGAAACCCGAAGATCTCCCCCGGCGCGACGCTGAAGTCCATGCCGCGTACGGCCGGCTCAGTTGCTTTGGGATAAGTGAAAGTCAAGCCCCGAACGTCGATGACATCGGTCGCTGTGTGCATCAGTGCCCTTCCGCGCAGACGAAAATTACATCTCCGACCAGACTTCCCGGAACACCGGACATGACTGTACTAAACTTTCAGTAATTGTTGAAGACTTTTCTTGGCGAGGAGGATTCGCGGTGCCAAAGTCCACAGATCTGCAGCAGTCAGCTGAACAACTCGCCTTGGTGCTCAGCAGTCACGGCATGCAGAAGATGACCGCGCGCGTGCTCGCCACCCTGCTGTTCAGCGAACAACCCAGCGTCACGATGGCCGAGTTGGCCGACACCCTGCAGGCCAGCGCTGGATCCATCTCAGGTTCGCTCAAGATGTTGACGTCCGTCGGCCTGGCCGAGCGGGTTCCCGCCCCGGCGAGCCGGCGTGAGTATTTCCGCTTACGCGATGACGCGTGGGCGGTCCTGTTCACCAGCCAGAACGAGACGATTGCGGCAATGCAGGCCGCCGCGGACAGCGGGATCGCGGCCACCGACCGCGACAGCCCGGCACACCATCGGCTCACCCAGATGCGCGATTTCTACACCTTCCTGATGGCAGAACTTCCCGCTGTCCTTGACCGTTGGCAGCAGCAACAGAACGATCAGGGCAGCAAGCCGACCTGACGGTAGACGGCCCGCAGATAGCGGCGCATCTCGTCGGTGTCGGGAGGGTCGGGTTGCAGCACGCGGTAGGTGATCGCACCGACCATCATGTCGATCGACACGTCGAAATCGGTTTCGGCAGCGACAGTTCCACACTCGCGTGCGCGCTCAAGCAATCGAGCGGCGAGCTTGCGGCGCGGCGCGATGTAGCGGTCCCAGTACACCGCCATGAGCGCCGGATGGCTGACCGCCGATCCGAAGACTCGGGCGACCAGCGCGCGGTAGTGCGGCGTGGTCGTCGTGACGGCGGCGCTTTCTATGGCCGCCTCGACGAGTTCGTAGGGCGACTCGACATCGACCTCCTCCGGTGAGGCCCAGCCCACCTCTTCGGCGATCAACGTCTCCATGGCCGCAGCGATCAACTCTTCCTTGGTCGACCACCGCCGGTAGATGGTCGGCTTGCCGACACCGGCGCGCTTGGCGATCTGCTCGATGCTGGATCCTTCGACACCACGCTCGATGAACAGGTCGAGTGCCGCCTGCAGGATCGCGCGATCGACACCCGCGTCGCGCGGCCGGCCCCGGCCGGTCGGCGTGGTCATCGCACCGAACCGGAACTCAAAGCTGTTACCAGCCAACGGTCGAGGCATGCCTTGTCGGCAGGACTTCCCCGCCAGGCGAGGTGGGCGTCGGGCCTGATCAGCATGACCTCTGGGCCGTCGTGCCGGAGTACGACGACGAACTCGCCGAGCCGCCGCGCCGATTCGATGCCGAAGGCAGCGCCGTCGGGGAGCATCAAGGCCCACTGCCCGCCGAGCTCACTGTGCAACCGGGTGGCGGTACCGTCCGCGCGCGTGCACTGCCGATCGGCCATGCGATCCCCCGGTCGCGGTTTGTGGCCACCCCCGCCGAGCGGGCCTTTGCGATAACTCACCCACAGCTGGGAGGCGGTATACGTCGTCCACCGCTGGATGAACGGAAGACCGAACAGCCGGGTCGCCACGTGGTCGCGCACGAAGCGGCCGAGCGGATTGCTGGCGACGTTGACCCGCGTCACCGCACTGGTGCCGCGAAGCACCTCGGTGGCCAGGGGCCTCCGCTCGGCTTCGTACGTGTCGAGCAGTTTGTCGGAGGCCAGCTTTCGTACCACCAGGGCGAGTTTGAATGCCAGATTCTCGGCATCGCCGATACCGGTCAACATGCCCTGCCCGCCGAACGGCGCGTGGGCATGCGCGGCGTCCCCGGCGATGAGTATGCGCCCGGTCCGGTATCGGTCGGCGAGCCTGCGGTGCACGGTGAACACCGACAGCCATTCGGCGTCGCCGACGGTAACGCTGCGCCCGGTCCGCTGCGGCAGGACCCGTTTGACCCGGTCGAGAATCTCGCTGTCACTTGGTTTTTGACCCGAGGTTGGGTCGTAGACAAACAGGCGCCACAGATCGTCACGACCATCCGGGTCCGGCATCGGCATCGCACCGAGGATTCCGTCGGGGTGGATCCAGCCACTCGTGCCGCCGCGGTCAACATCCCAGTCCAGGTGCACATCGGCCAGCAGGAAACGTTCGGAGAGTTTGACGCCGGGACAGGCGATGCCCGCCTGCTGCCTGGTCACGCCGGCCGTGCCGTCACACCCGACGACCCACTGGGCGCGGATCTCGTCACCGTCACCCAGCTCCGCCACCGCGGTGGCAGCGTCCTGACGCACGCCGACGACCGCGCGGCCCCACTCCGGCTCCACGCCGAGCTGAGCCAGTCGAGCCCGCAGTGCTGCCTCGACCTTGGCTTGGGACACCACCATGGGCGGGGCGGCCGTCCGCATGCCGGGATCGCCGAACTCCAGGGTCATCACCGGCTGGTCGCCCAGGTAGTTGGTGATGCGCATGGCCCGCAACGACTCGTCCGGGAGGGTGCCCAGGGCACCGATCCGGCCGAGCACCTCCGAGCCGCGGGCGTGCAGGAAATTGGCGCGCGACGTCGTCGCCGGTCCGGCCGCGCGGTCCACGACCCGCACCGAAAGTCCGTGCAGGCGCAGCGAACAGGCCAGGGTCAGGCCGGTCGGCCCGGCTCCGACCACCACGACTTCAGAATCGGTGACGGACATGGCGAATATATTAACGATACGGAGCCGTAAAGAAAAGGATCATTACAAAAGGCCGCTACGCACCCCTTGCCAAAGCCGCCGGCCAATTACTAGGATATGCAAGTATCTCGGGTGAGCCCCGAGTTGCCACCACTGCGCACAATCCTGGACGGAATGTCATGACTACACAGATTCCCCACTTCATCAACGGCCGGCGCACCACCGCCGGGTCGACCCGTACCGCCGATGTGCTCAATCCCAGCACCGGCGAGGTGCAGGCGCAGGTGGTCCTGGCGTCGGCCGCCGATGTCGACGCCGCCGTCGCCGGTGCCGTCGAGGCCCAGAAGGAATGGGCCGCCTACAACCCGCAGCGCCGCGCCCGGGTGTTGATGAAGTTCATCGAACTGGTGCACCAGCACGCGGATGAGCTGGCCGAGCTGCTCAGTTTGGAGCACGGCAAGACCGTCGCCGACTCACACGGCGACATCCAGCGCGGCCTTGAGGTCATCGAGTTCTCGGTCGGCATCCCCCACCTGCTCAAGGGCGAGTTCACCGAGGGCGCGGGCACCGGCATCGACGTGTACTCGATCCGCCAGCCCCTGGGCGTGGTTGCGGGCATCACCCCGTTCAACTTCCCGGCGATGATCCCGCTGTGGAAGGCCGGCCCGGCGCTGGCATGCGGAAATGCGTTCGTGCTCAAGCCTTCCGAGCGTGATCCCTCGGTGCCGCTGCGGCTGGCCGAGCTGTTCATCGAGGCCGGTCTGCCCGCCGGCGTGTTCCAGGTGGTGCAGGGCGACAAGGAAGCCGTTGACGCCATCCTCGAGCACCCCGAGATCAAGGCGGTCGGGTTCGTCGGTAGCTCCGACATCGCGCAGTACATCTACTCGGGCGCGGCTGCGCACGGCAAGCGCGCGCAGTGCTTCGGCGGCGCCAAGAACCACATGATCGTGATGCCCGACGCCGACCTGGACCAGGCCGTCGATGCGCTGATCGGCGCCGGCTACGGCAGTGCCGGCGAGCGTTGCATGGCCATCAGCGTCGCCGTGCCGGTCGGCGAAGAGACCGCGAACCGCCTGCGCGCCAGGCTCGTCGAGCGGATCAACCAGCTGCGGGTCGGGCACAGCCTCGACCCCAAGGCCGACTACGGGCCACTGGTCACCGGCGCCGCGCTGGAGCGGGTGCGCGACTACATCGGCCAGGGCGTCGAGGCCGGTGCCGAACTCGTGGTCGACGGCCGTGAACGGGCAAGCAGCGAGCTGACTTTCGGCGACGCGAGCCTGGAGAAGGGCTACTTCATCGGCCCCACCCTGTTCGACAACGTCACCACCGACATGTCGATCTACACCGACGAGATCTTCGGCCCGGTGCTCTGCATCGTCCGGGCGCATGACTACGAAGAGGCTCTCAAGCTGCCGTCGGAGCACGAGTACGGCAACGGCGTGGCGATCTTCACCCGCGACGGCGACGCCGCCCGCGACTTCGTCTCACGCGTGCAGGTCGGCATGGTGGGCGTCAACGTGCCGATCCCGGTGCCGGTGGCCTACCACACCTTCGGCGGCTGGAAGCGTTCCGGTTTCGGCGATCTCAACCAGCACGGGCCGCATTCGATCCTGTTCTACACCAAGACCAAGACCGTCACCGAGCGGTGGCCGTCGGGCATCAAGGATGGCGCCGAGTTCGTCATCCCGACCATGAAGTAGCAAACCTGTGAATCTGAACGACCCGTACAGCCTGAGCGAGGACGACCGTGTCATCACCGACACGGCGGCCGCGTTCGCCGAAAAGCGCATCGCACCATACGCGTTGGAATGGGATGAGACCCATCACTTCCCCACCGACGTATTGCGCGAGGCGGCCGAACTCGGCATGGGCGCCATCTACTGCGGCGAGGACGCCGGCGGCAGCGGGCTGCGCCGACTGGATGCGGTGCGCATCTTCGAGCAGCTCGCCGTCGCCGACCCCACCCTGGCGGCGTTCCTGTCCATCCACAACATGTGCGCGTGGATGGTCGACAGCTTCGGCACCGAGGAGCAACGCAAGACCTGGGTGCCCCGGCTGGCCTCGATGGAAGCCATTGCCAGCTACTGCCTGACCGAACCGGGTGCCGGTTCGGACGCGGCGGCGCTGCGAACCAGGGCGGTGCGCGACGGCGACCACTGGGTGCTCGACGGGGTCAAGCAGTTCATCTCCGGCGCAGGCAGCTCCGACGTATATGTGGTGATGGCCAGGACGGGAGCGGACGGGCCGAAGGGCATCTCCGCGTTCGTCGTCGAGAAGGACGCGCCCGGGCTGAGTTTCGGCGCGCAGGAACAAAAGATGGGCTGGAACGCCCAGCCCACCGCCCAGGTGATCTTCGAAGGGGTGCGGGTTCCGGCCGACGCTCTGCTGGGCGGCACCGAGGGCACCGGGTTCGGTATCGCGATGAACGGTCTGAACGGCGGTCGGATCAACATCGCTGCCTGCTCGCTGGGCGGCGCGCAGGCCGCCTACGACAAGACGCTGAGCTACCTGGCCGACCGCCAGGCGTTCGGCGGGGCTCTGCTCGACGAGCCGACCATCCGGTTCACCCTCGCCGACATGGCCACCGGCTTGGAGACGTCCCGAAACATGTTGTGGCGGGCGGCGTCCGCACTGGATGTCAACCACCCCGACAAGGTCACGTTGTGCGCGATGGCCAAGCGCTACGTCACCGACACCTGCTACGAGGTGGCGGATCAGGCGCTGCAGTTGCACGGCGGCTACGGCTATCTGCGTGAGTACGGTCTGGAGAAAATCGTCCGGGATCTGCGGGTGCACCGCATCCTTGAGGGCACCAACGAAATCATGCGCGTGGTCATCGGTCGCTCGGAATCGAGCCGCGCCCGCAACTCTGCATAGGAGACGTACGTGAGCACGATCGCGTTCTTGGGGCTGGGCAACATGGGCGGGCCGATGGCCGCCAACCTGGTCACCGCCGGGCACACCGTGCGCGGTTTCGACCCGGTGCCTGCCGCGCAGGAGGCGGCAAAGGCCAACGGCGTCAACGTGTTCGCCACCGGCGCCGAGGCGGTCAACGGTGCGGACGTGGTGATCACCATGCTGCCCAACGGCGCATTGGTGAAGAGCTGCTACGCCGAGGTGCTGCCCTCGGCCGCCGAAGGAGCCCTGTTCATCGACAGCTCCACGATCTCCGTGGACGACGCCCGTGAGGTGCACAAGGTCGCCCTCGAGCACGGCTTCGCCCAGCTCGACGCCCCGGTCTCCGGCGGGGTCAAAGGCGCGGTGGCGGGCACGCTGGCGTTCATGGTCGGTGGTACCGATGAAGCAGTTGACGCCGCGCGGCCGGTGCTGGAACCCATGGCGGGCAAGGTCATCCACTGCGGCGCCGCCGGTGCCGGCCAGGCCGCCAAGGTGTGCAACAACATGGTGCTGGCGGTGCAGCAGATCGCCGTCGGTGAGGCGTTCGTGCTGGCCGAGCATCTCGGTCTGGACAACCAGGCACTGTTCGACGTGATCACCGGTGCGACCGGCAACTGCTGGGCTGTTCACACGAATTGCCCGGTCCCCGGCCCGGTTCCGACCTCCCCGGCCAACAATGATTTCAAGCCGGGGTTCGCGACGGCGCTGATGAACAAGGACCTCGGGCTGGCGATGGCGGCCGTGGAATCCACGGGGTCATCGGCACCGCTGGGCACGCATGCGGCGGAGATCTACGCGAAATTCGCTGAGTCGAGTGCCGACAAGGACTTCAGCGCCGTGATCGAGACGCTCCGCAGCTGATTCAGGCCCGCGTTTGTAACCGGGTGGCGGCGAGATTCGTGTTTGGCCGCCACCAGGTTACGAACGTGGACGGCCACCAGGTCACGAACGCAACGCCCACGCCTTGGCAAGCTTGCCGCGAACATTGGCCTCGCCGTCGCGGCACGTGACTCGAATGACGATCCAACCCATTTCGATCATTGCGTCGAAGCGGGCGACGTCCCTCCGGAGGACATCGGGATCGGTGTGGTGCTGCCCCTCATATTCCATGGCGATCTTCAGCTCGGGCCAGGCCATGTCTACCACTCCGATCAACGCGCCGTACTCGTTGTAGATCGGGTGCTGTGTCTGCGGTGGCGGATACCCTGCCCGAACGACCAACAGCCGCAGCCAGGTTTCCTGCGGAGATTCCGAGCCGGGATCGACCAGGGCGATGCTCGCGCGCCTGTTTCATGCCCTTGCGGCCGGCGTGCCGCTGCGCGGCTGTTTCGATTTCGGCGACGTTCAGGCGGGCAGCACGAGCCAGCGCGTCGATCGCTGCCACGGCGGTGTCCTCGGGCAGCCGGCGGGCCAGATCGACTGCGGTGCGAGCGGGAGTGGTCAGCCCTATGTCGCCGATCTGACAGATTTCATCATCGTCCACCGCATCGGCCCACGCGACGACACCCGGGGTCCGTCTCCGATTGGTGTCGATGATGTTGGCGGGTAACGCCGGATCAATCCAGCGCGCGCCGAGTAACGCCGACGCGGAGTAGCCGGCCAGCACACCGTGCCCCCGCGACCGGAGCCAGCAGGCTTTGGCTCGCAGGACTGCGGTGGGCCGCGTTCCGCGCGGGACATAGATGTCCTTGTGTACCGCGACGAACCGGGCACGGAGATCGTGGCGTGTCAGCCTGCCGGCCGCGACGGCCTCGCTGCCGATGGACGGCTCCACCATGCGGGAGAAGTGTGCCCGCAGCCACCGACAGCCTCGCGTTCGTAACCGGGTGGCGGTGAAATCCGCGTTTCGCCGCCACCCGGTTACGAACGTGTCTGACTCAGGCGGCCGACGGGCTGCGCTGAGCCCACCACTGGGTGTGCAGGCGCTGGCAGGCCGGCAGCCGCAGCGCATCGGGACCGGCGAAGTCCGGCCGCACCGCAACCGCGCCGCCGGGTGAAACCGGTCCGGCCTCGGGGTCGATCACCACGCCCGCCATCCCCGCGGCATTGGCCGACCGCAGACCCGTGACCGAGCCCACCATGGCCAATGCGTCGTGGCCTGCCACGCCCAGCTCGTCCAGCGCGTGCCGATACAGCTCGGCGCCGGGTCCACTCACGTCATCGGTGGTGACGACGGTTTCCACCAGACCGTCCCCGACGAGCTGGCGCACCAGCGGTTCGGCCCAACGCCGACGGCCCGCGGCCACCACCCCGACCGGCAGCCCGGCCAGGAACGCGTCATTCATCAGATCCTCCAGACCCGGCCGCGGCGTCAGGCCGGCGTCGAGGATCATCTCGTCGAACATCATGTCCTTGGTCATGCAGATCTCGTCGGCGAGCACCTCGGTCAGCACATCGCAGTCCGGGCCCACGCACCGCTTGCGCAGCTCGGCGGTGACCCGCTGGCGTTCGTCGGGCAGCGCGAGAAGCTGCCGATAACGCGCGACACCCCATTGGATGGGCAGACCGTGCGCGGCGAAGGCGGCGTTGAAGACGACGCGATGCCCGTCGACGTCCAGATCCGACAATGCATCGAGGTCCAGGATCAGCGCACGCAGCGGATGGGCACTCAGATCAGGCTGCGAACAGTCCCACCAGAACCGTCCGGCCCGCCATGACTTCTCTTGTGTTGACGACACCACATGAGAGTGGCCCACGTCACATCCCTCGCGCGTCCCCCCTACGGGGGATTGGGCCGGTCAAGTTGATCTACCGACTGCGGTACCACCCTTAGGGTGATGCCATGGCGCCCTCCAATCCAGTGCGCCTTGTGCTGGTCGACGACCACGAAATGGTCATCGAGGGTCTCAAGGCCATGCTTGCTGTGTTCAAGGACCGGGTCGAGGTGGTCGGCCAGGCCGTCGGCGCGGAGCGGGCGCTCAGTGTCATCGAGACGCTGGACCCCGACATCGTGCTGTGCGACGTCCGCATGGAGGGTTCCAGCGGACTGGATCTGTGCCGGGTACTGCGCGAGCGCGACCCGGACCGCAAGGTGGTCATGCTGTCGGTCTACGACGACGAGCAATACCTGTTCCAGGCGCTGCGGGTGGGTGCGTCCGGCTATCTGCTCAAGAGCATCAGCAGTGACGAGCTGGTCCGCCAGCTCGAATTCGCCCACAGCGGGCAGACCGCGATCGATCCGGGGATGGCGGCGCGGGCGGCCGGTACCGCGGCCCGCCTGCAACGCGACGAGTTCTGGCCCGGTGTCCGACAGGGACTGACCCAGCGCGAAAGCGAGATCCTGTCCTTCGTGGTCGCGGGCCTGTCCAACCGCGGGATCGCCAACAAGCTGGTGATCGGCGAGGAAACGGTGAAGACCCACCTGCGCTCCATCTACCGCAAGCTCGGGGTAAGCGACCGGGCGGGCGCCGTGGCCACTGCACTGCGGGAGGGCATCTACCAGTGAATGCCGAGCCAGAGAAGCCGGGACGCGAATCGACCTCCGAACCGGGCCCCATCGAGCTGACCGCCGAGAGGGAACTGGCGCTGCTGCGTGAGCTCATCCGGGCCGCATCGAGTGGTCCGGGAGTGGAGCCTCTCGCCGCCGCGGCGGCCCGGATGATCACCGCGTCGACCGCCACCGACGTGTGCTTCGTGCACGTACTCGACGATTCCGATCGCGCCCTGACGCTGGCCGGGGCCACTCCGCCGTTCGATGCCGAGATCGGCAAGATCCGGCTGCCGCTCGGGCAGGGCATCTCGGGGTGGGTGGCCAGCCACCGGCAGCCCGTGGTGATCAGCCACGACAAGGAGTCCGACCCCCGCTACAAGCCCTTCGAATCGCTGCGCGGGCGTGACTTCACCTCGATGGTGTCGGTCCCGATGGAGACCGGGCCGGGTGGGCTGGTCGGAGTGCTGAACGTGCACACCGTCGACCGCCGTGAGTTCACCCCGCGCGACGTGGAGTTGCTGTTGGTGATCGGCCGGCTCATCGCCGGCGCGTTGCACCAGGCCCGGCTGCACCGCCAGCTGGTGGCGCGCGAGCGCGCACACGAGAATTTCGTCGAGCAGGTGATCGAGGCGCAGGAACTCGAGCGGCGCCGGCTGGCCGGCGATATTCACGACGGCATCTCCCAGCGGTTGGTCACGCTCTCGTACCGGCTCGACGCCGCCGCGCGCGCGGTCGACCCGGAGACGGTGGCCGAACAGCTGGCGGCAGCACGCGAGTTGGTCGCGCTGACACTGCAGGAGGCCAGGGCCGCGATCAGCGGGCTGCGGCCGCCGGTACTCGACGATCTCGGTCTCTCGGGCGGGCTGGCCAGCCTGGCCCGTTCGATCCCGCGGATCCCCATCGACGTCGACCTCGCCGAGACCCGGGTGCCCGACCATATCGAGCTGGCGCTGTACCGCATCGCCCAGGAATGCCTGCAGAACGTGGTCAAACACGCCGAGGCGGATCGAGCCCGGCTCACCTTCTCGGTCGACGACGGGGTGGCCCGGCTCGAGATCGTCGATGACGGAAAAGGATTCGATACCTTCGAGCATCCGCTGGGCAGTGACGAGATGGGCGGCTACGGGTTGTTGTCGATGGCCGAGCGGGCCGAGATCGTCGGCGGCCGGCTGCACATCCGGTCGAGGCCGGGTGCGGGTACGACGGTGACCGCGGCCATCCCGCTGCCTTCGGTGATGGAGTAGCGACCGCGTCAGCTCTCCTGGAGGTGCGCCCGCACCGCGGGCACGGCGCGGGCGATCAGCTCCTCGGTCGATTGCGAGGCGATCGGCTCGATGCGCAGGATGTGGCGCAGGTAGGCGATGCCCAGCAGTTGGCCCATCGCCAGATCCACCCGTAGTTCGGCCTCCGGGCCGGGCAACGCGCTGGCGATCTGCGGGTAGAGCCGCTGCTCGATGAACTGACGGACCAGGGCTGCCGATTCCTCGTGGGTGGCCGCGCCGCGCAGGATCGCCAACAGGGGCGCGCGGGTGTCGGGTTGCTCCCAGAACTCGAAGAAGGCCTCGGTCAGACGTTGGGCGAGGCCGTCGGGGCCCTCGTCGAGGATGCGTCCGCTGAACTGTTCGGGGTCGAACGGCCAGCCGACGGTGGCGCGGAACAGGTCGGCCTTGCTGCCGAAGTAGTGCCGGATCAGGGCCGGGTCCACCTGTGCGGCCGCCGCGATGTCGCGCAGCGAGGTCTTGTCGTAGCCGCCCTCGGCGAACATCCGCCGGGCAGTGGACACCAGCTCGTCACGGGTTCCAGGCTGTCCCGGTCGACGTCCACGTGGCGGCATAGTCCCGAAATTCTACAGTCGTTGACTTCTTGCTCGGGCCGGGATTACGCTCAGATTATTAATTCCACAATTGAGGAGTTATCAGATGCCCGCTCCGCGATGGGTCGCCCAAGCCAACAAGATCGGCCTGAACAAGCTCACCCGGTTCATCGCGCCATGGGCGCCGGGATGGGCCGTTGTCATCCACCGGGGACGCAAGTCCGGCCGCACCTTCCGGACGCCACTGTGGGCGTTCCGGCGCGAGCACGGCTACGTCATCGCGCTGACCTACGGCCCAGAGGCCGACTGGGTGCGCAATGTGCTGGCCGCCGGCGGGTGCGAACTGGAGTCGCGCCGCCATACCTATCGGCTGACCGCACCCGAGGTGTACACCGACGACAAGGCCACCGACATGCCCGCGTTCATCCGCTTCATGCTGCGCCGGGTGATCAAGGCCCCGGAGTTCCTCAGCCTGAAGGTCGCCCGTTAACCGCCGAGTTTCCCGGCGAGTTCGGGGCACTCGTACTTGAGCGCCACATTCACGATCGTCATGAGCGCGTCGGGTGGGAGCTTGCTGCCCATCTGGGTCAGCACGTTGACGACATCCTGCTTGGTCTTGTTGAAGCTGCCGCCGGCCATGATGCAGGCCATCATCAGCTGATCACCGATGGCGTTGTCGGAACCCTGGATGCCGGCGGCGCGGACCTCGGCGAACGCTTCCGGCGGCAACCCCGCGGAACCGCGCGGCGAGCCGGCGGTCGGTCTGGGGACCTGAGTGAGCGTTCGCTTGGGTGCCGTCGATGTCGCCGTGAACGGCGTGACGTCATCGGGGGCGGTGGCCGTCCCGGAAGTCGTGGTACTACAGGCCGCCATCAATACGACAGCGACGGCGCCGAGCGCCGCACCCACCCGCTTGGCGTTCATCGACACTCCCCTCCACTGCGTTCAACGCTAGTGGGGTAGCCACAAAGCCGACTCAGAAATCACCGGAGTGCCGGCGCAGGGTCTCGATCGATGCGACCAGCGCACGAGACTGCTCGTCCGACATCCCGACATCGGCGAACACCTGCTCGTTCAAGGTCACCGTGGCGTCCTCGACCGTCGATCGCCCGAGTTCGGTGATGCGCACCAGCGTGGTGCGCCCATCGGTCGGGTGCGGGACCCGTTCCACCAGACCGTTGGCTTCCAGGCGCCGGATGGCGTGCGTGACGCTGGTGACGTGCACCTGAAGTCGATCGGAGGCCTTCGTGATCGGCAGCGCGCCGGCCCGGCTGAAGGCCAACAGACGCAGCAGTTCGAACCGCGAGAAGCTCAGATCGTATGGCCGCAGCGCGGTCTCCACCCGGGCCAGCAGGATCTGGTGGGCCCGCATCACCGAGGTCACCGCGACCATCCCGCCGGCCACCTCGCCCCAACCGGCCGCCTCCCAGTTGGCGCGGGCCTGCGCGATCGGGTCACGCTTGTCTGGTGGCGAGGTCACGCCTCTTCTTACCGCATCACTCCGCGGGTACCGCGCATTCTGCGCGCATCGGGTCCGGCCGGCCGGTCCTCAACTCGCAGCGGTCACCGCGCTCAGCACCGCCCGGGTGGACTGCCGCGATCCGACGGTGATCCGCACCCCGCCGTCGGCGTAGTGATGCAATTGCAGTCCGCTGCCGTCGAACACCTCCGGCCACGGCGTGGGCCGACCCGGCAGGAACAGGAAGTTGGCCTGCCCGTCGGTGCTGTACACGCCGAGCGCCCGCAACCGCATCTGCAGATAGCGCCGTTCCGCAGCGATCATCCGGATCCGTTGACGCAGTTGATTTTCCGCAGAATAGGACGCCGCGACCGCCACCTGGGCACTGATCCCGATCCCGAACGGCAACTGCATCCGCCACAGCTCGCGGGCGAGATCCGGTGCGCAGAACCCATAGCCGATCCGCAGTCCGGCCAGACCGTAGGCCTTCGAAAAGGTGCGTACCACTACGACATTGCCGAACCGGGCGACCAGGCTCGGTCCGTCGATGCGGTGCTCGGCGGCCAAGAACTCCACGTACGCCTCGTCCAGCAGGACCACGGTGTCCGCGGGCAGCCGCGTGAGGAATCCTTCGATCTCACCGGCCGGTTCGATCGTGCCGGTCGGGTTGTGCGGCCGGCAGACCGCCACCACCCTGGCCTGACCGGCAGCCTCGGCCATCGCGTCGAGGTCATGCCGTCCATGTTCATCGAGTGGAATGGTGACCGTCCGCAACCGTGCCATCTGGGCGAAGATCGGATAGCCGTCGAAGGTGGGAGTCGCCATCACCATGGTGTCGCCGGGGCTGGTCACCGCGTGCAGCACCTGCATGATCACCCCGGTCGCGCCGGCTCCGACGATCACCTGCTCCTCGGCTATCCCGTCATGACGGGCGATCAGCGAACGCAACCGCTGCGGCAGGAACTCCGGATACCGGTTGGCGGCCTCATCACACGCCCGCAATGCCGAGCGCACCGCGGGCAACGGCGGAAAAGGGCACTCGTTGAGCGACAGCGCCAGCGGGTTGACCGCCTGCGGCAGCGCCCCGACAGCGTCGAGCAGTGCCGAGCGCGGAGCCACCATCACGCGTTCCCGGAGTCGTCGCGGCCGCCCCAGCGCACGGCAGCGGCACCGGCGAAGTCACCGGCGTGGGCGAAGGCGGCCATCAGCACGGTGTCGCCGGCCTTCACCCGACCGCCGGTGACGGCCCGGTCGAAGTTGACGGGAATGCCTGCGGCGAACAGGTTTCCGCAGTCCTCGAAGGTGTCGACGTGTCGTTCGGGTGGTAACTCCAGCGCCTCACGCCAGTTCCGCAGGAACACGCGGTTGGGCTGATTGGTGACGAGCAGATCGATGTCTTTGGGCTGCACACCGATTCGGTCGCAGACCGCGTAGGACACCTCGGGCACCTGTCGGTTGCCCCGCGCCAGCACCTTGGTGATCTTGCTCTCGGTGAACCCGATGCAGGCCTCCCCCGGGCCGGCCTGCCACCATTTGCGCGGCGGGTCCATGACGACGGTCATATCGCCGGCGTACTCCCCGTAGGTACGGCATTCGACGTCGAGGATGGGTGACTGGTCGGACAGCGTCACCAACCCGACCGCGGCCCCGTCGCCGGGAACCGCCGCCTGCGACTTACGCCGGATGGTCTCCTGATCGAACACCTGGCCCGCCGAGTTCTGGGCGATCGCGATCACCGCGGTCCGGCCCTCACCCGAACGCAACAGGGTGCGCGCCACTTTCAGTCCCAGAACGAACGCGGCACAGCCGCCGTTGTGCAGGTCGATCACCCAGTTGGGCTTCATACCCAACCGGTGGGCCATCCCGCCGCCGCCACCGTAGAACGGCATGTCGGGCAGTTGGGTGTGAGTGATCAACACGTCGGCCCCGGCGATGACATCTGCACCGTGCCGCTCGATCAATCCGGCGGCGGCCCGCTCCACCATGTCGATCGCGGTTTCGTCCGGCCCGACGTGATGACGGAACCGCGGCGCCCGGAACATCACGTTCTCGGCCAGCTCGTCGGTTTCGGCGAAACCGGCGTAGTAGTCGGCACTGACCGGGTCACCGGGCAGGTAGGTGGACACATCGATGAGGCTGACGGGTGTCTGCTCAGTCATGGCCGGACCTCACTTCATCCAGGCCGGGGTGACCGACAGGCCGTTGCGGTGTCGGTATTCGGCGATTGCCTTGAGGTTTCGCAGTTCCAGCAGGTGGCCGGGGCCGAACATGTCCCAGAAATCCCCCACCCACACCGGTCGCGCCGGGGGCGCGGTCTCCGGGTACGGGTTCTCGTCGTAGAAGGGATGGTGGCAATTCGTCCACAGCACAACCGAACCCGGCTTGTCGAAGACCACCTGCGCGTCGACGATGCGCATGAGGTAGATCATCCACAGGTGCTTGCCCTGATCCCAGGCGCAGTGGTAGTCGACGGTCAGCGCGTCGCGGTGAGCCACGGTGCGGGTGTATATCTCACTGCCGGGCCCCGACGGGCCGGCGCCGAGCCGGTCGTGGGCCAGCCACAGCCCGGGCTCCTCGGTCGGGGTGAAACCACGCAGACTGTAGGTCCACTCCTCCAGGCAGCGGGTGTCGGACAGGTAGTCGAACAACTCGTCGGGTGGGCACTCGATGTAGTCGTTGACCGTGCAGTATTGACCGAACACCTGGTCGTGCGGGTAGACCGACCGCATCATGTCCATGATGATCGGGGTGGCCTGCTCCTTGGGCGAGGTCTCGATCCGGATGAGGCCGTCCAGCGGGGTGTGGGTACCCCGATGAACGGTGATGTCTTCAAGCGCGGGCAGTGACATGGGTCCTGTTCTCCTCTGGATTGGTAGGGGCGCTGTCGGCGGCGAGAAATGCTGCGAACGGCGGGATTTCGTCGGCTGAACATTCGATGCTGAGCACCGACGGACCGTCGGTGTCCAGCGCCATACCCAACGCCTGGGGCAGTTGGCCGACGTCGGCGACGTCGTAGGCGGGCAGGCCGGGGAACATCGCGGCCAGTCCGGCGCCGAGCCGGCTCGGACCGAACCTGTTGTACGAGTAGCGGTCCTCATAGAACAGCTGCTCGCGGGTGACGCACATGGCGTGCGCGTGGTTGTCGAACAATACGAAGGTGATCGGCAGCCGGTACTGCATCGCGGTATGAATCTCCATGCCGTGCATGAAGAATGAGCCGTCACCGGCGATAACGACGGTGCGCCTTGCGGTGCCGGTGGTGGCTGCATCAGAGGCGCGGTGAAACGTCATCCCGATCCCGGCTCCGAAGCTGTAGCCCATGCCGCCCATGCCGAGTGCCACCATGAAGCGGCCGTCACGGCGGGCGGGCAGGTAGTGGATGGCCGAGGCCCCCACGTTGCCGGCGTCGACGACGATGTCGGTGCCATCGGCCAGGTCTGCGTCGAGCACCGCCATCGCGTCGCGGTACCGGATACCCGGGCCGTGGTGGTCCGGTGGGCGCAGTTCGGTGCGCGGCAGGTGGTCGGGCACCCGGACCTGGGTCGGACGGCCAGTCCCGGACAACGCGCGGGCCAGCTGTGTCAACGATTCCCGCAGGTCGCCCGAGTGGACATGGGTGCACGACGGATAGGGCACCTGGGCGCCGATCGAGTAGGTCGGCACCGAGCCCAGCACGCTGTCAAGACCGGCCCGGGCCGTCACCGTCATGCGGGTCCCCACCAGCAGGCACAAAGCACTCTGACCAGCGGCGACAGACACCCCGGGGTGCCCCATCACACCGGCCACCCCCAGTGCGGACGAGGAGCCGAGTCCCGGGGTGCCGGCCACGTCTTTGGCATCGGGGACCGTGGCCACCCGTGCGCGCAGTGTGGCCCGAAGTCGTTCCAGTTCGGCGCGGGCGTCGTCGCGGGCCACCTGCTCGCCGGCGATGATCGTGATCGGCCCGTCGGCCCGGCGCAACGCCTGTTCGAGCACCTGCGGATCGCCGAAGCGGATGCCCGCCCCGGCCGGGTGGACGCTCCCGTTGGTTCGCCCGTTGACGAGGCCCCCATCCACAAAGGCCACTTCGGCCTGCTGAACATCCTTGGGCAGCAACAGGACCGCGGGCCCGCCGGTTCGGGCGGCCGCCAGCGCCTCGGGCAACGCGGTGAGGATGTCGCCGGGTGTCAGCACCCTGCGGCAGTACACCGAGACCGCCGAGAACAGGGCGTACGCGTCCAGGCTCCCGTTGTCGCCGCTGGTGTCCTGGAAGGCCCCGCGACCGTCGAGCGTTGTCGGCGCCTGCCCGATCAGGGCCAGCACCGGAACCCTGCTGGCCAGGGACTCCCCGAGGCCGGGCACGGTGTTGAGGCAGCCGCCACCGGAGGTCGCCGCCACCACGCCGATCCCGGCACCGCTGCGGCTGTAGCCGTCCGCCATTGTGGCAGCGGAGAATTCGTGTTTGGCCAGCACCGCGGTGATGTCGTCACGAATGTACGCCGCGTCGTAGAGATCCTCGATGTTGGCGCCGTCCACCCCGAAGAGGTGCGAGATCCCACTTGCGGCCAGATACCCGACGATGTGGTCCACCACCCTGTGCGCCTTGACCATGTGTCACCTACTTCCGTGCTCTGCCAGTGACACGACCCGTGGACGGCAGCGGTTCACCGTGGAGACGGATTCGTCCGAACTCCCGGCGACACCGCAGGAAATGCTCAGGACACCATCAAGATCAGCCGGAACCGAGGGGGATAGTGGAGGGCGGGGGTCGTTGTTACCGGGGAGCGCAGAACCCCGTGATCGGAGGCATCGGATGACACAGCCGGGTATCGATTGGGAAGACGCCTATCGGCAGGAAAACCCGCCGCCGTGGAGCATCGGTGCCCCACAGCCCGAGCTTGCACGACTGATCGAGCAGGGCAAGGTGCACGGCGAAGTGCTCGACTCCGGATGCGGTCATGCCGCACTCTCGCTGGCCCTGGCCGAGCGGGGTTTCACCGTGGTCGGACTGGATGCCAGCCCGACGGCGATCGCAGCCGCAGCCGCGGCCGCAGCCGAACGTGGCTTGACCACAGCCAGTTTCGCGCAAGCCGACATGACCACCTTCACCGGTTACGACGGCAGGTTCAACACCGTGATCGACAGCGGCCTTCTGCACGCACTACCGATCGACGGGCGCCGACCCTACATCGAGGCCATCCACCGGGCCTCCGCACCGAACGCGGAACTGTACATCCTGGCCTTCGCGACGAAGCCGTTCGGCGGTGACGGTCCCGGACCCAACGGCTTCACCGCCGACGAATTGCGCGATACCGTCGCCACCTGTTGGACGGTCGACGAGGTGCGCCCGGCCAAGCTGTACGGCAACGACAATCCGGGCGCCGGCGCCGGCGGGCCGGCATCAGCAACCGCGGCCGGCGGGCCGGCATCAGCGCCCGGGGTGGAGCGTGACGGCGCCGGTCACATCGTGATGTCCGGCTTTCTGCTGAGCGCCCACAAAGATCCCGAGCTGCCCCGAGCGCCGTAACCGAACGCTCGGCGCTCAGAGCTGCTTTTCGAGCAGTACCTTGCCCTCGGGCGAGGTAACCAGTTGCACCGCAGCGATATCCGACTTCGGCATCTGGGTGTTGCCGCTGGGCAGCGCGGTGGCGCCGGACAACCCGATCCACGTCGCGACCTCGTTGCGGCTGCCGTCCCGGCCGACCACCATCATGCCGAGGTTCTGTGGGGGCGCGTCCTGCTTGCCCCAGCTGCCATAACTGCAGGCCATGTCGATGCGGGTGCCCCAGGAGTAACTGGTCATCGCGATGCTGGCGTTGATCGGCGTATCGGCCATCTTCGACATCGCCATCATCTGCGCGCTCTGCTGCTCGGAGCCGCCGCTGTGCAGGCCGAATACCTCCGGACGAATACCGACCACCACACCGAGCGCCAGCAGCGCAGCGGCCACACCCACGGCGGCCGTGGTCACCCAGCGGGACCGACGCCGGCCCCAGCTGACCTTGGCCAGCACGGACTGCAGCACCTCGGGCCGCAGGGGCGGATCGGGCTGCTCGGATTCGAGGGCGAGCACGTCGTCGAGATCGAGCATGGCAAGTAGAGCGGGCATGCCGGTCAACTCGGCCACCGCGGAACGGCACTGCGCGCAGCCCTCCAGATGGGCCTCGTACTCGCGTCGCTCGCCGCTTTCCAGCGAACCCAGAACGTAGGCCGCATCCCAGGTCCGGTACTTGTCGAGCGCAGGCGGATCAGGGATGTGGGGCACATCGAACTGTGTCATCGTGTCACCCCCATTTCCTGCAAGTTCAGTCTCAGCGCGCGTACCGCATAGTGCAGCCGCGATTTCACGGTGCCCTCGGGTATCTGCAGATCGTCCGCGATCTGCCCGGTGGTCCAGCCCTGGTAGTACGCCCGGCGGACCACTGCCCGGTGTTCGTCGGAAAGTTGGCTCAATGCCGTGGTCAGGAGGATTCGGTCCAACGCGTTGTCCACTTTGTCAGGGGTGGCGGCAGCCTTCGAATGCTCTGCCACCTGTTCGGGGTCGGACACCCCGGTTTCGTTCCGAAAGCGGGCGCTCCGTCGTTCATCAATGATCATGTTTCGCGCCACCGTAAACAACCACGCCCGTGCCGAACGGTCGGTGTCGGCGGTGACGTCAGGGTGGCGCCACGCACGCAGCAACGTTTCCTGCACTACGTCCTCGGCCCGGGCCCGATCACCCGTGAGCCGCAGGGCGTAGCGCCATAGCGCAGCAGCATGCTCGTCGTAGAGCACCCGCATCATGGCGGCCTCCGGATCATCCACTTCCCTACCTCCGTCTGTGACACGACGTTGGTGGCGATCCGGTTCAATTAGAACCTTTGCGCGTCGGCTGACACCAGCGATGGCGCGCGTTTCGGGTATCGATTGCTGGCGTTAATTACCGGGTGAGGATTCGGGGCCCGTCTTCGGTGACGGCGACGGTGTGCTCCCAGTGCGCCGCACGGGTTCCGTCGGCGGTGACAACGGTCCACTCGTCATCGAGAATCACGGTCTCGGTGGTGCCCAGGGTCAGCATGGGCTCGATCGCCAGTACCGAGCCGGGCTCCAGGTACGGACCGCGGCCGGGGGAGCCCTCGTTGGGCAGGAACGGGTCCATGTGCATCTGGCGGCCGATGCCGTGGCCACCGTAACCGTCAACGATCCCGTACTTGCGGTCGTGCCGGGCCTCGGCGGCGTGGGTCTCCACCTCGATCGCGTGCGAGACGTCGGTGAGCCGGTTTCCGGGCAGCATCGCGGCGATCCCGGCCTCCATGGCGGATTTCGTTGCCGCAGAAAGGGCTTCGTCGGCGGCGATGAGTGCGCCGACGCCGAAGGTGACGGCCGAGTCACCGTGCCATCCGTCAACGATCGCGCCGCAGTCGATGGACACCAGGTCGCCGGCGGCCAGTTTCTCGCCCGCTGACGGAATGCCGTGCACCACACGGTCATTGACCGAGGAACAGATGCTGGCCGGAAATCCGTGGTAGCCGAGGAACGACGGAGTACCGCCACCGTCACGGATGACGGACTCGGCGATCTGGTCCAGCTCGAGTGTGGAGACGCCGGGGGCGGCGGCCGCTCGAACGGCCCGCAGTGCCGAGGCGACGAGCGCCCCGGCCACAGCCATCGCGTCCAACTCTCCGGCGCTGCGCTGCGCAACGACCTTGCGCTTGCGCAACCCCGGCAATCTGATCACTTACCCAGTGCCTGCAATGCGCGGGCAAACACCTCGTCGAGTGCGCCCACCGCATCCACGGTCTTCAGGTCGTCGCGGTAGTACTCCAACAGCGGCTCGGTCTCGTCGCGGTAGACCTTCATGCGGTTGCGGATGACCTCGTCGGTGTCGTCGGCGCGACCACGGCCCTTGAGCCGGGTCAGCAGCTCGTCCTCGGACACCTGGAACTCGACCACTGCGTCGAGCTTGTGGTTGCGTGCGGCGAGCATGTCCTTGAGCGCGCCCGCCTGCTCGACCGAGCGCGGGTAGCCGTCGAGGATGAACCCGTCGGCGGCGTCTGCCTGGTCGATACGGTCCTCCACGAGGCGGTTGGTCAGCTCGGCAGGCACCAGATCGCCGGCGTCCAGGTAGCGCTTGGCCTCGAGCCCGAGCGGAGTGCCGTCACCGATGTTCTTGCGGAACAGGTCCCCGGTGGAGATTTGCGGGATGCCGAGCTTCTCGGACAGCTTCTCTGCCTGCGTGCCTTTGCCCGCACCAGGCGGTCCGAGTAGAACGACTCTCACTTCAGGAACCCTTCGTAGTTACGTTGCATGAGCTGGCTCTCGATCTGTTTCACGGTATCCAGACCCACACCGATCATGATGAGAACCGCGGTACCGCCGAACGGCAGATTCTGTACCGAGCCGGTGTTGCCGATCTGCAGGAACAGGTTGGGCAGAACGGCGATCACACCGAGGTAGATCGACCCGGGCAGGGTGATGCGGCTGAGCACATACCGCAGGTAGTCCGCGGTGGGCTTGCCGGGACGGATGCCCGGGATGAATCCGCCGAACTTCTTCATCTCATCGGCGCGCTCGTCCGGGTTGAACGTGATCGACACGTAGAAGTACGTGAAGAAGATGATCAGGCCGAAGTAGATCGCGATGTAGACGGGATCGGCGGGATTCGTCAGGTAGTCGGCGACGAACTTGTCCCACCAGCCGGTGCCCGGGTTGGAGCTGCCGCTCTGGATCAGCTGTGTGATCAGGTGCGGGATGTAGATCAGCGAGGACGCGAAGATCACCGGGATGACGCCGGCCTGGTTGACCTTGAGCGGCAGGTAGGTGGAGGTGCCGCCGTACATCTTGCGGCCCACCATGCGCTTGGCGTACTGCACCGGGATACGGCGCTGACCCTGCTCGACGAAGACCACGCCGATGATGATCAGCAGCGTCGCGGCGACGACGGCGGTGAACACCAGGCCGCCGCGGCTCTCCAGGATGGTCTGGCCCTCGGACGGGATCCGGGCGGCGATACCGGCGAAGATCAGCAGCGACATGCCGTTGCCGATGCCCCGCTCGGTGATGAGCTCGCCCATCCACATCACCAGCGCTGCGCCCGCGGTCATCACCAGCACGATGGTGATGAGGCCGAAGATCGAGCTGTCCTGGATGATGTCGAGGCTGCAGCCCTGCAGCAGCCCGCCGTTGGCGGCCAGCGCCACGATGCTGGTGCCCTGCAGGATGGCCAGCGCGATCGAAAGATAACGCGTGTACTGCGTCATCTTGGCCTGACCGGCCTGGCCTTCCTTCTGCAACTGCTCGAAACGCGGGATCACGACGACCAACAGCTGCACGATGATGCTGGCGGTGATGTAGGGCATGACGCCCACCGCGAAGATCGTCAGCTGCAGCAGCGCGCCGCCGGAGAACAGGTTGATCAATGAGTAGATCTGGGCGGAATCGCCGCCGCTGACCTGCTCGATGCACTTCTGGACGTTCGGGTAGTTAACCCCCGGAGACGGGATCGACGCGCCGGCCCGGTACAGAATCACCAGGCCCAACGTGAACAGGATCTTGCGTCTGAGGTCGGCCGTCCGCAGCGATGAGATGAAAGCCGAAAGCACTCTTCCTCCTGCGCAGCCGACCTCTCAGCGCGGCGTGCCAAACGGGGCTGGTGGAGCCAGCGTCAATGGTCAAGTCGTTTACGACTGCCCGGCAGGCGCGCAGCCTGCGAACTCAGTCGTCAAATCAGTCTACGAGAGTAACAGTTGCCCCCGAGTGCCCCCGTCATGCACCCGCGCCCGCCCGCCTCGATCCGGCCGAGATCAGGCCGAGCTGCGGAGCAGAGCTTCTCTTCAGAATCGGAGCGTACAGTCGGCGACAGCTCATTACACCACCTAACTAACACGTTGATTTCGACTGAACAAAGGGGAATTCATGGCCCGGACTGCCGACGACTCGTGGGATCTGGCCTCCAGTGTGGGCGCCACGGCGACGATGGTCGCGGCAGCGCGCGCAATGGCCACCAATGCCGATGATCCGGTGATCGACGACCCCTTCGCCGCTCCCCTGGTCCGCGCTGTCGGGATGGACTTCTTCACCAAGCTGGCCGACGAGAACTTCACCACCGAAGGCCTCGACGAGGAGGCCGCTACAGGGCTGATCCGATTCGCCAACGGCATGGCCGCCCGCACCCGATTCTTCGACGACTTCTTCCTGAGCGCGTGCCGTGCCGGTATCCGGCAGGCGGTCATCCTGGCGACCGGACTGGACTCGCGGGCCTACCGGCTGCCGTGGCCTGCCGGCGCCGTCGTCTACGAGGTCGACCAGCCCGAGGTGATCGAGTTCAAGAGCGCCACCCTGGCGGACCTCGGCGCGGTACCGACCACCGACCGCCGCACCGTGGCCATCGACCTGCGCTTCGACTGGCCCTCAGCGTTGACCGAGGCCGGGTTCGACCCGTCGCTACCGACGGCATGGATCGCCGAGGGGTTGCTGGGCTACCTGCCGGGGGACGCCCAGGACCGTTTGCTCGACCAGGTCACCGCGCTGAGCGCGCCCGGCAGCCGTTTCGGTGTCGAGGGCGTGCCCGCCACCGAGGCAGGCGACGAAGAGACGATCCGGGCCAAGATGCAGGAATTCACCGACCGCTGGCGGGCACACGGCCTGGACATGGACCTCAACGAGCTGATCTTCCTCGGAGACCGTGCCGATGTGACGACGTACCTGGAAGGACATGCCTGGAAGACCACGGGAATCTCGTCCAACGATCTGCTGGTCCGGACGGGGCTGCCTCCGGTCGAGGATGAGGCCCACGCGGCATCGGTCCTCTACATCAGCGCCGAGAAGTGAGGCGGGCGAGCGATGGCACGGTCTGACACCGACAGCTGGGATCTGGCCTCCAGCGTGGGCGCGACGGCGACGATGGTCGCCGCGGCCCGCGCGATCGCCAGCGCCGAGCCCGATCCGCTGATCAACGACCCGTATGCCGCGGACCTGGTCCGCGCGGTCGGGGTGGAGTTCTTCACCAAACTCGTCGACGGCGAGATCGCCCTCGACGGTGAATTGGCCGCCGGCGCCGAGCTGATGATCGGGATCATGGCGGTGCGGACGAAGTTCTTCGACGACTTCTTCACAACGTCGGGCGCGGCGGGCATCCGACAGGCCGTGATCCTGGCTTCCGGCTTGGATTCCCGGGCGTACCGACTGCCGTGGCCCGAGGGCACCGTCGTGTACGAGATCGACCAGCCCGAGGTGATCGGGGCGAAGTCAGCGACGATGACCGAGATCGGCGCCACCCCTACCGCCGAACGCCGCACCGTCGCCGTCGATCTGCGCGACGACTGGCCTGCCGCCCTGCAGGCGGCAGGGTTCGATCCGACCGCGCCGAGCGCGTGGAGCGCCGAGGGACTGCTGGCCTATCTGCCGCCCGAGGCCCAAGACCGGTTGTTCGACAACATCACCGCGCTCAGCGCGCCGGGCAGCCGACTGGCCACCGAGTTCCATCCCGATATCGCGGCGAACCTGCGCGAGCGCGGCAATGCGATGAGCGAGCAGTGGCGTCAGCACGGACTGGACCTCGACCTGGCCAACCTCTGGTACGACGGCGAACGCAATTCGGTCACCGAGTATCTCGGTGACCGCGGCTGGTCGGTCACTGCACGGCGCCGGCCTGAGCTTTTCGCCGAATACGGCCGCGAGTTCCCCACTGGAGAAGCCGCTGCGCCACAACGCAACTCGCAGGCTGTCATCGCCATCCGAGACTAGGAGCACCATTTCATGACCCGCACCGAAGGCGACAGCTGGGATCTGGCCACGAGCGTCGGGGCGACGGCGACCGGTGTCGCGGCCTCCCGGGCGCTGGCCACCAAGCAGCCCGACCCACTCATCAACGACCCGTTCGCCGACGCACTGGTGCGTGCGGTGGGACTGGAGCACAGCATCCGGCTCGCCGACGGCGAGGTGTGCGTCGAGGGCGATCTGATGCTGGACCGGCAGCGGATGTGTGAGCAGATCGCCGTCCGTACCCGATTTTTCGATGACTTCTTTTTCGCCGCGGGGGATGCCGGTATCCGGCAGGCGGTCATCCTGGCGTCCGGTCTGGACACTCGCGCCTACCGGCTGGCCTGGCCTGCCGGCAGCGTCGTGTTCGAGGTGGATCAACCGGCGGTGCTGGAGTTCAAGACCCGCACCCTGACGGATCTCGAGGCCGAGCCGGCCGCCGAGCTGCACACCGTGCCCGTCGACCTGCGCGACGACTGGCCCGCGGCCTTGCGCGCCAGCGGTTTCGATCCGCAACTTCCGACCGCCTGGATCGCCGAGGGTCTGCTGATCTACCTTCCGCCGGAAGCGCAGGACCGGTTGTTCGACAACATCACCGCGCTCAGCGCCCCGGGCAGCCGACTGGCCACCGAGCACATGGACGCCGCCTCGCTCAACGACAAGTGGACCGAGCGGGTCAGCCAGTGGTCGAAGAAGGTCGGCTCCGATGTGGATCTGAAGGACCTGTTCTACTCCGGCGAGCGAACAGCCGCCCGCGACTACCTCACCGCACACGGGTGGGACGCGACAGTGCAACCCACCCGGGCGGCTTACGAGTCGCACGGTTTCCCCTACCCCGAGGAGCTTGACGACCTCGCGGGTGATTCTGGTTATCTGTCAGCAACACTCAAGACATCGAAGTAGACGACCGGGAGGCGCACGATGGCACGAACCGATGACGACAGTTGGGATCTGGCCTCCAGCGTCGGCGCCACCGCCACTCTGGTGGCCACGGGGCGGGCGATCGCCAGCCAGGATTCCCACGGCCTGATCGACGATCCGTTCGCGGCGCCGTTGGTGCGCGCGGTGGGCATCGACGTGTTCACCAAGATGGTCGACGGTGAGCTGAGTCTGGATACCCTCGCCCAGCTCGCACCGGATGCGGCCGAGCGCGCTCGCTCGAACATCGACGAGATGGCCGTGCGTACCCGGTTCTTCGACGACTACTTCGTTGACGCAGGCAAGGCAGGCATCCGGCAGGCGGTGATCCTGGCATCCGGTTTGGATTCCCGCGCCTACCGGTTGCCGTGGGCCGCAGGCACGGTGGTCTACGAGATCGACCAGCCCGAGGTGATCGAGTTCAAGACGCGCACCCTGGCCGATCTGGGCGCGGAGCCAACGGCACAACGTCGCACCGTACCGATCGACCTGCGGAACGACTGGCCCGCCGCACTCAAGTCGGCGGGATTCGACCCCGCAAAACCGACCGCGTGGTGCGCCGAGGGTCTCCTGATCTATCTGCCGCCCGAGGCCCAGGACCGACTGTTCGACAACATCGCCACGCTCAGCGCCCCCGGCAGCAAGGTGGCCACCGAATTCGTACCGGGGATGAAGGATTTCGACCCGGAAAAGGCACGCGCTGCCACCGCGACGTTCAGCCAGCTCGGTCTGAACATGGACATGCCGTCGCTGATCTACCACGGCGAGAGGCATTCGGCCGCCGACTATTTGAGCGCCAAGGGCTGGAAGATGACGGGTGCGGACCGTTCAGAGCTGTTCGTCCGCCACGGCCTGCCGGTTCCCGACCGCGACGAGAACGACCCGATGGGCGAGATCGTCTACATCAGCGGCACTCTGGACTGAGTTCGGCCGGCACGTCTGAAGCGCTACGGCGGAAATCGGCCTTGAGACCGCCACCACGCTTCATACGCGGAACGAACGAGCTGCCACACACGATCACGATGCCCTGGCAAAGCGCAGCGTCTCACCTCTGGCTCCACCCATCCACAGGTCCTGGCAGGCTGCGGCCATGTCGTCGAGCCCCTCGATGATCTCGCCGAACACGTTGCCGGGCACCCAGCCCTGGTCTCCGTTGATCAGCAGGTTGTTGCGGCCGTAAAACAGCGCCAGGTCGACGATCGCGCCGGTGGTTCCGGTACCGGCACTGTTCTCGTAGCCGTACGCGGGGTTGCCCAGATCGTCGGAGTCGAACGAGAACCAGCACAGGTCGCCCGATATCGGGGTGACCGTGGTGTTCTCCTTGCCAGGGTCGGTGCCGAAGGCCGGCAGCAGGGTGTAGATCTCGTTACGGGCGTACTTGCCGTGAAATACCTGCGCCGCCAGCGGCAGGGCGTCCCACACGGCAGCGCAGGTGCGCGGCGCCGCTTCGTCGAGAAGTCGCGCGACGCAACTGACTCCGCGTTTGTCCAGCGACACCGTGATCAACCGGCTCATGCAACCTCCTCGGTGAGCATCGCGGGGACGCGGCGATGCCAGTCGGTGATGTCCTGATATGCCTGCCCGACGCGGAGCACCAAGGCATCCGAATGTCGGGGACCGATGATCTGCAATCCGACCGGCAGGCCGCTCGAGCTGAACCCGCACGGCACCGAAAGTGCGGGCTGCTGAGTGAGATTGAACGGGTATGTGTAGGGCGTCCAGCTCGTCCAGTCGGGTGAAGGTGAAGCGTCGGGCACATCCCGGCCGACCGGAAACGCGGTCAGCGGCAGCGTCGGGGTGAACAGGACGTCGTAGGTCCGGTGGAACCGGCCCATCAGTTCCCCGAGCTTCATCCGGACGGCGGTCGCGTCCAGATAGTCCGACGCGGTGAAGCTCGCCCCGGTCGTGGCCGTGCGTCGCAGGCCGGGATCGACACGTCCGGCATCGGGCCCGTCCAGCTTGCCTTCCAACACCTTTGCCTCGCCGGAGAACCACAGCACGTGGAAGGCGTGCACCGGGTCGGCGAAGCCCGGATCGATCTCCTCGACGTGCGCGCCTGCCGCCGCAAGGACCTCCACCGCTGCCCGCACCGCGATATCCACCTCGGGGTCGTTGACCCCGAAGCCGAGATCCGGCGAGTAGGCGATGCGCAGCCCGGCGATGTCACCGTTCAGCGCGGCACGGAAAGACGAACGCGGAGAAGGCATTGCCGACCAGTCCCGCGCGTCGAATCCGGTGATCACGTCCAACAGCGCGGCGACGTCGGTGACCGTCCGGGCCATCGGACCGGCGTGCGAGAGCGTGCCGAACGGGCTCGGTGGATACAGCGGGATGAGGCCGTAGGTCGGTTTGAGGGCGACGGTGCCGGTGAACGCGGCGGGGATGCGCACCGAACCACCGCCGTCGGTGCCGACCGACCAGGCCCCCATCCCGAGTGCCACGGCCGCCGCGCTTCCGCCGCTGGATCCGCCTGCGGTCATCGTGGGATTCCACGGGTTTCCGGTCGCCCCGTAACGCGGCGAGTCGGTCACGCCTTTCCACGAATATTCCGGTGTGGTGGTCTTCCCGAGCAGCACGGCACCAGATTCGCGCAGGCGCGCCACGCTGGGCGCGTCCTCGGTCCACGGGCCCGCCTGGTCGACGAGCCAGCTGCCCCGCAGGGTCGGCCAACCCCTGGTCCACAGCGCGTCCTTGATCGACGTCGGGATCCCGTCGGCAGGGCCGATCGGATCTCCTCTGTACCAACGCATTTCGGACTCTCGCGCAGAGTCCATCGCACCGTCGGAGTCGACGAGTACGAAGGCGTTCACCGCCTCGTTGTGGCGGTCGATGGCCGACAGCGCCGCCTCGGTCACCTCCACCGGTGAGAGCGCCTTGGTGCGGTAGGCCTCGAGCAGCTCGACCGCCTGTGGGATCGTCACGTCCGGTCCCCCGGTACGTAACCGAGCACCTTGTCGACGACGTTGAGCAGCGGCTGCCCGGCCAGCCAGCGTCGCGCATTGTCGGCGAACTGATCGGCGAGAGTCTCGCGGAACCCTACGACGTCGCCGGACATGTGCGCGGTGACGACGGCGCCGGGCGCGTCCCACAACGGGTGTTCGGCGGGCAGCGGCTCGGCGCTGAACACGTCGAGGGTGGCTCCGCCGATGCGGCGTTCGGTGAGCGCGTCCAGCAGCGCGTCCTCGTCGACGATGGGTCCGCGCGCGATATTGACCAGGTGCGCATCGGGTTTCATCGCTTTGAGCACGGCCTCGTCGACGAGCCCTCGCGTCGCCGGGGTGAGCGGTGCGGCCAGCACGAGATGATCGCACCAGCCGACGGCCTCGGCCAGGTGGTCGGTCGCCACCACCGTACCGAGATCGGGATCCTCGTCGGCGGCCACGCGCCCGGCGCCGCGCACGGACAGACCGGCCGCGCGCAGCAGACGCGCGATCTCGCGGCCGATCCCGCCGGTCCCCACCACGAGTGCGCGCGCACCCGCGATGCTGCGAGTCTCGCGGTAGCGCCACTCATGGCGGCGTTGGAAATCCAGGCTGGCCTGGCTCCCCTTGGCATACGCGATCACCGCTCCGAGCACGTATTCGGCGATGGGGCGGTCGAATACACCGCGGGCGTTGGTGACCACGACGTCGGATTCCCGCAGCTCGTCGAACAGCAGTGTGTCGACCCCGGCCGCCGCGATGTGAATCCACTCGAGTGCGTCCGCATGCGCCCAGACCTCACGCAGGGCGGTGGAAAAGTAGTCCCACAGGAACACCGCCTGCGCTCCCGCGACAGCCTGCCCCAGCCCGGCGGCGTCGCAGTACCGGAACTCCGCGTCCACGGCGTCCAGGCCGGGCACCCGGTCGGTCTCACGCTCGCACAACACCGCGATCACGGGGCGGGCTGCGTGGGGCGGCACCATTCCGAGGCTAGGAACACGCTCGTATGATTGTCAACAATCTGTTGCCGGTTTGCCCTCCCGGCCTCACACTGTGGACATGACGCTCGAGGATGTCGTTCCTCCCCCACCGTTGCAGCAGGTGGGGATCGGCGTTGTGACGCCTCACGACTTCGCGCTCGACCGCGAACTGTGGCGCTGGGTGCCCAATGACGTCAGCCTCTACGTCACCCGGTTGCGGTACGCCCCGATGCAGGTCACCGTCGACATGGCGGTGCATGTCTCCGAACCCGAGCAGGTCGAGGCCGGCGCCGCGAACGTGCTCGCGGTGGCTCCGCTGGTGACGGCCTATGCGTGCACCGCGGGAAGCTTCGTCAAGGGGATGGCCGGAGAGGCCGCACTGGTCGCGGCGATGCGGGCGGCCGGCGCCCCGGCCGCCGTGACCACCAGCGGATCCATGCTCACCGCACTCCGCCATCTCGGCGTGCGAACCGTCGCCACCGTCACGCCGTACACCGCCGACCTCACGAGCGGGCTGACCAGTTATCTCATGGAGGCCGGCATCGAGGTGGCCGCCACCGCGGGCCTGGGGATGACATCCCGGATCTGGGCGGTGCCGTATGCGACCACGGCCGAGTTGGTGTGTGCCACCGACTGTTCCGATGCCGAGGCCATCGTCATCAGCTGCACGAATCTGCCGACTTACGATCTGATCGCCCCGCTGGAGCGCGAGCTCGGCAAGCCGGTGGTCACCGCCAACCAGGTGACGATGTGGGCGGCCCTGGCCGTCGCGGGCCGCAAGGCCGTCGGCGTGGGCCAGCGGCTGCTGCAGACCTGAACGCGTGCCAGCGACAAGGCCACCCTCGAAAGGAAGAAGCATGGCGACGGTGGGGATCCTCTATCCCGGCCACAGTGCCGAAGACGACTTCGGCGCGCTGCAGGCCCGCCTGCCGGAGACGCTCAATTTGCCGGTCGCGATCACCTCGGTCGGCGAGGACGCGCATCGCGTCGATGCCCTGCTCGACCTCGGACGGACCGAACGCCTCACCGACGGCGTACTGCGCTTGGGCCCGGCGCGTCCGGATTCGATGATGTGGGCGTGCACGTCGGGCAGCTTCGTCTTCGGCCGCGACGGTGCCCGGCGCCAGGCCGACGAGGTGGCCGCCGCATCGGGTGTCCCCGCATCGTCGACGTCGATCGCCTTCGTAGATGCATTGCAGCACTTGGGAATACACCGGGTGGCGGTGGCCGCGTCCTATCCTGAGGACGTCGCGTCGCACTTCGTCGCGTTCCTGGCAGCCGGCGGCGTGGACGTGGTGTCGATGGGCAGCCACGGCATCGTCACCGCCGCCGAGGTGGGCCGGCTGGAGCAGGCGCAGGTGCTCGAGATGGTCGCCGCGGCCGACCACCCCGATGCCGAGGCCGTACTGGTACCCGACACCGCCATGCACACAATGGGTTTCATCGACCAGTTGGAATCCGCCGTCGGCAAACCCGTGCTCACCGCAAACCAGGTCACGGTCTGGAAGGGGCTGCAGCTGATCGGCCCGGTGCCGTCACTACCCGGGCTGGGCCGCCTGTTCGGAGCCACGCAGTGACCGACTTCATCAGTCCTGTCGAGCAGGAATCGACGCCGAGCATCGTCGCCGAAAAGCTCCGGCAGGCCATCGCGTACGGTGCCCTGACGCCGGGCACACAGCTGGGCGAGGCCGAGCTGGCACGCAAGCTCGGAGTCAGCCGCGGTCCCCTGCGCGAGGGCATGCAGCGGCTCACGCAGGAAGGTCTGCTCATCGCGATCCGCAACCGCGGAGTGTTCGTCAACACCATGGACTCGGACGAGATCCGCGACATGTACCTGGCCCGCGAGGCGATCGAGCGGACCGCGAGCCGCCAGATCCTGCAAGGTGATTACGCGGGCGCCGGAGACGCGTTACTCGCCGTGGTCGACGAGATGGCAGCAGCCCGCGACCTCGATGAAGTCAGCGAGGCCGACATGCATTTCCACGAGGTACTCGTCGAACTCGCAGGCAGCCCGCGGCTCTCGCGCCTGCACCAGACCTTCCTCATCGAGACCAGGATGTGCGTCCACGCGCTGGCCGACACCTACGAGACCGCCACCGATCGGGTGAACGAGCACCAGGCGTTGGCAGGCGCCATCCGATCCGGAGACGTCGCACTCACCGACAAGTTGATGCTGGCCCACATGGAGGACGCCGTCGACCGGTTGATCGCGCGCCTACCGGCCGGCTGACGCAGCCGACGCGTCGGCGTCGGTCTCGTACTCCAGCTGCGCCGGCGCTTCGGGCGTTCCGGGGATCTCGGTGCCGCTGATCGGACATCGCGCAGTCTCGGGCACCTTGATCAGCGCAATCATCCCGATCACGCAGGCAATCATCATGTAATAGGCCGGCACCAGTTGGTCGCCGGTCTTCGCCACCATCCAGTCGTTGATCGCCGGAGCCGTACCGCCGAACAGCGATGTCGACACGTTGTAGGCGATGGCGAAGCCGGCGTAACGCACCTGGGTGGGGAACATCGCCGGGAACGTCGCGGAGATGGTCGAAAGCTGGGGCACATAGAGCAGGCCCAGCACCGCGAACGCGATGATCGCGCCGACCATGTTCGTCGACATCAGCAGGAACATCGGGATACCGGCGACGAACAGGCCGATCAGCGAGACCCACCACATCGGTTTGCGGCCCACCCGGTCGGAGATGTGGCCCGCGAACGGCAGGAACACCATCATCGACAGCATGCCGATGATGGGCACCATCAAGGAGTGGCTGCTCGACAAGCCGATCGTCTGCTCCAGATACGTCGGCATGTAGGTCAGCAGCGTGTAGTTGACCACGTTGAGCGCAACGACCAAACCGCCCAATCGCAGGATGGGGCCCCAGTATTCGACCACCAGATCCTTGAGCTCAGACGCCGGCCCGCCTTCCCGCTCCCCCGTGGTTTCGAGTTCGCGGAAGATCGGGGTGTCCTCGAGCTTCGAACGTAGGTAGACACCGACCAGGCCGAGCGGGGCGGCCACGAGGAACGGCAACCGCCAACCCCATTGCCCCATCTGCTCGTCGGAGAGCAGTGCCGAGAAGCCAAGCATCAACAGCGCACCCATCGAAAAGCCCGCGAGGGTGCCGAATTCCAGGAAACTGCCGAGGAAGCCACGCCGACGCGACGGCGCGTACTCGGCCATGAATGTCGCGGCTCCGCCGTACTCCCCTCCGGTGGAGAAGCCCTGGATCATCCGGAGCCCGACCATGAGCACCGGGGCCCACATGCCGATCGCGGCATAGGACGGAATCAGGCCGGCGCAGAACGTCGCGCCCGCCATCAGCACGATGGTGATCGCGAGCACGTGTTTACGGCCGAGCCGGTCGCCGAGTGGCCCCCAGACGAATCCACCGAGCGGGCGGACCAGGAACGACACCGCGAACGTCGCGAGGGCCAGCAGGGTCGCCTGCTGGGCGTCTCCAGGGAAGATCGCGGCGGAAATGTAGCCCACGCCATAGGCGTAGATGCCGTAGTCGAACCATTCTGTGGCGTTACCGATAGCCGAGGCGGCGATGGCCCGCTTCAATACCCCGGGGTCCGGCGGATCCTCGGAGGGTTCGCGATAGTCGATCTCCGGCTTGTCTCCGAAGCCCCTCATCGGGCTGTTATGCGCGGGCACGAGTCCTCCATGTGTCTGACGACACCGTTCCCCGCCGCGCGCTCTGTTACGGCTGCTCTGACTGGGTTGAACACCGCAGGGCCAGGCCGTCGTTTCGTCGACAATTCATCAGTTGCCAAGATCTGACGTTACAGCCCCACGGCCGACAAAGCGCCGCCCGCTACCGCGTCGTAACTATCGCAAGCGTCAAAACCGGGGTTCTCCCAGCCAGAGCGCGTGGGATCCGGTCACAGCGCGCCCGGCGTTCTCGAGGACTCCGACCACCGATTGCCCCAGCAGGTTGCCGACAGCCTGCGGCACCGACGCGGCTGCGGGTTGAGAGGAGGGCTTGGGCCGCAACATGTCCAACCAGGACGAACCGGGATAGCTCAGCACCCGCACCTTGGTGTCCGGATCCAGCCCGGCCAGGACCTTGGCGCGGGTGACCGCGGTGCGCAGTCCGCCGAGTTCGTCGACGAGACCGTGGCCCTTGGCGTCGGCGCCCGTCCAGATTCGTCCGCGCGCCACCTTGTCCACCTGCTCGACCGAGAGCTTGCGCCCCTCGGCCACGCGGGTGATGAAATCGGTGTAGAGCAGGTCGGTCTCGGCTTCGATGTGGGCGTGCTGTTCGTCGGTGAACGGCGTGTTCGACGACCAGGCATCGGCATTGGGGTTGGTACGCAAGGAATCCGAACCAACGCCCAACTTGTCCTTGAGCTCGCGGGAGACCAACTTGCCGGTGATCACGCCGATGGACCCGGTGATGGTGCCGGCATTGGCCACGATCTCGTCTGCCGCCATCGACACGTAGTAGCCACCCGATGCGGCCACCGCACCCATGGAGGCGACAATGGGCTTACCGCGCTCGCGAATCCGAACCACCTCGCGCCAAATGGTTTCCGACCCGGACACCGAGCCGCCGGGGCTGTCGACGCGCAGCACGATCGCCGACACCTCATCGTCGGCGGCGGCCTCACGCAGAGCCGCGGCGATGGTGTCGCCGCCGGCACTGGAATTACCCAGCGGCAGCACCTGTGGTCCGCCGCGGCCGCTCACGATCGGGCCGTGCAACGTCACCAGCGCGATCGTGGGCTTGGATTTACGCCCCGGTATCTGCGGCGCAGGAACCTTGGGAGTGGTCCGCGCATAGCGCGAAAGATAAAGCCGCGGTAGGGCATCGGGGTGACTGTCGGCATCGGCACCCGCCTCGGTCGGCCCGCCGGACAGTTCACCGATCCGTGAATAGGCCTCGTCACGGAACCCGATCCGATCGATCAGACCGGCGGTGACGGCGTCATCGCGCAGCACCGGCGCCTTGTCCGCCAGTACGTTGACCGCCTCCGCGGTCAGGCCCCGTGATTCGGCGATAGCCTGCCACACCTGCGATTGCAGGCTCTCGATCATCCGGCCGTCGGCCTCACGCTGCGCGTCGGTGTAGCGGGCTTCCGTGAAAACGTTTGCCGCGGATTTGTATTCGCCACGCGCGACGAACTGCGCCTCGACACCCACCTTGTCGAGCGCGTCACGCAGGAACATCGCATTGGTGGCGAAACCGACCAGCCCCACAGTGCCCGACGGCTGCATCCACACTTCGCGGAAGGCGGAGGCCAGGTAATAGGACAGGGTGCCGGGGTACGTCTCGGCCCAGGCCACGGTGGGCTTGACGGCGCTGAACGCCGCGATGGCATCCCGCAGTTCCTGCACCGGGCCGGGCGCGGCGGCGGGCAACTGCACCCGCGCGATCAACCCGGCCACCCGGTCGTCCTCGGCGGCGCGGTGGATCGCCGCGACGGCCTGCCGCAACACCAGCGGGCGGCCCCCGCCCGCGATCACGGTCAACGGATCGAAACCGGCGGTCTCCGGCGGGGTCGACATCAGATCCAACTCCAGCACACACCCGCTGGGCACTCCGTTGTGCCGGGCGGTGTCCACCCGCCGGGCCAACGCCTTGAGATCGTCCTGGCCGGGCAGTCCTGGGAGAAAAGCGAACATGGACCGAGCCTACCGATCGGCGGATTCCGCGCGCGGCGACAAGAACTGTCCGCCTACCGGACCACCGTCGTACCGTGAGACGGGTGACGTTCTCCATCTCGCTCCCGCAGCTCGATCACGACGGCTTCGACGACGCAGCCTTCAAGGCGTATCTGGCCCGCGCCGAGGAACTCGGTTTCGAGGGAGGTTGGACGATCGAGCAGACCGTGGGGCCGGCACCGACGATCGCCCCGCTGGAGTTGCTGTCGTATTCCGCGGCGGTCACCACGAGACTGCGGTTGGGGGTCGCGGTCCTGGTCACCTCGCTGCACGACCCGCTGCAGTTGGCGTCGGCGATCACCGCGGTGGACCGGCTCAGTCACGGCCGCCTCGACGTCGGCGTGGCGCCGGGCGGCAGTTTCCGGCAGTTCCCGGCGTTCGGGGTGGACTCGTCGACATTCATCTCCAGCTTCACCGAGGGTCTGGAGTTGATGAAAGCCGCCTGGTCGGATGAACCCCGGATCACCTTCCACGGCCGCTTCCGCGATGTCGACGATCTGGCCATCAGCCCTAAACCCGTTCAGCGGCCACACCCGCCGATCTGGTTCGGGGCCAACGCGCCGAGGGCTCTGGCGCGGGCGGTCCGTTACGGCGATGCGTTTCTGGGGGCCGGCTCGTCGACCACCGCGGCATTCGCCGAGGCGGTACGGACGGTGCACCGCGAAATCGACGAGCAGGGCAAGGATCAGGCCGGCTTCCGCATCGGCAAGCGGGTCTACCTGATCGTCGACGACGACCCTGCCCGGGCTCGCGAGCGGGTGGACGCGGGCCTTCGGCGGATCTACGGGGACCGGATGCGCCTGGGCGACGTGGCGGTGGCAGGCACCGTGGACGACGTGGTGCGGGGTCTGCGCGAGGTGCTCGATGCGGGGGCACAGACCGTTTTGCTCAACCCCACGGGCGCCACGATCGCCGAGGACCGCGAACAGATGGAACGGCTTGCCGCTGAAGTGATCCCGCGCCTGAGCTGACGCCCAACGCAAAAAGCCCCCGCCGAAGCGGGGGCTTTTGTGTCTGCTCGCGCAGAATTACAGTTCGGTGGCCGAACCGCCGGCAGCGGAGATCGCCTCACGGGCGCTACCGCTGAACTTGTTGGCGGTCACGTCGACCTTGACGGCCAGCTTGCCGTCGCCGAGCACCTTCACCAGGCTGTTCTTGCGAACGAGGCCCTTGGCAACCAGCTCGTCGACACCGATGGTGCCGCCCTGCGGGAAAGCCTTGGCGATGTCGCCGACGTTGACGACCTCGTAGGAGGTCCGGAAGCGGTTCTTGAAGCCCTTGAGCTTCGGGAGCCGCATGTGGATCGGCATCTGGCCACCCTCGAACGTCACGGGGACGTTCTTGCGGGCCTTGGTGCCCTTGGTACCACGACCGGCGGTCTTACCCTTGGAGCCCTCACCACGACCGACGCGGGTCTTGGCCTTCTTCTCTCCGGGGGCAGGCCTCAGGTCGTGAAGCTTGATAACGGACATCAGGACTTCACCTCCTCCACCTCGATGAGGTGATGAACGGCCTTGATCAGACCGCGGGTCTGCGCGTTGTCCTCACGCACCACGGACTGACGAATCTTCTTCAGCCCCAGGGTCCGCAGGCTCTCGCGCTGCTTCCAGCGTGCGCCGATGGTTCCGCGCACCTGGGTGATCTTGAGTTCTGCCATGGTTATGCCGATCCCTCACGCGCTGCTGCGGCAGCAAGCGCTTCGCTCTCGCGCCGGGCCTTCAGCATGCCGGCCGGCGCCACGTCCTCGAGGGGCAGACCGCGACGGGCCGCCACCTCTTCGGGACGCTGGATCATCTTCAGCGCGGCAACGGTGGCATGCACCACGTTGATCGCGTTGTCACTGCCCAGCGACTTGGCCAGGATGTCGTGCACGCCGGCGCATTCCAGCACCGCGCGAGCCGCACCACCGGCGATCACACCGGTACCCGGGCTGGCCGGACGCAACATCACCACACCGGCAGCGGCTTCGCCCTGAACCGGATGGACGATGGTGCCGCCGATCAGCGGAACCCGGAAGAAGCCCTTGCGAGCCTCCTCGACGCCCTTGGCGATGGCGGCCGGAACTTCCTTGGCCTTGCCGTAGCCGACGCCGACCATGCCCTTGCCGTCACCGACGATGACCAGCGCGGTGAAGCTGAAGCGCCGACCACCCTTGACCACCTTGGAGACGCGGTTGATCGACACCACGCGCTCGATGTAGTTGCTCTTCTCGCCGCTGTCGCGGCCACCACGGCCACCGCGGTCGTCGCGGCGGCCACGGCCACCGCGGTTGTCGGAAGCGCCTGGGCCGCCGGCACCAGTTGCCTGCTCGGCCATCATGCAGTCCTCTCGTTGACAGTCATCAGAATTTCAGCCCGCCCTCGCGCGCGGCATCCGCCAGCGCGGCGATCCGGCCGCCATAGGTGTAGCCACCGCGGTCGAACACAACCGTGTCGACACCGGCAGCCTTGGCGCGCTCGGCGATCAGCTGACCGACCCGAACGCTGTGCGCCTTCTTGTCACCCTCGACGGCGCGCACATCGGCCTCGATCGAGCTGGCAGCCGCCAGCGTGACGCCTTCCAGGTCGTCGATGAGCTGGACGTGGATGTGCCGTGCCGAACGGTTGACCACCAGACGCGGGGTCGCCGCGGTGCCGGAGACCTTCTTGCGCAACCGGGCATGCCGACGCAGCCGAGAGTTACGGCGAGTCTCAGAGATGTTCTGCCCCACCGGCTTGCGGACGGCGGCAGCTTGAGTCTTTGCAGCCATGGTTACTTACCTGTCTTTCCGACCTTGCGGCGGATCTGCTCACCCTCGTAACGCACACCCTTGCCCTTGTACGGGTCGGGGCGGCGCAGGCGGCGGATGACCGCGGAGATCTGACCGACCTTTTGCTTGTCGATACCCGTGACCGAGAACTTGGTGGGCGTCTCGACGGCGAAGGTGATGCCCTCGGGCGCCTCGATCACCACGGGGTGGCTGTAGCCGAGTGCGAACTCCAGGTTTGAACCCTTGAGTGCGACGCGGTAGCCGACGCCGAAGATCTCCATCTTGCGGGTGTAGCCCTCGGTGACGCCGGTGACCAGGTTGGCCACCAGGGTGCGGGAGAGCCCGTGCAGGGAGCGGCTGCGCCGCTCGTCATCGGGACGGCTGACCACGATGGCGCCGTCTTCGTTGCGCTCGACGGTGATCGGCTCGGCGACATCGAGGGTCAGGGTGCCCTTGGGGCCCTTGACCGAGACGTTGCGGCCGTCAATCGTCACATCGACCCCGGCGGGAACCAGGACCGGCTGCTTACCAATACGCGACATGTCTTCTATCCCCTCACCACACGTAGGCGAGGACTTCGCCGCCCACGCCGCTTCGTGCCGCCTGACGGTCGGTGAGCAGGCCCGAGGACGTGGAGATGATCGCCACGCCCAGGCCGCCGAGCACCCGAGGCAGATTGGTGGACTTTGCGTAAACCCGCAGACCGGGCTTGCTCACGCGACGCAGGCCCGCGATGCTGCGCTCACGGCTGGGGCCGTACTTGAGCGACACCACCAGGGACTTGCCGACGCGGGCATCCTCGGTGCGGTAATCGGAGATGTAGCCCTCTTTCTTGAGGATCTCGGCGATGTTCGCCTTGATCTTCGAGTGGGGCAGGGTCACCTCATCGTGGTACGCCGAATTGGCGTTGCGCAGACGTGTCAAGAAGTCTGCGATCGGGTCAGTCATCGTCATGACAACCGGCTCACCTTCCTCGCGGCGGTTCCCCTTTCAGGGCCTTCCGCAACCTGTTTGGATTGGTCTGTGTGGTCTACTGCGCAGATGCCGGCTGGATTACCAGCTGGACTTCTGCACACCGGGCAGCTCACCTGCGTGCGCCATCTCGCGCAGGCAGATGCGGCACAGCCCGAACTTGCGGTAGACCGAGTGCGGGCGACCGCACTTGTTGCACCGCGTGTACGCGCGAACCGCGAACTTGGGCTTCTTGTTGGCCTTGTGGACCAGCGCCTTCTTTGCCATGTGCTCAGTTCTCCTTGAAGGGGAAGCCCAGCGCCTTCAGCAGCGCACGGCCTTCGTCGTCGTTGGTCGCCGAGGTGACCACGGTGATGTCCATACCGCGGGGACGGTCGATGGAATCGACGTCGATCTCGTGGAACATCGACTGCTCGTTGAGGCCGAAGGTGTAGTTACCGGTGCCGTCGAACTGCTTGCCGTTGAGGCCGCGGAAGTCGCGGATACGGGGCAGGGCGATGGAGATCAGCCGGTCCAGGAACTCCCACATCCGGTCGCCGCGCAGCGTGACGCGCGCGCCGATGGGCATGCCCTCGCGCAGCTTGAACTGTGCGATGGACTTGCGGGCCTTGCGGATCTCCGGCTTCTGGCCGGTGATCAGGGCCAGGTCGGCGACCGCGCCGTTGATCAGCTTGGCGTCACGGGCGGCGTCGCCGACACCCATGTTGACGACAACCTTGACCACGCCGGGGATCTGCATGACGTTGTCGAACTCGAACTGCTTGTTGAGCGCCTCGCGGATCTCTTCGCGGTAGCGCTGCTTCAGGCGGGGCTGAACCTTTTCTGGTGCGGTCATCAGATGTCCTTGCCATTGGTCTTGGCGATGCGGACCTTCTTGCCGGTCTCTTCATCGACGCGGTAACCCACACGAGTCGGCTTGCCGTCGGAATCGACCACCATCACGTTGGACACGTGGATGGCGGCCTCCTGGGTGACGATGCCACCCGACGATGCGCCACGCTCGTTCTGCGACTGGGCAGTGTGCTTCTTGATCCGGTTGACGCCCTCGACCAGAACCTTGTCGCGGGTCGGGTAGGCCTCGATGACCTTGCCCTTCGCGCCCTTGTCCTTGCCCGAGACGACCAGAACGGTGTCGCCCTTGTGGACCTTCATCACAAAACCTCCGGCGCCAGCGAGACGATCTTCATGAAGCGCTTCTCGCGCAGTTCGCGGCCGACCGGCCCGAAGATGCGGGTACCGCGCGGGTCGTTGTCGGCCTTGATGATGACGGCCGCGTTCTCGTCGAACTTTATGTAGCTGCCGTCGGCGCGGCGACGCTCCTTGACGGTGCGGACCACGACGGCCTTGACGACATCGCCGCGCTTGACGTTGCCGCCGGGGATGGCGTCCTTGACGGTCGCAACGATGACATCACCGATGCCGGCGTAGCGTCGCGATGAGCCACCGAGCACGCGGATGCACAAGATCTCCTTGGCGCCCGTGTTGTCGGCGACCTTCAACCGCGATTCCTGCTGAATCACTCGATCTCCTGACCTGGATTTGTATGCACGCCAGATACCGACCTGGACGTGCGCGGTCTTTGTTACCGAAGGGCACGCAGGGCCGACTCTTAAACAGCAGTCAACCGAGGTCTGCCCAAGGCAACCCCTACATAGTAGGTGAGCACGGCGAATGCACCAAATCGTCGAGCTTTTCCCGGCGAGCGTGCGGTGAGATCACGTTTTCGCGGCCGACGACGATCCGAGGGCACCGACGCCGCCACCCGAAACACCCGTTCGACGAGGCTTCAGGACGACACGCCCTCTACCTGCGCCGCGGCCGCCAGGACCAGGGCATCGGCGTGACGACGCGCCACGATCTGCAGTCCGATCGGTGCGCCCCCCACGGTACCGGCAGGCACCGAGATCGCGGGCTGCCCGGTCAGGTTGAACGGGAAGGTGATGGCCAGTGCGCCCCAATGGTCGACCGGCTGCCCGGCGATCTCGGTGGGCATCGGGCCGGCGGCCGGAAAGGCCGGAACCTGAGTGGCCGGAGTGAGCAGCAGGTCGAAGCCCTCGAAGGCCTCGGCGGTGGCAGCGACCAGCCGAGCGCGAACCTCGTGCGCGTCGGCCAGGGCGTCGGCATCCACCCGGGAGGCAGCATCGAGATATCCGCGCAGGGTGGGGTGGATGGCGCGGCCCGGTGGTGCGGCACGCACCTGGGAATAGACGTCGGGGGCCGAGAGGGTTCGGTACGCGGCGCCGCAGGCCGGGTCCAGGCGCAACCCAGCGGGCACCCGCACCGCCCCGACCGAGGCGATGAACAGTTCGGCCACCGCGTGGGCCACCTCGGCCACGGTCGGGTCACACGGTGCGTTGCCGAGGTCCGGGGCGAAGGCGACGCGCAGCCCGCGCAGGTCGGTGTTCAGCCCGTCTTCGAATCCCCCGGGCGCAGGCAGCGAGGCGCGGTCGTAGGGATCCAGGCCGCATACGCAGTCCAGGAACCGGGCGGTGTCACGGACCGTGCGGGTCAGTGCGCCGTAGTGGTCGTTGTCGGCGGCGCCGCGGTGGCGGGGACCGCGCGGGACCAGACCGTAGGTGGTCTTGAACCCGACCAGCGCACAGTAAGAGGCCGGGATCCGCAGGGAGCCCGCCCCGTCGGTGCCGGTGGCGATCGGCACCATGCCCGCGGCCACTGCGGCCGCCGATCCGCCGCTCGATCCGCCTGGGGTGAGGCGCGGATTCCACGGGTTGCGGGTCACGCCGTGCAGTTCGGATGCGGTGTAGGAAGCGCGGCCGAACTCCGGCGAGGCGGTCAGGCCGATCGGCACCGCGCCGGCGGCCACCGCCCTGCTCACCAGCGTGCAGGTGTGGTCGGCGACCCGGTCGGCATAGAGCGCGCTGCCCATGGCGAAAGGCCAACCGGCCACTGGGTGAAGTTCCTTGACGCCCAAGGGAACTCCGGCAAGAGGACCGGGATCGACGCCGCGCGACACCAGCTGGTCCAACTCGTGGGCCCGGGCCAGCGCACCTTCGGCGTCGACGTGGACGAAGGCGCCGATCTCGTCGTCACAAGATTCGATCCGGTCCACGGCTGCGCGGACCGTGTCGACGACAGAGATCTCCCCCGCCCTGACCGCGTCCGCGATGTCGACGGCTGTGCGTCCCTGGGCTGTCAGCGGGGCGCTCACAGCATGACCGCCGCGGCGATGGCGGTGGCCACCACCAGTCCGGTGACCACCGGGATGAACAACCGCCGGGCCAGGTCGACCACCGGAACCCCGGTCAGTCCGGCGACCACAATCAGGGAGGACCAGATCACCAGTGTCCCGCCGCCGGTCCAGCTGGCACCGTTCTGCGCGATGGCGGCCAGCGTGGCCACGTCGGTGCTGCCGTCGCCGAGTGCCCCGGCCATCGATCCGGTGAACGGCAATCCCGGCCACCCGTTTCCGTCCAGCCCGATCAACATGCCGGTGAGCAGCATCGCGAAGGCCGCGAATACCGGGACCTGTGGGATGTGCGGTTGCACGAGCGCGACGGCGTCGAACAGGAACGCCGGTGCATCGGCACCTTCGGGCAGACCCAGGATTCCCGCGGAGTAGTCGGCCAAACCGACGTAGACGAAGCCGGCGACCGGAATCACCATCCCCATGGTTCGGAACGAGAAGGTGATGCCCTCGGTGAAGTGGGTACCGACCTCGCCGAGCCAGTCTTTTCGCTTCGCGATCAAGGCGATTGCCACCAGCGCGAGTGCGGCGGTACCACCCACCAGGGGCGCACCCAGACCTTCGTCGATGTCGGGGATCAGCGAGGTGAACCGGCCCAGCAGCATGAAGATCAGCAGGGCGGCGAACAGCAGCGGGACGGCCACAGCAACGATCAGCGCCTTCGGCGAAGGCCGGCCGGAACCTGCGGTCACCGTTTCGGCGGCGGCGGGGGCAGGGGCGGGAGCCAGGGTCGCAGTGGTGCCCCGGTGTGCGGCGGCCCCGTTGCCGGTCGGCACCGTTTCGGTCACCGCCGTCGTGTCGAGGATCGTGTCGGGGGTGGGACCCGACGTGATTTCTGCGGCTCCGTCCGGATCGGACATCTTGGTCCGTACGTCGCGGAAGTAGGCCACCGTCAACGCCACCACGCCGGCGATAAGGGCGATGAGGGTGGCCCGGTCGGCGATCATCCGGGCCGAGACATGGGCGCCTTCGGCGGACAGCGCCGGTGCCACGCCCATGATGTAGTCCGAGCTGAGCGCCATCCCCTGTCCGGCGATGGCGATCGCCAATGCCGCACCCAACGGCGACAGGCCGGCGCGGAGTGCGGCGGGCAGCAGGATCGCCGCGATCAGTGGCAGCACCGGAGTGGGCCAGAACGCCAGCGACAGCAGGAAGGTCACCACCGCGAGCAGCACGTAGGAGATGTGCCCGTTGCGGAAGAACCCGCTCAACGGGCGGATCATCAAGGTGTCCGCACCGAGTGCGCGCATCGCGCCGAGCATCGCGGTAACCAGCGCGATGATGATGAAAACCGGTAGCAGTTCCCGGGTTCCGGCGATGGCCGCGTTGAAGATCGCCCCCAGCCCCATCGTGAAGCTGCCCTGATAAACCACGCCGGTGACGAAGGTGGCGATCAGGGCGGGGGCGATCACGTTCTTCTTGGCCACCACGGTCGCTATCAGTACAGCGAGGCCGATCAGGTAGACCCAATGTGCCGCGGACAAAGGCGTCACCGTCCAATCCGGTAGTTCTGCTCAGGCTGTCAATCCGTAACACTCTGGTATTCAGTCGTTTTCACGAACATTCCTCGACTGGCCAGCTCTACAATGAATAGCGCACATCCATCGTTCGCGTTGAGCTTTTCACCTCGATCCGCCGACGACATCAGAGAACCGCTGCGATCAAATCGATTTCGACCGGAGCATCCGATGGCAGGGTCTGCACCCCGATCGCCGACCGTACCGGCAGCGCATCGTCCCCGAGTTCGGCGCGGATTCGCGCCGACGCACCATCCGCCACTGCAGAAAGGTCGTGAAATGTTGGCACACAAGCGATGTAGACCGTCATACGCAGGCAGCGGAGCTGACTCGACCCCACACCCGCCGGCAGTACCGAACGCACCGCGGTCAGTGCGTTGGCCGCGGCAACACCGGCCGCGCTGTACGCCTGCCCCGCTGATATCGTCGCGCCGACCACGCCGCGCAGTTTCAGCTCACCGTCCACCCGTGGGGTCATCCCCGCGGTGTAGACAACACCCTGGTGCATCACCGCGGGCCGGTAGTCCCCCTGCGGAGCGGGTGCGCCCGGCTGATCAATCGACACCGATCGCCACGCCTTCCTGCCGCGGGTCCGCGGCACCCCTGAGCACACCGCGCTCATCACGGCAGATCACCTGGGCGCTACCGCCGGCACCGTAGGCGGGCTGCACGACAACCCGATGGCCGTTCGCACGCAACCGGTCCCGGGTCTGTTCGCCGATCCGGTCTTCGACACGTAGTTCGATGGGCCGGTCGATCACCTCGGCGTCGGACCCGGGGAACACCGTGAACCGAGGTGCGGCCACCGCCTCGGCCGGCTCGAGCCCGTGGTCGAACAGGTGCGACAGCAGCTGCAGGTTCCACTGGACCTGACCGTCCCCGCCGGGGATGCTGCCCAGGGCCAGCAGCTCGTCCCGGGCGCCGGTGGCGATCCAGGCGTTGAGTGTGTTGAGGGGCTTTCGCCGCGGTGCCACCTCGTTGGGGTGGCCCGGGATCAGGTAGGCGCCTCGCCCCAGCCGGTTTCCCAGCACCACGCCGGTACCGGGCACGGTCAGGGTGGCGCCGAAGGTGAAGCCGAGCGAGTGGATGAACGACACCGCGCGTCCGTCGGCGTCGACGGCTGCGGTGCAGGTGGTATCCCCGGCCTGCACCGAGAACGCCAGCCGGTCCTCGGCCGCGCGCGCCAGGTCCCGGCGCTGCCGGGCAATCCGGTTGGGGTCAAGGACATCACGCCATCCGGTGTTGTCGCTGCCGCACCGCTTCAGGCGGTCCTGAAAGGCCAGCCGGGCTGCCCGTGCCATCCTGTCGATCGCCCCCGCGCCCAACCAGGGCTCGGATCCGACCACTCCGTCGCACAACGCCGCCTGCTGCAACACCATCCAGCCGGGCGTGGGCAATGGAGTCTGGTAGATCGTGGCGTCCACGTAGCGGCCGGTGATCGCGTTCTCGGGTTCGGCAGCGGCCCCGGCCGCCCACTCGTCGCCACTGAACGGCGCACCGCCCGCGGTCAGCATCGTGACGGCGCGCTCGGCGAACTCGCCGGTGTAGAAGCCGGCCGGGTCCAGCGCGAGCCGGCGGATGGTGCGGGCGAGATCGGGTTGGGCCAATCGGTCGCCCACCCGTGCCGCAACGCCACCGGGTGCATACACCGCAGCCAGGCCGGGGTCGCGGAGGATCGCGGTGAGCGCCTCGTGCACATCGGCTGCCGTCTTGGCCGAGCAGGGCAAGCCGGTTTCGGCCATCCGGGCGGCGGGCTCCCACAGTTCGGTCAGTCCGCGGCTCGCGCCCCCGGCATGCAGGGCGGCCAGCATCGCAGGTGCGCCGGGAACGGTGACGCCCAGTGGGCCGTACAGCGGGATGGTGGACAGCCCCTGGCCGCGGTAGAACGCCGCCGTCCCGCCATCGGGGCCGAATCCGGAGCCGCCGATCGTCCACACCCGGCCGTCGGGTTCGCGCACCACCGCGAACGCGTCGCCGCCGATTCCACATTGACCGGGCAGCACCAGCCAGGTGAGCGCCGCCATGGCCAGCGTGGCGTCGATGGCGTTACCGCCATCGGCGAGCACCCGGGCACCGGCGACGCTGGCGGCGGGATGGCTCGAACTGACCATCCCGCCCAGTGACAGCGCCGACGGACGTTGCGCCGCCGAGGTCTCGGTCCGCATCAGGCACCCTTGCGACGGCGGCGCGGGCCGGCCGGGGCATCGCCGGCCTCCACACCGACATAGATCTCCCCGTCACGTTCCTCGACCGGGTAGGTCTTGATCGCAACCGTGGCCGGCGGGCAGATCGGTTCCCCGGTCTCCAGGTCGAATGCGCTTCCATGGCAAGAACACCCGATGCCATCGTCGACGAGCTTGCCCGAGGACAACAGGCAGTCCAGGTGCGTGCAGTAGTTGGACGTGGCATAGGCCTTGCCGTTGAGGCGAGCCACCGCGAACTCGTGATCGCCGGCGAAGAACCGCCGCACCATGCCCTCGGGCACCTGCCCGGACCGGGCGACTCGGGTGAATTCCATTGCAGCTCCTGTTTATACGGACGGGGTGAGATAGACGGTCTTCTCCAGCGTGTAGAACTCCATCAGCGTCGCTCCGGCTTGCTCCTTGTAGGTCTGGGTGCTGGACGCCTTGTAGCCGCCGAACGGGGCGTTCATCGCCATCCCGGTGGTCGGCTGGTTGATCTTGACCAGGCCGGTCTTGGACCGGTGCGCGAATCGGTTGGCAGCGGCCAGATCACCAGTGACGATCGCCGCGCTGAGCCCGAAATCGGTGGCGTTCGCGAGGTCCATCGCCTCGTCCAGCGTGCCGGCCCGCTGGAAGGTGATCAGCGGTCCGAACACCTCCTCGGCGACGATGCGCATGGTGGGCAGTGCATCGGCGAAAACTGTGGGACGGACAAAGAATCCACGATCGCCGACGATGGTGCCGCCACAGCGCAGGGAGGCTCCTTCTGCCACCCCCGTCTGGACGTAGTGCAGGAACTTGTCGAGTTGAGCCGCGCTGGCCAACGGACCCATGTTGATCCCGGGGAGGTCGCCGGGGCCGACCTTGAGCTTGTCGGCCTTGGCGACCACCCGCTCGAGCAGCTCATCGTGAACAGAATCTACCGCGATGACCCGGCTGGTGCCGGTGCAGGCCTGTCCGCTGAGCCCGAAGGCGCCCTTCACGATCAGAGCGGCGGCGCCGTCGACGTCTGCGTCCTCGGCGACCACGACCGGGTTCTTTCCGCCCATCTCCAACTGCACGCGGCGCTGGGGGCCGACCACGGCGTGAATCGATCGGCCCACCTGGGTGGAGCCGGTGAATGTGACTGCCGGAACCCGGGTTTCGGCGGCGAGGGCCGCCCCGGCGGCCCCGCCCCCCTGTACCAGCGCGATCGCACTCGGCGGCAGGCCGCCGTCGAGTAGGGCCTCGACCAGGCGCTGCCCCATCAACGGAGTGATCTCCGAGGGCTTGAACAGCACCGGGTTTCCCGCGGCAAGCGCGGGACCGATCTTGCGCGACGGGATGTTCAACGGAAAGTTCCAGGGGGTGATGGCCCCGACGATCCCGACCGGTTCCCGCAAGGTGTAGACCAGGCCGTCGCCGGCGGTCGGATAGGTGCAACCGGTGACCCGGGTGGCCTCCCCGGCGTAGAAGCGCAGGTTGGCCGGGGTTCGGCTGACCTCCATGGTGGCCTCGTCGGCGGTCTTGCCCTCTTCTCGGATCAGCTCGGCGATCAACTCGGGCGCACGCGACTCCAACTGCGTGGCAGCAGATTCCAGGATCGCCGCCCGGCGCTCGGGCGAAGTCTGCGCCCACTCGGGGGCCGCCTTGTCCAGCGCGTCGACCGCTGCGCTCACATCGGCGGCTCCGGAAGCCGGGAAGATCCCGACCACGTCGTCCGGATCGGCGGGGTTGCACCGCTCGAACGTCTGGCCGGATATCGCTGGTACCCAGCGACCGTCGATGAAATTCGTTCCCTCGACCACTCTTCCGCTCCTCGGCTGCACAGTCACGACGCGACCTCCTCGGCGTCCACCAATTCCCACAGGTCGGCGTCCTCGTCTTCGAGGACCCCACGTTCGATGCGTCGTCCGAGCAGTTCCCGGCCCACCATCACGTCCTCCCCCCGGTTCGCGCCGAAGACTCCGCGCAGCAGGTCGCCGTCGAGATAGAAGGCCGTGAAGTCGTTTGCCTCCGGATTGCCGCGGATCACTGTCCGATCGGTCGCCTCACCCAGAAGCTGGAAGTTGTGGTCGTACTGATCCGACCAGAACCACGGGGCATCGTCGTTGACCGCATCACGGCCGAGCATTGCGTTGGCGGCCGCGGCGCCCTGTTTGTTGGCATTGTCGAAATGTTCGAATCGCACATGGCGTCCGGCACGTGCCGAATAACGTCGGGCTACATCGCCGGCCGCGTAGATGTGAGGTATCGAGGTCCGGCCCTGCGCGTCGACCACGATGCCGTCGTCGACCTGCAGTCCCGAGGCCGCTGCCACCGCGGTGTTGGGGTTGATGCCGATGCCGATCAGCACGGCGCCGGCTTCGAGCCGCCCCGAATCTCCGCAGTCCAGGACGACACCGTCGGCGGTGGTCTGTAGGTTGCTGACGGCGATCCCGGTGCGAATGTCGACGCCGTTGTCGCGATGGATACGGACCATCTCGGCGCTCAAGCGCTGCCCGATGATACTGCCCAGCGGTACCGGCGCCGCCTCCAGCACGGTCACCTCGATGCCGAGACCGCGTGCAGTGGCGGCTGTTTCGAGCCCGATGAAGCCGGCTCCGATAATCGTCAGCCGGCCGGCCGCAGCGAGCGAGCGCTGCAGCGCGATCGCGTCGTCGACGGTCCGCAGGTAGTGCACCAGGTCCGGGCGCGGCCCGGGGACAGGCAAGCTACGAGGCTCGCCACCGGTGGCGAACAACACCGCGTCCGCCTGAATCGGTGCAGCCGCAGCCAGCTCCACCCGGCGGCCCGCCGGGTCGACCCGGGTCACCTCGGCCCCGGTGAGTACCTCCACGTCGTTGTCGGCGCGCCAGTCCTCCGGAAGGATCTGCAGCGACTCCAGTGTGTCTGTGCCGCTGAGGAATTCCTTGGACAGCGGCGGACGCTGGTAGGGCGCGTGTGGCTCGTCGCCGATCAGGACGATCCGTCCGTCGAACCCGCGCCGCCGCAAGGTGCGAGCGGCCACGGCTGCCGTCTGCCCCGCGCCGACGGTTACGAATGTCCGACCGGTCATGCCTGTACTTCCCTTCCCGCAGCCACGGCGCCCAACGGTGCAGTGGGGTTGACGTACACGGTTTCCTCCTCGACCCGAACCGGGTAAGTGGGCTGGCAGCGGTCCTGGCTCTCCTCGTACCCGGTCTCCAGGTCGAACTGCCACTGGTGACCCGGGCAGATCACCTTGCCGTGCAGCAGGGTTCCCTTTGCCAGGGATCGATCCTGATGAATACAGCTGTCGGCGAACGCATATACCCGTCCCGCCGCCTCGAACAGCGCGATGGCCCGGCCGTCGACTTCGACCCGAAGCTTGCGGCGGCGGGCGAGGTCCTTGGTGCTCGCCACCGCGATCCACTGGGTGGTCATGGCGCTACCTTTCTGCCGAGGCGGTGGGTCGGGGATCAGGCGGATACCGGTTCGAGGTCGGGCGCGACGTAGTAGTCGTAGAGGCCCTTGGTGTAGGAGAACCGCATCTCGGCGCCCCAGCGCACCAGCTGCAGGCTGCGCTGCTGCAACTGTGGGGTGTTGGCGTGGTCGAGCACGATCTGGTAGCCGCGCTCCCCGTGCACCACATCGGAGGTGATGTGCAGGTCGAAGAACTCGATCTCGTCCTCGCTGAACCCGTACACCTCGCGCAGCGGCACGATCTGCTTGGTGTAGATGCTCGGCACCTGCGATTCCAGCCCGACCACCAGGGCGGCGGTGGCTACCACGAAGTGTTCGCGCTGCGACACCGCATAGCACCAGGCCTGCAGGCCGCGGGTGATGGCGTTCATGTTCGAGGGATCCTCGATCCGTTCCTTGGTGGTCCCGCAGGCCTCACCGAACTTGATCAGCAGATCGGTGTGCCGGATGTCGGCCAGCTCCTCCTCGTACATGTTCTGCAGCGTGAAATCCTTTGCGCCGGTGAACTCATCGGGGGTGTTGGAGTAGATATTGGCCAGGTAGTCGGCGAACGGGCCGACGTAGTGGTAGTGGTTCTCGGCCCACCGGGCGAAGTGCTCCTTGCTGAGCTTGCCTTCCGCCCAGGCCTTGGAGAACGACGCGTTCTTGGCTTCCCTGCCTTTGATCGCGTTCTCGAGTTCGGCGCGAAACTCATCCCGTCCGAGCAGTTGGGTCATCATTCGTCCTTTCCTGAATTAGGTTGACTTTCAAGGAGATTAGTGAGGGCGGCCGCGACTGGCCATGGTCACAATCACCGCCGATCGGCGCCCGGAGAGGTCAGGGTGCACACCAGCAGGTCACGTTCGGGCAACCGAAGCGGTGAGCGCCTCGAACTCGGTGAGAATGGCCGCGCCCACGGCCTTGTCCTGTTGACCGTTGCCTCCGCTGATCCCGACGCCACCCACGATCTGACCGTCGAAGACCAGGGGGAATCCGCCGACGAAGATGGCGAATTTGCCTGGCAGCATGTGACTGATGCCGAAGGCCTCGTTACCTGGCAGCGCAGGCCCGTTTGGTGGCTCGTTGAACAGGTGGGTGGCGCGTTCGTGGCCGGCCGCGGTGAACGCCTTGGCGATCGCGATATCCACCCCGGTGAGCCGGGCACCCGGCAACCGGTGCAGCGCAAGGACATTGCCGCCGTCGTCGCAGATGCACAGGGTCTGCTTGACGCCGATCTCCTCGGCTTTGGCGCGGCCCGCCGCCAGCAGCGGCAACGCGTCGTCGAGGGTGATGCGGTGAATTCGGTGCATTGATATCTCGCTCTCTCGCGGCAGTCGGTATCGGCTGACGCTGGAATGTCTACCAACGCGTGCGCACGGGCGGGATGGTCAATATGACCTGAAATATCGGCCGGTTCAGGTTAAGTTGCACATAACCGCTGGGCGGCCTGATCCGTTATCGATAGAGGAGCATCCACAGAGCACGGGGTTACACATGACAGCACCACCGGCCGACACCGGACGGATGACCATCCAGGGTCTCCTTGACGAGGCCCTGATGTCCGGCGCCAGGGTCGTCGCGGGTACCGACCGGCTCGGTATGGAGCTGAGCTGGGTTCTGCCGCTCAACGAAGTTCTCTCCCAGCATGATCCGCTCGACGCGGTGGCCGTCTACACCCGTCCCGAGTCGCTGACCGCCAACGGTGCCGCACTGTCCGCACTTGCGGCCCGGGGCGCCACGACTCTGCTGGTCGACGGCGTTGTGCCGCCGGACCTGGGGCCGGTGCCCGACCGGCTGGTGATCGTCGAACTCGGCATCCCGGTCGGCTTCGCCGCACTCAATCGGCTGCTGGCCGAGCGCGCGCTCAGCCAGGAAGTACACGTCATGCGGTACTCGACCCAGGTGCACGCCTCCCTGGCCGGGCTGTTCCATCGTGGCGCCGGCCTGCAGATCCTGATCCGGGAGGTCGCCAATCTGGCCCGTAACCCGGCGGTCGCCCTCGACGCCCGCGGCCAGGTGGTGGCACACCACGGCCTGGCACCGGAAATGCTTGCACCGCTGTCTGATTCGATCAACGCGATGGTTACCGCGGGCATCCCTGCCGCCGAACGGCGGTCCGACGGCCACGACACCCGGGTACAACAGATCACCGGACCGAACGAGACGGCCTGGACCGGCGTCGCCAGCGCCATCCGGTTGGGCAAGACCTTCGAGGGCTGGGTGGCGATTCTTGCCCCCGACCCGGCCCCCGGCTCACACGACCTGGCCAGGTACGAGGTGCTGACCGAACAAGCCACCGCCATCGTCGGATCGGAGATGCTGCGCCAACGCAGTGTCGACGAGGCCGAGGAACGGGCCCGCGGCGATTTCGTCCAAGCCCTCGTGCACGGCAGCTTCTCCAGCGAGCACGACATGCGCGCCCGTGCCGAACACCACGACATCGAACTCGACGCCAGGTTCGCGGTGTTCGTGGCTCCAGGGGTGCTGCCGCGCCGGGTGGACAATCCCACCGCCAGCATGGTGCGCCTGGCGCGCTACGCGGCCGGCCTCGCACCGCATCCGTCGGTGCACGCCTACGTCACCGTCATCGGGGACGTCCTGGTCGTGGTGCGCACCCTGCGGGCGGAGGAAATCACTGAAATGCGCCGGGAGATGGCCGAATACGCCCAAGCCATGTCGCTGGAGCTGGAACGTCGCCGAGGCCTGCGCGCCCCGGTGGCCTACGGTCGGCCCGCCCGCGGCGCCGGTGAGGTCAGGGAGAGCTATCGGGAGGCTCGCGTGGCCCTCGGCATCGCCCGCCGTCTGCACCGCACCGGGGCGACCTCTTACCAGGAGCTGCGCGGTTTCACGGTGTTGGCAGAGGTTACCGAGACCGAGCCGAGCCGCCAGCTGGTGCGGGAGGTGTTGGGGCCGCTGAGGTCCGGACCCGACCTGCTGGAGACCCTGGGCGCCTATCTGGCCGAGGGCGGCAACGTGAATGCGACTGCCCGGGCGCTCAACGTGCACCGCAACACCATGCTGGCCAAACTTGACCGGATCTCACGAGTGCTCGGGATGGACATCCGGCTTCCGGAAAACCAGTTCACGGTGTGGCTGGCGATCCGGCTCGACCTGCTCGACGAAGTGCACTCGGCCATCGACCGGGAAGCCAGCTTTCGCTGATCACACCGGCTGTGGGTCCGGGCCGAGGAACGAACCCGCGAGCCCCAGCGCCACGGTCACCGCACAGGCGATGAACACAGCGGGGTAGCCGGCCGGGCTCCCCGCCGGGCCGAGGGCCACCGCGACCGACGCCGCACCACACGCCGACCCGCCGAAGCGGAGCAGGTTGAACAGCCCCAGCCCGGTCCCCTGTTCACCGGCCGGCGACCGGGTGGCGCCGGTGGCTGCCGGGGTCTGCACCAGTGAGATACCCACGCCCCCAACGACCAGTCCGGCGATCAGCGCGCCGAGCACCAAACGGTCCTGCGCCACGGTGAGCGCCATTGCGACCTGGGCGATCAGCAGGAGTACGAGACCACTACGCAGCACCCTCCTCGGCCCCAGCCGGTCCTGCCAGCGTCCGACCAGAGGACCGAGCACCGCCATCGTCGCGGGCACCGCGAACAACATCATCCCGGCGGCCGAGATCGAGACCGACTCACCCACCAGATACAGCGGGACCGCCAGCAGAGTGGCTCCAAGGCAGAACATCTGGGCAAACGCCGCCAAAGCGCTGCGGATGAATCGGGATTCGATGATCAGCCGGACGTCGACGAACGGGTTCCGCGCGTGCGCGCAGTGCCGGACGAACCAGGCCAACGCGACGACCGCGGTCACCACCGCACCCGCCACCAGCCAACCGGGCACGTCGGGCTGCGGCACCAGCGCCAGCCCCAGCATCAAGAGCGCCGAGCCGATCGTGAGTGCGGCCGCACCGGCCAGGTCGAAGGGCATCTGCACGCCAGGGAAACGCGGCACATGGCGCAGTGTCCCGACGAACCCGGCCAATGCCACCGGCACCAGGGGGACGAACACCCAGCGCCAGCCCCAGGTATCGGCGACCAGGCCGCCGAGGCTCGGCCCTACCGCCTGCCCGATCCCGTTCACCGACGCCCAGGCCCCCATCGCCCGGCCCCGGCGCGGACCGGAGAACAGCCAGGCGATCAGACCCATGACGGCCGGTGCGAAAGCGGCGGCCGCGACCCCGCCCAGCGAGCGCCAGGCGATCAGCAACGGCAACGTGGGTGCGGTCGCGGCGCCCACCGCGCACACCGCGGTCGCCAGCAGCGCCGCGCAATAGATGCGCCTGCGGCCAAACCGGTCACCGAACCAGCCGGCCAGCGGTATCGTCGCGGCGAAGCAGACCAGGAAGCCGACCACGACGAACACTCCGTTGCCGAGTGGGGCGTCGAACTCGTCGATGATGGCGCCGAGTGGCACATTCACGACGTTGTTGCTGACGGTTCCCACCAGCGTGCCCGCCAGCAGCGCCGCCAGCCCGAGCGGCGTGCCGGTGCGATCGTCGCTGTCGTGGCCGTCTGCGTCGGTGTCCAGGCGCACGGTCGGCTGTCGAGCTGTGCCACGAACATCGGTCATGCTGAGTTCAATCATCCTCATCGTCGGGCGAATTCCGTTGCGGATTCCGCTGTTTGCTGAAACCGCCGGATATCACACGTGTTCGCGTCGCGATCACGTGGCATGGGTCGGGCATACATTCCTCGCACACTGTCTCACCGCCGCGCGCGAAGTTGGTCGGTCACAACGGGATACGGTGCACAGCACCTGCGGGCAACCAATGTGCACGGTGCACAAATGCGCTGCTCACCAACACATCGAGTTCGATGTCACAGCAAGACGTTACGCCGCGGAAACGGTGAGTCATCCCGCAGACACGTTTCGAGCATATTGCACAGGCAGAGACTGTCACCGGTGTGCACTGTTGTCGTTGACCCCGGTCGCGACCACGCCGAACATTCCAGCATCAGACTGCACAGCCCACCAGCAGTTCAACGAGAGGTTCCACTTTGGACACCCCACTGACCGCGGCGCACTGGATCTATCTGGCCGGGATCTTGGTCATCTTGGCCACGATGGCGATCCGCAAGAACATCGTCGTCCCGGCGGTCACCGCGACCCTGCTCACCGCCTGGGCGTTCTCCGGCAGCTTCATCACCGGGCTGTCGTCGATCTTCAACGCCAGCCTCACCGCGGCCAAGGAACTCTTCAACATCTTCCTGATCATCGCCATCGTCACGGCCATGCTGGGTGCGCTACGTCAGATGGGCGCCGACCGGATGATGGTCACGCCGTTCCGCCGGGTGATGCGGGCGGGCACGAGCAGCTTCATCGTCCTGGCGATCGTCACGTACGTGATCTCACTGTTCTTCTGGCCCACGCCGGCAGTCCCGCTGGTCGGCGCGGTGCTGATCCCGGTCGCCATCCGGGCCGGCCTGGCACCGCTGTCCGTCGGCATGGTGGTGGCGATCTGCGGACAGGGCATGGCCCTGTCTGCTGACTACATCATCAAAGTCGCCCCGGGCATCTCGGCCAAAGCCGCAGGCGTGGACCCCGACGCGGTCGCCGACAAGGCGATGGTGCTCTCGTTGATCGTCGGGCTCACCGCTCTGGCCATCACCTACGTGACGCAGCGACGCACCTGGCGGACTCCGTCCCCGGAACTGTTGCAGGAGTGGGAGAACGAGGCTGATCGTCGTCTGACCAACTCCCCGACCGAGCTTGATCCCGAGTCCGAGCCGGGCTCCGGTTCGAGCTCGGGTGGTACCGCCGAAAGCGTCCCGCCCACGCCCCGCACGGTGCTGTCGGCCGACGGCGGCGGCACAGCCACCGCGACCGTTGTCGCCGCCACCACCGCAGTCCTGCCGGAACCGGTCGACGAATCCGAGAAGGAACGAAAGATGCTCTCGGCCAAGGTGTTCGCGCTGCTGGTGCCGCTGGTCTACCTGTGTTTCATCGTCTACCTGATGCTGGGCAAGTTCACCGACGTCGTGCCCGGGCTCAAGGGCGGGGACGCGGCAGCCATCGTCGGCGGTCTGGCCGCACTCCTGCTGTTCGCCGCGTCTGCCACCAACGACAAGCGCAACTTCCTGGAGACCTCCTCGGAGCACGTGGTCGACGGGCTGGTGTTCGCGTTCAAGGCGATGGGGATCGTGCTGCCCATCGCCGGGTTCTTCTTCATCGGCAACGGTGACTTCTCGGCCGCGATCCTGGGCATGCCTACCGGGTCCTCCGGGCCGGCCTTCCTGTTCGACCTCATCACCGCCGCCCAGTCGCACCTGTCCCCGAACCCGGTGATCACCGCTTTCTCGGTGCTGTTCGTCGGCCTCATCGCCGGCCTCGAAGGTTCGGGGTTCAGCGGATTGCCGTTGACCGGATCGCTGTCGGGTGCGCTGGCCCCGGTGGTCGACATGGATCCCTCGACGCTGGCCGCGATCGGGCAGATGGGCAACATCTGGTCCGGCGGCGGAACGCTGGTCGCCTGGTCCTCACTGGTGGCCGTGGCGGGGTTCGCCCGGGTGCCGGTGCTGAGTCTGGCCCGCAAGTGCTTCCTGCCCGTGTTGTCCGGATTGATCTTGGCCACCGCAGTCGCGATCGTCATCTTCTAGCCGATGCGACAGCTGGATCGGGCCCGCCTCGGGCTACTTGCGACCATCACGCTGACTTTCGTGACCGGCATTGTCGATGCGGTCGGCTACCTCGGTCTTGACCGGGTGTTCACCGGCAACATGACCGGCAACATCGTCATCCTCGGGATGGGTGTGGCCGGCGCCGACGACCTGCCGGTGCTCGGCCCGGCGATCGCACTGGCCGGCTTCACCGCGGGCGCCTTCGCCGCGGGCCTGGCCTTGCGGGGCCGACCGGCCGCAGGTTGGGACACCCGGATCACCGTCCTCCTCGGCACCGGGGCGCTGGTCCTGGTCGCACTCACCGTCGCCGTGGTGGTCACCGGCGACAGTCCGGCGGCCACCGGCCAGGTCATCATCGCGACCGCGGTCGCCGCGGTGATGGGCCAGCAGGCCATGGTGGCCCGGGCCCTGGCCGTCAAGGACATGACCACCGTGGTGGTGACCTCGACGCTGGCCAGTCTGGCCGGGGAGACCTGGCCCGGCGGTGTACGCGGGGCACTCCGCAATCGCCGGCTGGCCGCAATACTGGTGATTTTTCTCGGCGCGGTGGCCGGTGCGGTGCTGTTGCGACTGCACATCGCGGTTCCGCTCGGCCTGGCCGCCGCGCTCACCTGTGTTGTGGTGATCGCCGGACACCTACGGCTGCACCGAGATTCAGCCGACGACAGCCACGCAGCGGAACCCGATGTGCGTGGTCGAGCTGTCCTGTGACTGCGGTGACCGCGCAGCCGGGCGGTAGCGGTGACAGTACTCCGGCGCGCAGAGGTGCGAACCGCCCTTGAGCACCTGGTTCACCATCGGATCGGGGTCGGCAGGCGGCGGGCAGCACGCCGGCGCGTCGGTGTCGGGCCGGTGATGTCCGGCGAAGCGCGTGGTGGTCCACTCCCACACGTTGCCGATCATGTCGGACAGTCCGAATGCGTTGGGCGGGAAGCTTCCGACCGGTGAAGTGCCACGCCAGCCCAGCGCGCCGTCGTTGCGGTACGGGAACCGGCCCTGCCAGGTGTTGGCCATGAGCGCTCCTGCGGGAGTGACCTCGTCGCCCCAGGCGTAGGTGGCATCGACTCCCCCGCGAGCGGCGTACTCCCACTCGGCTTCGGTGGGCAGCCGACGTCCGGCCCAGGCGGCGTAGGCCGCCGCATCGGGATAGGCGACCTGCACGACGGGGTGGTCGGGTGCGGCGGGGTCGCGGTCGGGGCCGAAGGGCCTGCGCCAGTTGGCGCCGGGGGCCCAGTCCCACCACTGCCGCCAGTCCCGCAGGTCGACGGGGCCCTCGGCGGGCCTGAACACCAGGGCCCCGGGCACCAGGTCGGCCTCGTCCACACCGGGGTACAGCTCGGGGTCCATCGGCCGTTCGGCGATCGTGACGTATCCGGTGGCCTCGACGAATTCGCCGAACTGGGCCGTGGTGACCGGATGCTGCTCGATGGCGAACACCCCGACGGTGACGGTGTGAACCGGTGCCTCTTCGGGATAGAACGCCGTGGAACCCATCCGGAAAGTTCCGCCGGGAAGCTCGATGAGTTCGGTGGTCGCCACGGCACCGAGGTTAGTCGCGGCCGGCCGGCGGTCGGCTCACCCCGGCATGGCGATGCCGAAGTCGGCGAGCAGCGCCGAACTGGCCTGGTCGAATCCCGAGGTTCCGCTGGGGGCTTCGACGCGGACGGCAGCCAGGAAATCGCCGCTGTTGGTCCATACGTGAACGATCCGGTCGGCATATTGGGTGCCCTTGCCCGGCTGGTCGGCCAAGGTGCCCATCAGTTTCTGTCCGCTGTAGCCGCACAGGTCACCCGGCAACACGCTGACGCTGTGGATCGAGAACTTCGCGACGCGGTCGTCGCTGTACCGATCGAAGGCGTCCTGCGCGTCGCCGGCGGTCGGGGTGAGCGTGATCTCGGCGGTCATCCCGGCCGGTCCGGTCAGCCGCACCTCGTCCCGGTGCGGTATCGCCTCGGTGAACCCGTCGGGTATCCCGATGGTGAGGGTCGGTGAGCCCGGCGCCGGACCGCGCACCGTGACGGTCGGTCCGTCCGGGGGTGGGCAGGTGATCTCACCGGCGGCCAGTGCCCGCCTGGTCGTGGGTTCGACGCCGTAGGCGGGCAGGGCGAATTCGGGTGCAGGCCGGCTCGACGAGGTGGCCGCCGCGGGAGTGGTCGTGACCGGCGCCGCCACGGTGGTGGCGGGGGCGCCCGGGCTGTTGACGGGGCCACCGTTTCCGCAGCCCACCATCGCGATCACGGCCAGCGCACCGACACAGCTCGCCATCGGGTTCATCGATCAGTCCTTGGCGAACGCTGCTGCCAGTCCGCGCTCGAGGTCCTGATACGGCTCGCCGGACAAGTCGACGGTGACCTGCCGGATGGTGCCGCCGGTGAAGGCGAACGGTGCCCGGTACTGCTGTGACACCGCCGATCCCGTGTTGCGGCCGATACAGATGCCGCCCCCGGCGAGCGCGAACATGCCGGGGTGGGTCTGCATCCCCGCCAACTCGGCGACTGCGGTGTCGTCGACGTACAGCGTGGTGTCGCCGAGCGGGGTGTGGCTGCCCTCGACAGTGCCGGCCCGCCGGTACTGCACACCGACGATGTGCCGTCCTGGCGGGAGCGGATCGGGTGAGACCAACGACTGCTCGTGCTCGCCGAGAAAGTTGTAGACGTAATGCAATCGCCCGTCGGCGAGGAACAGCACATGACCGCCGTGTGCACCACCCTGTTTGAACAAGACGCCCTGCGCGTCGGCACTGTCCACGGTGACGTCGGCGAGCACCGTGAACGACTGCCCACGCAGTTCGGCGGCCGCGCCCAACCCGACTTCGGCGGTGTGCGGGTAGTAGGTGTACCTGGTCCGCTCCCCGACCAGGTACGGCCGCCAGCGGGTCATGGTCTCGAGGATGTTGAGATCGGCCAGGGGCAGCCCGTTGTACTTGTCGGCCTCGCTGAACCACAACGCGGTGAGTTCGGCGAGCTTGTCCGGCTGTTCCTCGGCCAGGTCGTGGCACTGACTGCGGTCGGCCTCGATGTGGAACAGCTCCCAGCGGTCCGCGTCGAAGTGGGACCAGCCCGACGGGGTCGCGGCATGCACCGTGTTGGCGAACCACCCTCTGTGCCAGATGCCACGGGTGCCGAGCATGGTGTAGAACTGGGTTTCCTTGCCTGTCGGCGCGTCCGGATCATCCAGTGCCACTTTGAAACTCACGCCATCCAGCGGCTTCTGCGGAACCCCGCGCACGGTCGCCGGCGGCGTGATGTCGAGCAGGTCATAGACGGTCGGGGTGATGTCACAGACGTTGATGTAGTTGTCGCGCACGGCGCCGTGGGCACCAATTCCGTTGGGCCAGGAGATGATTGCGGTATCGGCGATTCCACCCTCGTGCGAGGCGTAGCGCTTGAACAGCTTGTAGGGCGTGTTGAACGCCATCGCCCAGCCGATCGGGTAGTGGTTGTAGGTCTCGGGCGACCCCAGCCGATCGATGAACCTGAGCCCTTCCTCAGCGGTGTCGATGTAGCCGTTGAAGAACTTCGTCTCGTTGACCGAGCCGTTCGGGCCGCCCTCTCCACTGGCCCCGTTGTCGGAGATCACCACGATGATCGTGTTGTCGAGTTGTCCTGTCTCCTCCAGGAAGTCCAGCACCCGACCGATCTGGGCGTCGGTGTAGGACAGGAACCCGGCGAACACCTCTGCCATCCGGGCGAACAACCGCTTCTCGTCGGCCGACAGCGACTCCCACGGCCGGACGGTGTCCTGCGTGGGCCATGGTTCTCCGTTGGGCCCCTTCACATCCGCGTAGGGGTTGATCGGCGACAGTTCGGTGTCGGGCGGCACGATGCCGAGCCGCTTCTGGTTCTCCAGCACGATGTCGCGGTAGGCCTCGTAACCCATGTCGAACCGCCCGGCATAGCGGTCGGCCCATTCCTTGAACACATGGTGCGGGGCGTGGCCGGCACCCGGACACAGGTAGGTGAACCACGGTTTGTCCGGGGCGATCACCTTGGCGTCCCGGATGAACTCGATGGTCTTGTCGGCCAGGTCCTGCGAGAGGTGGTAGCCCTCCTCAGGCGTCGCGGGCGGATTGACCGGATGGTTGTCGTACACCAGGTCCGGATACCACTGATCGGTCTCGCCGCCCATGAATCCGTAGAACCGTTCGAACCCTCGCGAACACGGCCAATGCCGTTTGGTGGCAGCGAGGTTCGACTCCTCCAGCGGGGTCAGATGCCACTTGCCGACGCAGTAGGTGTTGTATCCGTTCTCGGCGAGCACCTCCGGCAGTAGGGCGGTCTCGTACGGAATTCGCCCGTTGCAGTTGGGGAATCCGTCGGTGAACTCCTCGATGGTGGCCATCCCGACCGTGGTGGCGTTACGCCCGGTGAGAAGCGAGGCGCGGGTCGGCGAGCACAGCGCGGTCGTGTGGAACTGCGACAACCGCACTCCGCGTTGGGCGATGCGGCCCATCGCGGGCATGTCGACCAAACCACCGAAGCAGTCCCACGTCGCGATGCCGGTGTCGTCCCACACCAGATACAGCACGTTCGGGGCATTCTCGACCGCGGTGGGCGCCGCGAAGGGTCCCCAGTCCGGTTCGGAATCCCGGATGTCCAGTTCGATCTTGCCGTTGAACTGTGACTTGAACGCTGAGTTGAAAACGGCAGCCATGGCGACCTCACTCCCGGTTGGCGATTCAGCACCGGTAAGACTGATCGCGCAGGAGATTACACCTGCTATCTGGCATTTATCGGGGAAACTGACGGAGCCGACTGGCAATTTGCCGGATCCGGCTCGTCGCTGAGCCCTCTCAGCGGACCGGCCATCCGGGCCACGATCGGACTGCAGGCGGCCAGGGTCGCCAGCACCGCGGCCACCACCACGGCACCAGATGCGCCGTGCGCGTCGGCGGCCACGCCCGCGAGGGCGGTACCAGCCGCCCCGCCCCCCAGTGCCGCACTGTTGAGCCAACCGAACGCCTCTGCCGCCGAGTGTTCTTCGATCTCCCGCGACACCATCAGATACAACGCGGACATCGCCGGGGCAAAGCCCGATCCCGACACGAACAGTGCGCAGAACTGCAGGAAAAGGTTGTCGAAGAGGCCGAACACGGCAGTACCGGCGGCCACGATCCCCAATGCCGCCACGAGGCCGGCCAGCCCGAATCGCCGGTGCCCGAACACCAAGCCGCCGATGAGAGATCCCACGCTGGCCACCGCGATCGCGAGACCGGCGGTGACGCCGGTGCGTCCGAGGGCGGCGACGATACCGACTTCCAGGGCCATGAACGAGGCGACCAGCGCGAGGCTGGCGATCATCGCGAGGATGACCGTGCGGTTGGCGATCACCCGGCCGAACGCAGAAGCGCCTCTGCTCGTGTGCGGCCGAAGATGCCTGGCTCCCAGGAGAAACCACCCGGTGCCGACCACGGTGATGCCCGCGGAGGCCACCAACGGGATCGCGGTCGACAGAGCGGATGCCAGGAAGGTCGTGGCCACCGGGCCGACAACCCAGATCAGTTCCTGCACGGTGGTGTCGAACGCGAACAGCGCACGAACCCCATCGCTTGGCACCAGTTGCGGATACAGCGCCCGAATCACCGGCATCAGCGGCGGCACGGACGCGCCGATGAGCGCCCCGAGCATCAGCAGAAGCGGGACGGCGGCACCGGCAAAAGCCAGCGCAAGCATGGCGGCGCCGTTCGTCACGGCCGCCACGATCAGGGTCGTCGTCATGGCGCGCCCGGCGATGCGCGCGGTGATGGGCATCGCGACCGCTTCACCGACACTGAGGCATGCCACCGCGGCGCCGGCCAGCGCGTAGGACCCGGTCTTGGACTGGACGTGCAGCAGGATCGCGAGGTTGAGCATGCCCAGCGGCAGGCGGGCGAACAGCTGGGAAGCCGTCACATTCAGTACGCCGGGGGCTCGGAGCACGTCGCGATACGCGCGCATTACCACTGCTCCAGACCACTCGGCGACGTGACGGACGCCAACTATACCGTCCAGACGGTACAGTTCCAATGGCATTGTCGTAGGCTCCGAGGATGGCTTCATCGCGGGACCGCATCCTGGACGCCTACGAGGATGTGCTTGCCGTCGAGGGCGAGCGCTATGCCACCCTCGATGCGGTGGCCGCCAAGGCAGGTGTGTCGAAAGGCGGCCTGCTCTACCACTTCCCGTCGAAGGACCGGCTCGCCGAAGCACTGTGTGACCGGCTGCTGACGCTGGCGGCCGACGACGTGGCAGAGATGCGGACGGCTCCCGACGGTGCGGCCCGGTACTACATCCGGTCGTCCCATTACGCCGGCACGCCGCTCGATCGAACCCTGGTGGCAGTGTCCCGATTGCAGCAGGCCGGCGACAACCACGCCCGCTCGGTCATCGAGGCGGTTTCGGCCGACTGGTTGAACCTCCTGCACGACACGCTCGGTGACCTCGACGTGGCCCGCGCGGTGAAGCTGATCGGCGACGGCCTGTACTACAGCGCGCTGCACCGCGCACTGGGCGGCCATGTGGCAGAGGCCGAGCCGGACGACGGATTGCTGGCAATCATCGATCGGATCACGGCCAACTCAGACGCCACTTGACGATCGGGCGGTGACCGGAGCCGGTTGCCGTCGCAGCCACGCCTGCAGCAGCAAGAGCGGAATCGTCCAGCCCAGCCATCCGCCGACGCCCGCGACCGCCCAGAGATACTTCTCTTCACTCCCACCGAAGAAACTGTCACGAAACGGCTCGAAACTCAGGTACAGCAGCGGGCCCCAGATCCTGTTGGTGATGATCGACAGCGCCAGCGTCGCGCTGCGCAGCATCTGTCTCCGATGGGCGGCGAACCGGCGCTCCCGCGCAGCGACGAAGCCGTCGACTGTGAACCAGAGCCACAGCACTGCCAGCATCACGTTACTGGCCGCCAGGAGTGGTCCGAACGGTGTCGCCGCCCCGATCACCATGGCGCAGAACGCGGCCGGGATCGCCATCGCGACGTAGACACGTCCGGTACGCCGGTGCAGCACCGGATGTCGACGGCGCAGGCCCGGCCAGATCTGCGCGACCGCGCACACCATCGCCACGCTCGCGAACAGGACGTGCGCGACCAGCAGCGGGTAGTGCAGCCCGAACGTGGACTGCACCCGCGTGCCGCCGGTGAGGTAAGGCGGCAGCGAATACGCGAGAAACACCACGACGATCACCGCCAGCGCCACCGCCGGCCTGCTGGGGCGCCTTGATGCGTATGCCATACGCGTAAGGGTATGGCATACGCATCCTGATGTCACTGACTACTCTGAGCGTTGATGACCAGCCCCGACACCCCGCTCCCCCGCGTGTTGCGCCTGCTCTGGGAACCCGACACGGCGCCGCGGCGGGCGCGCGGGCTCACCCGGGACGCGATCGTCTCCGCCGCCGTCGAACTCGCCGACACCGACGGGCTCGCCGCCCTGTCGATGGCGCGGCTGGCCGAGCGGCTCGGGTGCGGCACCATGTCGCTGTATCGCCACGTGGCCAACAAGGACGAGCTGGTGACGTTCATGCTCGCCGCCGGGCCCGGCCCACCGCCTTCGGTACCCGACGACGCGGATTGGCGTGGCGCACTGACGAATTGGGCAGACGGACTATGGCGCGTCTACCACCGCCATCGGTGGATCCTGCAGGCCGCGTCCGCCGGCCTGCCTGCAGATCCCGGCCAGCTCGCGTGGCTGGACGCCGGGCTGGCCGCCCTGTCCGGCACGGCACTGGCCGAACGCGAAAAGCTCAGCGCGGTCCTCGCCGTGCTGATATTCACGCGCGGGTCGGCGGCATTGGCCATCGAGGCCCGCGACGTCGATGACAGCAAGTACCCGGCCCTGCTCCGCCGGCTGGTGACCCCGGCCCGGTTCCCGGCATTGGCGGCCGCGATCGACGCCGGCGCACTCGATCAGCCCGACGATGACCAGATGACCGAATTCCGTTCGGGGCTGGGACAATTGCTCGACGGCATCGCCGCGAAAGCGGGCTGACCGGCTAGGCGCGCAAGCGGTCCAGCCGCAGTGAGATGCCGTCCAGCAAGAGCTCCAGGGCCGATTCACACCCGCTCCGCCTCATCGACTCATCGAGAAGGCGGCTGGTGGCGGCGATGTTCGGGTGCGTCTCGGCCGGCAATTGCGAGTAGGTGTCGCGCCACGTCTCGTCGTCGCGCTCACGGTGTTCGGCCGGCAAGGCCTCAAAAGCGGCGTCGAGCGCCGCGAACCCCAGCATCTGATCGATGAAGGCGTGGTACACGTCGACAGCTTCCCGCTCGGGAAATCCGGCGGACCTCAGTAGCCCCAGAACCGTCTCGATGATCTGGATCTCATGGGCACCGCCGGTCACCCGGCTCGCGGCAAGCACCCCGGCCTGCGGATATTCCAGGTAGACGCGGTGCACGCGCAGCCCGAGTTCCCGCATGTCGTCCCGCCACCGCCCCGTCGGTTCCCACTCCTCGGCCACGCGTCGCAGCAACTCGTCGGTGATGGCGAGCACCACGTCCTCGATACCGCGGAAGTAGCGGTACAGCGCGGTCGGATCAGCACCTAGCGCGAGACCGAGGCGCCGGACCGTCAGACCGGCGGCACCGTGGTACTGCAACACACGCAAGGCGGCCTCGACGATGAGCTCCTCGGACAACACCACGCCCCGCTTCGTCTGCCGCCGCCGTCGCTTCGGCGATTCAGACTTCAATGTTCTGCTCATCGGCACTGCCTTCTTCGCGCTTACGTCAACGCCCTCGTGCCATTGTGCGACGTCGTCGCGCTTGACGCGCAGGAACGCTATGCGACGAAGACTTTTCGCAGCGTCTCGCGGACCGTCCAGGTGGTGCGTTGCCCCTCGTACAACCTGACCAGGCTGCCCGGACGCAGATCGACAGCCGGGGAACCGTCCTCGAAGGCGACGGTCGCGTCGCCGCTGAGAACGACGAACACCTCGTCCGCTTCCACGTCGCGGGAAACCCCTGGCGTGTGTTCCCAGACTCCGATCGTCACGTCCGACAGCGTGGTCAGGTCGCGATGCCCTGTCGTCGGAGTTCCGTCCACGACCAACTCGTCAGGAAGTGGAGCGTGCTCCAGGGCCAGGGCTGCGATGTTGACCGGGACGCTCACGAGTCGAACCCCAGCCCCACCGAATCGAGCGCCTTCAGCAGGACGTTGCGACGGCCCTGGCGATGATCGGCGCGGTCCAATGACCAGCGCGTGGCCTGAATCCCGGCCGATGCCAACGGTTCCGGGGGGAACGGCAGGGGCATGGACCTGACCATTTCGAGCTCGGTGCGGGGAGTCGGGTTACCGGTGAACCGGTCGAGCATGACCTCCGCCGCGAAACGCGTTGCCGCCACACCGAGCCCGGTGAAACCGGCGGCATATCCGACGCGGTCGCCATAGGCGGAGCCGAAGAACGCGCAGAACCGCGTCGAGGTGTCGATCACACCGGCCCACCGGTGGCTGAAGCTGACGTCCTCCAGTTGCGGGAACGTCGTGAAGAAGTGGCCGGCGAGGCGCCGATAAGTGGCGTCGCGGTCCTCGTACTGAGGCCGGATCCGTCCACCGAAGTGATAGATCGCGTCATACCCGCCCCACAGGATGCGGTTGTCCTTGGACAACCGGTAGTAGTGGAACTGGTTCGACATGTCGCTGATGCCCTGCCGGTTGCTCCAACCGATTTCGGCCAGCTGGGAATCGGTCAGCGGTTCGGTCATCAACGCATAGTCGTAGACCGGCACGGTGTGGTAGCGGTAGCGCTTGAGCAGTGACGGAAAGCCGTTCGTCGCCAAGATGACTCGGTCGGCACGCACAGACGCGCGTTCGGTGCGCACCGACAGTGACCCGCCGCGACGATCCTGATCGAGCCCGAGCACCTTGCTGTACTCATAGATGTCCACGCCGAGTGCGCCTGCGGCACGGGCGAGTTCACTCACGAGCTTGGCGGGGTGGACCAGCGCGGCAGCGTCCTTCGACCACACCCCGGCCAGGTATGTGGGTGAGTTCACCTCGTCGCGGACGGCCCGCTGATCGAAGTACACCTGATCGGGCCGCAGCGCGGCGTCGGCCAGTTCAGCGGCCTGGTACGGCTCCACCGCGACCGCGATCGACCCGGTCCGTTCGAAGTCGCAGTCCAGATCCAGCGCATCGACGGTCTTCTCGATGGCGTCGAGGTTCTCCACGCCGAGCCGGTCGAGAACGTCGATCTCGTCGGGCCATCGGCTGCGGCCGTTCTCGACGCCGTGGGTGAGCGAGGACTCGACGAACCCGCCGTTGCGCCCCGATGCCGCCCAACCGATCGTCTGCCCTTCGACGACGGCGACCCGGATGCCGGGGTGCCGTTGCTTGGCCAGCAACGCCGACCACAGACCGGTGTACCCACCGCCGACCACGACGAGGTCGTAGTGCGACGACGCGCTGGTCAGGACCGGGTAGTTGGGCTGATCCGGCATATCGTCGAGCCAGAACGGCTGCAACACGGTGTTGGCCAGTGAGTGATCAACGAGGCTCGCAGCAGGAGCGTTTCGTTCAAATGCGGTTTGCACGGGTTCTTCCTCGACGGTGATGTAACACCAGTAAGAAGGATTTCCCGCACTACCTCAACGGTGTTGACGTAAGCGCAGCAGCTGCGGGATCAACACCCGCGTGTCGGGCACGAACGGCCAGGCCGGATCGGCCAGGTGCGCGGCGAGTTCCGCATCGGTCCACCACCATCCGTCCACGATCTCTTCGGGTTGATGGCGGATGGGGCCGTCCCAGCGCGCCTCGAACGCATACAGGTGACAGCGCATGGGTTTTCCGGCCCATTGCCCGTCCCAGGCCGTCGAGGCCAACGCTGTCAGGGGTGGGCCGCTGATGCCGAGTTCCTCGGCCAGTTCGCGGGTTGCGGCTTGCATCGACGTCTCCCCCGGGTCGACGACCCCGCCGGCCAGGCAATCGTGCATCCCGGCGAACACCGCCTTGGTCATGGTGCGCCGGTGCACGTAAATCCGGGTGCCGTCCGTCGAACGCACCAGCACACCGGCGCTTGCATGCCAGAGCCCCTCGGCGTACACACGTGAACGGGGCGCCGTGCCGTCCTCATTACCCTCGGCGTCATACACGTTGACGAGTTCGTCGGTCACCGCTTCACGCTAGCGGGCCGCCCGGTTGATGGCTTCCCGGCGGTTGGTCGCACCGAGTTTGCGGTAGATGGCGCGCTGGTGGGTCTTGAGTGTGTTCATTCGCGAATTGTCGACGAGCATCTGGTGGCCCCTCGTCGACCATAACCCGCACTCGACTGCAATGCGGGTAACGGTTCGGAATTGACCCCAGGCTCGAATGCCAATCGATGAGTTAGTTTGTCTCACCCATTTCGGATGACCCGCGTCGGACTTGTCACTGTATCCGCAGGTAGGACTGCGCGACGAAACCCGTTATACGGCCCACCAACTCGCGCCGTCAGAGATCACATCGATACCCACACCATCGGTCAATATGAATTCGGCTGCGCCGTCGATCAACTGGCCCGCCGGAGCTCGCAGAGTCACGTCATCTCCCGAAATGTTCTTTAGCGTGTACCGCGCCGAGTTGTCCAGCGCCGTGGGCAGGCGTACCTCCGAAGCTCCCGCGGACAGAAAATGGACGTACTCGGCGTCCGCCGACGCGTCAAGCTCACCGTCCCCGGTCAATGTCGTGACCGCTCGTTGTGTCACCAGATTTGCCGACGTGTTACCCGCAATCCCGACGTTTCTCCCCTCGGCCCGAACCGCAGCCACGCTGTATCCGTTGTTGTCCCACTGGTTTCCGCATATCGCGACGTCGTCGACATACTGCGCATCCACGGCGTAGCTCCAGGCGGCACCCTCATCGGTGTTGGCGATGTAGTTACCGGTGACGTTGAACCCTCTGGTCCGATGCTCGGCGTCGACCGAATAGATCCCGATGGCGGGATACTCACCGGGTGCACCTTTGCCACCGTTGGTGATGTTGTTGCCGACGATTGCGATCTGTTCGTCATCGGAGTCCAGCCATGACGGCATGGTGAAGACGATGGCCTCTTTACGGGCGCCCTCACAGATGTTGCCGATGATGGTCAGCTGCTTGTTGCCGCGCAGCTCGATGTTGTTCTGCGGCGCCCCGTTCAGGTGATTGGCGAGGATGCGCACTGGGCCCGCCTCGATCGACAGGTTGGGCCCCGTCGAGCCGATGTTGTTGTTCACGATCCACGAGTCGTAGAACCGGTAGGTGGTGTGGATGCCGTAGCCCGTGCTCTGTTCTATGAAGTTGTCGTCGATCCAGTTCAGCAAGCCCTCGGTGTTGGCGTTGAGCCGCATCCCGTAGTCGGTCCACCCCATGACCCAGCAGTGCCTGATATAGCTCTTGTCGAGATCGACGTCGAATCCCGGTGCACCCTTGTGGTTCGCGTCGATCTTCAGATTTTCGATCCGGCTCTCGATCCAGTGCCCGCTGATCGGTGGCACATTGGCCGTCATACGCAACCGAGCGGCCCGCTCACCGTCGCCGAGCAGGCATATCTGAGCAAAGCCATCTGCACCGTTGCCGATGGAGTCCGACAGTGCATATACCCCGGCCGGGAAGAAAACGGTGCCACCGCCGGCATCGACGGCCTGCCGAATGGCCGCCATGACCGCCGCATGGTCGTCGGTTCGTCCATCCCCGGTGGCCCCGTACGACGTCACATCGATCACAGACATGGTTCCCAATCTATTGCCGATGTCGGCCGTTTCCATCGGCTATCCGGCCAGATCCGCCGAGCATCGGTGAAAAGATGGAGTGTGCCCACCAAATGCGGATCACCAACCAGGGGACGTCAGATGGTTCGAGTCGCGGTATTGCTGTCAGTTGCTCTCGCCGTCGTCACCGCCTGCGGGGGCTCATCGAACCAGGCGGAGACCGAGCGTCCCGACGACGCCGGTCACGTCCTGTCCCAGGCGCCGCTGGACAACGTCGTTCCGGCATTGCAGGCAGCAAGTGCGGAGGCGAAGGTGATCACCTACGCGTCGCGTAACGGTGTGAACGACGCGGTCTCACACGTGACCGGGACCGTATTCGTGCCGAAGGGCGATGTGCCCGAGGATGGCTTTCCGATTGTGGCGCTGGGTCACCGGACCGCTGGCACTTCCGCGGATTGCGCGCCATCGCTGTCGCCGGATCTGCGGAGCGAGGCGTCGACAGTGGAGGCGCTGCTGAAGGCCGGCTACGTGGTCGCCGTCCCCGACTACCAAGGCCTGGGAAAGCCGTCCCAGCCTGACGAATATGACTTCCACCCGTATCTGGACTCGACCACGGCCGGTTACAACATGATCGATGCGGTGCGGGCCGCACGAACCATGGTGCCCAACACATCCACCTCATGGGCTGCCCTGGGTGCCAGGGAGGGCGGTCAGGCCTCGTGGGCCGCAAATGAACTCATCGACAACTACGGTTACGACCTCAATCTCGTCGCCACCGCTTCCTTGGCGCCGATGGCGAACATCGACGTGCTCGTAGACGGTGCCACGGCCGGCACACTCAACACCGAACAGAAACTGGCCTACATCGCCTACCTGGCAGCACTGAAGGATCAGTACTACTACGACTTCGAGCTCGACGACTACCGCCGGGGCGCCGCGCAAGAGAATTGGGATGCCCTGCTCGGCTGCAGTGACATTCCGCAACGAAGGTCGCTGGCCGACAAGCTGAGCGCCGATGATCTGCGTCCCGCCGATCCTGAGGCAGTGAAGACGTTGCGGGGCTACCTCCAGAAGACCAACCTGCCGCAAGGCCCGACCGCGGCACCGATGTACGTCATCTATGCCGGTCAGGACGCAGTGGTCCCCGCCGCCTCGACGGAACGGGCGCTCACCGCGGCCTGCAAGATGGGCGACGGTATCCAGATAGCCTTTTGGCCCGACAAGCCCCGCGAAGCGGTCGAACCCGCGGCAGCCGTGGGATGGCTCAACGATCGGATGAAATCGGTTCCGGCAGCCAACGACTGCCCGGCGTTCCTTGCTGCCCATCCGGGCTGATCCACTGCGTGGCTAACGCCCGGGAACCTGCTCGTTCACCCGGTAAAGCCGCCAATCCGGCTGGCCGTCACCGTCATTGGGGATCTCCAACTCGAGCGTCGCGACCTCGGCACCGGTGTCGTACAGGGTCGGGTAGCGCACGTTGAGCGCATCGGAGGTGCCTCGGCCCGTCGCAGGCACCGCCAGCAGATACTTCACGCCGTTGGCGGTCGGATCATTGAGCAGCTCGGTGAAGTCCGGGTCCGACGGGATCACGAAAACCCGCGGTCGGCTCGACGCCGCCAGAATGCCGAACCCGTACACGGTATCGGTGATCACCGAGCTGTCCGGCAGATCGAGATTCTCCAGGTACTGGGCGATCTTGCGCTCCGTCCCGAACGTCCGGGCGATCTGATGCTCGATGGCCTTGCGCTCGGTCACGTTGTACGGGTCCGGATTCAGCACAGCGCCGAGTCCGTATTCCTGCGGCGCGAACTTCGGTTCGGCCATCCCGAGCATCGTCACCGGGATGCCGACGGCGACCGTCGCGGCGACGGCGATGTAGGGCGCGGCGGACCTGGGTCTGGGCACCGGTTCGGCGGTCTGGACCGGTGCATATCTACCCCGCCGCGTGGGTGTCCTGAAGACGCCGTCCGGAACGCCGAGCATCGCCATGGTTACGCACAGCGGTATCGCGATGATGAAGAAACGCAGGAACGGGAACGTCGATCCCGAGGCGTAGCTGTACGACTGGAATGCCAACACCGCACCGAACAACGCCAGGGGGACGATCAACATCTGCCAGTTCGGGCGTCCCCACCGCTGCATCACCGCCCACAACGCCAGCGGCAACATGGTCGGTGCCAGCAACATGATGCACATCGCGGCGAAGATCAGGCCGTCGAACAGATTCGGGGCCGTCTGCCCGGATTGCTCGAGAATCGCCGTGTTGCCGTACTGCGACGTGAACTGTGCGAAGGCCTCACCGGTGATCAGCCAGCCGGCGGCCGCCCAGCCCAAAAACGCCAGAAAACCGGGACCCGCGACGATCAACATGTCCAGAATCGCGCGCCGCAATCGGGGCGGCGGTTTGGCCCGAAGATATGTCGTGATGCCGACCAGGAATCCGGCTGCCGCCACACAGGCCGCCGCGTCGTAGCGGGTCAGGTAGGCCAGCCCCATCGCGATACCGCCCGCCGCGACGAGGTGATGCACGTCGTCGTCGACCATCCACAAGATGAGCCGCCGCACGGCCCAGGTCATGAAGAAGATGAACGGAGCTTCGCTCATACCGTTGGATCCGTAGAAGATGATCATCGGGTTGAGAGCGAACAGCAGGGTCAGCGTTACCGAATATGCCCGGGGCAGACCGCGATCGATGCCCATACTGAGCATCTGGACTGCGGCACCGGCCATGAAGGTCGCCGACATGATCGTGCCGGCGAACGCCTTGCCTGCGATATCGGGCCACACCGCGCCCAGCGCGACCGCCGGGATCTGCACCATGGCGGCCACCGGGGTGAAGATGAACCCGAGGGCAGCCAGGTGCGGATCACGACTGAACAGCACCGACTGGGTGGCCACCACACGTGACAGCGTGTCGCCCATGATGAACCCGTGCTGGACCTGCAGCCAGTGTCCGACCGCAAGGTAGACGAAGAGCATGGCGAAGAAGATCGTCAGCTTCAGTCTGAAATCCGACCGTCCGGCCGCCGCTGACATCACGTCGAGGCCATCTGCTCGTGGGCAGCCTTGTCCTCAGGACGCTCCGCCAACCCGTGAAAGGTCTTCTCCCAGAACGACGGCTGCCGGATCATCTGGTAGGCACCCTTGGCCGCCGCGATGCTCATCATCAGCCAGAACAGCGGCACGCTCAGCGCGGCGAGCAGCAAATCAGATCGATCGTCCTCGCGCAGGGCGATCATGTTCATGTACATCACGGTGAAGTTGCCGATGATCATGGCGAACAGCGCCGGGAAGTAGATCAGCGCAGGGAACACCGAGCCGACGACAGCCGGCTGCCCCAGGAACCACAACACGGTGATGAACCAGAACAGTAGGTTGAGCACCGCGATGATGGGGGTACCGGCCAGCACCAGGTTGAACCGGATGAACGAGCGCAGTCCCAACGTGCGGTACAGCTTCACCGGCTCACGGGTGTGTACCAGCCAGGTCTGCAGATAGCCTTTGTACCACCGGGAGCGCTGGCGGATCCAGTTGATCGCGTCACTGTTGGCCTCTTCCAGCGTGTACGAGTCGATCACCGCGGTGTGATAGCCGTGCGAGGCGATGCGCAGGCCGAGGTCCGCATCTTCGGTGACGTTGAACGGATCCCACGCGCCGATTCTCTGCAGGATGTCACGGCGAAGGTGATTGGAGGTGCCGCCCAAGGGGATCGGCGAGGTGCTCACCATCATGCCGGGCAGCAGATAGCCGAACCACAGCGCGTACTCGGCGGTGAACCACGCTGTCAGCAGATTCTGATGGCCGTTGTGGTACACCAACTTGGCTTGGACGCATGCCACGTCGTCGGGCAGGTCACGGAAGGCCGCCACCACACGACGCAGCTGCAGCGGCTCGGGCAGATCCTCCGCATCGAAGATCGTGACGATGTCGCCGGTGGCGAAGTGCAGACCGTAGTTGCACGCCTTGGGTTTGGTGCGGGGCTCGGCCGGGGGCACCAAAAGGATGGTGATGACGTCGGATTCACCGCAGGCCTTCGCCGCGTCGATCGTGATCTGGTCGTCGGCTTCGAGTAGCAGCAGCACCTGGAGGCGGTCTCTTGGGTACTCCAACGCATCCATCGCCGCGATGAGGTCGGCGACCACTTCCGGCTCGTTGTAGGCCGGCACCAGAATCGTGTAAGGCGGCAGGTCCTCGTCGGGAATTGCGCGCGCCACGTCGTCGGGAATCACGATCGGCCGCGATGCCAACCCGCGCTTAAAGATCAGCACCCGGTCACCGAGCGTCAAAAGATATGCCAGTGTGCACAACCCGATGAGTGTCACGGTGGTCTGCAGGGGCCGCCAGATGCCGAAGGCGATCACAATCGCCAGCAGGCTCCACAGCACCGGCTTCTGCCAGCCGGTCAGCGGTTTGGACGCCGAATGTATGGGATCGTCTTCGCGCAAACCGTTGATCGCCCGGTCGAGCGCATAATCGCGCTGCTCGGCCGTGACGGTCTCGGGGTCGAATGTGCCGTCGAACGTCATTGGCCGGCCCCTTTCTCGAACTGTGCTGCTACCAGGTCACGGCCGAACTCGGTGAGTAATTCCGCGTCTTTGTAGGCGGGCTTGCGTTGCACCAGGACGGAATTGCCACGGAACAGGACAGTGAACAGGTTGCGCAGCGTGGAAACCAAGCCCCGCTGCGGATTGGGGAACGGCGCGTCGGGAAGGTGGTTGTCCACCGCGAAGACGTCGACGATCTGATCCTCATCCTCGTCGCCCCAGGCGAAACGCAGTACGTCCCAGCTCACCAGAAGCCGGTCGTCGATCGCCGAGAACAACTCCCCCGTCACCCCGTGGCCGAGATCGACCGATTGCGGTCTGCTGAGCCGGGTCCCGGTGGTGTCGTAGAGCACCTGCCCGGGGTACGCGTCGAACGAGAACGGCAATTCGCTGACGATGCTGTCCACCATCAGGTTTCGCCGCGCCGACAACTTGTCGAACCGTGGGTCCCCGACATCTGCGGTCATCCGCTGACGGATGAGTACGGCTTCGTCGCCGTAGTACCGCTTCACCCCGGTGTACCGCTGCTCGCCCGTGATCGACCAGCCCGGCGGTGCCGCCAGGCGCATACCCGGCGTCAGATCATACGGCGCGCTACGGCTGATCGTCGTAGCACTCAGCTGTGTCGGCAACGGCATGAACGCGAGCGCGACGGCCACCGCGACCACCAGCGGAACTGACGACCAGATCTGCCTGGCGGCAAGAGGTTCCACCTTGCGGTCGAGCAGAATCTTTGGTCGACCCCGGCGCACATAGAGAAACGCGAGCAGGCCCACAGCGACGATCGACGCCAGCGACGGCACCATCTGATAGACGATGACCGGCGCGTGGGGAAACAGTTTGTCCAGCACGAACAGGATGGCGAAACCGAACACGAACGAGCCGAGCGCACCGGCCGCCGCGTCCTTGCGCGTGCGCCCCACCGCGATGGCGGTGGCCGCGGCGGCGATCAGCAGGGTCCCGACTCCGGCAGCGAAATTGCCGCCGCCCAGCGCGATGACGACCACCTGATAGGGCAGGGCCGATATCAGCGACAAGAGCAACCAGGCCCACCCGAACCGGGCGACCGGCCGCGCACCGAACAGAACCAGGCTGCTGCTGAGCATGAACAGCCACAGCGCCAAGAGATCCAGCCGCATCAGGTGGAAGAACTCGGAGTAGCGCTTCAGTAAGACGCCCTGCACCATGAGCGCCAAACCGAGCCCGATCACGCCGACGATGACGTCGGTCTGCCGATCGTGAATCGGCAATTCGGTTCGGCGCCGGACGTCGATTCCCCACGCCGCAAGGGCGGCGGCGATCGGGACCATCCAGACATAGCCGATGAGACCTCCCGCCAGGGTTGTCTCGACCAGGTTCCGCAGACTCTCCCGGAATGCCACCAATGTGAGCACGCCGATGAGCGCCCAGCGCGCCACCAGACGGACCGCCTGAGGTAGACCGAACCACCAGTGCACCAGCCGGTCCCAGGCATTACCGGTGCCCTGGACCGTCGTCGTCACGATGTACCCCGGGACCGCCCACGCCATGCAACCAGCCCGGCTGCAAGAGCCGCGAGCACCACTGCGCCGGCTCCGACCCACAGCCGCAGATCCTTATGAGTACCGGCCGTGGCACTTTCCTGCTGGGCGGCCGGAGTGGTCAGGGTGAACGGCGCCCGGCCCGGCATGGCGAGTGCGGCGTCGCCGGACAAGCCCGACCACCGCATGACATCGCCGTCCAGCCAGTTCAGCAGCCGGTCCAGTTCCTGGGGCGCCTGGCTGGACGTGGCGACCAACACCGAACGCCCGCCGGTGTAAACGGTCTGCAGGGATCCGAAGCCCACGGTCGGATCCAACGTCAATGTGGATGAGTTACCAGATCCGTCAACGTTTTCGACAGTGATCACGCCCTCGGCGTTCACCGCCACGGGCAGGGCGATCCGCTCGTCGTTCCAGCCGTCAGCACTGATCAGCAGCGCGGGGTTGGGCGAGGCGACGGCGTCGGCCACTGAGCGTACTTCGGCATCGAACGGACGCGAGCTCAGCCGCTGCAGCCCCGTCAGGATCTGGACTGCCCGATGCAAATTCGCGAAACCCAGGTCCATCCCGACCACGACGCGCGGCATCAATGCCTGCGGCAACGACTGGAAGCCGGCCGGGACAGGAGGTTTGGCCTCTTTGCTCTCGACCGGCGTCTCACCGTCGATGGTCAGCGTGATCGGCTGGAACTCGCCGCACCGACCGGTGTTGCCCGCCGCGTCGATTGCGATGTCCAGATTGGTGTAGCGCTGCAGATGCCGGTCCGGTATGTCGATCCACTTGTCGATGCGGCCATTGGCCTCCGTGGGCCAGCGGTCGACGGTCTGTCCCCCGATGCTGACCACCACCTGTCCAGCGATGCTCGCAGGCAACGGGGTGTAGGAACCCTGCAGATGAACGCGGACATCATGCACCGCGCGGCCCAGCCGGGTCTGATCCAGCGGAACCGTGACTCGGGGATTGACCAGCGACGTGGCGTTGACCCCCGGCTGACCGAGCTGACGGATGGTGGTGTGGTCCGACGGCAGCTGCGGAGTGTTGGACAGCGGTCCCACCACGGCCTTCGACTGCGCCGCGAGTCTAGAGATGTCACTCGACAGCAACCGGGCCTGGTTGGTGACCTCTCCAGCGGGACCTGAAATGAGCAGGGCCGGTACCGCATTGGGCCCCTGCAGACTCAATCCGGGCGCGTCCCCCTCGCGCACGATCACCTGCCGCTCCAGCGGCTGCGGCGGTGCGACCGGGCCGCCGTCTGTCGTGACGATGTCGACGGCGGGACGTTGCAGACCGTACCGGGCCACCACTGACGTCGCGATCCGGATTGCGGCGTCTGATTCGGACTGCGACGGATTCGGTGGGACGAACAGCGTCAGCTTGCCCAGCACCGGCGGAAGGAAATCGGCGATCACCGTCGGGGGCTGTTCGGAACCGGTGAACCGAACATCACTGTTGATCAACCGCAACGGATTGGTCGGGTCGTACACGCAATACCCGTCCGGCACGGAGAGGTAGGTGGTCAGCTGCACCGTCACAGCGTTCTCCACCACCCGGGCACCGCCCAGCGGAATCGTGACCGGCGATTGATCCGGCGGCAGCGGCACACGCGACAAAACCCGCTGGTCCTGACTGACCTCGAGAGTGCCGCCGCGGGTATTGACCGGAAGCTGCACCGTGGCAACCAGCTCGGCGGGAATCAGACCGCGCGGCACCGGAATTGTCAGCGTCTGTGAACCCTGAATTCCGTATAACGCGATATCCGGATTCATACCGAGTGTTCGCAGATTCAATGTCGGGGAACTCACCAGCGACGGGTCGTCTTCCGGAGCGGCTGCAGCAACCCCGGGACCAACCGCGGTTCCTGCAATGAGCACCGTGGCCGCAAACAGGGACAATATGCGGGAAGTCACCCGGGCCAGTTTAGATTGGGCATTGCGGATACACCCACCTTTACCGCAATCGTTATCCCAACCTGTTCGCGTCGTGGCCCAGATGTTCGCCGGGCGCGCATGGCAAAAACAACCCGGAAATTTGCTGCGTTTACCTCTCGGCAACCAACCATCATCGGGAATTCGCCCGCCGACCAGATTGTCTGCGGTCGCATCGGTAAACCTCTGCGACCTTTTTGCGGAAGCGGTAATTTCTGATCCGCAGGAGGTGGAACCCGATGACTGCACCAGCGGAGAACGTCGACACGGCCGACGCGGGCCATGAAGTCACTCGCGGTCCCGCGATTGCCCGCACGCACTGGGCCTGGCGCGTGCAACCGTCCTCGGTCACGCTCAAACTCATCATGGCCGCCACCGGCATCGTGTTCGCACTGTTCGTCCTCGTGCACATGATCGGCAATCTCAAGGTCTATACGGGGGCCGCCCACTTCGACGACTATGCGCACTGGCTGCGCACCTTGCTCGAACCGCTGCTCCCCTACGAAGGCGCGCTGTGGGTCTTCCGCACCGTCCTGCTGGGCTGCCTGATCGCGCATGTAGCGTGTGCGGTCCTGCTGACCCGACGGGCTCATGTGGCGCGCGGCCGGTTTCGGCGCAGGGGGCTGGGGCTGGGCCTACGATCGTTCACCGCCCGCACCATGCTGGTGAGTGGTCTGGTGCTGTTGCTGTTCATCGTCTTCCACATCCTTGACCTCACCGTGGGCACCCAGCCGTTTGCGAGTGCGTCGTTCACGGGCACGACCGAAACAGCCAGCCATGCCTACGCCAATCTGATCGCCAGTTTCTCCCGTCCCGGTGTCGCGGTGTTCTACCTGGCAGCCATGGCCCTGCTCGGAACCCATCTGGCACATGGCCTCTGGACCGTGGTCAACGATCTCGGTGTGACCGGACAACGCGCCCGTCAGGTGGGCGTGGCGCTCGGTGGAGCACTGGCGTTGGCAGTGATGGTGGGCAACATGACGATTCCCCTCGCGGTGTGGATCGGTGTGGTGTCATGACGACCGACCAGCTGCACCGTCTGCGCGCCGTCGGCAGTCCGATCACCGGCGGCGTCCCCGACGGCGATCCCGCTCAGGCATGGCAGCAACGCTGCCTCGACTACCGCCTGGTCAGTCCGCTCAACCGCCGCAAGTTCACGGTCATCGTGGTGGGCACCGGACTGGCGGGAGCGGGTTGCGCGGCGGCCCTGGGCGAACTGGGTTATCACGTCGAATGTTTCACGTTCCACGATGCACCGCGTCGTGCACACAGCGTGGCGGCCCAGGGCGGCATCAACGCCGCACGCGCCCGCAAGGTCGACAACGACAGCGTCGACCGCTTCGTGAAGGACACCGTGAAAGGCGGAGACTTCCGCGCGCGCGAAGCCGATTGCTTTCGGCTGGCCCGCGAATCGGCTCGCGTCATCGACCACATGAACGCCATCGGTGCTCCATTCGCCCGCGAGTACGGCGGCAGCCTGTCCACCCGGTCATTCGGTGGCGTACAGGTCTCGCGTACCTACTACACCCGCGGCCAGACCGGCCAGCAGCTGCAGATCGCGGGCAGCCAGGCGCTTCTGCGCCAGGTCCACGCCGGCACTGTCAATCTGCACACCCGGGCCGAAATGCTCGATGTCGTCGTAGCCGATGGGCGCGCAAGCGGAATCGTCACACGCGACCTGGTCACCGGAGAGGTCAAGGCCACCACCGGGCATGCCGTGGTGCTCGCGACCGGCGGCTACGGCAACGTGTTCTTCCGGTCGACGCTGGCGCGCAACTCGAATGCGACCGCGACGTGGCGGGCGCATGTGCGCGGCGCCCTGTTCGCGTCGCCTGCGTTCATCCAGTTCCACCCGACCGCGCTGCCGGTGAACTCGGAATGGCAGTCCAAGACGATCCTGATGAGCGAATCGCTGCGCAACGACGGCCGGATCTGGGTGCCCAAACAGGCGCGAGATGAGCGCAATCCCAACGACATCCCGGAGGATGAGCGCGACTACTACCTCGAGCGCATGTACCCGGCGTACGGCAACCTCTCGCCCCGTGACGTCTCATCGCGGGCGGCGAGGACGCAGATCGACTCGGGGCGGGGAGTCGGGCCCTTGAAGAACAGTGTCTATCTGGACTTCCGGGACGCCCTGGCACGGCTCGGCAAGGACAAGATCGCCGAGCGGTACGGCAACCTCTTCTCGATGTACCAGGACGCCACCGGTGAGGATCCGTACCTCACGCCGATGAGGATCGCGCCCGGCGCGCACTTCTCGATGGGCGGATTGTGGAGCGACTTCGACCAGATGACGTCCATACCAGGACTTTTCGTGGCCGGAGAGGCCGGATGGGGATATCACGGCGCCAATCGCCTCGGTGCCAACTCGCTGCTGTCGGCCTGCGTCGACGGATGGTTCACCCTGCCTCTGTCGGTGCCGAATTACCTCGCCGGTCTGCTCGGTACCGCACCTCCGGACACCGACCATCCCGCGGTGGCCGCCTCCTTGGACGACGTGGCCCAACGGGTCGACCGACTGCTGTCGGTCGGCGGCAGCCAGGGGCCGGACCGGTTCCACCGGCGACTCGGTGACCTGCTCTACCACGGCTGCGGAGTGTCGCGTTCGGCGCAGGGGCTGGCCGACACCATCTCGGCGATCGACGAATTGACCGCCGAGTTCTGGGCCGACCTGCGCGTCGCGGGTACCGGCACGCAATTCAACCAAGAGCTCGAAAAAGCTGGCCGAGTAGCCGATTTCCTCGGCCTCGCGCGGCTCATGTGCATCGACGCTCTCGACCGGGATGAGTCGTGCGGTGCGCACTTTCGCGTCGAGCATCAGACCACCGGCGGCGAGGCGCAACGGGACGACGAGAACTGGTGCTTCGTCTCGGCCTGGGAATACCGCCCCGAGGGGCCTCAGACCCGCCACGACGAGGTGCTGGAGTTCTCCGCGGTGCCGCTGCAGACGAGGAACTACGCATGAAGCTCACGTTGCAGATCTGGCGTCAGAGCGACTCCGCCGCCGACGGTCACTACGAGATCTACACCGTCGACGACGCGACCCCGGAGATGTCGCTGCTCGAACTGCTCGACCGGCTCAACGACAGGTTGGTGACCGAAGGTCTCGACCCGGTCGCCTTCGACTCCGACTGCCGCGAAGGTGTGTGCGGCTCATGCGGAATCACCGTCGACGGCCGCCCGCACGGTCCGCTGTCCAATACGCCGTCCTGCCGGCAGCACGTCCGGTCGTTCGCCGAGGGGGCACACATCAGACTGGAGCCGTTCCGCTCGGCCGCCTACCCGGTGGTGCGCGATCTTGTGGTGGACCGCTCGGCGCTGGACCGCATGATCACCGTGGGCGGGCACATCGCAGTCGACGCAGGCACCGCGGCGGACGCCGACGCCGAACCGCTGCCCCACGACGATGCCGAGTACGCATTGGATTTCGCGGCCTGCATCGGCTGCGGCGCCTGCGTGGCCGCCTGCCCCAACGGGGCGGCGCATCTGTTCGCCGGAGCCAAGCTGTTGCACCTGGGCACCGTCACACGAGGAAAGCTGGAACGCGGAAGGCGGGCCCAGAGCCTGGTCGGCCAGATGGAGCAGGAGTTCGGCCCCTGTTCCAGCTACGGCGAATGCTCGCAAGCGTGTCCGGAGAGCATTCCGCTGACCGCGGTCGCGGCCGTCAATCGTGAAGTGGTGCGAGCCCGCGTACGCAGGCCGAAGAACTGACCCGACGAGAGGGACCGGCACATGACCGCCACCAGCTCGACCGAGATCCCGGAACGCCACTCCCGGCCGTGGCTGCCCTATCTCTGGAAAGCCGGCATCCCGGTCGTGGTTGCCGTGGTGGTGTATTTCCTGCCGGTGCCAGAGGGTGTCGAACCCACCGGGATGCGGATGCTCGGGATCTTCCTCGGCACCATCCTGGCGCTGATCCTGCAGCCGCTGCCGACCGCCGCCGTGTCGATCATCGGCATGACCGCGGCGATGCTCACCAAGACCGAAACCGCATCCAGAGCGCTCTCGGGCTTCGCCAACACCACGGTGTGGCTGATCGTCGCGGCGTTCTTCATCGCCGAAGGCTTCCTCATCACCGGCCTCGGGCGCCGCATCGCGCTGATGTTCGTCACTCGGCTGGGGCGGTCCACACTCGGCCTGTCCTACGGGATGGCCATCACCGACCTGATCCTCGCGCCGGCGACCCCGTCGAACACCGCACGCTGCGGCGGCGTGGTGTTCCCGATCGTCGCCTCACTCAGCCACCTGGAGGGCTCCCATCCCGAACCGGAGGAATCACGTAAACGGTTGGGCGCCTACCTCACGCTGACGGCGTTGCAGGTCAACGTGATCACTTCGGCCATGTTCGTCACGGCCATGGCGGGCAATCCGGTGGCTCAGGAAGCCGCCGGGAAACTGGGGGTCGAAATCACGTGGACGAAGTGGGCCGTCGCCGCGATCGTGCCGGGAATCGTGAGCCTGATCGCCGTGCCGTGGGTCATGTCCAAGGTCTATCCGCCCACCGTCACGAAAACACCCGAGGCGCCGCAGCACGCCCGCGACCAACTACGTGAGGCCGGCACCATGTCCGCCAAGGAATGGATCATGGCGGGCACCTTCATCCTGCTGCTGCTGTTGTGGTGTCTGAGCGATCTGCTCGGGATCGACGCCACCACAGCCGCGTTCACCGGCATAGCGATCCTGTTGGTCACTGGTGTGTTGTCGTGGAAAGACCTGGCCGACAACACCTCCGCGTGGAGCACCCTGGTCTTCTTCGGTGTGCTTGTCGGGATGGCCAACGAGCTCAACGAACTCGGGGTGATCGATTGGATCGGCGATTCGGTGGCGGGCGCGGTCGGCTCGCTGCCGTGGGTGGTCGCCTTCGCCATCCTCACGTTGGTGTACTTCTACTCGCACTATCTGTTCGCCTCGAACACCGCCCACGTCGTCGCGATGTATGCCGTGTTCGTCGGGGCGGCGATCGCCACCGGCGCCCCGGCATTGTTCTCCGCCTTGGTCTTCGGGTTCATCGGCAACCTGTTCGGCGGACTCGCGCACTACTCGTCGGGGCCGGCCGGTGTCATCTACGGATCGGGATACATCAAGACCGCGGAGTTCTTCCGGATCGGTTTCATCATGAGCATCGTGATCATCCTGATCTGGACGATCATCGGCGGCGGTTGGATGAAACTCATCGGCATCTGGTGACGCAATGCACGTGCGTCGTCACCGGTGCCCTGGCGAACGTGGTCAGCAACCCCGCGTCCTTGTAGACCGGCGTGCGCTCGTCGAGCACAGCGTTACCCCGGAACAAGAGCGTGATCAATGTCCGCAGGGTGGAAACGATGCTCTCCGAAGGCTGCGGAAACGGTGCGTCGGGTTCATGGTTGTCGACTGCAAAGATCGTCACCCGCTGAGCAAGATCATTGTTCCCCCAGGCGAACTGCAGAGAATTCCAGGTGACCAACAAATCGTCGTCGACGACCGACAACAGCTGCGCACGCACTCCCATACCGAGATCGACCTGCTGGAACGTGCTCAGCCGGGCGCTGGTCAGTCCGTACACCACCCGCGCCGGATAGACGCCGAAGGTGAACGGGCGCCGGCTCACGATGCTGTCCACCACGACCGTCCGGGGCCTGCCGAGCTTGTCCCACCTGAGGTTCCCCGAGTCCGCACGAAGGTATTGGCGCACCAGAATCGCGTCGTCACCGTAGAGACGGTGAACCTTGGGGTAATCCTCTTGTTTGAAGGTCGACCATCCGGGCGGTGAGACCAGCGGGACGCCCGACACCAGCGCACCGGGAGCAGGCCGGCTGATGGGTGCGGTAGTCACCTGAGTCGGCAGCGCGCACGCCGACAGCGCCAGCGCGACAGCCACCACCAGCGGAACACCAGACCAAACCTGTTTGGCAGCAAGGGGTTCCACCTTACGGTCCAGCCACCGCTTCGGAGCGCCTCGGCGCGAGACCAGGTACATGGCGACCCCGACCACACAGATCGCAGTCAACGCGGGCACCTGCTGATAGACCAACACGGGCACCTCGGAAAATCCGACGCCGATCACGATGAGCACCGCGAATCCGACCACCCAGGCACCGAGTGAGCCCACCACCCCGCGCCGGAAGGTGCGACCGACCGCCGTTCCGGTGCCGACGGCCGCGATCAGCAGTGTCGTCGCCCCTGCCGCGAACTTTCCACCGCCCAGGACGACGACGGTCAGGTAGTAGGGCAAGGAGAAACCTAACGCGAACAAGGCCCATACCCAGAAGAACCGCAGTACCGGACGCAGGCCGAACAGGACAATGCAGCAGCACAGCACGAACATCCAGGCGGACACCAGATCAAGGCGCAGCAGATGGAAGTACAGCGCGTACCGGTCGAGCAACACGGCTTGGATCATCAGCGCCAGACCCAAGCCCATGATGCCGACGATGACGTCGGTCTGACGGTCATGGATGGGCAGCTCCGTGCGGTTGCGGCGGGCCACGCCCACAGCGACGAGTGCGGCCGCCACCGGCACCGTCCACACGTACCCGCCGATGCCGCCTTCCCGGGTGGTGGCCACCAGACTTGCGAAACTCGCATGGAAGGCGAAGGTCGTCAGAGCAACGATCAGTGCCCACCGGATGAGCAGTCGGTAGCCGGGATGGAGGGTGTAGTACCACGCCAGGAACGACGCCAGCGTCCGAGAAGCAGCCGCGGGTGTCATGGCGGACGTCGCAGTCACCGGCGTCAACAAACCAGAGTCGCGGCTAACGCCGTGGTAAATAAATGCAGTTGCCCGAGACTGCACCAATCTGCTTCAGTGACACGCCATTTCCGCGCTCGCATGTGCGTGATGCTATGACAATCACGACCTTCAGCAAACCACAATGGCTACTTGCCGCAGACAAGTGCCGATACCGTGTCAATTCAGCAAACGGCACCAAAACGCCTGGCCCTGCCGCATCGCTCACCTTCGTGCCCACCGGTCGGGATCGGCGAAGATCCGCACGAGCGTCTGCGATGTCGCCTACTCTGCCACCCTTTGCTTCGACTCACGCGACCAAAAGCCGGGCCACCACCGTCCCCGCCGACTGCCGCCCCGATCGGTCATGAGCCACATCTGACAGACCATGCCGGGCGGCGGCACGACGTTGTTCATCACCACCACCCGTCCGCTCATCGCGCGATCGCAGTGCCACCGACACGGAGTTGTCCGGCCACCATGCGGACCATCGCCGGCTGCAAGCACCCTGCGCGGCGGGGTCGGCGTATTCACCGGGTCCACACCGCCAACGCCACCGTCTACCTCATCGACACGGTGCTGATGCCGCCCACCGCCTGACCCCCACACGCAAAAGTGCCCCAAACCCGTGGGGTTTGGGGCACTTTTCTACTACTCGCGTGGAGAAGCAGAAGGAGCCTTCGCTACTTCGCCTTCTCGAGCACCTCGACCAGCCGCCACCGCTTGGTGGCCGACGTCGGCCGGGTCTCCATCAACGAAACGCGGTCGCCGATACCGGCGTCGCCGTTCTCGTCGTGCGCCTTGACCTTCTTGGTGGTCCGGATGATCTTGCCGTAGAGCGGGTGGCTCTTACGATCTTCCAGCTCGACCACGATGGTCTTCTGCATCTTGTCGCTCACCACGTAGCCGATGGCGGTCTTACGACGGCCGCGCGGCTTCTCGGTGGCCGGGGTGTGCCTGGGGCCCTTGGTCTCTGCCATTACGAATCCTCACCAACGGGCCCGGAAGCCAGACCCAACTCACGTTCACGCAGCACGGTGTAAACCCGTGCAATCTCCTGGCGCACGACGCGCAGCCGACGGTTGTTGGCCAGCTGACCGGTCGCCATCTGGAAGCGCAGGTTGAACAGCTCTTCCTTGGACTCGCGCAGCTTCGCCGTCAACTCGGTGTCGGACAGTTCACGCAGCTCACCAGGCGTAGTTCCCACTGCCATCAGAACTGCTCCTCTCGACTCACGATGCGTGCCTTGATCGGCAGCTTGTGGATTGCGCGAGTCAGTGCTTCCTTGGCGATCTTCTCGTCGGGGTAGCTGATCTCGAACAAAATGCGGCCCGGCTTGACGTTGGCGATCCACCACTCCGGCGAACCCTTACCGGAACCCATGCGGGTCTCGGCGGGCTTCTTGGTCAGCGGACGGTCCGGGAAGATGTTGATCCACACCTTGCCGCCACGCTTGATGTGCCGGTTGATGGCGATACGAGCGGACTCGATCTGCCGGTTGGTGATGTAGGCGTGGCCGAGGGCCTGGATGCCGTAGTCACCGAAGCTCACCGTCGTGCCACCGCTGGCGATGCCACGCTGGCGCGGGTGGTGCTGCTTGCGGTGCTTGACCTTACGGGGAATCAGCATGATTTAGCTCTCCGTGCTCTCAGCGGCCGGCGCTGCCTCAGCAGCGACAACCTCAGTAGCGGCGGGCGCATCTCCGGTGGCGGCGCGGCCGGCTTCGGTGCTCGTCGCCGTGGTGCCCGAGGAACCGCTACGACGCGGCCGGGTGCCCGACGGACGCTCACGACGCGGCCGGTCGCTGGCCGGTGCGGCGGCGGTCAGCTCACGCTTACCACCGACGATGTCGCCCTTGTAGATCCACACCTTCACGCCGATCCGGCCGAAGGTGGTCTTGGCCTCGTACAGGCCGTAGTCGATGTCCGCGCGCAGCGTGTGCAGCGGAACCCGACCCTCGCGGTAGAACTCCGAGCGGCTCATCTCAGCACCGCCGAGGCGGCCCGAGCACTGCACCCGGATGCCCTTGACGTTGGGCTGACGCATCGCCGACTGGATCGCCTTGCGCATCGCGCGGCGGAACGCCACACGGTTGCTCAGCTGCTCGGCGACGCCCTGGGCGACGAGCTGTGCCGTCGACTCAGGGTTCTTCACCTCGAGGATGTTGAGCTGAACCTGCTTGCCGGTCAGCTTCTCCAGGTCGGCACGGATGCGGTCTGCCTCGGTGCCGCGGCGACCGATGACGATGCCGGGGCGCGCGGTGTGGATGTCAACGCGGACCCGGTCACGGGTGCGCTCGATCTCCACGTCGGCGATGCCGGCACGCTCAAGACCCGTGGCCAGCAGACGCCGGATGGCGACGTCTTCCTTCACGTAGTCCTTGTACTGCTTGTCGGCGTACCACCGGGACTTCCACTCGGTCGTGATGCCGAGCCGGAAGCCGTGGGGATTGATCTTCTGGCCCACTACTCCGAGCCTCCCTTCGTCTCGGCAGACTTCTTCGTGGCGGTCGCGGCCTTGCTGCCCTGAGCACGACGGCTACGCGCCGACGCGGCGGCCGCGCCCTTCTGCTTGGGCGGACGGCTCTCGACGATCACCGTGATGTGGCTGGTGCGCTTGCGAATCCGGAACGCACGCCCCTGGGCACGCGGACGGATGCGCTTGGCAGTCGGGCCCTCGTCGGCGGTGATGGTCGCAACCACCAGCGTCGTCGGGTCCAGACCGTCATTGTTCTGCGCGTTGGCCGCAGCGCTGGCGATCACCTTGGCGACCGGCTCGCTGGCACCCTGCGGCGCCCACCGCAAGATGTCGAGGGCTTCCTCGACGCTCTTGCCGCGGACCAGATCGATGACACGGCGGGCCTTGCTCGCCGAGACGCGCACGAAGCGCGCCTTCGCCTGTGCGGACGGGTATTCAGTGACTGTGGTACTCATCGCCGCTTGCTCTTCCGGTCGTCCTTGATGTGACCCTTGAAGGTGCGCGTCGGGGCGAATTCGCCGAGCTTGTGCCCGACCATCGCCTCGGTGACGAACACCGGGACATGCTTGCGGCCGTCATGCACCGCAAAGGTGTGCCCGATGAAGTCGGGGAGGATGGTCGACCGACGCGACCAGGTCTTGATGACCTGCTTGCTGTTCTTCTCGTTCTGAACGTCGACCTTCTTTAGCAGATGGTCGTCGACGAACGGACCCTTTTTGAGACTACGAGGCATCGCTGCTACTCCTTCCGCGGCCTAGCGCTTCTTGCCGGTGCGCCGGCGACGGACGATGAGCTTGTCGCTCGGCTTGTTGGGCTTGCGGGTGCGGCCCTCAGGCTTGCCCCACGGGCTGACCGGGTGGCGGCCACCGGAGGTCTTGCCTTCACCACCACCATGCGGGTGGTCAACCGGGTTCATGACGACACCACGGACGGTCGGGCGCTTGCCCTTCCACCGCATACGGCCGGCCTTACCCCAGTTGATGTTGGCCTGCTCGGCGTTGCCCACCTCGCCGACGGTGGCGCGGCAGCGCACGTCGACACGGCGGATTTCACCGGACGGCATACGCAGCGAGGCGTAGGTGCCTTCCTTACCCAGCAGCTGGATGCTCACGCCGGCCGAGCGGGCCAGCTTGGCACCGCCACCGGGCCGCAGCTCCACAGCGTGGATCACGGTGCCGGCGGGGATGTTGCGCAGCGGCAGGTTGTTGCCGGGCTTGATGTCGGCGTTCGGCCCCTGCTCGATGACGTCGCCCTGCTTCAGACCCTGCGGCGCGATGATGTAGCGCTTCTCGCCGTCCAGGTAGTGCAGCAGCGCGATGTTCGCGGTGCGGTTGGGGTCGTACTCGATGTGAGCGACCTTGGCATTGACGCCGTCCTTGTCGTGGCGACGGAAGTCGATGAGGCGGTAAGCGCGCTTGTGGCCGCCACCCTTGTGCCGGGTGGTGATGCGGCCGTGCGCGTTACGCCCACCGGTGCCGTGCAGCGGACGGATGAGCGACTTCTCCGGAGTCGAGCGAGTGATCTCGGCGAAATCGGAGACGCTCGAACCGCGACGACCCGGGGTCGTCGGCTTGTACTTGCGAATTCCCATATCAGTTAAATCCTCTTAGTTCCCGGCGTTACGCCGGGGCTCCGAAAAGCTCGATCGGCTTGCTGCCGGCGGCCAGGGTCACGATGGCGCGCTTGGTGTCCTTGCGCTTACCGAAGCCCGAGCGGGTGCGCTTGCGCTTGCCCTGCCGGTTGGCGGTGTTCACCGAACTCACCTTGACGTCGAAGATCTTCTCGATAGCGATCTTGATCTGCGTCTTGTTCGAGTCCGGGTGCACGACGAACGTGTACACGTTGTCCTCGATCAGCCCGTACGACTTCTCCGAGATGACCGGGGCCAAGATGATGTCGCGGGGGTCTGTAATCGTTGCCATCAGACCGACGCTCCTTCTTTTTCGTCCTTGGTGTTCGCGCTGATGTACGCGTTCAGCGCCTCGACGCTGAACACCAGGTCGTCGGCATTGAGCACGTCGTAGGTGTTGAGCTGATCCGGCGAGATCACGTGCACACCAGGCAGGTTGCGAACGCTGCGGGCGCCGACCTCATCGGTGCGACCGATGATGACGAGCACCTTCCTGTTTTTGGCCGTGTTCTCGGCAACCAGCGAGCCCAGGAACGCCTTGGCGCTCTTGGTCGACGGGGTCTGACCCTCGACGAGCTCGGTGATCGCGTGGATGCGCTCGTTGCGGGCCCGGTCCGAGAGCGCACCGCGCAGAGCGGCGGCGATCATCTTCTTCGGGGTCCGCTGGCTGTAGTCACGCGGCTGCGGGCCGTGGACGACGCCACCACCGGTGAACTGCGGTGCGCGGGTCGAGCCCTGGCGGGCGCGGCCGGTGCCCTTCTGGCGGTACGGCTTCTTGCCACCACCGGACACCATGGCCCGAGTCTTGGTGGCATGCGTGCCCTGGCGCTTGGCGGCCAACTGTGCGTTGACGACCTGGTGCATCAGAGCGATGTTCGGCTCGACGTCGAACAGCGCGGCGGGCAGCTCTACGGAGCCGTCCTTCTTGCCTGCCGGCGTCTTCACATCAATTTTGAGAGTCATTACTTCTCGCCTCGCTTGATTGCGCTGCGGACAACCACCAGACCACCGTTGCGTCCGGGGATGGCGCCCTTGATCAACAGCACGCCGTTCTCGGCATCGACCTTGTGAACCTTGAGGTTCTGCGTGGTCACCCGGTCGTGGCCCATGCGGCCCGACATCCGGGTGCCCTTGAACACGCGGCCCGGGGTGGCGCAGCCACCGATGGAGCCGGGGCGGCGGTGCACTGCCTGGGCACCGTGCGAGGCGCCCTGGCCGGCGAAGCCGTGACGCTTCATCGTGCCGGCGAAGCCCTTGCCCTTGCTGGTGCCGGTCACGTCGACGTAAGCACCGTCGGCGAAGATCTCGGCGGTCAGCTCCTGGCCCACCTCGTACTCGGCGGCAGCGGCCTCGTCGACCCGGAGCTCAGCCAGGTGGCGGCGCGGGTTGACACCCGCGGCGGCGTACTGACCACTGACGGGCTTGTTGACCTTGCGCGGGCTGATCTCGCCGTAGGCGAGCTGCACGGCGCTGTAGCCGTCGCGCTCGGGGGTACGGATAAGGGTCACCACGTTGGGGCCGGCCTTGACGACCGTCACCGGGACGACTTTGTTGTTCTCATCGAACACCTGCGTCATGCCCAGCTTGGTGCCCAAAATGCCTTTTCTAGCCATTTTTCTCGGGTCTCCTACTGGATGTTGACGTCGACACTGGCCGGCAGATCGATGCGCATGAGCGCGTCAACCGTCTTCGGCGTCGGGTCGAGGATGTCGATCAGTCGCTTGTGGGTACGCATTTCGAAATGCTCCCGCGAGTCCTTGTACTTGTGCGGCGACCGAATCACGCAGTACACGTTCTTCTCGGTCGGCAGCGGCACGGGGCCCACCACACTGGCACCGGTACGGGTGACCGTCTCGACGATCTTGCGCGCCGAGGCATCAATGGCCTCATGGTCGTAGGCCTTGAGCCTGATGCGGATCTTCTGTCCCGCCACGCTTCTCCTACCTCTACTTCGTACATCGGCCGGCCGTATCGAAGCCTCGATGGGAAAACCCACCGAAACCCGTCGGGCCTGGTCCCCGGCGCGGGTGCGCCGAGTATTTGCCGCCGCTGTTTACCTGTCTGTGGTCCACCGGCCCCCGCGGTCGGGCGTGTCGCCTTCGCGCACATTTTCTCGCCCTGAAAATCAGCCGCGATCTAATGTTGGGACCGGATGCGCCCGTGGGGGCGCGGGTCGGATGCCCGGCCAGGAATACCCGGCTCAAGGCAACCCGAACAGTATGCCCTAGATCCGGGCGTGCTCCAAATCCGCGATCAAGCAGGTCGGGGCCCGTCGATGCGGCCGGACGCATCGGGCCGCCAACTCCCGGATTTCCCAGTGTTTTCCGAGCTCAGACACCCGTCGGCCGGACCCGGTCCGCGTATGTAGCGCCATGGCGGAAGATCGCGCTTCGGACCGCCACTGCGCTTCACCCGCGGCGGCGCCGGCGGCACTCGACCGAACTTACTTTTGAGTAAGGTATGCCGCATGACGCAGTCTCCCGTGGGCACACCCAGCGCTACCTATAAGGCATGGAAGAAATTGTCACCGCTGCCCGGCGGCAGCTGGGCCTTCTCCGCCGCAGCCATGGCCCGGGTGCCCTACTTCGCGTCGGTCCTCCCCCACGTCGTACGCATGGAGCCGGGGCTGGCCGAGGTGACGGTGCCGAAGTGGTTCTACGTCTACAACCACCTGCACACCGTGCACGCCATCGCGTCGTGCAATGCCGCGGAGATGGCGATGGGCATGCTGATGGAGGCCACGGTGCCGACGACGCACCGCTGGATCCCCAAGGCCATGAACGTGCAGTACCTCGCCAAGGCCACCACCTCGCTGCGGGCCCGCGCCGAGCTGACTCCCCCGGATTTCCCCACCATCACCGAAGGCACCGACATCGTGGTGCCGGTCAGCATCACCGACCGCCACGGCGTCGAGGTGGTGCACGCCGACATCACCACCTGGGTGACTCCGGCCTAGGTCACCGACCGTGCACTAGTCCAGATAGGTGCCGTGCCCCTCGCGCACGAGTGCACCGTCGAACAGCAGCACCTCGTTGACCAACCCGCCGTTCTGATTGCGGTAATGGATCACCAAGGCCGATTCGCCGCGGTAGGTCGCCAGCACCTCGAACTGCAGATCCGGCATGCCGGCCAGCGCCGTCGTCCAGTAGTGGCGCAACGAGTCCTTGCCCCGCACCACACCCCCGGTCTCGGGAAAGAGGCGAGCGGCCACCGGTGAACTGAACAACACATCGTCGTGGAAATGCGCGAGTACCGCGTCCACGTCGTGCGCGTTCCACGCACGCACCCATTCCTCGGCGAACGCCTGCGGATCCGGTGTCGCCATCGAGTTCACTTCTCCCTCAGACCGGCCCAGAACGGGCATTGATGCTCCTGTGCGTAGCCATTGTCGACGCGACTGCCGTCGGCCTGCAACGACATTCTGGCGCTCCCTCCCGCTGGATCGAACCCGGGCCAGTCCGGTTGACCGTCGACGGCCGGCTCGCCGGTGCGCACGAAAGCGCTCCAGTAGTCGATCATCTGGTCCGAGAGTCGCCGCTGCGCCGGGTCCAACGGCGGCGCCCCGCCGACGTCGAACAGGTAGCGGAGCTCCAGCGAGTGACTGGCTCCGACCGGGAAGGGCAGCGTTCGCATGACCTCGGGCGCCGGAGCAGCGCGATCGTTGAACTCATAGGCGTAGACCGGTCCGGTGCGCGAGAGCTCACCGGCCATCCGCTCCGACACACAGGCGAATTCACCGTCGGTGACCGCCGCCGAATATGCCTGCGCCACACCGCCATACCGATCAACGGGGTAGTGTGCGCCGACGGCCGCGGCATCGGCACCGAACGTCTCGGACAGCAGCCGCGGGTAATCCCCCGCCACGTAGCGCTGACCCAGGCGTAGATAGCGCAACGCAACGAAGAGCGTGAACTCATCGCGGGTGGTGCCAACGAGCACCGGCACCGGTTCGGCCCGGTCTGATGCGAACGCGGCCAGCGGGGCCTGCGGAATCACAGTCGACCCGGTAACCGGACCGGTCAGCTCGTCGCTGCCGATATTGAAGTACCACACCGGTTTCCGCAGACTGTCCACCGGAAGAGCACGCAGGCAGGAGGCCGCCACCGCGGGATCGGGACATCCGGCAGCGGCCGCATAATCGAGCGAGCGGCGAGTCGCGGCGGCGAGGTCGGCCTGAGCCTGGCACGGCGCGCTCATCAGGATCGCGGCTCGGAACAGTCCCGCCGAGCCCGGCGACACCAGGTGGTCACACACCGACATGCCGCCCGCGGATTCACCGGCGACGGTGACCTTTTCCGGATCACCGCCGAAGTCGGCGATGTTGTCGCGCACCCACTGCAGCGCCGCCCGCTGGTCAGCCAGACCGTAGTTGCCGACATCCCCACCGGCGCCCAGCGCCGGGTGGGCCAGGAAGCCCAGTGTGCCGAGGCGGTAGTTGATCGTCACCACGACGATGTCGCCGTGCGCCGCCAACCGTCCCGCGTCATAGATGCCACTGCTGCCGCCGGCGAATGCGCCGCCGTGGATCCAGACCATGACGGGACGCTTCTCCTCCGAGACCGGCGGCGTCCACACGTTCAGGTTCAGGCAGTCCTCGGCCGTGTTGGCTCCGCGTTCGGGATCGGAATCAGGGTCCTGGATGCACCGCGGACCCGGGCGGGTGGCGTCGCGCTCTCCCGGCCAGCCCGGCGCGGGGACCGGTGCCGCGAATCGCATGGGGCCGACCGGCGCCGCGGCGTACGGCACCCCGGCGAACAGCCGATGATCGGATACCACTGTGCCGCGCAGGGTTCCGGCTGCAGTCCGGACCACTGCCGGGTCCTGCCCTTGCACGAGTCCGGACGGAGGCTCAGCTGAACGGCTGGGCGTCGCCGCCCGACCGCCACCTCGTGCACAGCCTCCCACCAGCATGGCCAGCACTGCCAGCAACGCGACGACGCGACGCCCGGACCGCATGGCTGCGAGCGTACGGGGCCGATCGGCAAAATCGACTCCCTTACGTGTCGCCGATCACATATGGTGGCAATTGACACCCGTCAAGTTCTGCCAGTGAGGAGTCTGTATGAGCGCGCCGACAATGGATGACGCCGCGAAGGTGCTCGCCGATCCGACGGCTTACGCCGACGATGCACGCCTGCACACCGCGCTGACCCATCTGCGCGCCAACAACCCGGTGGCCTGGGTCGACAACCGGCCCTACCGGCCGTTCTGGGCCATCACCAAGCATGCCGACATCATGGCCATCGAGCGGGACAACGAGCTCTTCATCAGCGAGCCCCGGCCCCTGCTGGCCACCGCGGCCGCCGACGACCTCGCCAAGCAACAGCTCGAGGCCGGCATGGGCCTGCGCACACTGATCCACATGGACGATCCGCACCACCGCAAGGTTCGGGCGATCGGCGCAGATTGGTTCCGCCCCAAGGCAATGCGTGACCTCAAGGTCCGGGTGGACGAGCTCGCCAAGCGGTATGTCGACAAGATGCGGGACATCGGGCCCGAATGCGACTTCGTCACCGCGATCGCCGTCGACTTCCCGCTCTACGTGATCATGTCCCTGCTCGGGCTCCCCGAAGAGGACTTCGGTCGCATGCACATGCTGACCCAGGAGATGTTCGGCGGCGACGACGACGAGTACAAGCGCGAGGGCGGCTCCCTGGAGGACCAGCTCGCCGTCTTGATGGACTTCTTCGCGTACTTCTCGACGCTCACCGCGTCGCGTCGCGCCAACCCGACCGCGGACCTGGCGTCGGCCATCGCCAACGGCACCATCGACGGGGAACCGCTGTCCGACGTCGACACCGCGTCGTATTACGTGATCGTCGCCAGCGCGGGACACGACACCACCAAGGACGCGATCTCCGGCGGACTCCATGCACTCATCGAGAACCCCGACCAACTGGCCAGACTGAAGGCGCAACCCGATCTGATGGGCACCGCGGTCGAAGAGATGATCCGGTGGTCCACCCCGGTCAAGGAGTTCATGCGCACCGCCACCGCCGACACCACCGTGCGCGGTGTACCGATCGCCAAGGGCGAATCCGTCTACCTGGCCTACGTTTCCGGCAACCGTGACGAGGAAATCTTCGACAACCCGCATCGCTTCGATGTCGGCCGGGATCCGAACAAGCATCTGGCATTCGGATACGGCGTGCACTTCTGCCTGGGCGCAGCGCTGGCCAGGATGGAGATGAACAGCTTGTTCACCGAGCTGCTCGGTCGGCTGGATTCCATCGAACTGGCCGGAACACCAGAGCTTTCCGCTACCACGTTCGTCGGCGGGCTCAAGCACCTGCCGATTCGCTACTCGCTGCGCTGAACCTGCCCGGACCGGCTCTGGGTGGCCAGGAAACCGTCCACCGCCGCCCGCACACAGGCGGTGTAGTCGAATTCGGCCAGCGTGCTGAGCTTGCCCAACACGATGGGTCCCAGCAGCAGCGCGGCAGCCTGGGTCCGATCGACCTCGCCGAGTTCGGCGACCGCCTCGGGACTGTCGAAGATCGCCTCGAACGGCAGCGCGTACTGCTCGGCCACTCGCTCACGCAGGGTCCGCACCTCCGGGCTGTCATCCGACCGCCAAGGCAATTGCTCCATGTCGCCGCCCAGCGCCAGCCACGACATCGCGGTGATACTGATCGGCGCCTCGGCGATCAAGTCGGCCTGCGCCTGAACCAGGGCGATCAGCCGATCGCGGAGCGTGCCGTCCTCCGGCGGCATCGGCGCGGCCGGGATGAGCGCCCGAAAAGCCGCGGCCAGCAGGTCATTTCCGCTCGGGAAGTGCCGGTACAGCGTTGCTCTGGCCACGTTCGCGGCCCTGGTGACCGCGTCCACCGTCACGGCACTGGGACCGCCCGACCGCAACAGCGTCGTCGCCGCCTCGAGCAGCCGTGCCCGGGATCGGGCCGGACGCGGGTCACTGCTTTCGGCGGTCATGCGTCAACACCTCCATAAAAACAGACTTACCGTCTCGCTACGAGACTGCTAGTCTCGGAACTTCACCGACGAAGGGGGTGGACGGCATGTCTGACACCCTCGTCGATTCTGGCCAGGATATAGATCCCGGCCTGTCCTATCTGTCGATCCGGAAGCGATACTGGCTGCTCGCGGTCGCCTGCATGGACGTCTCCATCGTGATCGCCTCGATGGTGGCCCTGAACGCCGCGCTGCCCGACATCGCCCGACTGACCGCCGCCACCCAGGCACAACTCACCTGGGTGATCGACGGTTACACCCTGGTGCTGGCCTGCCTGCTGCTGCCGGCCGGGGCGATCGGCGACCGCTATGGCCGCCGCGGCGCGCTACTGACCGGGTTGTCCGTCTTCGTCGTGGCCTCGGCAGCGCCCTTGTTGTTCGACGACCCCGTCCACCTGATCATTTCCCGTGCGGTGGCCGGGGCCGGCGCGGCCTTCATCATGCCCGCCACCCTGTCCCTGCTCACCGCTGCGTTTCCAAAATCAGAGCGCAACAAGGCTGTTGGGATCTGGGCCGGCGTCGTCGGATCGGGCGCCGTCTTCGGCTTCCTGATCACCGGTGGGTTGCTGTACTTCTGGGGGTGGCAGTCCATCTTCACAACCTTCGCCGTCGCCGGTGTCGGGCTGTTCGTCCTTACCTGCACCGTGCCCTCCTCCCGGGATGAGGACGCGACACCGCTGGACTGGATCGGCGCGCTGCTCATCGGCACGGCGGTAGCGGTCTTCGTGCTCGGGGTGCTCGAGGCCCCGGTGCGGGGTTGGACGCACCCGATGGTGTGGGGCTGCATGACCGGTGGAACCGCCCTGGCGGCGGCGTTCACCGGCGCGCAGCTCAAGAGCCGGCACCCGCTGCTCGATGTCCGGCTGTTCAGGAAACCCGACTTCGCCACCGGCGCGGTGGGAGTGACGTTCCTGTTCTTCGCGAACTTCGGCTATTTCTTCGTCAGCATGCAGTACATCCAACTCGTCATGGGGTACAGCCCGATTCAGACGGCAATCGCCCTGTGCCCGTTGATACTTCCGCTGCTTCTCCTGAGCACCACCACCCACCTCTACCTGCCACGGCTGGGATTGCGCCTGTGCGTGTCGATCGGACTACTGGTGATCGCGGTCGGGCTGATGTGCATGCGGCTGCTCGAAGTGGACTCCACCTATCTCGACTACGCCTGGCCCTTGTTCATCATGAGCACTGGTATGGGATTGTGTACCGCACCAACGACTTCGGCCATCATGGGAGCCGTTCCCGACGAGAAACAAGGCGTGGCCTCCGCGGTCAACGACACCACGCGGGAAGTCGGTGCCGCCCTGGGCATCGCGGTCGCCGGCTCGATCCTGGCCGCCCAGTACCAGAATCACCTGGGGTCCAAGTTGACCGGACTACCCGCCGAGGCACGCGAGCATATCCTCAGCTCACTGGCCGAGGCACTCACCGTCGCCGGTCAACTCGGTCCACAGGGTGCGGCCGTCGGCGAGCTGGCCAAGCAGGCATTCCTGGAAGCGACGAACTCGGCCCTGCTGGTGATGGCGGCGGTGCTCGCACTGGCCGCGGCGTTTGTCGCGATCTGGGCGCCGGGCCGCGACGGTGAGCAGCTCCGGGTGATCCGGCGGCTCAGGTCGCCAGGAACTCCGCAGCCCGATGACCGATCATGGCAATGGTCGCGTGCGGGCCGCGGCTGGTGATGGCCGGCATGATCGACCCGTCCACCACCCACAGATTCTCGACGCCCAGCACCCGGCAGGTCGGATCCAGCACTGCCTGCGCCCCGGTGCCCATGGGCGCCGTGCCGGCCAGATGCTGCGATGTCGACCACGACGCCTGACCGACTTCAGCTGTGCGACTGACCAGTTCACGAGCCAGTTCAGCGCCACGACGCAGGGCGTCGACATCCACCGCCGCCGTGTCGTATCGATGCTCGATCACCGGTGGCAGCGTCGGGTCGGCCGATGCCAACCGGACCCGGCCCCGTGAGTGCGGGCGCATCAGCGCCACCCCGAGGTGCGGAAGTTCGGCGGGGTCGTGGCCGGGCCCGTGCACCATGGCTGAAAAACCTGCGGTGTACGGACGCACTTCGATGCCGTCGTCGGTGGTCAGCACGGCCTCCAGCGGCGGCAGGTCATGTGTCGGCGTCCAGGAGACCGGCAGTACCCATTCTGGATGGTCCACGGTGTGCATGCCGACCGGCAGGTCAGAGACCACCTCGATGCCGAGCGCTGCGAGCTCCGCCGCCGGCCCGATGCCCGACAGCAGCAGCAGGTGAGCTGATCCAATTGCCCCGGAACACAGAACAATTCGATCGGCACTGAGAACAGTGCCGTCTTCGCACTGCGCTCCGACGGCCTGGTCCGCGCGGAACAGCACGCGGGCGACCCGGGTGTCGGTGACCAGCTGGAGATTGGGCCGTCCCAGGGCGGGTTGCAGGTAGGCACCACCCGGCCCAACCCTGTTGCCGCCGTTGATGTTCAGCGGAACGGCACCAACTCCGGCCGGCAGCGCCGTAGCGGCGGTGGACCCGTTGAGGTCATCAATCCAGCCGAACCCGGCCCCCATCGCCGCGTCGACGAAAGATGCTGTACAACCGTCGAATTCGCGCACCCGACGGACGGTGATCGGCCCGGAATCGCCATGCAGGGAGGTGTCGAAATCCAGATCCGTCTCGATGGCACGAAAGTGCGGCAGTACATCGTCCCACCCCCACCCCGGCACGGCCCACCGGTCGAAGTCTCCTGGCAGCCCCCGGCAGAAATAACCACCGTTGACCGCTCCGGAACCACCCACCACCGATCCCCGGATGATCTGGGCGTGCCGGGGCGGGTGCTCGGTCAGCACCGAGGCATAGTGACGGACCACCGAACTGGCTGCCCCGATCGGCAGGCGCAACGCATCGGTGATCTGCGCCGCCACCCGGGGATCGCTGGGCTCCGGACCGGCCTCCACGACCGTGACATGGCAGCTGGGATCGACGGAAAGCCGTTCAGCCAGAATTGATCCGGCGCTTCCGGCACCGACGATCAGGACGTCTCGCTCCAACTCGGATTAGCTCCGCAGCTGCGGCTTGAGCGCGCCCAGCTGACGTTCCCGCACCACACCGGTCCACAGGCCGATCCCGTAGGCGAGATCGTCCAGTCGCTTGAGCAGGATGTGGGTCAGCAAGCCGACGGGCTTGGTGTCGTCGTCGGCATTGCCGCGCCGGGTCGCCCAGTCGACCACGCCGTCCAGCACCGCGGCCACCAGGACCGCGTGTCTGGCCCGCCGGAACATCAGCGCGGCGACGAGGGCGACCGGCCAGTAGTGCCGACAGATCGCCGAACACAGCTGCAGAGCCGCCGACCACAGCCCGCGCGCGGTCACCGCGGCGACCTCGGTGGGCTCGGTGTCGACCGTACTGAGAGACCGGGCGATGCGCCGGCCGGTGAAGATCGCGATCACCACCGAGCCCAGGTACCCGAAACACGACCCCATCGCCAGCAGCAGCCAGACCATCAGCGTCCACCCGGAGATCACCACAGGGGCCGTCTTGCCGGGATGGCGGACCGTCAACGGTGCTGCCGAAGTGCCGTAGAAAGCCTTGCGGTTGAACCACTCTCGCAGGTCTGTCCGGTGATCGTGGGCAACCAGCGCGATGGGCTCATACCGCAGGCGGGCCCCGGTTTCGACCAGGCGCCAGCACAGGTCGACATCCTCACCGGACTGCATGGTCTCGTCGAAGCCGCCCACGGCGGCCAGTGCCGCGCGCCGGCAGATGATCGCCGCGCTGGGCACGTAGGACACCGGGCCGTAGGGCACCACCGGCGCCTCGCGCACCCCGAGGTCCAGGGACGAACGCACCGCCTCGTACCTGGCCACCGCATTGTCGGCGGTGTGCAGTCCGACGATGCGGGGTGCGACGAGCGCCACGGCCGGGTCGCAGAAGTGGCCGAGCAACGCCTCAAGCCACCCACGCCGCGGCACGACGTCCGAGTCGAGGAATGCGACGAAATCGGTCTCCGTCGCGGCCAGGCCGGTATTGCGGGCGGCTGCCGGGCCGTTGCTGCGGAAGTGCCGGAGCACCCGCACGTCGCAGTGCATCCCGGCGAACTCTGACTGCGAGACCGGGACCGCCGAGCCGTCGTCGACCACGATCACCCGAAGGCCCCGCAACGCCGAGATGAGCCGGTGCAGACCGGATACGTTGTCGCGCACCGGAATAATGACCGTCACATCGCGGTGAGACGGACCGCTGGGCGGACGGGGGTGGGCGACCGTGGCGTCGAGCAAAGTCCGGGCCAGTTGCGCGCTCTGCGCGTCGTGCACCTCGAGACGGCCGCCGTTGAGCATGGTCTGCGCCGTGGGCGCCAGCCGCAGCAACCGGGTCGGCGACCCGCCGAGTAGGGCCGCACCGGCTCCGAGCACCTTGACATGGCGATCCACCTGTACGGCAAAACCGTCGGGCAGCCTCGGTCCGGTCATGTCAGCAATCCGTTCCGGTCCGGTTGCCACCGCCGTATCCGACCGGCGCAGCCGTCGACCATCTCAGCAAAGATACGCTCCCCCTCGGCAGCCGTCGCGGTTGTCGGGTCACCCAGTACCCCGACTTCGCTGACCGCCGCGATCCCGCCACTGCGCATCGCCGGCATGAGCTCGGCCAGCGGGGCAGTGTTCCCGGGAGCCAGGCTGTCAGCCCAGACATCGCCGGGCGAAATATGTAGCAATACAGATGTTTCGGTATGCCCCGCGTGTGCGTCAGCGCCCGCGGCGATGCACGGGACCCAGCCGACGTCACGGCTCTCCTGGCGCAACAGGGCCACCGCAGCGACCAGCGCCTCCACATTCCCCCCGTGACCATTGACGAACACCAGACGTGAGGCCCAGCTCAATGCGGAACGCCCGTACTCCAGCAGCAACGACCGCAGGGCCGCGGTTCCGATCGACACCGTTCCGGGGAACCCCTCGTGCTCGCCACTGGCGCCGTAGTGGACGGGCGGCGCGACCACCCAGTCACCCGATGACGCGTCGTCGAGGTGCTCGAGCAGCGCATGCGAGACTGCGGCGGCGATGCGCGTGTCGGTGTCCAGAGGCAGGTGCGGGCCATGTTGCTCGGTAGAGCCCACTGGGACGATCAACATTGGCGACATGCTGCGTAGCTGTCTCGACGTTGAGTTCCCGAGCCCGCTGGGGAAAGCCACGTGCCGATGGTAGGCCCAATTCACCTACTGTGCGCCAATTGTTGGAGCACAGGCAGCAATTGATTTGCCGTAGCTTTCCCGGCACCGGTCGTGAGCATCACGTACGTCTCTCCCGCCACCCCTGTCACGCTGCACCTAAGGGTGAACGTCAGCGTCAGGCGCGCGGCACACCGAGGGTTCGGGTGAAACCCTCCGGGACCAGGATGTCCTCTGGCGTCAGGTCGTGGATCGACGACTTGCCCAACCCGCGCAGCGCGGAGTCGATGCCCCCGCTGAGGATGTCCAACACGTTCTCGACACCCGCCTGGCCGTTGGCGGCCAGGCCCCACAGATAGGCGCGGCCGATCATGACGGCCCGGGCGCCGAGCGCCACGGCCTTGACGACATCGCTGCCCCGGCGGATCCCGCCGTCCAGCAAAACCTCGACCTGATCGCCCACCGCGTCGGCGATGGCGGGCAGGCAGCGGATCGCCGCGGGCGTGCCGTCCAGGTTGTTGCCGCCGTGGTTGGACACCGTGATCGCCGAAACACCCGCATCCACGGCACGTTTGGCGTCGTCGACCCGCACCATGCCCTTGAGCAGGAACGGACCACCCCACTGCTCACGCAACCAGGCGATGTCCTCCCAGGTCGGGGGCGGGGTACCCATCCACTGCCCGTAGGCCTCGAAGAACGTCGGCCCCGGCTCGCCGGCGCGGCCCTGGTTGGGCACCCGCAGGTCCGGCGGACGAAGGTGCTTGCCGAAGCTCCACAGCCAGCGCGGCTTGGTGAGCACCTCCGGAGACATCCGCAGCATCGTGCGCAGGTCCATTCGCTCCGGGATCTTCGGGCTACCCCAGTCACGGCCGTGGCTGAAGCTCCAGTCGGTGGTCGCGATCAGCCCGACGGCACCGGCGTCCTTCGCGCGCTGCACGCGCTCGGCGATCTCGTCGCGGGACCCGAGCCAGTAGATCTGGAAGAAGATCTTGTCGTTGACGGCGGTGACTTCTTCCATCGGCTTGCTGGCGAAGGAAGACAGGCCCATGGCCGTACCGCGCGCCGCAGCCGCGCGGGCCACCGCGACCTCACCGTCGGGGTCGACGGCCTGCACGCCCGTCGGCGAGATGATGACCGGCATCGAAATGTCCTGCCCCATCACGGTTGTCGACATCTCACGCTTCTCGGTCGCGCCGATGACGTGCGGCGCGAAGCCGAGCTCGGCGAACGACTCCACGTTGTCGGAGACCGTCACACCCTTCTCGCTGGCAGAGATCAGCGACGAGTAGGCGGACTTGGGCAGGCGCTTGCGCGCCCGGTCCTGCGCGATGGCGACGGTCTCGAACCAGGTATCACGGGCCATGGGTTACACCGGACTTTCGTTACAGATGCGGGCAGGCGGCTTGGTCAGCAACTTCAGTGCGACCGGGCCCTGCTTGGTGCCGCGCGAGTGATCGCCGCTGGGCTTGGGTTTGACGCGCTCGGCCGCCAGGGCAGGCTCGCCCCAGCCTTCGACGCACTCGGGATCCGGCCCGTCCATCGGCAGACCGGTGAAGAACTTGGCCGCCATGCAGCCGCCACGGCACGCGTCATAGTGCCCGCAGCCGCTGCAGGCGCCGGCCGACTGCGGCTCGCGCAGCTCGCGGAACAGCGGGGAGTTCTGCCAGACGTTCTGGAAGCCGGCACCGAAACCGGTGTCTTCCAGAATGTTTCCGGCCAGGAACTTGTCGTGGATGGCGAACGGGCAGGCGTACACGTCGCCCACCGGGTCGATCAGGCACACCACGCGGCCGGCGCCGCACAGGTTCAGCCCGGCCAGTGCACCGGGCTCGCCCAGGCCCGACAGGTGGAAGAACGAGTCACCGGTCAGCACGCGCTCACCGTGGGCGACCAACCAGTTGTAGAGCTGACGCTGCTGATCCGGGGTGGGGTGCAGCTCATCCCAGACATCGGCGCCGCGGCCCGACGGGCGCAGCCGCGTGATCCGCAGCGTGGCACCGTAGCGGTCGGCCAGCGCCTTGAACTCGTCGAGCTGGTCGACGTTGTGACGGGTGACGACAACCGAGATCTTCGCATCCGAAAAGCCCGCCGCGGCAAGGTTTTCCAGCGCGCGCACGGCCATGTCGAACGAGCCCTTGCCGCGCACCGCGTCGTTGACCTCGGCATTGGCACCGTCCAGCGAGATCTGCACGTCGACGTAGTCGCTGGCGGCGAGCTTCGCGGCCACCTCGGGCGTGATGCGCACCCCGTTGGTGGAGAACTTGACCCCGACGTGATGCTCGGTCGCGTAATCGACCAGTTCCCAGAAGTCCGGGCGCACAGTCGGTTCCCCGCCGCCGATGTTCACATAGAACACCTGCATGCGTTCCAGCTCGTCGATGATGTCCTTGCACTGCTGCGTGGACAGTTCACGCGGATCGCGCTTACCCGACGAGGACAGGCAGTGCACGCACGCCAGGTTGCAGGCGTAGGTGAGCTCCCAGGTCAGGCAGATGGGGGCGTCGAGTCCGCTTTCGAACTGTTCGACAAGTCTCGGAACAGGCGTGCGCACGGGCGCAACAGAAGTCATTGTGGATTCCCGGGGATGAGCATCTTCGAGGACACCAGCACGCTCAGCGCGTGCAGGTAAGGGCCTTGGTCGGAGTCGGCGATACCGACCGCACGACACGCGGACCGGGCGTCAGGGTGGTCAGCCAGTGAGTTGACCACCTCGACGACCGTCCGGTTCTTCAGAAACGACAGCTTGCGGGTTCCGAAGTGATACAGCAGGGCACCGAACGGCTCCGGCCGCACCGCCACCTGGTGGTGCAACCGCCAGCTGACATTCGGGTCGAAGACGACGCCGACGTGCCCGGCCGTATCGGCAACCTGTGTAGACACGGTCAGTAAACCCCGCACATACCGTCGATCGAGACCTCTTCGACGAGCGTCTCGGTGACGAGCTGGGTTTCGGTTTCGGCCTGCGGGTTCTGATCCATGAATCGCACCTTTCCTGTAACTGTGGGTCTCGACAATTGTGACCTGAGTCGCAAGAATATGGCATCGAGTGCACAAATGGAAGGGCGGGTTTTATGCGGCAGGGATCCGGGCCCCGCGTCGGCAGGCGCCCGTCCACCACGCAGGACCACATCACCGACGTCGCACTGGCATTGTTCGCCGCCCACGGCTTCGACGAGGTGAGCGTCGACGACGTGGCCAAAGCCGCGGGCATCGCGCGACGCACGCTGTTCCGCTACTACGCCTCCAAGAACGCCATCCCCTGGGGAGACTTCGACGCCCACCTGCAACACCTGCGCGACCTGCTTGCCGCGCTGAGCCCCGAGATCCCGCTGGCCGAGGCCCTGCGCGAAGCACTGCTGTCGTTCAACACCTACGACGCCCAGGAGATGGCCCAACACCGCCTGCGTATGCGCGTCATTCTGGAAACCGCAGGGCTGCAGGCGTATTCGATGACGATGTACGCCGGGTGGCGTGAGGTCATCGCCACCTACGTGGCACAACGCATCGGTGCGACCCCAGGGGATCTGATGCCCCAGACCGTCGGATGGCTGATGCTCGGAGTCGCGCTCTCGGCCTACGAACACTGGCTTGCCGACGAATCCGTCGCACTGCCGGACGCCATCGGCCAGGCCTTCGAAGTGGCGCGCCCCGGGTTGGAGAGGCTAGCCCCGCAGTAACCCCTCCCACGCCGCCGCCAGTGCCGCCGGGCCCTGCGGACCGAGCGTCTCGGTGAGCATGATCGGCGCCTGCGACATGAAACGCGGTGCGCTACCGCGATGCACATCAGCGGCGTGGGCGGTGAACGGATGCAGCACGTACATATCGCCTGGCCGGCCCGTCGCACGGGCCACCGGACAGGCTCGGCTGGCCACGTCCACCATGGCACCGGCCTCGACGAACTCGACGGGGTCGGGCCCGAGCACCCGGGCGACGTCACGATGCGAACCCACCCGGATCCGCGTCGGAGCGTCGTCGGCTCCCACCTCGGACAGCAGGGTCAGCACCAGGACGGTGTGCGGACGCCCACTGACCGCCCACTCCCCGCCCGGCAGGGGGGTGTTGGCGTCGATGTGCCAGCCCCGGTCCGCTGCGGGCGGATCGACCGGAAACCGCACCGGGATGTTGCCAAGGGCTCCGCGCGTCAGCCAACCTCCTCGTCCACAGATCGCGTCCAGGGCATCGGTGAGCGCTGCGTTGTCCACCAGTTGCCGGAACGGACCGGCGCCGGTCAGATCGGCCGTCCACACCACCGCACTCGTCCACGACGCGGGCTCATCCGGAGACAGTCCGATCTGCGTCCAGAGCAGATCCCGGGCGGCATCGGCGATTTCGGCCGGCGCGGCCTGTTCGACCTTGACGAACCCGTCCCGTTTGAATGCCTCGACGTCCACCACGCCGACCACCATGACGCACCTCCCCTGACCGGCGCCAATGGTTTTCCGGCGAAAAAACTTCGCTCAAGGCCGTCGGAGTTCGGCGCCCGGCGGCGACGATAAGGGTGTGAGCGCCGAAACAGACGCTCCGCGGGCGCTGCTGAGGTGCTACGACGAGGCCCTGCCGGCGGTGTACGGCTACTTCGTACGCCGCTGCGGTGACCGCGGAACCGCCGAAGACCTGACGTCGGAGACGTTCCTGGCCGCCATGGACGCGGCCCGCAGACCGTCGCCGCCGCCGATCTCGGTGCCGTGGTTGATCGGGGTGGCCAGGCACAAACTCGCCGACCACTACCGCCGCCGCCACGACCGGTTCACCGTGCCGGTGGCCGAACTGCCCGAACCGGTGGACCCGGCCGATGACTGGGACGCCGAACTGGATCGAATTGTCGCCGAAGCGGTTCTGGCCCGGCTACCCGAACAGCACCGTACCGTGCTCGCCCTGCGTTACCTCGACGACTGTTCGGTGGGTGAATGCGCCGAGCTGATCGGGCGCACGGTGCACGCCACCGAGGCTCTGCTGGTCCGGGCCCGCCGAGCCTTCAGAGCCCAGTACCCGACACCGGAGGGAGGGACGTCGTGATCAACAACCACGATCCGTTGACCGTGCTCAACGGCGACGACCCACCGGTCTCCCCCGACCCGGCGTTCGCCGCCCGGCTGCGCGCGCGGCTGGAATCGGCGCTCACCCTTCCCGACCGCACCGAAGGAGTTGACATGAGTGGAACCGAAACTGCCATCGCCGAACTCAACGAGCCCGCGGCTGTTGCCGCTCCAACCCGGTCCGCCGTGGTCGCCTACCTGGCGGTGCCCGACGCCCGCGCCGCGATCGCGTGGTACATCGACGCGCTGGGTGCCGTTCAGGTCGGTGAGCCGATCGTCATGGACGACGGCCGAATCGGCCACGCCGAGCTCGCGCTGGCCGGCGGCGTGTTCTACCTGGCCGACGAATACCCTGAGATCGGCTTGAAAGCACCGGCACCCCATGCCAATTCGGTGAGCCTGATGCTGGAGGTCCCCGACACCGACGCCGCACTGGACCGGGCCCGCACGCTGGGCGCGCAGGTCCAGCGGGAACCGTACGAGAACTACGGCAGCCGCAACGCGGCGATCATCGACCCCTCCGGACACCGCTGGATGCTGTCAGGGCCTGCGACCGGAGCCGTGCCAGATTCGCGGCCCGCCGCGGTCGTGCCCATCCAGCATGGCGACGTCGGATACGTCTCGGTGTGGGCGCCCGATGCCGCACGCGCCGCGGCCTTCTACGGCCACGTGCTGGGCTGGACCTACGACCCGGCCACCGGCCAGGTCACCAACACGCGACAGCCCATCGGCATCTTCAGCGTCGCGGGCGCCGGCAACCTGTTCTGCTGCTACGCGGTGACCGATCTGGACGGAGCACGCCAGGCGATCCTCACCGGCGGCGGCCAACCCGGCCAGACCCAGGAGTTCGACTTCGGCACCGTGCTCGACGCCACCGATCCGGTCGGCACCCCGTTCGCGGTGTTCCTGCCGACACCGGGCACGCCGAGGCCGGAACTGAACGGCGCAGGGCCAGGCGAGCTTTCGTACCTCACCTACGAGGTGCCCGACTCGACGGCGTTCAAAGAGTTCTACAGCCGAGTCTTCTCCTGGACCTTCGAACCCGGCCGGATCAACGACGGTTGGGGCGTACAGGGCAGTCAGCCGATGTCGGGGGTGGCCGGCGGCGCCGGGAGAGCCACCGCTGTGCCGATGTGGACGGTCGCCGAAATCGACGCCGCGGTCGCCCGGGTCCGCGAGGCAGGCGGCACCGTGCTGCAGCAGCCGTCACGACAGGACTACGGCTTCATGGCCGAGTGCACCGACGACCAGGGTGTCCGCTTCTACCTCGGCCAGGTCTAACCGCGAGCAGACGCTCAGGTACCCGCCAACGTGTGTTTTCGGGTACCTGCGCGTCTGCTCGCGAGGGAACGTCAGCCCAGGACGTCGGAGATGGGAGCGCCTGCGGCGATCTTGCCGCGGGCCTTCATCACCTTGCCGGGCATGCCGCCACCGACCACGCCGACCACGACACCGTCGCGCTCGTAGAAGGCCAGGAACTTGCGGCCGTCGTCCTCGACCACGTGCACGACATCGTCGGCCTCGGGCTCACCGAGGCACTGGATCTTGACGTCGTACTGATCACTCCAGAAGTACGGCACCGACACGACGGGCGAGGCCTCCTGGCCCAGGATCGCCGGAACCATGGCCCGCGCCTGGTCGGCAACATTGCTCCAATGCTCAACGCGCGCTTGGTCACCCACGTGATCGCGCCACGATGCGACGTCGCCGATGGCCCACACGCCGGCGGCACTGGAGCGACCGACCTCGTCGCACACCACGCCGTTGTCGAGCGCGATCCCGCTGCCCTCGAGCCATTCGACCGCCGGGTGCGAACCGATGCCGACCACCACCAGGTCGGCGTCGAGTTCGGTGCCGTCGCCCAGCACGACCTGCTCGACCTTGTCGGTGCCCCGTACTTCGCTGACCCCGACACCGCAGCGCACATCGACGCCCTCGGCCTGGTGCAACCGGGTCACCAGGGCCCCGATCTGCTCACCCAGCACCGAGGCCAGCGGGGTCGGCTGCGGCTCCACCAGCGTCACCTCGACACCGAGCTTGCGCAGGCTCGCGGCCACCTCGCAGCCGATGAAGCCGGCACCGACCACCACGGCCCGCCGCGCCTTACCGGCGTGCTCCCGCAGCGCCATGCTCTCGTCGTAGTTGCGCAGCACGTGGATTCCGGCCAGGTCGCCGAAGGAGCGGATGCGCTTGGGCACCAGCCCGGTCGCGATGATCAGCTCGTCGTAGGCGACGTCGCTGCCGTCGGCCAGCTTCAGCGTCTTGGCGGCGGTGTCCACCGACTGGGCGGCAGAGCCGAGCCGCAGCGTGATGTTGTTCTCGGCGTAGAACTCGGCCGGCTTGAGAGTGACGTCGTCCGTCTCCGCGCGCAGCACCTCTTTGGACAGCGGCGGCCGGTCGTAGGGCAGATGGTCCTCGTCGCTGACGATCGTGATGGGCCCGCCGTACTCCGACCGGCGCAGCTGTTCGGCCGTCCGGGCCGCGGCCAGGCCGCCGCCGACGATGACGATGCCTGCTGCTGATCCCGTAGAAGTAGTCACGTGGGGTTTTTACACGATCGCGGTTAAGCGTTGTGCTTCACCCTATGTTTGCGCAGGCCGCTGGGTCCATCAGGACCGGCCCCGCTCGATGACGTTCGTGAGCACCACGATGCTCTCGCTGCGCTCGATCCGAGCGGTTGACCGGATCCGTTCCAGGGCCTCCTCGAGGTGGCGCATGTCGCGCGCCAGCACGTGCAGGATCGCGTCGGCGGTACCGGTGACCGTTGCCGCACTGACCACCTCGGGAATGTCGATCCAGGCCGCACGCAACTGATCCGGGGCGATCGTGCCCTGGCAGAACACCTGTACGTAAGCCTCGGTGCGCCACCCCAGCACGTTGCGATCGATCACAGTGGTGAAGCCCCGGATCACCCCGTCGGCCACCATCCGGTCCACCCGGCGCTTGACCGCAGGCGCCGACAGATTCACCCGCTGTCCGATCTCGGCGAATGTCGCCCTGGCGTTCTCGGTGAGTGCGGCCAGGATCCGCTCGTCGGTGTCGTCCAGACGCTCCATGTCGACCTCCACACAACAAACCGCCGCTGGATCGCAGTTCCTGCAATATATCCCTGCTATGCACGCAACAAGGAGCGATTGATTGCGTCACAGCCGCTTCATATCGTCGAATCATGACGATTTTCGATGAAGTCATGCCTGAGACTGCGCCCGCAACCGGGGCCACAGCACCCACTCGACTCGCAGTGCCACCCGCGCGGGCCGCGACCAACCGCCACTACGCCATGACCTCCCCCGAGTACTTCACCGTCGAATACGCCATCAACCCGTGGATGGACACCGCCATCCCCGTGGACACCGCGCTCGCACTGTCACAGTGGGAAACGCTGCGCCGGGTGTACGCCGACCTGGGTCACACCGTCGATCTGGTGGCGCCGCGCGCCGGTCTGCCCGACATGGTCTACGCCGCCAACGGCGGCTTCCTCGTCGGGGACACCGCCGTGGTCGCCCGCTTCGCCCACCCGCAGCGCGCCGGTGAGGCCGACGCCTACGCCGAGTGGATGACCGCCGCCGGCTACCGGACGGTGTTCACCGATCACGTCAACGAGGGCCAGGGCGACCTGCTGCTCGTCGGGTCAACTCTGTTGGCCGGATATGGTTTTCGCACCGACCGGCGCGCCCACGCCGAGATCGCGGCCGCCACCGGGCTTGACGTGATCAGCCTCGAACTCGTCGACCCGCGGTTCTATCACCTCGATACCGCGCTGGCCGTGCTCGACGATTCGACCATCGCCTATCATCCCCCGGCCTTCAGCACCGAGGCCCGACAGCGTCTGACCGAATTGTTCGGCGATGCGATCGAAGTGGGCTCCGCCGACGCCTTCGTCCTCGGCCTCAATGTGGTGTCCGACGGCCGGCACGTCGTGATGCCTGCCGCGGCCAGGGGATTCGCCGGTCAGCTGCGCCGGGCCGGCTTCGAACCGATCGGCGTCGACCTGTCCGAACTACTCAAAGGCGGCGGATCCGTCAAATGCTGCACCCTGGAGCGGTATCGATGACCATGCTGGACAGGGTGGACAGTCAGGCCACCCCGGACCCTGCGACCGCCGCCGCGATCAGGCTCGACGATCGCCATGTCGCCCACAACTACTCACCACTGCCCGTGGTCGCCGAAAGCGCCGAAGGGGCCTGGATCACCGACGTGACGGGCCGCCGCTATCTCGATTGCCTGGCCGCCTATTCGGCGGTCAACTTCGGTCACCGCAACCCGGAGATCGTCGCCGCCGCCCACGCCCAACTGGACCGGCTGACGCTGGTGAGCCGCGCCTTCCACTCCGACCGGCTCGGGCCGTTCGCCGAGGCACTGGCCGGGCTGTGCGCGAAAGACATGGTACTGCCGATGAACAGCGGCGCGGAGGCCGTGGAGAGCGGCATCAAGGTAGCCCGCAAGTGGGGCACCGACGTCAAGGGCGTGAAAGCCGACAGCTCGAATATTGTCGTAGCGCACAACAACTTCCACGGTCGCACCACCACCATCATCAGCTTCTCCGACGACGACACCGCCCGCCGCGGCTTCGGGCCATACACGCCCGGATTCCGCTCGGTGCCCTTCGGAGACCATCGGGCGATGGCCGAAGCGATCGACGAAAACACGGCCGCTGTCCTGATCGAACCGATTCAAGGAGAGGCCGGCATCATCGTCCCGCCTGCCGACTACCTGCCACGTGTCCGCGACATCTGTACCCGCAACAACGTACTGATGATCGCCGACGAGATCCAGTCCGGTCTGGCCCGCACCGGTCGAACCTTCGCCTGCGAGCACTGGGGCGTGGTGCCCGACGTGTACCTGCTCGGCAAGGCCCTGGGCGGCGGCGTGGTACCGCTGTCCGCGGTCGTTGCCGACCGCGACGTCCTGGGTGTGCTGCACCCCGGCGAGCACGGTTCCACGTTCGGTGGCAACCCGCTGGCAACCGCCATCGGCTCCACGGTGGTGGGAATGCTGCGCCGTGGCGAATTCCAGCGCCGGTCAACCGAACTCGGAGAGCACCTACACAGGAGGCTCACCGGGTTGATCGGGCACGGGGTGACGGCAGTGCGTGGCCTTGGTCTGTGGGCCGGGGTGGACATCGACCCGGATCTGGGCACCGGCAAGCAGTTCGGCCTGGCGCTGGCCGAGCGCGGTGTGCTGGTGAAGGACACCCACGGATCGACGCTGCGGTTCGCCCCGCCCCTGGTGGTGACCGCCGACGAGCTCGACTGGGCCGTTGACCGATTCGCTGACACTCTGACCGAGGCGCGCCGATAATCGGTTGACCGGCAGCAAGGAGACACCATGTCCACCCCAGCCAACAACCTGACCAGCCAGATGTTACGGCGAAGGCCGGTCACCGGAGCTCCCGTCGCCCACGGCGCGTCCGACCACTTGCGACGAAGTATCGGCACGTTCCAGCTCACCCTGTTCGGCGTCGGCGCCACCGTCGGCACCGGTATCTTCATCGTGCTGCAGCAGGCCGTGCCCAAAGCCGGTCCGGCAGTGCTCGTGTCGTTCGTGGTGGCCGGTATCGCTGCCGGCCTGTCGGCGATCTGCTACGCGGAAATGGCTGCAGCTGTACCAGTTTCGGGGTCCACCTATTCCTACGCCTACACCACGATGGGCGAATTCATCGCCATGGGCGTCGCCGCGTGCCTGCTGCTGGAGTACGGCGTCTCCATGTCGGCCACCGCGATCGGCTGGAGCGGCTACCTCAATCAGCTGCTGGACAACTGGTTCGGATGGCGCCTGCCGCACGCATTGTCGGCAGCCCCGTGGGGCGACAACCCCGGCCTGATCAACCTGCCTGCGACGGTCCTGATCATCATGTGCGCACTGCTGCTCATCCGCGGCGCCAGTGAGTCCGCGGCGGTCAACACCGTCATGGTGATCCTCAAACTCGCGGTGCTCGCCATGTTCGTGGCCATCGCGTTCACCGCATTCACCACGGACCATTTCGCCGGATTCTCGGACAAAGGTTTCGCCGGGATCACCGCTGCCGCCAGCACCATCTTCTTCACCTTCATCGGCCTGGACGCCGTCTCCACCGCGGGCGATGAGGTGAAGAATCCGCAGAAGACCATGCCGCGGGCGATCCTCGGGGCACTCGTGGTTGTCACCAGCATCTACATCCTGGTCGCATTCGCCGGGCTCGGAACGCAGTCCGCCGACGAGTTCGGTTCCGACGAACAGTCCGAAGCTGGTTTGTCGGTGATGCTCACCAACATCCTGCACGGGCAGACCTGGGCCAGCAGCGTCCTCGCGTTCGGCGCGGTGATCTCGATCTTCTCGGTGACCCTGGTGGTGATGTACGGCCAGACCCGCATCCTGTTCGCCATGGGGCGTGACGGCCTACTGCCGCCCATGTTCGCAAAAGTCAACCCGCGCACCATGACTCCGGTGAACAACACCATCGTCGTCGCGGCGGTCACCGGCACCCTGGCCGGGTTTGTGCCGCTGGACTATCTGTGGGATCTGGTCTCGATCGGCACCCTGGTGGCGTTCATCGTGGTCTCGATCGGCGTGATCATCCTGCGGGTGCGGGAGCCCGACCTGCCGCGGTCGTTCAAGGTTCCCGGCTACCCGGTGACGCCGATCCTGTCCGTGCTGGCCTGTGGGTTCGTGCTGTGGGGCCTGCCGCACATCACCTGGCTGTGGTTCAGCATCTGGGTCGCCCTCGTCTTGGCCTTCTACCTGTTGTGGAGCCGGCATCACAGCGCCCTCAACGACGGCGGCGACGGGTACATCCCGGGTGCGGCCGCCGGCGAAGACGACGTGATGACCACCCCGGGAGCCGAGGAGAACCGATGACCGTCGTGGTCGGCTACCTCGCCGGCAAGGGCGGCGCGTCGGCACTGCATCTCGCCGTCGGTGCGGCCCGCACCCTCAACACCTCGCTGGCAGTGGCCACCGTCGTCCCCCGGCCGTGGCTGACGCCGTCACCGGCCCGCGTCGACGCCGAATATGCCGAGTACGCAGCCCAGTTGGCGGCATCCTCGGCCGAGCAGGCACGCCAGCACGTGGCTGCGCTCGACGACCGCCTCGACGTCAGCTTCCACAAGTTCGCACACCGTTCGGTGTCCGGCGGCCTGTTGGAGGCGGTCGCCGAACTCGATGCCGAGCTGCTCGTCCTCGGCTCGGCATCTGAGGGCCGGTTGGGCCAGGTGGTGGTGGGCTCGACCGCGGATCGGCTGCTGCACTCCTGCCCGGTCCCGCTGGCGATCAGCCCCCGCGGCTACCGGCGGCCGAAATCCGGTGCGCTGGCCCGCATCACGTTCGCCTACCCGGGCACCCCCGAAGCGGTTTCCGTCGTCCAGCGGGTGACCGACCTGAGCCGGCGTCTCGATACACCCATGCGCATGGTTACTTTCGCGGTCCGGGGCCGCAACATGTATCCACCGACCGTCGGGCTGCACGCCGAGGACGCGATCCTGCAGGAGTGGGCGAAACAGGCCCAGCAGGCGATGACCCGGTTGAAGGACGACAAGTTCATCGGCGACGAGGTGGAACTCCAGGTCGTCACCGGCAACGACTGGAGCGAGGCCCTCGACGCCGTCGACTGGCTCGAGGGCGAGATCCTGGCCATCGGAACCTCGCCGGGTAGCGCCGTGGCCCGGGTCTTCCTGGGCTCACACGGATCAAAGATCCTGCGGCACAGCCCGGTTCCGGTTCTCGTCCTCCCGGGCTGAGTCCGCCGAGCAGACATAAAACTGCCCATTTCCGGCGAGGAAATGGGCAGTTTTGTGTCTGCTCGCGAGTGGTCAGTACTTGAGCACGCCGCGGTCCACGGCGATCTGGCTGCCCGACAGGGTGGCCGAACCGTCACCGGCCAGCCAGGCCACGACGTCGGCGACCTCTTCGGGCGCCATGAACGCCGCGAGTCCCTCGTTCTTGCCGTCGGTCACCTTGTGATACGGCATCGGGGCGAAGCTGTGCAGGAAGCTCGGGAACTTGGAGAAGATCTCGGCCATCGCCTCCGGCTCGATCATCGGAGTGTCGATCGAGTAGGGATGGATCGAGTTGACCCGGATGCCGAATTCGCCCACCTCGAGAGCCAGCGTGTTGGTCAGGGCCACCAGCCCGTGTTTGGAGGCAGCGTAGTGACCGTTGCCCGGGGTGGCTTTCACACCGGCCGAGGAGCTGACGATGATGATCGATCCGCCGTTGCCCGCCTCGATCATGGCGGGCACCGCGGCCCGGATGGTCCGCCAGGTGCCGTTGAGGTTGACGTCGATGACGGTGTCGAACTGCTCGGGGCTCAGCTCCCACAACCGGCCCCAGCTCAGTACACCGGCGTTGGCCACCACGATGTCGAGCCGGCCGAACTGCTCGACGCCATCGGCCACCACCTGCTGCTGGGCCGCCAGGTCGCGGATGTCGACCTCACGAGCGAGCACCTTGCGTCCGGCGGCCTCCACGGCGGCAACGGTCTCGGCCAGCTCCTCCGATGTCGCGGCCGGATAGGTGATCGTGCCGTCGACGGGCCGGCAGACATCGATCGCGATGATGTCGGCGCCCTCGTTGGCCAACCGCACCGCGTGCGCACGCCCCTGTCCGCGTGCAGCGCCGGTGACGAATGCCACGCGACCTTCCAATGTTCCGTTACCTGCCGCCATCCCGGGGTCCTTTCAGTGAGCCTGGCCACAGGCTAACAGCAGAAGTAGAACGTGTTCCTGGCTGATACCGATCAGCGGGAAGACCGCCGATCGGGGCTGGTCACCCGGTACCTCCGTGAGCTCATCCACCGCTGGATCAGAGATCGGCGATGATCTGCTGTCGTTTGGCCGTGTATTCGTCTTCGCTGACAGCGCCCGTGGCACGCAGGGTCTCCAGTTCCTGAAGGCGTTGAGCGGTCGACGGTGCCGGCGGAGCCATGAAGGGGGCCGCCGAGGGTGTGGCAGCCGAGGGCGCCGGCGCCTGTTGCGCGGCCGATGAGCGCTCGCGCGAAGAGTATGTCGCCGCGCGCCGCACGACGGCTTGGACCTGTTCGCGGGCCGCCGGGTTGGCCCGCAGATCGACCATGTTGTTGATGGCGATGCCGTGAGACTTGAGGACCTGCAGGATCTCCATCAGCGGGCCGGACTGACCGGTGAGGTCGTAGGTCTTGTTCTCCTCCGCGATCGTGAACGTCGCGGGCATCAGACCGCTGACCAGACTGCTTCTCTCCCAATCGATCCGGTACTCGTTGGTGGTCGGGTCCACCAGGGCGACCAGTTTGCGGTTGGTGATCATCGGGAGCCGCGACACCGATGCCAGCACGCGATCCTGAGTGGCGAACGGTGCAATGCCGGGTCCCGAGATCTGCAGGTCCAGCTTCACCAAAGGCTGCTCGTTGATGCGGGTGCCGGTCTCGTGGATGCCGGTGACCTGGGCCAGGGCCAGCACGCCGACCTGTTCGAGTTTCTCGTTCTGCGCCGCCGATTTCGAACCGGCGGCCGTGATCCCCAGCGCGATCAGGATGTCGATCGCGGTGATCAACAGGCCGGCCCAGAACATCCACTTCATCATCGGATCACCGCCCGCGACGAAGTAGATGACCAGGAAGATCGGACCGACGATGCCACACAGCAGCACGAAGGCCTGAATGCGTACGTACCGCCAGAAAGTGGACATCGCAGGCTCCTGCCGTCGGTTGGGCGCCATCAGATTAGCGCCAACAGCCGCCGAGATCAGGAGTGAACGACTCCATCCGTCGACCCGCCCACCGGCACGGTCTGCTGCTGCATCGGCGACGGGCCCAGCATCCGGTACAGCGGCCAGGTCCAGCGGTAGCCGCCGCCGCTCGAACGGGCATAGCTGGTGTGCACGGCGATCGCGGTCGCCGTCACTTCTTCGGCGTCCGAATCGTAGTCACAGACCGCGTCACCGCGATCACACACGCTGATCGTGCGACTGCCGACCGAGGGCGACATCGGGCCAGGAGCATGGGCCAGGATCGGCCAGTCCTGCGCGACACCCTTCCTGGTGCTCACTGCGGTGGCCGTGCCCAGGTTCACGGTGGGATCGGCCGGCAGGCGGTCACCGTCGGCGACCAACAGCGCCGCAGCCAGATTCGGGCTGCCCGCCAAGCCGGCCAGGTTACGGTGGACCACCATCGCGCCCTGCGAATACCCGGCGAGTACGACCTCGCTGGAGGGGCACTGCTGGGTGAACGCCGCGTATTGGTTCCCCAGCGCCGCCACCCCGGCGTCGACACTGCTCATGAAACCGCCCCAGCCCAGCAGATCGCCGTCCGCCGGCACCGGGGCCGCCGGGTATGCCACCGCTTCGGCCGTAATCGTCCGACCGTCCTGCTGCACCCACTGGGACAGATCACGCAGCGAGTTGTAGACCACCCGGCCCATGCCGGCGTCGACCGTGGGATCGTCACGCTCACCCGAACCGGCGACGCCGATCCAGTGCACGTCCGGGCATCCCGGCGCTGCCTGCGCCACGCCCGCCGCAAATCCGACCGCCGTGCCGGCCAGCACGACAGCCGAAGCCGCCGCGGCCAATGCCCATATCCGTCGCACCATGTCCGTCCCCAACCCGTGTAGCTCACCTATGCAATGAAGATCGTCTCACTTATCACAGCCGTTACACCGGACCCAGCAAGAACACACCGGAAATACAAAAGCGGCGCTCACCCGGAGGTGAGCGCCGCTTTCGCGTGCTAGGTCAGATCACTTGATGATCTTGGTAACGCGGCCGGCGCCGACGGTACGGCCACCCTCGCGGATCGCGAAGCGCAGGCCCTCGTCCATGGCGACGGGCTGGATCAGCTTGACGGAGATGTCGGTGTTGTCACCGGGCATCACCATCTCGGTGCCCTCGGGAAGGGTCACCACGCCGGTCACGTCCGTGGTACGGAAGTAGAACTGCGGACGGTAGTTGTTGAAGAACGGCGTGTGGCGGCCACCCTCGTCCTTGGACAGGATGTAGACGCTGCCCTCGAACTCGGTGTGCGGGGTGGTGGTGCCGGGCTTGACCACAACCTGGCCACGCTCGACGTCCTCGCGCTTGATGCCACGAACCAGCAGACCGACGTTGTCGCCCGCCTGGCCCTGGTCGAGCAGCTTGCGGAACATCTCCACACCGGTGACGGTGGTCTTGGTCGTGGTCGGGCGGATGCCGACGATCTCGACCTCTTCGTTGACGTTGATCACGCCACGCTCGACGCGACCGGTCACCACGGTGCCACGACCGGTGATGGTGAAGACGTCCTCGACGGGCATCAGGAACGGCTTGTCGGTCTCGCGAACCGGATCCGGGATCGACTCGTCGACGGCCTCCATGAGGTCCTCAACCGACTTGACCCACTTCGGGTCGCCCTCGAGCGCCTTCAGCGCGGAGACGCGGATAACCGGGGCATCCTCGTCGAACTCCTGGGCGGCCAGCAGTTCGCGGACCTCCATCTCGACGAGCTCGAGGAGCTCCTCGTCGTCGACCATGTCCGACTTGTTCAGCGCCACGAGGATGTAGGGCACACCCACCTGACGGCCCAGCAGAACGTGCTCGCGGGTCTGCGGCATCGGGCCGTCGGTCGCGGCGACCACCAGGATCGCGCCGTCCATCTGGGCGGCACCGGTGATCATGTTCTTGATGTAGTCGGCGTGACCGGGGGCGTCCACGTGGGCGTAGTGCCGCTTCTCGGTCTGGTACTCCACGTGGGAGATGTTGATCGTGATGCCGCGCTGACGCTCTTCAGGCGCATTGTCGATCTGGTCGAATGCGCGCGATTCGTTCAAATCGGGGTACTTGTCGTGCAGAACCTTGGTGATTGCTGCAGTCAGCGTCGTCTTGCCGTGGTCAACGTGACCGATGGTCCCGATGTTGACGTGCGGCTTCGTCCGCTCGAACTTCGCCTTCGCCACTGTGGTGTCCTCCTGGACTTGTTGGTGCTTTGGTTAAAGCAATGATGATGTGTTCAGTTGTGAGCCGCGACAGTTGCCGCGACGAGCTTACTGACCCGTCGCCTTCGCGATGATCTCCTTCGACACGTTCGCCGGAACCTCGGCGTACGAGTCGAACACCATGGAGTAGTTAGCCCGGCCCTGGGTCTTCGACCGAAGGTCGCCGACGTAGCCGAACATCTCCGACAGCGGCACCTGCGCCTTGACGACACGCGCACCGCTGCGCTCCTCCATGGCCTGGATCTGACCACGGCGGGAGTTCAGGTCGCCGATCACGTCACCCATGTAGTCCTCGGGTGTAATGACCTCGACAGCCATGATGGGTTCCAGGATGACCGGCTGAGCCGCCTGAGCGGCCTTCTTCAGCACCTGCGAACCCGCCACCTTGAACGCCATTTCCGAGGAGTCGACCTCGTGGTAGGCGCCGTCAAGCAGCGTCACCTTGATGTTCACCAGCGGGTAGCCGGCCAACACGCCGTACTGCATGGCGTCCTGCGCACCGGCATCCACCGAAGGGATGTACTCGCGCGGGATGCGGCCACCGGTGACCTTGTTCTCGAACTCGTAGGTGGCACCGTCCTCGCCGACAAACGGCTCGAGGTCGATGAGCACCTTCGCGAACTGGCCGGAGCCACCCGTCTGCTTCTTGTGGGTGAATTCGACCTTCTCCACCTTGCGGCGGATGGTCTCGCGGTAGGCCACCTGGGGCTTACCGACGTTGGCCTCAACCTTGAACTCGCGACGCATGCGGTCCACCAGGATGTCCAGGTGCAGTTCGCCCATACCGCCGATGACGGTCTGGCCGGTCTCCTGGTCCAGGTGCACCTTGAAGGTCGGATCCTCTTCGGCGAGCTTCTGGATCGCGGTGCCCAGCTTCTCCTGGTCACTCTTGGTCTTGGGCTCGATGGCCACCTCGATCACCGGATCGGGGAAGGTCATCGACTCCAGCACGACCTGCTGGTTCGGATCGCACAGGGTGTCACCGGTGGTGGTGTCCTTCAGACCGATCACGGCGTAGATGTGACCAGCGGAGGCCGACTCGACCGGGTTCTCCTTGTTGGCGTGCATCTGGAACAGCTTGCCCAGCCGCTCCTTCTTGCCCTTGGTGGCGTTGATGACCTGCGCACCGGACTCGACCTTGCCCGAGTACACGCGCACGTAGGTGAGCTTGCCGAAGAAGGGGTGCACGGCGATCTTGAACGCCAGGGCGGCGAACGGCTCGTCGGTGGACGGCTTGCGCAGAACCTCTTCGTCCTCCTTGCCGGGGACGTGGCCCTTGACGGACTCGACATCCAGCGGCGACGGGAGGTAGTCGATGACGGCGTCCAGCATCGGCTGCACACCCTTGTTCTTGAACGCGCTGCCACACAGCACCGGGTACAGCTCGCTGGCCACGGTCAGCTTGCGGATGGCGCCCTTGATCTCGTCGATCGTGAGCTCTTCGCCGCCGAGGTACTTCTCCAGAAGCGCCTCGTCGGTCTCGGCGACCGTGTCCAGCAGCTCGCTGCGGTACTCGGCGGCCTTGTCGGCCAGATCCGCGGGGATCTCGACGGTCTCGTAGCTCTCACCGAGCTTGGTCTCGCCGCGCCACACCTTGGCGTTCATCTCGACCAGGTCGATGATGCCCTCGAAGTCGTTCTCGGCACCGATCGGCAGCTGGATCACCAGCGGCTTGGCGCCGAGGCGGTCCTTGATGGTCTGCACGGTGAAGTAGAAGTCCGCGCCGAGCTTGTCCATCTTGTTGACGAAGCAGATCCGGGGCACGTCGTACTTGTCGGCCTGACGCCACACCTGCTCGGACTGGGGCTCAACACCCTCCTTGCCGTCGAAGACGGCAACGGCACCATCGAGCACACGCAGGCTGCGCTCCACCTCAACGGTGAAGTCGACGTGCCCGGGGGTGTCGATGATGTTGATCTGGTTGTTGTTCCAGAAGCAGGTGACGGCTGCGGAGGTGATGGTGATACCACGCTCCTGCTCCTGCTCCATCCAGTCGGTGGTGGAGGCACCGTCGTGCGTCTCACCGATCTTGTAATTGACGCCGGTGTAATAGAGGATGCGCTCGGTCGTCGTCGTCTTGCCGGCGTCGATGTGCGCCATGATGCCGATGTTGCGGACCTTGTTCAGGTCAGTCAGCACGTCCTGTGCCACGGAAGTCTTCCCAACTCTTTCGCTTGCTTGATTAGGTGTTCGATTGCGCGCGTACCGGCACCCGACGCTGGATGCCGGGCGCGGGTATCACCAGCGGTAGTGCGCGAAAGCCCGGTTCGCTTCGGCCATCTTGTGAGTGTCCTCACGGCGCTTCACAGCTGCACCCAGACCGTTGCTCGCATCCAGGATCTCGTTGGCGAGGCGCTCGATCATGGTCTTCTCGCGACGGGCCTTGGAGAAGCTGACCAGCCAGCGCAGAGCCAGGGTGGTGGAGCGATCGGGGCGGACCTCGACCGGAACCTGGTAGGTGGCACCACCGACGCGGCGGCTACGCACCTCGAGGGCGGGCTTGACGTTGTCGAGCGCGCGCTTGAGGGTGACGACCGGATCGGTGCCGGTCTTGTCGCGAGCCTGCTCCAGCGCACCGTAGACGATGCGCTCCGCCAGTGACTTCTTGCCGTCCAGCAGAACCTTGTTGACCAGCTGGGTGACCAGCTGCGACCCGTAGACCGGATCGTTGACCAACGGACGCTTCGGCGCGGGACCCTTGCGCGGCATCAGCTCTTCTCCTTCTTGGCGCCGTAGCGGCTACGGGCCTGCTTGCGGTTCTTGACGCCCTGGGTGTCCAGCGACCCGCGGATGATCTTGTAACGGACACCCGGAAGGTCCTTTACACGACCGCCGCGCACCAGCACCATCGAGTGCTCCTGCAGGTTGTGGCCTTCACCGGGGATGTAGGCGGTGACCTCAACCCCACTGGTCAGCTTGACGCGCGCGACCTTGCGAAGCGCCGAGTTCGGCTTCTTCGGGGTGGTGGTGTACACGCGAGTGCACACGCCACGGCGCTGCGGGCTGCCCTTGAGGGCCGCGGTCTTGACCTTCGCGACCTTGTCGCGGCGACCCTTGCGGACCAGCTGGTTGATGGTTGGCATGTACCGGCTTTCTCTGTGTTGCTCTCTACTGTTCTAAGTCTCTGTACTGCAGTTATCCCCCGGGCCGCGTACCCCGCGTCCGGGCGTGTCGCACGTGCTTAACACCGGTGGAATTCCGATGCGTGTTAGACATGCAGATTGGCCCGGCGTGCGGGCACGCTTGCGAAACACTCAGCCGCAGGCGTCTTCCGGCCAGGCACGATCTACCACGATACCAGGGCTGGCCTCATCGAACCAAACCCGCTCACGACGACCTATTCCCAGGTCAGACGCTACGACTCTCGCTGCCCCATACCTGCGGCCAGTCGTCGCAGCATATCGGTGAATACCGCATCGGTGTCGATATCGTCCATAACCCCCGTCATTTCCAGGAGTACGAAGCCGTGCAGAGCCGACCAGAACTGCAATGCGGCGTAGAAGGCATCCTCGCCTTCCAGCCCATAAGACGTCAGCACCTCGATGACCGGGCCGGCTGCGGCCCTGGTGGCAGCTGAGTACTCGGGATCGTCACCGCCGAACGGCATCCGGGTGAATGCCGAGTACCGACCGGGATGGTGATGGGCATAGCTGCGATAGGCGCTGGCCATCACCGACACGGCATCGTCACGGGTGCGGCCGGAACCGACGGTGTTGAGCATCTCGATGATGTCGTCGATCACGCGCATACGGACCGTGCGTCGCAGGTCGTCCAGGCTGTCCACATGGTTGTAGAGCGACGGACCCTTCGTGCCGAGCTGGTTGGCCAGGGCATTGATGGTCAGCGCGTCCCAACCCTCACGGTCCAGGAACGTCAACGCCGCATTGACAATCGCGTCACGGCTGAGCTTCGTCGTCCGCGCCGGCCGTGATGGGGAACGTCGAGTGCCAGCCGCCTGTGGCTCCGGCCGAGCTGACATGTAGGTACTGCCTTCGAGTCGATGTGATCGACCCCACCGTTGGGGTCGCCGTGAAACTCTAGCCCCTCAGACAGCGCAGATCAGTTGACCCGGCCCTGACTGAGTCGGGCGAGTTTCTCGATGATCTGACACAGGTCAGGCAGCGTGGCCGGATTCATCGTCTGGATCGACCACGTGATGACGTCTTCGCCTTTGGCCACATAGATGCTGCACACATTTGCGTCGGCCGCCCGGAAGCCCTTGTTCCCGTCGATCGACAACTCGGTGAGCGTGCGTCCGGCCCGGGTCTCCAGCGTCCGTTCGGTGTCCATGTCGCTGCCCCGGTACCACCACGTGGAGATGCCCATGCCGGCACCGAACGTGCCCAGCACCGAGTTCTCCTGCCAGAAGCACCCATTGTCGCTGACCACAGCCTTGGTGAACATCGACGATCCGACGGCATCGGCAATATCGGCGTCGGTGACACCGTTGCAGTCCGCGCCATGGAAACCGCCGCCGGGAGCCGCGGGCCCGGGAGCCGGCGACGTGTCCGTCGGCCCGCAGGCGGTCAGCAACGCCACTACGGCTGCGAAACCGATCAGGCACCTCACGGCGAGGCAACGACGCGCCACGGGTCAGAGTTCCGATTGCAGAGTGGCCGAGAGCAGCTTCTTGGCGTCCTGGCAGGGGTCGCCCTTGGCAGCCGGTCCGGCACCGGGCGTACGACGGAACTGCACCCACCAACTGATGACGCCCGATCCGGCCGAAGCGGTCGCCGAGCAGGCCGCGCCGGTGACGTCGCGACGGGCGAGGAATGCCTGGTGTCGCTCCACCACGGTGTCGGTGATCTGGGCGTCGCGACTGCGGGCCACCGCCCGCTCCCGATCCAGGGACCCATTCTCGAACCAGGAGAAGATCACGTCGAGCATTGCGGGCGAGCCGGCGTTCGGCGTCCCGCCGGTTTTACGTGACAACACGTACTGACACACCGCGCCGCTGTACGGGCGCACCACGTTGTCGGCGGCAAGGATCTCCTGAACCGTGCTGTCGACCAGCAGCCCGCACCGGTCGTCGACGTAGCCGAAACTGCGATCGGGATCGGCGGTGTCGGCCGACGCACGGCGGGCAGCCCCGTCGATGGTGTGCGAACACCCCGCGACGGTCACCACGGCTGTGACTGCCACGGCAGCAGCATGAACAACACACCGGCGCATTGCTGAACACGGTACCCAGCACCGACACCACACGCGACCCGTCGGCAACCGCCCGTCAAACTGACGAACACCTGCCGTCACCGCGACAGCGCCACGTACTCTTCTCGCAGCGCATCGGAAGGGGAACTCATCGTGAATTGGACAGCTGTGGGCCGGACAGTGATTGCCGGTCTGGTCGCATTGCCGTTGGCGCTCACCATCGGCGCGCCCGGCGCCGCAGCCAAGAACGGTGACACCACCGTCACCGGCCAGAGCCTGGAACAAACAATCGACTGCAACAACGCCACGCTGCTCGTCAACGGATCCAACAACCGGGTCAACGCCTTGGGCACCTGCTGGGCGATCACAGTTCAGGGAACGTCCAACGTGATCGTCGCCGACAATGTCATCAACGACATCACCGTGTACGGCTGGGACCAGACGGTGTTCTTCAAGAACGGCGACCCGATTATCGTCGACCGCGGCCGAGAACTGGCGATGGTCAACCAGATCAGCCGCGTTCCCGCCTGACCAAGCCTGAGGAAGAAAGCAGAGGCAGACCGTGCTCACCCGTTTCCCCCACACCCAGCTGGTCCTTGCGGTCGGCGCCGCCGCAGCCGCGCTCACCCTGGCGGCCTGTGGATCCGAAAGCTCGGACACCGCCACCCCCAGCGCCACTGCGGGAGAGTCCGGGGTCAACGTCGAGGTCGGCAACACCATCAACTACATGTCGGTCGGCACCACGACCGACATCGACTGCGCCGATGGCAAATCCCTCACGGTGGGCGGCACCAACAACACGCTGACCGTCAAGGGCACCTGCGCGAACGTGAACATCGGCGGTTCCGACAACAAGATCACCTTCGAGCGGATCGACAAGGGGCTCACCATCATCGGGCTCAACAACACCGTCAGCTATGCGGCGGGCGACCCCAAGGTCACCAACACCGGCAGCAACAACAAGGTCAACAAGGGCTAGCTGCCCGAAGCACCCCTGGCCCCATCGGTTTTCGCCGGTGCGCGAAAAGCCCGTCCGTTCACTGAACGGACGGGCTTTTTCGTGCGAGCGGCCATGAGATGGCGTGATTTGAATTCTTCCCACTGCTAATGAAACCAGTCAGCCCATCGGTACAGATCGCGCCCAGCTGTCATCTACACTCCTTCAACATATTTCAGCGACCTCGGTTCGTCACAAATAATAAATTCAATTTTGCCTCGGGGGTCTCTTCCCGCTGTTAGCGTCGCCACCGGTCACCTTCTCCTCTACGACGTGCGCACCCTCCACCTGACGTTGGCTTCACCTTTCGTCGCCGCGCGGATCCCCAGCCCGGACCCGAGCGGTACGGCCGCGCGTCCACAGGTGACCGCCGACCGACGGCCGTAGCAGGCCGAACGACAACAGAAGAGAGCCCCTTCCATGCACGTAGCGATCCGATCGACACTCACCGCCGGATTCGCGTTGGCAAGCGCCGGCGCCATCGCAGTCAGTCCGATCAGCCCGGTCCCGTCGTCACTGGGCGATGTGACGGTTTCGCCATCCCATTCCAGTTCTGCACCGGTAGCACTCACCGCCCTCGGTGAGTTACTTGAGAATCCGGGACAGTCCGACCCCGTCGCAGTATGGGCGGAGGTTCTCGGGACGACGATCGCCAATGTGGCGCAGATCGCCGACGACATGTCGACCAACCCGATGCCGGTCCTGAACCAGATCATCGCCAATCAAGCAAGTTACGGGCAGTTGCTCGTCACCTCGCTCCAAGCCGCCGCCGACAGCTACACCCAATTCTTCACATCGGATGACGACTACCGGTTCAAGTACTTTGCCCGCCAGGCGGCCGACTACCTCGCGGCCGGCAATGTCACCGACGCCGCAGCCGTTCTGAAGGAGATCGTGTTCCGCCTGTTCGCGTTTGCCAACCCACTGATCGGCATCCTGCAGATCCCGATCTCGATGAGCCAGAACGCGGTCAAGGCGTTCGCCGCAGTCCCGGACATGCTGATGCCTCTGGGCCTCGGTGCGCTGAACCCGGTGGAGGGTCTCATCGATGCGTCGGGTGACATGGCCCAGAACGTTCTCGACGCGGTCAACGCCGGCGATGCTGCAGGGACAGTCAAGGCGCTCGCGAACATTCCCGCTGTAGTCACCGGCGCCCTGCTGAACGGGTATCTTCACGAGACCGGGGGCGGAACATCCGGCCTGCTCATGTGGGGCAAGGCTGAGTTCAACCGCGGTCTGGTCCAAACCCTCCTGGTGACCGTGCCGCAGACCATCGCGAAAGCCATCGGCTGGCAGGGACCCAGCGCCCAACAGGTTCCCACGGTCGCGCCCGTCGACAATCCGACCGCAGTTTCGGCGGTTGCGACCGATGCGTCGACGAACTCGCCATCGGTCAAGCGCGACGCACTGACCGCCCGGGTGTCCGGCCTTCCCGCCGCTGATCACGTCACCGGCAGCCGCATCACGGACTCCATCACCGCGGCGGCGAAGACCGTCGCGCTGTCGGTCGCGCCGCAACGCCAGACCGCAGACACTCAGACGGCGGGTACACCAACCACAAATGGCAGCGGTGAGGTTGCCACAGTCGCGAACTCCGCGGCCGAATCGGCCACTGCGTCGGATACCGCCGACACGAAGAACAGTCCGGTGAAGCGAAAGGCGACCACAGCGGCCAAGCGGATGGCAGGTTCAGCCAGGGACGTGGTCAAGCCGCGTCCTGACACCAAGCAGCAAGCCAAGACACGCACCGGAGCCAAGCACCGTTCGGGTGGCGATCACAGCGGGTAACTCCAGCCTGCAGCGGAGTGCGAGACGCTCGGCCGGGACAGCCCGCCGGGCGCCCCGCCTGCGGTCAGCTCGCGCTGGCGCCGTGTCGTCCGGCTCCCCCGGCGAAACGGCCGGCACCCTCGGCCGCCTCACTCGCGACCCGCTCGATGCTGGCGAACTCGAATCCCATTGCCGCCTGCTCGGATTCGCCCCACTGATGCAGTGCCGAGAGCCGGTCGGCCCGCAGACATTGCTGCGGGAGTCGGGACAGCTCGGCAGCCAGTTCCTCGGCCGCCGCCCGGGCCTGGCCGTTGGGCACCACCCGGTTGGCCAGACCGATCGCGTGGGCCTCGGCGGCGTCGACGGCGCGTCCGGTCAGGATCAAGTCCATGGCGCGGCTCTGCCCGATCAGCCGGGGCAACCGGACGGTGCCGCCGTCGATCAGTGGCACTCCCCACCGGCGGCAGAACACGCCGAGCACGGCGTCCTCCTCGACCACCCGAAGGTCGCACCACAGGGCCAGTTCCAAACCGCCGGCCACGGCGTGGCCGCTGATCGCGGCGATCACCGGCTTGGACAACACCATTCGGCTCGGTCCCATCGGCCCCGGCCCGGCGGGGTCCAGCCGGTTCATCTCGGGCGTACCGAACGCCTTGAGATCGGCACCGGCGCAGAAGGTTCCACCGGCCCCGGTCAGCACCGCCACCGCTGCGTCGTCATCGGCGTCGAACTGCTCGAACGCGGCGAACAGGGCCGCCGCGGTAGGACCGTCGACCGCATTACGGGCGTGCGGGCGGTCGATGATGACGGTGGTCACCGCCCCGTTGCGTTCGACCCGGACAGCTTCGGTCACGTCGCCTCCATGAGTTTGTCGTCGCGGGACGCGACATGTTCAGTACCGTCGCGCCGATCAACGAGTTCGGCGGCGAAGTCGTTATAGGCCTTACGCAATTCATTACCCGGCCAACCGTCCGGCAGCAGCTCGTCGGGCAGCACAGGGTCCGAGAGCAGGTGACGTACGATGCCCGCGGCCGCGACGAACCGTCCCGGCACATCGGCCGCGTCGGCCATCTCGTCCAACAACTGCTCGCCGGTACGCCGCCAGCCGGGAAGGTCCCACAGCGCGGCGACCAGGCCGGCCGGATCGTCGTCCCGGGTGTGCAGGACCCGCACCCGGCCGGTGATCTCCTGCGGCAACGCCTGGTCGAGATTGTCCGGGCGCATCCACACGCCCTCGCGCAGTTCACCGAACCGGTACTGCTGCAGGGTGTTCCGCAGGGCGGCGCGGGTACGGGCGTCGGTACCGACGCTGGTGATGACCAGCGTCAGCCATTGACCGCCATACTCACGCAACCGGGGATCGATCGCGTCGTCCTGGCGGCGCTGACGAGTGAGCAGCCGGTCCGACAGCCGGTAGCCGTCCTCGGAGCGAACCAGGTCACCGGCACTGACCATGCGCGTCAGCGCCACCCGCAGCGTCGGCTCTCTGATGTCGAAATCGGCTGTCAGCCTGATCAGCTCGGCGGCACTCGCCCATGCCGGATGCGCGCCGAGCAGCACGCTCAGCACCACCGAGCGAGCCGTCATCCGTTTGAGCGCGGGCATCTCAGACCCCGGAAGACCTGCGCCCGTAGTCACCCATCGGTTCGTCGCGGTGGCGCACCGCTTCACGGAAACCGTGTTCAACGGCGTCGGCTACGAAGGCGTGTCCTTCGGGAGTGTGCCGGGCGATGCCGTCGAACACCGTACTGACCATCCGACTGGTGGCAACGCCCTGCTGCAGCAATGCGGAGTTGCACGCCAGCTTGGCCATGATGAGCTGGTTGACGGGCATGGCGGCGATGCGTGCCACGAGACGCTCGGTTCGCTCATCGAGATCGTCGGGATCAGGCGCCTCGACTGCCAGACCCCATTCGGCGGCCTGCGCGCCGGTGATGCAATCCCCGGTGAACAGAAGGCGTTTGGCGCGTTGATCCCCCAGCCGGTGTGCCCACAGGCCGGCGGCCGGCACACCCCATACCCGCATGGGCGGGTAGCCGATCTTGGCGTCGGCGGCGGCGATCACCTGGTCGGCGTGCAGCGCGATGTCGGTACCGCCGGCCACACAGTAGCCGTGGATCTTGACCACGGTCGGCTTGTCGGCATGCATCAGGCTGGAGAAGCCGCGCACGAACCGGCTCATCATCTGGTAGTCGACCATCGGATCCCAGGGTTGGTCCGGGAGGTGGTTGATGGCCTGCGTTTTGCCGGACAGCACGGTCCCGTCGTAACGGCCGCCCCCGGCCTCGCCGGTCCCGTCGGCGTAGGCCGACAGGTCGAACCCGGCGCAGAAACCCTCACCGCGGCCCGATACCAGGATGACGTGGACGTTCGGGTCGAGGTCAGCCCGCTCGACCAGCGTCTGCAGTTCCAGCGGAGTGTCGGCGACGATTGAGTTGCCTTTTTCGGGGCGGTTGAACGTGATTCGGGCGATCCGGTCGGTGACCTCGTAGGTCATCGTCTTGAGCGTCTCGACGCTCATCCCTTGACCAGCGCCCGCTCGAGGATCGGTGCGAGGTCGAGCCCGGTCGGCAGCGTGCCGAAGGCCTGACCCCACTGCCCACCGAGCCGGCTGGCCAGGAAAGCCTCGGCCACCGCGGGATGGCCGTGCCGCACCAGCAGCGCGCCCTGCAGTGCCAATGAGATGTCCTCGGCGACCTTGCGGCCCCGGTAGGCGATGGTTGCCAGGTCGGCCAGATCGTTCTGCAGTGCGGTGACATGACGGTCCAGGCGCGGGTCCTGCCCGGCGGTCTTGGACAGTTCGTCGAACAGCACCGCGACACTTTCCGGCCGGGTTGCCATGGCGCGCAAGGTGTCCAGCGCGCTGACATTGCCCGAGCCTTCCCAGATGCCCATCAGCGGAGCCTCGCGGTAAAGCCGCGGCATGCCGGATTCCTCGACGTAACCGTTACCGCCCAGGCATTCCATCGCCTCGGCGGCGTGCGGAGTGGCCCGCTTGCACACCCAGTACTTGCCGGCCGCCAGACCGATGCGGCGCAGCAGCGCTTCGCGCTCGTCACCGCGGACCGCCTTGTCGGTGGCGCCGGCCATCCGCATCGCCAGCATGGTCGCCGCCTCGGCCTCGACGGCCAGGTCCGCGAGGACGTTGCGCATCAGCGGCTGATCGATCAGGTAGGCGCCGAACGCCTTTCGGTGCTGGGCGTGGTGGACGGCCCGGGTCAGACCGGTGCGCATGCTGGTGGCACTGCCGAGGGTGCAGTCCAAACGCGTCAGGTTGACCATCTCGATGATGGTCGGCACGCCGCGGCCTTCCTCACCCACCAACCAGGCCGTGGCACCGTCGTACTCGACCTCACTGGAGGCGTTGGCATGATTGCCGAGCTTGTCCTTGAGGCGCTGCAGGAACATCCGGTTGCGGCTGCCGTCGGGCAGGATGCGCGGCAGGAAGAAACAGCTCAGGCCACCCGGGGCCTGAGCGAGCACGAGGAAGATGTCCCCCATCGGGGCCGAGGTGAACCATTTGTGCCCGCGCAGCGAGTAGGTGCCGTCACCGTTCGGTGTGGCCTCGGTGGTGCCGGCGCGGACGTCGGAGCCGCCCTGCTTCTCGGTCATCGACATGCCCGCCGTGATACCGGCTTTCGTCGTCGCGAGCTTGAGCTCGGGGTCGTACACCCGGCTGGTCAGCAGCGGCTCGTAGACCGCGGCCAGCTCGGGGTTGAACCGCAGCGCGGGCACGACGGCATACGTCATCGAGATCGGGCAGACGTGCCCGGGCTCGACCGTCCACACCGAGGTCTTGGCGGCGCGCACCACGTGCGAGCCCTCCCGCTCATCGGCCCACGGGGCGCCGTGCAGGCCGTGGGTGACGGCCACGTTCATCAGCTCGTGATAGGCCGGGTCGTATTCGACCTCGTCGATCCGATTGCCGTAGCGGTCGTGGGTGTGCAGCACGGGCTGGTTGCGGTCGGCGAGCTCACCCCAGCGCTGCGCCTGGACGCTGCCGTTGATCGCACCCAGTTCGTGGACCTCGTCGGTCCCCCACTCCCCGCCTTCGCGGATGAGGGCCTCGGCGAGCACCGGTGAGGTCGCGGGGTTGTAGTCCTCCAGTGTGGGGACCTGATTGGTGACGACATGCGTATCAGCCATGCACTCAGTGTTACAAATTCTCGACAACTGCACAATAGTTGTAATGCGCGCGATGGGTCAGCTGTACCCGGTGATGGTTCCGGTGCGGTGGTCGACCACCAAGATCGCTCCAGGGACCACCACCACGTCGCTTCCGCCCGCCACGTGCTGTCGCCCCGACACCATCGAGCAGTCCGAACGCCGGACAGCCGCCAGCCCATCGCCGCGCTCGGAGGCCACCATCTCGTCACGCAGGAAGGCTCTGCCACCGACCGAAATTCCATCGGGCAGCGTGCACCGGATGGCGGCATCCGATCCTTCCCGCAACCTGCGGAGGTTGTCCTGCGGATACCGGAACTGTTCGATGAAAGCGTCAACGGCGGGATAACCGAACTTCACCCGACCCTCGAGCGGTGTCGCGGCCCCGGTGACACCGTTGACGTAAAAGGTTCTGCCGAGCCTGTCCCGGAATGCGACCCCGTCCCGTCCGGCGTGCACGACGGAGAACACGCTGGTGTCCGGAAGCGCATCCCGGTCATAGATCGCCGCAACGGGGTACTCGTCAGCCACCACATCGAACCGTTGGCGCCCTGTCTCGGGGTCGAGGGACACGTATCGAATTTGAACGCGCTCACCGGTGACGGATCCTGTGAGATAACCGATGCCGCTTCGAGTGTCGATGCGGTCGATGGGCGCTGGTACCTGCACGCTCCACAGTCGATCCCCGGTCCGACTGTCGAGCCGGGTCAGCTCGTCGCCGTCCTGGACAGTGAGATAGAACAATCCACTGTCATCGCCACTGCGGATCCAGTCCACCCCCGGCGAACCGAACAGATCGAGATCTGCGCTGCGCCACAGTTGTCGCCCAGTCGTCGCGTCGAGTCCGACCACCTCACCGGAGTGATACGCGTCGGAACTGAACAGGACCACGACGGTCTTCAAGTCGTCGAAGACCTGAAAACCCTCGACCTGCCAACCGCCGGTGTGCAGCAGGTGCCACCGCTCCGTCCCCTCCGCATCATAGGCGCGCACGCCGTTGTGCTCGCGCACCACGAAGCCGGTACCCGCCGCCTGCAGGGAATACGCTGTCTCCCACGAATTCCGGCTCAAGCCAGAGTCGAAGCCGACGGAAAATCGTTTGTTGCCAAGGAACGTCGCCGGCAAGTCCGGGGCCTCGGCTTCCTGAGCCACCGTCGCTTCGAACTGTCGTCCCGGGTTGGCGTCCCGCAGAAGAAAGCCTCCGACCAACGCTGCCACGACCACACCGACTGCCGCACCTCCGATCCACTCGCGCCTGTGTGCCGGCCCCATGTCGATCAACGGCAGGCCCGCGAGCACCAGCGTCGTGCACCCAGCGACAGCCAGGACCCAGGCCGCCAAAGCAGCCGGAAGCGCCTGTGTCGCTGCATAATCCGAGACAAGCGCCCGGTAGGTGGCAAACAGGCCGTCGGGGTAGAGGCCGATACTGGCGACCAGGGCGATCGCACTACCCAATGCAACGAACAGCGCCAGCCCCCAACGGCGACCACGCAGCGCGTTCAGCAAAAACACCAACGGGACGATCGCACCACCGAACGCATACCACCCCAGTTGGTCGACGACCCCCTGATACGGGATCGGGGCCACATCCCAAGAAATATTCGACGCTCCGAAGAGGCTCCACAAGCTCAACGCCGCCGCGGCGGCCAGCAGTACCAGCGCCGCGCAGCAAATCCCCCGTGCGACAGTCCGCAACGGCGAACACTGGTGACCAACCGACCTGGGATCTTCCGCCTCCAGACGCACATCCTCCACGAAATCGACCCTATGGCACCCGAAGACCCCTCCGGTGCGCCAAACGCATCACGCCAGTAGCCTTCTCCTCAGCCTGTCACGAGTGGGAAGGGTCTACGACCTCCACGCTCCGCTCCAGTAACTCGTCCGCACTCACCGGCGCGGGATCGCACTCAGCCGGCCGTGCAGACCGCCGCGCTTCGTACCGATTGAGCGTGAACAAGACCACGGCCGCCAAGGTCCAGCCGAGCAGGATGTCGACCACGTAGTGCTCGGCGGTGTAGACGAGCGTGAAGGCCATGATCAGCGGATAGGCCACCAACAACGGTCGCCATCCGCGGTTCACCCGGTTCCACAGGAACACCGCTACCGCGGCGGTCAGGCCGGCGTGCAGGGACGGGATGGCCGCGACCAGGTTCACGCTGGCCTGGCCCTGGTCGATCAATGCCGTCGCGGTGTGCATGTGGAGCTTGCCCCAACCGCGGGTGACGATCCGTTCGATCCAGTCATGCGCGCCGTCCTGACTGCCCTGCATGGCGCCGAGCAGGCCTCCGTCGACAGCTTCGCGTGCCGATCGGAACATGCACCCGGGACCCGACGGGCCGCCGTCGACGTCATCGGCGCTGCATCTCGCCGCGGCCCACGGCGGCGCGGCAGGCAACAGCGCATAGATGACCAACGCCGCGAACGAGAGCCCGACGAACAACCGCACGAACCTCTTCCACTCCTCGCGGTCACGCAGCCACAGCACACCTGCCACCACGTACGGAAGGATGAAGAAAGACATGTACACCGTGCTGATCACGACTTCCCACCACGGCGGGTGGAGCAGTTTCAGCCGCTCCTGTAGCCACACCGTGGGCACCGTGCCGAAGAACATCCACCGATCCGCGTCGACCTGCCAGTGCCACATCGTCGGCCGGCCGACCAAGGTGGCAGCGCCCCGGCTCAGGTCGTAAGCGGCCAACACCAGCGCGAATGGCAGCCAGTCGCGGATGACGTAGAGCATCCGGCGCCCCTGCCCGATACTCGCGGCCAGCAGACCGGTCGCAATGTAGAGCAGCAACAATTCCCGGTTGAAGGCGAAGCCGTCGGTGACGGTGCGGTAGATGACCACAGCGGCCCACCCGGTGATCGCGCAGTACCGCAGAATGCGCAGCCGACTCGCACGGGTCGTCACACCCGATTGCGCGGGAGCTTCTTCGGTTACCGAATCATCTACCGCGGTCACAGAGGTGACGTTAGTTCACCTTGGCGTCACGGTGCCGTTGAAAACGGTTCAAGTCGCCGAACGTGTCAGCCGGCATGCTCGCGAAGAAAAGCAATGTCGTCCTTGCGTCCCTCTTCTGCGGTCTCACAGATCACGGGCGCGTCGGCAGCCTTGACCACCGCCGCCAGCAACTGCGGATCGATCTGCCCGGCACCGAAATTGGCATGACGGTCGGCACCCGAACCGGCCGCATCGCGCGAGTCATTGCAGTGCACGAGGTCGATGCGTCCGGTGATGGCCTTGATCCGGTCCACCGCGTCGATCAGCGCCTCCCCCGCCGCCCACGCATGGCAGGTGTCGAGACAGAAGCCAATTCCTTTGTCCCCGATGTGATCCCACAACCGGCTGATCGTGTCGAAATGCCGCGCCATGGCGTGATCTCCGCCGGCGGTGTTCTCCAGGTACACCGGCACGTCGGTGTTGAGCGCATCGAGGGCTTTGACCCAACGCTCGAACCCGGCATCCATGTCGTTGTCATCAGCATGGCCGCCGTGCACGATCACCGCGGTCGCCCCGAACTCGGCGGCGGCGTCACACGTGTCCTGCAGGATCTTGCGGGACGGGATCCGCACCCGATTGTTGGCCGACGCCACATTGATCAGGTACGGCGCATGCACGTACAGCGGCACCGTCGACGCCTTCAGTACCTCGGCGTCCTCGCGGGGCTTGGGCTTCTTCCAGCTCTGCGGGTTGCCGAGGAAGAACTGCACCACGTCGGCGCCGTCTGCGGCGGCCGCGGCCAGTGGATCGGTGTTGTCTACATGCGAGCCGATGAGCACGCCGCCAAGTCTAGGCGGGCTCGGTGACACCTCCCGCCTTGGTCACGTGGCGGTCGATGTCAGGAGCCACTCGGGCATGACAAAGCGGGCACAAGCGGGCGACGAGCGGCGGCGACAATCGGCGGCGTCAAAGCGAACCCGCACACGAAAAAGCCCCCGCCGAAGCGGGGGCTTTTCCGTGAACTACTAGCGGTAGTCCGAGTATCCGTAATCGTCCAGCGGCACCGCAGCACCGGTGGCCGCACCGAAGTCCGGGCTGTAGTACTGATCCTCGTAGGACGGGATCGTGTACGCCGCAGCGCGGGCTTCTTCGGTCGGCTGCACCTGGATGTCGCGGTAACGGGCGATACCGGTACCGGCCGGGATCAACTTACCGATGATCACGTTCTCCTTCAGACCCTGCAGCTTGTCGCTGCGGCAGTTGATCGCCGCATCGGTAAGCACGCGAGTGGTCTCCTGGAACGACGCCGCCGACAGCCACGAATCCGTGGCCAGCGATGCCTTGGTGATACCCATCAGCACCGGACGTCCGGCCGCGGGCTCGCCGCCCTCGGCCACGACGCGACGGTTCGCGGTCTCGAACTCGGCACGCTCGGTCAGCGAACCGGGCAGGAACTCCGTCGCACCCGAATCGATGATCGTGACGCGACGCAGCATCTGCCGGACGATGACCTCGATGTGCTTGTCGTGGATCGACACGCCCTGGGCCCGGTAGACCTCCTGGACCTCCTTGACGAGGTGGATCTGCACCTCGCGGGGGCCCTGGACACGCAGCACCTCGTGCGGATCGGCGGAGCCTTCCATCAGCTGGTCGCCGACCTCGACGTGGTCACCGTCGGACAGCACGCCTTCGGAGCCGTCCTCGTGGGTGAGCACACGCAGCCGCTGACGCTTGGAGAGCTTCTCGTAGACAACTTCCTCGCCACCGTCGTCGGGAACGATGGTGATCTTGAAGAACTTGTCGCTCTCCTCCAGCCGGACCCGGCCCGCGACGTCGGCGATGGGCGCCTTGTTCCGCGGAATACGGGCCTCGAACAGCTCCTGCACGCGAGGCAGACCACCGACGATGTCGGCGCCACCGGTAACACCACCCTGGTGGAAGGTACGCATGGTCAGCTGAGTACCGGGCTCACCGATGGACTGGGCGGCGACGATGCCGACGGCCTCGCCGATGTCGACCAGCTTGCCGGTGGCCATCGAGCGGCCGTAGCACTTGGCACACACACCGGAGGCCGAGGCGCAGGTCAGCACGGAGCGGACCTTCACCTGGGCGACGCCGGCAGCCAGCAGCGCGTCGATGGCCGGGTCACCCAGGTCATGGCCGCGCTCGATGACGACGTTGCCCTTGTCATCGACCGCGTCGGTGGCCAGGGTGCGGGCGAACGCCGAGGTCTCGACGTGCGCATCGCGGATCAGCGAACCATCGGGACCGCGCTCGGCCAGCGTGACGACGATGCCGCGCTCGGTCTCGCAGTCGGTCTCGCGGACGATGACGTCCTGCGACACGTCCACCAGACGACGGGTCAGGTAACCCGAGTCGGCGGTACGCAGAGCGGTGTCGGCCAGACCCTTACGGGCACCGTGGGTGTTGATGAAGTACTCCAACACCGTCAAGCCTTCGCGGAACGAGGACTTGATCGGGCGAGGGATGAACTCACCCTTCGGGTTGGTCACCAGACCCTTCATGCCGGCCAGGGTGCGGGTCTGGGTGAGGTTACCCGTGGCGCCCGACTTCACGATCGTGATGATCGGGTTGTCGGCCGGGTAGTACTCCTCCATCGCCTTACCGACCTCTTCGGTGGCGTCCTGCCAGATCTTGACCAACGACTCGTTGCGCTCGTTGTGGTTCAGCGCGCCGCGCTGGTACTTGCGCTCGATCGCCTCGGCCTCGGCCTCGTGCCGCTCCAGGATCTCCTGCTTCTGCGGCGGCACCAGAACGTCGGCCATCGAGACCGTGACACCCGAACGGGTGGCCCAGTGGAAGCCGGCGTCCTTGAGCTTGTCGACGGTCTGCGCCACCACGATCATGGGGAAGCGCTCGGCCAGATCGTTGATGATCCGAGCCTGGACCTTCTTGTGCATCTGCTCGTTGACGAACGGGTAGCTCTTGGGCAGCAGCTCGTTGAAGAGCACCCGGCCCAACGTGGTGTCCGCAGTCCAGGCATCGCCCGGCTTCCAGCCGTTCTCGAACAGCTCGGCTTCGATGTCGGCCGGCGGACGCGCATCGGTCAACCGCACCTTGATCTTGGCGCGCACCGACAGGGCACCGCGGTCCAGCGCCATGATCGCCTCGGCGGGCGAGCTGTACACGCCCTGCTCAGGGGAATCCTTGGCGGCCGGCACGTACTCGCCGGTGTCACCCGCGACCTCGGTGGTCAGGAAGTACAGACCGGTCACCATGTCCAGACGCGGCATGGCCAGCGGCTTACCCGACGCCGGTGACAGGATGTTGTTCGAGGACAGCATCAGGATGCGGGCCTCGGCCTGGGCCTCTGCCGACAGCGGCAGGTGCACGGCCATCTGGTCACCGTCGAAGTCGGCGTTGAACGCCTCACACACCAGCGGGTGCAGCTGGATGGCCTTGCCTTCCACCAGCTGCGGCTCGAAGGCCTGGATACCCAGGCGGTGCAGCGTAGGTGCACGGTTCAGCAGCACCGGATGCTCGGCGATGACCTCTTCGAGGACATCCCACACCTGGGGACGCTGACGCTCCACCATGCGCTTGGCGCTCTTGATGTTCTGCGCGTGGTTCAGGTCGACCAGACGCTTCATCACGAACGGCTTGAACAGTTCCAGAGCCATCAGCTTTGGCAGACCGCACTGGTGCAGCTTGAGCTGCGGGCCCACCACGATGACCGAACGGCCCGAGTAGTCGACGCGCTTACCCAGCAGGTTCTGACGGAAGCGGCCCTGCTTGCCCTTGAGCAGATCGGACAGCGACTTGAGCGGACGGTTGCCCGGACCGGTGACCGGCCGGCCACGACGGCCGTTGTCGAACAGCGCGTCCACCGACTCCTGAAGCATGCGCTTCTCGTTGTTGACGATGATCTCGGGCGCCCCGAGGTCGATCAGTCGCTTGAGCCGGTTGTTGCGGTTGATCACGCGGCGGTACAGGTCGTTCAGGTCGGAGGTGGCGAAGCGGCCACCGTCGAGCTGAACCATCGGACGCAGCTCCGGCGGGATCACCGGGACCGCGTCGAGCACCATGCCCAGCGGAGAGTTGCCCGACTGCTGGAAGGCCGCGACGACCTTCAGGCGCTTGAGGGCGCGCAGCTTCTTCTGCCCCTTGCCACTGCGGATGGTCTCGCGCAGGCTCTCGGCCTCGGCCTCGATGTCGAAGGTCTCGATGAGCTTCTTGATCGACTCCGCGCCCATGGCACCGGTGAAGTACTCGCCGTAGCGGTCCTGCAGCTCGCGGTACAGAACTTCGTCCACGATGAGCTGCTTGGGGGCCAGCTTGGTGAAGGTGGTCCAGATCTCGTCGAGCCGGTCCAGCTCACGCTGGGCCCGGTCGCGGAGCTGACGCATCTCACGCTCGCCGCCGTCGCGCACCTTGCGGCGCACGTCGGACTTGGCACCCTCGGCCTCGAGCTCGGCCAGGTCGGCCTCGAGCTTCTGCGCCCGGGCCTCCAGGTCGGCGTCGCGCTGATCCTCGACGGCCTTGCGCTCGACGGCCATCTCGGCCTCGAGCGTCGACAGCTCGTTGTGGCGCATCTCGTCGTCGACCGCGGTGATCACGTAGGCCGCGAAGTAGATGATCTTTTCCAGATCCTTCGGGGCCAGGTCGAGCAGGTAGCCCAACCGGGACGGAACACCCTTGAAGTACCAGATGTGCGTGACGGGTGCGGCCAGCTCGATGTGGCCCATCCGCTCACGACGCACCTTGGCCCGGGTCACCTCGACGCCGCAGCGCTCACAGATGATGCCCTTGAACCGGACGCGCTTGTACTTACCGCAGTAGCACTCCCAGTCGCGAGTAGGTCCGAAGATCTTCTCGCAGAACAGGCCGTCCTTTTCAGGCTTCAGCGTGCGGTAGTTGATGGTCTCCGGCTTCTTGACCTCGCCGAAGGACCAGTTACGGATGTCGTCCGCGGTGGCGAGGCCGATGCGGAGTTCATCGAAGAAGTTGACGTCTAGCACGTAACTCCCTTTCCCCTTTCGGGACTAGAAACAACTCAGGCGAGATCTTCGACAGAGGCGGACTCATTGCGCGACAGGTTGATACCGAGGTTGGCAGCGGCACGCTCCAGGTCCTCGTCGTCACCGTCACGCATTTCGATCGCCGCGCCGTCGCTGGAGAGCACCTCAACGTTGAGGCACAGCGACTGCAGCTCCTTGAGAAGCACCTTGAACGACTCGGGGATACCGGGTTCAGGGATGTTCTCGCCCTTGACGATGGCCTCGTACACCTTCACGCGGCCGACCGTGTCGTCGGACTTGATGGTCAGCAGCTCCTGCAGGGTGTAGGCAGCGCCGTACGCCTGCATGGCCCAACATTCCATCTCACCGAAGCGCTGACCACCGAACTGCGCCTTACCACCGAGCGGCTGCTGGGTGATCATCGAGTACGGGCCGGTGGAACGGGCGTGAATCTTGTCGTCCACCAGGTGGTGCAGCTTGAGGATGTACATGTAGCCGACCGTCACCGGGTACGGGAACGGTTCGCCACTGCGGCCGTCGAACAACGTCGCCTTGCCGTCGGCATTCACCATGACGTCGCCGTCACGGTTGGGCAGCGTCGAGCCGAGCAGGCCGGCCAGTTCCTCTTCGCGGGCGCCGTCGAACACCGGGGTGCTGACGATGCTGTCGACCGGGGCCGAGTGCAGACCATCGGGCAGCCTGCTCGCCCACTCCGGCGTTCCCTCGGCCACATCGATGTTCCAGCCGGCCTTGGCCACCCACCCGAGGTGGGTTTCCAGGATCTGGCCGATGTTCATACGACGCGGCACACCGTGGGTGTTCAGGATGATGTCGACCGGGGTGCCATCGGGCATGAACGGCATGTCCTCGACGGGCAGGATCTTGCCGATGACGCCCTTGTTGCCGTGGCGTCCGGCGAGCTTGTCGCCGTCGGAGATCTTGCGCTTCTGGGCCACGTAGACGCGGACCAGCTCGTTGACGCCGGCGGGCAGCTCGTCGTCGTCCTCGCGGGAGAACACGCGGATGCCGATGACCTTGCCGGACTCACCGTGGGGCACCTTCAGCGACGTGTCGCGAACCTCGCGGGCCTTCTCACCGAAGATGGCACGCAACAGGCGCTCTTCCGGGGTCAGCTCGGTCTCGCCCTTCGGGGTGACCTTGCCGACCAGGATGTCGCCGTCGCGGACCTCGGCGCCGATGCGGACGATGCCGCGCTCGTCGAGATCGGCCAGCACCTCATCGGAGACGTTCGGGATGTCCCGGGTGATCTCCTCGGCGCCCAGCTTGGTGTCGCGGGCATCGATCTCGTGCTCTTCGATGTGAATCGAGGTGAGCACGTCCTCTTCGACCAGACGGTTCGAGAGGATGATCGCGTCCTCGTAGTTGTGGCCTTCCCACGGCATGATCGCCACGAGCAGGTTCTTGCCCAGGGCCATCTCACCGTTCTCGGTGCAGGGACCGTCGGCAACGACCTGGCCGGCCTCGACACGCTGCCCGGCGTCCACGATCGGACGCTGGTTGGCGCAGGTGCCGTGGTTGGACCGGGCGAACTTGCGCATCCGGTAGGTGTGCCGGGAACCGTCGTCGGCCATCACGGTGATGTAGTCGGCCGAGACCTCCTCGACGACGCCCGCCTTCTCCGAGACGATGACGTCGCCGGCGTCGATCGCGGCGCGCAGCTCCATACCGGTACCGACCAGCGGGGCCTCGCTGCGTACCAGCGGAACTGCCTGGCGCTGCATGTTGGCACCCATCAGGGCACGGTTGGCGTCGTCGTGCTCGAGGAACGGGATCATCGCGGTCGCGACAGACACCATCTGGCGCGGCGAGACGTCCATGTAGTCGACGTCGGACGGGGCCACGTTCTCGACCTCGCCACCCTTACGACGGACCATCACGCGGTCCTCGGTGAAGCGACCGTCGGTGTCGATCGGCGAGTTGGCCTGCGCCACGACGTGGCGGTCCTCCTCGTCGGCGGTCAGGTAGTCGATCTGGTCGGAGACCACACCGTCGTTGACCTTGCGGTAAGGCGTCTCGATGAAGCCGAACGGGTTGACCCGGGCGTACACCGACAGCGAGCCGATCAGACCGATGTTCGGACCCTCAGGAGTCTCGATCGGGCACATGCGGCCGTAGTGGCTGGAGTGCACGTCGCGGACCTCAAGGCCGGCACGCTCACGGGACAGACCACCGGGGCCCAGCGCCGACAGGCGACGCTTGTGGGTCAGACCCGACAGCGGGTTGTTCTGGTCCATGAACTGCGACAGCTGCGACGTTCCGAAGAACTCCTTGATCGCCGCCACGACGGGACGGATGTTGATCAGGGTCTGCGGCGTGATCGCCTCGACGTCCTGGGTGGTCATGCGCTCACGCACGACGCGCTCCATACGCGACAGGCCGACCCGGATCTGGTTCTGGATCAGCTCACCGACCGTGCGCAGACGACGGTTGCCGAAGTGGTCGATGTCGTCCACCTCGACCGGAACCTCGACACCGCCGGGGACGGTCATCGAGGTCTGGCCCTCGTGCAGACGCACCAGGTACTCGATGGTGGCGACGACGTCTTCCTCGGTCAGGGTCGACGACGTGATCGGCTGGCCGGCGTTCAGGCCCAGCTTCTTGTTGACCTTGTAGCGGCCGACGCGGGCCAGGTCGTAGCGCTTCTCCTTGAAGAACAGGTTCTCCAGCAGGGTCTGCGCGGACTCCTTGGTCGGGGGCTCGCCCGGACGCAGCTTCCGGTAGATGTCCAGCAGCGCCTCGTCGGGACCAGCGGTGCTGTCCTTCTCGAGGGTGCCCATCATGATCTCGGAGAAGCCGAAGCGCTCGGTGATCTGCTCGCTGGTCCAGCCCAGCGCCTTCAGCAGCACGGTGACCGGCTGACGACGCTTGCGGTCGATGCGGACACCGACGGTGTCGCGCTTGTCGACGTCGAACTCCAGCCACGCACCGCGGCCCGGGATCACCTTGACGCTGTGCAGCGTCTTCTCGGTGGACTTGTCGATGCTCTCGTCGAAGTACACACCGGGAGAGCGAACGAGCTGGCTCACCACGACACGCTCGGTGCCGTTGATGATGAAGGTGCCCTTCTCGGTCATCATCGGGAAGTCACCCATGAAGACCGTCTGGCTCTTGATCTCACCGGTGTTGTTGTTGATGAACTCGGCCGTGACGAACAGCGGAGCCGCGTACGTCATGTCCTTGTCTTTGCACTCGTCGACCGGCGCCTTGACCTCGTCGAAGCGCGGGTCCGAGAAGCTCAGCGACATCGAGCCGGAGAAATCCTCGATCGGCGAGAGCTCTTCGAGCACCTCTTCGAGACCACCCTTGGGGTCGGTCTCGCCGCGATCGACGGCCTTCTGGCGCCAGCCGTCCGCTCCGACGAGCCAGTCGAAGGAATCCGTCTGAACGTCGAGTAGCCCCGGAACCTCAAGCGGTTCGCGGAGCTTGGCAAATGAAACTCGGTTCGGTGCTCCTGGGACGGAGTTATTGGTGTTAGCGTTCGCTGTGCTCTGGCTAGAGACTGCCAAGATGCATCCTTCCAGCACCTCATGCGACTTTCGAAAGGGCCAGCAAGAGCCGTCCTTCTGGGCCGCGATTCTGCGTCGGTTCGGCTGGCTTTCGCCTGTCCAGAACCCCATACGCACGGCACAGGACTAGATACTGAGCAACGCTCAGGCTAGAACATTATGTGCAGATCAGGTGAGGGTGGGCAGGGTGCAGCCAGCGCAACGTCCAACGATAGCGCAAGACGGCGCATTCCTCAACCACCACACATCCACTGCATGAATTGGGTCACCCGGCGCTGGCTGGCGTCCACTAAACCCTTCACACATGCTGCCCAACAGATTGGCCTGTCCATGGCCTTCCGTCAAGAGGTGACGCGCGGTTTGATGCGCCCAACTCTGCCTCGGATCCGCAGCTCGCGCAACGGTTGAACGGGCGTTATCTTCTCAGGGGGTCACGCCGCGCCGAATTGCGCGAACAGCCCTGAAGCGACATCCGCCGGGACCAACCGCTCCGGGATGACCATCCCGGTTCCCAAACCCCGCGTCGAGACGTGAAATACGTGGTCAGCGTGCCAGATGCGGTCGATCCCGTCCAACTTCAGGATCTGCAGATGGCCGCCGAGACGCACCCCGATCTGCTGCGGACCGAACTCGGCCGCGATCGGCGCTCCGGGTGGAACCAACTGACGGAATTTCGCCGGCGTCGCGAAGTACACCACGTACGTGAGCGCACCGACGGCCGCGACCAACAGACCAGCGCCGCGGAGCACCGAAGACGCGGTCAGCTCCCCGTCCTCGACATACGAAAGCCCGAGCACCGCCAGCGGCACGAGGATCGCGAGTGCGAGCGCCAATCGCGTCACAACACTGCGCTTGACCGCAGCACCCAGTTGGTCGGCCAGACCGGCGTCGGCACTGTCCACGGTGCGGGTCACCCCGTCGGGACCCGTCCGCTGCCTCGCACCAGGCGTTGCCTCCGGATACGACGGAACCACCCGGCGAGGCTCTTTGAAGGTGGACAGCAATGAGGCGGCGATGTCCGGCGGTACCAGTTCGTCCGGGATCAGCAGTTCGATGTCACCGATGCTCTTCACCACGAGGACCGAGTCAACACGCCGGACCCGAAGTACCTGGTCGAGGTAGAGCGCATTGAAGTGCTCCGACCAGCCGATACCGACGGCCTCCGGCCTGAACTCGGCCCACATGGCAGTGCCGGCAGGCAGCTTGAGCGCCCAACTCCGGGGTCCTGCCAGAACGAGCAGGCCGAATCCGAACACGATGAAGATCCCGACACCCATGGCGACGGCGAACACCAGCCCGTACAGGAGATAAGGGAGATTAGGGAGATTCTCGCCCGAGAACGGTATGCGGGCGGACAGAACGACGAGGACGGGGACGACCACGTTCACCAGGGCCAGAACGACCCACAGCCGGCGTTTGGAGAGGTATTCGGCGCGCGCCAGGTGGTTGGTCATATTCCGGTGCGCGACGCCGTGCGCCCGGGTGACGCCACCGCCCAATTCCTCGAATCGGGTGGGACGGCCCCGCTGCTCGTGCATTCGGCTCCTGTTCTCTCACAACACAAATCAGGCCGGACCCGATGGGTCCGGCCTGATTGTCGAAACTCAGCTCTGGTGAGGAACCTCGATGGCCCCGGTCGGAGCGTCGTCCTCGACCGGGCGCTGGTGGCGCGCGGTGGGCTCGTCGCCGAACTCGTGCGCCGCGTACTTATGGGTGCCCTCCAGGTCGTCGAGGATCGCGGCTTGGGCTGCCGGTGGCAGGGTGTGCAGGATCTCGCGCACCCGGGCCTGACGCCGAGCCACGGCCTTGCGTTCCGGCATACCCGGGGTGGCCATCAGCTGCGGCGGCACACCCTCGATCTCCTCGACACCACCGTCGTGCTGCCCGGCCTCCATCATGGCCTGCTCAGCGGCCGCGGTGGCCTCGTCCTTCTCCTCCGACATACCGATCGGACCGATACGCCGACCGTTGAGGAACTGCTTGACGACGGGCTCCTCGCTGGTCAGCAGCACCTCACGGGGGCCGAACATGACCAGCTGCTTGCGGAACAGCATGCCGATGTTGTCGGGCACGGTCCGGGCGATGTTGATGTTGTGCGTCACGATCAGCACCGTGGCGTCGATCTGGGCGTTGATGTCGATCAGCAGCTGGCTCAGGTAGGCGGTACGGACCGGGTCCAGACCCGAGTCCGGCTCGTCACAGAGAATGATCTTCGGGTCGAGCACCAGGGCCCGGGCCAGGCCGGCACGCTTGCGCATACCGCCGGAGATCTCACCGGGGAACTTGTGCCCGTCATTGGGCATACCCACCAGGTCGAGCTTCTCCATGACGATGTTGCGGATCTCGGACTCGCTCTTCTTGGTGTGCTCGCGCAGCGGGAAGGCGGTGTTGTCGTAGATGTTCATCGAGCCGAACAGCGCGCCGTCCTGGAACAGCACACCGAACAGGGTACGGATCTCGTAGAGCTCCTTGGCCGAGCACTCCAGGATGTTGGTGCCGTCGATGACAATCGAGCCGCGCTCCGGGCGCAGCAGGCCGATCAGGGACTTCAGGAACACCGATTTACCGGTACCCGACGGGCCCAGCAACACGCTGACCTCGCCCTCGGGAACCGTCAATGTGACGTCTTCCCAAATCTTTGACGATCCGAAAGATTTGCTCAGCCCCGTCACATCGATCTGGACGCCCATAAAGATCCTTCCGCCTACGGCTCACCCCGCCACCTGCTGCGGCCTGTGGCTTGAGTCACCATAGCGCACGCGGCACCGCCCACATACGGTTGTCTCCTAATAACCGGGAGTACCCGGGCGCCGGGCGAACCAATCCAGCCCATACAAGCAAAGAACCCCCGAATCCGTAGGGATTCGGGGGTTCTCGCGTCCAGGTATGGACTACTTGACGGTGACGCTGGCGCCGGCGGCCTCGAGCTTGGCCTTGGCGTCCTCGGCGGCCTCCTTGGAGACCTTCTCCAGCAGCGGCTTGGGAGCGCCGTCGACCAGATCCTTGGCTTCCTTCAGGCCCAGGCCGGAGACGATCTCGCGGACGACCTTGATGACGCCGATCTTCTTGTCGCCGGCACCCTCGAGGATGACGTCGAACTCGGACTGCTCCTCGGCGGCCTCGGCGGCGGCCGGGGCGGCACCCGCGGCGGCAACGGCGACCGGGGCGGCAGCGGTGACCTCGAAGACCTCTTCGAACTGCTTCACGAACTCAGAGAGCTCCAGCAGGGTCATTTCCTTGAACGCGTCGAGCAGTTCGTCGGTGGACAGCTTGGCCATGTTTATGGTCCTTCCTGATTTTTCTTACAGATGTTGAGTGGTTTGTGCGGTTGCGATTGCTGAGCGGAAGCGGCTACTAGGCAGCGTCGCTGGCAGCCTTCTTCTCCTGCAGCGCCGCCGCGAGGCGGGCAACCTGAGAAGCGGGCGCGTTGAACAGGCCTGCGGCCTTGGACAGGTTGCCCTTCATGGCACCTGCCAGCTTGGCGAGCAGAACCTCGCGCGACTCGAGGTCGGCGATCTTCTCGACCTCGGCGACGGACAGCGCCTTGCCGTCCATGAAGCCGCCCTTGATGACGAGCGCCTTGTTGTCCTTGGCGAACTTCTTGATCGCCTTGGCGGCGTCAACGGGCTCACCCTGGACGAACGCGATCGCCGTGGGACCGGCGAACAGCTCGTCGAGACCTTCAATGCCGGCTTCGGAAGCGGCGCGCTTCACCAGAGTGTTCTTGGCGACGGTGTACGTGGCGGAGTCGCCGAGGGAACGACGCAGCTCAGCCAGGTTCGCCACAGTCAGCCCGCGGTACTCGGTGACGACGGTGGCCGTCGACGCCTTGAACTGCTCAGCAATGTCGGCAACCGCCGTGGCTTTGTCAGCCTTGGCCATGCATGCCTCCTTGTGGTGGGTATCGGGCGCTCCACCAACTTGGGGCCGTGAAATGACGAACGCCCCGACGCAGACAGGTCGGGGCGCAGAAATAACCAATACAAAACTGGTCTAGCCTCGTCCTCCTGCGTGGGCCGCCGGGACATTTCCCGGACCTTCAACCTATTGCTAGGTGACCGACGGTCTTCGGTGGAACCCGACCAGAGTAGCCGAACACTCATCAATCAGCCAAAACGGCCTCGTTGGGGGCGCCTCAGTAGGCGCCGGCCAGCACCAGCAACACGAACGCCGCCGCGAGCAGTCCGACCCTCACCCAATGCAGTCGATCCCAGCGCCGGGCCAGTTCGTGAAATTGCTCCGGGCCCTCACCTGCGTCGTCACCACCGAATCCCGCGGCGACCCGGTTGTTGATCGGCACCAGCACGGTGACGCTCACCAGCATGACGAGCACCATCATCACCACTGCCGTGACCAGCAACGGCCCGGGCGTGAACACCGTGGCAGCGATCAGCAACGCCGTCGACGCCAGGTACCAGAACGGCATCGCGGTCCCGAGGGTCTTGGCGCCGGTGCCGCGGGCCTGCCGATAGGCGGTATCGGGCAGCCGCTGCAGGATCGGGTTGGTGAACGCGGCGACACCGAACTCGACGCCGAGAAGCGGGCCGGTGACGAGCACCGCGAGGATCTGCACGATTTCTTCCATGCCATCCAGGCTGGTCAGTATGCTGACAAAAAACAAGGTACTGACAAATTAGTCAGGTTACGAAGGGCCGGAACCATGGCGGTTTCCAAGAAAGAGGTCGGCGAGTGCCCGATCGACGCGACGTTGTCGGTGATCGACGGCCGCTGGAAGGGCACGATCCTGTGGCGGTTGTCCGACGGGCCGATGCGCACCGCCGAACTGCGCCGCAGCATCCCCGACATCACCGAGCGGATGCTCATCCGGCATCTCCACGATCTGGTCGACGCCGGGATCATCGACCGCCATGACGCGGGCACGGTGCCACCGTGCGTGCACTATTCGATCTCGGAGTACGGCCAGACGCTGGCACCGGTGCTGGGCGCGTTGTGCGACTGGGGCCGCACCCACATGGAGATCCAGAAGCAGAAGCGTCAGCCGCGCGCCAGCGCCGCCGCGCCCACCAGGCCGGCATCCCCGCCGAGCTCGGCCGGGACCACCCGTAGTCCCCGCAGAAACTCCAGCCCGGCGTACTCGGCCAGCGCCGCGCGCACGGGGTCGAACAACAACGCCCCGGATTTGGCCACTCCCCCGCCGATCACCACCAGGTCCAGGTCGCACACCGCTCCCACCGAGGCGATCATCGCCGCCACCGCGCGTGCACCTCGATGAAAAGCCTTGACGGCCAGTTCATCTCCCTGATTCGCCGCCTCCCCCAGCGCCTTGGCGTCGGTACCGTCCCAGCCCTGCCGCCGGGCCCACCGCACCATGCTGGGTCCGGACGCGATGGTCTCGACGCAGCCGTGCCCGCCGCACGTGCACAGATCACCGCCATCGGGGGCGACGACGACGTGGCCGACGTGCCCGGCGTTGCCGGTGCGGCCGTCATACGGGGCACCGTCGAGCACCAGACCGCCCCCGACCCCGGTCGACACCACCATGCCGAGCAGGAACTGCGCGCCCCGGCCCGCACCGCACCACTGCTCGCCGAGCGCCATGCACAACCCGTCGCCGCCGAGTCGGACCGGTAGACGCGTGGCGGCCGCAACACGTTCGGCGATCGGAAAATGTTGCCACTCAGTGATATTGATGGGACTGACCGTGCCGGTGGGCAGGTCGATCGGGCCGGCAGAGGCGATACCGACGGCGGCTGCGGCACCGTCCGCCGTCTGCGTGGCCTCGGCGAGCAGCTTGTCGACGACGGCCCACACGGTCTCGGCATCACCGTCCGGGGTCGGCAGTTGCGCCCGATGCACCAGCTGCCCCTCGGCGTCGACCAGGGCGACGGCGATCTTGGTGCCGCCGATATCGAGCGCGAGGGTGAGGGTCACGTGGCGCTCCTAGTGCTTGTGCGTGTTGTCCGGTTGACGGGGATCGCCGGGATGCTCGTATCCGGGCGCGAGTTCCACCAGGGTCGCGCAGCGTGCGTCGAGCCACTGCCGGAACGCCTGCCTGCGCGCGGCCGCCCGCAGGTGAGCGGCGATCCGATAGCGAGCCTGATCCAACGACGGCGCGACCGGCCGCCCGCGCCAGCCGTGCGAGCCCGCCTGCGCCAACGCGAATCGCAGTGGATTGCGCGCGTGGTACGCAGCCACCTCGGCCTCTGAAACCTCTATCGCAGCAGTCACATCCGCGAACACCGCACGGGCCCGCGGGGACCCCAGCGTGGCGGCGGCGACGCTGCCGATCTCCAGCCGGGCCGCGGTGTCGGGCAGCAGCTCGTCCCGGCCGGGCGCGCCGAGGCCGGACAGTCCGCGCGCGGAGGCCTCGGCATCGACCACCCGCTCGGCAACCACCAGCTGGGTGAGCCAGCGGCGCAATTGCCGGCCCTCACTGGTCCCGGGGCGCGGCAACGCCGAGGCGCGGTTTCCCGCCCGCAACGCCGCCTCCCGACGGTCGATCTCCTTGACCGACACCGGTTTTCCGGCCACCCGCGCCGCACACTCCGCCGGGTTCATCGGACCGTCACCTTTACCGCCGGTGAGTAGACCAGCCGCCCGGCGCAGCCCACCCGGATCAGCGCCCACCACTCCCCCGGTTCGACCCACGATGGCGGGGTGACGTCGAAGACCACCTCGGCCGTGCCCGCCGCTGGTACCTCGATGCCGGCCGCGGCCGGTCCCATCCACTCCCAGGTTCCCCACGGACTGATCAGGTGGGCCTCGGCGTTCAGCCCTGTGACCGCGTCGGTGCCGATCGTCATCGACAGTGGCGCGGCCTCACCGGCCTTGACGTCGACGGCCTGCGGCTCGGACACCAGTTTGAGCACGTACGCGCCGGGTTCGCCGATCGTGACGATGCAGACGTCCTCGACGACCTGCCGCCACGACGGCGGCAGCGCATCCGATCCGCTGCCGGTCACCGTGAGTTCGGCGCGCACCGGGTACAGCCCGGCTTCGGCACCGGGTGGGATGCTCAGCACCACATCGGTTTCCAGATGCTCGCCCGGCGGCAGGACGTAGGGCAGCTCGGCGGGTTGCACGTCCCATCCCGGCGGGCCATACAGTCTGACCCGGCCGTGCAGGGCGGCGTCGGTGCAGTCACTGGCCGCGGTCAGCCGCACGACCACCTCGGTATCAGGTTGTCCGGCAACACTTTCCGGATGAAGGTACGCGACGGCAGGCAGGCCGCCGAGCGGCGCCGGGCCGCGATTGTGCAGCCAGTACCTGGCGTACAGGGGTTGTGCCGCCTCAGCTTCGGGCGCCAGCCGCTGGTGCTCGCCGCGCAATACCTTCGGCAGGTTGAACTGCGTGGATACCGTGGCGATCTGGTAGCCGTGCAGGCTCAGATGCGAGGGCTGTTGCGGCTCCGGTTCTTCCAGCAGGTTCAAGTTGGCGGCGGCCGAGACCGCGCGCAGCCCGGACCGGATGGTGACCTCGGCGGCGCTGCCGGTAATCTCGACCAGGCGCGCGGTGACCCCGTCGGCCGGGTCGGTGTTGCGGACGCTGCCCGACGCGAGCGGGTTCCCCGTGGCCTTGAGCGCACCCAGTTGCACGCTGCCCGCCGGCTCGATCTCCAGCAGCGAACCCCACGCCGGCAGACCGCCGCCGGCATCCGAATCCACCACCACCGGCTGCAGCGGCCGGCTGAACTCCGCGGCGCTGGCGGCGACCCCCGCTGCCCGCCAGTCTCCGGCCCCGGTGACCAGCGCGTAGTCGAATGTGTGGGTCCAGTGCTGCAATTGGAAATTGGATCCGTCCGGTGCGGTACGGCGCGGCGGGTCGATCCAGGTGCCCGACGGCCAGCCGGTGCAGGACCGCATCAGCGACGTGTGCAGGGTGCCGTCCGGTTCGATGGCGAAGCTCGGCACGCCACGGTTCAGCAGTGCGACGGTGCGGGCCTCGAACGGCTGGGCCGCCGCGGCAGCCTGCTGGGTGACGACGATCTCGGCGTCACCCAGGTCCTCGACCACCGCATCGAGATCACCGGCCAGGATCAGCACCGGCAGGCTTCGCACTCCGCGCAGGTCGGCACCGGGCACCCACTGTTCGGGCAGGGGCGCGACGGCAGGCACCCAGACGCGGGCCGATCCGGTGGCGTCGATCTGGCGTTTGAACTCGTCGCTGTAGGCGATATCAGCTTCGGCGAGAACGGCCGCGGTGAAAGGGTTTTCATCGGGGCCACCGAGCGTGAACCGGGTGTCGGGCAGATTGGAGTCCACCGTGAGATCGCCGTAGCGGGGTTTGTACGCAGCGCTGCAGGTGGCCGTCACCCCGGCCCGCACCAGGGCCACCATCAGGTCCCGCGCGTCGGTGCCGTCGTCGGGAGCGACGACCTCGGCCACTGAAACCGCCCGGACGTCCGAGCCGATCCGCACCCGCGCGGCAGACGACAGCCCGAACCAACCGTAGGCCGGGTTGTCCAGGGTCCACGGGTGTTGCGCCGCGTCCACCGCGTGGTGGGTCGAAGGTTCGTGCAGCAGACCGAATCCGCGGCCGATCACGGCGTCGCCGACCTCGCTCACCGGCAGCGCTCCGGGCACCGGGCAGGGCCAGCGCAGCCGCACCAGGCGGTCGGCCCCGACGAACTCGTCGATGACGGTGCGGCAATCGACCCTGTGCACACCGGACCAGAGCGTGATGATCTGGGTGTAGCGCAACAACTCTCCGATGCGGCCCCGCACGATCACCCGCTGACCGAGTGTGCTCCGGTAGCACTGCACGTCCTCGGCCGGGGCTGCCGAGGAGCACACCACCGGCCCCGTGGGCAGCAGGTGCCATGGCCCTTCCCCGGCCTCGGGGTGGGCCGAATACTCCTCGTAGACCGCCAGTTCGTTGCCGACGCCACCGTCGGCGATGAGCTCTCGTCCGTCGTCGAGGAGCGAACACACCCCACCGCCGCGGGCCGCGTCGACGCGTAGCCGGTAGCGGTCGTTGGCGATGGAATCCCCGGCCACCGGCTCCCAGCCGTGCGCCGTCCCGGCGGTGAACCGGTAGGACCGCCAGCCCAGCGAGGGCACGTCGCGGGCCAACCAGCTCACGGTGATGCCGTCGTGTTCGACCAGGACCGGAACCTCGTTGCCGTCGCAATCGAGCACCCTGCCCTGGAACGGTTCCTCCAGGTGCACGGTGACGATGTCGGTCCGGTTGTGTGCCACGGCATTCCACACCACCACTGCGCCGATTCCCGGGTCGCTGCGCTCCTGCCCGCCGAACCCCGCCACCGCGTCCGACAACAGACGCAGAGCATTGTCGCGGGCGGTGACACCCAGCTCCCAGGCGTCGCGCCAGCTGGTCAGCAGGTCGAGATAGACCTGGTCGGACTCCGAGCCGGTGATGGCGTCGTGATGTGCGCCGTAGGCCAGTTGCACCCAGGCCTTGGCCATGGCGGCCTGCGGGTAATCCGCGCCACCGAGCAGTCCGGCGAACACGGCGAACCGCTCGGCGTCGAGCACCGCGTCCTCGGCGGCCCGGTTGGCCTGCTTGGTGTCGATGTAGGAGACGTCCTTGCCCGTGTAGATCGGGTTCATGTCGCGGGTCTGCGGGGACAGCGTGATGCCGCGTTCGTCGACCTCGGCACGCACCGCGGTGAAGAATTCGGACGGCAGGGCGCACACGAACTTCGGCCAGACGTACCGCGCGTTCCAGTCTCGGTGGATCTGCGTGACCCATTTGTTGGGCGGGGTGTAGTCAGTGCCCACGGGCAGGAGGACGTTGCGGGTCAACGCAACTCGTTTGAGTTTGGTGAACAGCGCGTAAGTGGATTCTTCCGCCTCTGCCAGCGAGGCCGAGGAGTCCATCCACCATCCGGCCGAATAGTGCGCGGGCATGTAGTGGGTGAGCAGCCCGCGGCCCGATGGTGCGATCCACTCGAACTCGCTCGCGAACTGCATGCGCTCGGGGTCGCCGTCGTTCTGCATCGGCCCCCACTGGTGGTGCGGTCCGCGGGCCCACGAACTGGACGTCAGGCCGACGTCGGCCGCCATCCCGGGAAACTGCGGATCGTGGCCGAACACGTCGAGCTGCCATGCCGTGGCCGGATTCGCGCCGAGCACATCACGTTGAAAACCCATGCCCGACACGAAGTTCCGGATCGCCGTCTCCGGGCTGGTGAGATTGGTGTTGGGCTCGTTGTACGTACCGCCCATGATCTCGACGCGCCCTTCGGCGATGAAGCGGCGCAGATCGTCCCGGTCTTCAGGCCGGGCATCCCAGTAGGGCTTGAGATAGTCCACCTCGGCCAGGACGAACTTGTACTCCGGAACCCGGCGCGCCATTTCCAGGTGTGCGTGCACCAGATCGAAGCCGTTGGTCTGCCGGCACTGGCCGGGCGGATCCTCCGTCCACACGCTGGTGTAGGCGGCCTGCGTGTTCCACCAGACTGGGTCGTAGTGGAAATGGCTGATCATGTACATCGTCCAGCCGGGTTCGGCGACGGTGAAGTCGAAGTCGATCGAGCCCACCCGGGCGCGCCGGACTTCCCCGGGTACGCCCCGCTCGACGTCCACCGGGACCTCGACGGCGCCGTCTCCGGCCGCCGCGATGGCCTCACCGGTCAGCCCGTCCCCGCTGACCCGCACCGGCGTCGGCTCGGTGCAGGCCTCGTATCGCACCCGAACCAGCTGCCGGGCGGCATCCTCCGGCCCGGCGAACAGCTCCGTCGTCTCCACTGACAGGACGCGCATCTGAAAAACCCTACGACTTCAACGCTCCGAAATGTCGACGACCAACGCCCGATGATCCGAAATCGGTAGGTGCGGCGCCATGCAGGCAGTGGCGAACAGTGTCGGGTCGTCGGTGAGGATGTGGTCGAGCTGCGTCGTCGGCGTGTCGGCGGGAAACGTCGGGGCCTCCCCGAGTTGACGCCAGTGCGCCGGCGCGCCTGAGTTCAGATCTCCCATCAGCAGCCTCGGCGCCGGGAAGCCGCTCAGATCCCGCACCAGATGCCGCAGTTGCACGCGGTTCCATCCCGGTACGAACGACAGGTGGGTGTTGGCCACCGTGAGCGCGCCGAGTGGGGTGTCGATGCGCGCGACCATCGCGGCCCGGGGTTCTTCGTGCACGATCCGGAACCGGCGGATGCCCGAGACGTACATCGGGAACCGGACCGGTATCCGGGGAAGCCGCAACACCTGCCAGTTCTCGACCGGGTACCGGGTGAGCAGGGCGATGCCGTAAGCGGCGGTGCCGGGTTGTTCGCGGCCGGTCGCAGCCATCCAGGTGGCACCCGGGGTCCCGGAGATCGCGGCGACGAAGCGATGGTGCACGGCGTTCATCGCCCGGGCCGCCACGGCGGTCAGATCTGCCTTGCCCGAGCGCGGCTGATCCAGGTCGACTTCCTGCAACGCGAGGATGTCGGCGTCGAGTTCGGCCACCGCGGCGGCAAGTCTGCCGAGGTCGACGTCGCCATCGTGGACACTGCGTCCGTGCAGGATGTTGAAAGTGGCCAGCCGCATGGGTACTCAGTACCCACTCTGCATCGGCTCCACCATCGCGATGCCCGACCGACCCGGGATGGCACATGCTCGACCGCAACGACGACCTGCGTGACGCACTGAAGCGCGCCGCTGCGGCTTTCAAGGCGCACGGGCCGCACTTCGCGCTCGGCGGCAGCTATGCGCTCTGGGCGTACGGCGCGCCCGAGCCGGTTCACGACGTCGATTTCGTGGTGGCCGAGGCCGATGCCGAGGCGGCCGAGGTCGCGTTGCGTAAGGCCGGCTTCCAGATCGTGCATGTGCCCGAGGACTGGTTGTTCAAGGCCTATCCCGACGACGACGTGCTGGTCGACGTGCTCTACCAGCTCAACGGGGTATCGGTCGATGCGGCGACGCTGGCTTCCGCGGAGGTGTTGGACGTACTCGCGGTCCGGATGCCGGTGCTGCCGCCCACGCTGGTGGTGTCGGAGAAGCTGCGGTCGCTCAACGAACACCATTGCGACTTCGCCCCGTTGCTACCGGCCGCCCGTGCGGTGCGCGAGCAGGTCGACTGGGATGCGGTGCGCGCCGCGACCGCAGACAATGACTTCGCTGCCGCGTTCCTGATGCTGCTCAGCCGTCTCGGGATCACCTGACCTTGCCGCGCGCAGCCAGGTGCAGGCGGTCGGCCACGACGCGCACGGCGGCGGCCACCTCGAGCGGCTCGAGCACCTCGAAGTCGTGGCCGACGGTGGCGAAATAGAGCACCATGCGCTCAGGGTCGTCGGCGCCGGTGGTAACGATGCAGGCTTCGGGTCCGTCCGCTTCGACCGTGGCCGATGCCGGTGGAAACTTCTGTGCCACAACCTCTTGCGGAGCGTGATAGCGCACTCGCGCCCGGTAGCGGTAGGGCGAGGAGCTGATCGACCGGCGCACGTAGTCGGCTGCGTCGGGGGCCTCGCGCGGGATGAAGGTGGTCCCCCTCGCGGCCACCGTGGACATCCGGTCCAACCGCAGGCTGCGCCAGTCCTCACGGTCACGGTCGTAGGCCATCAGGTACCAGCGACGGCCGGTGGTCACCAGCTGATAGGGCTCGAGCCGCCGTTGGGTGTGGTTGCCGCGGATGTCGGTGTAGTCGGTGCTGACGTGTTCGCGATCGCGGCAGGCTCGGGCCAGGGTCATCAGCACCTCGGGATCCACCGGCGAATCTGAGGAGTTGGGCGCCAGCGTGACGGTCGCGTCGTGCACCGCCGACACCTGCGAACGCAACCGCGCGGGCATCACCTGGTCGAGTTTGGATAACGCCCGCAGGGCGGATTCGCCGACGCCGGCGACACTTCCGCCGGCCGCCAGCCGCAGGCAGACAGCCATCGCGACAGCCTCGTCGGGATCGAGCAGCAGCGGCGGCAATGCCGCACCTGCGCCGAGTTGGTAGCCACCGCCCTGCCCCTTGCTCGCCTGGACGGGGTACCCGAGTTCGCGCAACCGCTCGATGTCACGACGGACGCTGCGGGTGGTGACACCGAGCCGCTCGGCCAGTTCCTCACCCGTCCAGGTCCGGCGCGACTGCAACAGCCCGAGGAGTTGCAGTACGCGGCCGGTGGTTTCGCTGCTCACGGCCATGCAAGAAGCCTCCCGCACCTTTAGGACCAAATCTGTCCTATATGAGTGTCACAGTAGTCCCATGTGGACAAACCTTCTGGCCGACCAACTGGACTTCCACTGGACGAATCAACTGAGGCCGCGACTGGACGGCCTCACCGACGACGAGTACTTCTGGGCGCCCGTGCCCGACTGCTGGACGGTTCACCCCGACGGCGCCATCGACTTCAGTTATCCACCGCCACAACCGGAGCCGTTCACCACGATCGCCTGGCGACTGGCCCACGTGATCGTCGGCGTGTTCGCGATGCGCAACCACTCGCACTTCGGCGGGCCGCCGGCGGACTACGAGTCGTGGCCATACGCCACCGACGCGGCCACGGCCCTGCACCAACTCGACGACGCGTACCGAAATTGGATCGACGGGGTCAGGTCGCTGAGCGAAGATGACCTGCAACGTCCATGCGGTCCCGCCGAGGGACCCTACGGTAATGAGCCGATGGCCGTGCTGGTACTGCACATCAATCGGGAAGCGATCCACCACGGCGCCGAAATCGCCTGTATCCGAGATCTTTACGCTCACTCAACCCACAACAAGGAGAACTGAACCATGCCAGGAATGCCGCCTCCCGCCGCCGACGAACGTCAGACCCTGATCGGGTTTCTCGCCTTCCAGCAGAACGCCTTCCTCGCCGTGGCGCACGGACTGACCGACGAGCAGGCACGGTCCACGCCGTCGGTGAGCGCGCTGTCGGTCGGCGGCCTGATCAAGCACGTCACCGAGGTGCAGAAGAGCTGGACCGCCCGCGCCGAGCACGGACCGCAGTTCCCACCGGCCGATCCCCGTCCGTTCGCCGAACAGGCCGCCGAGTACGCCGACATGCACGTGATGCGCGAGGACGAAACCCTGGCCGGCCTGCTCGACGCGTTCAAGGCCCAGAACGCCGAGACGCTGCGGGTGTTCACCGAGCGGGAACTCGACACCGCCGTGCCGGTGCCCCACGACGTGCCGTGGTTCCCACAGGACGTCGACAACTGGTCGGTGCGGTGGGTGGTCATGCATCTGATCGAGGAACTCAGCCGCCACGCCGGGCATGCCGACATCATCCGCGAATCGATCGACCGCGCAACGATGTACGAGTTGCTGGCCGCCGAGGAGCAGTGGCCGGAGACCGAGTGGATCAAGCGCTGGCGGCCCGCCGCCACCGTCTGATCGGCGGCCCGCCGCCACCGTCCGATCGGCGGCCCGCCGCCGAAAACTAGCGTCCCAGCACCAACCGGAGCGCGTAATCCACCACGATGTCAAGGTCGTGGCCCAGATTGCCGCTCAGCCACTGCTGGGCGAGCTCGGCCATCGCACCGGTGTACATGGCCGCGCCGATCTGGGCGGCCACCGGATCGGAACCCGGGCGCAGCCGGCCGCCCTCGGACAGCACGGCCTCGCGTAACAGGTCCTGAGTCGCCGTACGGCGGGCGGCCAGTACCGCGTTGGCCCTGGCGTCGGTGAACAGGATCCGTCCCCGGCGCGGGTCGGCCGAGCTGAATCCCAGCACCGCGGCGATCCCGGCGCGGGTCCTGGCCCTCAGCGAATCGGCGGCTCTGGCCGTCGCCGCTTCGACGTCGACCGCCAGGGCAGCGCTGACTTCGTCGTACACCGCACCGAGCAGATCGTCGGTATCGGCGAAGCTCTCGTAGAAGTAGCGGGTGTTGAGGCCGCATTCGCGGCAGACCGAGCGTACCGAGACTGCGGCCTCTCCCCCGTCGCCGAACAGCCGGAACGCCGCGTCCACCAGCAGGGCGCGGCGTTCGGCCCGGCGGTCGGTCAGCGGCACACCGGCCCAGCGGGTCGGGCTGGTTGCTCCGGTCATTCCTTCAGATTAGATCTGGTCACACCCGTACCCAAAATGTATTCTGGCTACAGACGTAACCAGAAAGGGGTCCCGCGGTGGACATGCCACACCAAATCCTCGAGCAGATGCTGCAGCGGAAGTTCGACACGGACATTCGTCAGCACTACTTCCGTGGCATGGAGTTCGCCGGACCGGCCGGCGATCCGGGATGGTTCGGCCCGGGCAGCGCCGTCTGGCACGTCCACTCTCACACCGAGGCGCTCATCTTCGGCCTGCAGTGCGCGGCGTACATGGAACGCCTCGATCCCTCGATCTACTGGATGGGCATGCACCACTCGCGGCTGGTCAAGCGCGACGAGAACGGCACCGCCATCCCCGTCATCGATCCGCAGGGCGCGGCCGTGCGCCTCGGGCATTCGATCGCGTTCTTCATCGGCACCGCCTACGGCAACACCGAGACGGCCGAGCGGGTGGCCAAGACCGTGCGCGCCATGCACCACACCATCAAGGGGACCCGTCCCGACGGCGCGGTCTACGACGCCGACGATCCGGACTGGCTGCGCTGGAACTACGCGACCGTGGTGTGGGGACTGGCCACCGCGCACGAGATCTACCATCCGAACCCGTTGCGCGGTAAGAAACTCGACCGCTACTACGGCGAGTTCATCCGCGTCGGGCACGCCCTGGGCGGCACCGACCTACCCGAAACCAAGGCCGAGACACTGGAGTGCCTGCACTCCTATCTGCCCAGGCTGGCGCTGACCCACGGCGCGGCCATGGCCACCGGCCCCAATCTGCCGATGCCGCAGAGCGCGGTGGACTGGGCGATCCGCGACACCATGCCGAAGTGGGCCAAGCAGCTGATCGGACACACCGATCCGAATCCGATCGAGCGGGCCGCCCGCCGCGCCATGGTGTGGTCGATCATCAACGGGCTGCACACCGCGGCGGGCAACACCCTGGAGTTCCGGGCGGCCCAGAAGCGCGTCGCGCACGGCACCACCACCCCGCACACCGAGCCCACCTATGTGCCCGGAACCGACCCGATCCTGAGCCGTGACGAGGTCGAGGAAAGTTTCGCGTCAGTGTGACTCACGGCACAGATGTTTTTGGCCGCACCGTGGCCTTTGAGACACTGCAGCTATGAGCACTACGCCGCCGAAAACCAAGCACCGCGAGGTCGCCAGGTTGAGCCGGGTGCCGCTGCCCGTGGAAGCCGCCCGTATCGGTGCCACCGGTTGGCAGATCACCCGCACCGGGGTCCGCGTCGCCGCCAACATGTTCGGGCGCGGATCCCTGCAGCAGAAGATCGTCAAACAGGTACCGCAGGCCTTCTCCGATCTCGGCCCCACCTACGTCAAGTTCGGCCAGATCATCGCGTCCAGCCCGGGCGCGTTCGGTGAGCCGCTGAGCCGCGAGTTCCGCGGACTGCTCGATCGGGTACCGCCGGCGAATGCCGAAGCTGTACACCAGCTCTTCAAAGAGGAGCTCGGCGACGAGCCCACGAAACTGTTCAAGAGTTTCGACGACAAGCCGTTCGCCTCGGCCTCGATCGCCCAGGTGCACTACGCCACGCTGCACAGCGGCGAGGAGGTGGTGGTCAAGATCCAGCGCCCGGGGATCCGTCGTCGCGTCGCCGCCGATCTGCAGATCCTCAAGCGCGGGGCGCAGCTGGTCGAGCTCGCCAAGCTGGGCCGGCGGCTGTCGGCCCAGGACGTGGTCGCCGACTTCGCCGACAACCTGGCCGAAGAGCTCGACTTCCGCCTGGAAGCCCAGTCGATGGACGCCTGGGTCTCGCACATGCATGCCTCCCCGCTGGGCGAGAACATCCGGGTCCCCCAGGTGTACTGGGACCTGACCAGCCAGCGGGTGCTGACCATGGAGCGGGTGACCGGGGTACGTATCGACGACGTCGCTGCGATCCGCAAGAAGGGGTTCGACGGCACCGAGCTGGTCAAGGCCCTGCTGTTCAGTGTGTTCGAGGGTGGCCTCAAGCATGGCCTGTTCCACGGGGACCTGCACGCGGGCAACCTCTATGTCGACGACGACGGCAAGATCGTGTTCTTCGACTTCGGCATCATGGGCCGCATCGACCCGCGCACCCGCTGGTTGTTGCGCGAGCTCGTGTTCGCCCTGCTGGTCAAGAAGGACCATGCCGCGGCGGGCAAGATCGTCGTGCTGATGGGGGCCGTGGGCACGGTGAAGCCCGAGGCGCAGGCCGCCAAGGACCTGGAGAAGTTCGCCACCCCACTGACGATGAAGTCGCTCGGCGACATGTCCTACGCCGAGATCGGCAAGCAGCTCTCGGCGCTGGCGGATGCCTACGATGTCAAGCTGCCCCGCGAGCTGGTGTTGATCGGCAAGCAGTTCCTCTACGTCGAGCGGTACATGAAGCTGCTGGCGCCGAAGTGGCAGATGATGAACGATCCCCAGCTCACCGGGTATTTCGCCAACTTCATGGTGGATATCAGCCGGGAACACGCCGACGAGCGCTCGCGCGAGGAGAATCCAGCCGGAGCGGGCGAAGACGGCGACGGGATCGAGGCCTGAATGGCCGGCATGAGGGTGCGATCCGGGTTCGCGAAGTCGCCGGCGGAATCCGGCGATGTCGACCTGTACTACGAGGACATGGGCGATCCGAACGATCCGGCCGTGCTGCTGATCATGGGCCTCGGTGCGCAGATGCTGTTGTGGCGCACCGGTTTCTGCGAAAAGCTGGTGAATCAGGGGTTGCGGGTCATCCGGTATGACAACCGCGACGTGGGCCTGTCCACCAAGTTGTCCGGCAGGCGGGTCGATTCCCCGCTGCCGCTGCGGATGGCCCGGTCGTTTCTGGGGCTTCGGAGTCCGTCGGTCTACACGCTCGAAGATGTGGCCGATGACGCTGCCGCCCTGCTCGATCACCTCAACATCGACACCGCCCACATCGTCGGCGGTTCGATGGGCGGGATGATCGCCCAGGTGTTCGCCTCCCGTTACGCGCAGCGCACCAAGTCGCTGGCGGTGATCTTCTCCAGCAACAACCAGCCGCTGTTACCGCCGCCGGGCATCAAGCAGTTGCTGTCGGTGATCACGGGCCCGCCTGCCAATTCATCGCGAGACGCCATCATCGACAACGCCGTTCGGATCAGCCGGATCAACGGCAGCCCCGGCTACCCGACTCCCGAGGCGGAGATTCGGGCCCAGGCCGCCGAACTGTACGACCGCGCCTATTACCCGGCCGGGATCGCCCGGCACTTCGACGCCATTCTCGGCAGCGGCAGCCTGCGCCACCACGACAAGCGGATCAGTGTGCCGACCGTGGTAATCCATGGTCGCTCCGATCGGCTGATGCGCCCGTTCGGGGGCCGCGCGGTGGCGCGTGCGATCAGCGGCGCCCGTCTGGTGTTGATCGACGGTATGGGCCACGAGCTGCCTGAACCGGTGTGGGACGAGATCGTCGGCGAGCTGAAGACGAACTTCGCGAGTTCCGCCTGATACCTGCATCTGCAACGTTAATTCGTTTGCCAGTGCGGGAAAGCTCGGTAGCTGGCCGTGCCCGCTCTACTGTTTTTACAGCAGTCTGGGGGGGCGGCTAGGTCAAGACGTGGCTTAGTGCGGCTCTCGCCAGTCCGTCTTCTTTCGTTAGGCGCCGCATGGCACAACGGCCGGCTCATCTGAAACCCCACTTCGACGACGTACAGGCTCACTACGACCTGTCTGACGATTTCTTCGCCCTGTTCCTGGATCCGACCCGGACGTACAGCTGCGCGTACTTCGAACGCGACGACATGACGCTCGAAGAAGCCCAGCGCGCCAAGATCGACCTGGCGCTGGGCAAGCTCGAACTACAGCCGGGAATGACCCTGCTCGACGTGGGGTGCGGCTGGGGCGCAACGATGATGCGCGCGATCGAGCGCTACGACGTCAACGTCGTGGGCCTGACCCTGAGCCGCAACCAGGCCGCTCACGTCCAGACGCTGTTCGACGGCTCCGACTCCCCCCGTTCCAAACGGGTGCTATTGGCCGGATGGGAGGAGTTCGACGAGCCGGTGGACCGGATCGTGTCGATCGGGGCGTTCGAGCATTTCGGACCCGACCGCTATGCGGACTTCTTCCGCTTCACCCATCATGTTCTGCCGGACGACGGGGTGATGCTGCTGCACACCATCACCGGTATGCACCCCCGAGACGCTCACGAACGAGGCATCCCGCTCACCTTCGAGCTGGCCAAGTTCATCAAGTTCATTCTCACCGAGATCTTCCCGGGCGGGCGGCTGCCCACGGTCGAGATGGTCGAGGAGCACGCGCAGCGGGGATCGTTCACCCTGACGCGTCGGCAATCGTTGCAGGAGCACTACGCGCGAACGCTCGACCTCTGGGCAGCCAATCTGGAGGCCCACCGCGATGAGGCCGTCCGGACCCAGTCGCAGGAGGTCTACGACCGCTACATGCGCTACCTCACGGGCTGCGCCAATCTGTTCCGCGTCGGCTACACCGACGTCAACCAGTTCACCCTGCATGTCGCCGGCTGATTTCCTTCGCCACCGAAGCACGACCGATGCATTACCGCAGGCAACGCCGAAAAAATGACAGTGCTCCCCGAAAATTTTATTTGCCAAGGCAATTCATTGACGGCGATGCCAACATGGCGTCGGGCTGCGCCTACGGTACTCTGAGATTCGCGGGGAGAACTCTACAGCTTGGAGCATATCGAATATGTCCAAATTGACACCGAAATATGAAGAACTGCAGTCGATCTACGACATTTCCAACGAATTCTACGAACTCTTTCTAGGCCCCACCATGGGCTATACGTGCGGCTATTTCGAGCGCGACGACATGACCGGCGATGAAGCCCAGATCGCCAAGTTCGATCTGGCACTGGGCAAACTGGGCCTGGAACCGGGGATGACGCTGCTCGACGTCGGCTGCGGCTGGGGTGCCGGCATGGCGCGCGCGATCGAGAAGTACGACGTCAACGTCATCGGCCTGACGTTGAGCGGTGAGCAGCGTGAATACGCCATCGAGAAGCTCGCCAAGATTCCCACCGAGCGCAACGTCGAGGTTCGGCTCCAAGGCTGGGAAGAGTTCAACGACAAAGTCGACCGCATCGTATCGATCGGCGCTTTCGAACATTTCGGATTCGAGCGGTATCCGGCGTTCTTCGAGACGGCCTATAACGCGCTGCCCGACGACGGCGTCATGTTGCTGCACAACATCACCGGATTCGATCTTCGGCAGGGCCAGAAACTCGGGCTGCACATGACGTTCGAAGATGCCCGGTTCGCGCGGTTCATCATGACCGAGATCTTCCCCGGCGGACGGCTGCCCTCGGTGTCGATGGAGGAAGAGAAGGCGAAGGAAGCCGGCTTCACCGTGGCCAGGATTCATGAGATCGGCCCGCACTACGTCCGGACGCTCAAGATCTGGGCCGACGCGCTCGAGGCCCACAAGGACGAGGCCATCGCGATCCAGGGCCAAGAGGTTTACGACCGCTACGACAAGTACCTCAACGGCTGCCAGAAATACTTCGCCTCCGGCCACATCAGCGTGCATCAGTTCACGCTGCAGAAGTAACCGCCGAAATATCTCGGTGGACTGTCGGATCCCAGCAGCCTCGTTCGTCGGATAGGTAGAGAGTGGAACAGAGGGTTCCCACTCGCTGACGCCGGGAGATGACGATGCATTACTTCGCTTTACTGATCAGCCAGGACGTCGAACTCGCCCCCGAGCAGCGGGCCGAGGGCATGGCAGCCTTCCAGGCTTTTCACGCCAAGGCCGGGTCCGCGATCCGGGCCGGCGACGCACTGGACCGGGCGGCGACCGCCACCCGCATCACCGGTGGCCCGGACAACCCGACGGTCACCGACGGCCCGTACGCCGAGGGTGCAGAGGTGGCGTGCGGCTACTACGTGTTGGAGGCCGAGAATCTCGACGAGGCCCTGGCGCTGGCCCGCGACATCCCGGTCGCACAGTTCGGTGCGGTCGAGGTGTGGCCGATGGTCCATTGGCAGGCGCCCGAGCAGCCGTTGGGCAACGATTGGCTGGCACTGCTGCTTGAGCGTCCGGAGGACGTCAACACGCCGGGCACCGACGAGTGGAACCGGCAGGCCGGCCGGCATGTCGAACTCGCCAACACGATCGGCGACAAGACGCTTGCCGGTGCGCCGCTGCATCCGCCGTCCACCGCGACGACCGTGCGCGTGCGTGACGGCGAGGTGACGCTCACCGACGGCCCGTACGCCGAGGGCGCCGAGGTGGCCAACGGCTTCTACGTGCTGCGTGCCTCCGATCGTGACGAGGCGGTCAAGCTGGCGTCGATGATTCCGGCGTCGGCCATCGAGGTCCGTCAGCTGTCGGCCGTCTCGGGCCTGTAGTCCTCGGTGACCCAGCTGGACGGCGTCTTTCGGCGCGAGTGGGGCCCGGTGGTGGCCACCATCGCACGTTGGTCGGGTGACCTCACCGTGGCCGAGGACGCCGTCCAGGAGGCCTGCGCACAGGCTGTGCAGACATGGTCTGCCGACGGTGTGCCCGCCAATCCCGGCGCATGGTTGACGACGGTGGCTCGCAATCGGGCCCTGGATCGTCTGCGACGTGAATCTGCCCGTGCCGGAAAGGAACTCGCAGCGGTGTACGAGCACATGGGCGCGGCCGACGGCGGGGGCGCCGAGCTGCAGCCGGTGCGCGATGACGAGCTGCGGATGATGTTCACCTGCGCTCACCCCGCGCTGGACCGGAGCTCGCAGCTGGCCCTGACCCTGCGGCTGATCTCCGGTCTCACCGTCACCGAGATCGCCCGGGCCCTGCTGCAGTCCGAGGCCGCTGTGGGGCAACGAATCACCAGGGCCAAGAACAAGATTCGTCAAGCGAACATCCCATTGCGGGTGCCGCCGCCGGAGCTTCTGGGTGAGCGGACGCCGCACGTCCTCGGCTGCATCTATTCGGTGTTCACCGAGGGCTACTGGTCGACCGGCGGGCCCTCGGCCATCCGTGACGATCTGTGCGATGAGGGTGTGCGGCTCGCGGGCGAACTGTGCGCGTTGATGCCGGGCAATCGCGACGCCCATGCGCTCGCCGCGCTTGTGCTGCTGCATGATTCACGCCGACGCACCCGGGTGGGCGAGGACGGCGCGCTGATACCGCTGGACGAGCAGGACCGCAGCCACTGGGATCGCGGCCGCATCGCAAGGGGACTGGAACAGCTGCGCCTTGCCGACGGTGCGGCCGGCACCTATCTTCCGCAGGCGGTGATCGCGGCGCTGCATGCCACAGCGCCCACCTGGCAGCTCACCGACTGGGACACCATCTGCCTGGCCTACGACCAATTGGCGGCGATGACGGACTCGCCTGTCGTGCGTGCCAATCGTGCACTCGCCGTTGGCTTTCGGGACGGGTTCGAAGCCGGACTGGCCGCACTCGACGAGGTCGCCGACGATCCACGGCTGGCGCGGACGAACGCCGTGGCGCCGATCCGGGCGGACCTGCTGCGCCGCGCCGGCCGCCTCGGCGAGGCTCAGCGCTGGTACCGCGTCGCCCTCGAAGGCGAAGGCGCGGCGTCCGAGCCGGCGCGAGCGTTCCTGCGTCGCCGTTTCGCCGAGTGCGCCCTAGAAACGCCGAATGGCCAGTTATGACACGCGATTCAGAGAATCTTGTGCCGTAACTGGCCACTGGACAGACGGATTACGCCGCTACGCCGATGGTCGGCTCCGCTGCGCTACGCCTCCGTGAAGTTCCGGGTCACCGACGGGTCGACCGGGATACCCGGGCCCGTGGTGGTGGAGACGGTCACCTTCTTGAGGTAACGGCCCTTCGAGGACGACGGCTTGGCACGCAGCACCTCGTCGAGGGCGGCGCCGTAGTTCTCGGCCAGCTTGGCCTCGTCGAAGGACGCCTTGCCGATCACGAAGTGCAGGTTGGCCTGCTTGTCGACACGGAAGTTGATCTTGCCGCCCTTGATGTCGGCCACAGCCTTGGTGACATCGGGGGTGACGGTGCCGGTCTTGGGGTTCGGCATCAGACCGCGCGGGCCCAGCACGCGGGCGATCTTTCCGACCTTGGCCATCTGATCCGGGGTGGCGATCGCGGCGTCGAAGTCCAGGAAACCGCCCTGGATCTTCTCGATCAGGTCGTCGCTGCCGACGACGTCGGCGCCGGCGGCCAGCGCCTGCTCAGCCTTCTCGCCAACGGCGAACACGGCGACGCGGGCGGTCTTACCGGTGCCGTGCGGCAGGTTGACGGTGCCGCGGACCATCTGGTCAGCCTTGCGGGGGTCGACGCCGAGGCGGATGGCGACCTCGACGGTGGCGTCCTGCTTCTTGGAGGAGGTCTCCTTGGCCAGCTTCGCGGCCTCAAGCGGGGTGTAGAGCTTGTCCCGGTCGACCTTCTCCGCGGCTTCGCGGTATGCCTTGCTGCTCTTGCTCATTGAAAATCCAATCGTGTTCTTGGAGTCGTGGTGCGGGCCGATGCCAGCCCTCCCACTGGGATCCGCTTCGCTATTCGACCGTGATGCCCATGGAGCGGGCAGTACCGGCGATGATCTTCGACGCGGCGTCGATGTCGTTGGCGTTGAGATCGGCCTTCTTGGTCTCAGCGATCTCGCGCACCTGATCCCAGGTCACCTTGGCGACCTTGGTCTTGTGCGGCTCGCCCGAGCCCTTCTGCACACCGGCTGCCTTGAGCAGCAGCTTGGCGGCGGGCGGGGTCTTCAGTGCGAAAGTGAAGCTGCGGTCCTCGTAGACGGTGATCTCCACGGGGATGACGTTCCCGCGCTGCGACTCGGTCGCGGCGTTGTACGCCTTGCAGAACTCCATGATGTTGACGCCGTGCTGGCCAAGCGCAGGACCGACCGGCGGGGCGGGGTTGGCCTGCCCGGCCTGGATCTGCAGCTTGATGAGCCCGGCGACCTTCTTCTTCGGGGCCATGCTTCTGGTGTTCCTTTACTTGCTCATCCAAGGGCGCGTAAACGCCCGTTGTTTCTAGCCGCTGTGGCGACTAAATCTTGGAGACCTGGTTGAAGGTCAGTTCGACCGGAGTCTCGCGGCCGAAGATGGAGACCAGCACCTTGAGCTTCTGCTGCTCGGCGTTGACCTCGCTGATCGAGGCGGGCAGCGTCGCGAACGGGCCGTCCATGACGGTGACGGACTCGCCGACCTCGAAATCGACCAGGATCTCGGGCCGTTCCAAGGTGGCCTCGGTGCTGGCACCGGGGGTGGCGGCGGCACTGGACTTGGCGGGCTTCTTGGCCGCGCCCTGCGGCAGCAGGAACTTCACCACGTCGTTCAGCGACAGCGGGGACGGACGCGACGTGGCGCCGACGAAGCCGGTGACGCCGGGGGTGTTGCGCACCGCGCCCCACGACTCGTCGTTGAGCTCCATGCGGACCAGGATGTAGCCGGGCAGCACCTTGCGGTTGACCTGCTTGCGCTGGCCGTTCTTGATCTCGGTGACCTCTTCGGTGGGCACCTCGACCTGGAAGATGTAGTCGCCGACGTCCAGGTTCTGCACGCGGGTCTCGAGGTTGGCCTTCACCTTGTTCTCGTAACCGGCATACGAGTGGATGACGTACCAGTCGCCGGGCTTGAGGCGCAGCTCCTTCTTGAGCGCGACTGCCGGGTCCTCGTCTTCGTCGACCGCAGGCGCCTCTTCGGCGGCTTCGTCGGCCGGAGCCTCTTCGGCTTCGTCGACCGAATCGGTCTCGTCGACCGAATCGGTCTCGTCGACCGAATCGGTCTCGTCGACCGAGTCGGCCGCTACAGCCTCTTGGCCCTCAGCCGAATCATCGGTTTGCGACTCGACGCCGTCGACGTCAACGGTCTCGGCAACGGTCTCGTCGCCGTCGAACGTGGTCACGTTGTCAGTCCTCTCTCAAATTCCGGATCAGGTGCCGAACACGAGCGACACCAGCCGCGCCAGGCCCAGGTCGGCGCCGGAGATCAGCGCCACCATGAACACCAGGAAGACCAGCACCACCGAGGTGTAGCTGACCATCTGCTTGCGGTTCGGCCAGATCACCTTGCGGAGCTCGGCAACGACCTGCTTCAGGTAGTTGACGACGAACATGATCGGGTTGCGCGACGGCCCGGTCTTCTTGGCCTTCGCGTTCTTCTTGGCCTTCTTCGACTTACCGGAGTCGGCCTTGGCATCATCGCTCGACGCGTCGCCCTCGGCGGCCTCGTCACCGTCGGCCTCACCAGTCGCACCACGACGGCTCCGCTTGCCGGTCGGGCGCAGCGGCCGGGTCACCACCGCGGTCTGACCGTGGGAGGTGTCCGCTGCCCCGGCGTCGGTGCCGGTGTCGGTTCCAGTGTCGTCTGCGGAGCCGGCACCTTCGCGCTCGTCGCTCACCGCATGCCTTTCATCCTGGTTTGTATGTCCACCTTCCAGTGTCCACACGTTGTCGAGTATTCAGTTTGAGCAGGGGCGACAGGACTTGAACCTGCAACCTGCGGTTTTGGAGACCGCTGCTCTGCCAGTTGAGCTACGCCCCTCTGTTGGTGACTTTCTGGCGCTTTCGTCACCGTACTGCGCCGAGGCTTACACAATTCGCGCGCGGCCCGTTCGATGGTCAAGCCGACGGACAGCGCGCTGAAATGGGAAAAACCCCGAGTGCCGAGTGTACCCGGCGGGGGCCCGAGAAACTAATCGCGCCCCTGCTGACGACTACTCGCCGGCGGCCTTCCGCATGACCTTGCCGGTTTCCGGATCCCACTTGACCTGGATGGAGTCGTCGGCGTCGTGACCCATCATCGTGGTGATGGCTTCGAGGACCACCTCGCCGTTGTCGTCGGTGCACACGTTGTGGGTGACGACGATGTCCGCGCCGAAGCGCTCCTCGACCGAGGCGACCTCCATGACGGCGTGCAGCTGATCGCCGGCCTTGAGCGGCTTGCGGTACAGGAATTTCTGGTCCACCTGGACGATCTGCTTGGTTTCCATGCCGATGTCGACGTTCTGGAAAAAGTGTTCCTGCACCAGCAGCGCCAGAGTGGAGGCGAAGGTGAGCGGTGCGACGAGGGTGTCGTGTCCGAGTTCGGCGGCGGCGGCCTCATCGTGGCTGGCCGGGTCCATGGCCTTGACGGCCTTGGCGTACTGGCGGATCTGCTCGCGGCCGATCAGGAAGGGATACGGGTACTTCCAGACCATTCCCCGGATGTCAGCCTTGAGTGCCATGGCCCAGAACTCCTTACGCCAGTTTCGCGGTCGCTGTGGCCCGCCCGAAGATCTTCTTTCCGCCCGCGGTCGCCGAGATGGCGAGGGTGACCAGCTTCTGCTCGGGGTCAACGGACTTGACCCGTCCGTTGAAGACGATCTCGGCGCCCACACCGTCGTTGGGGACGGGCACCACCGCGGTGAAGCGGACGTTGTACTCGGTCACGGCAGCCGGGTCGCCGACCCATCCGGTGACGTAGCCGCCACCGAGGCCCATGGTCAGCATGCCGTGGGCGATCGCGGTGTCGAGGCCGACCTGCTTGGCGATCTCGTCGTCCCAGTGGATCGGGTTGAGGTCACCGGACACGCCGGCGTAGTTGACCAGGTCTCCACGGGTCAGCGGGATCACCCGCTCCGGAAGCGTGTCACCGACCTGAACTGAACTGAACTCGCGCAGCGCCATCAGTTAAAACCCTCTTCTCCGTCGCCCGCACGCCCAGCCAGGGTCGTGTAGGCCTCCTGGACCACGTCACCTTTGTCGTCGGTGATGATGTTCTTGGTCACGATGATGTCGGTGCCGTGCGCCTTGCGCACGGAATGCACGTACACGTCGCAGTACAGCTTGTCACCGGCTTTGACCGGCTTCAGGAACTTCAGCTCCTGATCGACCTGGACGATCTGAGCGTCCTGGATGCCGATGTCGGCCCACTCGAAGAATGCCCACTGAGCCTGGTAACCGAAGATACAGATGAAGGTCAGCGGCGCCAGCAGCGAGTCGTAGCCGAGCTCCGCGGCGGCAGCCTCGTCGTGGAAGAACGCATCGTCGTTCTTGACCGCGATCGCATGCTCGCGGATCTTCTCGCGTCCGACTTCGTAATGCTCAGGATGCCGATAATGCATCCCGACGATGCTGGTCGAAAGAGCCACAGCGAATGGCTATCGCGATTCTTTGTGCGGCTGGTGGGTGCCGCAATTGGGGCAGAACTTCTTGATCTCGAGCCGGTCGGGATCGTTGCGGCGGTTCTTCTTGGTGATGTAGTTGCGGTGCTTGCACACCTCGCACGCCAAAGTGATCTTCGGCCGTACGTCGGTACTCGACGCCACGTCAGTTCTCCCTGCTCAAAATCACGCTCTGCTTTGATGTTCCTGTAGCGGTGGGGAGGCTCGATCTCCCGACCTCACGATTATGAGTCGTGCGCTCTAACCAGCTGAGCTACACCGCCCCGGATGGTCCCAGGTGGGGCTCCACGTCCGGATACTCCCGCGTCGCTTCGCTCGCCTGGCGTCCACCGAGCCCCCTAACGGAATCGAACCGTTGACCTTTTCCTTACCATGGAAACGCTCTGCCGACTGAGCTAAGGGGGCTTGTCCCGCACCGTTGCGGCTGCGGGGCCTTAAAGAGGGTACAACCTCCCCGGCAGCCAAACCAAACCGCAGGTCAGCACGGCCGCCGGGGAGCTATTTTGCCTGGTCGGTCAATCCAGGAGCCAATCGTTGGGCGCGAACAGCTCGCAGTGCACCCGCTCGTGGGCGATTCCCCGCTCGCTCAGCTGGGCGCGGACCGCCTCCACGAATCCGGCCCCGCCACACAGGTAGTACGCGGCGTCGGCGGGCAGGTCGATCCCGTCGAGCTTGAGCAGTCCGGCGTGTACGCCGGCCGCCCCTCCGGTCACACCGTCCTCGTACCAGAGGTCGAGGCGGGCGTTGGGAAGTGCGCCGATGAGCTCGTGCTGGCGTTCACGCATCGGTTGGCCGCTGTCGCTGCGGTCCGCGTGCAGGACCCGCACGTGGGTGTCGGGCGCCTCGGCGGCCAGGAACTCCAGGATGCCGACCATCGGGGTGATCCCGATGCCCGCCGACACCAGCACCAGCGGTCCGTCGGGTTTGCCGCCGGCGTACAGGTCACCGAACGGCAGCGTGACGTCCAGCAGGTCGCCGATGCACAGGTTGGCCCGGATCCAGGACGAGACCTCACCGGCGGGCTGGTCCGCGACGGCGTCGACGGGCTTGACCGCAAACGTCAGATCGGTGGACCCGGGCGCGCCGACGAGGCTGTACTGGCGTAGCTGACGGGCGCCGTCGGGCAACGTGACGCCGACCGAGACGTATTGCCCGGCAATGAAATTGACGGGTTCTGCGGCGCGGACCGTGACCAGCACGGCACCGGACGGGTCGTCGACACGGGAGACGACGCGCAGCCGCCGGAAGACGTCACCCGGTTCCACGCCGGCACCGGCGTAGAGGTCGCGCTCCAGGGCGATCAGGGTGTCGGCCATGATCCAGTAGACGCGATCCCAGGCCTCGGCCACCTCGGGCGTCACAGTGTCGGCGCCCAGCACCTCGACGATCGCGGCGAACAGGTTGTCGTGCACGATCGGGTACTGGTCGGCGGTGATGCCCAGCGAGGCGTGCTTGTGACCGATCCGGGCCAGCAGCGCCGACGGGTGCGGCAGGTCGGGATTCACCAGGTGGGTGGCGAACGTGGCGATGGACGCGGCCAGCGCGCGCTGCTGGGCACCCTGCGCCTGGTTGCCGCGGTTGAACAGGTTGCGCAGCAGCTCGGGGTGGTTGGCAAACAGCCGGCGGTAGAACTCCGAGGTGATCTCGTCGATGTGCGCGCCGATGAGAGGCAGTGTCGCGGAGACGATCTCGGCGTGCTTCGGCTCCAGTTCGTCGCGTACCGCAGACGGCTCGGGGCTGGTGACGGTCATCGGGGATTCCTTTCAGGGGTGGTGAGTTGCAGAACAATCGGTAGGCGGCTGTCAGCCGTCAGGTCTGTGACGGTGTATCGGTCGAGTTCGCGATAGAACGCCTCCTTTGCGTCGGCCAGCACCCGGCGTAGCCGGCAGGCTGCGATGAGCGGGCATGGGGAGTCCCCGCCGCATTCGATGACCTCGCGGTCCCCTTCGAGTTCACGCACCAGCCACCCGATCGAGGCATTGCGCCCGGCCTCGGTGAGCACCAGTCCCCCGACCCGGCCGCGCCGCGCGTGCACCATGCCGAGCTCGGACAGCTTGGAGACGGCCTTGGCGACGTGATGCTCGGACGCGTTGGCGCCGGAGGCGATGGTGCGGGTGGTGAGGCGCCGGTCCTCGGTCTCTCCCGAGGACAGCAGCATCAGCGTCCGCAGTCCTAGGTCGGTGAACCGGGTGAGGTGCATACCGATGACGCTAGTAATTCCGCATTTTCGATGCGAGTTTTATCGGTGTGGGTTCAAACACGCCATGACGTGCGGTTTTTGGACCTGCAGGGATGGCCGCATGGAGTCGCAATAGGCTTGGCGCATGTCCGAGCCCAACGCCCAAGACCGCTTGTACTTCCGGCAGTTGTTGTCGGGCCGCGACTACGCGGCCGGCGACCCGATCGCCCAGCAGATGCGTAACTTCTCCTATCTGATCGGGGACCGCGAGACGGGCGACGCGGTCGTGGTCGACCCGGCCTACGCGGCCAACGACCTCGTCGACGCGCTCGAGGCCGACGACATGCGCCTCTCCGGCGTACTCGTCACCCATCACCATCCGGACCACGTCGGCGGCACGATGGCGGGCTTCTCCCTCAAGGGTCTCGCCGAACTGCTGGAACGCCAGAGCGTGCCGGTTCACGTCAACTCCCACGAGGCCGACTGGGTCTCCCAGGTCACCGGGATCGCACCGAGTGAGCTGACCTCGCACGTCCATGGCGACAAGGTTTCGGTCGGCGCGGTGGAGATCGAGCTACTCCACACTCCCGGCCATACGCCGGGCAGCCAGTGCTTCCTGGTGGACGGCCGACTGGTCGCCGGGGACACGTTGTTCCTCGACGGATGCGGTCGCACCGACTTTCCCGGCGGCAATGTCGACGACATGTTCCGCAGCCTGCAGGCGCTGGCCCAGCTGTCCGGAGACCCGACCGTCTTCCCGGGGCACTGGTACTCGGAAGAACCGAGCGCTCCACTCGATGAGGTCAAACGCAGCAACTACGTGTATCGCGCGTCGAACCTCGACCAATGGCGCATGTTGATGGGCGGCTGATGAATCGTTCCAGAGGGCCCGAGTACGGAATCCGCTGAATTAACGAGCGCGAAACGGGGTAATCCCGCCTTGCAACGCCCCGTCTGCCACGGATTTCGTTGCACAAGCGGTTGCAACGGGAACTACGTACCGTTTTGCGCGATTCGAGTAGTCCAATACTCAGGACATCAGCCTGCGGACCCGGCAAAGTACTAGTCAGCATCAGTTGAGCAGTAGTTGACAGTCCCGCCGGGGGTCGCCGTGAAGAACATCGTGCTGTGCTTCGACCACACAGATGAACATCCCGGACTCCGTGACGCATCGAATACCGAGATGCTGTTTCGGTTACTGGATGGCACCGATCAGTTGACGTGGTATCACAGCGGCACGGCCACGCGACAAGGCAGACGGATCGCGCCGGGCCGCCGGGGCGACCCGGCCAGCGAAGCCCGAGCCGCCATCGCCGAGGCCTATCACTTTCTCGGCGACGCGTGGGATCCCGGAGACCAGATCTTCGTGTTCGGCGGCGGCGAGGGCGGGCATCGCGCCGGTGAACTCGCCACCCTGCTCGGCACGGTCGGCTTGTTGCCGGCCCATTCCGATGAGGTACTCGACTACGCGCTTGCCACCTATGTGCTGCCGCGCACGGCGCGCACGCCCCAGGACTGGCGGCAGATCAGGGTGTTGGCGGCGCAGTTGTTCGGTGACCGCGATCCGGCCGTGCCGGTGCGGTTCGTCGGGCTGTGGAATGCCACGGCCACGCCCGGAACCAAGCGCCACATGGGCCCGCTGCCGACCGTGGAGTCCGGCCGGCACGCGGTGGCGGTCGACGGCGGACGACGGACGATGCGGTACTGCAAGAGCCTTGATGAAGTCTGGTTCCGGGGAACCCGCGACGACCTCATCGGTGGCACCGGAGCGTGCTGGCCGCTGGCCGACATCGCCCTGGACTGGATGTTGGACGGAGCCATCGCCGCGGGGCTGCGGGTCCACGACCACAGTGCCTGCCCCACCGATCTCGACGCGCTGGCCGGGACCGCGCCTGCGATCGGTCGGTGCCGGGCGCCGATGGACGCCAAGGTGCACGCGAGTGTCGAGGTGTACCTGCGATCGCACCCGCATTATTGGCGGCGATTGCCCGCACGCATCGAATGGACCGATATCGAGTGGCTGGCGCGTGGCGAGCGGTTGGTCCACACGCCTGTGACCGTGCCGGTGCAGCGCGACATCCTCACCGCCGTCGCCTCGTGACGACGCTGGTTTGACCGAAGTTTGCTGAGCCGGACCGCTGCCCAGGGTGAATGTCCGTGATATACCCACTTGGTGGGGATCATCGATTCAGTCACGGAGCGGGGGCGTGAGTTGGCTAGTTTCGAACCGGGTGCATGGACTGCGCTCGCAGCATGGGTGGCGATCGTCGTCATCGTCGTCGCGTTGATCTATGCGTGGCGGCAGTATCTGAAGGCCAGGGATCGACGCGCCGAGCTGACCCAGCCGAACGTGTCGATGTTCATGGAGCCGAGCAGTGCCGATTGGCACCTGGTGGAGCTGGTCGTCCGCAACTACGGCCAGCGGCCGGCGTACGGGTTGCGGTTCGAGTTCGCGAACCCACCCACGGTCGGCAAGTACGAGAGCTCGTATGACGACAACTTCGTCGACATCGTGCCGTTGAACCTGCCCGCCGAGATCCCGTATCTGGCGCCGTCGCAGGAGTGGCGCATCGTGTGGGATTCGGCGCTGGACCGCAAGCAACTCGGTGAGGCGATCGCGTCCCGCTTCGACGGGGCGGTCACCTATTACGACGAGCCGGGTTCAGGCGGCAAGCCCAGTGGCCGCAAGCTGCGCAACACCGCGGTGCTGGATTGGGCGACACTGCCGCCCGTCGACCGCATGGAGCTGCTGACCACCCACGATCAGGCCCGGCGGGAGAAGCAGAAGCTGGAGTTACTCCGCGGCGTGCTGACGTATTTCCAGTACGCGGCCAAGGAGACGGACGAGCAGAAGCTGCGCTCGGAGATCAACCGCATCAACGCCATGGGCGCCGAGATGCGCTCCCGCTGGCGCGACCGCTACGAGGCCGGCGACGACGATGACGACGACGATTACGACGATTACGACGATGACGATCCCGAGACCGATCTGATCAAGCCGGCGACGACCTCCGGCGGCAGGCGTCACCGGGCCTGAACCCACTCGCTAGCATCAGTGCGATGAGCAGCCTGGTGAGCTACGAGCTCAACGATGCCGTGGCCACGATCACGATGGACGACGGCAAAGTCAACGCACTGTCGCCTGCGATGCAGGCCGAGATCAACGCGGCGCTGGATCAGGCCGCCGCCGGCGCGGCTGCCGGCGAAGTGAAAGCCGTGGTGCTGGCGGGCAATTCGAAGGTGTTCAGCGGCGGGTTCGACCTGAGCGTGTTCTCGGCCGGCGATGCGGCGGCGACTCTGGGCATGCTCGCCGGTGGTTTCGAGTTGTCGGTACGGTGCCTGAGTTTTCCGGTGCCGGTGATCATGGCCGCCACCGGTCACGCCATCGCGATGGGCTCGTTCCTGCTGCTGTCCGGTGATCATCGGGTCGGAGCCGTGACATCGCGGTGCCAGGCCAACGAGGTGAAGATCGGGATGACGCTGCCGATCGCGGCCATCGAGATCATGCGCATGCGCTTGACCCGCGCGGCCTTTCAGCGCGGGATCGCCATGGCGGCGGTGTTCACCGGTGACGCGGCGATCGCGGGCGGCTGGCTCGACGAGGTCGTCGAGGCCGACGCGGTGCTCGCACGCGCCCAGCAGGTGGCGGCCGAGGCCGCAGCGACCCTGAATACCGGCGCGCATGTGGCCAGCAAGCTCAAGGCCCGCGCCGAGGCCCTGACCGCGATTCGTGCGGGAATCGACGGCCTGGCACAGGAATTCGCGGGCTAGTTTCCGGTTTCCGGGCGCGGTCCACTCACGTGTGAAGCGCTGCGGCGATTTTCCGGCCGCTTTCCCGCCACAGCGCTACACACGCGAGGCCCAGGATTTGGCGATCCGACCGAGCACCTTGGCCATACCGTCCCGGCGCGTGACTCGGATGACGATCCATCCCAGCTCGATCATCTCGTCGACCCGGGCGATGTCCTTGCGAAGCGTCTCCGGATCGGTGTGATGACTGCCTTCGTATTCGAGCGCGATCTTCAATTCCGGCCAGGCGAGATCGACCTCGCCGATCACCACGCCGTACTCGTTGCAGACGGGATACTGCGTTTGGGGCCGCGGATAACCCGCGCGAATCACCAATAGCCGCAACCAGGTTTCCTGCGGTGACTCCGACCCAGGGTCCACCAGCGCGATCGTGGCACGGGCCCGCTTGATCCCCTTGCGGCCCGAGTGGTGTTCGGCCGCCAACTCGATGTCAGCAACCTTCAGCCGGGGCGCCCTCGCCAACGCGTCGATGGCAGCGACAGCCGTGTCTTCGGGGAACTTGCAGGCCAGATCGACCGCGGTGCGGGCAGGTGCGGTGAGCCGGATATCGCCGATCGAACAGATCTCGTCGTCACCGATCGCGTCGCCCCACGTGACGACCCCCCGAGCCGGCCGCCGATTGTTGGTGTCGATGACGTAGGCGGGCAGGCTCGGGTCGATCCACCGCGCCCCGTGAAAGGCCGATGCGGAGAACCCAGCCAGGACTCCGTGTCCCCGCGACCGCAACCAGGCCGCCTTGGCCCGCAGTAGCGCGGTCGGCCTGGCGTCCCTGGCGACATAGATGTCGCGATGGATGGCTCTGAATCGGGTTCGCAGTTCATGCCGCGTCAGTGCTCCCGAGGCCAGCGCTTGGCTTCCGACGAATGGATCCCCCATGGGCGGAGTCTGCCGAGCCCTACCGACAGCGCCTACCGCAGACCAGTCCGCGGACCGCTCGTCGACATTCGCTCCAAAATATATCTATGTGCTATGCACATATAGTGCCTCGCTACAACCAACTCGATGAGCTTCTGGTGCGCATCCACATCGTCCGGCAGCGCCCCGGTTGGCGGCGCCGGCTGATCGACGCGTCGGGCAGTGTCCCGTCCCTGTCGACGCTGCGGGTGCTCCGTGCCGTCGAGCAGCGGGAAAAGGCCGGGCACAGCGCCTCGGTCGGCGAGGTCGCCGAGTACATGGCCGTCGAGCACTCCACGGCCAGCCGCACTGTCGCCAATGTGGTCGCCGCGGGCCTGCTCACCAAAACCCACGACGCCGAAGATCAGCGCCGGTGCGTCCTCACCCTCACCGAAGAAGGCCGCAACGCCCTGGCCGACGTCACCGAACGGCGCCGGGAGATGGTCGCCGAGACCGTGGCCGAATGGTCCGAGTCCGACGTCGACAAACTCGTCGACCTGTTGGAGCAGCTGGTCACCGATTTCGAGCGGGGAGTGAGCTCGTGACAGCCCAGACCACTGCCCGCCCGCAGCCGCGCGGCGCCCTGCGGCTGATATTCGACCCGGTTTTCGGTGCCCTGTTCTGGGGCAAGATGTTCTCGGTCGTCGCGGTGTGGACGCACGGCATCGTCGCGGCCATCGTGATCTTCGACGCCACCGGCTCGGCGGTGATGGTGGGCATGGTCGGCGTCGCACAGTTCCTGCCTCAGCTCATCCTCAGCCCGACCAGCGGCAAGTGGGCCGACATCGGCGACCCGGCCCGTCAGATCCTGTGGGGCCGGGTGTTGTGCATCATCGGCTCGGGGTCGACCGCAGTCTGGCTGGCCCTGTCCCCCGACCTGCAGGGCACCGCCGCAGCGATACCCGTGCTCTTCGGCTCCACCCTGGTCGGCTTCGGGTTCGTAATCGGCGGCCCCGCCATGCAGTCGGTCGTGCCGAGCCTGATCCGCGACGGCGAGCTGGCAACGGCCATGGCGCTCAACAGCATTCCGATGACCATCGGGCGCATCCTGGGTCCCGCGATCGGCGCCTTCCTGGCCGCGCGTCTCGGTGCGGCGCCCGGCTTCGCGATCAGCGCGGGCCTGCACCTGGTGTTCGCGATCTTCCTGCTGCTGGTCACCTTCCCGGCCCGGCCCGAACGCAGCCCGCACGGTGACTATCGGGTGCGCGCGGCACTGGCGTATGTGTGGCGGGACCGCCCACTGCTGCTGGCGCTGCTGGCCGTGGCGACGGTCGGGTTCGCCTCGGATCCGTCGATCACGCTCACCCCGTCGATGGCCGAGGACCTCGGCGGCAGCGCCCACCTGGTGGGTGCGCTCTCGGCAGCGTTCGGCGTCGGCGCGGCGCTCGGCATGGTGGTGCTGGCGTCGATGCGCGGACGGCTGGCGGCAGCCCGGGTTTCGGCGATCGGGCTGTGGCTGCTGGTGGCCGGCTGTGGGCTGCTCGCCGCGGGCACGGTCACCGCCGTGGCGCTGGCCGGTTTCGCGGTCGCGGGGCTGGGCTTCGGTTGGGCGATGACGGGCCTGAGCACCGTCGTGCAGGAGCGGGCCCCCGAAGAACTGCGGGGTCGCATCATGGCGCTGTGGCTGGTCGGTTTCCTCGGGTCGCGCCCGTTCGCGGCGGCGTTGTTGGGTGGCGCGGCCGACGTGTTCAGCGTGCGGGTGGCATTCGTCATCGCGGGTGCCATCACCCTGGTCGTCGCGCTCGCGGCCCGACCCGCCGCTCTGTCGGCACCAAACGCGGCAACACTCTGACCGGGTCTCCTATCGTGTCTTTCAATGGGACTGCACCTGCACCGGGCCGAGCGCACCGATCTGCTCGCCGACGGGCTGGCAGATCTGCTGTCGCACCCGCCGACTGACCCGTTCGCCCAGGAGCTGGTGCTGGTCCCGGCGAAGGGTGTGGAGCGCTGGCTGAGTCAGCGGCTGTCGAACCGGCTGGGGATCTGCGCGGCGGTCGAGTTCCGCAACCCGCGTTCGCTGATCGCCGAGCTGACGGGAACGGCCGAGCACGATCCGTGGTCGGCCGACGCGATGGCCTGGCCGCTGCTGGCGGTCATCGACGACAATCTGGATCAGCCGTGGTGTGAGCCGGTGGCCACGCACCTGGGTCACTTCGAGACCGGTGACGAGTACGAGCTGCGTCAGGGCCGGCGCTATGCGGTGGCCCGACGCCTGGCCGGTTTGTTCGCCTCGTATGCACGGCAGCGCCCGCAACTGCTGGTCGATTGGGCGGAGCTGCCCGATGACCTATCCTGGCAGGCACCGCTGTGGCAGGCACTCACCGAGCGCATCGGTGCCGAGCCTCCGCATGTCCGGCACGCGGAAACCCTTGCCCGGCTCGCCGATTCGCCCAGCGACCTACCAGAGCGCCTGTCATTGTTCGGGCACACCCGGTTGCCGGTCACCGAGATCGAGTTGCTCACCGCGCTGGCCACCCATCACGATCTGCACCTGTGGCTGCCGCATCCCAGCGACGACCTGTGGCAGTCGCTGACCGCGCACACGGGCCCGCTCCCCCGCCGCGAGGACACCAGCCACCGCGATGTGGGCCACCCGCTGCTGGCCACCCTCGGCCGTGACCTGCGGGAACTGCAGCGCGGGCTGCCCGTCCCGGACACCGACGAATATCTCAGCGGCACAGGGTATCCCGACACCGTGCTGGGCTGGCTGCAGTCCGACATCGCGGCCAACGCGGTCCGGCCGGCCGGGCGGGTGCCGCGGCTGAAGGACCGCTCGATTCAGGTGCACAGCTGTCACGGCCCGGCCCGGCAGATCGAGGTGCTGCGCGAGGTACTGCTGGGTCTGCTCGCCGATGACCCGACGCTGGAGCCGCGCGACATCCTGGTGATGTGCCCCGACATCGAGACCTATGCACCGTTGATCACGGCCGGGTTCGGGCTGGGCGATGTGGTGCGCGGCGCGCATCCGGCGCACAAGCTGCGGGTGCGGCTGGCCGATCGCGCTCTGGTGCAGACGAATCCGCTGCTGTCGGTGGCGGCCTCGGTGCTGGCCCTGGCCGGTGGGCGGGCCACCGCGAGCGAGGTGCTGAACCTGGCCGAGTCACCGCCGGTGCGGGCCCGGTTCGGATTCACCGACGACGATCTGGAGGCCATCACCGCCTGGGTGCGTGAGGCCAACATCCGGTGGGGTTTCGATCAGGAGCACCGCAGCCCCTACGGTGTCGAGTTCCTGCACAACACCTGGCGTTTCGGGATCGACCGGGTGCTGGCCGGGGTGGCGATGTCCGACGATTCGCACGCCTGGCTGGGCACCACGCTGCCGCTCGACGACGTCAGCAGCAACCGGGTCGAGCTGGCGGGCCGGTTCGCCGACTTCGTGGAAAAGCTCAGCCACGCCGTCCGTCAGCTGAGCGGGGTACGCCCCCTCGACGCGTGGTTGTCGGCGCTGGGAACCGGGATCGAGGCGTTGGCGTACTCCGACGAGGAGTGGCCCGCGGCCCAGGTGCAGCGTGAGTTCGCCGAGATCGGCGAGGCCGCCGGTGCGGGAGAGACGCCGATGCGGCTCAGTGATGTTCGCGCACTGCTGGATCGCCATCTGGCCGGGCGGCCGACGCGGGCCAACTTCCGCACCGGCACGCTGACCGTGTGCACCATGGTGCCGATGCGCTCGGTGCCGCACCGGGTGGTGTGCCTGGTCGGATTGGACGACGGGGTGTTTCCGCGCCTGGGTGCGGTCGACGGGGACGACGTGCTGGCCCGCGACCCGCGCACGGGTGAGCGCGACATCCGCTCGGAGGACCGCCAGCTCCTGCTCGACGCGATCGGGGCGGCTACGCAGACGCTCGTGGTCACCTATACCGGTGCCAACGAATACTCCGGCCAGGCCCGCCCGCCTGCGGTGCCGCTGGCCGAGTTGCTCGACACGCTCAGGGTCACCGCCGAGCAGCCCGTGGATGTGGTGACCACTCACCCATTGCAGCCCTTCGATATTCGCAACGTGACCCCCGGCGCACTGCTGCCCGAGGGGCCGTTCACCTTCGATCCCACCGCGCTCACCGCCGCGCAGGCCAGCGCGGGGCAGCGGGCCGACCGGCCGGCGTTCTTCGCCCACCAACTGCCCCCGCGTCCAGCCGAGGATGTCGCGCTGGAGGATCTCGTCACGTTCTTCAGGGATCCGGTGAAGGGCTTCTTCCGGGCCCTGGAGTACACGCTGCCGTGGGATGTGGACGGGGTGTCGGATGTGATGCCGGTGGACATCGACGCGCTGGAGGAATGGACAGTCGGCGATCGCATGCTCGGCGACATCATGGGTGGCATGACCCCGGCCGATGCCCAACAGGCCGAGTGGCGGCGCGGCACCCTGCCGCCCGGTCAGCTGGGCTGGCGCCGCGCGATCGCACTGCGTGATCGGTGTGCCCTGCTGGCCACCGACGCCCTGCGGTACCGGGACGCCGACCCGCAGGCCTATGACGTCGACATCGACCTCGGCACCGGGCGACGGATCACCGGTACGGTCTCTCCGGTGTTCGGCGAGAGGCTGGTGTCGGTGACGTACTCCAAGCTCGACGGCAAGCATCTGCTGCAGTCCTGGATTCCGTTGCTGGCGTTGGCCGCCGGGCATCCCGACCGGGACTGGGCGGCCGTGTGCATCGGGCGGCCCCGCCGCGGCGACACCCCGCGCATCGAAGGGTTGGGTCGTCCGGACAATCCGGTCGAGCTGCTGGCCGATCTGGCCGCCATCTACGACGCAGGCCGCCGGGAGCCCTTACCTCTGCCCATCAAGACCTCCTATGCGTGGGCGGCCGCACGCCACGCCGGTGACGACCCGGAGCGTGAGGCCGGGTTCCGTTGGCGCAGCGGCAGATTCCCAGGTGAGGACGAGGCACCCGCTCATGTGCGGGCCTGGGGCCGGAGTGCGCCGTTGAGCCGGCTCGTCGGGCTCGGGCTCGGTGAATACTCGGACCGGTTGTGGCTGCCGCTCCTGCAGGCCGAGAAGTCCACCCGGTGAACGTCTTCGACCTGCTCGGCCCACTGCCGCAGACCAACAGCACCACGGTGCTGGAGGCCAGTGCGGGCACCGGAAAGACCTTCGCGCTGGCCGGGCTGGTGACCCGCCTGGTGGCCGAGGGTGCGGCGACACTGGATCAGATGCTGCTCATCACCTTCGGCCGGGCGGCCAGTCAGGAGTTGCGGGAGCGGGTGCGGGCCCAGATCGTCGGCGCCCTGGCGGCGTTGGAGGACCCGTCACGCGCCCACAACGATCTGCTGCAGTATCTGGTCGCCGAGGACCAGCAGGCCCGTGGACAGCGGCTGCGCGACGCGCTCGCGGGTTTCGATGCGGCCACCATCGCGACGACGCACCAGTTCTGCCAGATCGTCCTGAAATCCCTCGGTGTGGCCGGGGACAGCGATTCGGGCGTGACGCTGGTCGAGAGTCTTGACGAGTTGGTGTGCGAGATCACCGACGATCTGTATCTCGCCCACTTCGGTGCGCAGCGGGATACCCCGGAGCTGGGCTATGCCGAGGCGCTGCGGCTGGCCCGGGTGGTGGTGGCCAATCCGGCGACCGAACTGCGCCCGCTGGATCCCGAACCGGAGTCCCCGGCGGGCATTCGGGTCGCGTTCGCGCGGGCAGTGCTGGCGGAGTTGGAGATTCGTAAGCGCCGGCGCGGCGTGCTGGGCTACGACGATCTGCTGACCCGCCTGGCCGGGGCGCTGACCGCGGAGAACTCCGCAGCCAGGGTGCGGATGGCGCAGCGCTGGCCGATCGTGATGGTCGACGAGTTCCAGGACACCGACCCGGTGCAGTGGCAGGTGATCGAGCGGGCGTTCTCCGGGCGTTCCACCCTGATCCTGATCGGTGACCCCAAGCAGGCGATCTACGCGTTCCGCGGCGGCGACATCGACACCTATCTGCGGGCCGCGGCGACTGCGGGCGACAAACAGACGCTGGGCACCAACTGGCGCAGCGACAGTGTGCTGGTCGACCGGTTGCAGGCGGTGCTGCGGGGTGCCGAGCTCGGTGGTCCGGACATCGTGGTGCACGACATGCAGGCACACCATCAGGGGCACCGGCTGGCCGGGGCGCCGTACAACGATCCTTTCCGGCTGCGCGTGGTGACGCGGAACCGCACCGGCACCAAGGTGATTCCGATCGCGGATCTGCGCCGCCACATCGGCAGGGATCTGGCCGCCGACATCGGGGCGTTGCTGGCCAGTGAGGCCACCTATGCCGGTGAGAAGCTGAAGGCGGGCGATATCGCGGTGATCGTCGAGACCCACAAGGACGCCCGCGCCTGCCACACCGCACTGCTCGACGCCGGCATCCCCGCGGTCTACACCGGCGATTCGGACGTGTTCAATTCCGAGGCGGCCGAGGACTGGCTGTATCTGCTGGAGGCCTTCGATCAGCCGCACCGGCCCGGGTTGGTGCGGGCCGCGGCCGCCACGATGTTCTTCGGGGAGACTGCGGAAACCCTTGCCGCGGGCGGTGATGCGTTGACCGACCGGGTCGCCGACACGCTGCGCACCTGGGCCGGCCATGCCCGCGAGCGGGGTGTGGCGGCGATCTTCGAAGCCGCGCAGCTGGCGGGCATGGGCAGGCGGGTGCTGTCCTGGCAGGGCGGGGAACGGTTGATGACCGACCTGGCCCACATGACCCAGTTGCTCGGCGACACCGCCCACCGCGAGGGCTTCGGGCTGGCCGCGCTGCGGGACTGGCTGCGCACTCAACGCAGCGAGGGCGGCGGCGCCTCCGAGCGCAACCGCCGCCTGGACAGTGACGCGGCCGCGGTGCAGATCATGACGGTGTGGGTGAGCAAGGGGCTGCAGTTCCCGATCGTGTACCTGCCGTTCGCGTTCAATCGGTATGTGCCGGAACCGGATCTGATCCTGTTCCATGACGAGGGGGTCCGCTGTCTGCAGATCGGCGGCCCCGACCCGGCGGTGACCCGCGCGGGCCGGACCGAAGCCGCTGCCGACGACAGCCGCCTGACCTATGTGGCGATGACGCGGGCCCAGTCGCAGGTGGTGGCCTGGTGGGCACCGTCGAATGACGAGCCGAACGGCGGCCTCTCGCGGCTGCTGCGCGGGCGGGCCCCCGGACAGGCCGCGGTACCCGACAGGTGCGCACCGGCCAGGGTCTCCGATGACGATGCACTGGCCCGGCTCCGGGCCTGGGAGGCCGCGGGTGGTCCGGTGTTGGAGGAATCGGTGATCGGCGAGGTCATGCCGGTACCGGTCCATGCGATACCAGATGATCTGGCGGCGCGGCATTTTCACCGCTCCATCGACACGGCGTGGCGGCGGACGTCCTATTCGGGGCTGCTGCGGGCAGCCGAGGACGGCGAACACTCCGGGGTGTCCAGCGAGCCCGAGGTCGTCGAGCTCGACGACGAGTCGACCGATATCACCGTCGTGGCCCCCGCCCGGGGCGTCGACGTGCCCTCCCCCATGGCCGCACTGCCGACGGGAGCCGCGTTCGGCTCGCTCGTGCACGCGGTGCTGGAGACCGCCGACCCACTGGCCGCGGATCTGACAGCCGAGCTGGAGGGCGAGGTGCGACGGCACGCCGCCCGCTGGCCGGTCGAGGTCGAGGCCGACGAGCTGGCAGCCGCCCTGCTGCCGATGCACGACACCCCGCTGGGACCGTTGGCTCCGGGGATGACGCTGCGCCAGATCGGGTTGGCGGACCGGTTGTGCGAGTTGGACTTCGAGTTCCCGATGGCCGGTGGCGATCTGCGCGGCGGCGAGTTCGCGCGGTTGGCCGAGATCGGCGCCCTGCTCGATGAGCATCTGCCTGCCGACGATCCCCTGGCCGTCTATGCCGAGCGGTTGTCGACCGGGCTGCTGGGCCGTCAGCCGTTGCGCGGCTACCTGTCCGGTTCGGTGGATGTGGTGCTGCGGATCGGTCAGCGTTTCGTGATCGTCGACTACAAGACCAACTGGCTGGGCACCGGTGACGCGCCACTCACCGCGGCCGATTACGGGCGGGACCGGATGGTCGAGGCCATGCTGCACTCGGACTATCCGTTGCAGGCGTTGTTGTACAGCGTTGTGCTGCACCGGTTCCTGAGCTGGCGACTGCCCGGCTACGACCCGGCGACACATCTGGGTGGGGTGCTGTATCTGTTCGTGCGCGGGATGTGCGGGACGCAGACGCCAGTCGTCGACGGACATCCGGCCGGCGTGTTCAGCTGGGAACCGCCCGCCAAGTTGGTCATCGCGATGTCGGAGCTACTGGACAAGGGAGCCCGGTGATGTTGGACGCGTTCGCCGAGATCCTGGAACCCGCCGATGTGCAGGTGGGCAGGCGGTTGAGCACGCTGGCGGAGGAAACCGATCCGCGGGTCGAACTCGCTCTGGCCCTGGCGGTCCGGGCGCTGCGCGGCGGCTCGGTGTGCGTGGACCTGCGGTCGGTGGCCGAGCAGACCCAGCTGCCCGATCTGCCGTGGCCACCGGTCGACGAGTGGTTGGCGGCCGTGGCGGACAGCCCGCTGCTGGGTACTCCCCCGGTGCTGCGATTGTTCGGGGATCTGCTGTATCTCGACCGGTACTGGTTGGAGGAGCAGCAGGTGTGCGACGACGTGCTGGGCCTGGTCGCCGCCAAGCCGGGCGGCCTGGCGCCCGACGTGGCGCGGTTGTTCCCACCGGGTTTCGAGGAGCAACGGGCCGCGGCCAAGGTGGCGTTGTCGCAGGGGCTGACGGTGCTCACGGGCGGGCCGGGTACCGGCAAGACGACCACGGTGGCGCGGTTGTTGGCGCTTCTGGCCGAACAGGCCGCGCTGGCCGGCCGGCCGTCTCTGCGGATCGCGCTGGCCGCACCGACCGGTAAGGCCGCGGCCCGACTGCAGGAGGCGGTCCAGCTCGAGGTGAACCGGCTCGACGCAGTGGACCGCGAGCGGATTTCGGGCCTGCAGGCCACCACCCTGCACCGGCTGTTGGGGTCGCGCCCGGACACGTCGTCACGGTTCCGCCATCACCGGGCAAATCGGTTGCCGCACGACGTGATCGTCGTCGACGAGACGTCGATGGTGTCGCTGACCATGATGGCCCGGTTGTTGGAGGCGGTCCGGCCGCAAACCCGGCTGCTGCTGGTCGGTGACCCCGATCAGCTCGCCTCGGTGGAGGCCGGGGCGGTGTTGGCCGATCTGGTCGATGGGTTGGGATCGCGTGGGGTCGCGGCGCTGCAAACCTCACACCGATTCGGTGAGTCGATCGGTGCACTGGCCGCAGCAATCCGGGCCGGCGACGCCTCCGGCGCCGTCGAGGTGCTGGCGGCCGGCGGCGAGCACGTCGAGTGGGTGGCCGCGGACACGAGTGAACGGCTACGGGAAGTGCTTGTGCCACATGCACTTGCCCTGCGCCAGGCGGCGATTCTCGGGGACGACGGTGCGGCACTGGAGATTCTCGACGAGCATCGGCTGTTGTGTGCGCACCGGCACGGTCCGTTCGGTGTCACGCAGTGGAACCGTCAGGTGCAGCGGTGGCTGGCCGAGGCGACCGGAGAGCCCACCTGGGCGTCGTGGTACGTGGGGCGCCCAATTCTGGTGACGGCCAACGATTATGGGCTCAAGCTCTACAACGGCGACACCGGTGTCGCCGTGGCCACCCGGGACGGGCTGCGCGCCGTGGTCGGTGGGACCGTCGGTGGGTCCGCGTCATTCGCGACGGGCCGGCTCACCGAGGTGGAGACCATGCACGCCATGACAATCCACAAGTCCCAGGGCAGCCAGGCCGACGAGGTGACCGTGCTGCTACCGCCGGAGGACTCCCGGTTGTTGACCAGGGAGTTGTTCTATACCGCAGTGACCCGGGCCAAGACGCGAGTGCGCGTGGTGGGATCCGAAGCGGAAATCCGCGCGGCTATCGCCCGGCAGGCAGTCCGTGCGACCGGCCTGCGAAAGCGGCTGAAGCTCTAAACGGCACGTCCGGCGAAAAATGCGCCGGAAATGAGACCGATCACGAGTGCCAGTGTGGGAAGACCCATTGCCACTGCCACTACGACGCCGGCGACGCAACCGATGCCGAGCACCAGCAGAAGTACGCCAACAAATGCTCCAAACATTGACCGCCCTTTCGTATGACAGCGATCACAATGTACATCGTCCGTGGGCTGAATCACATACGGATGACGCACCAATTTGGTTAACGATTTCGCGGCAAAATGTATAGCTGAGCTTGGTATATGCCTTGTTCAGCGCACCTCAGCGAATTCGGCGGCGACGCTACCCCGCACCCGACACGCTCAGCGCCCAGAACGCCAGCAGGTTGAGGGCCACCAGGCTCAGCAACGAGATCGCGAACGCGCGCCCCCACCAGCGTCTGGGTGCCGCGAACGGCAACACCAGCGCCCAGAAAAGGCTCACGGGCACCGCAAGCAGAACGCCGAAGACGATGCCGTAGCCGTGCGGATCAGTGGCCGGGTTCGTGTCGAAGGCCGAACTCAGCACTCCGTAGACGATCAACACCCAGAACGCCGCGGCGCAACCGCCCATGACTGCTGCGAAGCACCGGACGGTCAGCACGACTTGGGACTGCTGACCTCCAGGGGGGGGGGGGGGCGGGGG
>NZ_LZSO01000029.1 GCF_001665785.1 Mycolicibacterium peregrinum
GTTCTGGGGCCCGCCCCCCCCGCCCCCGCCCCCGTTCTGGAGGCCGCCGCCACCGCCGCGCTGGGGCCCGCCTCCGCCGCCCCCGCGCGGCCATTGGGGACCACCTCCGCCCGGACACTGGCGCTAGCCGACCGAAACTGAGGCCCTGCTCGAAACGTCGAGCAGGGCCTCAGTTTTGCGGCGACGCCTACCTCATCTGCAAGTTGGGCGGGCGCTTCGCCGCGAATGCTCCGTTCGCGTCGGCGGGGCCTTTCGCGGGAACCGAGATCGACACGGTGGTCCCGGGTGTGCCCGTGACCACGAATGTGCCGCCCGCGGCCAGGACCTTCGCGCAGATCGAGGCGAACCCGATGTGGCCGTCCTCGACACTCTGTGCAAGCCGCTCGGGCGGGATGCCGACGCCGTCATCCGCGATGCACATCGCGGCCTGAATGCCGTTGTAGCCCAGGGTGAACCGTAGATTCTTGGCCTGTGCGTGCTTGATGACGTTCGTGGAGAACTCCCGAGCCGCGCTGTAGATCAGATGATCGGCGTCGGTGCGCAGGTCGTCGGGCCAGCCGTCAGCGTCCAACTGGACTGCGAGGTTGGTGCGCGTCGCGATGCCGTCGGCCAGTGAGGTCATCGCCGCCTTGAGGCCGGCTCGGGCCAGGACCTCTGGATGCAGTTCACGGACCACGTCGCGCAGCAGGCGGGAGGACTCCGCCAACGCGAAATCGACGCGGTCCATCCCATCGACCGATCCGTCCCGGACCTCCTCCATGTCGCGTCGCGCCACCAGCACGTACTGGAGCGCACCATCGTGCAGGCGTTCGGAGAGTGATTGGCGCTCACGCTTCTCCAGGTTGATCACTTCTTCGAGCAGACGGGTCCGCTCGAGGCCCAGACTGGTGATGGTTCTGGTCCTGGATTGCTGAATCCACGACAACGCGACCGAACCGGCAGCCAGGCCGAACAGCACAGCGGTCCGGGCCAGTATCGATCCCCAGGGCTCATTGCCGTTGGCGGCCTTGTCAACCCAGCTCACCACGAAGAAAGTGACCACGGTAGGAACCGCGATCGTGGCGCTGACGACGGGATCGAGTTGCGCTGCCGCGATCAACGGGATCAGAAACAGCCCGTGCTGCACCACGTCGGAGGTCCAGGTCTCTGCCGAACTGATCCCGGTCTCCGTCGAAATGATTGCGACGGCAAGGAGATCCACGCACAGCATGAGCAGCGCCACCGATCGCCGGGTTCCGTCTCCCAGTCGATCGGCGGAGCGCAGCGTCCACCAGCTCCACCCCGAGACCGCCGCGACGTAGCCGACGAAGATCGCGCGGTGTAACCACACGTTCGAGTGCGGGGGTTGCGACAGCAGGGCGACGCCGATGAACATCGCCATGAGCATTCGTAGGGCGAGTTGCAGTAACAGGCCACGGCGTACCGAGTTATCGGTGGTTGGCTCAGACGCCTCATCGCGTTCAGGCATGCCCGGCTCCCGTCCCGGCAAAGTTGGCACGAGTATAGGGCTGCTCAGTGCCGCAATGAGGACAGTTGACGGGCGAAATCAGCGATGAGGCAGTCTGCGCCCGCTGCGCGGATCAGCGCATCTGGAACTTGGGTGCGCGCTTCTCCTTGAAGGCCAGTGGGCCTTCCTTGGCGTCGGCGGACAGGAACACCGGGATGCCGTTGGCAGTGTCGGGTTTGAACGCCTCGTTCTCGTGCATGCCCTCGGTCTCTCGGATGGTCTTGAGGATTGCCTGCACGGCCAGTGGGCCGTTGTTGTTGATCACCTCGGCGATCTCCAGGGCCTTGTCCAACGCGGTGCCGTCCGGAACCACATGACCGATCAGGCCGTACTCGAGGGCCTGGGCAGCGGTGATGTGCCGTCCGGTCAGCAGCATGTCGCACGCGATGGTGTACGGAATCTGGCGCACCAGGCGCACCGCCGAGCCGCCCATCGGGTACAGGCTCCACTTGGCCTCGGAGATGCCGAACTTGGCACTCTCCCCGGCCACGCGGATGTCGGTGCCCTGCAGGATCTCGGTGCCGCCGGCGATGGCCGGGCCTTCGACCGCGGCGATCAGCGGCTTGGTGAGCCGGCGGCCCTTGAGCAGGCCGTCGATGCGTGACGGGTCGTAGCTGCCGTCCTTGAAGGAATCGCCCGGCGGCTTCTTGGTCGCGCCCTTGAGGTCCATGCCCGCGCAGAAGTACCCGCCGGCGCCGGTCAGGATGCAGGTGCGGATCTCCGGATCGTTGTCGACGCGGTCCCAGGCCTCGACCATGATCGAGAGCATCTCGGTGGAAAGCGCGTTGCGCGCCTCGGGCCGGTTCAGCGTCAGGATCAGAGTGTGTCCGCGCTGCTCAATGAGGGCGTCGGGCCCTTTGTCGGTATCGCTCACGGGTGTCAGCTCCTATGCATTTTCAACCCAGACTTGTATCGAAATGTAACACGTTCTAGTTTAGGTTCTGTGGCTCTGAATATTGCCGATCTTGCCGAGCACGCCATCGACGCTGTGCCTGACCGTGTCGCCCTGATTTGCGGCGACGAACAGCTGACCTATGCGCAGTTGGAGGAGAAGGCCAACCGCCTGGCCCACTATTTGATTTCACAGGGTGTGAAGAAGGACGACAAGGTCGGCCTCTACTGTCGCAACCGCATCGAGATCGTGATCGGGATGCTGGGCATCGTGAAGGCCGGCGCGATCCTGGTCAACGTCAACTTCCGCTATGTCGAGGGTGAGCTGAAGTACCTGTTCGAGAACTCGGACATGGTCGCGCTGATCCACGAACGCCGCTACGCCGACCGCGTCGCCAACGTGCTGCCGGAGACGCCCTTGGTCAAAACCGTCCTCGTGGTGGAAGACGGGTCGGACGACGACTACCAGCGGTACGGCGGCGTCGAGTTCTACTCGGCCATCGCCGACCACTCACCCGACCGCGACTTCGGCCCGCGCAGCGCCGACGACATCTACCTGCTCTACACGGGCGGCACCACCGGGTTCCCCAAGGGCGTCATGTGGCGTCACGAGGACATCTACCGAGTGCTGTTCGGCGGCACCGACTTCGCCACCGGCGAGCCGGTCGCCGACGAGTACGACTTGTCCAAGCAGGCGGCCGCCAACCCGCCCATGATCCGGCTGCCCATCCCGCCGATGATCCACGGCGCGACCCAGTCCGCCACCTGGATGGCGTTGTTCACCGGCCACACCGTGGTGCTGATGCCGGAGTTCGACGCCGACGCGGCGTGGCGGATGATCCACGAGCACAAGGTCAATCTGCTGTTCTTCACCGGCGACGCGATGGCCCGCCCGCTGCTCGATGCTTTGTTGGCCCACCAGGACGCCGGTAACGAGTACGACCTGTCGTCGCTGTTCCTGTTGGCCAGCACCGCGGCGCTGTTCTCCACGAGCCTCAAGGAGAAGTTCCTCGAGCTGCTGCCCAACCGGATCATCACCGACTCGATCGGCTCGTCGGAGACCGGCTTCGGCGGTACCTCGGTGGTTGCCAAGGGGCAGAGCCACACCGGCGGCCCGCGCGTGACCATCGACAAGAACACCAAGGTGCTCGACGAGAACGGCAACGAGGTGGTCCCGGGGTCGGGCGTGCGCGGCATCATCGCCAAGTGCGGCCACATCCCGGTCGGGTACTTCAAGGATGAGAAGAAGACCGCCGAGACCTTCCGGACCTTCAACGGGGTCCGGTACGCCATCCCCGGTGACTACGCCGAGGTCGAGGCCGACGGCAGCGTGACCATGCTGGGCCGCGGCTCGGTGTCGATCAACTCCGGTGGCGAGAAGATCTACCCCGAAGAGGTCGAAGCTGCACTGAAGGGTCACCCCGACGTGTTCGACGCGCTCGTGGTCGGCGTGCCCGACGAGCGCTTCGGTCAGCACGTCGCCGCCGTCGTGCAGCCGCGCGACGGGTCGCGCCCGACCCTGGCAGATCTCGATGCGTTCGTGCGCAGCGAGATCGCGGGTTACAAGGTGCCGCGCAGCCTTTGGCTGGTCGACGAGGTCAAGCGTTCGCCCGCGGGCAAGCCCGACTACCGGTGGGCCAAGGACACCACCGAGGAGCGTGCCGCCGACGAGGTGCACGCGAATCATGTTGGAGCGAAGTAAATGAGGACTCGGCCGTGAAAACAAGCTTGAGCGAAAGATTCGGGATCGAATACCCGATCTTCGTCTTCACCCCCTCGGAGAAGGTGGCCGCCGCGGTCACCCGGGCCGGCGGTCTGGGTGTGCTGGGCTGCGTGCGGTTCAACGATCCCGACGAGCTGGACGACGTGCTGTCCTGGATGGACGCCAACACCGACGGTAAGCCGTACGGCGTCGACGTGGTGATGCCCAGCAAGATCCCCACCGAGGGCAGCGCCGTCGACATCGACAAGCTCATCCCACAGGGGCACCGGGACTTCGTCGCGAAAACCCTTGCCGATCTTGGTGTTCCGCCGCTCCCCGAGGAGGGCGAGCACAACACCGGTGTGCTGGGCTGGCTGCACTCGGTAGCGCGCAGCCATGTCGAGGTGGCGTTGCGCCATCCGATCAAGCTGATCGCCAACGCGCTGGGGTCCCCGCCCAATGACGTCATCGAGCAGGTCCACGAGGCCGGCGTCCCCGTGGCCGCGCTGGCCGGCAGCGCGAAGCACGCGCTCAGTCACGTCGCCAACGGAGTCGACATCGTGATCGCACAGGGGCACGAGGCCGGCGGACACACCGGTGAGATCGGTTCGGTGGTGCTGTGGCCGGAGATCGTCGACGCCGTCGACGGTAAAGCCGCGGTGCTCGCTGCCGGCGGGATCGGCAGCGGCCGGCAGCTGGCCGCGGCCCTGGCACTCGGCGCTGAGGGTGTGTGGATGGGTTCGGCGTTCCTCACCGCGGCCGAATACGACCTGGGTGTGCGTCGCGAGTCGGGTGCCTCGGTGATCCAGGAGGCCTTGCTGAACGCCACCTCCGCCGACACCGTGCGCCGAAAGATCTACTCCGGCAAGCCCGCCCGGATCCTGAAGAGCCGCTGGACCGATGCCTGGGACGCCCCGGGTGCCCCCGAAGCGCTGCCCATGCCGTTGCAGAACATCCTGGTCGGCGAGGCCCATCAGCGGATGAGCCTGTCCGATGACCCGACCGCGGTCGCGATGCCGGTGGGCCAGATCGTGGGCCGGATGAACGAGATTCGGCCGGCCGCCGACATCATCGCCGAGCTGGTGAGCGGTTTCGACGCGGCCACCAAGCGTCTCGACGACATCGCCGGAAGCTGAGTCTGCGCCCGAGCGCACGAGCCTGCGGTCAGATCGCGATCTCTCACGATTTCGCGATCTGCACGCAGGCTCGACGTCGTTCGGATGGGTATGGTCGAGCTGGTGAACGAAGCGGACGCACTCGCGGCTAACCGGGCCAACTGGGACGATCGGGCCGACGTGCACGTGCGGTCCCAGATGTACGACGTGGCAGGGTTTCTCGCCGATCCCACCGAGATCTCGCAGGTGGTACGCAACGACCTTGAGGTGCTCGCGCCTTGCCTGCCGGAGAGCGGGGTGAAAGACCGTTCGCTCCTGCATCTGCAGTGCCACATCGGCACCGACACCATCTCGTGGGCGCGGCTGGGCGCCCGTGACGTGCATGGCGTGGATCTCTCGCCGAATTCACTGCGGCATGCGGCCAGGATCGCCGAGGCCGACGGCCGCGAGATCACCTGGGTCGAGGGCGATGCGCGGTTCGCGTCGACGTTGATCCAGCGACGCTTCGACACCGTGGTGACCAGTACCGGAACCATCGTGTGGTTGCCCGAGCTGGTCAACTGGGCCCGGTCGATCCACGACCTGCTCGAGCCCGGCGGGGTATTCATGATCCGCGACGACCATCCGATCCTGAGCGCCCTGGACTACGAGCCGTGGGATATCACCGACGACTACCTCAGTGGTGGGGGAGCCCGAACCTACGACGACGACGGGACGTACACCGAAGACTCGGCGGGGCAGATTCAACACGTGCGCAACCACGAGTGGCGTCACGACCTGTCCGAAGTCCTGATGTCATTGCTGCAGGCTGGGCTCGTCATCGAGGCCCTGGCCGAACTGCCCTACATGGACTGGCAGGCGTTCCCGGCTCTCGTGCCCTGCCCTGCGGGCTGGGCGCTGCCGCCCGGGGCGCCGCGGATTCCGCTGAACTTCGCGGTCGTCGCGCGGCGTCCCGATTAAGCAGTTCTAGCGGCCGGGCAGCTTCTGCAGTGCCCTGATCATCGGGGTGAGCGCCTTCTGCCAGACGGTCTGCGAGATCCCCAGCGGCGGATCGAGATTGATCACCCGGGCGGTGGAGACGGTCTGAGACTCGGTGTACTTGAGGATGCCGTCGGCGCCGTGGCGGCGCCCGACGCCGGAGGCCTTCATGCCACCCATGGGGGCCGCGGTGCTGCCGAACGCCAGCGCGTAGCCCTCATCGACGTTGACCGTGCCGGAATTGACCCGGGCGGCGATCGCCTCGCCTTCGGACTTCGATCCGGCCCACACGCTGGCGTTCAGGCCGTACTCGGTGTCATTGGCCTTCTCGATGGCCTCGTCGACCGAATCAACCGGGTAGATCGACACCAGCGGGCCGAAGGTCTCGTTGCGCGCGCATTCCATCTCGTCGGTCACGCCGGTCAGCACGGTCGGCTCGAAGAACAGCGGGCCGATGTCGGGGCGCGCGTGGCCGCCGGCAACCACCTTGGCGCCCTTGGCTTTTGCGTCGTCGACATGGCTGGACACGGTCTTGATCTGGTCTTCGGAGATCAGGCTGCCCATGTCGGCGGTGAAGTCGTAGGCCGCCGAGAGGTTCATGTTGCGCACCTGCTCGGCGAACTTGGCGGTGAACTCGTCGGCGACGTCCTTCTCGACGTAGATCCGTTCGATCGAGATGCACAGCTGACCGGCGTTGGAGAAGCAGGCGCGGGTGGCGGCCTTGGCGGCGACCTTGAGGTTGGCGCCCTTGGTGACGATCATCGGGTTCTTGCCGCCGAGCTCGGCGGAGAAGCCGATCAGCCGGCGGCCGCACTGCTCGGCCAGCGACCGGCCGGTGGCTGTCGAACCGGTGAACATCATGTAGTCGCAGTTCTCGACGATCGCGGTGCCGACCACCGAACCCGGTCCCGGCACCACCGCGAACAGATCGCGCGGCAGGCCGGCCTGATAGAGCAGCTCGGCATTGGCGAGTGTGCAGTACGGGGTCTGGCTGTCGGGCTTGACCACCACCGCGTTGCCGGCCAGCAGGGCCGGGATGGAATCCGAGATCGACAGGGTCATCGGGTAGTTCCACGGCGAGATGACGCCGATGACGCCCTTGGGGTGATGGTTGACCACGGTCTTGACGAACCCGGGCAGCAGACCCTGGACCCGCTTGCTCGAGAGCAACCGGGGCGCCTCGCGGGCGTAGTAGCCCGCGTTCAGGATCATGTCGACGATCTCTTCCTGCGCGGCTGAGCGGGCCTTGCCGGTCTCGGCCTGGGCCACGTCCATCAGGAAGTCACGATTCTCGGCCAGTAGCGCGCCGAATCGCTCGATGATGGCGGCGCGTTCCTTGACCGGCCGCTTGGCCCACTGTGCCTGCGCGGCCCGGGCTTTGGCGAAGGCGGCGGTCACGTCGTCGGCAGTGCCGACCGGGATGGTGGTCAGTTCCTTGCCGGTGAAGACCTCGTCGATCGGCTTGGACTGCCGGGCTCCGACGTCGTCGATGGCGACGAGCGCGCGCAGGCGGGCGAAGTCGGCGGCGGACGGAGCAGGCATCGGGGACTCCCTACTGGCAAGTAACTAACAGTCAAGCTCAACCTACTCGGTACCGGCAGTCCGACAAAGGCGCACCTTGTCCGATCTGTTCACGACTGAGGACGGTCCAGCGTCCTAACCTGCGGGTATGGCCTTTAACCTGAACTCGACGGTCATCGAGATCGTCACCAGAGACCTGCCACGAGCCCTGGATTTCTACCGGCTGCTGGGCCTGGCGGTTCCCGAACCGGACGGGCCGCACGTCGAGGTGGCATTGCCCGGTGGTAACCGGCTCGCGTTCGACACCGAGGAGGTGATCGCCGGCATGCATCCCGGCTGGACAGCTCCTACCGGGCCCGGACGGGTTGCCCTGGCGTTCGGGGTCGATACGCCCGCCCACGTCGACGCGCTCTATGCGCGACTCACCGGCGCGGGGTACCCGGGAACGCTCGAGCCTTTCGATGCGCCCTGGGGGCAGCGCTACGCGACCGTCGAGGACCCCGACGGGACCTCGGTGGACCTGTTCGCCGCACTGGAAAGCTGACGGAGTTCGTGTAGTCCGACGCCGGCCAGCGCACGGACCTCGCGGTGCAGGTGGGACTGGTCCGAATAGCCGGCCCGCACTGCGACCGCGCTCGAGCTCGCCCCGGTACCGAGCAGCCCGACCGCGCGACGGAACCGGAGGACGCGGCGCAGCGTCGCCGGCCCGTATCCGTAGACCGCGGCGCACTGCCGCTGCAGCGTTCGGCTCGACCATCCGGCGTACCGCGCTGTCGCAGTGACCGATTCGCCGGCTGCCAGCCGGCGCGTGACGTCACGAAGCATCGGCAGGGGCCACGGCGCGGTCTCGGTGCGGGGTCGTTCCGATGCCAGCGCTTCGGTGAGCACGTCGAGTGAACGGCCCTCCTCGATCCGGCAGAGTTCGCGTAGGTCGACCCGCTTATTGCGCAGTTCGTCGGCTGGGGCGCCCAGTAGCCGTGGCAGGACTCCGGGACGAAAGCGTAATCCCTGCACCGGATCCCGACTGCCTGTCGCGATGAACGCCGTGGTGTCGGGGCCGGCGACGATGATCGTGTCGTCCATCTGGATCAGGTCCATGCAGCCGTCGGGCAGAATCCGGCCGGGTTCGGCAGGGCCGGTGCGCACCCACCGGCATTCGACGAGCTCGCTCAGGCGTGGCGGCGGATCGTGTTCGCGGTAGCCCACGTCACCGACGCTACCCGTGCCGCGATGCGGTTGAATCGGGGAATGACCGGCCGACCACGCGACACGTCGATCGACGAGCGCGTGCTCGCGGTCACCCGCGAGTTGCTGGTCGAGGTGGGCTGGGACGACCTGAGCGTCCGGTTGGTGGCGGTACGGTCCGGGGTGGGCAGGTCCAGCCTGAACCGGCGCTGGGCGTCGAAGGCCGAGCTGGTGCTGCACGCGATCCTCGGCGAATCACCCGACATGTCACCATTTTCCGGCACCGACTTGGCGGGCTGGATCGACTGGGTGGTGCGCGGTAGCCATCAGCTGTTCAGCCGCCCGGACGTGAGTGAGGCTGTGCCCGGACTGCTGCTGGCGCTGCGCGAGAACACCGAACTGCGCAGGGCGTTGTGGGACGGGTTCAGCGGCCCGGCGATCGAGATGTTCGCCGCCAGCGGATACGGGACCGAATCGGACGCGAAGGCTGTGCTTTCCATGGCGGCCGGGGCCGCGCTGTTCACCACCACCGTGGCGACCGACGATGATTCGCCGGAACTGCGGCAGCGGCTGGTGCGGTTGCTCGGCCACGCCCTCGGGGTGTCACCGACCGAATGACGCCAGCATCGCGGCCTGGGGTGAACGCCAGGCCTCGATGCCCAGGTCGGTGAGCGTGCTCTTGTCGTCGGTGGGGGTGGCAGCCGTCAGCAGCATCGCGGCCTCGTAGCTGATCCCGTCACCGAGCGGCAGTACCCCGCCGAGCAGATCCGAGCACCAGCCGATGCCACGGAAAAGGCTGCCCGGCACCGGAATCCGGCGGATCTTGTGTCCTCGGCCCCGCTCCAGCACATCGATCATCTCGTTGAACGACACCATCACACCGCCGCAGACATAGCGTCTGGGTCCGAGCCCTGGCACCATCAGCCGCTCGTGGACGAGCGCGACGTCGCGCACGTCGATCATCTGCATGCCACCGGTCATCCGCGGTGCCAGGCCGGCCTTGGCGATCGGTGCCCAGCCGCGCTCGGTGACTCCGGCGGCGGTGAAGAACGCCGGACCGACCACGCTCGACGGGTAGGTGACCACGACCGGGGCGCCGTCGTGCTGCAACCGTCGGGCCACCCGATCGGCATAGGCCTTGGTCTGGGCGTAGGGGCTGCGGCCCGGTGCCGGCGGGGTGTCGGCGGAGATCACCCCGTCGGGCGGAGGGAACAGTGAGCTGTAGCTGCTGACCGAGACGATGGGGTCCAGACCGGCGTCGACGGCGCAGTTGAGCACGGCCTCTCCTGCGTACGCGTTGATCTCCCACATCAGCTGTTCGCGGCGGCGGTCGGTGCCGACGATGCCCGCGGCGTGGATCAGGGCGTCGCAGCCCGCGATCAGGTTCCCGACGGTGGCACTGTCGCGGATGTCGCCCTCCAGCAAGGACATCTCGCCGAGAGTGGCGAGGTGTCCGATCACCGGGTCGTCGCCGCAGCCCGGTGCGACCAGTAGGCGGATCCGATGCCCGGCGGCCAGCAGGCCCCGAACGGTGTGGGCGCCGAGATAGCCGGTGCCTCCGGTCACTGCGATGTGCATGCTGCCTCCCATATTTCGATGCCAATGGTATCGAAATGGGCCGTGGCGGTGAGCTGCGGGCACTTGCGCCGCGGGTTGCGGTCAGTATTGAGCAGCAATCGCGGCGCACTGGTCGGCGGCACGGTGGACGTGGATGCGTTCGAGTCAGCGGGAGATCGACCAGACCGGGTCGGCGCAGTCGGTACCCTCGGCCGACAACTGCCGCTTGATCACCTTGAACGTCTCGGTGCGCGGCAACGCATCGCCGATCCGCACATGCGACGGCCACTGTTTGGGGCCCAGATCCGGTTGTTCGGCCAGGAAGGCGCTGAATTTCTGCGGGTCGAACGGTGTGCCCGCGGTCAGCACCAGCGCGGCCATCACCTGATCACCCACATCGGGGTCGGGAATCGGGTACACCGCGACCTCGGTGACATCGGGGTAGCGCAACAGGATTCGTTCGATCGGTGCGGTACCCAGGTTCTCGCCGTCCACCCGCATCCAGTCGCCGAGGCGTCCGGCGAAGTGCGCGTAGCCGTTCTCGTCGAGGTAGGCCAGGTCGCCGGTGTGGTAGACGCCGCCGGCCATCCGGGCGGCCTCGGCGTCGGGATCGTTGTAGTAACCGCGGAACCAGCCGGCACCGGTCGGGTTCACCAACTCGCCGACCACCCCGGGCGGGCACGGTTCACCCGTGTCCACATCCACGATCGCGACCTGGTCGGTGAGTGGGCCGAGGGCGCCCTCGGGAGTGTCGGGCGTACGGGCGATCGCGACCCCGCCCTCGCTGGAACCGAATCCGTCGACCACGGTTACGCCGAACCGCTCGGCGAACCGGCCCAGATCCCGCGGTGCACCCTCATTGCCATAGAGGATCCGCAACGGATTGTCGGCGTCGTCGGGCGCCGGGTCGGTGGCCAGGATGTAGGACAGCGGTTTGCCGACATAGTTGGCGTAGGTGGCGCCGTAGCGCCGGATGTCCGGTATGAAACCGGACGCGGAGAACTTTCGCCGCAACGCAATCGACGCACCGGCCGCGGCGGCGACGGCCCACCCGGCCATGATCGCGTTGGAGTGGAACAGCGGCATCGACAGGTACACCGTGTCGGCCGGGCCCAGCCCGAATCGGTCGGCCAGCATCCGGCCAGGGAACGCCACCTTGTCCTGGGTGACCCGCACGGCCTTGGGATCCCCGCTGGTTCCCGAGGTGAAGATGAGCATGAACAGGTCGTCGGCCGCCAGGTCGGCGAACGTCACCGGGGTGTCCCGGTGCGACGCGAGTTCGGCTGCCCAATCGTCGGATTCGACGTTGATGAAATCCACCCCGGGAGGGACCGCGTCCGGATTGTCGGCCAGGACGAGCTGACAATCGGCCTTGGCGATGTCGCGGGCCAGCGCCTCGCCGCGGCGGGTCTGGTTGAGCCCCACGGGGACCAACCCGTCCAGGCCTGCGGCCACCAGCAGGCTGGAGAAAAACGTGGTGTTGCCGAGCAGTGCCCCGACATGCGGGGGTTTGGAGGGGTCCAACCGGGCGCGCAGCGCCGCGGCCAGTTGTGCACCTGCGGCGATGTGATCAGCCCAGCTGACGAACGAATCCTCTTGGTAGACACCACGATCAGTGACATCGGCCAGCGGGACCAGCAGCTCGGTGACCGTCGGGCCGACGGTTGGACCTCCCATTCCTAGACCGGAGTGTCGGCGAGTTCGCGGCCGATGCGCAGCAGCTGCCCGGTCGCCCCGCCGAGACCGAACTCGGTCTGCTTGGCGGCCAGGAAGTACCGGTGCACAGGGTGATCCATGTCGATGCCGACACCGCCGTGCACGTGCACCGCGGTGTGCGCGACGCGGTGGCCGGCCTCGGCCGCCCAGAACGCCGCACTGGCGACATCGATGTCGGCGGGCAGATCCTCGGACAGCCGCCACGCCGCCTGGGTCAGTGTCAGGCGCAGGCCCTTGACGTCGATGTAGCCGTCGGCCAGCCGCGACGAGACCGCCTGGAAGCTGCCGATCGGCCGGTCGAACTGCTCGCGCTCGCGGGCGTACTCGGAGGTGAGCTCCAGCGCGCGTTCCAGCACGCCGAGTTGGAATGCGGTGCGGGCCAACGCGGCATGGGTGGTCAGCCAATCGGCGACCTCGGCACCGCCGACGACGCGCGCGGCGTCCACCGTGGTGCCCTCGAGCTCGAGGCTGGCCACGCTGCCCTTGCCGGTGGTGCTCAGCAGGCTGACCGTCACGCCGGGATCATCGCCGGACACGAGGAAAACACTGACGCCGGAATCGGTTTCGGCCGGAACCAGGAACGCATCGGCGATCGGCCCGTAGTTCACCTGAGTTCGGGTACCGGTGAGTTTGTATCCGGCGCCGTCAGCTTGAGCCTGTACCGGGCCCTGGCCCATTTCGCCGTCCAGGGCGACAGTGAGGATCTTGTCGCCGGAAACCGCGGGCACGGCCCACTGGGCGCGCAGTTCCTCGGATCCGAAAGCGGCCAGCGCGCCCGCGCCCAGCACCACCGAGTCCACGTAGGGCACGGCAGCCAGCTGGCGACCGAGCGCGGTCAGCACCGCCGTCTGCTCGAGCACGCCGAGACCACCGCCGCCCACCGATTCGGGAGCCGCGGCCGACAGCACGTCGGCCTCGACCAGCTTGGCCCACAGATTGGCGTCGAACCGCTGCTCGAGACCGTCGAGCTCACGCTGGCGTTCGGGTGTGCACACCGATTCGGTGATCGTGCGCACCAGGCCACCCAGGTCGGTGGCCTCTTCGGTCGTCTTGAAATCCATTGGTGTGCCGTCCTTACCGGTTGACCCTGGGCAGGCCCAAAGCGACCATGCCGATGATGTCACGCTGAATCTCGTTGGTGCCGCCGCCGAAGGTCAGGATCAGGGCTGACCGGTGGAACCGCTCGATGCGGCCACGCAGCAGCGCGCCCTTGCTGTCCGGGCGCAGCGTCGCCGCCGTGCCCAGCACCTCCATCAGCAGGCGGTAGGCCTCGGTGGCCAGCTCGGTGCCGTACACCTTGGCCGCCGACGCATCCGCCGGAGAAGGAGCCTCGTCCTGGGCAGAGGCCAGCTCCCAGTTGATCAGCTTGAGAACCTCGGCCTTGGCGTGCACCCGGGCCAGGTTGAGCTGCACCCATTCGGAGTCGATGACCCGCTTGCCGTGCACGTCCTTGGTGTTCTGGGCCCACTCGCGGACCCCGTCGAGGGCGACGTAGATCGGCTGCGAAGAAACGAGAGCCACCCGCTCGTGGTTGAGCTGGTTGGTCACCAGCTTCCAGCCGGCGTTCTCCTCGCCGACCAGGTTGGTGCAGGGGATGCGCACGTCCTGGTAGTAGGTGGCGCTGGTGTCCACACCGGACATGGTGTGCACCGGCGTCCAGGAGAAGCCCTCGACCGTGGTCGGCATGATCAGCATCGAGATGCCGCGGTGCTTCTTGGCCTCGGGATTGGTGCGCACCGCCAGCCAGACGTAGTCGGCGTAGGCGATCAGCGACGTCCACATCTTCTGGCCGTTGACCACGTAGTCGTCACCGTCGCGGACGGCCGTGGTGCGTAGCGCCGCCAGGTCGGTGCCCGCGCCGGGCTCGGAATAGCCGATGGAGAAGTGCAGCTCACCCGCGGCGATCTTGGGCAGGAAGAACTTCTTCTGCTCCTCGGTGCCGAAGTGCATGATCGTCGGCGCGACACTGTTGATCGTCAGGAACGGCACCGGCGCGCCGGCGATCGCGGCCTCGTCAGTGAAGATCAGCGACTCCATGGGCGTACGCGCCTGGCCGCCGTACTCCTCGGGCCAGTTCAGCGTCAGCCAGCCGTCCTTGCCCATCTGTGCGACGGTCTCGCGGTAGATGTTGCCGCGTCCCATCTCGCCTTCGGACGAGCTGAGCGCCTCAACCCGTTCGGGTGTCATCAACTTGGAGAAGTACGCGCGCAACTCGCGGCGCAGCTCCTCCTGCTCGGGGGTGTAACCGATCCGCATTGCACTGCATCCTCACTGCTTGATAGACCTAAGTTCTCACCTGGTTGTAACACGTTCTAGTCTTAGGATCCAGGCCGGTACCTGACCGGTATCCGTCAGGTGTGGTCGTATTCTGTGGCTGCACGTACGCAGCCCCGTGCGTGCACACGTCGTGAGGAGGTCGCCATGCGAGTAGAAGTTGACCGTGATCGCTGTGAAGGTAATGCGGTCTGCGTGGGTATTGCCCCCGATTTGTTCGATCTTGATGACGACGACTACGCCGTGGTCAAGGCCGATCCGGTGCCTGCCGACCAGGAGGATCTGGCCGAGCAGTCCATCGCCGAATGCCCCCGTGCAGCCCTGATCCGAAAAGACTAGAGGTATTCATAAATATGACTGACGACGCTCAGATCGACCTGTCCGGAAAGGTGGCCGTGGTCACCGGCGCGGCTGCGGGCCTGGGCCGCGCCGAAGCCATCGGCCTGGCCAAGGCCGGAGCCACCGTGGTGGTCAACGACATGGCCGGCGCGCTCGATGCCTCTGACGTTCTCGACGAGATCGCCGCCGCCGGCTCCAAGGGCGTCGCCGTGGCCGGGGACATCAGTGCGCGCTCGACCGCCGACGAGCTGGTCGCCACCGCCGACGGTCTGGGTGGACTGGACATCGTCGTCAACAACGCGGGCATCACCCGCGACCGGATCCTGTTCAACATGAGCGACGAGGAGTGGGACGCGGTCATCGCCGTGCACCTGCGCGGCCACTTCCTGCTGACCCGCAATGCCGCCGTCTACTGGCGCAACAAGGCCAAGGCAGGGGACGGCACGGTCTACGGCCGGATCATCAACACCTCGTCGGAGGCCGGACTGTCGGGTCCGGTCGGCCAGCCCAACTACGGAGCCGCCAAGGCGGGCATCACGGCGCTCACGGTGTCCGCGGCCCGGGCCCTGGAACGCTTCGGCGTGCGGGCCAACGCGATCGCGCCGCGGGCCCGCACCGCCATGACCGCAGGCGTCTTCGGCGACGCGCCCGACGGGGCCGAAGGGCAGATCGACCCGCTGTCGACCGACCACGTGGTCACGCTTGTGCGTTTCCTGGCCGCTCCGGCGTCCGAAGCTGTGAACGCTCAGCTGTTCATCGTCTATGGTCCAACTGTCACGTTGGTCGCGCCGCCCACCGCCGAAAAACACTTCACTGCAGACTCCGACGCCTGGAACGCGGCAGACCTCAGCGGGACACTGCACGACTACTTTGCTGATCGTGACCGGACGCGTGGATTCTCGGCCACCGAGCTGATGGCGTCACGAGACTGACGGTCTCGTTTGAGGCCGGCCCAGGCGACTGAAACGTGTTTCAGTTGATAGTCGGCCTAACATGTCCTGATCTGGGAAAACCGCTGTTGAAGCTAATATTTTGAATTCTTTGACAGTGCGAACATGTTCTAGTTAATATGATCCGGCTCACTAAGAGCGCACTAAGACCGAGGGGTGGGAGGGCAGCCACGACATGTGGCCGTCAATTTTTCGCTAACGCGAGTTTTCGCAAAATTTCCCCCATCCGAGTACCCCGAGAACGGAGCCCAGGTTGATCGAACAGCTTGCGGTTCCGGCCCGGGCCGTGGGCGGCTTCGTCGAGATGTCCTTGGACACCTTCGCCAAGATGTTCCGTCGACCGTTCCAGTTCAAAGAGTTCCTGGATCAAACCTGGATGATCGCCCGGGTCTCGCTCGTGCCGACCCTGCTGGTCGCCATCCCGTTCACGGTTCTGGTCGCGTTCACGCTCAACATCCTTCTTCGCGAGATCGGCGCGGCCGATCTGTCCGGCGCCGGCACCGCCTTCGGCACCATCACCCAGCTCGGCCCCGTCGTGACGGTGCTGGTGGTGGCTGGTGCAGGTGCCACCGCGATCTGCGCCGACCTCGGCGCCCGCACCATCCGCGAGGAGATCGACGCGATGCGGGTGCTCGGCATCGATCCGATCCAGCGCCTGGTGGTGCCCCGTGTGCTCGCGTCGATGTTCGTCGCGCTGCTGCTCAACGGTTTGGTGTGTGCGATCGGCATCGCCGGCGGCTACGCCTTCTCGGTATTTCTCCAGGGCGTGAACCCCGGAGCTTTCATCAACGGACTGACCGTGCTGACCGGGCTCGGCGAGCTCGTGCTGGCCGAGATCAAGGCACTGCTGTTCGGCGTGGTGGCCGGCCTGGTCGGCTGCTACCGCGGGTTGACCGTCAAAGGAGGCCCGAAGGGTGTCGGTAACGCAGTGAACGAAACGGTGGTCTACGCCTTCATCTGCCTGTTCGTGATCAACGTGATCATGACGGCTATCGGGGTGAGAGTGCTGGTGCGTTGATGAGCGCTTGCGCGAAGAAGAGACAACAATGAGTTATGACGCCACCCTCCGCTTCCGGCGGCTGTTCCGGGGCGTGCCCAAGACCGTCGACAACATCGGCGAGCAGGCACTGTTCTACGGCGAGACGATGCGGTACCTGCCCAACGCGGTCAACCGCTACCGCAAGGAGACCATCCGGCTGGTAGCCGAGATGACCATGGGCGCAGGCGCGTTGGTGATGATCGGTGGCACCGTCGGTGTCGCGGCCTTCCTCACCCTGGCCTCCGGCGGTGTCATTGCGGTTCAGGGCTACTCGTCGCTGGGCAACATCGGCATCGAAGCCCTGACCGGCTTCCTCTCGGCGTTCCTCAACGTGCGCATCGTCGCACCGGTGATCGCCGGCATCGCCCTGGCCGCCACGATCGGCGCCGGCGCCACCGCCCAGCTGGGCGCCATGCGGGTAGCCGAGGAGATCGACGCGGTCGAAGCGATGGCGGTCCACGCGGTGTCCTATCTGGTCTCCACCCGGTTGCTGGCCGGGCTGATCGCGATCGTTCCGCTGTACTCGCTGTCGGTACTCGCCGCATTCTTCGCAGCGCGGTTCACCACCGTGTTCATCAATGGGCAGTCGGCCGGCCTGTACGACCACTACTTCAACACCTTCCTGATACCCAGCGACCTGCTGTGGTCCTTCCTCCAGGCGATCGTGATGGCCATCGCGGTGATGCTGGTGCACACCTATTACGGCTACAACGCCTCCGGTGGGCCGGTCGGCGTGGGTATCGCGGTCGGTCAGGCCGTGCGCACCTCGCTGATCGTCGTCGTCACCATCACCCTGTTCATCTCCCTGGCCGTCTACGGCGCGTCCGGCAACTTCAACCTCTCCGGGTAGGGCGGCAGGAATTCCCATGTCAGACGCAACCTCCAAGCACCGCAGGCATGTGAGGATCGCGGCCGCGATCCTGGCGGCGATCGTGGCCGCCGCGGTGGTGTTCACCTACCTGTCCTACACAGCGGCATTCACGCCTACCGACACCGTCAGCCTGACCGCACCGCGGGCGGGCCTGGTGATGGAGCGCGACGCCAAGGTGAAGTATCGCGGCATCCAGATCGGCAAGGTCTCCGAGATCGCGTACGCCGGTCACGAGGCGAAGCTGACGCTGTCCATCAAGCGCGGCGAGATGCGCTACATCCCGTCCAATGCCACCGTGCGGATCGCCGGCAACACGATCTTCGGCGCCAAGTCGGTCGAGTTTCTCGCGCCGGATCACCCGGAGGGCTCGCTTCGGCCGGGCAGCACGGTGGCCGCCAAGGACGTGCAGCTGGAGGTCAACACCCTTTTCCAGACGCTGTCGGATGTGCTCAACAAGATCGACCCGGTCAGCCTGAACGCCACGCTGTCAGCCCTCGGTGAGGGCCTGCGCGGCCATGGCGACGATGCGGGTGCGGCCTTGTCGGGCTTGAATTCCTACCTGCAGCAACTCAACCCGAAGTTGCCGACGCTGCAGGAGGACTTTGCCAAGGCCGCGGTGGTCGCCAACATCTACGGCGACGCCGGCCCGGACCTGGCCCGGATCATCGACAACGTGCCCGCGCTGAACAAGACGATCGTGGATGAGAAGACCAACCTCAACGCCACGCTGCTGTCGGCGACCGGGCTGGCCAACAACGGCACCGCCACTCTGGAACCCGCGGCCGACGACTACATCGCGGCGATCCAGCGGTTGCGTGCACCGCTGAAGGTGGCCGGAGATTATTCGCCGGAATTCGGCTGTCTCCTGCGCGGTGTGTCCATCGGTGTCGACCGGTTTGCCCCGATCATCGGCGGTATCCGGCCCGGCCTGTACGTCAACTCCAACTTCCTGCCCGGGTCTCCCGCATACACCTATCCGGAGAGCCTGCCGATAGTGAACGCCTCCGGCGGGCCGAACTGCCGCGGTCTTCCCGACGTGCCGACCAAGCAGTTCGGCGGCAGCTGGTACCGCGCCCCGTTCGTGGTCACCGACAACGCGTACGTGCCGTTCCAGCCGAACACCGAGGTGCAGTTCGACGCGCCGGCGACCCTGCAGTTCCTGTTCAACGGTGCTTTCGCAGAAAGGGACCGATTCTGATGGCGTCCGGCGCAGGTACTGATCGGACCATGCTCAAGGTCGGCATCTTCACTGTGGCGATGCTGTTGGTGGCGGCCATGCTGGTGGTGGTCTTCGGCGAGTTCCGTTTCGCCTCGGCCAACAGCTACCACGCCACGTTCAGCGAGGCGTCGCGGCTGAAGGCCGGGCAGGACGTCCGCATCGCCGGCGTTCCGGTGGGCAAGGTCCACGACGTGAAGCTCAACCCCGACAACACGGTTGACGTCGCGTTCGACGTCAACAAGCGGTACCAGCTCTACACCTCGAGTCAGGCGAAGGTGCGCTACCTCAACCTCGTCGGCGATCGTTTCCTGGAGATCACCTCGGGCCCAGGCGAACTGCGCAAGCTGGCGCCCGGCGGGACCATCCCGGCGCAGAACACTCAGCCGGCTCTGGACCTCGACGCGCTGCTGGGCGGCTTGCGGCCCGTGCTCAAGGGCCTGGACGGCGCAAAGGTCAACGAGATCTCCAATGCGGTGATCGAGATGCTGCAGGGCCAGGGCGGCGCTTTGGCGAACATGTTGACCAGCACCAGCGCCTTCACCCAGAACCTGGCCGCACGCGATCAGCTCATCGGCGACGTCATCACCAACCTCAACTCGGTGCTGAGCACGGTGGACGAGAAGGGCTCGCAGTTCGACACCAGCGTCGACGAGTTGCAGAAGCTGATCACCGGTCTGTCCGAGGGGCGCGATCCGATCGCCGGTGCGATCGCACCCCTGGCCTCGGCCGAGAACGATCTGACCGACATGCTGGAGAAATCCCGCCGCCCGCTGCAGGGGGTCATCGAGAATGCCCGGCCGCTGGCGCAGCGCATGGACGAGCGGAAGGGCGATATCAACAAGGTCATCGAGCCGCTGGCCGAGAACTATCTGCGGCTCAACGCCCTTGGTGCGTACGGCTCGTTCTTCAACATCTTCTACTGCTCGGTTCGATTGAAGGTCAACGGGGCGGCAGGCAGTGACATTCTGATTCCGTTCGGCGGTCCGCCGGACCCATCCAAGGGGAGGTGTGCGCCGACCAATGGCTAGTTCGCGCGAGTCGAATCCCGTGCGCACCGGGATCCTCGGCATCTTTGTGGTGGCATGCCTGGTGCTGGTGTCGTTCGGCTATACCGGCCTGCCGTTCTTCCCGCAGGGCAAGCAGTTCGAGGCCTACTTCAGCGATGCCGGTGGGATCTCTCCGGGCAACGACGTCAACATCTCGGGCATCACGGTCGGGAAGGTCACCGACATCTCCCTGGCCGGCGACTCCGCCAAGGTCAAGTTCACCGTGGACCGCAACATCAAAGTCGGCGATCAGTCGCTGGTGGCGATCAAGACCGATACGGTGCTCGGCCAGAAGTCGCTCTCGGTGACCCCGAAGGGCGTCGGTACGTCGACGGTTATTCCCCTGGGACGCACCACGACTCCGTACACCCTGAACACTGCACTGCAGGACCTCGGGCAGAACGTCAGCGAGTTGGACAAGCCGAAGTTCGAGCAGGCGCTGCAGACACTGACCGACACGTTGCGCGACGCCACGCCGCAGTTGCGCGGCGCCCTGGACGGCGTCGCGAACCTGTCCCGCACCATCAACAAGCGGGATGAGGCCCTCGAGGGGTTGTTGACCCACGCCAAGCGGGTGTCGGATCTCCTGGCCAACCGGGCCGGGCAGGTCAACCAGCTGCTGAACGACGGCAATCAGCTGTTCGCCGCGCTCGATGAGCGCCGGCAGGCGCTGAGTAACCTGATCGCCGGCATCGACGATGTGTCGCACCAGCTTTCGGGATTCGTCGCGGACAACCGCAAGGAATTCAAACCGGCGCTGGAGAAGCTCAACCTGGTGATGGACAACCTGCTGGAACGGCGCGAGCACATCGGTGAGGCGCTCAAGCGGTTGCCGGGATATGCCACCGCACTCGGCGAGGTGGTCGGTAACGGCCCCGGCTTCAACATCAACCTGTACGGCCTGCCGCCGGCAGCGATGTCCGAGGTACTGCTGGACACTTACTTCCAGCCGGGCAAACTGCCCGACAGCCTGTCCGATATGTTGCGCGGCTACATTTCCGAGCGAGTGATCGTTAGGCCGAAATCGCCATGACCCAACAGAATTCGGTATCCGGCCGCAACCGGTGGATGCGCATCGCGCTGGCCGTGGTGCTGCTTGCGGTGCTTGCCGTCGGCGTCTACCAGGTGTGGCCGTCGCGCACCGGCCCCAAGCTCACCGCGTACTTCACCAATGCCGTCGGGTTGTACCCCGGCGACGAGGTGCGGGTCGTGGGCGTGCCGGTGGGCACGATCGACTCCATCGAGCCGCGGCCCTCGGATGTCAAGATCGAGATGACCCTGGACCGCGGCGTCAAGGTGCCTGCGGATGCCAAGGCGCTGATCCTGTCGCCGAACCTGGTGTCGGCCAGGTTCATCCAGCTGACCCCCGCCTACACCGAGGGTGACGTGATCGCCGACGGCGCGTCGATCGGACTCGACCGCACCGGAGTGCCCGTCGAGTGGGACGAGGTCAAGGAGCAGCTCACCCAGCTCAGTTCGCAACTCGGTCCGCAGGCCAACTCGGTGCAGGGCCCGATCGCAGCGTTCGTCGACCAGGCCGCGACGACGTTCGACGGCAACGGCGACTCGTTCCGCAATGCCCTGCGTGAGTTGTCCCAAACCGCAGGCCGGTTGGGTGATTCGCGGACCGATCTGTTCGGCACGGTGAAGAACCTGCAGATCCTGGTCGACGCGCTGTCCAACAGCAACGAACAGATCGTGCAGTTCACCAATCACGTGGCATCGGTGTCGCAGGTGCTGGCGGACAGCTCCAGTGGGCTCGACCAGACGCTGGGCACGCTCAATCAGGCACTCGGCGACGTCCGCGGCTTCCTGAACGAGAACAACGATGCGCTGATCGCCCAGGTGGGCAAGCTGGCCGACTTCACCCAGATTCTCACCGACCACAGTGACGACATCGAACAGATCCTGCACGTCACGCCCAACGGCCTGGCGAACTTCTACAACATCTACAACCCGGCGCAGGGCACCGTCGGTGGTCTGCTGTCGCTGCCCAACTTTGCCAACCCGGTGCAGTTCCTGTGCGGTGGCAACTTCGACACCGGCGCGAACCCGGACAACTACAAGCGCGCGGAGATCTGCCGGCAGCGAATGGGGCCGGTGCTGCGCCGCATCACGATGAACTACCCACCGGTGTTGTTCCATCCGGTCAACACCATCACCGCCTACAAGGGGCAGATCCAGTACGACACCCCAGCGACCGAGGAGAAGTCGGAGACCCCGGTGCCGTACCTGCAGTGGCAGAACGCTCCCGGCGTCACGCCGCCGCAGATCCCGCCGGACGCGACGCTGAGCTCGTTGATCCTGCCGCCGGATGCACCCGCGCCGGCAGCCGGAACCGGAGTGGGTCCCGCACCAGGACCTGCGCCCGCGCCGGGACCCGTGGCCGCGCCCGCACCCGCTGAGGCTGGTGCCGGCGGATGATGAGGGGTAAAGCATTGAGGGGTAAGGCATCCCGGATCGGCAGTCGCACCCTGGCGATCGGCAGCGGCGCCATGCTGCTGGCCGGCTGCCAGTTCGGCGGTCTCAACTCGCTGAACATGCCCGGGACCGCCGGGCACGGTTCCGGTTCCTACACCGTCACCGTGCAGTTGCCCGACGTGGCGACCCTGCCGCAGAACTCGCCGGTGATGGTCGACGATGTCACCGTCGGCAGTGTGTCGGGTGTTGATGCGGTCCAGCGCCAGGACGGCACCTTCTATGCGGCACTGCAACTGTCGCTGAACGGTGACGTCAAGCTCCCGGCGAATGCCGTTGCGCGCGTTGCCCAGACATCGCTCCTCGGCTCCCAGCACATCGAGTTGTCCGAACCTGTCGATCAACCGGCCGAGGGGCGACTGGCCCAGGGTTCCAACATCTCGCTGTCCCAGACCGACCGTTACCCGACGACCGAGGAAGTGCTCTCCTCGCTGGGCATGGTGGTCAACAAGGGCAATCTCGGTGCGCTGCAAGACATCACCGACGAGGCCTACGCGGCTGTCGCCGGACGGGCCGGAACCTTCGCCGATCTGATTCCGCGGCTGGCGGAGCTGACCGCGTCACTGGACCGGCAGACCAACGACATCATCGCGGCTGCGGACGGGCTGAACCGGTTCGCGTCGATCCTGGCCCGCAGCCAGGACAGCCTGGGTCGCACACTCGACACCCTGCCCGGCGCGCTCAAGGTGCTCAACGACAACCGGTCCAACATCGTCGACGCGTTCACCGCGTTGCGCAGCTTCGCCCAGGTCGGCTCGCGGATTCTGTCGCAGACCAAGGATGACTTTGCGGCCGATCTCAAGGATCTCTATCCGGTGATCAAGGCGTTCAACGACAACGCCGACGACTTCATCAAGGATTTGGAGTTCCTGCCGACCTTCCCGTTCCACTACAAGTATCTGCGCCAGGCGGTGCGAGGCGACTACCTGAACGTGTACGTCACCTTCGACCTGACCCTGCGGCGGTTCGGTGAGTCGATCTTCACGACCGGAGCCTTCGACCCGAACATGCAGCACCTGAACGAGGTGATCAATCCGCCGGACTTCCTGACCGGGGCGATGGCCAACCTGTCCGGTCAGGCGGCCGATCCGTTCAAGATCCCGGCCGGAACTGCGACCCAGCACGAGGAGAAGCCGTAGATGATCGACCGGCTCACCCGTATGCAGCTGATGATCTTCGGGGTCGTCACCATCCTCACCGTGGGTGCCATCTCGCTGTTCTATCTGCACCTACCCGCTGCGGTGGGTATCGGCACCTACCACGTCAACGCCAACTTCCTGGCCGGTGGCGGGATCTACCAGAACGCCAACGTCACCTATCGTGGCGTCACGGTCGGCCGGGTGGATTCCGTGGGCCTGGCCCCGGACGGCGTGGTCGCCAAGATGCAGCTCAACAGCAACACGGCGATACCCGACAACGTCATCGCCACCGTCAAGAGTGTCTCGGCCGTCGGCGAGCAGTACATCGACCTGATCCCGCCGGAGTCACCGTCGACCAACAAACTGCGCAACGGCGCCACCATCGAACAGGACAACACCCGGGTCGGGCAGGACATCGCCGGGATGCTGCACGAAGCCGACACCCTGGTCAGCAGCATCGGTAACAGCCGGCTGCAGGATCTGCTGCGTGAGACGTTCAAGGCGTTCAACGGGTCGGGACCCGAACTCGCCCGCTTGATCCAATCCTCACGCCTGCTGATCGACGAGGCCAACGCCAATTACGGCGAGACCACTCAGCTGATCGATCAGGCCGGACCGTTCCTGGAAGCCCAGATGCGCAGCGGCGACAACATCCGCTCGCTGGCCGACGGGCTGGCCCGCTTCACCGGCGAGGTGAACAAGGCCGATCCGCAGTTGCGCGCCACCCTCAAGACCGTTCCGGGCACCACCGAGGCGGCCAACACCGCGTTCAGCGGTATCCGGCCGACCTTCCCGGTTCTGGCGGCCAACCTGGCGAACTTCGGCCGCATCGGGGTCATCTACAGCAAGTCGCTCGAGCAGGCGCTGGTGATCTTCCCGGCATTGATGGCGGCGCTGAGCACCGTTGCCGGTGGGGCGCCCGCAGACGAGGGCGCCAAGCTGGACTTCAAGATCGACCTCGGTGACGCGCCGCCCTGCTTGACCGGGTTCGTTCCGCCGACCCAGATCCGTTCGCCGGCCGACGAGACGCTGCGTGAACTTCCGCCCGATCTGTACTGCAAGACCGCGCAGAACGACCCGGCGGTGGTGCGTGGTGCGCGCAACTACCCGTGCATGGAGTTCCCGGGAAAGCGGGCGCCCACCATCCAGCTGTGCCGCGATCCCAAGGGCTATGTGCCGGTGGGCAGCAACCCGTGGCGCGGCCCGCCGGTTCCGTACGGGACGCCGATCGAGGACGGGCGTAACATCCTGCCGCCCAACAAGTTCCCGAACATCCCGCCGCAGGTGGATCCGGATCCGGGCCCGCCCGTGGTGCATCTGCCACCCGGGGTCGAACCAGGGCCGGGCCCGGCGCCGCACGCGCCGTTCCCGCTGCCGGTGCCGCCGAACAAGCCGGGCACACCGCCTCCGCCGTGGCCGTACTTCGCACCGCCGGACCAGATCGTGCCGCCGTACGGCCGGACGCCTCCCGGGGCTCCGGAAGCCCCGGCTCCGGCGCCTGCTCCGGAAGGGCCGTTGCCGGCTGAGGCACCACCTCTGGCCAGCGCACCGATGACGGGCACCTACGATCAGCACAGTGGGGTCTTCGCCGACGCCGACGGAGGCACCGGCGTGTACGCGGCCGGCGCCGACAAACTGGCGCCGGCGGAGACCTGGGTAGACCTGATGTTGGATCCAAGGCAGGCTTGATGATCGAAGAAACCGCCTCGAATACGAGGCCGGTCCGTAGGCGCGCGTCAAGAGCGGCCGGCCCCACCGGGGCCGGGACGGCAGGCGAGCCGACCCAGACCGCGCTCGTGGTGGAGCCTTCCACCAAGACGGCGGCCAGGGCCTCGCAGCCGACACCGCTCAAGGCGCCGCCCCGGCGGCGCGCCCACCGCACCCTGGTGGCCCTGGTGGCAGCACTGACTTTGGGTGTGGGGACCGCTGCGTTGGGTGCGCTGGCCTATGTCATGCGCGATCAGCAGCAATCGGTGGATGCCTTACAGGCCCGCGACGAGAGCTTCGTCGACACCGGCAAGCAGACCGTGATCAACATGTTCAGCTATACCCAGGACACGATCGACGAGAGCGTCAACCGCTTCGTCGACGGCACCAGCGGCCCACTGCGCGACATGATGAGCCAGGGCAACAACGCCGACAACCTCAAGGCACTGTTCCGCGACACCAATGCCAGCTCGGAGGCTGTGATCAACGGCGCGGCGCTGGAGAAGGTCGATGAGATCGCCCGGAATGCCTCGGTGCTGGTGGCGGTGCGCGTCACGGTCACCGACGTGGATGGCGTCAATTCACCGACGCGGCCGTACCGGCTGCGGGTGATCGTGCACGAGGACGACAACGGGCATATGACCGGATACGACCTCAAGTACCCCGATGGCGGAAACTGATGCGCTCTAAACTCACTGCCCTGCTGATCGGCCTGTTGGCGCTGGCGTTCGTCGGGTTGGCCGCCGTAGGTGGTTCGCTGTACTGGAACCGCGTGGCGCAGCGGGGTCAGGAGACCGCCAGGGCCGAACTACCTGCGCTGGCTGCCGAACAGATCCCGAAGGTGTTCGGTTACGACTATCAGACCGTCGAGCGCAGCCTGATGGAGACGTACCCGCTGCTCGCCCCGGACTTCCGGCAGCAGTTCGAGAAGGACGCCACCGCCAAGGTGATCCCTGAGGCACGCAAGCGTCAGCTGGTGGTTCAGATCAGCGTCGTCGGCATCGGTGTCATGACAGCGCAGCGTGATTCGGGGTCCGTGATGGTGTACATGAACCGCACCGTGACCGACCAGTCCCGCCAACCGCTCTATGACGGAAGCCGCCTGAAGGTCGATTACCGCAAGATCGGCGGGGATTGGCTGATCGACGCGATCAACCCGATCTAGCCACCTGATTCTGAGCGGGCCGGCGCTCGACGAATTCGCGCGCCGGCCGGCGCTCAGGCCGAATTTGCGTTTCCGAGCGCGGCTAGAAACGCGCGGGCCCAACGGTCCACATCATGCGCCAGTACCTGGCGGCGGAGCGCACGCATCCGGCGCTTGCCCTCCTCGGGGCTCTGTTCCAACGCGGCCTCGATGGCATCCTTGACGCCCTCGAGGTCGTGCGGGTTGGTCAGGTAGGCCTGACGCAGCTCGGCCGCCGCGCCGGTGAACTCCGACAGCACCAACGCGCCGCCGAGGTCGCTGCGGCACGCCACGTATTCCTTGGCCACCAGGTTCATGCCGTCGCGTAGCGGGGTGACCAGCATGACGTCGGCCGCGACGAAGAACGCGATGAGCTCATCGCGTGGCACCGGCCGGTGCAGGTAGTGCACCAGCGGATGTCCGACCTCACCGTATTCACCGTTGATGTGGCCGACCTGACGCTCGATGTCCTCGCGCATCGCGATGTAGCTCTCGACCCGCTCGCGGCTCGGTGTGGCCAACTGGACCAGAACGGTGTCGTCGCGTTTGATCCGGTCCTCTTCGAGCAGTTCGGTGAAGGCGCGCAGCCGGACGTCGATGCCCTTGGTGTAGTCGAGCCGGTCGACGCCGAGAAGGATCTTGCGTGGATTGCCGAGCTCAGCCCGGATCTGCCGGGCGCGTTGGCGCACGGACCGGTTGCGGGCCTTGGCGTCGAGGTCGGCCGAATCTATCGAGATGGGGAAAGCGCCGACCTTGACCGTGCGGAACCCGTAAGACACCTCGCCGAACCGTGAGCGGACGCCGATCGATGCGCGCGAGGTGTTGGCGCCGACCAGCCGGCGGGCCAGGACCAGGAAGTTCTGCGCGCCCCCGGCCAGGTGGAATCCGACCAGGTCGGCTCCGAGTAGGCCTTCGACGATCTCGGTGCGCCACGGCATCTGCATGAACAGTTCGACGGGCGGGAACGGGATGTGGAGAAAGAAGCCGATGGTGAGGTCGGGACGCAGCATGCGCAGCATCTTGGGGACGAGCTGCAGCTGATAATCCTGGATCCAGACCGTCGCGCCCTGGGCCGCTGCCCGGGCCGTGGCCTCGGCGAATCGCCGGTTCACGTCGACGTAGCTGTCCCACCACTTGCGGTGGTACACGGGTTTGACGATGAGGTCGTGGTAGAGCGGCCACAGGGTGGCGTTCGAGAACCCCTCGTAGTAATCCGCGACGTCCTGCGCGGACAGCTCTACCGGGTAGAGCTGCAGGTCCTCCTCGACGATCGGCTCCTCGCCGCTGTCGGGGACACCCGCCCAGCCGATCCACGCGCCGCGGCGTTTACGCAGCAGTGGCTCCAGCGCGGTGACAAGGCCGCCGGGACTGCGCTTCCAGGTCGTGCTGCCATCCGGCAACCGCTCCATGTCGATGGGCAGCCGGTTGGCGACCACGACGAAGTCGGAGTTACCGGAGGCCGCCGACGGGCCGGCCTCCGGACTCATTACGCCTCGGTCTTCGAGGGCCCAATGCCGAGCATCGACAGGAACATGCGGCACTCGTCGGCGTCGGTGGCGTAGGTCGCTACGACGCGGCGAGCCTGGCTGGCAGTGCTGTCGGCGAGGGGTTCGACGTCATCGATGTCGGCGGTATCAGTTTTCGCAGGCATGACATAACTGTAGGCGACCCGGAGAGCCCGGGTCGCCGCATGCCATCAGCCGATGGAACCGTGCACGGTCGGGCTGCTGCCGACGGTCGACTCCGGCACCGGCTGGGGGCCCTCGGACTGCTGCTCTTCGGCCAGGCCGATGCACTGGCCGGTGTTGGCGCCGGTGCAGGGGATAGAACCGCCGCCACCGGGCTCATTCACGGCGGGCAGGTTGGGGTTGCCCGCGATGCTGCTGAAGTTACCGGGGGAGTTCGGCACGGTGTGCGGGACGCACATGTTGGTGTAGAGGTCTTCCTCTTCGCCCGTCGGGCAGGCGATCGCCGGGCCGGCCGACACGGGTACGGAGAACGCGGCGATCGCTGGGGCGGCGGCCGCAGCGACTGCAAATCCGCCGGCAAAGATAAGTCGTCGCATCGAGATCGGGAAGGTCGCCATCGTCACGCTTTCTCTAGTTATTCGATTGTTCGTTGCAGGGATTCTATGGAAGCTGGGAAAGATCTGCATTGCTTCTATGAGGTGGCTGGGGAAACCCCGCAAAAGTGCTAGGGGCTGGCGCTGATGGTCGAGCGCGGAACGGGTCGAGGTCCTTCGGCCTCGTCTTCCTCGGCCAGGCCGATGCACTCGCCGGCGTTGTGGCCGGTGCACGGGATGGCGCCGCCTCCGCCGGGCAGATCTACCGCAGGCAAGTCCGGATTGCCGGGGATGCCGCTGAACGGCGACGGTGAATTCGGCACCAGGAACGGGGTGCAGGTCGTCGTGTAGACGTCCTCTTCCTCACCGGAGGTGCAGGTTGCTTGTGCGACCGGCGCGCCGAGCCACAGGAGCAGCGCACAGCCGACGCCGGACAGTACGGCGGGCACGACAACTGATTTCACCTCAGCAGTCTAGGACTGCTGAGGGTTTACTGTGCGATGTCTGGAGCGGGGCTGTGTCAGCCGATGGAACCATGCACGGTCGGGCTGCTGCCGACCGTCGACTCCGGCACCGGCTGGGGGCCCTCGGCCTGCTGCTCTTCGGCCAGGCCGATGCACTCACCCGAGTTCGCGCCGGTGCACGGGATGGAGCCGCCCCCGCCGGGCGCGTTCACGGCGGGAAGGTTGGGGTTGCCCGCGACGCTGCTGAAGTTGCCGGGGGAGTTCGGCACGATGTCAGGGACGCACACGTTGGTGAACGTGTCCTCGGTTTCGCCGTTGGGGCACGACGCCAGTGACTGGGACGGGACCGGCAGCATCGCCAGGGCAGGGGCCGCTGCGATGGCTGCGGCGATGCCGGCGGCGACGATGAGACGGCGGGGGCTAGACGGGGAGATGGCCATTGGCATGCTTTCTCTTCAGGGCCTGAAAAGGTTTGCTGAGTACCCGGCCGCGGTGATCCGACCACGGTGATCCGTGAAGTCGTCTTGCGGTGGATATTTTACGCCCTACAAGGGGAAATGGCTGCCAATGTGATTGTGGCGCAATCATGTCGAGCCGTGTGCTGTGAAGCTGCTGCGCAGTAGCTGTGGTCCCGGTGTGAGCCGGGTTACGTGATACACGTAATGTGCAGTTCGTAACTTGCTTACCCTGACTAAGAGGTGGTCCGATATGGCCGATCCCGATGAGGCAACGCGTCAGGTCGAATACGAGACACTCGATGGCGGGCGCATCGCCAGGATCTGGCTGAACCGCCCGAATGCGCAGAACGCCCAGTCGCGGACGCTGCTGGTGCAACTCGATGAGGCATTCGGCCGGGCCGAGGCCGACGATGCGGTCCGCGTGGTGATCCTGGCGGCGCGTGGCAAGAACTTCTCGGCCGGCCATGACCTCGGTTCCGAAGAGGCGTTGGCCGAGCGGGCGCCCGGACCGACTCAGCACCCGACGTTCCGGTCCCACGGTGCCACCGCCGCCGGCGTCGCCGAGCGAACCTACCTGCAGGAGTGGCACTTCTACTTCGAGAACACCCGGCGGTGGCGTGACCTGCGCAAGATCACCATCGCTCAGGTGCAGGGCAACGCGATCTCGGCGGCCCTGATGCTGATCTGGGCCTGCGACCTGATCGTGGCCGCCGACGACGCCAAGTTCAGCGACGTCGTCGGGGTTCGGATGGGGATGCCGGGCGTCGAGTATTACGCCCACCCGTGGGAGTTCGGCGCCCGCAAGGCCAAAGAGCTACTGCTGACCGGTGATTCGATCGACGCCGATGAGGCGTACCGGTTGGGCATGGTGTCCAAGGTCTTCGCCCGCGGCGAACTCGAAGGCAAGACACTGGAATTCGCCCGGCGCATCGCCGAGCGGCCGACGATGGCGGCCCTGCTGGTCAAGGACTCCGTCAACGCGGCCAGCGATGCGATGGGCTTCACGGAGGCGCTTCGCCATGCCTTCCACATTCACGAACTGGGGCACGCGCACTGGGCGTCGGTCAACGAGAACCGCTGGCCGGTGGGAATGCCGCCCGATGTTCCCGACTGGCGGACCTTGGGAGCCCCCAAACCGGCCCGGCGAGATACACCATAGGGATGACGCAAATGGAACTGTCGTTGAAGGACCGCACGTACCTGGTCACCGGGGGCGGCAGCGGAATCGGTAAGGGCGCCGCCGCGGCCATCGTCGCCGCGGGTGGTAACGCCCTGTTGATCGGGCGCAATGCCGACAAGCTGAGTGCGGCTGCCGACGAATTGAACGCGGGACTCGCTGGTGGTGAGGTGCGCTACGAACCCGCCGATGTCACCAACGAGGACGAGGTCCGCCGTGCGGTCGACGCCGCCACTGCCTGGCACGGCCGGCTGCACGGTGTGGTGCACAGTGCCGGTGGGTCGCTGACCATTGGTCCGATCACCCAGATCGACTCCGAATTGTGGCGCCAGACCGTCGATCTGAACGTCAACGGGACGATGTACCTGATCAAGCACGCCGGTCGGGAAATGGTCCGCGGCGGTGGGGGGTCGTTCGTCGGCATCTCGTCGATCGCGTCGACCAACACCCATCGGTGGTTCGGTGCTTACGGTGTGAGCAAGGCGGCGTTCGACCATCTGATCAAGCTGGCCGCCGACGAACTCGGACCGTCCTCGGTGCGGTTCAACAGCATCCGGCCCGGTTTGACCCGTACCGAGATGGTCGGCCCGGTCTTCGAGCTGCCTGCGGCCAGCGAGGACTACAAAGCCTGCACGCCGATGCCGCGGTTCGGTGAGGTCGAGGATATCGCCAACCTGGCGGCGTTCCTGCTCAGCGACGCCGCGGGCTGGATCACCGGCCAGTCCATCGGTGTCGACGGTGGGCACAGCCTGCGCCGTGGCCCCGACATCTCGGCGATGCTGGAGCCGCTGTACGGCGTCGACGGCCTGCGCGGGGTCGTCGCCGAGTAGCGCGAGTCAGGCCGGAGGTTTTCCTCCGGCCTCCCACGCGCTCAGCGCGCCCACCGCGGACCAGTCCAGCTCACCGCCGCCGGTGGCCAGCAGGGTCAGGAAGCGATCGCGCAGCAAGCTCGCGACCGGCAGGGGCACCTGTAGTTCCTCGCCCGCACTCAGCGCGAGTTTGACGTCCTTGAGTCCGAGTGGGGCGGCGAAACCGGCCGGGCTGAACTCCTCGCGGGCCAGCAACCCGCCATAGGTGCGGTACACCGGCGCGTCGAACAGCGTCGAGGTCAGCAACTCCAGGTATTGCCGTTTGTCCACTCCGGCCTTGCCCACCAATGCCATTGCCTCACCGAGGGATTCGATCACCGAGGCGATGAGGAAGTTGCCGCTGATCTTCACGAGGTTCGCGGCCCGTGGCTCTTCGCCGAGGACGAAGGTGCGCTGCCCGATCGCGTCGAAAATCGGCGACACCGTCTCGAGGGTGGCCGGGGCGCCCGCCGCCACCACGAACAACTTGGCTGCCGCGGCGGCCTCCGGGCGTCCGAACACCGGGGCGGCGACGAAACCCTGGCCGGCATCGGCATGGGCTGCGGTGAGACGGTCGGCCAGGGCGACACTGACGGTCGACGACGAGACGTGCACAGCGCCGGCCGGCAGCTGGGCAAGGATGCCGTTGTCGCCGAATGTGACCGCCTCCACTGCGGCGTCGTCGGCGAGCATGGTGACGACCACGTCGCCGCGACACGCATCGGCCACCGACGTCGCGGGCACTGCGCCCTGCGTGGTCAGGGCGGTCATCTTGTCGGGCGAGCGGTTGTACACCGTGACCTCGTGTCCGGCCGTGAGCAGGTTCGCGGCCATGGCCGAGCCCATGTTGCCCAGCCCGATGAATCCGATCTTCATCCCTCCACTCTTACCGGTTGGTTTGGGGACCGGGCTGGATCGTGAAGTTCTCGACGGAAATGCTCCAGATGGGTGACAACACCGGCATCGAGGTGCCCGATGGTTATTGCTGACCTAGAGGCTTGAGCTCGCCGTTGTCCTCGGCGTGGCCGCACACCCGGTGAACGGCGTTGACGATGCCCTGGTAGCCGGTGCACCGGCAGAAGTTGCCCGAGAGCCCCTCCCGGATCTCCGCATCGGTGGGGTCCGGGTTGTCGCGCAGGAGCGCGGTGATCGACGTGACGAATCCCGGTGTGCAGAAGCCGCACTGGAGGCCGTGGCACTCCTTGAGGGCGGACTGCACCGGGGACAACTCGCCGTCCGGGCCGGCAATACCCTCGACCGTCGTCACGTCCTGGCCGTCCACCTGTACCGCGAACACCAGGCACGATCGGACCGCCTGACCGTCCAACAGGACCGTGCAGGCGCCGCAGGCGCCGTGCTCGCAGCCGAGGTGGGTGCCGGTGAGGCCGCAGTTGTCGCGGAGGAAATCGGCGAGGGTCACCCGGGGCTCGACCACCCCCTGGTAGTCACGCCCGTTGACCGAAACCGCGACCGGCAATTCATGCATTGAGGGCCTCCTCGGCGTGGGTGGTTGCCTGGGTCCAGGCTCTGGACACCATGGCCGCGCCGACCCGGGCCCGGTATGACGCCGAGCCCTGCAGATCGGAAGGAATGTCGGTGAGCTCGGACATCGCCAGCCGGCCGATCTCGTCGGCACTGATGCCACCGATCGGGGTGCCGATCAATGCCATTTCGGCCGGGGCGGCCCGCAGCGGTGTGGAGCCGAGTCCGAGTAGACCGATGCCGCAGCGGGTGATCCGGTCGTCCTCGTCGAGATGGAACCCGACGACGGCGCCGGCTATCGCGAAATCGCCATGTCGACGGGCGAATTCGGCAACCCCGAATCCACTGCGACCCGATGCCACCGGGAAGCGCACCGCGGTCAGGATCTCGTCGGAGGCCAGTGCGGTCTCCCACAGGCCGGTGAAGAACTCTGCGGCCGGGATCTGGCGGACCCCGCGTGCCGAGGTGGCCTCGATGGTCGCGTCGAGTGCCAGTGCGACCGCCGCGTACTCGGCAGCGGGATCGGCATGCGCGATCGAGCCGCCCAGCGTGCCGCGGCTGCGGATCTGGAAGTGCCCGATGTGCGGCGTGGCCAGGGTCAGCAGCGGCACCGAATCGGCGACTTCGTCGTCGAGGCCGACCATGGCGTGCGGGGTGGCCGCACCGATCCGAACCTCGTTGCCCTGCAATGTGATGTCGTTGAGTTCCGGCACTCGCGAGATGTCGATCAGGTTCTCGAAGTGCGTCAGGCGCATGGCCAGCATGGGTACCAGGCTCTGACCGCCGGCCAGGATCTTGGCGTCTTCGCCGAACTCACCGAGCATCGCCACTGCCTCGGTGACCGTGGCCGGCCGGTGATAGGCAAACGGGGCGGGCTTCATGACACCAACCGGAGCAGTGCTGCGTGCAGATCTTCGGTGCTCAGCCCGGTGCTCTTGCGCTTGGTGCGACCGGCCCGGCCGACCAGGAACCCCAGCACGCCCGCAGCGGCGACCGCACCGATGGCCGGAGCGAAGCGCTTGGCCATCGGCACCGCCATCACCTTGGCCAGCGCCAGGGCATTGATCGGGGCGGCCTCCTGTGGTGCCTGTGCGGATGTTGCTCCGGCAGAGCTGGTTTCGTCCGAGGGGGTAGCCCCCCCGAGTAGTTCGGCTTCGAGGCTCTTCGCGAACTGGTCGATCAGGCTGCCTGCCACGTCGGCGAGCACGCCGCGGCCGAACTGGGCGGCCTTGCCGGAGATGGCCAGGTCGGTGGTGACCACCACGAGGGTGGAGTCGGCGCCTTCGTCCTTCAGTTGGGCGGTCACGATGGCAGAGGCGGTGCCGTTGCCGCGGGTCTCCTTGCCGTTGGCCTTGAGCACCACCCGCTGCGCTGCTGGGTCCTTTTCCTGGAAGGTGGCATCACCCTTGTAGGACACCGTGATCGGGCCGACCTTGACCTTGACCGCGCCCGTGAAATCGTCTCCGTCGACGCTCAGCAGGGTGGCTCCGGGCAGGCAGGGTGCGACGCGTTCGACGTCGGTCAGCACCTCCCAGGTTTTCGCCGCCGGTACCGCGACCCGGAATTCGTTGTTGAGCTCCACGATCAGTGATCCCTTCCTGATGGTTTCTGCGAGCCGAGTTCCTGTGCCTGCTCGATCGCTTCGACGATGGCTGCCGGGGTGGCGGGCAAGGTGGTCAAGGTGACGCCGAGCGGGGCCAGGGCGTCGTTGACGGCGTTGATCACCGCGGGCGTCGAGCCGATGGCGCCGCCCTCACCTGCTCCCTTGTAGCCGCCGACGCCGGGGCCGGGGATCTCGACGTGGCCGTACTCGATCGTCGGGACCTCGGTGGCGGTGGGCAGCAGATAGTCGACAAAGGTTGAGGACAACGGGTTTCCGGCGTCGTCATAGGACAACTTCTCCAGCAGTGCTCCGCCGATTCCCTGGACGGTGCCGCCGGCGATCTGGCCCTCGACCACGTTGGGGTTGATCATCGGGCCGACGTCCTCGCTGACGATGTAGCGGGTCAGGGTGACGTGGCCGGTGACGACATCGACCTCGCAGGTGCAGGCATGGGTGGCGTTCGCCCAGTGGATCGGGGCGGTCGGTGGCGCGGTGTAGCGGGCGGTGGCCTCGAGGTTCGCCGACATGCCCGGCGGCAGCATCTGCGGTTCGTAGTGGGCGCGGTAGGCCAGATCGGCGAAGCTCACGCTCTTTTCGGGATCGTTGCGCGCGACGGCCCTGGACCCGCCGAGCTCGATCTCGGATTCGGAGACCTCCAGCCTGGCGGCGGCCATCGCGACCAGCTGGTTGCGCAGGATGGTGCCGGCCTCGTTGACCGCCCCGGCCGTCATCGGGGCGCTGCGGCTGCCCTGGGTACCCGCGCCGTACGGCGTCACCGCGGTGTCGCCCTGGATGGTGGCGACATCGTCGATATCGGCGCCGAGTGCGTCGGCGGTAAGCTGAATGACGGTGGTTTCCAGGCTGTTTCCGGTAGACCCGCCGTTGACGTAGACGTTGATCTTGCCGGTCGGCTCCATCCGGATGGTGCAGCCCTCGCTGGCCAGGTGCCCGGTGGCCGCACCGGTCGGCTCGATGTAGGCCGAGAAGCCCAGCCCGAGGTACCTGCCCTGGGCCAGCGCCTCGGCCTGCTCCTTGCGGAACCCTTCGTGGTCGAGGATCTTGACCGCCTGCTCGAACGTCTCGATCGGGGCGACGTGGTCATACGGCATGCCGTTGGGATTGAAGTACGGCATCTCGTCGCGGCGGAGCAGGTTCTTGCGCCGCAGCTCCACCGGATCCATGTCCATCTTGCGCGCGGCGATGTCGAGAAGTATTTCGCGGGTGAGGGTTTCGTACTGCCACGGGCCTCGGTAGGCGTGCAGACCGGCGGTGTTGGAGAACACCGTCTTGTAGTTGAAGCTCGCTTTGGGCACCCGGTACGGGCCAGGGAAGAACATGCCGATGGCTGCGGTGGTCAGCACCGGGTAGGGCGTCGGGTAGGAGCCGACGTCCTGGACGAAGTCGATGTCGGCGGCCAGGATGGCGCCGTCGTCGTCGAACGCCATGCGCACGTCGCCGTCGACATGGCGGGACTGACCCGCCGACATCAGGTTCTCGCGGCGGTCTTCGATCCACTTGAGCGCTGTGCGTACCTTGCGCGCGGCCAGCATGATGCACATGTCCTCGCGCATCGGGACCACCTTCTGGCCGAACCCGCCGCCGGTGTCGCGCATGATGACCCGCACATGCTGGGCCGGGATGCCGAGCAGTCGGGCCGCGAAGGCGCGCAACTCGTGCGGGGTCTGGGTGGAGGCCCAGATGGTCAGCTCCCCTGCCGAAGTGCCAGTGGCCGACCACTCGGTGACCATGCCGCGGCACTCGATCGGCACCGGCACGTGCATCTGCTGGTAGATGTGCTCCTTCACCACATGTGCGGCGGCGCCGAAGACCTCCTCGTCCGGGGGCATGCCGGCCATGCCGCCGGCATTGTTGTCCGGGAAGGCCTCATGGACGGACACGTCGGAGGTCAGCGCCTGGCGGAAGTCGGCGATCGCGGGCAGCGGTTCGTAGTCGACGTCGACCAGATCCACGGCGTCCTCAGCGATGTAGCGGCTTTCGGCGATGACCAGGGCGACCGGATCGCCGACGAACTTCACCTCACCCTCGGCCAGCGGTGGCCGAGGGGTGTCCGGGACGTCCTTGCCCGCGACGGCGTGCCAGGCCTCTTTGACCTCGGGGTTCAGATCCGCGGCGGTCAGCACCGCGTGCACACCGGGCAGGGCCAGGGCCGCCGTGACGTCGATGGCGGTGAACTTCGCGTGCGCGTAGGGGCTGCGGACGAAGCAGGCGTGCAGCATGCCGGGCCGCGTGATGTCGTCGACGTACGTACCGCGTCCGGTGAGCAGGCGGGTGTCCTCGACCCGTTCGACCCGTCTCCCGGCATAGCGGGTTGCGACGGTCTCCGGTACGGCTGACGCCATAGGATCGCTCCAATTCCGTCGGTTACTTCTGCGCGTAAGCAAATGGCCGCCGGAGGGCTCCGAGGCCGGATCAAGAGTGCCGTTATCGTACATCGGAAAGCAATATGCCTGAAGAAGAGAGTGTCATTTCCGCAGGAAAAAGACTGCTGGCAGCCGCCGTGGTGTCAGCCGTCGGCGGCCCGGTCCTGTTGGCCGGGGCGCCGGTGGCATCGGCCAGGCCGGCGGCCGAGGCGGGGTTGGTCGACGTGCGCTCGGTCGTGCCCGACGCGGTGATCGACCTGCGGTACGCGAGCAGTGACAACTTCGTCGGCCAGCAGCTCTACCCAGCGGGCGCTCCTTGCCTGGTGCACGAGTCGATGGCCCCTGGTCTGGCCGCCGCGGCGGCCGCCTTGCGGCCAGACAGGCTGGTCTTCTGGGACTGCTACCGGCCACACGAGGTTCAGGTCAGGATGTTCGAGGTGGTGTCCAATCCCAATTGGGTGGCCCGGCCGAGCCCATACGCCCGCAGTCACGAGGCCGGCCGCTCGGTCGACGTCACGATCGCCCACGGGGCGTCGCTCGTCGACATGGGCACCGGGTTCGACGACTTCTCCCCGCGTAGCCTCGCGTACGCCACCGACGGGGTGAGCCCTGCAGCCCAGGCCAATCGGGCGCGGCTGCGCGAGGCCATGCAAGCCGGCGGGCTGGCCGTGTACTCGGGGGAGTGGTGGCACTTCGACGGACCCGGCGCGGCCGAGCCGCGGCCCTACCTGGATGTTCCGCTGGGATAAGTCCTGGGCCCTGTTCTCCGGGTTTGGAATGTGCCAGCATGGGGAACCGTAACGTTCGTCACGATCCGGTAGGCGTGGAGTCGAAATGAACGTCTTCAGATATTTTCAGGGCGCGGTGCTGATTGCCGCCTGCGCCGCCCCGTTCGCACCGATGCCCGCCGCGTCGGCGCAGCCGCCTTGTCCGGATGTCGAGGTGGTGTTCGCGCGCGGCACCTACGAACCGCCCGGCGTCGGCGGCCCGGGACAGTCCTTCGTCGATGCCCTGCGTGCGCGTACCGGGGAACGGTCGGTCGAGGTGTATCCGGTGAACTACCAGGCCAGCGGAAACTTCGGTGACCGGATCGAGTTCGCCAGAACTGTCGTCGACGGTATCCGCGACGCGTCCGACCATGTCAAGGCGACGGCCAGGGACTGTCCCAAGACGAAGGTGGTTTTGGGCGGTTACTCCCAAGGTGCTGTCGTAGCGGGCTATACCACCGCGGCCACGGTGCCGGACGGCATTCCGGCGGAGTACAAGCAGTACATCCCCGAACCCATGGCGCCGGAGATCGCCGACCACGTGGCGTCGGTGGTCCTGCTGGGGACACCGTCCGACGAGTTCATGCGCGACATCGGCGCGCCGCCGATGGTGATCGGTCAGCGATACAAGGACAAGACGATCGAGCTGTGCGAGCCGGGTGACACGATCTGCGACGGAACGCCGGCCGGGGTTCCCAACTTCGCACACACCGCGTATGTGCTCAATGGCATGCCCGGCCAGGCCGCCGATTTCACGGTGGGCCGGCTCTGACGGTGCCGAGTTGATAACGATCTGAAACCTCAATGGTTGCAATGTCATCCGTGAGGCCGAGGTCGTTGCTGAGCGCCACTATGTTCACTAGGTGCACCGTCGAACGGCCCTCAAGATCCCGCTGGTAATGGCAGCTGCGGCCGCTCTTCCGCAGGTGCTGGCCCCTCTTTCGGTGATCCCGCGGGCGAGCGCCGCACCCGGCCAGTGGCCGGTGGAACGAGCCAACGCGTGGTATCAGGCGCAGGGCTGGTTGGTGGGCACAAACTTCATCACCTCGAACGCGATCAACCAGATCGAGATGTTCGGCGCCGGCACCTATGACGCGCGGCGCATCGACAGTGAGCTGCAGGCATGCCGCCTACTCGGGTTCAACACGGTACGGGTGTTCCTGCACGATCTGCTGTGGGCGCAGGACCGCGCCGGGTTCCAAAGCAGGCTGGCCAATTTCGTCGGGATCGCGGCGCGTCAGGGCATCAAGCCGCTGTTCGTGTTCTTCGATTCCTGCTGGGATCCGAACCCGCAGCTGGGCACGCAGCGGGCACCGACGCCGGGCGTGCACAACTCGGGCTGGGTGCAGAGCCCCGGTGCCCAACGCATCGACGACCCGCGGTACCGGCCTGTGCTGCGCGACTACGTGGTCGGGGTGATGAGCCAGTTCCGCAACGACAACCGGGTCCTGGGCTGGGACCTGTGGAACGAGCCGGACAACCCCGCCAAGCAATATCGCAAGGTCGAACGCAAGGACAAGATCGATGCGGTCGGAGGACTGCTGCCCCAGGTGTTCGCCTGGGCTCGTTCGGTCAATGCCGTGCAGCCGTTGACCAGTGGCGTGTGGCAGGGCAGCTGGGACCGCGGAAGCAGAAGCGAGATGGACAGTTTTCAGCTCGACAACTCCGACGTGATCTCGTTCCACTCGTACGCCGGCCCTGCCGAGTTCGAGGCCCGCATCGCCGAGCTCGCTCCGTTGGGCCGGCCGATCCTGTGCACGGAGTACCTGGCTCGGGACCAGGGCAGCACCGTTGAGGGCGTGCTTCCGGTTGCCAAGCGGCACAACGTCGCTGCCTACAGCTGGGGCCTGGTGGCCGGCAAGACCCAGACGTACTTCCCATGGGATTCGTGGGACAAGCCCTACACCAAGGTGCCGAACGTGTGGTTCAGCGATCTGCTGCAGCCGGACGGACGGCCCTATCGCGACGCCGAATATCAAACCCTGCGAAAGCTGACCACTCGGGTCTAGAACAGATCACCCGTGTGGCCCAGCATCACCTTGCGGATCAGCGGCAGGGGCAGCGGGCCAATCCTCACAAACGCGTCGTGGAAAGCCTTGAGCGAGAATGCGTCACCGAGCGCTTTTCGGTAGTCATCGCGCAGCTTCAGGATGGCCAGTTTGCCCATGGTGTAGTAGCCATAGGTGGCGTCCGACGTACCGCGCTTGGCTTCCGATTCCGCGACCGGTCCAGGCTGATAGGCCTGGTCGACGAACATGCGCTGGGCCTGTTCGACGGTCATGCCCTCGGTGTGCATCTTGATGCCGACGATGAATCGGACATCGCGCAGCAGGGCATCCTGGACTTGGGCCAACCGGTAGCGCGGATCGTCGGCGTGCAACCCTTCATCGAGCATCATCTGCTCGCAGTAGTGCGCCCATCCCTCGAAATTGCTTGTCGCGCCGAACACCTTGCGTACATCGGACGGATAGTCCTTGGCGTATAGGAACTGCAGGTAGTGCCCAGGCCATGCCTCGTGCACGGACACATTGCTGATCGACGGGCGGTACCACTGCGACATGAACTCGTCCTGCTCGTCTTTCGGCCAGGACGGATCGGGAAGGGTCATGTTGAAATAGGCTTCGGTCGCCACCTTCTCGAACGGTCCCGGGATGTCCATCGATGCCGAGGTGGTGGCGCGCATGAACGGCGGTGTCTCCACCACCTTCGCCGGCGGAGCCGGTGGGACATCGACGATCTGCCTGTCGCGGACGAACTGGGCAAGGCTGTCGAGATTTGCCTGGGTGACCGCCAGCAGGTCCGAGGCCGGCGGGAAGTCCTTCTGTACGTCGGCCAACACGTTCAACGGGGCCTTGGTGGGATCGATCTGCCGGGCCGCCTCGGCGAAGGCCTTCTGGTTGCGTGCGAGGTCTTCGTTTGCCACCGACAGCAGATCGGGCAGTGGCGTGGTGATCATCTCGTCGGCGTCGAGTACCTTCCGATACGTTTCGGCGCCGTACGCGAACGAACCGTTGGACCGTGGCAGTAGATCGTTCTCCAGCCAGGATTTGTAGTCGCCCAGTGCCGTGACCACCGCGTCATTGGCCTTGCCGAACTCGGCCAGCAACGCTGGGTCTTTCACGCCGGCGAATGCAGCAGGCACGTCGTGCGCGAAGAAATCGCGATTGCCGTCGACCTGGTCGATCGCGATCTGCGTGTAGATTCGCGGCGAATCGTCGAGATTCTTGCGGGCGTGGGCGAGCGCAGCCGGCATCATCTTCAACCTGCTGGTCAATGACCGCAGACGTTGTTCGGCCGGGGCGAAACTGCGCGAGATCATGACGTATGCGTCGTTGGTGATACCGCTGCTGTATGTGTCGGGATTCTTCGCCCACGGACGAATGACCTGCTCGCGCAACAACATTCCGTCGAGCGCGTGTTTGATCTGCTCAAGGTCCAGCTGGGCGTCCAACGTCAAACTGCCGGCGTCGATCCCGTCAAGGCGCGCCCGGTAAGACTTGACGGCATCCACATTGGCGGTGACTGCCGCCGCCGAATAGTCAGGTATCCGGTCGTCGTACGTGTGGATGCCCAGATATGTGGCATTCGAGGGGTTCTGTCGGTAGGTGTAATCGAGGATCTCTGCGGCGAGCCGGCGGAACGCGTCGTCCCCGGAGTCGGCCGCCTGGTCGCTGGTCGTACCACAGGCCTGCAGGAACCCAGCGGTGAGCAGCAATGCCACGAGCGTTGACCCCAGACGCCTCATGTCTGGAGGCTAGATCACGCTACCGACGACACGGAAGCGCTGGGCTCGTGTTTAGCCGTGGTCGATGCGGGCGACTCAACAGGCTATGGATCAACGTGACGGTGGCCGGCCGATACCGAAAGACGCCCGCAAGGCGACTGAGGGGCAGGAGGAGCTGCAGGACGAATTCGACCGTCGGGGTGAGGATCCCGACGGGCCGGGACTGCACGAGAGTCACGAGAACATCGCCGACGAGACGTGAATGCTAGAACGACTGCCCGTTGGCGTAACGCTCACGGCGGTAGTAGCGCCCGTTGCCCCGGTTACGGCTCTTGAACGTGGGTAGCTGCGAGTCGCAGTTGGGACAGACCAGTCTGAGATTCTCCCGGCGATTGTTCGTCGGGTTCCCGTCGATGTGATCCATGATCAAGGTCAGGGGTAGCTCCTGCCACACGCTGGCTGCGCCGCAGATGGCGCAACAGCCCGACTGAGCCTCGATGAGGTAGAGCCGGATGTAGTTGCCTTGCTCGCCGCGGACTCGGGCTTCGCCGGACGCAAGCCAGAGCTCGGTCATGGCCTCGCGTCGGGCCGCCGCCTGACACGCATTACCGCAGTAGAGCTTCTGACTGCGCTTCAAAAGCGGTGTACCGCAACCGCGACAGAGCCTCATGGATTGAAGTTACGAGGACCCACCGACAACGCAGCGGCCGCCAATATTGGAGCCCCCGGTCAGGATTGAACTGACGGCCTACGCTTTACAAGAGCGTTGCTCTACCACTGAGCTACGGAGGCGGGTCGAACGCGCTTAGTCTAACGGGTCACTCGTCGGCGTCGATAACTCGCTGCGAACTGACCGGCCGCGGGGAACTCCGCCGGGACGAACGGCGAGGCAGTGGGATGCGGTCGGCGATACTGCTGAGTGGGTTGACCACCTGGCTCAGCGTGATGACCGCGTCGTGCAGCGCATCGATGGTGGGGGCCAATGCCTCGAGCCCGGGCGCCAGCCGGTTCAGCGTGTCGGCCACATCGGCGAGCTTGAGCAATGGGCCGTCGGGATCGGTCAGGGTGTCGAGCAGGCCGCCTTCGGCGAGCAGCCGATCGGCCACCCCGTCCTCACGCAGTACCCGCTCGAACAGGCCATCGTTGGCGAGTAGTTGATCGGCCAGCCCGCCCGGGGCGATCACCCGGGACACGGCGCCGTCAGCGGTGGTCAACCGGTCCAGCAGACCGCCCTCCATGGTGACCTGGTCCACCAGGCCGCCGGGGGCGACAGCCCGGGCCACAGCGCCGTTGTCTGCGGTCAGCCGGTCCATCAGGCCACCCTCGGCAGTCAGTTGGTCGACGATCCCGCCAGGCTGCAGCAAACGGTTGATCGGGCCTTCGGGCGCCAGTGCCCGGCCGAGCGGCGCGTCGTCGTCCAGCAGTCGCGCCAGGCGGTTCGCGCGCTCCACCGCATCATCGATGCCGAACAGCGAGGCCATCGATGACCTGCCATTGAGGGGATTTGCGTCGGTGATGCCGCGTTGCACGGCATTGAGGGTCTCGTTGGCGATGCCGAGACCGGCGTCGGCCACGGCCAACCCGATTCGCACCGGCGCGGTAGCAACCTGGATCAGCGTCTTGCCGAGGTTCATGGGCGTCAGTGTAGTTACCCCGATCACAGTTAAACTCACAGGAACTGCACAGCGTGCGTGCAGGTTGGGTTCAACAGGTACTACCAACATCAGGGAATGGCCATGCCTGCATTACCTGAGAGCGTCCCGGAGGCCCGGGTTCTCGTCGTCGACGACGAGGCCAACATCGTGGAGCTGCTGTCCGTCAGCCTGAAGTTCCAGGGTTTCGAGGTCTACACCGCGTCCAACGGCGCCGCCGCCCTGGACAAGGCCAGGGAAGTCCGGCCCGACGCCGTGATCCTCGACGTGATGATGCCCGGCATGGACGGCTTCGGGTTGTTGCGTCGGCTGCGCGCCGACGGCATCGATGCCCCTGCACTGTTCCTCACCGCGCGCGACAGCCTGCAGGACAAGATCGCCGGCCTGACGCTGGGCGGCGACGACTACGTCACCAAGCCGTTCAGCCTCGAAGAGGTGGTGGCCCGGCTGCGGGTGATCCTGCGCCGGTCCGGTCGGGGCGTCGAGGAACCCCGCAGCGCCAAGCTGTCCTTCGCCGACATCGAACTCGACGAGGACACCCACGAGGTCTGGAAGGCCGGCGAGCCCGTTTCGCTGTCGCCCACCGAGTTCACCCTGCTGCGCTACTTCATCATCAATGCGGGCACGGTGCTGTCGAAGCCGAAGATCCTCGACCACGTGTGGCGTTACGACTTCGGCGGTGACGTCAACGTCGTCGAGTCCTACGTGTCCTACCTGCGCCGCAAGATCGACACGGGCGACAAGCGTCTGCTGCACACTCTGCGCGGCGTCGGTTACGTTTTGCGCGAGCCACGCTGACGCCTCGTTCATCGGCGGCATAATTCTGGAGTGTTTGACCGGGTAGAGCGGCACGGTGTGCCGTTGCGGGTCGGGCTGGTGGCGGTCGCGCTGGTCCTGGTGGCGTGCGGGCTGCTCGCCTCGGGCGTCGCGGTGACCTCGATCATGCGGCACACCGAGGTGAGCCGTATCGACCAGACGCTTCTCGACGCCGCGGGAAGCTGGGCCCAGGAGCCGCGTCAACTGCCGTCGACGCCGCTGGAAGGGCCGAACCCGGCCCGCCCGCCGTCGAACTTCTATGTGCGCGGTGTCGACCAGGACGGCAGGACCTGGATCGCGGTCAACGACCGTGAGGCGGAGCCCGAGCTCCCCGACGACAACGATGTCGGTCCGGTGCCGGTGACGGTCGCGTCCGTCGGGGCGTCCGACGTGCAGTGGCGGGCCATGACCGTGCAGGGTCCGAACGGCGAGCTCACCACCGTCGCGATCGACCTTTCCGACGTCCAGTCATCGGTCCGTGCGTTGATCTGGTCGCAGGTCGGCATCGGCACGGTCGTCCTGGTCGTGCTCGGCGTCGTCGGCTACGCCGTCGTGCACCGCAGCCTGCGTCCCCTCGTCGAGGTGGAACAAACAGCCGCGGCAATCGCGGCCGGACAGTTGGATCGCCGTGTTCCCGAACGTGATCCGCGGACCGAGGTGGGACGGCTGTCGTTGGCCCTCAACGGCATGCTCGCGCAGATCCAGCGGGCGGTGGCGTCGTCGGACGCCTCGGCCGAGCAGGCGCGGACCTCCGAGGAACGGATGCGGCGCTTCATCACCGATGCAAGCCACGAGTTGCGGACCCCGCTGACCACGATCCGGGGATTCGCCGAGCTCTACCGCCAGGGCGCCGCGCGCGACGTCGAGATGATCATGGGCCGGATCGAGAGCGAATCCCGGCGGATGGGCCTGCTGGTCGAGGACCTCCTGCTGCTGGCCCGGCTCGATGCGCAACGGCCGCTCGACCAGCACCGGGTCGACCTGTTGACCCTGGCCACCGATGCCGTCCACGACACGCAGTCGATCGCCCCGAACCGTCGGGTGCGGATGGAGGTGTTCGACGGTCCGGGGACCCCCGAGGTGCTGGGCGACGAGGCCCGATTGCGTCAGGTGCTCAGCAACCTGGTCGCCAACGCCGTGCAGCACACACCGGAAACCGCCGGGATCACGGTGCGCGTGGGCACCGACGGCGACGACGCGGTGATCGAGGTGTGCGACGAAGGCCCCGGCATGAGCCAGGAGGACGCGCGACGGGTTTTCGAACGGTTCTACCGAGCCGATACCTCACGCACGCGCGCGAGCGGCGGTACCGGGCTGGGCCTGTCGATCGTGCACTCCCTGGTGCTGGCGCACGGCGGCACGGTGAACGTCACGACGGCGCCCGGTCAGGGATGCCGGTTCACCGTCAGCCTGCCTAGGATTGCAGATCTGCCAGCGCGGCTTTGATCTTGGCCTGAGCCTCGTCGAGCGACTCGGCCGAGGGATTGTTGTCGACATGGGCGAAACCGAAATCGGCCAGGTTGTATGCCGGGAACACATGCACGTGCAGGTGCGGCACCTCAAGACCGGCGATGATCACGCCGGCGCGCTGCGCGCCGAATGCCTGGCAGACGGCCTTGCCGATCAGCTGCGACACTTCCATCACCCGGCCGAACACCGCGGGTTCGACGTCCTGCCAGTTGTCGATCTCGGCGCGGGGAACCACCAGCGTGTGGCCCTGCGTCATCGGGGCGATGGTGAGGAACGCGACGATCTCATCGTCTTCATAGACGAATCGTCCGGGCAGTTCTCCGTTGATGATCTTCGTGAAGACGGACGCCATGGAGACCAAGCATAGCCACCGTGCCCTGAACTCAGGTTATGCCCCGGAAATGGCCTCGTGCAGTTCCTCGACGGCCCACGGCGGCGCGCTGTGGTGATCGCGGTATCCGATGAAACCGGTTGAGGGCCGGGCGAATTCGCCGATGAAGCCACCCGCGGCGATGAAGATGCGCCCCGTCACGTCCCGTGCTGCGTCGCTGACCAGGTAGGCGTAGGTCGGGGCGACGTATTCCGGCGGCGCGGCGTCCAACGCGCCCTGCATGCTGACGTCGTCGAGCAGTCCGCGCCGGTTGAGCTCGGCGATGTGCTGCTCATAGTCCGATCCGGTGGACAGTCGGGTGCGCGCGCCCGGGCACACCACGTTGGCGCGCACGCCGTGTTCCTTGAGTTCGGCGGCAATCGCCAGGGTCAGCCCGTTGACCGCGCCCTTGCCCGCCGGATAGCCGCTGCCGCCGTAATCGCCAAGGAACGCAAAGGAACTGGTGTTGACGATGGCGCCGCCCCCTTGGGCCACCATCTTGGGCGTCGCTGCGCGACAGGTCTCGAACACCGTGCCCAGGTGTGCGTCGAGCAGGCTCCGGAACTCGGCGCTGGTCACGTTCAAGATCGAGGACCCCGCCGGCTCGGCGGTGCCTGCGCAGTTGACCAGGATGTCGATGCGACCGAACTCGGACACGCAGGTGTCGACGAGGGCGTCGGCCACGACAGGGTCGGCCGGCGAACCGGCATGGGCGACACCGGAAATGGATTCGGCCGCGGTTGTGGCAGCCCCCAGGTCGCGACCGTTGACCACCACACCCGCGCCCTGGGCGGCCAGAAGCTCGGCGACCGCCAGGCCGATGCCGCGGGTGCCGCCGACCACGATCGCGCCGCGGCCCGCGAGCGGACTGCTACTCGGCATCTGCCTCTGTTGAATCGCTCCTCGCGTCCGCCTCGGCGAACTGCATCGCTTCCAGGTTCCAGTAGCCGCGCAGGTTCGTGATCAGTCCCTCGTCGTTCACCTTGTAGGTGAACACGCCTCGCACCGCGGCGGTGAACCCGTTGGGAAACTTGGTGCGCAGCACCAGGATGTAGGCGATCTCGGTCGGCGAGCTGGACGGGAATGTCTCCTCGCACGTGACGGTCAGCTCGTTGGGACCGATGTTGGTGTCGTAAAAGGCGGCGAGAGCTTCCTTGCCGCGCACCCCGGTGCCGTCGGGGTTGGTGACGGCCTCACCGATCGGGTCCTCGACCAGGACGTCATCGGCCATGAGCGCCAACCAGCCCTCACGGTCACCGGATTGCACGCATCTCCACGACGATCGCGAGGCGGCGACGACGGGTGTCTCAGTGGTTGTCTCGGTCACGAAATTCCTTCCTCCATATGCCGAAATGGCATTCCAGCAGGTGGTTACTCGACCTTTGTCTGCTGGAATGCCATTTCGCGGGTAAGGGGTCTAGCGGTCGGCGTCGGTGTAGCGGATGACGCCGCGGATGTTGCGGCCCTCGAGCATGTCCGCGTAGCCGTCGTTGATCTGCTCCAGCTTGTACTGCCGGGTCACCATGTCGTCCAGGTTGAGCCGGCCGGCCTTGTACATGCTCAGCAGCTGCGGGATGTCGTGGTGCGGGTTGCCGCCACCGAAGATGGTGCCCTGCAGGCGCTTCTGCAGCAGGGTCAGCATCGACAGGTTGAGCTTGACATCGTTGCTGGCCATGTTGGCGACCGCGGTGGCCACGACCGTGCCGCCCTTGGCGGTGATGTTCATGTAGTGGTCGATGTCCTCGCCCTTGAGCTCACCGACGGTGACGATGGTCTTGTGCGCCATCCGGCCCTGGGTGACTTCGGCGACCCCGGCCATCGCGGAGAAGATGTCCGGGTAGGCGTGGGTGGCACCGAACTTCAGCGCGTTGTCGCGCTTGAACTCGACCGGATCGACGGCGAAGACGTTGCGTGCGCCGGCGGCCAGGGCGCCCTGCAGGGCACCGGTGCCGACACCGCCGACGCCGACGATGACGACGTCGTCACCCGGGCGGACATCGCCGCTGCGCACCGCCGAGCCGTAGCCGGTGGTGACGCCGCAGCCCACGAGGCAGGCCACCTCGAACGGGATGGACGGATCGATCTTCACGACCGAGCTCTTGTGCACGACCATGTACGGGCTGAACGTGCCCAGCAGGGTCATCGGGATGACGGGCTGACCGTTCTTGACGGAGTGGATGCGATGCGTGCCGTCGGAGACCGCGGTGCCGGCCAGCAGGCCCGCGCCCAGATCGCAGAGGTTGCGCAGACCCTCCTGGCAAGCCGGACACTCGCCACACGACGGGATGAACGACAGCACGACGTGGTCGCCGGGCTGGATGTGGTCGACGCCGGGGCCGACCTCCGTCACGATGCCTGCGCCTTCGTGGCCGCCGAGCACCGGGAAACCTGCCATCGGTATGTCGCCGGTCACCAGGTGGTGATCGGAATGGCACATGCCCGAGGCTTCCATCTGAATCTTGACCTCGTCCTTGACGGGGTCACCGATCTCGATCTCCTCGATCGTCCAAGGTTGGTTGAACTCCCAGATGAGAGCGCCTTTGGTCTTCATCGCGTGTGCCTTCCACTAGAGCCGTTGACCACAGACTAGAGCCATTAGTTGCGTGGGTCACACCCACCCCCAAGCAACTGCTTGGCCGGGAACTACCAGATCTTCACCGGGGCTTTGCCGAGCGGGTAGTAGCCCGGCAGTTTCTCGCCGGACAGCGAACGCTCGATGCGCTTCTGCATGGTGGGGGTGAGGTCGCCGGACTCGATGAGATTTGCATAACCCTTCGCGACGTGGCCGAAATCGAAGAAGTCGCGCTGCCACTCGATGAGCAGTTGATCGTTGAGCCGGAACCAGCTGCCGCCGATGCCGTAGATCTCGCTCGTGGTGCCGTCGGACTTGTTGGCGATCTGCTTCCAGAAGCCGACGATCTCGTTCTGCTTCTCGTCGATCAGCACCCGCTGGTACTCGTAGACCCAGTTCTCCAGGCCTTCCATCTCCAGACCCAGCGCCACGTCCCGGATCTCGTCCCGGCCAACGCACATGACGTCTTCCTTCGGGCCGATGTTCCAGCCGTAGGTGGCATCGTCGGTGTAGAAGTCGGCCAGCGGCTTCCAGTCACCGGCCTTCTCGGCCTCCTGGTTGGCCTTGAGCCAGCGATCGGACCAGGCTTCGAGTTCTTCTCGTTTAGATGATGGGGTCATTGTTCGGCTTTCTCTGTGATGGATAGTGCTCGGGTAGGACACATCTCGACGGCCATTTCGACGGCGTCGCGGAGCTCGTCGGATGGTTCGTGATCGAGGATCTCGACGACGCCGCGTTTCGGCACCCGGAACACGTCCGGAGCTTCGAGCTCACACATGGCGTGGCCCTGGCACAGATCCTCGTCGACCTCAACGCGGTAGCAGCCCATGAGTGCGCTCCTACTCGATTCCCCGGTCGCTTCGCTCCTGCCCGCCGGACACCCGCTTCCGGTAACGGACCTTGGCCGGCTGAGCCAGCTGCACGACCATCTTGGAGTGGTCGTTCTGGTAGCTCTCGGCCGGCTGGGCCATCTCGAACTCATACTCGCGCAACAGAACCGAGAAGATTGCCTTGATCTGCATCTGCGCGAACGCCGCACCCACGCAACGGTGTTTACCGGCACCGAAGGGGATCCAGGTCCACCGGTTGATCAGATCTTCCTGACGCGGCTTCTCATAGCGGGCAGGGTCGAAGGTGTCGGGTTCGGGGAAATCCTCCGGGATCCGGTTGGAGATCGCCGGTGAGGCCGCCACCATCTGGCCCTTGTGGATCGGATGGCCCGCCACCTCGAACTCGTCCTGTGCGACGCGCATCAGGATGATCAGCGGCGGATGCAGGCGCAGGGTCTCCTTGAGCGAGTTGTCCAGCTTCGGAATCTGCCGCAGCGCATGGAAACTCACCTCCTGGCCGTCGGCGTAGAGATCGTCGAGCTCCTGCTGCACCTGCGCGTACACGTCGGGGTTGCGCAGCAGTTCGATGAGCGTCCACGAGGACGTGCCCGAACTGGTGTGGTGCCCGGCGAACATCAGGGAGATGAACATCCCGGTGACCTCGTTGGCCGTGAACCGGGGATTGCCCTCGTCGTCCTTGATCGAGACCAGAACGTCGAGCAGGTCGCGATCCTCCTTGCCCTTAGGCGGATTGGCGATGCGACCGTCCATGATCTCCTGCACCAGCGCAACGAGTTTGACGCGCGACTCGTCGCGGATGCGGAAGCTCTCGATGTCCAGGTAGGGATCGACGTAGCACAGCGGGTCGGTGCCCCGCTCCAACTGGTGGTAGTACTCGGCGAACCGCCGGTCGAGCTGCTCGCGGAACTTCAGCCCGATCAGGCACGCCGTCGAGGTGTAGATCGTCAGCTCGGAGAAGAAGTCGAGCAGTTCGATCTCGCCCTCGTCGCCCCAGTCGGCGATGATCTTCTTGACCTCGTTCTCGATGGTGGCGGCGTGGCCCTTCATCTGCTCACCGCGCAGCGCGGTGTTGTGCAGCATCTCGGCGCGACGCTCGGGGTCCGCGTCGAACACCACGCCCTCACCGAAGATCGGCGTCATGAACGGGTAGGCCTCGGCCTGGTTGAGTTCGCTGTCGCTGGAGCGGAAGAAGAATTCGTTGGCCTCCGCGCCGCTCAGCAGCACCACTTGCTTGCCGGCCAGCTGGAACCAGCCCACGTCGCCGCACTCGTCACGGATGCGCTGCATCAGCCCGATCGGATCGGTGCGGAATTCTTCCAGGTGGCCGTGTTCGTCTTCTTCACCGCCCGAAACGCGCTGTACTTCCTTGAGTTCTGAGCTCGTCATGTTCTTCTCAGCCTTCCACTTTCAGCTTCTGGCGATCCTTGACGTCGGCGAGCGGAGCTTCGGGCTGAATCTCCAGTTCGGCGATGAATCCGCCGCGGGGGGTTTCCGCGACGAAGGTGATGGCCCGCGCGAGATCGGCTGCGCGCAGGAAGTAGTCGTGCCGGGCCTGCCCCCACTTGGCCCAGTCCTCGAGCATCTCGCCGACCTTGTCCATCGGCGCACTCCAGCCCATGGCGGTCTTGGTCGGTCCGGGATGGACCAAGGAGGCGCGCACGCCGGTGCCCTCCAGTTCCATCTGCAGGGTCTTGGCCATGCCCAGCAGGCCGGCTTTGGCCGCGCCGTAGCCGCCCATGTACGGCCGCGGCCGCAGGGACACGTCAGAGCCGACGAAGATGATGTCGCCGCGGCGGCGCTCGACCATGCCCGGAAGTACGGCTGCGGCAAGGCGATTGGCGCCGATGAGGTGAATCTGGATCTGATTCTCGAATTCGTCGGTGCTGATCTCGTGGAGCTGGCCGAAGAAGGTGTCACCAGCGCCGGCCACCAACAGCTCGATGTCCCCGAGCGCCTCGGTGGCGCCGTGCACGAACGACTTCACCGACCCGGCATCGGTCACGTCGAGCGGCAGCGCGATTGCCTCGCCACCATGGGCGGTGATCTGGTCGACCAGCTCCTGGCATTTCTCGACGCGGCGTGCGCCGAGTGCGACCGGGAAGCCGTGTGCGGCAAGCTCGGTCGCCGTGGCGGCGCCGATGCCGGACGAGGCGCCGGCCACGATGGCCGGCCGGCGGTCGGGATGAGGTTCGAAACGGGCCATTTGGCGTGCCTTTACTGTGATTGGGCTTCAGCGGTGCTGGACGGTGATGGGCTTCAGCGGTGGGACACCGCAATGGGCTTCAGCGGTGGGACACCGCAATGGGCAGATGAGCGAATCCGCGGACGGAACTGGAGTGGACGCGGACGGCGTTGGCCTCGTCGACCTCGTATCCGCGGATTCGCTTGAACAACTCGGTCAGCGCCACCCGGGCCTCCATGCGGGCCAGGTGCGCGCCGAGGCAGAAATGGGCTCCACTGCCGAAACTCACCAGTTTCGGGCCGATCTCCCGATCGATCCGATATTCGTCGGGGTTCTCGAAGGCGCGCTCGTCTCGGTTCGCCGAGCCGATCAGCAGCACCAGCACGTCGCCGGCGGGGACCGTGGTGTCGTAGTACGTCTGGTCCTCGGTGACCAGCCGCGCCAGGATCTGGCTGGAGGCGTCATAGCGCAGGGTCTCCTCGACCCACGGCACGACCAGGGCGTGGTCGTCGAACACCGGGGCCAGCTGGTCGGGATTCTTGAAGCCCCAGTACGCGGCGTTGGCAAGAAGTTTGGTGGTCGTCTCGTTACCCGCCACCACCATGAGGAACAGGAAGGCCATGATCTCGTCGTCGGTGAGCCGATCTCCGTCGATCTCGGCCTCCACCAGTGCCGACGTCAAGTCGTCGGTGCGGTTCTTGCGGCGCTGCTTCACCATGTCGGCGTAGTAGACCAGCAGTTCCCCGGAGGCGGCGATCGCGGATTCGGGGACATCGGCGACACCGTCCTCACGGTGCATGACACCGTCGGCAAGCGCCCGGATGCGAACCCGGTCCTCGTCCGGCACGCCCATCAGTTCGGAGATGACGTCCATGGGCAGCTTGCCTGCGAAATCGTCTACGAAATCGATGGAGCCGGACGTTCCGATCTCTAAGGCCGTATCCAGGTGCTGGTGGGCGATCTCGGTGACCCGGCCCTCCAGTTCGCGGATACGCCGCGGGGTGAACCCCTTCGAGACCAGGGTGCGCAGCCGGAGGTGACCGGGATCGTCGAGGGCCAGGAACGACATCACCCGGTGGGCTTCGTCATTGCGGGAGATCGGATCCAGGGACACGCCGTGCTTGTTGGACAGCGTGACGCTGTTGCGGAAACCGGCGACCACGTCCTTGTGCCGCGACAACGCCCAGAACTTGAGCTCCTCGTTGTGATACAGCGGTGCTTCGTCGCGCAGTCGGCGGTAGTAGGGGTACGGATCCTCGTGGAATTCGTAGTCGTACGGGTCGAGGATCGGTTTGACTATGTCCAAGCTCATCAGTGCTCTCCCAGGCTCATGCTCATTTGTCCTCTCCGAGGACGAGGCCGACGACATAGGTCAGCCGATCGGCGATCTGGTGGTAGGTGAAGGCGCCGCTGCCGGCGTTGACCAGCGCGCCGAAGAACGTCATCTCGAGGGCGGAGACGATGCGGGAATCGGCGTCAGGTCCGACGGCCGAACGGATGCGCTTGTGGATCTCGGCGCCGATGCGGTCACGCACCTTGCGTACCGCCGGATCGGTGCCGCCGCCCAGCAGAGCCGTCGTGCAGGCAGCCGCCACCTCGGGCTCGTCGGCGACCACCAGCGTCAGCGCCCGTAGCGCCTTGTCGACGCGCGTGGTCATGGAGTCGTTCACGTCGGTGAAGTACGGGCACCGGCTGACCAGATCCAGGTACATCTCGGCGATCAGATGGTTCTTCGACGAGAAGTACGTGTAGGCCGTGGCCGGCGCGACCCCGGCGCGTGCCGCGACCGCGCGCACGGTCAGATCGGCGTAGGAGGACTCGCGCAACATCTCGGTCCCGGCGGTCAGGACCTTGCGGAAGGTCTCTTCCTGCCGGCGGTTGCGCGGGGCCTCTTTGTCTGGCTCCGGAGCTGGCTCTGTGACTGCGGACACCGCATCGCTGGACACATGTCCAAGTTATCCGACGATATCGAGGTTGGGCAAGTGCGGATCCTGAAAGGGCCTGATGAACTGGGTATTTTTCGCAACAGGCGGCGCGGATGGGGGCTACTCTTGCGGCTCGACATCGTCTGCGGCTATCGTTCGAGACGAGACAGCCGGACAGTTGTCCAGAATCTTCTGAAGTGGAGTTCACCAATGCCGGTACTGGCCGATCGCCAGAGTCAACTGCTGATCGACGGCAAGCTCGTCGCCGGGCGCGGCGGAGTGTTCGAGACCGTCAACCCCGCCACCGAGGAGGTGCTCGGCGTTGCCGCCGACGCCGACGCCGAGGACATGGGCAACGCCATCGAAGCGGCTCGCCGTGCATTCGACGACACCGATTGGTCGACGAACACCGCGCTCCGGGTGCGCTGCCTGCGTCAGCTGCGTGAGGCGTTGCGCGAAAACATCGAGGAACTGCGGGAACTGACCATTGCCGAGGTGGGCGCACCCCGCATGCTCACCGCAGGCGCACAGCTGGAAGGCCCGATCGACGATCTGGCCTACTCGGCCGACACTGCCGAGAACTACGAATGGACAACCGATCTCGGCTACGCCACCCCGCAGGGCATCCCGACCAACCGCAAGATCGCTCGCGAGGCGGTCGGTGTCGTCGGCGCGATCACGCCGTGGAACTTCCCGCACCAGATCAACCTGGCCAAGGTCGGCCCGGCACTGGCCGCGGGTAACACCCTGATCCTCAAGCCGGCCCCCGACACCCCGTGGGCGGCCGCGGCGGTCGGCCAGATCATCGCCGAGCAGACCGATTTCCCGGCCGGTGTGATCAACATCGTCACCTCCGACGATCATGCCGTCGGCGCGCTGCTGTCCAAAGATCCTCGGGTGGACATGGTTTCGTTCACCGGCTCGACCGCGACCGGGCGCGCCGTGATGACCGATGCGGCGCTCACACTCAAGAAGGTGTTCCTCGAGTTGGGCGGTAAGTCGGCCTTCCTGGTGCTCGACGACGCCGACCTGGCCGGGGCCTGCTCGATGGCCGCCTTCACGGTGGCCATGCACGCCGGCCAGGGCTGCGCGATCACCACCCGCCTGGTGGTGCCGAGGGCCCGTTACGACGAGGCCGTCGAGGCTGCTGCCGCGACCCTCGGTGGCATCAAGCCCGGTGACCCGAACAGCAAGCGCACGGTGTGCGGCCCGCTGATCTCGGCCCGCCAGCGCGATCGCGTGCAGTCCTACCTGGACCTGGCGTTGCAGGAAGGCGGCCGGTTCGCGTGCGGCGGTGGACGTCCCGCGGACCTGGACACCGGCTTCTTCATCGAGCCGACCGTGATCGCCGGCCTCGACAACACCGCCCGGGTGTCCCGTGAGGAGATCTTCGGGCCGGTGCTGACGGTGATCGCCCACGACGGCGACGACGATGCCGTGCGCATCGCCAACGATTCGCCGTACGGCCTGTCCGGCACGGTGTTCTCCGGCGACGACGCCCGAGCCCAGGCGGTGGCCGCCCGGATGCGCGTCGGCACCGTCAACGTCAATGGCGGCATCTGGTACTCGGCCGATGCCCCGTTCGGCGGCTACAAGCAGTCCGGAGTCGGTCGTGAGATGGGCCTGGCCGGCTTCGAGGAATACACCGAAATCAAGTGCGTCGCGACGCTCGCCAATTAGAACGGGTGCCGAGCGGCCAGTTATGACACGCAAACTCGTGAGAACCGTGCACTAACTGGCCATTCGGCGGGAAAGGAACAGACATGGGACAGTTCACAGACAAGGTCGCCATCGTCACCGGTGCCGGTGGCGGAATCGGCCAGGCCTATGCCGAGGCGCTGGCACGTGAGGGTGCGGCTGTCGTGGTGGCCGACATCAACACCGAAGGTGCGCAGAAGGTCGCCGACGGCATCAACGGCGAGGGCGGCAACGCGCTGGCGGTGCGGGTCGACGTCTCCGACATCGACTCGGCCAAGGACATGGCCGCACAGACGCTTTCGGAGTTCGGCGGCATCGACTACCTGGTCAACAACGCCGCGATCTTCGGCGGGATGAAGCTCGACTTCCTGCTCACCGTCGACTGGGACTACTACAAGAAGTTCATGAGCGTGAACCTCGACGGCGCTCTGGTGTGCACCCGTGCGGTGTACCGCAAGATGGCCAAGCGGGGCGGCGGTGCGATCGTCAACCAGTCCTCGACCGCGGCGTGGCTGTACGCCAACTACTACGGTCTGGCGAAGGTCGGCATCAACGGCCTGACCCAGCAGCTCTCGCGCGAGCTCGGCGGCCAGAACATCCGGATCAACGCCATCGCGCCCGGCCCGATCGACACCGAGGCCAACCGCACCACCACGCCCAAAGAGATGGTGGACGACATCGTCAAGGGAATCCCGTTGTCCCGCATGGGCCAGCCCGAAGACCTGGTCGGCATGTGCCTGTTCCTGCTCAGCGATCAGGCCAAGTGGATCACCGGGCAGATCTTCAACGTCGACGGCGGACAGATCATCCGCTCATGAGTCTCAAATATGGCTACATCGGCCTGGGCAACATGGGCGCCCCGATGGCCAAGCGGCTGGCCGAATGGCCCGGCGGATTCATCGTCTACGACGTGCGGGCCGAATCCATGGCGCCGTTCGAGGAGCTCGGTGCGACGCTGGCCGACAGCGCGGTTGACGTCGCCGATGCGGACATCATCAGCATCACGGTGCTCAACGATGAGCAGGTGCGTTCGGTGATCTCCGACCTGGCGCCAAAGGTCAAGCCGGAGACCGTGATCGTCATCCACTCGACGATCAGCGACACCACCGCCGCCGAACTGGCCGAGCAGTACAAGCCGCAGGGCATCCACATCGTCGATGCCCCGGTCAGTGGTGGCGGCGCGGCTGCCGAGAAGGGTGAGCTGGCCATCATGGTCGGTGCCGAGCGGCCCGTGTACGAGCGGATCAAGCCCGCGCTCAAGCAGTTCGGCTCGATGGTGATCCATGCCGGCGAACCCGGTGCCGGTACCCGCATGAAGCTGGCCCGCAACATGCTGACCTTCACCTCCTACGCCGCCGCGTGCGAGGCCATGAAATTGGCCGAGGCGGCCGGGCTGGACCTCGGTGCGTTGGGTCGCGTGGTGCGTCACACCGATGCGTTGACCAGTGGGCCGGGCGCGATCATCGTCCGCGAGAACATGGCCGAACTGACCCCGGATCACTGGCTCTACGACGCGTTCACCCATACCCGCGGGTTGGGCGAGAAGGACCTGAGCCTGGCCCTCGGCCTGGGTGAGGTTGTGGGGGCGGATCTTCCGTTGGCCCAGGTGGCCCTGCAGAGGCTCGCCGAGGGCCTCGGCGTACCGCACAAGAACGACTAGGAGAACTTTTCTATGGACGAGTTGCGCGCCAAGGGCCTGGCCAAGATGAACGAGGTCTACGGCTGGGAGATGCCGAACATCGAAGGCGATCCGTACTTCGACCTGACCGTGGATCACCTCTTCGGGACCATCTGGTCCAAGCCCGGACTGTCGATGCGCGAGAAGCGGCTGATGACATTGTCGGCGGTGACGGCGGTCGGCTCGCAGGAACTCGCTGAGATCCAGGTCAATGCCGCGCTGCTCAACGGTGAGTTCACCGAGGAAGAGCTCAAGGACGTCGCCATCTTCCTCACCCAGTACCTCGGCTTCCCGCTCGGGTCCGGCCTCAACGGAACTGTGTCCAAGGTTGCGGCCAAGCGGCGCAAGGCCGCCGAGAAGGGGCTGGCCGAGGATCGGAAGGCGAACGTCAACGCCGCAGTCAAGATGAACACCGGGAGCGAGCTCGATGACAAGTAGGTATGCCTCGCTGACCCACGACGAGCTGGTCAAGCTGGTGCCAGAGCTGCTGCTCATGGGACAGATGATCGACCGCTCCGGGATGGCCTGGTGCATCAGCAATTTCGGCCGTGAAGAGATGCTGCAGATCGCGATCGAGGAGTGGGCCGGGTCCAGCCCGATCTACACCAGGCGGATGCAGAAGGCGCTCAAGTACGAGGGCGTCGACATCATCACCATCTTCAAGGGGTTGCAACTCGACATCGGCGCCCCGCCACAGTTCATGGATTTCCGCTACACGGTTCATGATCGCTGGCACGGCGAGTTCCACCTCGACCACTGCGGTGCGCTGCTCGACGTCGAGCCGATGGGCGAGGAATACGTACGCGGCATGTGTCACGACATCGAGGACCCGACCTTCGATGCCACCGCGCTGGCCACCAACCGCAAGTGCCAGGTGCGTCCGATCCACCGGCCGCCCCGGACACCGGCCGACCGGCAGCCACACTGCGCCTGGACGGTCATCATCGACGAGTCCTACCCCGAGGTCGACGACATCCCCGCACTCGAGGTGATCGGCCGGACCCGTGCAGCCCAAACGGTTCTGGACCCGATCGATCCTTCCGAAGAGGGTGCGGCCGACTACTCGGGCCCACTCGTGTCGGACTTCGATTTCGCGGCGTTCTCGCATTCCGCACTGGTCCGGATGGCCGACGAGGTGTGCCTGCAGATGCACCTGCTGAATCTGTCGTTCATCCTCGCGGTGGGTTCCCGTGCCGGCGCCGATACCGCGTTGGCCACGGACATCTGCACCAAGCAGCTCATCGGGGTGGCGGGCGTCGGTGCCGAGCGCATCCACCGAGCTCTGAGCCTGCCCGGCGGCATCGAAGGTGCGGTGCGCGTGCTGGAACTGCACCCGTTGTTCAACCCGGCCGCCTACGTCGACGCCGAGTTCGGCCCCGACACGGTGTCCGTACGCCGGTCGCCGGCGCACGAGGACGGTTCCTGGGTGGCGCTGGTTTCGCCGGCCGAGACCCGGCCCCTGCAGGCCGTCGTCGCCGCAGTCAACCCATACCTGTCCGTCGAGGTGATCGGGTCGGATACGGAGTGGACCGCACGGGTGATCGAAACCGATACCGCAGCAAAAGAATTCGGTGAGGTCGCGGTGGTGAAATTCAGCGGTGGGGCCGAGTTCGTATTCGAGCCGCGGAAGTCGTTGCCGCTGACGGTGGTGTGAGCGGCATCAGGATCGGCAAACGTCCGCCCGGGCGCCAATTTCGCGCCTCTGAGACCGCGCGGATGGCCATCTCCGCGATCTAGAGTCGTGGAGTGGGCGACGCAACGGTCCGCGCATGTGCCCTGGTGGTGGCATTGTTCACGGGGTGCACGGCGGCGTGCGCCGGTGGTGCACCGGATTCGGTCACGGCGCCGGAGCCTGGTTCGGTGGCGGAGCAACCGGCGCGGGTGCAACCGGTGGACGAGGCCACGCTGGGTGCGAGCTGGCGGCCGGGATGCCCGGTGCCGCCCGCCGAGCTTCGCCGAATCACCCTGTCGTATATCGGTTTAGATGGCCGATCACACCGGGGTGAGTTGGTGGTGCACCGCGATGTGGTGAGCGACGTGATCGAGATTTTCGGGGATCTGTATTCGGCGCGATTCCCGATCGAGAAGATGCGGACGGTGGACAACTATCCGCGCGCCGACGACGAGCTGTCGATGCAGGACAACAACACCTCCGCATTCAATTGCCGCCCGCTCCCTGGCGGGTCGTGGTCATTGCACGCCTACGGCGATGCGGTCGACATCAACCCGCTGCTCAACCCGTACATCTCGGCGTCCGGTGACTTGCAGCCGGTCACGGCGCGGGCGTACCTGGACCGCGCCCGCACCGATCCGGGGATGATCCGCGACGGTGACGTGGTGGTGCGGACCTTCGCCGAGCACGGCTGGCGGTGGGGTGGGCATTGGCGTGACCCGATCGACTACCAGCATTTCGAACGACGTTGACGTGCCAACCCGTCTAACGTCCGGAGACCGGCCCTTCGGGCGCCAAATTCCCGGCCACGACGGCCGAGCCGACCCACCGGCGCAGGTAGCTGCGTAGCGCCTCGCCGGTCCGCGGAGGACGCCCAGGGTCGATGACAAAGGACTGGATGATGCGCAGCAGGTGTTCGGCGAGCTCGTCGAGATCGGCGTCGGTGTAGCCGATCGCGGCCCAGTCGACGTCGAGCATGCGCATCATCGTCCGGGCAAAGTCGACCGCCACATCCGAGGTCACCCCTTCGGTGTGCGCGGTTGCGTGTCCGGGAGCCACGAGCAAACCGATGTGCTTGTCCTCGGGCAGCCACTCCAGGGCGACGGCGATGGCCTCGGTGACGGCCTCCGCCGGATCGGTCGTGCCCTTGACGTGGGCGGCCACCCGGTCCTGGAAAGCGCTGGCCGCTTGCACGGCAGATGCCACCAGCAAGGCGTCGGTGCTGGGGAAATAGCGGTACACGGTCTGGCGGGTCACACCGAGGGTGCGTGCCACGTCGGCGATGGAGAAGTCGGCGCCCCGCTCATCGATGGCGTTGCCCGCAGCGACGAGGATGCGGGCAATCGCCTCCTCGTCGCTGGCCGGCGCGGAGCCGGACCACCCGTGCGTTCGCATGGGCGAATCCTAGAACAAACAGCCGATCACCTGCGGTAGGAGACCGGCAGATCCTTGACGCCGTTGATCCATCCCGAGCGGAGACGTTGGGGCTCACCCAGTTTGGCGATGTCGGGGATCTGATCGGCGATCTCGTTGAAGATCAGCTTGATCTCCATCCGCGCCAGGTTGGCGCCGATGCAGAAATGTGCGCCGTTGCCGCCGAAGGCGAGGTGCGGGTTGGGGTTGCGCAGGATGTCGAAATCGAAGGGCTTGTCGAAGACCGATTCGTCATAGTTGGCCGAGCTGTAGAACAGGCCGACGCGTTGCCCGGCCTTGACGGTGACGTCGCCCACCTGGACGTCGGACTGGGCGGTCCGCTGGAAACAGTGCACCGGCGTGGCCCAGCGGATGATCTCGTCGACCGCGGTCTCGGGGCGTTCCCGCTTGAAAAGCTCCCACTGGTCTGGGTTTTCGAGGAAGGCGTTCATGCCGTGCGTCATGGCGTTGCGGGTGGTCTCGTTGCCGGCCACCGCGAGCAGGATCACGAAGAACGCGAACTCGACGTCCGTAATGCCCTCACCACCTTCATCGCCCATGTCGGCCTGCACCAGACGCGTCACGATGTCGTCGGCCGGGCACTTCCGTCGTTCCTCGGCCATGTTGTAGGCGTAGCCCATCAGTTCCGCGTTGGCCATCGTCGGATCGGCGCCGAAGTCCGGGTCGTCGGTGTTCATGATCGCGTTGCTCCAGTGGAACAACTTTTCCCGGTCTGCCTCGGGTACGCCGATCAGGTCGGCGATGGCCTGCAGCGGCAACGGCATCGCCACGTCGTCGACGAAATTCCCGCTGCCCTTCTCCGCAGCGGAGGCGACGATCTCGCGTGCGGCGACGGCGAGCTTCTCCTCCAGTGCGGCGACGGCCCGCGGGGTGAACAAGCGGGAGACGATCTTGCGCAGCCGGGTGTGTTCGGGAGCGTCGTGATTGATCAGGAGCGCCTTCGTCAGATCGAGCTGCTCGCTGGTGACGCCTTCGGGCAGCCGCATCACGGCGCCCTTGGCGTTGGTGGACCACAGGTCGCCGCCGTTACGGGAGATCGTCTTGATGTCCTCGTGGCGGGTGATCACCCAGTAGCCGCCGTCGTCGAAGATCGATTCGCCCTGCTCGTTCCACCACACCGGGGCCGTCTGGCGCAGTTGGGCGAACTCCTCGACCGGGATTCCGCGGAGCAGGACGTCGGGATCGGTGAAGTCATAGCCGGCGCCGAACGGACAGGCGCTCATCGTTGTCATGCCGAGGTCATCTCCTTGTGTGACGGCGGGCACATTCCTGCTGTCGACCATACACCGCGGCGTCAAGTGTATGCCCGTAGGTTTCCCGCTACGCTACGACCGTGCGCGTCCTCGTTATCGGATCCGGAGCCCGTGAACACGCCCTGCTGCTGGCCCTGCGCCGCGACCCGCAGGTGGAGGAGTTGGCGGTGGCTCCCGGCAACGCCGGAACCCAGTCCATTGCCGACCAGTACGACGTCGACATCACCTCCGGTGAGGCCGTGGTGAAGCTGGCCCAGCGCCTCGGCAGTGACCTGGTGGTGATCGGCCCCGAGGTTCCGTTGGTGCTCGGCGTGGCCGACGCCGTACGGGCCGCCGGGATCGCCTGCTTCGGCGCGAGCAAAGACGCCGCCCGTATCGAGGGCTCCAAGGCGTTCGCCAAGGACGTCATGGCCGCTGCCGGGGTGCGGACCGCGACCAGCGAGATCGTCGACAACCCGGCCCACCTGGACGCCGCGCTCGACCGCTTCGGGCCGCCCGCGGGCGAAGCCGCCTGGGTGGTCAAGGACGACGGCCTGGCTGCCGGCAAGGGAGTGGTGGTCAGCGCCGATCGCGATGCCGCCCGGGCGCATGCCGCCAGCCTGCTCGACTCCGGGCACCCGGTGCTGCTGGAGTCGTTCCTGGACGGCCCCGAGGTGTCACTGTTCTGTGTGGTCGACGGCGCCACCGTCGTGCCGTTGCTCCCCGCGCAGGACTTCAAGCGGGTCGGCGACGACGACACCGGGCCCAACACTGGTGGCATGGGCGCCTATGCGCCGCTGCCGTGGCTTCCGGACTCGGTCAAAGCGCAGATCGTCGACGAGGTCGTCAAACCCGTTGCGGCAGAACTGGTCGCCCGGGGCAGCTCGTTCTCGGGCCTGCTCTACGCCGGCCTGGCGATCACCTCGAACGGTCCTTCGGTGGTGGAATTCAACTGCCGCTTCGGCGATCCGGAGACGCAATCGGTTCTGGCCCTGTTGGATTCGCCGTTGGCGCAGCTGCTGAATGCTGCGGCCACCGGGGAGCTCGCCTCATTCGGCGACCTGCAGTGGCGCGATGGCTACGCCGTGACCATCGTGGTGGCGGCCGAGAACTATCCGGGCCGGCCGCGCGTCGGCGATGTCATCCACGGATCGGAAGCCGACGGCGTGCTGCATGCCGGCACCGCGCGCCGCGAGGACGGCGCGGTGGTGTCCTCTGGCGGCCGGGTGCTCTCGGTGGTCGGCACCGGATCGGATCTGCCCGCCGCGCGCGAGGCGGCCTACACGCTCGCCAAGTCGATCCGGTTGCCGGGCAGCCACTTTCGCAGCGATATCGGTCTGGCTGCCGCCGAGGGGCGTATCACCGTCTAGGATCAGGCGACCAGTAGCGGTGCCATCCAGGAGATCTCGGCGGGCAGCTGCGAACTCCAGAAGCTGCCGTCGTGGCCACCGGGGGAGAACCCGCCGGCCGGCGGATTGGGCAGTTCGGAGATGAACTGCTTGGTGGCCGAATAGAACGGATCGCTGTTGCCGCAATCGATCCGGATCGGAATCGATCCCAGCGCGGGCTGGCCCCATACAGTGTTGGCGGCGTAGTCCGCTGCGCTGTCGAAAGCCCCGGGCGCTGCGGCACCGGACGACGTCCACAGCGCGGGGCTGACGGCACAGATCGCGGCGGTACGTGCCGGCCCCAGCCGCGAACCCAGCAGCAGTGCGCCGTAGCCGCCCATCGACCAGCCCAGGAACCCCACCCGTGAGGTGTCCAGACCCTGATCACCGAGCATCGGAATGAGTTCGTCGAGCACCATGGCGCCCGAGTCCTCACCGGATGCGCGCTTGTGCCAGTAACTTCCACCACCGTCGACGGCGACCACCGCGAACGGCGGCAACCCTGCGGCCACGGCCTCGGCCAGGCCCTGCTCGACCCCGCCGGCCATCACGCCGGCCGCGTCCTGCCCTTTGCCGTGCAGGGCGATCACCGGACGGAGTTTGCCGGTCTGGCCCGGTGGGCGTGCGATGGCCCAGTTGGTGTTCGCCCCACCTCGTGCGGCCGAGGTGAACGAACCACTCGTCATCGTGGGGGCTACGACAGGGCTGGCCACCGAACCCGGGGCGGAGGCGAGGGCCAGGGCGCCGGCGGCGCCGGCGGCTGCACCGACGCCGAGGCGCAGGACTGCGCGACGACTCAAGTTGGGCATGCGGGCCATCTTGCCATCGCCCGACAAAGGCATCGGTCAGTGGCATTCTCGCGGGGCGACCGACGCGCGGCAAAACCTGAGTAAAGCCTGATGATTGACCGAAAGCCCCATGTGGAAGGGGTCCGACTGGCACGATGCTAAAGGTGACGGCAGCGGTCACCCCTAAAGGGGAGCGTCGGCGGTACGCCCTCGTCAGGGCGGCCGCTGAATTGCTCTGTGAGGGCGGCTTCGACGCCGTCCGGCACCGCGCCGTGGCCCGGCGGGCCGGCCTGCCGCTGGCTTCGACGACGTACTACTTCTCCTCACTGGACGACCTCATCGCGAAGGCGGTCGAGTACATCGGCACCCAGGAAACCGAACATCTCAGTGCTGGTGTGGCTGCGCTCTCGCGGCGGCGTCGCGGTGCCGAATCGACCGCCGACGTTCTCGTCGATTTGTTGCTCGGGGCGTCTCTGGAACGGCGTGGCACCGAGGAGTTGATCTCGCGCTACGAGCGCTACATCGCCTGTGCCCGGCAGCCCGGACTGCGTGACATCCAACGGCGCATCCTGCAGCAGCGGACCGACGCCGTCGTCGAGGTGGTGGAACGCTCGGGCCGCTCGGTGCGGGCCGAACTGGTCACCGCCCTGGTGTGCGCCGTCGACGGAGCTGTGGTTGCATCGTTGGTCGACGAAGGGGAGGGGCCCCGGGCCAGCGCCAGGGCCACGTTGATCGACGTCATCGACGTATTGGCGCCCGTCGACGAACGGGCGGTGCGCGTCTGACCGGTGAAGGAGGGGGAATGTCGCAACCCGCAACCGCGGCGCAGCCACAGCTCAAGCGGGTGATGGGACCCGGCCTGCTACTGCTGTTCGTCGTCGGTGACATCCTCGGCACCGGTGTGTACGCGCTCACCGGTCAGGTCGCCAAGGAGGTCGGCGGCGCAGCTTGGCTTCCATTCCTCGCGGCGTTCCTGATCGCCACCATCACCGCATTCAGCTACCTCGAGCTGGTAACCAAGTATCCGCAGGCAGCCGGAGCGGCGCTCTACGCGCACAAGGCTTTTGGCATCCACTTTGTGACGTTCCTGGTGGCGTTCATCGTGATGTGTTCCGGAATCACCTCGGCCTCAACGGCTTCGCGCTTCTTCGCGATCAGCTTCTTCGACGCGATAGAGGTCAACTTCGGGCAGTTCTACACCGACAACGTCGCCCACCTGAAGGTGATCGGAGTCATCCTCCTTGCGCTGCTGTTCATGGCCCTGATCGCCGCAGTCAACCTGCGGGGCGTCAGTGAGAGCGTCAAGCTGAACGTGGTCCTGACGTTCATCGAGATCACCGGCCTGGTGCTCGTGATCGCGGTGGGGCTCTGGGCGATTGTCAGCGGCGTGGACGTCGACTTCTCCCGCGTCGTCGCATTCGACACGTCGGGGGAGAAGAACGCCTTCATCGCGGTCACCGCTGCGACGTCACTGGCCTTCTTCGCGATGGTCGGCTTCGAGGACTCGGTCAACATGGCCGAGGAGACGAAGGATCCAGTGCGGATCTTCCCGAAGGTCTTGCTGACCGGATTGGGTATCGCCGGGCTCGTCTACGTCGTCGTGGCCGTCATCGCGGTCGCGCTGGTGCCGGTCGGAACGCTCGCCGAGTCTGACTCGTCACCGCTGGTGAAGGTTATGGAAGCCGCCGCGCCGGGACTCCCGTTCTCGAACATCCTCCCCATCATCTCGATGTTCGCGGTTTCCAATACCGCATTGATCAACATGCTGATGGCCAGCCGGCTGATCTACGGCATGGCCCGTCAGCACGTCCTGCCGCCGATGCTCGGCGCGGTGCACCCGAAGCGCCATACGCCGTGGGTGGCAATCGTTTTCACGACGCTCATCGCGTTCGGCCTGATCTTCTATGTGTCGGCGTTCGCGAGCGGCGACACCGTCGCGATCCTCGGCGGAACCACCTCGTTGCTGCTGCTCGCGGTCTTCTCGGTGGTCAATGTCGCGGTCCTGGTGCTCCGCCGTGATGTGAAGAAAGAGGGCGGGCATTTCAAGACACCGACGGTGCTGCCTGTCATCGGTTTCATCGCGTCGTTGTACCTGGTGCTGCCGACGTCGGGCCGGCCTGCCGTGCAGTACGTGCTGGCGCTCGCCTTGGTCGCCACCGGCGTGGTGCTGTTCTTGATCACCAAGATGATCAACCGCCAACTGGGTATCACCGGGCCCGGCATCACCGACCCGACCCATCTGGCCGATGCGCCCTAGGAGTCGGTGCGCAGCTTCGCAATCCGGTTCTGCAGCAACGCGACCCGGTGGGCATTACCGTCCAGCCCGATGTAGCGGTCGTCGAACACCGCCAACAACGCGTCGTCGAGGCGACGCACCGCGCCGGGCGGATACCGGTAGTCCATGAGCCGGTTGATCTCGTCGGTGTCCACCGAATCCAGAAGGCCGGTCAGCGCTTCCAACGTGGTGATACCCAGCTCGAGCAGCAGGCCCGAGATCCAGGCGTAGTGGTCGGTCCGTGACCAACCGGCGTCCGCGAAGCGGTTGCCCAGATAGGTGGCGAGCACCGGGGTGGGGATACGGGAATCCCTGGAAAACTCCGGAGACTCGGCCTCCTCGTCTTCGGACATGGTCAGCCGCAGGCGTTCCCGGATCTCGGTGAACTCACGGTCGGCGAGTTCCAGAAGCCCGGCGGCCAACGTGAACCGACGGTCCAGCTCGCTCACATGCTCGGCCGGTATCGAACCCTTGTACCGCACATCGTGTTCGAACTCGGCCCACGCATGCTGCAGGACGGTACGGACCTGGATGGATGCCGGATACTGTTCGCCCTCGACCCCGAACAGCAGATGCCGGCTCGCATACCCCCACCGGCCCTGCCGGGCGGTCTGCAGGCCCATGTCCTGGTCGTCGAGCAGCCGCATCTCCTCGGCCAGCAGATTGGCCACCGCGTCGACATCCTCACGCAGGTAGGTGATGACGCGCAGGCCCACCTGATCGGTGATCTCCACCAACGGATCGCTGTACAGCGGAGTGCCGTCGCCGGCGCGGCGGTTGGCTTTCGCGGCGAACGAATCGATGCTCTTGGTGCGGGCCGTGATGCTCAGGTAGTTGATACCCGCCTCGTCGAGCAGGCCGGTGACCAGCTTGAGGTACTGCTCAGTGGCGGCCACCAGGTCCGGGCGCCGCGAGGCGTACTCGGCGACCGCCGTCGACCGGGCGGTCTCGCGCACCGGGGCCGGCCGCGGCCCGGGGAGCCGATCGGCAGGAAGAGACGGGGTGACGATGTAACCCGACGCGAAGTCGCCGTAGATCGTCACATCCTCCGGCCGGTCGTACCAGTACAGCGCGACGTAGGCACAGAGCATCGCGTCGACGGGATCCTCGTCCCGGTCGAGCTGGCCCGGCCGGGTGGCCGCCTCGATCCGCCGCCGCAGCTCCACCCAGTTGACATTGCGATTGGCCCGCAGCCTCGGCGTCGCCGTATCGAGTTCCTCGATGTACGTCATCAACCTGAGCAGCTCCCGCTGCCGGTCGCCGAAGCCGCCGCGCTTGTACTTCAAGGTCTTGTCGAGTCCGAACAGCACCACGCTCGCCGGGTGTGGATACACCTCGATGGCGCGCCGATTCGACTGCGACGACGGATCCATGTCGAGGCCAAGGGCCGTCGCGATGCGGGCGCCGCGCGGATGCTTGAACTCGGGCCGCTCGGTGAACGCCGGGCGTGCCCCGGCATCGAACCGCTGGAAGTCCCGGTTGAGATCCCGCTCGCACGGCCGGTGGCCCGTCGGGTTGTTCACGATGAGTGGCGCATCGATGGCAACCAGGCAGTCACCACTGACATAGGGCTCGATCGCCGCGCCTATGTCGTCGTCGTCCTGTGCCACCCCGACGTGAAGGACCCGGCCACTGGAGTCGATGACAGCGACCCCCGTCTGATTCTTCTCGCCCCACGCGAGGTCGAGCCCGACGAAGTACATCCGTCCACTGTCTCATTGGTGGTCCGGCCCGGGCCGTAAGCTGTGTGTTCGTGACGATCCCGAATGTTCTGGCCAACCGCTACGCCAGCGACGAAATGGTCGCGATCTGGTCGCCGGAGGCCAAGATCGTCGCCGAACGCCGACTCTGGCTCGCCGTGCTGCGGGCCCAGGCCGAGTTGGGTGTCCCGGTGCCCGACGGCGTGGTCGACGACTACGAGCGGGTCCTGGAGAACGTCGACCTGGCCTCGATCGCGGCCCGCGAGCGCGTCACCCGCCACGACGTGAAGGCACGCATCGAGGAGTTCAACGCGCTGGCCGGCCACGAGCACGTGCACAAGGGTATGACGAGTCGCGACCTCACCGAGAACGTCGAGCAGCTGCAGATCCGTCGCTCTCTGGAGCTGGTGTTCGCCCACGGCGTCGCGGTGGTGGCACGGCTGGCCGAACGCTCCGTCGTCTACCGCGACGTGGTGATGGCGGGCCGGTCGCACAACGTGGCGGCCCAGGCCACCACGCTGGGCAAGCGGTTCGCCTCGGCGGCCGAAGAAACCCTGCTGGCGTTGACCCGCCTGCGCGAGCTGATCGACCGTTACCCGCTGCGCGGCATCAAGGGCCCGATGGGCACCGCCCAGGACATGCTCGACCTGTTCGACGGGGACACGTCCAAACTCGCCGAGCTGGAGCGGCGTGTCGCCCAATTCCTGGGGTTCACCGAGGTTTTCACCAGCGTCGGACAGGTGTACCCGCGCTCACTGGACCACGATGTGCTCTCGGCGCTGGTGCAGGTGGGCGCAGGCCCGTCGTCACTGGCCCACACCATCCGGCTGATGGCCGGGCACGAACTGGTCACCGAGGGCTTCGCACCCGGGCAGGTCGGCTCGTCTGCCATGCCGCACAAGATGAACACCCGCTCGTGCGAGCGGGTCAACGGCCTGCAGGTGGTGCTGCGCGGCTACGCCTCGATGGCCGCCGAGCTGGCCGGTGCGCAGTGGAACGAGGGCGATGTGTTCTGCTCGGTGGTGCGTCGCGTCGCGCTGCCCGACGGGTTCTTCGCCGTCGACGGGCAGACCGAGACGTTCCTGACCGTGCTCGACGAGTTCGGCGCGTATCCGGCAGTGATCCAGCGCGAGCTGGACCGGTATCTGCCGTTCCTGGCCACCACCCGCATCCTGATCGCCGCAGTGCGGGCCGGAGTGGGCCGCGAGACCGCCCACGAGGTGATCAAGGAACACGCCGTCGCCGTCGCATTGGCCATGCGTGAGCAAGGACAGGAGCCCGACCTGCTCGACCGCCTGGCCGCCGACCCGCGGCTGCCGCTGGACCGGGCGGCGCTGGAGGCCGCGCTGGCCGACAAGCAGGCCTTCACCGGGGCCGCCGGCGCCCAGGTCGACGGGGTCGTTTCTGCCGTCGACGAACTGGTCAGCCGCTACCCGGAGGCCGCCAAGTACACCTCGGGCGCCATCTTGTGACCTTGGCGGCTGACCTCACCGACCTGGACAACTTCGCTGCCGGTTTTCCGCACGAGTTGTTCGCCGCGCACCGCCGCGAGGCGCCGGTGTACTGGCACGAGCCGACCGAGCACACCCCGGACGGCGAGGGCTTCTGGTCGGTGGCCACCCACGCCGAAACCCTTGCGGTACTGCGGGACGCCGAGACCTATTCCTCGGTGACCGGCGGCTCCCGGCCCTATGGTGGCACGCTGTTGCAGGACCTGGCCATTGCGGGCCAGGTGCTCAACATGATGGACGACCCGCGGCATGCCGAGATCCGGCGACTGGTCAGCTCCGGGCTGACCCCGCGGATGATCCGGCGGGTCGAAGACGACCTGAGGGAGCGGACCCGCCGGTTGCTCGACGGGATCGAGCCTGGGGTGGGGTTTGATTTCCTGGTCGACGTGGCCGCCGAGCTGCCGATGCAGATGATCTGCATCCTGCTGGGAGTGCCTGAATCTGAACGGCATTGGCTGTTCCACGCGATCGAGCCCCAGTTCGACTTCGGCGGTTCCCGTTCGGCGGCCATGCCGCAGATGTCGGCCGAAGAGGCCGGATCGCGGATGTACACCTACGGCTCCGAGTTGATCGCGGCGAAGCGGGCCGAGCCCACCGACGACATGCTGTCGGTGGTGGCCAACGCATTCCGCGATGATGACGCCGCGCCGCTGTCAGACCTTGAGCTCTACCTGTTCTTCAGCCTGCTGTTCAGTGCAGGCGCCGAGACCACCCGCAACGCGGTGGCCGGCGGCCTGCTGGCGCTGATCGAAAACCCTTCGCAGATGGCGTTGTTGCGTGAGGATCTGGGTGAACTGCCGACGGCAATCGAAGAGATGGTGCGGTGGTCCTCGCCGTCACCGTCGAAGCGTCGCACCGCCACCCGGGCCGTGACCCTGGGCGGCTGCGAGATCGAGCCCGGGCAGAAGGTGCAGGTGTGGGAAGGGTCGGCGAACCGGGATTCGCAGGTGTTCTCGCAACCGGACGTTTTCGACATCACCCGTAAACCCAACCCGCACTTGGGTTTCGGATACGGCATCCACTACTGCCTCGGCGCCAATCTGGCCAGGCTGGAGTTGCGGGTGTTGTTCGAGGAGCTGCTCACGCGATTCTCGTCGGCCCGTCTGATCAAGCCCGTCGAATGGACCCGCAGCAACCGTCATACCGGTATCCGACATCTGGTGGTGGAGCTCGGGGCGTGAAACCCGAGTCGTTCGCCGCCGTCATGGCGACCGGCATCGTGTCGATCTCCGCGGTGCAGCACGGCTACGGCGTCATCAGCCGGCCGCTGGCGGTGCTCGCGGTGGTCGGGCTGCCGATGCTGATGTATCTCGCCGTCCTCCGTCGGCGGTTCCTCGATCTGCAGAACATCGACACCGTGGTGGGTTTGTTCACGTATGTCGCGGCGTGCGCGGTGGTGGCCGCCCGGTTCGCCGAGTATGGGCCCGCGCTGTGGATCCTGGGAACAATGGGTCTTGCCGGCTGGCTGGCGCTGATCCCGATGCTGCTGGTGCAGATGCGGCGGCTGGGACCGACCGGCCTGCGGGATCGTGCCCGTGGCACCTGGGAACTGGTCAGTGTCGGGACGTCCGGGCTTTCGCTCATCTTCGTCGCTGAGGGAATCATGTTCTGGGGGTTCATCTTCTGGGGCGTCGCCCTGTGCCTGTACGGCGTGATGACCTTGCTCATCGCGTGGCGGGCGCTGGGTGAGCCCGAGGTTCGGCGCAATGTCCCACCCGATCACTGGATCCTGATGGGTGGCCTGGCAATCGCAACGCTGGCCGGTGAGCACATCTACGGTGCACTGCCGCCCGGCCCGATCGCCGATGCGGTGCGCGTCCTCACCATCGCGACCTTTGTTGTTGCCACCGTGCAGATCGTGCCCCTGGCGCTCACGAGCTGGCGCCGGATGCTCGACTGGCCCGCGGTGTTCCCGCTGGGCATGTACTCGGTGGCCGCATTCGGCCTGTCCCTCGAAACCGGTTGGAATGCACTGGCTGTCGTATCGCAGGTGTTCTTCTGGATCGCATTCGTGGCGTGGCTGGCGGTGGTTGTCGTGGTGGTCGGGCGCGTCGTTCGCCTAACCTCGGGGCATGGACTCAGGCCAGAATGACCACCTCCGAGTCTCAGACGCAGAGCGCGCGAAGGTGGGACAACTGCTCGAACGTGCGGTAGCCGAAGGCATGATCACGCTCGACGAGTTCAGCGAGCGCTACGACGCCGCCCTGGCCGCCCGGACCCGCGGCGAACTGAATGCAGTTTTGGCCGACCTGCCAGTGGGGCGGCCGGCCATACAGACCCCGGCCGCGGCACCCGAGGAACTGCGCGGCTGGATGTCCTCGGTTGTGCGGCGTGGACAGTGGACGGTGCCGCCCGCCCTGCACATGACCACCCGGCTGTGCAGCACCACCTTGGATTTCACGTCGGCCGTGCTCAACGGCCCGATCGTGGACATCGTCCTCGACGATTACTGCAGCTCAACAGAGCTCATCGTGCCTGCGTCGGCCACCGCCGACCTCAACGGCGTCAATGCCATCGCCGGCAGCGCCACCGTCAAGGTGCGCACCAGCCCGCCGTCGGACCAGCTGCACCTCGTGGTGCGTGGCCGTGTGCGGATGGGTTCTGTCACCGTGCGGCACCCGTTCGGAAGCTGGCTGCGGCGCTTGAGCGGCACTGGGTAGCGACGCGGATCTCGGCGATCACCCGCTGCGGGTACTCGGTCAGGTCCAGCCAGGTGAATCGCAGCACCTGCCAGCCGGTCAGGGCGATCTCGTTCTGCTTGACCCGGTCTTTCTGGAAGTCCTCCTGATCGCTGTGGAATGCCCAGCCGTCGGTTTCGATCGCGAGCTTGGCGGCGGGAAAGGCCACGTCGATGACGTACCGGCCCAGGCGGTAGTTGGCCTTCCAGCCGGTGATGTGTGCCTCCTTCAGCAGCTTGACCAGCAACCGCTCGGCTTCCGAACGTGCCCCGTCGGCTGCGCCGATGAGCAATCTGCGGGCGGCGGGAGACCCGTACCGGCCCTTGTTGCGCAGGTGTGCGCGCCAGAGATCGTGCAGGTTGGTGTGGCGCTGCAACGCACTGTCCATGAGCTTGGCGCCGCCACCTCGCCGGGCCGCCGCTTCCACGACTGTCAGCGGTAGCGCCGTCACCCGCAAACTGCGGCGCTCCACGATGTCGCGGGGGTCGAGATCCCGCCGCCGGAGTTTGATGCCGTGCCGCTGTGGGTGATGGCCGGTTCTGGGGATCGTCACCTCGACCGTGTCGGGCGCGTACTTCGTGACCTCATGCCACCACGCTGCGGCGAGTCCGCTTGCTGCTGCGTTCGGTCCTGCCGACCACACCGCGGCCCTCACCCGGGCTGAATCGGTGAACGGTCGATCGTCTGCGAAGTAAACCCCTGGTGAGCAGCGGAGCCATTTTCCGGAGCGGACCCTGCGGTAGACCGCCTGCTTGCTCAAACCAGCTTGCTGTGCCTGAGCAAGGGTGATCACACCGTCATGGTCACGCAGATAATCGTCGATCACACGGGATTGGACGCGCTGTCCCGGTCAAACGGTTCCAACCCTTGCGATTTGGGTGCGTTTGGTAACGGTGGGCGTTACTAAACGCACCGAAATCACTCGGGAGGTCACTCGATACGGCGCAGGCGCATGCCGGCGGAACGCAGCTCGAGGGCGGCCAGGCCGCGAATGGCCCGCTGATCTTGACTGCGCCATGCGCCGACAGGGTCGTCCGACACCGCGGTCAGCTTGGCCAGCGGCCGGTTGGCCAGTGCCCGCAGCGCGAGCAGTTGTTCGCCGGCGCTCGTCGAGGCCAGGGTGATCGCGGTCCACTTGCGCCGGAAGAACCGCACCCGCAGATACAGCCACGGCATGGCGACGAACAGGATCGGAGCGGCGGCCACGGCCAGGGCCAACACCCAGGCCAGCCAGCTCGCCGTGCTGTCCAGGTTGTGGCCGGCCCCGGCGATGTCGAGGGCGGCCTCGCTGGCGGCGCGCAACGGCTTGCTCAGCGTGTCGCCGACCAGCGGAACGTGGTCGGTGCTGTCGCCGGCCGAGCCCAGGTTGTCGGCAACGCCGTTGGCTCCGCTCTCGACCTGCCTGCCGACCTCAGCGATGGTCGCCACCGCCGAATGCACGGCCATCCCGACCAATATCCACACCGCGGTCCACGTGATGACGGCCACGTCGCTGAATAACTGGGCCAACAAGCGGCCAGGTCTGCTGGCATAGGGCAGGTACCGCGATCTCATGGGACCGATCCCAACACATAGGCTGACCCAATGCGTCCTGCTCTGTCCGACTACCAGCACCTGGCAAGCGGCAAGGTCCGTGAGTTGTACCGCATCGACGACGAGCACCTGCTGTTCGTGGCGTCCGACCGCATCTCGGCCTACGACTATGTCCTCGATTCGCAGATCCCGGACAAGGGCCGGATCCTGACGGCGATGAGCGTGTTCTTCTTCGACCTGATCAGCGCGCCCAATCATCTCGCCGGGCCGCCGGATGACGAGCGCATCCCCGCCGAGGTCCTGGGCCGCGCGCTGGTGGTGAAGCAACTGAAGATGCTGCCGGTGGAATGTGTGGCCCGCGGTTACCTGACCGGTTCGGGGCTGATCGACTACCAGGCGTCGGGGTCGGTGTGCGGTATCCCGCTGCCGCCGGGCCTGGGGGAGGCGAGCAGGTTCGACGAGCCACTGTTCACCCCGGCCACGAAGGCCGACATCGGGGAGCATGACGAGAACATCTCGTTCGCGCAGGTGATCGAACTGGTGGGGCCGGTGCTGGCCAACCAGCTGAAGGAACGCACCCTGCAGACCTACCTGCAAGGCGCTGACCATGCGTTGACGAAGGGCATCATCATCGCCGACACCAAGTTCGAGTTCGGCGTCGACGGGAACGGCAACGTGGTCCTGGCCGACGAGGTGTTCACGCCGGATTCGTCCCGGTACTGGCGCGCCGAGACCTATCAGCAGGGTGTGGTTCAGGACAGCTTCGACAAGCAGTTCGTCCGCAACTGGCTGACCGGGCCGGACTCCGGCTGGGACCGGCACGGCGGCACCCCGCCGCCACCATTGCCCGAAGAGATCGTGGCAGCCACCCGGGACCGGTACATCGAGGCCTACGAACGGATCTCCGGTCTGCGGTTCGAGGATTGGATCGGCGCATGACCCCGTCCGTGCAGCCTCCGGTCGCCAAGCGGGGCAACCACCGCCGCGAGCACCACGGTGATGTGTTCATCGACCCCTACGAATGGTTGCGCGACAAGGACAACCCCGAGGTGATCGCGCACCTGGAGGCCGAGAACGCCTACACCGAGGACGCCACCGGGCATCTGGAGCCGTTGCGGCAGAAGATCTTCGACGAGATCAAGGCGCGTACCAAGGAAACCGACCTCTCGGTGCCGATGCGCCGCAATGGCTGGTGGTATTACGCGCGCAGCTTCGAGGGCAAGCAGTACGCGGTGCATTGCCGGTGCCCGATCGGCGATCCCGACGACTGGACGCCGCCCCGGCTCGACGAGGGTGCCGAGATCCCGGGTGAACAGATCCTGCTGGACGAGAATGTCGAGGCCGACGGCCACGAGTACTTCTCGCTCGGCGCAGCCACGGTGAGCCTCGACGGCAATATCCTGGCCTACTCGGTGGACGTCCTGGGTGACGAGCGATACACCTTGAAGTTCAAGGACTTACGCACCGGTGAGCTCTATGACGACACGATCGCCGGGATCGGCGCCGGTGGTACCTGGGCGGCCGACAGTCGCACCCTGTACTACACCACGGTGGACGACGCCTGGCGGCCCGACACCGTGTGGCGGCACCGGCTGGCGTCGGGCCTGCGGGCGGAGAAGGTGTATCACGAACCGGACGAACGGTTCTGGGTCGCGATCGGTCGCAGCCGCAGCGACAAATTCCTGTTCGTCGCGTCGGGCAGCGCGGTCACCACCGAGGTCCGCTATGTCGATGCGAATGACCCGACCGCCGAGCTCACCACGGTGTGGGAGCGACGCGACCTGGTGGAGTACTCCGTCGAGCACGCCGTGGTCGGGGGCGAGGACCGGTTCCTCATCCTGCACAACGACGGCGCCGAGAACTTCATGCTGGTGGAAGCCCCGGTCAGCGATCCCAGCGACGTGCGCCCCCTGATCGAACACCGGTCCGATGTCCGCCTGGACGGCGTCGATGCGTTCGACGGTTTCCTGGTGATCAGTTACCGCAGTGACGCATTGCCGAAGATGGCCCTGTGGCCGCTGACCGCCGACGGCTACGGCACGCGCGAGGAACTGACCTTCGACTCTGAGCTGACCGCCGCAGGAATGGGTGGCAACCCGAACTGGTCCACCCCGAAGCTGCGCATCGGCGCCACGTCGTTCATTACCCCGGCGCGGATCTACGACCTGGACCTCGCCACCGGCGAGCGCACGCTGCTGCGGGAGCAGCCGGTGCTGGGCGGTTACCGGCCGGAAGACTATGTGGAGCGGCGAGATTGGGCGACGGCGTCCGACGGTGCCCGGGTTCCCATCTCCATCATCCACCGGGCCGGGTTGCAGTTCCCGGCGCCGGCGCTGCTCTACGGTTACGGCGCCTACGAGTCGTGTGAGGACCCGCGGTTCTCGATCGCCCGGTTGTCGCTGCTGGACCGCGGCATGGTGTTCGTGATCGCCCATGTGCGCGGCGGCGGCGAGTTGGGCCGGCCGTGGTACGAGCACGGCAAGCTGCTGGAGAAGACCAACACCTTCACCGATTTCATCGCGGCGGCACGGCATCTCATCGACACCGGCGTGACCCGCCCGCAGAATCTGGTGGCCCTCGGCGGCAGTGCCGGTGGCTTGTTGATGGGCGCGGTGGCCAACATGGCCCCGGAGTTGTTCGCCGGGATTCTGGCCCAGGTGCCGTTCGTCGATGCGCTGACCACGATCCTTGATCCGTCGTTGCCGCTGACCGTGACCGAGTGGGACGAGTGGGGAAATCCGTTGGAGGACCCCGAGGTGTACCGGTATATGAAGTCCTACACGCCCTACGAGAACGTGGCGGCACAGGACTATCCGGCAATCCTGGCGATGACCTCACTCAACGACACCCGGGTGTACTACGTCGAACCGGCCAAATGGGTTGCCGCACTGCGACACACGAAGACCGATGGTCATCCCGTGCTGCTCAAGACCGAGATGGTGGCCGGCCACGGTGGACTGTCCGGACGCTACGAGCGGTGGAAGGAAGCCGCGTTCCAGTACGCCTGGCTGCTAGCCGCCGCCGACGGCGACAACTACGGCCGCGGCCAGGTAGACAGCCTCTTCGGCGGTCCGGACACCTAACCGCGAGGTCATCGACTTCGGCGGGTCGGGCATCCGGGCCGCGTGAACGTTGGCCGGGAACATGGCCAGCATGAGCAGGAACAGGCAGACTGCCGCCGCCGTGCGGGTGGGCGGGTAGAGCAGGCCGATGGCGCCGGTCAACTCCAGTAGGCCGGTGGCCGTCACCAGGATGCCGGGCGCCGGGAGAGCGGGCGGCACGATGGCGATCATGTCGCGCCGCAACGGATTGACGAAGTGCGCGACGCCGGTCATGACGAACATCGCGGCCAGTCCCACGGCGATGGCCTCAGGCCAGCTGTCGAGGTAGTGCACGCCTGCCAGTCCGATTACCCGAGCTGCCACGCTGCCGAGGATCAGGGTCAGAAAGACGGCCATCGCAGGCTCCCATCTTGTCAGTGCCTAGATCGACACGCTACGCCTGATCTAGCCGCTGTCAAGATGGGAGATTAGGATGGCTAGCATGGGCTATCACCATGGCGACCTCAAGGCCGCGATCCTCGCGCAGGCCGCCACCCTGGTGGCCGAACGCGGTGCCGACGGCGTCTCGTTGCGCGAGCTCGCACGGGCGGCCGGGGTCTCCCACGCGGCCCCGGCGCACCACTTCACGGACCGGCGCGGGTTGTTCACCGCACTGGCCACCGAAGGATTTCAGTTGCTGGCCGCGGCGCTGACCGGGGCAAGGCCGCAATTCATCGATGCCGCCAAGGCCTACGTGCGGTTCGCCCTCGACCATCCCGGCCACTACGAGGTGATGTTCGACAAATCGCTCTATGACGACACCGACACCCAACTGGTTGCGGCCGCGTCGGCCGCGGGCGCGGAGCTCAACCGCGGCGTCGGCACCCTGGCCGACCCCAAGGCGGCCGCCGACCCGGCGGGAGCCGCGCTGGCGGCTTGGTCTCTGGTTCACGGGTTTTCGACGCTGTGGCTCAACGACGCGATCGACACCGCGGGCGATCCGATCGCCAAGGTGCAGAGTCTGGCCCAGATCCTGTTCGACGAGTAGGTCCGGTAGCGTCGGGCCGATGAGCCTCAACGACATCCCGCTGACCACCCTCGACGGCAAGCCGACGACATTGGCCGAGTTGGCAACCGGCGCAGCGCTGGTGGTCAACGTCGCCTCCAAATGTGGGCTGACGCCGCAGTACAGCGCGCTGGAGAAGCTCGCGCAGGACTATGCCGCTCGCGGGCTGACCGTCGTCGGCGTGCCGTGCAACCAGTTCATGGGCCAGGAACCGGGCAGCGCCGAGGAGATCCAGACCTTCTGCTCGACCACCTACGGCGTGACCTTCCCCCTGCTCGCTAAGACCGACGTCAACGGCGCCGACCGCCACCCGCTGTACGCCGAGCTGACGCAGGCCGCCGACGCCGATGGCGAGGCCGGCGACATCCAGTGGAACTTCGAGAAGTTCCTGCTCGCCCCGGGCGGCACGGTGGCCAACCGGTTCCGTCCCCGCACCGAGCCGGACGCGCCCGAGGTCATCGCGGCCATCGAAGCGGTCCTGCCGGCCTGATCGCAGGTCTATCCCAATGGACATTCGGCGTCAGAGTGTTCGACACCGTCCCGACATGTGACGTTGCCACACTGGCAGCGTGACCGGACAACTCATCGTCTCGATATCGCAGATCAGCGATCGCACGATGGCTGATGTCGAGTCGTTCTGCGCCGAACTCGACGCCCGCGGCGTGCCCGCCTCGATGATGGTGGCGCCGCGGCTCAAGGGTGGCTACCGGTTGGACCGCGATGCCGACACGGTGGACTGGCTGGCCCGTCGGCGCAGCGGCGGTGACGCCATCGTGCTCCACGGCTATGACGAGGCCGCGACCAAGAAGCGTCGCGGTGAGTTCGCCTCTTTGCCCGCCCACGAGGCCAACCTGCGGCTGATGGGTGCCGACCGGGTGCTCGAACACCTCGGCCTGCGTACCCGGCTGTTTGCCGCCCCGGGCTGGACGGTGTCACAGGGCACCGTGACAGCTTTGCCGCGCAACGGCTTTCGGCTGCTCGCCGACCTCAACGGCATCACCGACCTGGTCCGCCAGACCACCACGCGTGCCCGTGTGGTCGGGATCGGGGAAGGATTCCTGTCCGAACCGTGGTGGTGCCGGACCGTGGTCCTCGCCGCTGAACGCACGGCGCGACGCGAAGGAATGGTGCGGGTCGCCGTCGCTGCGCGACATCTGCGACGGCCCGGGACCCGGCAGGCCATGCTGGATGCCATCGACCTGGCTTTGCTGCATCAGTGCGTGCCCACCGTCTATCAGTGGCGAGGATTTTCGGTACTGACCGACGCCGCCTGACAAGGGCTACTCTTTCGTCTCATGGCAGACGCCGATGTCATTGTCGTGGGGGCGGGTCTCGCCGGGTTGGTTGCCGCCTGTGAACTGGTGGATCGCCCCGGCGGAGCCGGGAGTTCGGGCCGGAGCCACCGGGTACTGATCCTCGATCAGGAGAATGCCGCCAACCTGGGTGGGCAGGCATTCTGGTCGTTCGGTGGATTGTTCTTCGTCGACAGCCCCGAGCAGCGCAGGCTCGGCATCCACGACAGCCAGGAACTGGCCCTGCAGGACTGGCTGGGCACCGCGGGGTTCGACCGGCCCGAGGATCACTGGCCCCGGGAGTGGGCGCATGCCTACGTCGATTTCGCCGCCGGGGAGAAACGCAGCTGGTTGCGGGCTCGAGGTCTGCAGACGTTTCCCTTGGTCGGGTGGGCCGAGCGAGGTGGATACGGGGCGTTGGGCCACGGCAACTCGGTGCCGCGCTTCCACATCACCTGGGGCACCGGTCCGGCGATCGTCGATGTCTTCGCCCGCCGGTTGGTGGGGGAGCCCCGGGTGCGATTTGCCCACCGGCACCGCGTCGACGAACTCATCGTCTCCGACGGTGCCGTCGTCGGCGTCCGTGGTGCGGTACTGGAGCCCTCCGACGCGCCGCGCGGCGCGGCCTCGTCACGAAACATCGTCGGCGAGTTCGAGTTCCGTGCCTCTGCGGTGATCGTTGCCAGCGGTGGGATCGGGGGCAACCACGACCTGGTGCGCAAGAACTGGCCGGCCCGCATGGGCCGGGTCCCCGAACAATTGCTCAGCGGTGTGCCCGCGCATGTCGACGGCCGCATGATCGGCATCTCCGAGACCGCCGGTGCGCACGTCATCAACAGCGACCGCATGTGGCACTACACCGAAGGCATCACGAACTACGATCCGATCTGGCCGGACCACGGGATTCGCATTCTGCCCGGACCGTCGTCATTGTGGTTGGACGCCAACGGAAAACGACTTCCCGGGCCGCTGTACCCCGGCTTCGACACCTTGGGCACGCTCGAACACATCTGCCGCACCGGGCAGGACTACACCTGGTTCATCCTCGACGCGCGGATCATCGCCAAGGAGTTCGCGCTGTCCGGTCAGGAACAGAACCCCGACCTCACCTCACGCAGTGTGCGTGATGTGCTGGCGCGGGTGAAACCCGGCGCCCCAGCCCCGGTCCAGGCTTTCGTCGACCGTGGCGTCGACTTCGTCAGCGCACGTTCGCTTCGCGAACTGGTGGCGGCGATGAACGACGTGCCCGACGTGGTCGAACTCGACTACGCCACCGTGGCTGCAGAAGTCACCGCACGGGACCGTGAGGTGGTCAACAAGTTCACCAAAGACGGACAGGTGACTGCGATCCGGGCGGCCCGAAATTACCTCGGCGACCGGTTCACCCGCGTCGTCGCGCCGCATCGGCTCACCGACCCCAAGGCCGGTCCGATGATCGCCGTCAAACTGCACATTCTCACCCGAAAGTCCTTGGGCGGTTTGGAAACCGACCTGGACTCCCGGGTGCTCAAGGAAGACGGGACGGCGTTCGCCGGCCTGTACGCCGCGGGCGAGGCGGCCGGATTCGGTGGCGGAGGGGTGCACGGTTACCGGTCTCTGGAAGGCACCTTCCTGGGCGGCTGCATCTTCTCCGGCCGGGCGGCCGGGCGGGGCGCCGCAGCCGACATCGCCTGATCAGAACTCGGTGCCGTTTTCCTCGGTGAGCACCTGGAAGTCGGTCTTCGTCATCTCGGACAGACGTCCGTAGTAGATGCCCCGGGCATTCGGCTCGATGATGCCCTGATGGATCGGCACCGCCCGCGTCGGTGCGACCGCACGCAGGAAGTCCACGGCCTCCGAGATTTTCATCCACGGAGCCGCCGCGGGGGTGGCCAGCACATCGACCGGCTCACCGGGAACGAACAGCGCATCGCCGGGGTGCATGAGCCGGGCCGGATGCTCGTCGTCGCCCAGCAGGTACGAAATATTGTCGATCACAGGGATTTCCGGGTGGATCACGGCATGCTTGCCGCCGGTCCCGCGCACGTTCAGCGAGCCGACCCGGAACGCGTCACCGGGATGCACCGCCTTCCACGGCTCACCGAGTTGCGCGGCGGTCTGCGGGTCGGCATACAAGGCGGCCTGGGGGTTGGCGGCGATCAGCGCAGGCAACCGGGTGGTGTCGGCGTGATCGGGGTGCTGATGGGTGATCAGGATGGCCGACAAGCCCGTGATCCCTTCGAAACCGTGCGAGAAGTTACCCGGATCGAACAGCACAGTGGTGTCCGAAATGCTGGCCAGTAGGCACGAATGTCCGAAATGCGTGAGTTGCATACCTATATTGTGGCGCTCGGTGGGGTTATGGCGGGTGATCGTGGCGATGTCGATAGGGCTCTGCGGGCTGGCCGCAGCGCCGCCTTCCGCTTGGTCGGAGCCCAGCGCCGACTGCCCGCCGCTGTGTGACCGCATCCCCGATTCGGCGTGGGTGCCTGCGTCGCAACTTCCGTTGGCCCGCGAATACCGCTGGCCCGGACTGGCCGGCCTGGCCGTGACCGCAGTGGCACCGCGCTTCCGCCTCGAGGAGGAATGTGGGTCGCCACTCGTGCCCGGAGATCCGCGCGGCTACGCGGTAGCGGCGCGATCGGAGGTGACGCAGCCCGCCGGGCACTGGCAACTGCGGGTCCAGATCCTCCATTGGCGCGGGGAGACATGGCAGGGCGGTCAGACCGCGCTCGCGGTGGTGCAGGGGGCAGCCGGGGCGCTGCGGGCGTGCCCGGGGGCTGGGACGGCCATCACCACCGACCGGCCCGGGCGACTGGCGGCGGCCGTCAACTTCGGTAACACCAAGGTGCTGCACCAGTACCTGCTCGCCGATCCGGGCAACAGCACCGTGGTTGAGTTGGCCCTCTGGTCGAGCACGCCACCACAGGTTCCGTGGTCGGCACCATCCGATCGGCAGGTGCTCGATGCGCTGGCCGACCCACTGTGCACGGCTTACATAGGGTCGTGCCGGTAGAGTGTGCGCCGTGGCAAAGGTGGTTGTGCACGTCATGCCCAAGGCAGAGATCCTCGACCCGCAAGGTCAGGCGATTGTCGGGGCACTTGGTCGGCTCGGACATGGTGGTATCGCAGACGTCCGTCAAGGCAAGCGTTTCGAGCTCGAAGTCGACGACTCCGTAGCCGACGAAACCTTGGCCGAGATCGCTGAATCTCTGCTGGCCAACACGGTTATCGAGGACTTTTCGGTGAGCCGGGAGGACTCGTGAGCACCCGTGTCGGGGTGATCACCTTCCCCGGGACGCTCGACGACGTCGACGCGGCCCGAGCCGTCCGTCTCGCCGGGGCCGAGGCCGTCAACCTCTGGCACGCCGACGCCGACCTGAAGGGCGTCGACGCCGTCGTCGTCCCCGGCGGGTTCTCCTACGGCGACTATCTGCGCTGCGGGGCGATCGCGAAGTTCGCCCCCGTGATGGGGTCCGTCGTCGAGGCGGCCGGCAAGGGCATGCCCGTGCTCGGCATCTGCAACGGCTTCCAGGTGCTGTGCGAGGCCGGTCTGCTCCCGGGCGCACTGACCCGCAACGCCGGCCTGCATTTCATCTGCCGCGACGTATGGCTGGAGGTCGCCTCCAACACCACCGCGTGGACGACCCGGTACGACGCCGGCGCCGACCTGCTTATCCCGCTCAAGTCGGGCGAGGGCCGGTACGTCGCGTCCGAGGCGGTGCTCGATGAACTCGAGGGTGAGGGCCGCGTGGTCTTCCGCTACCGCGAGAACCTCAACGGCTCGATGCGCGGAATCGCGGGAGTGTGCTCGGAAAACCGTCGCGTCGTCGGCCTGATGCCGCACCCCGAACATGCCACCGAGGCGCTGACCGGTCCGTCCGATGACGGGCTCGGCTTGTTCTACTCCGCCCTGGACGCGGTTCTCTCGGTCTAGCGCAGATTTTTCTGCACCGGCCCAGGTTCTCCCGATGTTAGATTCATTACCTATGGTTTGTGTGCCTGAGCGGCACCGATTGAATCGAAACACCGTATGGGGGGCACGTGTTAGTCAATCCCGAGCTGTTGCGTGGCTTTGCCAGTGAAGTAGGCACTGCTTCAGGAGACATCCAGTCGGCTGACGTCGGCCACAAGGCGAGCACTGCTGCGGACGGACTTCCAGGATCGGCCACTCAGTGGGCTGTTCACCTGGTAGGCGCGCACATCAGTGAGCAGGTCGGAAAGATAGCCAAAGGCGTCGGCGATGTCGGTGTGGCGGTTCGAGGTGCCGCCGACAAATATGAGGTCGAAGACGGTTCTCTGGCTGGCAGTTTCAACGGATTGTTCAAGTAGTGATCCCTTCCCGTCCTCGGCTCCAGAGTTGGAATCCGGATTCGTTGTCTTCGGCGGCGCCAGGGGTCAACGCCGGCGGTGCATCGGTGTACCGGGCGGTGCGCAACCTTGACGATGGTGTGAATCGACTGGACGAGGTGCGAACCTGGAGGGGGCCCGCGCACGACGCCTCGACGCAGATGTTTGACAGGGCAACCCGCGCAGCGTCGAGCTTCAAGGATTACACCGAGAAGATATCTGCGGCGATGCAGGCGGGCGGCTCAGCCATTGCTGCGGCCAGGACTCCGTTGCTAAATAAGGCTGACGAAATCGATCAGGGTGAGTTGCACGTAACCGATCAATGGGTTGTGCTCATTAGACCTGGTCAAATGTCGGCCGAGAAAGCGGAAACTCTCCAGAAGTTGGCGATGCAGGAACAGGGTGAGATAAACAAGTTGCTGCTTGAAGTCGCTCAAGCTGACGATGGCGCCGCGGATGCGATTCAGAATGCCGCCAAAGCGTACGGCTTCGTGCCGCAGCAGCCAGGTAATGTCTTTGGCACGCTTTCGGGCCTGGCGCGTCCGGGAGACGAGGTTCCTAATCCATTCTCGACGGCAGGCCAGCTGCAGCAGCAAATGATTCGCCAACAGGATATGTCGACGACAGTTCGTGAATCGCGAGAATGGGACACGTCGGACGGCCAGCATCGAAAAACGATCACGATGCTGGACGGGAGCAGGCATGAAATATATGAATGGGGCGATATCCTGCCTGCCGTGGAAGACGATTACTACGATAAGGCTGGAAACCTAGTATCATCCGCCTCTTCGCACGATCTGACTAAATATAATGGCACAAAGCAATCTAGGTATACGCTGCGGGATGGTACCGAAATAATGATGACGCAAGATGCGAACGGGAACTGTACGGGTGGAGTTACCACGCCCCCGCCCGACAGTCGGCATGCGAAACTCCCGGATGAATTTTTCACTCACCCTAATTTGACAGTTGCGGGTGGTGTGCTTACTGGTATTGAAAAGCAGGCGAAGGATGGGATACCGATGATGACCGCGGCTTCCATGGAAGACGTTGGTAAGAGTGCCAAGTATGGTGGATACGGACTCGGTATCGCGACTGCACTCTATGACACGGTTACCGCGGACACTTGGCATAAGGCATGCGTCGCCGCGGTGTCTGGGGCCGGTGGCATCGTCGGTGGTGATGTCGGCGCTGGGGTCGGTGTTCGCGGAGTCTGGCCCTGGCGCTGTCGTTGCCGCGGGGGTGGGGAATATCGGGGGCAGTTGGGCTGGCGGATATTTTGGCGCAGTCATCGGGGAATTGGCGTGCCCAAAATGACATTACGAAAGGTATTGCCGGGTTACCTTTTGGCCATTCCACTTGGTCTCCTCGCTATCGTTTGGGCGATCATGTGCGTGAGCCGAAGTGGGTTCTTGACGGCTGTTGTATCTTTCAGTTTCGGCGTGGCGCTTATCAGCATGATTGTGCCGTCGATGAGATCGATTACTTCGAGAATTGAACCGAGGGTCTCCCGCGACGATCATGGGACGACGTTGCGGTCGGACTTGATTTTTGACGCAGCAACTTGCATGAGTGTCGTCGCTGTCGTTTTTTCGTGTGGGATGTTTGCAATTTTCCAGCCGCTCGGAATGCTGGATATACCGGTGCCCCACTCCCTTCGGTATTCGATCCCATTCTTGGCCGGAGTGGTGGCGCTGATGGGGATTCCGTTTATCTGGCTGATGGTTTGTCGTGGCGGCACGAAGTTTGTGCGGCTGACGCCAGTTGGATATGAGGTTGCCGAGGGCTACAAGCCGGAGCGCGGCGTGTGGGACAAGATCATCGATGTCACGGAAGTGGTGCCCGAGTCAAATCGCCAGGTGCCGAATGCCCTTGTTTTGATGAACTCTGACGGCACAGCTGCGGTGCTCGCTGCGGGCGCCATTACGCCGGGTGGTCGGGATCTGCGGGAGTTGGTCCGCTTCTATTGGCAGCATCCGGGCTATCGGGATGAACTTACTGACGATCGGGCGCTGGAAAGGCTGCAGAGCAAGAACTTCGCAGCTGATCGGTAGAGCCTGCCCTCACGCTGCGGGTGTGCACGGAGGCACGCCCGCAGCGCGGAGCGTTTACGCGGTGAGGGCGACGGACGCCTCGGCGGTGTAGGCCAGGAACGTCAGGGTCTCCTGCAGGTACAGGTGCACGCTCTCGGCATCGTGGGACAGGTAGCCGATCGAGACGTCGGTGCCCAGCTGCAGATCGAAATCACCACCGCGGGTGGACAATACGAAGGCGCCGTCGATCGCGGGCGCCCAGATGATCTCACCGTCCACCAGCCGGCTCAGGTGCTCGCGGATCGGGTAGCCGTGCGCGGTGGTCTCGCTGACCTTGGTGTAGGTGGCGGCCGAGAGCAGCACCGAGTACGGCCCGTCGACACCGGCCAGTCGCAGCTCCGAAAGGGCCTGCGCGATCACGTCGGGAATCTCGCGGGCATCGTCGGGCAGGGCCAGCGCCGGGTTGGAACTCGAGCTGCGGATGCCTTCGATCGAGGCCGCCGGGTAGCCCTCGAAGATCGCGCGGTCCTCGACGAACGCCAGCTTCTTGGCGGCATCCTTGACCGGATCCCAGTCGGAGTCCTGGGCGCCACGCTCGACGTCGTCAATTGCGGTGCGCGACACCGTGAACGGCACCCGCAGCCGCACCAGCGGCCGCGCGTCGCGTAGGTGGGCCACCACGCCGTCGCCGGGTGATTTCACGTCGAGCAGATGGCCGGTGCTGACCGCCGCGGTCACCGGACCGCCGGGCTCGCTGACATCGACCACGCGCCGGCCGGCGATGTGCCGCTTGAAGGTTCGGCTGGCCTCGAGTTCGATCTCGGCCCATGCGGACTCGGTGATCGGAGCAAGCTCGCGGTACAGGTTGTTCATTGCGGGATTCCTTTCAGACTGCCGATGCCGAGCGAGCCGTCACGGTGGCCCTGAGCCGGTGGTGCTTCCACTGCTGCCGACTCCTCGTCGGAGGAGGGCAGTGGCGGTGGATCATCCAGAAAATCGATCGTGGGGGTGAAGAACAGGCCACCGGTGAGAGCGGTGGAGAAATCCAGGATGCGGTCGGTGTTGCCGGGCGGGTCACCGATGAACATGTTGTTCAGCATCCGCTCGGTGACTTCTGGGGTGCGGGAGTAGCCGATGTAGTACGTGCCGAATTCGCCCTTGCCGATCTCACCGAACGGCATGTTGTGCCGGATGATCTTCAGCTCGTTGCCGTCCTCATCTTCGATCACGTTGAGAGCCACGTGCGAGTTGAGCGGCTTGACCGCATCGTCGAGCTCGATGTCGTCGAGTTTGGTGCGGCCGATCACCCGCTCCTGCTCCTCGGTGGACAGCGAGTTCCACGAACCCATGTCGTGGACGTACTTCTGCACGTGGACGTAGCAGCCGCCGGCGAAATTTGGGTCCTCGTCACCGATCTGGCTGGCGTTCACTGCCACCTGGCCGTTCGGGTTCTCGGTGCCGTCGACGAAGCCCATCAGATCGCGATTGTCGAAGAACTTGAAGCCGTGTACCTCGTCGACGATCGTCACGGCACCGGCCAGCGCGTCGGCGAACTTGGTGGCGAGCTCGAAGCACACGTCCATGGACTCGGCCCGCAGGTGGAACAACAGGTCACCCGGCGTCGCCGGCGCTCGGTGTCGCGGACCGTCGAGCGCAATGAACGGGTGCAGTTCGGCGGGGCGTGGACCGGAGAACAAACGGTCCCAAGCGTCGGAGCCGATCGACACGATGGCCGACAGGTGCTTGGTGGGGTCGCGGAAGCCGATGGCGCGCACCAGCCCTGAGATATCGGTCAATGTGTCGTGGACCGTCGCCTCGCCGCCCTCGTCGATGGTCGCGACCATGAACACGGCGGCCGGTGTCAGCGGGGCCAGGACCGGCTGGGACTGTGGTGCGGGCACAACACCGACCCTAACGTGGCGCGCGTTGAAATCCCGGTCAAGATAGAGATATGGCAGCTAGCCCCCAGAGCATGTGCGAGTTCATCGACGCGTCGCCATCTCCGTTCCACGTGTGCGCCACCGCAGCGCAACGCCTGCGTGACGCCGGATTCATCGAGCTCGCCGAAACCGACAGTTGGCCCGGCGCCGGGAGGTTCTTCACGGTGCGGGCGGGTTCGCTGGTGGCGTGGAACACAGAGGGCGCCGACCCCGCTGCACCGTTCCGGGTGGTGGGCGGCCACACCGACAGCCCCAATCTGCGGGTCAAGCAGCACCCTGACCGCGTCGTCGCGGGCTGGCAGATGGTCGCGCTGGCGCCGTACGGCGGGGCCTGGCTGAACTCATGGCTGGACCGCGACCTCGGGATCAGCGGCCGGCTCTCGGTCCGCGACGGCAACCGGATCGACCACCGGCTGGTCCGGATCGACGATCCGATCCTGCGCGTGCCCCAGCTCGCCATCCACCTGTCCGAAGACCGCAAGGGGGTGAGCCCAGACCCACAGCGGCACGTCAACGCGGTGTGGGGGCTGGGGGAGCGGCCCGGATCGTTCCTGCGGTTCGTCGCCGGGCGGGCCGGGGTGGAAGAGCGCGACGTGCTCGGGTTCGACCTGATGACCCACGACCTGGCGCCGTCGGCGATCACCGGTGCCGACCGCGAGTTCGTCAGCGCGCCGCGGCTGGACAACCAGGCCACCTGTTACGCGGGGCTGGAGGCATTCCTGGCGGCGGAAGCCGGCGGGTACGTGCCGGTGCTGGCGCTCTTCGACCACGAGGAAGTCGGCTCGACGTCGGATCACGGCGCCCAGTCAGAGCTGCTGCCGACCGTGCTGGAGCGCATCGTGCTCGCCGCGGGCGGTTCCCGGGAAGACTTCCTGCGCCGGGCGGCCGGCTCCATGGTGGCCTCCGGGGACATGGCGCACGCGACGCACCCGAACTACCCGGACCGTCACGAGCCCGGACACCTGATCGAGGTCAATGCCGGGCCCGTGCTCAAAGTGCAGCCCAACTTGCGCTATGCCACCGACGGTCGTACCGCGGCGGCGTTCGCGCTGGCGTGCGATCAGGCCGGGGTGCCGCTGCAACGCTACGAGCATCGCGCCGATCTGCCGTGCGGGTCGACCATCGGGCCGATGACCTCGGCACGCACCGGGATCCCGACCGTCGATGTCGGCGCGGCGCAGTTGGCCATGCACTCGGCGCGTGAGTTCATGGGCGCCAAGGACGTGGCGGCGTACTCCGCGGCATTACAGGGGTTCTTGTCACCGGTCTGATCTAGGGTCGGCGCCATGACGCTCTCGGTGGAAATGATCACGTTCGACTGCGCCGACCCGGACACGCTCGCCGATTGGTGGGCGCGAGCGGTCAGCGGTTCTGTGAATGCCTATGCGCCAGGTGAATTCGTGCTCGTACAGCGCGACGGCGGTCCGAATCTGGGCTTTCAGCGGGTACCCGACCCGACCCCGGGCAAGAACCGCGTACACCTCGATTTCCACGCCGCGGACATGGAGGCAGAGGTGGCCAGGCTGGTGGGCCTGGGCGCCACCGAAACGGGCAGGCACAACTTCGGCGAGGAGTTCAACTGGGTCGTCCTGGCCGACCCGGCCGGCAACGCGTTCTGTATCGCGGGCGGATAACCGCCGGTAGCTGGCAGGATTCCGGCCATGCTGTTGTCGCTCGTCGCGATCTCGGTGGTGCTGGCCGGATGGTCGCTCTTCTCGCGTGGCTTCGAGCGGCTACGCCTGACGGCGCCGATGGTGCTGGTGCTGGCCGGGATCGCGGTCGGCTTCACCACCCAGGACGCGTTGGCGTCGACGCTGAATGCCGTCACCGCCCAGCACGTCGCCGAGATCATCCTTGCGGTACTGCTTTTCGTCGACGCCACCGATGTCCGCGGCGGGTATCTCGGTGCCGATCCGCGGTCGGCGCTGCGGCTGCTGTTCATCGCGATGCCACTGGGCCTCGCGGCATCGGTGCTGCTGGGGTTGTGGCTGATGCCGGGCCTGTCGTGGGCGGTGCTGCTGGTGATCGCCTGCGTGGTGGTGCCGATCGATTTCGCCCCGACGTCGTCGCTGCTGCGTGACACCCGGATACCCGAGCGCGTCCGCAGCTTGTTGACCGTCGAGGCCGGATACAACGACGGCATCGTGTCGCCGGTGTTCATCTTCGCGCTGGTGCTGGCCTCCGATCGCACCGATGCCGAGACCCCGCTCGACGCCTTGGCCCGGGCCGTTCCGGACGCGGGTAAGGCGCTGCTGGTCGGTGCGGTCGTCGGCGCCGTTCTGGCCATCGCGACCAACAATGCCGAACGCCGCAGCCTGATGACCGGTCAAGCCAAGCGCCTGATCCTGGTGACGGCGCCGCTATTGTCGTTCGGCGCCAGTCTCGGCGTGGGTGGCAACGGGTTCGTCTCCGCTTTTGTCTGTGGCATCGCGTTCAACTACTTCCGCACCTCGCCGACCTTCGCCGCCGAACTCGAGCTCGTCGACGATCTCGGATTCCTGCTGGCCTCGGTGATGTGGTTCGTGTTCGGGCTCACCGCAGTGCTGGCGCTCGGCTACGGCGTGCCGTGGGGGATCGTGGTGTTCTGCGTGCTGGCCCTGACCGTGGTGCGTATCGCCGCGGTGCTGCTGTCGATGGTCGGCTCGTCGCTGGGTTGGCGCGAGATGCTGTTGCTGGGCGGGCTCGGGCCGCGCGGCACTCCGTCGATCGTGTTCGGACTACTGGCGTTCAACGCCCTCGAAGGTGTGGCCGAACACACCGTCGCGCAGGTACTGGTGGTGGCGGTCCTTGGCAGCGTCGTGCTGCACGGAGCGGGCGCGCCAGCGGTTGCCCGCGCCTATGCGAAATCGCAGACGTGAGCTCACCGTGGGCAACTCTCGAACTGCGCGCGCAGCTTGGTCTGCAGCCGCTCGTCCGCAGGCATTCGCGGCTGAGGTTCCTGGACGTCCTTGGAACAGCCCCCCGGCCGTACCGTGACGTGTTCGCTCTCAAGCTCGTATACGGCAGGCACCCCCGAGTCCTTGATGAGCTGAAGTTGTCCTCCGACAATGCGATCCCGCTCGGAGCCGACGGGTGCTCCTCCGATGGAGAACCGTGGTTGCTCCAGATCGAAGAGGCCTTTGGTCGGTGCCAGCTGATCGAGCGCTTCCCACAGCGTCAGCTGCTCTGCGGTGGGGAGGCCGTGGTCCGAACGGATGCTCGGTGCGTTGTTGCTGTCGGCATCGACGATGGTCCAATCGGTGGTCGAGTCCGGAAAGTCTGCGATCAGCCGCCGCACCGATGCCGCGAACTCCGATGCGCCCAGGGGGGCGTGCACATGGTCGTAGCTGCGCAGGGTCACTGTGAGGCCGGTCCGAGCCGATTGCCAGGGGCCGTCAGGTGAAGCTGACCCCGTGATCGCGTACGCGTAGTCGCCCTGTGACAGCTTCAGCCAGTCCTGCCACGGCGGTTCCGGGGTGGTCTTCGAAGGGTCGACGCTGACGTACATCGTGGCGCCCGATTGGTCGGGGAAGGATTCGGACGAACGGCTCACGTGGAGGTTTGCTCCCAGCCCGCCATACACCATCGATCCGTGGATCTGGTCGGCGAAGGTCCGCCCGAGCGCCGAGAGTTGGTCAGCGGTCGCCTCGGGACCGACCATGACCTGAAAGTCGGCGGTGCGGACCCCGAATCCGCTGTTGCTCGAGACGGTGTGTGTGACGAACGTGACGCCGGGCTGACTTTTCAAGACGTTGTCGATCAAGCCGGCCGACCACGAGCCCCTGAACTGGCAACACGTGATGCCGAGCGCCAGCACGACACCGAGAATGGCCAGCCACACCTTCGGCCCGAGCTTTCGCATGTGCTGAGTATGCCGCCGCGGGGGTGGGTGGAGGCGCAACCGCCAATCGCCTGGTCGGGCGCACGCGGGCGGCAACGATAGACTCATGGGCGTGACGTCTGAGCTCACCCACGCTATCGACACGGTGCAGCGGGCAGCCGCCACCCCCGATCAGCCCCAGCCGTACCGCGAACTCGGCCTCAAGGACGACGAGTACGAGCGAATCCGCGAGATCCTGGGTCGCCGCCCCACTGACGCCGAGCTGGCCATGTACTCGGTGATGTGGAGCGAACACTGCTCCTACAAGTCCTCCAAGGTGCACCTGCGCTACTTCGGTGAGACCACCACCGACGAGATGCGCGCCGGCATGCTGGCCGGCATCGGCGAGAACGCCGGCGTCGTCGACATCGGCGACGGCTGGGCGGTCACCTTCAAGGTCGAATCGCACAACCACCCGTCCTACGTCGAGCCCTACCAGGGTGCGGCGACCGGCGTCGGCGGCATCGTCCGCGACATCATGGCGATGGGCGCTCGGCCGGTGGCGGTCATGGATCAGCTGCGCTTCGGTGCGGCCGACGCGCCGGACACCCGCCGCGTGCTCGACGGTGTGGTCCGCGGGGTCGGCGGCTACGGCAACTCGCTGGGCCTGCCGAACATCGGCGGCGAGACGATCTTCGACCCCTCCTACGCGGGCAATCCGCTGGTCAACGCGCTGTGCGTCGGTGCGCTGCGCAAGGAAGACCTGCACCTGGCGTTCGCCTCGGGTACCGGCAACAAGATCATCCTGTTCGGTGCGCGCACCGGCCTGGACGGCATTGGCGGTGTCTCGGTGCTGGCATCGGACACCTTCTCCGGTGACGAGAGCGGCGCGGGCCGCAAGAAGCTGCCGAGCGTTCAGGTGGGTGACCCGTTCACCGAGAAGGTACTCATCGAGTGTTGCCTTGAGCTGTACTCGGCCGGCCTGGTGGTCGGCATCCAGGACCTCGGTGGAGCCGGATTGTCCTGTGCCACATCCGAACTCGCGTCTGCCGGTGATGGCGGCATGCGCATCGAGCTGGATCAGGTGCCGCTGCGGGCCAAGGACATGACCCCGGCCGAGGTGCTCTCCAGCGAGTCGCAGGAACGCATGTGCGCCGTGGTGACGCCAGAGAACGTCGAGGCGTTCATGGCCGTCTGCCGCAAGTGGGACGTGCTGGCCACGGTGATCGGCGAGGTCACCGACGGGGACCGGCTGGAGATCACCTGGCACGGTGACACCGTGGTGGACGTCCCGCCGCGCACCGTGGCCCACGAGGGCCCCGTCTACCAGCGGCCGGTGGCCCGCCCCGACACCCAGGACGCCCTGGTCGCCGACACCTCGGCCAACTTGCCGCGGCCCAAGACCGGTGACGAACTCAAGGCCACCCTGCTGGCGCTGATCGGCAGCCCGCACCTGTGCAGCCGGGCGTTCATCACCGAGCAGTACGACCGCTACGTCCGCGGCAACACCGTGCTGGCCGAGCATGCCGACGGTGGCGTGCTGCGCATCGACGAGACCACCGGCCGCGGCATCGCGGTCTCCACCGACGCGTCGGGCCGCTACACCCAGCTCGATCCGTACACCGGCGCGCAACTGGCGCTGGCCGAGGCCTACCGCAACGTCGCGGTCACCGGGGCCACCCCCGTCGCGGTGACCAACTGCCTCAACTTCGGGTCCCCCGAGGACCCTGGGGTGATGTGGCAGTTCAGCCAGGCCGTCCGCGGGCTGGCCGACGGCTGTGCGGCCCTTGGCATTCCGGTGACAGGTGGCAACGTCAGCTTCTACAACCAGACCGGCTCGACCGCGATCCTGCCGACCCCGGTGGTCGGCGTGCTCGGCGTGATCGACGACGTGAAGCGACGCATCCCCACCGGCGTGGGTACCGAACCGGGCGAGACGCTGCTGCTGCTCGGAGACACCTACGACGAGTTCGACGGCTCGGTCTGGGCGCAGGTCACGGCCGATCATCTGGGCGGGGTTCCGCCGAAGGTCGACCTGGCCCGCGAGAAGCTGCTGGCGGAGGTGCTGACCGCGGCCTCGCGTGACGGCCTGATCTCCGCGGCCCACGACCTGTCCGAGGGCGGGCTGATCCAGGCCGTGGTCGAAGCTGCGCTTGCCGGTGAAACCGGTTGCCGGGTAATCCTTCCGGAAGGCGCCGATCCTTTTGTGACACTGTTCTCCGAGTCCGCCGGCCGGGTCCTGGTGGCGGTGCCCCGCACCGAGGAGAGCCGGTTCCGGTCGATGTGTGAGGCCAGGGACCTGCCGGTGACCCGGGTCGGCGTGGTGGACCAGGGAAGCGATTCGATCGAGGTCCAAGGACAGTTCAGTATTTCGCTCGCGGAGCTACGGAGCACGTCGGAGGGCGTGCTGCCCGGGCTGTTCGGGTGACGGGGGAAACCCTCGACGAACGTCATCCCCTGCTGCGCTGGGCCTGGAGCCTGGTGCGGCTGGACTTCACCGGCATCGCGGTCGGTGCCCTGTTCTTCTGTCTCTCGCTGACCCCGTCGCTGCTGCCGCGCGACTGGCTGTTCGCCGGGTTGATCGGCGGCATCAACGCCGCGATCGGCTACGGCATCGGGGTCTTGTTGGGAAAAGCGCTGTACCGCTTCGTGTTACGGCGCAGGACCTGGTGGCCCCCGGGTAAGCGGGTACTGCTCGGCCTCAAGGTGGTTGTCGTCGCCGGGGCGATCTCGGCATCGATCCTGATGCTGATTCCCGCCGCGGCCTGGCAACGGCAGGTCTCGGCGCTGATGGGCATGGAAGGTCCGGCCACTGCGGGCTATCTGCGGACCCTGATCATCGCGGTCGCGGTGGCGGCGGGGTTGATTGCCACGGCGCGGACGCTGCGTGACTTCGTGCGACTGCTGGCCAAGGTGTTCATCCGCCGCTGGCATCTGCACCGGGAGGTGGCCCAGTTCATCGGTACTGCCATCGTGGTGGTGCTGGTGGTCACGTTGGTCAACGGTGTGCTCTACCGCGGGTTCCTGGCCGGGGCCAGTCGGGTGTTCCAGCCGCAGAACTCGACCACCCGTGAAGGCGTCAGCCAACCTTCCGAACCCGAAAGGTCCGGCAGCCCAGCGTCATTCGCGGCCTGGGATTCTCTTGGGTTCCAGGGCCGCAACTTCGTCGCGAGCGGCCCGCGCGCGGCCGAGCTCGAAAAACTCAACGGTGCGCCCGCGCAGGAACCCATCCGTGTGTACGCCGGCCTGCACACTGCGGACTCCGACGATCAGCGGATCGCGGTGTTGCTCAGCGAACTTGAGCGCACACACGCGTTCGACCGCAAGCTGCTGGTGATCGTCCCCACCACCGGCACCGGTTGGGTCAACCCGACGGCCGCCCGCGCGCTGGAGCTGATGTACAACGGGGACACAGCGATGGTCGGCATGCAGTATTCCTATCTGCCGAGCTGGATCTCGTTCATGGGCGACCGCGAGAAGTCGATGAACAACGGCCGGCTGATGATCGACGCGATCCACGCCCGTTGGGAACAACTGCCCGCAAACCACCGTCCCAGGCTGGTGCTCTACGGGGAGAGTCTGGGATCCATGGCCGGGCAGGGCGCCTTCAGCTGGCTTCCCGACATCTCCAGGATGGGTTTCTCCTCGGTGCTGTGGGTCGGCCCGCCCAACGCGAGCCCGCTGTGGCGCGGCCTGACCGTGCGCCGTGACCCGGGTACCCCGCAGGTGCGTCCCCGCTACGACAACGGCCGCACCGTCCGGTTCTCCGAGGCCGCCGACGCCGCCGAGAACGCCGCCGACGCCGCCGAACCGTGGGAGGGGACCAGGGTCTTGTTCCTGCAACACCCCTCCGACCCCATCATCTGGTGGTCGACGGATCTGCTGTTCTCCGAACCGGATTGGCTGGTCGAACCGCCCGGGACGGACCGCACCGCCTCGATGCGCTGGTACCCGATCATCACGTTCTGGCAGGTGGCCGCCGACATCACCAACGCTTCCAGCGTGCCCAACGGACACGGGCACAACTACGGCGAATCGGTGCTCGACGGCTGGGCGGCGGTGGCCGCACCGGACGGCTGGACGCGCGACGACACCGACCGCATCCGGCTGGCGCTGGAGAAGACCGAAGCCGACGCCGGACCCGAATACTGATGGCAGCGAGCCGGGTTCGCGCCGTGACGCTGGCGGCAGGCTTGGTGGCGTGGAACGGTCTGGTCGATCCGAGGCTGCCGGCCCGGTGGCAACCGCTGGTGCGCGCAGTCCTCGGCAGTGCGTTGATGTTCGGAACCGGGGCCCGGCCGGGGTTACGGCCGCCGGCGTTGTGGTCGGGTGTGCGCCTGGGTGCGGCGGTCGCGACCGCGGTGAGCGCCGGAGTGGCCGCGACCTCGGCGGTGCCGATCGTCCGCACCGGCATGCGCGAGAAGACCCTGCCTGCAGAGCCAGGCAGCTGGTTGCTGCTGCGGATCCCGCTCGGGACCGTCTGGCCGGAGGAGGCCGCCTACCGCGCCGCACTCGGCAAGGTCGGTGCCGAAGCGTTCGGCACAACCGGTGGTCAGGTGCTGCAGGCCGCCGCGTTCGGACTGTCCCATATCGCCGACGCGCGCGCCGCAGCCCAGCCCGTGATTCCGACGGTGCTGGTCACCGGGGTCGCCGGATGGGTGTTCGGCCGGCTTGCGCAGCGGTCGGCGAGCCTGGCCGCGCCGATGCTGGCGCACCTGGCGATCAATGAGGCGGGCGCGCTGGCCGCGCTGGCCTGCCAAGCCGTGCCAACAGGGCTGCCACCGCGAGGATCGCGGCCGTGGCGATCAGGGGCCACAAGGTGGGCATCGAGAAATCGGTGATCCGCAGCGGGACCAGCACCACACTGACCGCCACCACCGCCAGGATCAACCGCGGTGCCTGCTGTGCCGCGGCCGAACCACCCACACGCGAATTGGCCTCGGCGACAAGCACATAGACCGCCACCAGGAGCAGCGCCGGGACCACCACCGGCAGCCTGCCGAGGTAATCCTGGAACCGGGAGAAGGCCACGGCCAGAACGCACATCACCGCGGGCACCAGGAGCGCCACCTCCGGGCCGGACCCGAACAGCCGTCCCGCGACCCGGGTGGCCGCCCACATCAGGGCCAGCAACGCAGCCGAACCCAGGCACAATGCCCCGGTGGTGAACCAGTAGAAACCGGCATCGGCGAAGAACTGGGAGACGATGAGGGAGAGATTCACGGCGGTGCTGTGAAACCCGCCGGTCGCGCCGATGTTGGCGGCTGCCAGCAGGACCACTGCGCCCAAAGCCGTGACGCCTACCGCGGTGCCCACCGGCCGCGCCACCGACTCCAGACGGCCGCTCACCACGGTCGCCGCCTCGAAACCGACCAGGCCGAGGCCGAGCGGGATGGCCGCCGCCGTGGCCAGCAGGACCGAATCGACGTGGGAGCTCCCCATCATCATCGGGGGTGTACCTGCCGCCACCCGGGCCATGATCGCCAACGCCAGGTAGACGAAGATCAGCAGGCCCACGCCGGCCAGTGCGGCAGCCGTTGCACCCACCGCCCGGGTGGGCAGGTAGGCCACCACCGCACCCGCGATCACCACCACGGCCACCGACCAACCGGGCCACCACCAGCCGGCGAGCGCGGTCTCCAGGTCCGGTGCGCCGGTCAGCGGCTGCAGTGCGAGAGTCAGCGCGGCGCCCACACCCAGAAGCGCGTAGGCCGCCAGTTGGACGAGGCTGGTGAACCGCCCGGCCGCCGGACCCACGGTGGCCGCGACCAGATCACCCGTCGACACCGCCTGTGGCGCGTACCGGTGCAGGCGGGCGAACGCGACAACCAACACCGCGGCGATCGCCGCGGCGCACAGGCCGGCCACCCCGTTGAAGATGGCAGCGCCGATCGGTGCGAGAGACAGTCCGACGGCACGCCACGCGGGCAGAGCGGGCGGCCAGGTAGCGGGTGGTTCGGGGCTCGCCGGTACTGCGCGTTTAGGCATCCGCACTGCCGTTCACAAAGTCCCCTCTCACCCGAATCCCCTGGATCAAGATCGTAAGGCCGTCACGGATTGATCGTGGGCTCACCGATCTGCCGGCCCCAGACGTAGTCGACGAAGATCGGCGAGCCCAGCTCGACGTGGTTGTACGGCGCAATCGACAAACCGGTGTCCATCACCAGATACGGCGCAGGCCACAGGTCGGCCGTGATCGGCTTCCAACAGCCGGGCTTGCCCTCGGGCCCACCCTTGGCGTTCACCCGCGGCAGGTTGTCCGGATACACGTAGGTGTTGCCCACGCCGATGCTCGACAAGGTCCCCGTGCTCTCGAACGAATATCCGTTGTCGCCGCCGAACGTCGCATAGAAGGCGGGCGCCACGTCGTGATAGTTGCGGATGGTGCAGAACAGCTGCCCCTGGTACTTGTCGAACAGCTTCGACGTCGGGATCAGGTCCTGCGCGCCGCGCTGCAGATACGGACCGCCGCGCTCGAGGATGTCTGAACCGGTTCCGGCGAAACCGATCGCCGCGACCAGCGCGGCATCGAGGTTGCCGCGCTGGGAGTTGAACGTGGCGGCACTGCGCGCCGCGTCGCCCAGGCCGTCGAACAGGTCGGGACCGGCCGCCGCATAGCGTTCGCCGAGATCGGCCAGCGCGGTGATGTCGTGGCGCAGCGCCGGCATGCGCGGGTTCAGATCATCGAGGATGGTGTTGCCGTCGGCCAGTGACTGGCCGAAGGCGCTGCCCAGTCCACTCAACGCCTGGGCCGTGGCAGACAAGGTCTGGTTCAGTTTGATCGGGTCGACCTGTTCGGTGATCGCGGTGATCGTCTCGAACAACGTGTTGAACTCGGTGGTGACCGCCGTGACGTCGAGTGGGGTCGAGATCGAAACCCGTTGCGGGCTGGGATGTTCCGGAGAGGTGAAGGCCACGTATTTGTTGCCGAACACCGTGGTCGCCTGGATCGAGGTCTGTACGTTGGCCGGGAGCAGATCCAGATACTTCGGGTTGATGTCGAGATGCACCAGTGCCCGGACCGGATCGGAGTCGGCGTCCACCGAGCCCACCCGCCCGATCGGAACGCCGTTGAAGGTCACCTTCGAACCCGGATCGAGCACCAGGCCCGCACGTGAGGCCAGCAGTGTCAGCGGGGCATTGGGCTCGAAAGCGCCCCGGAACTGCGCCACGATCAACCCGAGTAGCAGCGCGATGATCGCCAGAAACACGGCACCGGCCAAGCGGTACGGCGGATTTCGGTGATCGGCAGACATTTTGCGAGACTCTATGGCATGGCCGCGCGAGGCAGTGTCGATCCGCAAAAGACCAGGGCGGCGGTCGCCGCCGTGGCCGACTGGCTGCGCGCACCCACTCAACCGGAGCCCGCCCGCGCCGAGCTGGCCGAGGCGGTCAGGTTGACCGCTCGCACCCTGGCCGCGATGGCGCCGGGCGCCAGCGTCGAGGTCCGGGTCCCGCCCTTCGTGGCGGTGCAGTGCATCGAAGGGCCGCGGCACACTCGCGGTAACCCGCCCAACGTCGTGGAAACCGACCCGCGGACCTGGCTGCTGCTGGCCACCGGACTGCTCGATCTCGACGCAGCCGGATCCGCCGTGCAGATGTCGGGTTCGCGGGCCGGTGAAGTGGCGCGGTGGTTACCGTTGGTGCCGCTGGGGTCCTGATCACCGGAAGTAGGGATATTCCTGCACCCAGTGGAAACCGCGGTTACGCAGCGTGAACTGGTCGAGAGCCAGGCGATCCAGCCAGATCGTGACGTCGCGGCCGGACAATGTGCCGGTCAGCTGCAGCTGGTCCGGAGTCGGCCGGGATGCGGTGAGCGTGGCCAGGGGCGCGCCGTCCGCCCCCGACACGGCGAGATTGTGCCCGTCGACCTTGACCGGTGCGTCCACCAATTCGCCGCTCATGCGCTGATAGGTCACGACCTCGGGCAGGTCGAAAACGACTCGCTGCCAACGGTACTGGTCGGTGGTCAGCGGCGGCGCCGTCCTGCCGTCGACGTCGAACCGGCTCACTGTCCAGATCCCGTACAACTCGGGTTTGGCGCGTCCACCGCCATACTCGCTCCAGCTCAGCCATCCGGTCAGGACACAGCCGGCCACCATCCAGATGCCGAGTACGGCCTGGACCCGGGTCGCGATGATGTTGGCCCGGGCACCGGCGAACAGTTCGGGCTGCACGGCCGGTTCGGTGTCGCGCTGCAGCACCAGGAAGTCGGCCAGCCGCCGGTACTGCGGCGCCAGCAGCACCAGGCCCATCAGCAGCAGATGCCCGGACAGAATCTTGACCGGCACGTCGAACGTCATGTTCAGCAGGAACACCTGCACCATGCTGGCCAGGGCGAGCAGCGCGCCCAGCGTCGCGGTCCGGGGCACGAACAGCAGCAAGCCGGCGAGAACCTCGACCGCACCCAGTGCCATCTCGTACGGATAGGAGCTGCCCACCTGCAGCCACAACACCGAGGCCGGGCTGAACTCGCCGTACGGGCGTAGCAACGCCGCCAACGGCGGAGCCGGCATCTGCGTCGGGATGAGCTTGGCGAATCCGTAGAACAGCATCTGGCCGGCCACGCACAACCGCACAAACGTCAGGAACCACACCCACAACCTCGAGTAGTCCTGCCGCCGCCGGTCCACCCACGACCACACCGCCGTGCCGACGACCGCGAACACGAGCAGGCAGAAGATCATCACCCAGATCGCGGCCTGGTCTCCGCTGCCAGAATCCTGATGCAGCACTGCCTCGACGCCGAAGACATGACGGCCGACCCAGCTCACCATCGGGCCCAGAACCGTCATCTGCCACATCACCGCCCGATCCGGCAGCCAGTGGCCGACGATCCCCAGGAAGGCGAAGGTGATCTGCGCGAACAACAGACAGAACAGGCCGAAGTACAGGAAGCAGAACCGGAATGCGATCTTCGTCACCTCCGGCCAAGGTTGCGGCTGAGCCGGGTCGTCGGAATCGAGGGGATCGGTGTCCGGCTTGTCGGAGAGTTGGCGCGTCACGAAATCCATCCTTGCCGTTGGCATGTAGTGGGTCGATGGGGTTAACCCGACGGTTCCGGCTAGGGCTGATCACACCCCGGCGAACGGGTGGGGGAATGGCGAAGGTGGCGCCTGTTGTTGCAAAAGCCGGTGCCAGACCGGCCATTCGATTCTTTTGTTGGCCCGCCTGGACCGTAGACTCAGTTATGTCACCAACCGCCGCCCCGGGAGCAGCCCTATCGTGACTGGTCAGCAACTCGATGAAAACGAACCGCGCGAAGAGTGCGGTGTATTCGGGGTCTGGGCTCCGGGCGAAGACGTCGCCAAACTCACCTACTACGGCCTGTACGCACTGCAGCACCGTGGTCAGGAAGCTGCGGGCATCGCGGTGTCCGACGGGTCACAGATCCTGGTGTTCAAAGATCTCGGGCTGGTCAGCCAGGTGTTCGACGAGCAGACTCTGGCCGCGATGCCGGGCCACGTCGCCGTCGGGCACTGCCGGTACTCCACGACAGGGTCCACGACCTGGGAGAACGCCCAGCCGGTGTTCCGCAACACGGCCGCCGGAACCGGCGTCGCACTCGGCCACAACGGCAACCTGGTCAACACCGCCGAACTGGCCACCAGGGCCCGTGCCGCCGGCCTGATCGACATGAAGGGCGCCCCCGCCGCGACCACCGACTCCGACATCCTGGGCGCGTTGCTGGCCCACGGCGCCGCCGATGCGACCCTGGAGCAGGCCGCCCTCGAGCTGCTGCCCACCGTGCGCGGTGCCTTCTGCCTGACATTCATGGACGAGAACACCCTCTACGCCGCACGCGACCCGCACGGCGTGCGCCCGCTGGCGCTGGGCCGACTCGACCGGGGTTGGGTGGTGGCCTCCGAGACCGCCGCCCTCGACATTGTCGGCGCCTCCTTCGTCCGCGACATCGAACCCGGTGAACTGCTGGCCATCGACGCCGACGGAGTGCGCTCCACCCGGTTCGCCAACCCTGAACCCAAGGGCTGCGTCTTCGAGTACGTCTACCTGGCCCGCCCCGACAGCACCCTGGTGGGCCGCTCGGTGCACGCCACCCGCGTCGACATCGGCCGGCGGCTGGCCCGCGAGCACCCGATCGATGCCGACCTGGTGATCGGTGTGCCGGAGTCGGGAACGCCCGCGGCGGTCGGTTACGCACAGGAATCGGGCATCCCGTTCGGGCAGGGCCTGATGAAGAACGCCTACGTGGGGCGCACGTTCATCCAGCCCTCGCAGACCATCCGGCAGCTGGGTATCCGGCTCAAGCTCAACCCGCTGCGGGAGGTGATCCGCGGTAAGCGGCTCATCGTCGTCGACGATTCGATCGTGCGCGGCAACACCCAACGCGCACTCGTTCGCATGCTGCGGGAGGCCGGAGCGCTGGAGGTCCACGTCCGGATCGCCTCGCCCCCGGTGCGATGGCCCTGCTTCTACGGCATCGACTTCGCCACCCCGGCCGAGCTGATCGCCAACGCGGCGTCGGCCGAGCACGAGGGCGAGATGCTGGAGGCCGTGCGGCACGCCATCGGCGCCGACAGCCTGGGCTACATCTCCCAGCAGGGCATGATCGCGGCCACCGAACAACCCGCCACCCGGTTGTGTTCGGCCTGTTTCGACGGGAACTACCCGATCGAGCTGCCCGGCGAGACAGCACTGGGCAAGAACGTCGTCGAGCACATGCTGGCCACCGCGGCCCGCACCGGCGTCCCGCTGCAGCCCGACAACGACAACGCTTCTGCGCTCAGGCGTCCTTGACGTCTCCGACGTCGTGGCGTCCTTGACGGCGCCACGGCCTTGAGGTGTCCTTAACGCCTCCTGCGCTGTACCCCCGCAACAGCGGGGCGGTAGCCTTGCTTGCGATGACTAAGGGCGCCGAACAGCACGGCATCGCCGAACACAGCAACATTTCCTACGCCTCGGCCGGAGTGGACATCGAAGCCGGTGACCGCGCCGTCGAACTCTTCAAACCCCTCGCCGCGAAGGCGACCCGTCCGGAGGTCAGGGGTGGCTTAGGCGGCTTTGCGGGGTTGTTCGCCTTGCGGGGCGGATACCGGGAGCCGGTGCTGGCTGCCTCGACCGACGGGGTGGGCACCAAGCTCGCCGTCGCGCAGGCCATGGACAAGCACGACACCGTCGGGCTGGACCTGGTCGCCATGGTGGTCGACGACCTCGTGGTGTGCGGCGCCGAGCCGTTGTTCCTGCAGGACTACATCGCCGTCGGCCGCACGGTGCCTGAGCGGGTCAGCGCGATCGTTTCCGGTATCGCCGAGGGCTGTGTCCAGGCCGGCTGCGCGCTCCTTGGCGGCGAGACGGCCGAACATCCCGGCCTGATGGAACCCGACCACTACGACATCTCCGCGACGGGCGTCGGCGTCGTCGAGGCCGACAACGTGCTCGGACCCGACCGTGTCCGCCCCGGCGACGTGATCATCGCCATGCGCTCCAGCGGGCTGCACTCCAACGGCTACTCCCTGGCCCGCAAGGTGCTGCTCGAGATCGACCGGATGAACCTGGCCGGCCACGTCGAGGAGTTCGGTCGCACACTCGGCGAGGAACTGCTGGAGCCCACCCGCATCTACGCCAAGGACTGTCTGGCGCTGGCCGCCGAGACCCAGGTGCGCACGTTCTGCCACGTCACCGGCGGCGGCCTGGCGGGCAACCTGGAACGCGTGGTGCCGCACGGGCTGACTGCGGAACTGGATCGCGGCACGTGGACACCGGCACCGGTGTTCCAGATGATCGCCCAGCGCGGACGCATCGAGCGTGCCGAGATGGAGAAGACGTTCAACATGGGTGTCGGGATGGTCGCGGTCGTGGCCCCTGAGGACACCGATCGCGCGCTGGCCATCCTGACCGCACGTCACCTGGACTGCTGGACGCTGGGAACCGTGAAGAAGGGCGGCAAGGACAGTGTGCGCGCCCAACTGGTGGGACAGCATCCGCGGTTCTAGGCATTAGACAAGGTCGCGCTGAAAAGCGACGTGCGCTGTCAGCGCGACCTGTGTCTAGGTTCTACAACGGAGTGTCGACGGCTCAGCGCCGCCAGTCATCCTCGCCCGACCAGTCTTCGGCGTCGTCATTGACGTCACCGGAATCGGGAGATCCCGACAGCTCACGTTGGAGCTGACTGAAGTCGGTATTCGGCGAGCTGTACTTCAGGTCACGTGCAACCTTGGTCTGCTTTGCCTTCGCCCGGCCGCGGCCCATGGGGGACCCCCTCGCGCAATAACGGAGCGGCCCAATAGCTAGGCGGCTCCGATCTGTGTGTCTTTATTGTCCTGCCAACACTTTACCGTGCCCGTCCGAGAAGTGCTGTCAGGCCCTGCCTCACATGGAGTGGCCGGAGCCCGGCTGCCCTGCGTCGTTGCACAGCTGGACGACCGTCACCAGGTTCGCCGAAGGGGCGATGAGACGGTCGTCACGTCGTCGTTGACCGGGTGAGTTTACGTGCTGGTGGGCAGTTTCACGGCTTAACGGCCCCGGAGTCGGTCGACTGCCGCGCGGCCGGCTCCGGCGGTGGCGTCGGCCTCGGGCATGGAATCGGGGTCGATCACGGCCGGTGCCTGCGCCTGCTCCCCGGCGACCAGCTCGGTGTCGACCGGTATTCCCCGCTTGAGCAGGGCCAACGCGATCGGGCCCTCGTCGGCGTGCTCGACGACCGTGCCGACGCGGCCGACGTTGCGGCCGCCCGCGGTCACCGCATCGCCGGTGACCGGGCGGTCCGAGGAACCGTCGAGTTGCAGGACCACCAGCATCCGAGGTGGTTTACCCAGGTTGTGCACACGGGCGACGGTCTCCTGACCGCGATAGCAGCCCTTGTCCAGGTGTACAGCCCCGACGCCGGGCCCGCCGATCCAACCGACCTCGTGCGGGATGGTCCGCTCGTCGGTGTCGACGCCAAGCCGCGGCCGTGCGGCCGCCACCCGGTGCGCCTCGTAGGCCCACACCCCGGCCGGCCGGACCCCGGCGTCAGCGAGCAGCCGGGTGTATTCCGCGATCGACGCGCGTGGCACCACCAGGTCCAGTTCGATGCCGGGCGCGGGCAACCGGCGCAGGAAACCGCCGCCGGGTAGCGCCACCGCGGTCGACTCCTGTGGCAGCTCCTCGACACCCACGGCGTTGAGCACCTTGTCGTCGGCCAAGCCGGGCCCCAGCAGCGACAACACCGCCAGGTCGGCCGGCTCGATCTGCACGTCGGCCCAGAACACCATCTTGCGCAGGTAGGCCAGCAGCGGCTCGCCCCGCCACGGCTCGGTGTCCAGATAGGTGGTGCCCGCGAGCTCGGTCTGGATCCAGTGATCTTCGACACGGCCCTGCAGGTCCAGGCTCAGGTTCTCGGTGACCGCACCGTCCGGCAACGCGCTGACGTGCTGGCTGGAGATGCTGTGCAGCCACGTCTGCCGGTCCTTACCGGTCAATGTGAGGACCGCCCGGTGCGACCGATCCACCAGGACCGCGGCGCTTGCCGCTGCGCGTTGTTCACCGAGCGGATCACCGTAATGCCAGACGGCGCCGGCGTCGGGACCTGCCTCGGGCGCCGGAACCGCCGACGGTAGTGCAGTCATAGCCCAACTGTACGTTTGTCGCTCTTCGCCCAAGCTGCTCGCAGGCGCAAACTACGCTGGGGCCCCATGGCGAGCCCACCAGCCGTGCTGGTCACCCTTGACGGGCAGATCCACGACCCCAACGCCCCGCTGCTGCACGCCGACGACCTGGCCGCGGTTCGCGGCGACGGCGTCTTCGAGACGCTGCTCGTGCGTGACGGCAAGCCCTGCCTCCTCGAGCCGCACCTGGCCCGCCTGGCCCAATCCGCCAAGATGTTGGATCTGCCCGTTCCGGATCTGGACGCTTGGCGGGCGGCGGTGGCGCTGGCGACCGAGTGCTGGATCGCCGACCACGACGGCGACGGCGTGCTGCGCCTGATCTACAGCCGAGGGCGCGAAAGCGGTGGCCCGGCGACCGCATTCGTCACCATCGGCGCCCTGGCCGACCGGGTGGCCGGCGTGCGGCGCGACGGCCTGGCGGCGATCACCCTGGACCGCGGGTTGCCGCTGGGTGCCGGCGACATGCCGTGGCTGGCCGCGGGTGCCAAGACCCTGTCCTACGCGGTGAACATGGCCGCGTTGCGGCACGCCGAACGCCAGGGGGCCGGCGACGTGATCTTCGTGAGCTCCGACGGCTACCTGCTGGAAGGCCCGCGGTCGACCGTTGTCATCGCGACCGAGGAGAACGATGGTCAGCCGCTGCTGCTCACGCCGCCGCCCTGGTACCCGATCCTGCGCGGCACCACCCAGCAGGCACTGTTCGAGGTTGCCCGCAACAAGGGTTACGACTGCGACTTCCGGGCGCTCAAGCCTACGGACCTACTTACCGCACAAGGGGTTTGGCTGATTTCCAGCATCACCCTCGCCGCTCGGGTGCACACCTTGGACGGCCGACGACTGCCTGACGCGCCACTGGCCGCTGACATCTCCGGCCTGGTGGACGCGGCGATCCTCAGTGACCGCTGAGCCGCGCGTAAATCGCTTGTCGGCGTGAGCGGACGGGGGTAGCTTCGTGATCACACAGGGAAGGAGGTGGTCCGACAAATTGAGTGACTTATGGACATGTGAGGTGGCTGCCCGCTAGCAGCGCCGGGGATACTGCCTGCGCGCGCTGGCGAATTCCCCGCAGCCACCCGGCCCCCGAGCCCCTCGGTCTGTCCAACCAGGTACCAAGGCTCGGGGGCCGCCCCATATCTGGGCTCGGCCGAAATCGTTACTGCGGTGGCGGGTGCGGCGCCAGCGACTGGCAGGACCGCATCGCCTCCTCCCACTGCGCCTGATCGACTCCGGGCGGTGCCGGCGGCGTCGCACCCGCACCGCGCGGCGGGCCGTCGAATCCACCTGGAGGCGGCCCGTCCGGGTGGTGACCGGGTCCGCCGGGATGCTCGGACCCGCCGGGCGCGCCGGGTGCGCCCTCGGGAGGCGCGGGAATTCCGTGCTCCTGCATGCACTGTCCGAAGGCATCCGGGGTGACCGGTGCCGAGGGCTGCGCCGGCGATGCAATGGTTGCCTGTGTTGACGACTGCGCGGCCTGCGTCGGGGAGTCCGTCGACTCGCCGGAGGAGCACGCGGCCGCCGAACCGATCACCGCAAGCACGGCCAGGCCCGAAAATGCGGTTCGCGCAATGGTTTGTCTCATCACGGCGCTGTGTCTCATGCGATGACCGTATGAGACACCGCTGAGCGCGGATTAATCGCCGGCTATGTGTCCGCTGTGCGGCAGGCGGTTACCGGCGAGAACTAACTCGGACCGGGCGCCAGCGTGGAACACGCCTTGACGGCCTGCTGCCAGGTCTGTTGGTCGACACCGGACGGTGGCGCGGCGACCGGGCCGGGCGCGACGGGCACGCCGTGTTCGGACAGGCAGTGCGCGTAGTTGCCGTGCTCGGCGGGCGGCTCGGTGGGAGCCGGTTGCGGCCCCTCCGACGAACACGCCCCGAGAATCGCTGCCGCGGCAAGCAGACCTGCCGCGATGATCGGCCGGCGCATCAGCCGACGTACCGGGACAGTCGGGCCGACAGGTGCGGCACCAGGCCGCCGTCGGCGTCTACACGTTCCTCCACGTAGCCCAAATCCCCGCCTTCGACGATGCCGTACAACCGTTTGGCGCCCCCCACCAGCAGCCCGGACTTGCTGCGGGCCAGTGCATCGGTGACCAGCTCCCAGGACGCCTGGGTGAGGGGTTTGCCGTAGAAAAGCTCGACATAGCCGGCCGAATGGGCCAGCAGGAGTTCGATGGCCTGCGACTCGTCCCGGCCTGCGGGATCCTCGGGATCGGTCACGAATCGCCAGTAGCCGGTCTCACGGAGGCCGGGGGAGTCGTATTCACCCGATTCGTTCAGTCGCCACGACCGGGAGTCCCAGTTCAGGTAGTCGCCGCCGTCATGGGAAACGATGATCTGCTGACCGAACCGGTAGTCGCCATGGGTGTCGCGACCTTCACCTTCACCGCGCCAGACGCCGACCAACGGCAACAGTGCCAGCAGCGCATCGTTGAGTCCGACACCGTCGCGCAGATTGGCGGTATCGGCGGGAACCGGGAGGTCGTCGAAGACCGGAATGTTACGGGAGGCCGTGGCCTTGGCCCGTTCAGCGGCGGCCGCTATGGCTCGGTCGCCTGAGCCTCGCTCAGGGACGGAGGCTTCGGCTGGAATGTCTCGGTCGGAGGTCACGACTCGTCGGTGACGAGGCGGTACAGCGCGTACAACGCGAACCACGTGATCACCACGACGGCCGCGACGAGCATTATCTCGAAGAAGAGCACCACGGGAGTGAGTCTAGTTCCTTGTCGAAGGTGTCGGCGCCCCGGGTCGGGACGCCCCTATACACGCCGAACGTGGGCTTGTGTGCGAGATACGTGCGAATCCTCGTACACAAGCCCACGTTCGAGCGGAGGAGGACTAGGCCGAGCTGGGCCTAGCTCCTTCGTCGCTAGGCGACCTTGACGTCGACCTCGTGGATGCCGGCGCCGGCCGGGGCCACGCTGGCGTCGCCGTTGCCCGCGGGGGACAGGGCACGCAGCGTCCAGGTGCCCGGAGCGGCAAAGAACCGGAAGTCACCGGTGGCCGACGCGACGACCTCGGCGGTGAACTCGTCGCTGGAGTCCAGCAGGCGCACGAAGGCGCCGCCGACCGCCTGGCCGGAGCCGTCGACCACACGACCGGTGATGACGGTTTCCTTCTCCAGGTCGACGCCGGCGGGCAACGTCAGTCCTTGCTTCGGTGCAGAGCACATATCAACTTCCCAACTCGATCGGGGCGCCCACCAGGGAGCCGTATTCCGTCCAACTGCCGTCGTAGTTCTTGACGTTCTGGTGTCCCAGCAGTTCCTGAAGCACGAACCAGGTGTGCGAGGAGCGCTCACCGATCCGGCAGTAGGCGATGGTCTCCTTCTCGCCGTCGAGACCGGCCGCCGCGTACAGCTTGGCCAGGTCCTCGTCGGACTTGAAGGTGCCATCCTCGTTGGCTGCCTTGCTCCACGGAACGTTGATGGCGCCGGGGATATGCCCGGGCCGCTGGCTCTGCTCCTGCGGGAGGTGCGCCGGCGCCAGGATCTTGCCGGAGAACTCGTCGGGCGAACGCACGTCGACCAGGTTCTTCTCGCCGATCGCGGCGATCACGTCGTCGCGGTAGGCCCGGATGTTGTTGTCGAGAGGCTGGGCGGCGTAAGAGGTGGCCGGACGGCTGACGGCGTCCTTGACCAGCGGACGCGCGTCGAGCTCCCAGCGCTTGCGGCCGCCGTCGAGCAGCTTCACGTCGGCGTGGCCGTACAACTTGAAGTACCAGTAGGCGTAGGCCGCGAACCAGTTGTTGTTGCCGCCGTACAGGATCACGGTGTCGTCGTTGCCGATGCCCTTGTCACTCAACAGCTTCGAGAACTGCTGCTGGTCGATGAAGTCACGCTTGACGGCGTCCTGCAGGTCATCCTTCCAGTCCAGCTTGATGGCGCCGGGGATGTGGCCCTCGTCGTCGTAGGCGCTGGTGTTCTCGTCGACCTCGACGAACACCACGCCGGGGGTATCGAGATTGTTCCCGGCCCATTCGGTCGAGACCAGGACGTCGGAACGTGCCATGTAACGAATTCCTTTCGGTTGCTTGCTATTTGATATGTCTGGTGGTTGTCATGCGGGATTGGGGGCACGGCGCAGCCGAGCCACCAGGGGGTAGATCTGGCAACCCAGGCAGATGCCGAAGGCGGCGTTGAGGAAGGCCGCCACCAACGCGAACGCGGTGGCGGTGAGGCCAAGCGCAGTGATACCGAAGGTGAACCCCACGGCCCCGACGACGGCGAAGACGAAGCCCACCAACTGGGCGAACTTCAGCGGCGGAACCGGCTCACGTTCGGTGACCGGTGCCAGGCGCGGCGCGATGAACGTGGCGAACAGCCGGCCGTAGGGATGCTTGCGCGGGCCGCCGACCGCGCCGATCGCGAACACCACCGCCTGCGCGCCCAGCAGCACCGCGGCCGCGGGCTCACTCACCCCTGCGACGAGCAGCGTGCCGATCAGGACCGCGGTGGTGACCCAGGCCGCGAACCGCGGCCCCTGGACGTCCACCTGAGCAGGCTGCACACCGGCGATGGGGCGGGCTGATGTCGAAGACATGTGAAAGAACTCCTGTTGTTGTCGAAGATCCGGTTGTGTGCAGGCTCAGGGCACAAGGCCCGAGCGGGCGCGCGAAAGCGCGCGGCTGCGCTCAACAGCAACAACAACAGCAGCAACCCGCGACGCGGCACAGATCGACTGCGCGGCGCTTGGTGAGCACAAGCTCAAGGCGGGCTGACACGACCGACAGCTTACCCAATAACCGCCGGGTCAAGCCAACAGTGGCTCCAGCGCCGAGCGCAGGTCAGCGGCCTTGGGGACCCCGCTGGTGCGGTATCGGGGCCGCCCGTCCCGGTCGAAGATGATGGTCGTGGGCAAGGACAGCACCGAAAGCCGCCTGGCGGCTTCGGGATTCGTATCCATGTCGATTTCGACGTGGGCAACCTCGGGCAGCTCGGCGCAGACCTGGTCCACGACGCGTCGTACCCCGGCGCAGGGCCCGCACCATTCGGCTGTGAAGTGCAGCACCGTCGGGCCGGTGTGCGACAGCCCGAGATCGCTGGTGTCGACGTCGGCGGCCTCTTCGCCCGCCCTGATCATGCCGGAGCGCAGCGTGATGAGACGGCCGATCACGTAGGCCACCCCGAGCGCGGCGATCAGCACCACGATCGCCAGCACCATCGAAGAGCTCATGACTGTCTGAACCCCGCCAGGTCGATGGTTACTCCCGAGGCGATGCCTTCGATGATCACGTCGGAGCCCCGGGCGCCCGCGGTGGTCGGGGCGATCCCGAACGGCAGCTTCTGCCCGCTGATGGTGTGGCTGAACTCGGCCAGCACCGCCGCGGTCTTCTCGTCGGGTACGGCCTCGTCGGCGGTTCCCGGGCCGGTCAGGATCCCTGTCGCGGTCAGCACCAGGGTGGTGTCGTCCCGGTCGGCGAAGGACAAGTCCACCGAGACGCTGACCCGCTTGTCGAGTCCCGAGCCCTTGGGGGTCCCGGTGAAGACCAGCCCCTGACTGCTGGAGATGCCGGACTCTGTGGTGCCCCCGGTGGCGTCGTTGGTCTCCCGCGACGGCGCCTCCACCAGCAGGTCGTCGATGCCCATGAACCTGCCGATGTGCGTGGAGTCGATGATGATGCGGCTCTCGGCCTTCTTGACCGGCAGTTTCGCGTCCGCCGGGATCAGCCACGACGAGCCGCTGATATCGATGCCGTGCAGGGTGGCCTCGAGCGAGGCTTTGCCGACCACCGGATGGTCGACGCCGGCGGCACGGATCTCGATCTCCCTGTAACGGTGGTTGCGGACCTGGGTGAGGAACGGGAAACCCAGGATCGCGACCCACGGGTCCCAGCTGAGGTCGGCCGCGCTGCGTACGTTGCGGGCCAGTCGGTACTCGGCGTAGATCGCCGAACCGAAATCCGTGCCGACGACGCCGACGACAAGCGCGGTGACGGTCGCGGTGAGCCCGATCAGCAGTTTGCGCACCGGCACATTGTCGCCCACGGGCATCGGATGGAAGCGTTCGGCGCGGCTGATCAGCAGGTGAGGCGTTATCGTTAGATCGCAAAAGGCCGGTAACGGCTACATGTCAGTCATGAATCCGACCGTGTGGACATCGGGGTCCGGACGATCGTGGGAAGTGATTGCCCGGCGCGCCGGAGGACCCTGTTGGATCTACTGCTACTGACCGTCGACCCGCATCCGGAGTCGGTGCTGCCCTCCCTGACGCTGCTGGCCCACACGGTGCGCACGGCACCGACCGAGGTGTCGTCGCTGCTGGAGGCAGGCAGTGCCGATGTGGCGATCGTCGACGCGCGGACCGATCTGGCGGCCGCTCGCGGTCTGTGCCGACTGCTGGGAACGACGGGCACCTCGGTCCCGGTCGTCGCGGTGATCAACGAGGGCGGGTTGGTCGCGGTGAACCACGAATGGGGCCTGGATGAGATCCTGCTGCCCAGCACCGGCCCGGCCGAGATAGACGCCCGGCTACGGCTCCTGGTCGGCCGGCGTGGTGGGGGTGCCAGTCAGGAGAACGCCGGAAAGATCACCCTGGGTGAGCTCGCGATCGACGAGGGCACCTACACCGCCCGGCTGCGCGGACGTCCCCTCGATCTCACCTACAAGGAGTTCGAGCTGCTCAAGTACCTCGCGCAGCACGCCGGGCGGGTCTTCACCCGGGCGCAGCTGCTGCAGGAGGTGTGGGGCTACGACTTCTTCGGCGGCACCCGCACCGTGGACGTGCACGTCCGTCGTCTGCGCGCCAAGCTCGGCCCCGAGTACGAAGCGCTGATCGGCACCGTCCGCAACGTCGGGTACAAGGCGGTACGCCCGTCGCGCGGCCGCACCCCGGCAGGCGGGGCGGCCGGGACCGGAGAAGCGGCCCCTGACGACGACCGCGGCGACGACGACTTCGAGCCGGCAATGGACGATGCGGACGAGCCGCTCGCCGGGCGGTTACCCAGCCAGTGACCGAACTCGACTGGTGTACTGGGCTGTCAGAAGCCGAACAGGCCGGGATCCGGGAACTCATCGGCGCAGCCACCGCGGTCGACGGCGTGGCCCCGGTCGGCGATCAGGTGTTGCGCGAGCTCGGCCTCGACCGGACCCGTCACCTGCTGGCGACCCACGGGACAAGACTCGTCGGGTACCTGAACCTGGCCCCGGCCGGCGCCGACGACCCGGCGATGGCCGAACTGGTGGTGCATCCGGACGCCCGACGGCGCGGTATCGGTGCGGCGCTGGCCCGTGCCGGGCTCGCCGAGGGTGGGGCCGGCACGCGCATCTGGGCACACGGCAACCTCGAGGCGGCCCGCGCCCTGGCGGCCACACTCGACCTCAAGGTGGCGCGCGAACTGCTGCAGATGCGTCGCCCACTGAGCGACCTGCCGCCGCTGCGCACCGCCGAGGGGGTGCGGATCAGTACCTATGCCGGTCCCCAGGACGACGCCGAGATCCTGCGGGTCAACAATGCTGCCTTCTCGTGGCATCCCGAACAGGGCGGCTGGACCGAACAGGAGATCGCCGAACGGCGAAGCGAGCCGTGGTTCGACCCTGACGGTCTCTTCGAGGCGTTCGACGAGCGCACCGGGGCACTGCTGGGTTTCCACTGGACGAAAGTCCACGCCGGTGCGGGCGACGACGCGGGTCTGGGCGAGGTCTACATCGTCGGCGTCGACCCCGCCGCGCAGGGTCGCGGACTGGGCTCCGTGCTCACCCTGATCGGTCTTCACCACCTCGCGGGCCGGTCCCTGCCGACGGTGCTTCTTTACGTCGAGGCAGATAACTCGGCGGCGGTTGCCACCTACCGAAATTTGGGTTTCGAGGTGTTCGGCGTCGATGCCGCGTATGCCGCCGGTTAACCCGTTTAGCTGTGAACACGCTGAACCTATTCACTACTGATTCACCTTCTGTCCGCGAGCCGTCCACTGGGGCCTAATACGTTGCCGGAGAGTTCGAAATCGTCAACTGAAAGTGGGACAAGTGAAGCTCATCAGCATTGGCAAGCCGTTCGGTGTCGCGCTGTCCGCGACGGCGATTGCGGCACTCACGCTGACCGCGTGCGGTAGCGACAACAACGCTGCAGGCACCAGCTCGCCGGCCGCGGGCACCAACTCGGCGTCGTCGGCCGAGTGCGGCGGCAAGGCCGCTCTGACGGGCGAGGGCTCGACGGCGCAGCAGAACGCCATTGCTGAGTTCAACAAGGTCTGGGGCCAGGTCTGCTCCGGCAAGAACCTGTCCTACAACCCGACCGGTTCAGGGGCGGGCGTGGATCAGTTCATCGCCAAGCAGGTGGACTTCGCGGGCTCCGACTCGGCGCTCAAGGACGATCAGATCGCCAAGGCCGCCGAGCGCTGTGGCGGCAACGAGGCCTGGAACCTGCCGCTGGTGTTCGGCCCGGTCGCGCTGGCCTACAACGTCGAAGGCGTCGACAAGCTCGTGGTGAACCCCGACGTGCTCGCCAAGATCTTCCAGGGCCAGATCAAGAAGTGGAACGATCCGGCGGTGGCCGCGCTGAACGCCGGCACCACCCTGCCCGACCTGGACATCAAGCCGATCTACCGGTCGGACTCCTCGGGCACCACCGACAACTTCCAGAAGTACCTGGCCGCCGCCGCTCCGCAGACCTGGACCAAGGGCGCGGGCAAGGAGTTCCAGGGCGGTGCCGGCGAGGGCGCCCAGAAGTCCTCCGGCGTCGTGCAGGCCGTCCAGGCCACCCCCGGCTCGATCGGCTACGTCGAGAAGAGCCCGGCCGCCGCGGCCGGCCTGCCCTACGCCCAGATCGACAGTGGCGCCGGCGCGGTTGCGCTGGACGACCAGTCGACCACCAAGGCCGTCGGCGCCGCCACCTTCAAGGGCGAGGGCAAGGACCTCGTGCTCGATCTGAACGCGCTGTACGCCTCGAAGGAAGCCGGCGTCTACCCGCTGGTGCTGGCCACCTACGAGATCGTTTGCTCCAAGGGTTACGACGCCGACACCGCGGCGGCCGTGAAGTCCTTCCTGACCGTGGCCGCCAACGAGGGTCAGGCCAGCCTGTCGCAGGCCGGATACATCGCGCTGCCCGACGAGTTCAAGCAGCGCCTGCTGACCTCGGTCGAGGCCATCGCTTAGTAGCCGGACTGGCTTTAGAGGACGGATTTGGGCGAGGATGGATTTACCGACCGCATGACGACCAGGGGCCCCGACGGGACGACAGTGACAACGCCGAATCCAGCTGATTCGGGGTCGGGGGAGACGCTTGCCTCCCCCCACCCCGAGCCGGCGCCTATATCCACCAATCCATCCAAGGGAGCCAAGGTTCGCCTTGGCGACCGAATTTTCCGTGGGCTCGCCGAAGGCTCAGGCGTCCTGATCGTCGCGCTGATCGCGGCGATCGGGGTGTTCCTGCTCTGGCGCGCAGTTCCGGCGCTGGCTCGTAACGAGGAGAACTTCTTCCTCTACGGCGGCAACTGGATCACCACCGACACCTCCGCGATGCACTTCGGCATCTTCGATCTGCTGCAGGTGACGGTGTTCGTCTCCGTGTTCGCCCTGGTGCTGGCGATGCCGGTGGCCCTGGGCATCGCGATCTACCTGACCCAGTACTCGTCGCGGCGACTGGCGGGACCGCTGGGCTATCTCGTGGACCTGCTGGCCGCGGTGCCGTCGATCGTGTACGGCGTCTGGGGCCTGTACGTACTGGCGCCGGCGATCAAACCCTTTGCCGTGTGGCTCAATACGAACTTGGACTGGCTGTTTCTGTTCAAGACGGGCAACGCCTCGGTGGCCGGCGGCGGCACCATCTTCACCGCAGGCATCGTGCTGGCGGTGATGATCCTGCCGATCATCACCGCGGTGACCCGCGAGGTGTTCACCCAGACCCCGCGCGGCCAGATCGAGGCCGCGCTGGCGCTCGGCGCCACCCGCTGGGAAGTGGTGCGTACGACGGTGCTGCCGTTCGGCTTGTCCGGCTACATCAGTGGCGCGATGCTCGGTCTGGGCCGGGCGCTCGGTGAGACCATCGCCCTGCTGATCATCCTGCGCGGCACCCAGACCGCGTTCAGCTGGTCGCTGTTCGACGGCGGCTACACCTTCGCCAGCAAGATCGCCGCCACCGCAAGCGAATTCAACGATCAGTACAAGGCGGGCGCCTACATTGCCGCCGGCCTGGTGCTGTTCATCCTCACCTTCGTGGTGAACTCGCTGGCTCGCGCCGCGGTCGCCGGAAAGGGGCGGTCATGACCTCCACGCTTGAGCGGCCGGTAAAGGCGCCTGCGTTCCAGGGCGTGAGTGTGCGTCGCAAGCTGACCAACCACCTCGCCACGGTGCTGGTGACCTCGTCATTGCTCGTCGCCCTGGTACCGCTGGCCTGGGTGCTGTACTCGGTGATCGTCCGCGGCTGGAGCGCATTGACCTCAGCCGCGTGGTTCACCAACTCCCAGGCCGGGATGACGACGTTCACCGCAGGCGGCGGTGCCTACCACGCGATCGTCGGCACCCTGCTGCAAGGCATCGTGTGTTCGCTGATCTCCATTCCGATCGGCGTGATGGTGGGCGTGTACCTGGTCGAGTACGGCGGAGGCACCCGCCTCGGCAAGATCACCACGTTCATGGTGGACATCCTCACGGGTGTGCCCTCGATCGTCGCGGCCCTGTTCATCTACGCATTGTGGGTGGCCACACTGGGATTCGGCCGATCCGGCTTCGCGGTGTCACTGTCGTTGGTGCTGTTGATGATCCCGGTGATCGTGCGGGCCACCGAGGAGATGCTGCGCATCGTCCCGATGGACCTGCGCGAGGCGAGTTATGCGCTGGGCGTGCCGAAATGGAAGACCATCGTCCGTATCGTGATCCCGACGGCCCTGTCGGGCATCGTCACCGGAATCATGCTGGCGCTGGCCCGCGTGATGGGCGAGACCGCACCGCTGCTGATCCTCGTCGGTTATGCCCAGGCGATGAACTTCGACATGTTCGGCGGCTTCATGGGATCGCTGCCGGGCATGATGTACGACCAGATCTCGGCGGGTGCCGGCGCCAATCCGGTGCCCACCGACCGCCTGTGGGGTGCGGCGCTGACGCTGATCCTGCTGATCGCGCTGCTCAATATCGGCGCTCGCACGGTTGCCAAACTCTTTTCCCCCAAGAAGGTGTAGGAAATATCCATGGCCAAGCGGCTGGATCTCAAGGACGTCAACATCTATTACGGCGCGTTCCATGCCGTGGCCGAGGTTTCACTGTCGGTGCAGCCGCGCAGCGTGATGGCATTCATCGGCCCGTCGGGCTGCGGTAAGTCGACGGTGTTGCGGACGCTGAACCGGATGCACGAGGTGATCCCGGGCGCCCGCGTCGAGGGCTCGGTGCTGCTCGACGGTGAGGACATCTACGGCGCCGGGGTGGATCCGGTGGGTGTGCGCAAGACCATCGGCATGGTGTTCCAGCGTCCGAACCCGTTCCCCACCATGTCGATTCGCGACAACGTGGTGGCCGGGCTGAAGCTGCAGGGCGTGCGCAACAAGAAGACCCTCGACGAGGTGGCGGAGCGCTCGCTGCGTGGCGCCAACCTGTGGAACGAGGTCAAGGACCGCCTGGACAAGCCCGGCGGCGGCCTGTCCGGTGGTCAGCAGCAGCGGTTGTGCATCGCCCGCGCGATCGCGGTGCAGCCCGATGTCCTGCTGATGGATGAGCCCTGCTCGGCGCTCGACCCGATCTCGACGCTGGCCATCGAAGATCTGATCTCCACGCTCAAGCAGGATTTCACGATCGTCATCGTCACGCACAACATGCAGCAGGCCGCGCGGGTGAGTGATCAGACCGCGTTCTTCAACCTCGAGGCCACCGGCAAGCCCGGCAAGCTGATCGAGATCGACGACACCGAGAAGATCTTCTCCAACCCCACCCAGAAGGCCACCGAGGACTACATCTCGGGCCGCTTCGGCTGAGTTTCGCCGGTCAGGGCGTTAGCACCACCCGGGTTCCCGAGGGTTCCCCGCCGGCCCAGACCTCGGCAACGTCGGCCAATGCCCTTGGCTGGGTGCGTAATTCGAGCCGGCCGTCGGCGACCATCTGAAACAACTCCGGCAGCGCGTCGGTGCGGGCCTTGATCAGGACCTCGGGCGGGACACTGCCGATGCCGACCCCGCTCAGGGTGATCCCGGTGCCGCGCAGCACCCCGGCGTCCAGGGGCAGCGTCGGCCCCGCCATCGACCCGATCTGCACGAATCGGGTCGGGTGGTAGTGCGCGGCAGGATGGCTGCCGGCCAGGGCGGTGAGCACCTCCGCGGCGGGCTCGCCCCACAGGTAGTCGAGCACCGCGTCGAACGGGCGCTCGGCGTGCATCTGGGCGACCACCGCACCCAGGTCCTGCTCGCCCATGGCGATGGTCTCGTGTGCCCCGGCCGACCGCAGCCACGCCAGCCGCTCGGTGTTGCGTCCGGCCGCCACCACCGTCCCGGCACCGAACATTCTGGTGGCCAATTGCACTGCCATCGAACCGGTTACGCCGGTGGCGCCCAACACCAGTACGTGATCGCCGGGCTTGACGGCCGCGGCGTGCGCGAGTGCGGTCCAGGCCGAGATGCCCGGATTGGGCAGGGCGGCGGCAGTCACCGAGTCGACGTGATCGGGGATCTCGACGCCACCGTCTGGCTGGACCAGCGCGCGCTGCGCCATCATGCCGGAGGACCCCAGCGCACCGGTGTAGATCCGACGGCCGTCGGCGAGCCGGGCGATGCCGTCCACGCCAGGAATGGCCGGGAGCTGAATCTCCTTGCTGGCGTAGTGCTTTCCTGACACCAGGGCGCGCGTGAGGTTCGTCAGGGCCGACGCCTCGACCTCGGCCACCTCGGCTCCGTCGCGCGATTCGGGCTCGGGAACTTCGGTGTAGACGGGGTCTCGGCCCCACTCGGTGACCAGGGCGGCCAGCATGGCGACTCCTTTGGTTTCTGAAGAGATGGTTTCTATGGAAACAATCTACGCACCGCGGTGGTCGATGGCAAGATGGTTTCCGTGAAAACCAAACTCGAGCTGATCGACGCCATCACGGCACTGATGGCCACAGTGGGCGATCGGCTCGGTAACGACGGGGACGGCGACGCGGAGCGTGATTTCATGGCCGCCGGATGCCCGCAGCGCCTGCGGCAGCTGGTGCGGACGCTACCCACGTCCTCGATGCACCTGCTGGCAGAGATCGCCGAAGGTCCGGTCAGTGTGGTCGGGCTGGCGGCGCGCTCCGGCCGGCTCAAGGGCACGGTCTCCAAGCACGTGCAGCGACTCGTGGAGGCGGGCCTCGTCGTCCGCACGCCGGTGCCCGGCAACCGCAAGGAGATCGAGCTCGGTCTGACCGCGGACGGAGAACTGGTCGCCGACGTGCACCGGAGGATGCACGACGAGATGAACCGTGGGGCCCGCGAGTTCCTGCTGCGCTACAGCGGGGCTGACCTGCAGGTCCTGGTGAAGATACTGGGGGACCTGGCCGGGGCGCACAAGGACGGGGTCCGCCTCGTGCCGCCCGACCGGTCCTGAGTTCTACTTCGAGGAAACGGAGTCGTCTTCCGGGTACGACCCGGTGACCTGGAAGATGACCCGACGTGCCACCTCCACGGCGTGATCGGCGAAGCGCTCATAGAAGCGGCTCAGCAACGTCACGTCGACGGCGGCGGTCACGCCGTGCTTCCACTCCCGGTCCATCAGCACCGAGAACAGGTGGCGATGCAGGTCATCCATCGCATCGTCTTCCTCCTGGATCCGCGCGGCCTTCTCCGGATCCTGGGTGAGCAGCACCTCACGCGCAGCGTGCCCCAATTCGACCGCCACCCGGCCCATCTCGGCGAAGTAGCCGTTCACTTCCTCCGGCAGCACGTGCTGCGGGTGGCGCCGGCGCGCGATCTTGGCCACATGCAGCGCCAGGGCGCCCATCCGGTCCACGTCGGCGACGATCTGAATCGAACCCACCACCGAGCGCAGATCACCGGCAACCGGCGCCTGCAGCGCGAGCAAAACGAACGCAGACTCCTCGGCCTGGGTGCTCAGCGTGCTCATCTGGTCGTGATCGCTGATCACCTGTTCGGCAAGTGCCAGATCGGCCTGCAGCAGCGCCTGGGTGGCGCGCTCCATCGCGGTACCCGCCAACTCGCACATGGCGCCGAGTTGGTCCGTGAGTGAATGTAGCTGCTCGTGGTATTGGGTACGCATGCTGCAAGATTAGGCGGTCGGCGGCCGTGTCGTCACGATGCAACGGTGAACGAACGGTGAATGCCGTCCATGCGGGTCACCGGCCTATTCGCAGGTGGTGTCCGCGGCGTTGGTGACGGTCAGGTCCTCGGGCAGATGTGTCGGGCTGGCGCCGGAGCCCTTCAGCACGTGCACCTGTACTTCCGACCCGCTCGGGGTCGGGGCGTTCACCGTGTAGAAATCAGAGCCCAGCACTACCTGCACCACGCTGCCCATGCCCGTCACCCGCTCGATGGTGGGGTTGGTGAAGGAGCTGGCCACGGTCGCGGCCGCCTCCTCGTTCCCGGGGGAGAAGAACACCGTGGTCGCCGGAAGCGTGCTCGGGTAGTCGTCGGGGGTGTTGACGTTGAAACCGTGTTCCTGCAGTTCGGTGGCCGCTGTGGAGGCCAGGCCGCTCTGGCCCGTCGAGTTCGACACCTGTACCGTGACCTGCTGCGGTTCGGTGGTGATGGCGTTGACCATCTCACCGCTGTCCGTGGCCGGCGCCGGAACCGGAACCGACGAGGGCGTCGCTGATGCTTCGGAGGGAGCGGCAGCCTGGACTGACGACGTCGCCGATTCGGGAGTGCCGGGCACCGGGGTGTTGTCCGGGTTCTTCTCACCAGGGAGCGGGTCGTCATTGATGATCGCGTCGAACAGGGCGCGCATGTCGTCGGTTCGCGGGACCTCGTTGCCGTACTCGTCGGCGTAACCCACGGTCGGCACCGTCACGAACGTGATCCGGCCCGCGTTGACCCCCTGGACCGACTGTCCGAGATCGACGAGGTCCCTGGTCCTGATGTTGTCGACGAAGCTGTCGCTGATGAACATGTTGACCACGTTGTTCAGCTTGTTCAGCGAAAAGAAGGTGTCCCGGGAGATCAGCGTGCGCAGCAGCGACGAGAGGAACAGCTGCTGTCGTTTGATGCGGCCGTAGTCCCCGTTGTACTCAGTGGTGACCTGGCGGGCCCGCACGTAGTTCAGCGCGGTGTGGCCATCGATCGTCTGACGACCGGCGTTGGCCAGCACGGTGCCCAGCTCGTAATCCTCGAGCGGGGTGGTGCTGCACACCTCTATCCCGCCGAGTGCGTCGACCATCTTCGAGAACCCGGCGAAGTCGACGGCCATGAACCGGTTGATGGAGAGGCCGGACAGCTTCTGGATCACCTTCACCAGGCATTTCGGACCGCCGAAGGCGAAGGCCGAGTTCAGCTTGGTTTCGGTGTAGACCTCGTCCGGGCCGTAGGTCTCGGTGTCTTCGTCGTACAGCGGACCATAGGTCGCGGTCTCGGCGTTCCAGGGCTCGCACTTCATCGGAGTGATCGAGAGGTCACGCGGGAACGACACGGCGACCACACGCCGCCGGTCGGCGGGGATGTTCACCAGCATGATCGTGTCCGACCGGGCGCCACCGGCGTCCTCCGTGCCGCCGGCGCCCATGCCGCCGTTCTCACCGAACCGGCTGTCGGTGCCGACGATCAGGAAGTTCTCGTCACCGAACTGGGCGTTGGGGTCGACGATGTCGCGCGAATTGAGGTCGAGTGCTGCGACTTTGTTGAGACTGTTGTTCTTCGAGCTCTGCCATTGCCACGCACCGCCGGTCAGTACCAAGGTGAGGACCGCCAGCATCGCGGCGGCGGCGCGTCCCGCCAGCATCACCCGGCGGTTGATCGGGAGCCGCACGGGCTCCATCACGGTGGTCTCGTCGGGGTCGTGTTCGTCCGGAGGCGTCGGGCGGACCCGCCACGCCGGACGCTCCTTGGAGGCGTCGTAGTCGTAGACCGCGGGCAGGGCCGGGAGTACGTCGGTTTCGGCGTCGTCGGTCTCGATCTCGCGGCGCGCCGACGATTGCTCGAACTGCGCCTCGGCCGCGTCCTCGAACGAGTCGTCGAAGTGCTCTGGGTAATCCTCGGCCTCGGGGGAATCCCGGGGTTCGTCGAGTTCGGTGTCGATCCGCACCGCTTCGATCACGTCGGTCGGGTCGGGTACCTGCGGGCGGACATACGCCGGTGCATACGCAGGTTCGGGTTCTGCTTCGGGCTCGAGCTCAGGTTCCGGGTCCCAGGCGTGCGCGGGCTCCGGGGCGAGCTCCGCCTCGGGCTCGTCGGGTTCCAGCCGATGACGGCTCGGTGCGTATCCGGTTCCGGCGACCTTGGCGATCAGATCGGCGACAGTTACCCCGTCGGCGTGACTGCCGGTGGGCTCATCGAGGGGCGAATCATCGGGTGGAGGCGGATCCTGGCGTTCCCACGGCGCGGCGCCTGGCAAAGGCTCCCGGGATCGGGTAATCCATTGACTGTCCGACGAATCCTCCGGAGCGCGGCGCCGACGGCCGGGAGTGGCGTTATCACCGTCACTCATGTCGTTACCGGCCTCCGACTCTTCGAACTGGTGCATGCGCGTCGGTGCGCATTGTTCCTGCGTTGTGCGAATGGGTGCTGCTGAGGTTTTCTCCTCATCTCTTCTAGCAGCACTGTGCCGGACTGGCTACCTGAGCCGGCTGCGGCAAGGTTTTCATCGTACTGAGCGACCCTGAGCCTGAGCTAGACCCAACCCGGTGACAGTGCCGTCTCGATGTCATCTCGGAGCGAGCGCAGCTCAGCCTCCCGAATGCATCACGTCGGCTCCGGCCGGCACCGCGCAGTCGTCGGGATCGTCGAGCCACCCCTCGGGCAAAGACACCGAGGCGGCCGAACCCTGGCGCCCACGCGGACCGGTGGCCGCGGGCGGGAACGGGGCGTCGCCGTCCAGTTGGTCGAGCAGTGCGTCGAGTTCGGCCCGGGTCTTGACGAGTGCCAGCCCACGCCGCAGGTCCGCGCCGGCGGGGAAGCCGTGCATGTACCAGGCCACGTGCTTGCGGATGTCGCGCATGCCCTTGTCCTCGCCGAAGTGCTCGCTGAGCAGCTCGCCGTGGCGGCGCACGATGTCGGCGACCTCACCCAGGTTCGGCGGGGTGGCAGCGGGGCGGCCGTTGAAGGCCGCCGAGAGCTCCGCGAACAGCCATGGCCGGCCCAGGCAGCCGCGGCCGATCACCACGCCGTCACAGCCTGTCGCGGCCATCATCGCCAGGGCGTCGTCGGCTTCGAAGATGTCGCCGTTGCCCAGCACCGGAATGCTGGTGACATGGGCTTTCAGTGCCGCGATCTGATCCCAGTCGGCTGTGCCCGAATAACGTTGTGCCGCAGTGCGGGCGTGCAGTGCGACGGCGGCCGCGCCTTCCTCGGCGGCGATTCGTCCCGCGTCCAGGTGAGTGTGGTGGGCGTCGTCGATGCCGATCCGGAACTTCACCGTCACCGGAATGTCGGTGCCCTTGACGCCACGTACCGCGGCCGCCACGATCTGACCGAACAGGCGCCGCTTGTACGGAAGAGCTGATCCGCCGCCACGCTTGGTGACCTTGGGCACGGGGCAGCCGAAGTTCATGTCGATGTGGTCGGCCATACCCTCGTCGGCGATCATCTTGGCCGCGAGGTAGGTGGTCTCCGGGTCGACGGTGTAGAGCTGCAGCGACCGCGGTGATTCGTCTGGCCCGAACGTGGTCATGTGCAGGGTGACCGGATGGCGTTCCACGAGCGCCCGGGCGGTGACCATCTCGCACACATAGAGGCCGCTGACGGTGCCGGCACGGGCGATCTCGAGCTCGCGGCACAGTGTGCGGAACGCCACATTGGTCACCCCGGCCATCGGGGCGAGTACGACCGGGCTGGGCAACGCGAACGGCCCGATCCGCAGCTGGGATCGGGCCGACGCTGCAGTTGCAGGAGGCGTGGCGGTCAGGGTCATGAAGACGAAGACGACACCAACAGGTTCTTCATGGCCTTCTTCTCGGCCACCTTGCGCTCGCGCTCCAGGCGACGCTCCTTGGCCACCTCGAACTTGTCGCAGGCATCCTCGAGCTCCTCGACGATGCGGCCGATGTCGTCACGCAGACGTGCACCCTCGCCCGTGAAGTCCTCACGCTCGAAGATGCGCCACTTGCGCAGCACCGGCATCACCACGTCGTCCAGGTGGATGCGCGGGTCGTAGACGCCGCCGACGGCGATGATGACGGCCTTGCGGCGGAAGTCGGGCACGGTGTACCCGGGCATCTTGAAGTTGTCCAACACCCGGTGCAGCGAGGCCATGCCCTGGTTGGGGGCGATGTCCAGGCCGGCCGCCGAGACGTCCCGGTAGAAGATCATGTGCAGGTTCTCGTCAGCGGAGATGCGCTGCAGCAGTTGGTCGGCGATCGGATCGTCGCAGGCCTTGCCGGTGTTGCGGTGGCTGACGCGGGTCGCGAGTTCCTGGAACGACACGTACATGACCGAGTCGAACAGGCTCTCGGCGAACAGATCGCCCTGCTGGTTCTGGCCGGGCGAGAAGCCGCGGGTGACCTGCTCGACGCGCAGTTCCTCCAGCTCGACCGGGTCCACGGCGCGGGTCACCACGAGGTAGTCGCGCAGGGCGATGCCGTGGCGGTTTTCCTCGGCGGTCCAGCGGTTGACCCAGTTGCCCCAGGCGCCGTCCATGCCCATGTTCATCGCGATCTCGCGGTGATACGAGGGCAGGTTGTCCTCGGTGAGCAGGTTCTGAATCATTGCGGTCTTGGCGACCTCGGACAGCTTGGACTGCTCGGGATCCCAGTCCTGCCCGCCCAGTGCGTAGTAGTTCTTGCCGTCCGACCACGGAATGAAGTCGTGCGGATTCCAGTCCTTACGCATCCGCATGTGGCGGTTGATGCTGGTCTCTACGACAGGCTCGAGTTCATGCAGCAGCTGCAGGTCGGTGTATTCCTGCGACATGTGCTCCACCCTCCTCGCGTCTCGGGGACGCTCAGTTATCTGTACCTGTTGGTAGCAGTCAATATATCTGTGTAACTCGGTGACATCAAGTTGCCCCGCTGGTGTTGCGTGAGCCCTGTTTCGCGAGACCTGCGCCGCGTGCGATGCGCCGGTAGGATCCGCACGAACATCTGTCGGATACCCACGCTCGGAGGTTGGGCACACGTGAAAATGTTTGTCGTCGGCGCCGGAGCCGCGTTCGTCACCGGTGCGGCCGTATCCCTGCTGTTCGGTGCCGGCGTGGCAGCCGCCGCCCCTGACGTGGTGGGCCAGACCTACTCGGACGCCTCGGGCGCGATCGAGGATAGCGGTTCCAGCGCCAAGGTGGCGGTCACTGTGGGAAGCAAGCTGTCCCAGGGGGATTGCATCGTCACCAACGCGTGGGACGCACCGTTCGTGCGTGACGGTAGTCACGCCTCCGGCGAGGTCATGGTCGCCCTGAACTGCGACGGCGCTCACGCCACCGCCAACCATCCGGGCGCTTCGGTCGCCAGCCCGGCCGGCCGTGAGGCCAAGGCCGCCGATGATGAGGCCGCCGCAGAGGAGGAGGCGAAGCTCGCCGCAGCCCAGGCGGCAGCGGAGGAAGAAACACTCGCCGAGGCCAGCACGCCCGACGAGTAGGCGCGTTCTTCCTGGTCATGCGCCCCGCAGCCGACTAAAATCCTGGTCAGCTCCCAAAGAGTGTTGCCGTGACACCTTGTCGCGGACCGCGGGGTTGCTGACACGTACGGTCTGAAGCGCCGTCGCCCCACCTCTCCGGGAGAGATCGCCGGACGGGGAAGGTCGGGCCATATATGAAGATCGCGATCGGATTCGGAAGCGCTATCGGCATGTCCGCGGCGGGTTTTGCGTTCGCGGTGATGGGGGCGGGGGCGGCTCAGGCGGCGCCGGACGTCGTGGGACAGACATACAGTGACGCGGTCAGCGCCATCGAGGACGGTGGCGGCACGGCGCATGTTGCGGTGACTGTGGGTAGCCGGTTGCCGCGTGACGAGTGCATCGTCACCAACGCCTGGACCGTGCGCCAGTTGGTGCCGCAGACCTCCGACACGTACTACGAATACCGTGAGGACGTGACAGAGGTTTCGCTCAACTGCGATGGTGACCACGCCACCGAGACCCACCCCGGTGCGTCCATCGCCAGCCCGGCCGGGCGTGAGGCCAAGGCTGCCGAAGATGAGGCCGCCGCCGCTGAGCAGGAGCCCATCGCCGAGGCCAGTACCCCCGGCGAGTAGCGGGGGTTTCGGGGAGTTCGCTCAGAAACTGCCGATGCGCCCGAGCAGCATGTCGACGCAGTAGTCGATGAACTGTTCGCGGCTGGCGGGCAGCCTCTCGTCGAGGTATGCGCTGAACAGTGCGGTCAGTGCTCCGATCAGACTGGTGGCGACCATGGCCTGGCGCACCGGGTCGGCGATGCGGGTCAGTTTGCGCTGCAGTAGTCCGATGAAGTTGGGCATCCATTCCGCGCCCGAGCGGGTCAGCACCGGTTCGGATTCCGGGGCCAGCAGCAGCACCCGGCCCTGGGTGGGGTCGTCCACCATCAGTGCGACGAATCGCTCGACCGCGTCGCGGGGCGTAGCCGCCGTGGTCAGGGCCGACATCGCCCGGGCGCAGACGTCGTCGTAGACGGCCCGGACGAACGTGTCACGGTCGCTGAAACTCTCGTAGAAGTAGCGTTCGGTGAGTTCGGCCGCACGGCAGACGGCGCGGACCGTCAGGGCCGGGCCCTCGGCTTTGCCGAGCAGGCCGACCCCTGCTGCGATCAGTTCGTCGCGACGACGGGCCGCGCGTTCCTGCAGCGGAACGCCCGACCATCGGCCGCGTCGTTGACCGGATGGCACATCTACTCCTAAGCTCTGATGACAACGTGTGTAGTCACAATTGAAACAGGACCTTCGTTCTGCCGGCAGAAAGCGCACCTGTGACACAAGATACTTCTGAGACATGCCCGGTGACCAGCGGTTCCGATGCTGTGACGACGGGTTGCCCGGCCGCGCCGGGCGGGTACGACGCACCGCCGATACCCCTGGGGCCGGATTCGCTTACGTGGAAGTACTTCGGTGACTGGCGTGGCATGCTGCAGGGTCCGTGGGCGGGTTCGATGCAGAACATGCATCCGCAACTCGGGGCGGCTGTCGAGGAACACTCGATCTTCTTTCAGGAGCGCTGGCCCCGGCTGCTGCGCTCCCTGTACCCGATCGGCGGCGTCGTGTTCGACGGCGATCGGGCGCCGCAGACGGGCGCCGAGGTGCGCGACTACCACGTCAACATCAAGGGCGTGGACGCTCAGGGGCGCCGCTATCACGCGCTGAACCCCGAGGTCTTCTACTGGGCGCATTCGACGTTCTTCGTCGGCACGATCATCGTTGCCGACCGGCTGGCGGGCGGGATCTCCGAAGCCGAGAAGCGCCAGCTCTTCGAGGAGCACAAGCAGTGGTACTCGATGTACGGGATGAGCATGCGCCCCGTACCGGAGACCTGGGAGGACTTCCAGGTCTACTGGGACCACATGTGCCGCAACGTGTTGGAGAACAACACCGCGGCCCGTGAGGTCTTGGATCTGTCCGAGCTGCCCAAGCCGCCGTTCGCGTCGAAGATGCCCGACTGGATGTGGGCGCTGCAGCGCAAGTATGTGGTGCACCCGCTGTTCGTCTGGTTCACCGTCGGTCTGTATCACCCGGCGGTGCGCGAGCTGATGGGCTACACGTGGTCGGAGCGCGACGAGAAAGTACATCGCCTGTTGGGCAAGGTGATCGGCAAGGTGTTCGCGGTGGTGCCGCGTCGGCGCCGCATGCATCCGCGGGCGCGGACCGCATGGGATCGTGTCACCGGCCGCCTCCCGGCGGACGCACCGCTGGTGCACACCCCGGCCCGTAACCTGCCGCCGATCGGCCACCGCGACAACGGGATGCATTACTGCCCGAAGGTCTGAGCGGACCGCCTCAGCGCCCGACGAACGGGGCGTTCTGTGGGCAATAGACCTTGACCGCACCCCGGACCAGGTTCGCGGCCTGGTGCTTGTCGATGCCCGCCTGGTTCATCAGCTGGCTGATCACTCCACGCACCGTGCGGGCGGGCTCGATCTTGCCCTTCGTCAGCGCGTCGCAGACGCCGCGACCGACCTGGCCGGCCTCCTCGGCGGAGGTGGTGGGGATTTTCAGGTCGTTGACGATGGTGAAGAACTGGTCGTCCTGAGTGTCCGCGTAGGCCGGCGCGACCCCGAATGCGGCGCTTGCCGCGAGCGCGGCGGCGCCGATCGCGGTCGCCATGGCTCGAGTGCGTAGGCGCCGGGAGAACATGCTGCTGACTCCTTCATGCTGTCGACCCCGACCGTGAACATGATGGCGAAATTTCTCCGAAATGTCGCGATCTTCTTCACGTTGGGCCGTCCGACCTCAGTGCACCACGATAAACGGCCCTGGCCCGCGCTGCGCAGGCCGCGTCGACGTCTCGTGCCCGTGAGGCGCCCGTAGCGGTTCGGCTACGCGCCCGAAATTGGGTGGCAACGACGCCAGGCGAGGCTGGCGCCCATGGCGACCCTCTATGACCAGATCGGCGGGGGCGAGGCACTCGAGACCGTCGTCGAGGACTTCTATCGGCGGGTACTCGCGGACGACGAGCTGGCCGGTTTCTTCACCGGAACCAACATGGCCAGGCTCAAGGGCAAGCAGGTCGAGTTCTTCGCCGCGGCACTGGGCGGCCCCGTGCCCTACAGCGGCGCACCGATGCGTCAGGTCCATCAAGGGCGCGGCATCACGATGCATCACTTCAAGCTGGTGGCAGGCCACCTCTCCGACAGCCTCGCCAGTGCCGGGGTGCCCGAACCGGTCGTGGGCCAGATCATCGCCGCGATCGCTCCGCTGGCCGACGAGATCGCAACGTCGCGGAGCGCATAATCCGCTGGAGCGCGGAGCGCGTGAACCGCACCGTGACCCGCCTTGCGGCGGGTGTCTGGTGCCCCCAGTAGGGCTCGAACCTACGACCTGCGGATTAAAAGTCCGTAGCTCTACCAACTGAGCTATAGGGGCGCGAGAAGACAGGGTACAAGATGACCGAAATTGGTGTCGCTACCACCTGGTTTGAAGATTTGGGCATCCGTACCCTAAGCTATCGAAGCTCCCAACGAACGAGGTTGATGAGTACCCCGGAGAGATTCGGATTAGGCCCCCATCGTCTAGTGGCCTAGGACGCCGCCCTTTCACGGCGGTAGCACGGGTTCGAATCCCGTTGGGGGTACGCATCACGGAAACGTGGAGCATGCTGGAAAGTAAGGCCCTGTGGCGCAGTTGGTTAGCGCGCCGCCCTGTCACGGCGGAGGTCGCGGGTTCGAGTCCCGTCAGGGTCGCCATCACGGCGAGGTACTTCGGTCTAGTAGGCCGACGACCTTCCGGCCAGGTAGCTCAGTTGGTACGAGCGTCCGCCTGAAAAGCGGAAGGTCGCCGGTTCGATCCCGGCCCTGGCCACTGAGAGAACCCATCGGCGACGGTGGGTTTTTCTGCATTCTGGGGACGTTCCGGCATGAGCGCATATTGGTAGAGCGGCGGCCCTAATCGACGGGTCCGCAAGGGTGTACTCGTGGCGGGCAACCAAGTTCCCGGGTCTTCACGTCAGCCGCGGCGCCAGTGCTCGGCTCCACACCTCTCGCACGGCGACGCCGAGGAGCACCAGGAGGAACGTGAGCAGCGGCGGAAGCTCGAGCTGACCTCCGCCGAGGAACCCCGCCCGTTCGTAGAGCGCGGTGAGGATGATCGCCGCGCCGATTACCGGTGCGAGCACGGTCCCCGCACCTGACAGCCACCGCCGCCCGAGGACGGCTTCGACGAGTGCCGCGATCACGGTGATCGCCAAGGCGGCCACCGCGACGGTCACGATGATGTTCGCGCTGTAGAACGGGTCGGCCAACGCCGACGGCGGCTGGTCGGTCAACGGTTCATACGCGGTCCACCCGTAGTCGGCTTGGCCCAGACCGGACCCGAAGATGGAATCGGCGCTGTAGTCGGCGTAGCGCCGCGGCATCCCGCCGCCCATCGTCAATCCCAGCTCCGACATCAGCCGAGCGACGACGAACACCCACCAGCTCACGTGGCCGACGACCCTGGCAACATGCACATGGCGGAGTCTAGCTACCTCGCAACCGAAGTCGGTGGGATAGCAAACAGGACGAGCTGTGTCTCCGCGTCACCACGCAAGCTGCAAGGTGAAGAGCGAGAGCAGCGCGAACGGCGCAGAGGCCACGAGCACCAGCACGATCGGGATGATCGCGCGGCCGGCGACCACGGACACCCATGCACCCAGGGCGGCGACGATGCTCCCGACTGCAGCGACTCGGACACCTGCCACGTCGGCCCCGGGCGGCACGACGCCATTCTCGAACTTCGACGCCATGTTCGTGTCGGAAAGCACGGTGAACGCCAGCACGTATGCGATGACCATCGCCACGATGCCGATCATCGACAGTGCAGGGTTGCGGCGCAGTTCGCGGCTCATGACACCATCGTTGGCCACACGGCCCGCGGCCGGATCAGTAGAACTACGTGGATACGCTGCCGGTCACGACAGCAGTCTGGCACGGCGCGGGGACGCCACCGCGTCGTAGCCTCGATGCATGGAGCACCGGATCTTCGGCACCGCCGTCGCCGCGGTGTACCCGCACTACCTGGCGAAGATGGAGCGCAAGGGCCGTACACAGGCCGAACTCGATGAGGCGATCTGCTGGCTGACCGGGTTCGACGAGACGACGCTGCGGGGCCATCTCGATGACGAGACCTCGTTCTCGGAGTTCTTCGCCGACGCCTCTCTGAATCCGAACGCCTCGCTCATCACCGGCGTCGTCTGCGGGGTGAAGGTGCAGGAGGTCGAGGACCCGCTGATGCGGAAGATCCGCTACCTCGACAAGCTTGTCGACGAGCTCGCGCGCGGCAAGCCGATGAACAAGGTGCTGCGCACGGCGTAGCCGGGATCCCCAACTGGTGGACTACGGCCTGAGGAGCGCCTTGGCTCTCGCCCGTTCTTCGACCGCCGGCCAACCGTCTCCGAGGTGGGCCGTCCGGGAGCTCCCCGCTTCGTAGCTCAGCACCAGCAGCCGCCGAAGGACGAGGTGTGTTCGTCGGTCTCGATCGACTCCTCACGCACCACGGTGCTGCCGCCCTGCGGATCGAAGTGCAGCACCGAACTCACGGGGTCGTGCCGGATCCACACCGCCACCGACAGCGGATGCCCCTGGTCGATCATGTAGGAGGCCAGTTCGATGTCACCGGGCTTCCCGAGGCTGTGGACATCGGACACCGCGGCCCGTATCCGCTGTCCCGACAGATCCGCCGCGGTGAACGCCGTCTCGCCCGCGTGCAGGTCGGCAATCGAGTCCATGTCCTCCACCTCGCCGTCGCGGATCCAGTACAGGTGGAGCTGACCGTCAGCGGCGACGGCCTCGACCGAGATCAGGTTGGAGGTCACGTCCACTCGCCGCATCGGCAGGTCGCCGAGTTGTGCGCGCACCACATCCAGTTCCGAGTCCAGGCGCTGCGAAGAGAACAGGTCCTCGCGTGGAGCTCCGCCGAACATCTGGCCGATCCGGCCGGGTGCGTCAACAGCGACCGCGACCACCGAGGCCACGGCCACGGCAACCGCTACGACGATGGTCACGATGTACTTCACCCGGAGGTTTGGTCGGGGTGCACCGGGTCCGGTGCCCTGCATGCTCATGGGCGGATGTTTCCACAGCCCGGTGACCCAAGGGCAGCCGCGGGGTCCAATTCAGGTGCCGCAGTGCTCCTCTGCGTGTCCTGCCACTGCGGCCAACGTCCTACCCCCCTCGTACCCTCTCCAGCATGACCGACGGGTTCCTCGAGGAACTGGAAGCCAATGGCGAAGTTCGTCTCGGATTGCCTGCTGCGAACGCGTTGGGGATGCTGCGCTCTGAGTGGCTGATTGTCGGGCAGGACCACGATGTCCTGCGCGCGCTGATCGAGCAGCTCAGTAAGGACCCCGAGTACCTCCAGGTCGCGCGGAGGATCCTGACGATCGCGGACTCGCGACTCGCTGCCATCCACGACGGAACCGAGCGGTTTGTCGCCGACAAGGCTTTCACCGCGGCCGACGCACGGGTGATCGAGCGCGCTGCGCTAGTTGCGCTCAGTCTGGACGCCGACTGGGCCGAGCCGATCCCTCGTATTCTCGGCCGAGCCGCCATCGCGCCTGAGGCAGCAGCCAAGTCGGCTCCGTCCCAGGCGGCGGCATTCGCGCTTGCGCGCGCCATCATGGCCGCGCCGACCCCAGAGAGCGTGGCGGGACTCGCGGACACAACGCGCGACGTACGGCATGCCGGGATCAAGAAGAAGTTCACCAGATACACCAAGGAGGCTCGTCGCGCCATTGCCGGCCGCCCGGACGTCGCCTTGCGGCTACCGTTCGAAACCGCCCCCACCAAGGCGCAATTGACCACGTGGACCAAGTCGCTGGAGGCGGGGTGGCTCGCTTCCGCGTCGTGGTCGTATCCGACCTGGGTCGACGCTGCGTTCGCCGTCCCGGTCGCTCCGATCAGCGCGAGCCTGGTCTGGCAGGCAGTGGACGGACCGGCATTCCTCGGCGCGCCAGGCGACTTCGCCGACGCCGCAGGGGAACCGGTCACCGTGTCGGCCACCTCCACGATCCGGCTCTGGCATCCCGCTGCGGCCACTCACGCCGAACGGGACGCGTGGCGCCTTCGCGTCCGAAATCTGCAACTGGTGCAGCCGTTTGCGCAAGTGTTCCGCGAGCACTACGCCAGTGCCGACGCGGACCGGTTGATCGAAGATCACGCGGTTCTGAACGGGCGACAGTTGACGGGCCTCTATCGAGCAGAGGGGTGGACGTCCGGAGCCCAGGAATCGATCAGCCGACGAGTGGGGGCGGTGGGCGCGGAGATGTGGTTCGACAGCCCGGTGTACCCGGGTTCTGGCGTGGAGACATGCAGTGCATTGGGCATGCGGGTCGGAGCACCGGGGATGGCCGCGGACGGCTCCGTCACAATCGCTGCCGAGGGATGTGATGATCTACCCGCGCTGTCCGAGATCATTCGCTCGGCCGATTTGATCCTCAGTGCGTCTACTGTCGCGATCGAGGGCGCGTCCGAATTCGGCTGCGCCGCCCCGCAGTCACCATCGGGAGTGCTCGCAACGCGGCGCGTAATCCTGGAACACGTCCTGGCGGAGTTCGAGTCCGCCGAGCCGGTCCGAATCGGCCAAAGACACATCGAGGTCAACGGATTCAGGATCAGTCTCGCGACGGGGCGGGTCACGCGCGACGGTGACCCTGTCGACATCACACCGAAAAAACGCCACGGCATGTGGCAACCGGCCTCAGATCGACTGCTGACAACGATCGTCGGAACCGTCGCAGCCCTTCTCGACTAGCTCTGCTACGGGCGGGGTGTCACCGCTGCGGCTCCCACGGCCACGTGCCTTCCCTGAGACGCCAGCGGACGAACGCGATCGCGAACGCGATCACCGAAAACGCCAGCGCCACGATCCAATCCATGCCGAAGGACAGCAGCGCGAGAAAGATCACGAGCGGCGCGACGACCAGCAGGACGAAGCGGACCACGCGAACACGTCGTTGGCGAACAGCTTCGAAATCTTCGGCCATGTCTGGAACCCTACTGGGGCTGAACCCGGCCGCACCGCACCAATTAATCGGGAGCCAACGGGTCGAACCGTCTGTTGGCGAGGCCAGATGTCGTAGGGTCGGTCGCACTGACAGCGCGTTGAGCTCCGGGAGTGCCATGCGAGCGGAATTGAATCCAGCGATCGATGACCGTTGGGCGCCCGCGCTGGCCGAGGCGTACCGAGCACTCGAGGAGGGTCATGCGCCGGCGGAGGTCGCGGCAGGTCTTGCCCCGATCGGTGTTGTCGTCACGCCGGAGTGGCTCGACGGTGCCTTCGGTTCGGTGTCGCCGGTGGAAGCGGCGGTTGATGCGTACGTCGCCGCACACGCCGAGGAGATCGCAGCACTGGATCCGTCACGCGAGGAACTGATCGAGATGGTGCGCGAGATCCTCAACCCGGGCAGCGGGCAAGAGCGGTGGACGGACTGGTGGCTCGCCGTATTCGGGGCCCATGTCCCTCATCCGCGACCGAGTGACCTGATCTTCAACCCGCCCACCGACGTCTCGCCGGAGGATTGGTCACCTTCGCGGATCGTCGATGAGGCCCTCGCCTATCGACCGTTCGTGTTCTGATCCAGCGGACTCAGATCTGCCAGTCGTTGGAGCCGTCGTACCGGGTGTAGGTGCCGGTCGAGTTCTGAACGATGATGGGATCGCCAGGGCGGACGGTGTCGAAGAACCACTGCGCGTTCGACGGGCTGATGTTGATGCAGCCGTGACTGACGTTGCGCTTGCCTTGATCGGCCACAGACCACGGGGCGCTGTGGACGAAGTCGCCGCTGTCGTCGAACCGGACGGCCAGATCGACGTTCAGCTTGTATCCGTTGGGCGAGTTGACCGGAACACCGTAGGTCGACGAATCCATCACCACTGAGGGCATCTTCTCCTGAACGTAGAACGTGCCGTTCGGAGTCTGGTGGCCGCCGGATGCCATGCCCATCGACATCGGGATGGTCTTCTCCACGGTCCCGTTGCGGGTGACGGTCAGTTGGTGGGTGGCGTCGTTGGCCGTGGCCACCAATGCGTCCCCGATGTTGAAGTTGGACACCGTGCCGCCGGCGTCGACGGTGACCGTGGTGTGGGCGGGCCAGAAGCTCAGTGGACGCCAGCGCAGCTGCGTGGGTGTGATCCAGTAGAACTTCCCGGGAACTTCCGGGACCGACGAGATGTGGATGGCGTTCTCGGTGGCACCCGCATCGTCGACGGGGCCCGGGAAGTTGATGATGACCGGCTGGGCCACACCGACCGTCGCGCCGTCGGCCGGTACGAGCCTCGGCGGCTCGAACGGAGCCGGATCTGCCTGCGCGGCACCGGCGCCCAACACCAACGCACAGCCCACCATCGAAGCCGCTCCGGCGGCCCTCAAGGCGCCGACAAGTCTTCCCCTCGTCCAGTCACTCATCCGACCATCGTGTCACGCTGCCCGGACTGTCCGGTATTTCAGCGCCACACCGACCACCATCGGCGCCCCCGAGGGGTGGCGACCGAGTGCGCGTCGCGTTTGTGACGACACACCTCGCCCGCCGCGGCCACGGCCGTCGGATCGAAACCGGGCGGTACCGGGCCGTCGGCCACCAATGCCCGCACCAGGGCTTCCTGCCGCTGAGCCAGGGTGTCGCTCATGCCCATGCCTTTCGCGCGCGGGAGGTGATCGGTGCGGCCCCCGCGGCCGTGGCGATCGCGTCCAGTTCGTCGAGCAGTTCCGCCGCCGGCGGGTACCGCCCGTCCCGCTCGAGCATGAACGGGGTGTTCACCCGCTCACGCAGCGCGGTGACCAGGTCCAGCACCTCCGGCGGCGTCCGACCGGTGTGGGTGTCGTGATAGAAGTCGTCACCCTGGCGGCCACCCGCGACGTGGCTGTAGGCAACCTGCTCGACGGGGAGCCGGGCGAGCTCGCGTTGCGGGTCGAGGCCCCGATTCCGGGCATTGGCATAGACATTCGCCACGTCGAGCACCAGTAGCACGTCGGTGCGCTCCACCAGCTCGGTGAGGAACTCCGCCTCGCTGAGGTCCGACTCCGGCCACTCCACGAACGACGCGATGTTCTCCAGCGCCAACGGCACCGGCAGCTCCGTGGTGGCACGGGTGATGTTGCGCGCCAACACATCCAGCGCCTCCCGGGTGCGGGGCACCGGCAGTAGGTGCCCCGCCTCGATCCCTCCGGCCCGCACGAAGGCGATGTGCTCGCTGACGAGTGGGGATCCCAGCGCCTCCGCGCAGGCCGTCAATCGGCGGACCCGGGCCGGGTGCAGCGGTTCCACACCACCCAGGGACAGCGCAACCCCGTGCGGGATCACCGGGATCCCAGCGGCCGCGAGCCCGGCGAGCATCGGATCGGGCCGGGCCCGACGGCGCCGTATCGGCACGGCCTCGGCGATCACCTCACAGAAGCCGGGTGTGAGGTCTGCGATCAGTCCGGCGATCTCGCGGCGCCACCCCAGCCCCACGTCGCCCAGCGCGGGCACGGTGCGGGTCGCGGTGGTCATCCGCCGCACCCTCCGCAGCCGCCGCACCCACCACATCCGCTTCCGCAACCACCACCGCCGCCGTCGCCGCCGCAGGAGGCGCCACAGCCGCCACCGTCAGCGCCGCCGGAGGAGTCTCCGGCCAGTTGCACCGAACTGGAGTAGTCGGAGTCCACCGCCCACAGCGCTGCGGTGCCGAACAATGCCACCGAAAGCGCCACCGCTGCCGGACCATACGTTTCGTACGCCGGGCGTTCGGCCGGATTGAGGTAGGCCAGGCGGCCCTGCTCGGCAGCCAACCGTTGCCGGCCGGCGCGCGTCAGCCGGCCCACGGTGAGCAGCCGGGGCAGCACCACGGCGCTGTAGAAGACCGTCGCCAGGATCAGGGCCACCAGCGGCACCACGTAGCTCGGCTGGTCTTCGGCATGGGTCGCGAGGTATACGCAGTAGCCGATGCCGATTGCCAGCACGACAAACGACGGTGCCGCGCCCCACCGCATCCGGGTCCGCTCGGACTGGCTGCGGAGCAGACCACGTTCGGCCAGAGTTTCTTCCAGCGCGGCCAGGTCGGCCTGGGAATCGGTGAACAGGCCCGGCACGGTGTGCCCCGGATCGGCGGCGACCCGCGCCAGCGTCTGTTCGGTGAACCGGTCGTCCTCCGGACCGGGCGGCACCGCGCGGTCCACTCGTCCGTCGCCGGTGATCCGTCCACCGGCGCGAAGTCCGGCCAGGGCGGTGACTACTGGTGCAACCTCCGATCGCAGCAGTGCGAGCTCGGTCGGGGTGATCGGTTCCTGGCTTGCCGGCCGCCGCGGGGCAGTGGCGGCCCGCCAGAGAACCGCGAAGACTGCCGCTGCGACCAGTGCGGCCAGGTACCACTTCGCCTCTGCAGTCATGGCCGTTGCGTACCAATCAATCACTTGCTCGATCGACTTCACAGTCACCTCCTGGTGTTCGGTTCAGACCACCGTGCCGGGGTTGTGCCGTTACCGGTCACAACTTTCAGGCGGGTCGCTTGTGGCGCGCGGCCCGGCTGAACCAGCCAGCGTGCACGGCGGGGGACAGGAGTTGGTGAGGGCTCATTGGCCGTTGAATGAGGAAAATCCGTTGCGTCAGCGCGTGTTCCGAAGCCCGTGATTGCGGGCGCGGAAGTGCCGGAACACCGGAAAGTCACAGTAGGCACACTGCGCCTCACAGACCTTATCTGTAACATCGCCCTCAGAGGCATCGATAATCACGCGTGTCGCAACTTTTTCGGGGGTGAACCTGTGCGCCGAGGGTTGGCGGCAACTGTCCTGGCCGTGACGGTGGTGTTCGGCGGGCTGAGCGCGCCCGTCGCCCAGGCGGTCCCGCCGGTGGCCGGCAAGGACTTCACCAAGCCCGCCATCGTCATCCTGGGTTACGGGCTGAAACCGGACGGGTCGATGCGCGCGATCCTGTATCACCGTGTGCTCACGGGGCTGGCGATCGCGCAGTCGTTCCCGCAGTCGCCTGTCATCGTCACCGGTGGCAACCCGCAGAACGGTCAGACCGAGGCGGCGCAGATGCGCAATCTGCTTCTCATGCTGGGTTTCCCGGCCAACCGGATCATCGTCGAGGACAAGGCCAACAGCACCGTGCAGAACGCACAGTTCTCGGTGCCGCTGGCCAAGAAGGCCGGGGCCACCGGGATCATCGTGGTGACCTCGTCGACGCATCAGGGCCGCGCGGATCAGAACTTCGCGGACGCCGGCGGCACTGTGCTGGCCACCGTGAGCTTCCCGGACGGAAACCCGTCGGTGAACATCGCGCAGTTCGTGCGCGACGTCCTGAGCCCGATAACGCCGATCGGCTGACCTGCGGGGTTACGCTGCCGGAATGGGTCGGATCGTCTTGGCAGTCGTCGCGCTGGTGGTGGTACTCGCGCCGCCTGCCGCCGCCGAACCTGCCGCCTTCGATCCGACCGGCAACCGTTCCGGTGGGCCAGTACCGACCGTCAACGGGGTGCCGTGTGTGGGCGGCAATCTCGGCGTCTGTCTGAGCTTCCGGCAGAACCGGCCACCGGCCGCCAACCCGGGGGCGCGGTCCAGCGTCGGGCATAGCCCCACCGTGCGTCGCTGACCGGCACTACCATGGCAGCCCGAGATGAACAGTCCTACGACGTCGGTTGAGGCCGACAAGAGCGCGTTCCGGTCGCGGCTGCTCGATGCCATGATTCAGTCGGTCGTCGAGGACGGGTATCAGAACACCACGGTCGCCGACATCGTGCGACGGGCCAAGACGTCGCGCCGCACGTTCTACGAGCACTTCGCCAGCCGTGAGGAGTGCTTCGTTGCGCTGTTGACGACGGTCAACACCAGGCATGTGCGGGAGATCGCCCGGGTGGTCGACCGTGATGCGCCGTGGCAGGCTCAGGTCCGCCAGGCGGTCGAGGCATGGATCGGTTCGTATCAGGCACACCCCGAGTTGATGCTGGCCTGGATTCGCGATCTGCCGACGATGGGGACCGCGGCGCGGACGCTGCAACGCGAGTCGATGGAGAACTTCGTCGCGATGGTGCAGGTGATGACCAGCTCCGAGGCGTTCCGCGCGGCCGGGGTGTCGATCTCTCGACGCCGCACGATCATGATGATCGGCGGGTTGCGTGAGCTCACCGCGATGACCGTCGAGAGCGGCGGCGAGGTGGGCGAGATCATCGAGGACGCGGTACAGGCCTGCACCGCGATGTTGACCCCGCTCAGCTGACGGCGACCTCGGCCTGCTGGTGGCGGCGTTGCCGTTCGATGGTGGCGAAGTAGAAGGCAAACGCGAACGCGAAGCTCGTGAACAGGCTCGCGACAAAGAACAGCCAGGGATGGCGGATGCCGCGTCGTAGCCCGTCGATGATCGTAAACAGCGGCAGCAGAATGACATTCGCGATCGTGTAGTCGGCGCTGGCCGAACCGGCGGCGGGGTTGGTGTACCCGAGTGCGATGAACTCGGCCCAGCTTCCTGGCCCCCAGATCGGGTTGCCGTCCGGTACGGCGTACTGCGCGACAAACCGCATGTTGAAGTACCAACAGATCGGAATCGATGCGAGGCCGACGACGTAGAAGGCCAGTTCGACACGGGACAGCGCCGGCCCCGGTGGGCGGGCGAAGATCCCGGGGTTGAGCCGGATCACGAGCGCGACGACGGCCACGCCCAGAATTGCATGAACGATGAGCGACACCATGGCGTGAGCACACTCGCGATCCGAAGTTTTGTCAATATTGACATTTAGAGTCGTCGAGGGACGGCCTGGCGATGCGGTAATTTCACTGCCATGGCCAAGCCCGCGCAGACCGCGCGCAGTGAGCGCACGCGCGAGGCGCTGCGACAGGCCGCGTTGGTGCGGTTTCTCGCCCAAGGGGTCGAGGACACCTCGGCCGAACAGATCGCCGCGGACGCCGGGGTCTCCCTGCGCACGTTCTACCGGCATTTCACGTCCAAACACGACTTGCTGTTCGCGGACTACGACGCCGGCCTGCACTGGTTTCGCGCCGCGCTGGCCGAACGCCCGGCGTCCGAATCGGTCCTCGACTCCGTGCAGTCGGCCATCCTGGCGTTCCCCTACGACGTCGACGCGGTGACGAAAATCGCCAGCATGCGCGCCGTGGAACTCGACCCCGACCGGATCGTGCGCCACATCCGCCAGGTCGAATCGGACTTCGCCGACGCGGTCGCCGAACTGCTCGTGGCTCGTCGGGGCCAGGTCCCGCAGGGCGATGACCGGCTGCGGATCGTGGTGACCGCCCGATGCGTCGCGGCCTCGGTGTTCGGGGCCATGGAGTTGTGGATGGTGGGCAACGAGGCGGGGGAGCGGTCACTGCCAGAACTGGCGCGGATGTGCCGGACCGCGCTGGAAGCGTTGCGCTCCGGGCTGGCTTGATTCCGGGCCCGGCGCGAGTCCAGCCGATGTTTTGTCATTATTGACAAAACATCGGGGTCGGTGTCAGCCTCAAGCGATGGCGGACTACGACGCGATCGTGATCGGCGCCGGGCACAACGGGTTGGCCGCGGCAGCTCTGTTGGCGCGGGCCGGAATGCGCACCCTGTGTCTGGAGGCCAAACGGTATGCCGGCGGGATGGCCTCGACCGTGGAGCTTTTCGACGGCTACCGCTTCGAGATCGCCGGGTCGCTGCAGTTCCCGACTTCGGCCGTGGTCAGCGCTGAGCTGGGGCTGGACACCTTGCCGACCGTGGACCTCGAGGTCATGTCGGTGTCACTGCGTGGAATCGGCGACCCGCCGGTGGTCTACTACGCCGACCCGATGAAGATGCTGGGTCACCTCGGTGAGGTTCACGGCGCCGACGCGGTGGCCGGCATGGCGGGCCTGATGGGTTGGAGCCTGGCACCCACGCGGGCGCTGGGCCGGTTCGACGCGGGTCGCCCGCCTCGCACGCTCGACGAGATGTATGCCTGCGCGGCAACAGAATCCGAGCGGGCAGCCATCGATGACCTGCTGTTCGGGTCGGTCAGCGATGTCCTGGACCGTTACCTGCCGGACAAGGACAAGCACGGGGCGCTGCGCGGCATGCTGGCCTTTCTGGCGGTCAACACCACCTACCGCGGGCCGGAGACGCCGGGCAGCGCGGCCGCCCTGGCCTACGGCTTGGCGGTGCCCGACGAGAACGCGGTGCTGATGAAGAAGCTGGCCGGCGGAATCGGCGCGCTGACCGAACATCTGCATGCCCTGCTGACTGCCGCCGGGGGTGCGCTGCGGCTGCGCAGCAGCGTCGACCGGATATCGGTCGACGACGGCCGGATCACCGGCGTGCGACTGGCCGACGGTACGACGGTCACCGCGCCCGTCGTGGTGTCCGCGATCGCCCCGGACACCACGGTGACCAAGCTGATCGATCCCGAGGCGCTGCCGGCCGAGGTGCGTGAGCGGTTCACCCGGATCGACCATCGTGGCAGCTATCTGCAGATGCATTTCGCCCTCGACGGCGCCCCCACCTTCGACGCTCCGTACGAGATGCTCAACGACCCTGAAATGCAGGCTGCCATCGGCCTTTTCAGCACCCCGGAGGAACTGCAGCAGCAGTGGCAGGACGCTCGTCGCGGGATCGTACCCGCCGATCCGGCCGTCGCCTTCCAGATCCCGTCGGCCCACGATCCGACGCTGGCCCCGGCGGGCAAGCATGCCGCCTCTGCGTTCGCGCTGTGGTTCCCGGTCGAGGAGTCGGCATCCGGTTACGGCGCACTCAAGGAGGAGATGGGGCGGCGGGTCATCGAGAAGATCACCCGGCTGGCACCGGATTTCGAGCGGCGGATCATTCGGCACACCACGTTCACACCTCGCCACATGGGCACCATGTTCGGCGCGCCGGGTGGCGACTACTGCCACGGCCTGATCCATCCGGAGCAGATGGGGCCCAATCGCCCCGGGCCCAAAGGGTATGTCGGTCAGCCGATTCCGATAGATGGTCTGTATCTGGCCAGCGCCGGGTGCCACGGCGGCCCTGGCATCACCTTCATCCCCGGCTACAACGCGGCCAAGGCGGTGCTGGCCGGCTAGCGATTGCGCAGCTGTTCGGCCCAGTCCTTGGGTACCCGACCCTTGGGGCCCGGCACCGGCTGGTCCGTCGGATGATGCTGCGGCTGCGCGAGCTCGGGCCCGTCGTAGTACTGGTTGGTCTCGAAGTTCCAGAACCAGTCCTCGCCCGGCTCGAACGAGCGGATGATGGGGTGCCCGCTTTCACGCCAATGCGCCGAGGCATGACGGGCCAGCGAATCATCGCAGCACCCGATATGGCCGCACGCCGCACAGCGCCGCAGATGGACCCACCAGCCTCCATCGGCGGTGCACTCCGCACATCCGGGTCCGCTGGGGCGAGCGGTCGGATCGACCGGATTAGTCATATCGCCGAGCGTAGCCCCAGGTAATCTCGCCGCATGGCAACCAGCGATTCCCGTGAAGTAGTGATCGAGGCGACGCCCCAGGAGATCCTCGACGTCGTTGCCGATGTCGAGGCGACGCCGAGCTGGTCGCCGCAGTATCAGCGTGCCGAGATCCTCGAGTCCTACGACGACGGTCGGCCCAAGCAGGTGAAGATGACGGTCAAGGCCGCCGGGCTGACCGACGAGCAGGTCATCGAATACACCTGGAGCGAGAACAAAGTCAGCTGGACTCTGGTGCGCGCCGGCCAGCTCAAGGCCCAGGACGCCAGCTACACCCTGACCCCCGAGGGCGACAAGACCAAGGTCCGGTTCGACATCACGATCGACCTGTCGGTGCCGCTGCCGGGCTTCATCCTCAAGCGGACCATGAAGGGCGGCGTGGAGACCGCCACCGAAGGCCTGCGCAAACAGGTGCTCAAGGTCAAGAAGGGCTGAGCGCACCCGGCGTTCTCCGTCTATGTCAGCCGGGCTGATTGGTGCGCACGTCGAAGATGAAATGCTGGCCCTCGTCGAAGGATCCGTCGGGACGTCGCCGCCGATAGAGTAGGTCGACTTTCCCGAACCGCATACTCACCGTTTCGGTGTACGGCTGGACCTCCACGCCGTTCTGGGTGACGGCCGTGATCGTCACGTCGCTGAGCTTGACCGTCAGATAGTCCTGCTGGTTCTCGCCTGCCTTGCGGTGGCTGATCGTCGCCTGCGCGATATGCCGCCCGGTGGCGCAGGCGAGCAGCAACGCGGGGGTGGCGCTGTCGATGGAGTGGACTATCAGCAGATCCTGGAACGTCGCCTTGCCTGCGCCGCCGCCGGTGCCCGGTCCCGCGGACCCGGTGTGGGCGACGCCCCACGAGAACGACACCACGTCGATCTCGTCTGGGTGCCTGGCGTCGACCGATTCCCCTTTGATGTCACCGATTTTCGCGAAGATTTCTGTTGACATCCGACGTCTCCCTGTGAGATGAGCGATTTCAATTGCTATCTCAACCGAGAGGATACTGCCGCGGATAGAGTAATGACCTACTCGATTCCGGCGTTCTACGTGGCCGGGCCGCCGCGCCTAACTCGAGTTGGCGTCCGAGGCGGACTGCGCCAACTCGGTCAACAGTGGCGGTATGTCCATCCGGCCCAGCATCACCTCGAGAAACACCATCCGGTCCGGGGTGGCCGCCGCGGCGGTCAACGCATCGTCGAGTTCGCCGTAGGTGCTGACCCGGAAGGTGAGCGCATCGGGGACGCCGAGCGCGGCGGGCAGCTCGGTCCAGCGCCAACCGGTGATGTCGTTGTATTCGGCTGTGACACCGTGGATTGCGCGTTCCACGGTGTAGCCGTCGTTGTTGACCACCACGATGACCGGGGTCAGGCCCTCACGGCCGAAGGTGCCCAACTCCTGGATGGTCAGCTGGGCGGCGCCGTCACCGATGAGCAGCACGGTGCGGCGGTCCCGGTCGGCCACGCCGGCCCCGAGCGCGGCGGGCAGGGTGTAGCCGATCGAACCCCACAGTGGTTGGCCGATGAACGTCACCCCCGACGCCAACCGGTGCCCGGCCATGCCGTAGAACGACGTGCCCTGATCGGCGAGCACCACATTGCCGGGCGTGAGAGCCTCAGAAAGCCTGTCCCACAAGGCTTCCTGTGTCAACGCAGCATCGCGCCCGGGTGGGCCGGTGTGTGTTCGGACGGGAAGCGGGGGCAGCGCGGGTGAGGTGATGCCGCGCTCGGCGAGGATCGCCGTGACGGCCTCGAGTGCGGCCGACATGTCCAGCGGGGCGTAGACCTGACCGGCCACCACGCTCTGGTTGGCGCCGATGTCGATGGTGCGGGCCGGGTCGATGCGTTGGCTGAAGAACCCGCTGACCATGTCGGTGAACAACACGCCCGCGGTAACCAGCACCGGGGCGTCTTCGATCGCCTCGCGCACCGAATCCTCGCTGGCCGCACCGGCATAGATGCCCAGATAGTTGGGTGAGCTCTCGTCGACCAGGCTCTTGCCCCACATCAGGGTGGCGTGACCGACTGTATCGGCCGCCAGCAGCGCACTGAGTTCTTCGACGCAGCCCAGGCGGTGCACCAGGAAATCGGCGAGCACGGTCAGCGGGTGATCCCCGATCAACTCAGCGGCCGCGGCGGTGAACATCGAGAGGGCGCGCGGACTGGTGCCGCCGGTGTAGCGGGGCAGCGGTGCGGCGGGAGGTTCGGTGGGGAACCGGGCCACATCCGTCGCGATCAACAGGTAGCCGGGCCGCTTCTGCTCGCGTACCTCCGAGAGCACCCGGTCGATCTCGCGGGTCGCGGTCGCCGGCACCAGATTTGCCTGGGCACAGGTGATCTCGCGACTGATCCGTAGAAAGTGATCGAAGTCCCCATCGCCGAGGGTGTGGTGCACGATCCGACGTGCCGCCTGGGAATCCTTGGACGGCGCACCGACGATGTGTACCACCGGCACATGTTCGGCGTAACTTCCCGCGATGGCATTCGCCGCCGACAATTCACCGACCCCGAATGTGGTGACCAGGGCGGCCATGCCGCGCAGCCTGCCGTAGCCGTCGGCGGCGTAGCCGGCGTTGAGCTCGTTGGCTCCGCCCACCCAGCGGAGCGTCGGGTGGGCGAGGATGTGGTCGAGGAACTCCAGTTGATAATCGCCGGGGACGCCGAAAACCTCGGTCACACCGAGTTCGGCGAGCCGGTCGAGCAGGTAGTCGCCGACGGTGTAGCCGTTTTCGCTCATGCCTTAGTGTGCCTCGCATGACCAACACGGGACCGCTCGCCGGAGTGCGAGTTATCGAACTCGGGGGCATCGGCCCCGGGCCGCACGCCGCGATGATGCTCGCCGACCTGGGTGCCGACGTGGTGCGGGTGCGCCGTCCCGGTGGCCTGACCATGCCCGCCGAGAACGTCGACCTGATGCACCGCGGCAAGCGCATCGTGGACCTGGACGTCAAGGCCGAGCCTGGCCAGCTGTTGGACCTGGTCGCCAAAGCCGATGTGCTGCTGGACTGTTTCCGTCCGGGCACCTGTGAACGTCTCGGCATCGGTCCGGCCGAGTGCGAGGCCGTCAACCCGCGGCTGATCTTCGCCCGGATCACCGGTTGGGGTCAGGACGGGCCGCTGGCGACCACGGCGGGCCACGACATCAACTACCTGTCGCAGACCGGTGCGCTGAGCGCGATCGGCTACCGCGACCGGCCGCCGGTGGCCCCGCTCAACCTGGTCGCCGACTTCGGTGGCGGCTCGATGCTGGTGCTGATCGGTATCGTCACCGCGCTGTACGAGCGGGAGAAGTCCGGTAAGGGTCAGATCATCGATGCTGCGATGGTCGATGGCGTCAGCATGCTGGCGCAGATGATGTGGACGATGCGGGCCACCGGATCGCTGCGTGATGAACGCGAGTCGTTCCTGCTGGACGGCGGCGCCCCGTACTACCGCACCTACGAGACGTCCGACGGCGGTTACATGGCCGTGGGTTCGATCGAGCCGCAGTTCTTCGCTCAGCTGGTGGCCGGTCTCGGTCTGGACCCCGCCGAGATCCCCGGACAGTTCGAACTAACCCGGTACGACGAGATGCGGGCCATTTTCACCGAGCGGTTCGCCACCAAGACCCGCGACGAGTGGACCAAGATCTTCGCGGGTACCGACGCGTGCGTGACACCCGTGCTCACCTGGGGTGAGGCTGCCGAGGGCGAGCACCTGCAGGCCCGGTCGACGCTGGTCACCGTGGACGGTGTCACCCAGGCGGCCCCGGCCCCGCGGTTCTCTCGGACCTCGCCGGCAACACCCGGGCGGCCGCCGCAGTCGAGCACCGACATCGCCGACATCGGCTGGACCTGACCGACACCTGAGGCCTTTGTGCCCTGGCGATCGGGCTCAGAAGCAGCCACGATGAGGGTGTGACTTCCTCGGACGCACCAGTAGTAGTCGGAATCAACGGCAGCGACGGCGCACTCGACGCGGCCCGCTGGGCCGGCGCCGTCGCCGCCCGGTTCGGCGCGCCGCTGCGCATCGTGCACGCCCTACCGTCCATCGGCCGCAATCTGACCCAGACCGCGGCCGCCCTGACCGCGGCGATGATGTCGTATCAGCGCGACATGGCCGAGGCGTTCCTCAAGGCAGCGGTCGAGGCCGTGCGCGCCGACCAGCCCGACCTGTCGGTGTCGACGGTCTCGTTCAACGAACCCGCCGATCAGGTGCTGATCGAGGCCAGCCGGGAGGCACGCCTGGTGGTCCTCGGCGGTAAGACGGTGACCCCGGCGGCGGCCCTGTTGATCGGGTCGACGGCGCTGTCCGTGGCGACCCGGGCCGCGTGTCCGGTGGTCGCCTTCCGCGGCGATCGGGTCGCCCCGGGGGACGGCCCGGTCGTCGTCGGGGTCGACGACAGTCCCGCGGCCCAGGCCGCACTGGAAACAGCATTCGAGTTCGCGGAGCGGTTCGGGCTGCCGCTCACGGCCGTGCGGTCGTTGTCGCTGGCCGCTCCGGCCGAGACCGGTGTCACCATCCCACTGCTGATCGACTGGGATGGCGTGGAGTCCGCCGAACTGGCGGCCCTGACCGAGACCGTCGACGCCCACGACAAACGCCACCCCGCCGTCACCGCCAAGTGCTTCGTCGAGCCGGACTCACCAGGCAAGGCACTGCTGAAGCATGTCGACGATTCCGGGCTCGTGGTGGTCGGGTCACGCGGCCGCAACGCGCTGGCCGGTGTGCTGCTGGGCTCGACGAGCCTGAACCTGCTGCACCACAGCCCGGTACCGGTGATGATCTGTCGGGCACAAGGAGATTCGCATGAGTGAACACGAAGCCCGGTACGGCGTCGTCGTCGGAGTGGACGGGTCGCCGGCATCGGACAATGCAGTGGCGTGGGCTGCCCGGGATGCCGCCTTGCGGGGCGTGGAGCTCACCCTGGTGCATGCACTGCCGGGGGCCATGTCGCCGGTCTGGTTGGATGTGGCTCTGCCCCAGGATTATTGGGATTATCAGGATCAGTTGGGGCAGGATGTCCTCGATGGTGCCCAACAGGTCGCCGTGGAGGCTGCGGGGGCGCATCCGCTTCGCGTCGTCACCAAAGCTGTTCCGGGGCATGCGGTTGCGACACTGATCGAATACTCGCGGCGGGCCGATCTGGTGGTCGTGGGTTCGCGCGGCCTGAGCAAGTGGGGTCGACGGTTGCTCGGTTCGGTGAGCTCGAGTCTGGCGCTCCATGCCCACGGTCCGATGGCGGTGATCCCCCACAACGAACGCCCGCCGACGGCGCCTGTCGTGGTCGGCGTCGACGGGTCACCCGCGTCGGAGCTCGCCACCGCGATCGCGTTCGACGAGGCGTCGCGGCGCGGTGTGGAGCTCGTGGTCCTGCACACCTGGACCGACCTGAACTTCGAGTTCCCCGCCATCAGGTGGGAAGACCTGAGCGCCGAAGCTGAGCGCATCTTGGCGGAGCAGCTGGCCGGCTGGTGCGAGCGGTATCCCGATGTGGCCGTCCGCCGGATCGTCATGCCTGACGAGCCGGCCCGCCAGCTCTTGGCGCAGGCCGAGTCCGCGCAACTCGTGGTGGTCGGTAACCGTGGCCGGGGCGGGTTCGCCGGGATGCTGCTCGGCTCGGTCAGTTCCGCGGTGGTGCATTCATCCACCGCGCCGGTGATCGTTGCGCGGCAAGCCAACTGATTGTCGGCTGTATTCAATGCGGAGAACCGCAGCATTGGGCGGCACACTTCGCTAGATTTGTGGACGTGGCTGTGCAGGCATCACGCGAGGCGGTCTTCGATGCCTCGCCGGAGGCGATCATGGAGGTGCTCGCCGATGTCGACGCGCTGCCGTCCTGGTCTGCGCTGCACCGTCGCGTGAAGGTACTCGACCGCTATCCCGACGGTAAGCCCCACCACGTCAAGGCGACGATGCGGTTGCTGGGCATCACCGACAAAGAGCTGCTCGAGTTCCACTGGGGCGACCACTGGATGGTGTGGGACGCGCAGCCGAACCTGCAACAACGCGGGCAGCACGTCGAATACAACCTGACGCCTGAGGTGGACAGGACCCGGGTGCGGTTCGACGTCATCATCGATCTCGCGATGCCGATCCCGGAGTTCCTCATCAAGCGCGCACGCACGCTCGTCCTCGATGTCGCCATCGAGCGGTTGCAGCGGCGTGTCATGAATAATTCACGGCGCCGGTAATTTTCGTGCAGCTGAACTCATAACTTTCCAGAGTCAGGCGCATCGTGATCAGAACGGAATAGCGCCGACCGTCGTGGCCGTTGGTGCCGGTATGCCGACCGGAGTCGTCCTCACCCTGAACCCGTCCGCCCCCAACGTCGTCGATGCCGCGATCACACAGGCCCGTACCGCGTATGCCGCCGGGGTCCGCCAGATCTGGGTGGCCCAGCAGTTCGACATCGACGCCATCACCCTGGCCGCGTTGATCGGGTCCGCGGTGCCCGGTCTCGGCGTCGGCACCTCGGTGGTGCCGCTCAATCCCCGTCACCCACTGGTGGTGGCGTCGGCCGCGCAGACGGCGCAGGCCGGCACGCACGGGAACTTCACGCTGGGTCTCGGCCTGGGCTCGCATGCGCCCGAGCATCGGGCATTCGGCACGGTGTGGTCGGATCCGGTCGGCCGGTTGCGGGAGCACCTCCAGGTGCTCCACGCGATCCTGCACGACGGTGCGGTCGACTTCCACGGCACGGAGTTCACCGCCAGCCCCGAGTGGCCCGTGCATGTGCCCGGTGGTGCCCCGGTCCCGGTGTACGTCGCCGCGATGGGGCCGAAAGCTCTTCGGGTGACCGGTGAGCTGGCTGACGGGACCCTGCCGTACCTCGCCGGGCCGCGCACGGTGGGGGACTTCATCGTGCCGACGATCACCGCGGCGGCTGCGGCGGCAGGCCGGCCGCAACCGCGTGTGGTGGCGATGGTTCCGGTACTGGTCAGCGACGATGCCGACAGTGCCCGCGCTGCCGCTGCGGAACGGCTCGCATTCTATGAAGCCATCCCTTCGTATCAGAAAGTAATTGCCCGAGAACAGGTTTCCAACGTTTCTGAATTGGCCGCGGTCGGGTCGGCGGAGCAGGTCCGGGCACAGTTGCAGCGCTACCTCGACGCCGGGGCCACCGACGTGGCGCTCAGCCCGATCCGGACCGAGCCGGAAGATCTCGCCGCGCTCTGGGCGGTCGCTGCCACCCTGCCCTAGTCGGTGGGAATTTGGTTCCGCATCGCGTAGGCGACGGCGGCGGCCAGTGCCGGCTGCTTGGTGCCGCACACGTCGACGGCAACGACGATGTTGGACTTGGCGGCCAAGGCTTGTGTGCAGTCGGGGTTCGCGGTCGACGACGCCGAGTCAGGCATGGACAGAATGCGTTCCTGCACTCCCAAAGTTCCGAGGGTCCGGGGCTGCGCCTCGCCGTGGCGGTTCACCGCGGCGGTCTTGCCTGTGCAAGCGTTCCAGCGGTCCAGAGCGCCGGCCATAAACTCCTCTGCCTGGGCAGGGTTGTCGAACATCATGGCGCGTTCGCGTACCCACGCGCCGTCGTCGGTGAACGCCCGTTCGCGCACAATCGGTGTTTTCGCCAGAAAGTCTTCAGGCACGCACTCGTTGGGTGTGGCCGTGTTGTCACGGTCAGGCGTGATCGTGTCGGGGCCGGTGACGCTCAGGCGGCCCGTGCCCGACAGTGTCCGGGTGGTCTCCGCGCTCAGCAGGATGGATTCGAGGTCTGAGGGCTGGAAGACCCGCACCACCTCAGGGCACTGCCAGTACGGGTCGACGGTGCCGCCTTTTGCCACCGGGGTCGAGTCCACGACACCCGTGATGCGGTGTGACGCATCGGGTGTCACCGTGATCGCGTAGCCATTCTCGCGTGACCACCGGGCCGGCACCAGCACATAACGTCCGCCGTGCGCTTCCAGGACACGCAGACATTGATAGCGATAGACCGGGGCCGCGGGCGGGCCCTCGGCGGGCAGAGTCGATTTCTTGACGAGCGAGCCCGGAATGCCCAGTACCTCGGTGGTGTCCAGTTGCACTGCGGTGTATTCACCGTCGGCGGCCCACAGCACGCCTGCGGCGAAGGCTCCGTCGCGCTTGCCCTGATCGGATGCGTAGATCTTCGTGACCCAGAACAAGGCCCCGACCGTGGTGATCACCGCGAGCACGAGCATCGTCCGCTCGGCGATCTTCGGTAGCCGTCCCAGGCTGCCGACGCCACCGGTGAGGGCCAGCACCGAATAGCCCGCCACGAGCAACGCGATGCCCGCCACGATCAGTCCCGCCATATATATCGGCGGAGCACCTTTGATGACCCAGTTGATCATGCTGTACTCGGACGTCAGCCAGACGACGGCAACGATCAACCCCGCCGCGCCTGCGGCCGCTGACAGCCATGCGATGGTGCGGAGTGGCGGAATTCGACGTTCTGAGGCCGCCCAACGTCGAACACCCACGGTCAGAGCCACCAGCAGTGCCATCACGATGAGCACGCGAAAGGCGGCGAAGAAGAACACCCTGATGGTCGTCACGGCGTAGTCGGCCGACGTGTATCCCAGGGTCGACGGATCGACGCCGAAGTAGTGCAGTCGGTCGTGGATGAACAGCAGACCGTAGAAGTAACACAACCCGGTGATCAGTGACGTCGGTGCCACAACCAGGGCGGCCAGGCTCAGCCACCGTTCGGCGGACTGTGTGAGCGACTTCGTCTCGTCGCTCACGATGGCGGTGTCGCCGGCGATGTCGTGGTGGTGGTGATCGTGGTGGTCGTCGTCGGAAGCGTGGTGGTGGTCGTGGCTGAAACCGTCGTCGTCGTTGGCGGTGTCGTCGTCGGGTGCGTGAATCCCACGCCCGAGGTCGTCGTCGGGTCCGAGTACGCGGTCGTCGTTGTCGTGATGGTCGTCGACGGCAGCGGAACCGTCCCGGTCGTCGGGGTGTGCGTCGTCGTCGGCTCGGTGTGGTCCTGTTGTCCGCCGCAGGCCACCGCCAGCACTGCCCCTAACGCAAGCGCCGCGATCCCCATCGCGCGCCCCACCGTCGATCCGACGTTCATCAGGCCTCCCACCAGTGTCTTTACGATGGTGGCAAATTTGGGAAGGTTGCGCGCGAGTATCGGACTACTCGATTCGTGGACGTCCCCGTCGAAGGTGGGCCTACCACTCGATGGCCCGCGGCGTGCCGGAATGGAGCAGCAAAGTGTCGCGATCTGCGGTCGATTCTTTACAGGATGACAACCCGCCGCCTCCGGGCGCGCTGGCAGCATGGCAGGCCACACGCCACTTCGTCCAAAGGGGTGAACGCCTTGTCCCGCACGCTGTTCGACAGGCAGCCGCCGATGGAATTCGTTGCGCGGCAGGCGATCCGAGATACGCCTGCCAGCCGTCCGGCGATTCCGTTCTACCGCTCACCCCGCAACCTGCCGCCCCCCGCGTTCGATGAGTGGAGCTGGCAGTTGCACGGACTCTGCCGGGACCATCCGGCGGAGGTGTTCTTCCCGGAGGAGCTTCGGGGGCGTCCGCTGCGCAGGCGCGAGGACGCGGCCAAGGCGATCTGCCGGGCCTGTCCGGTGCTGGACCAGTGTCGCTCGCATGCCCTCTCGGCTCCCGAGCCGTACGGCATCTGGGGAGCGATGACTGCCCGGGAGCGCGCCATCAAGCTGAGCGACGAACGCTAGATCCGCAACGCCTTGAGTCGGCGGATTGCCTCTTCCATGGTCTCGTCGCGTTTACAGAAAGCGAAGCGCACCAGGTGATTCCACAGATCGGCGTGCGGAGCCTCTGCGTCGCAGAAGGCTGACATCGGGATGGCTGCCACCCCGGCCTTGTGCGGCAGTTCGGCGCAGAACTGCGCGCTGTCCGCATAGCCCAGTGGCCGTGGGTCGGCGCACAGGAAGTAGGTGCCGTGACTGTCGTGCACCTCGAACCCGATGTCGACCAGTGCGTTGCCCAGTCGATCCCGCTTGGCCTGGAACGACTCCCGCAGGCCGGCCACCCAGGCGTCCTCGTGATTGAGCGCGTGGGCCACCGCGGGCTGGAACGGGCCGCCACCCACGTAGCTCAGGTACTGCTTGGCGGCACGCACCCCGGCGATCAATTCGGCCGGCCCGCAGGCCCAACCGATCTTCCAGCCGGTCACGTTGAACATCTTGGCCGCGCTGGAAATGGTCACGGTGCGCTCGGCCATACCGGGGTAGGCCGCCAGGGGAAGGTGCGCGACGCCGAACACCAACTGCTCGTAGACCTCGTCGGTGACCACCAGCAGGTCGTGTTCGATGGCCAGCGCAGCGATGCCGCGTAGCTCGGCGTCGGAGGCCACCGCACCGGTCGGATTGTGCGGCGAGTTGAGGATGAGTGCCCGGGTCCGCGGGCTGACAGCCCGACGGAGTCCCTCCAGATCGATCGCGAACCCGGCTCCGTCGGCGACCAGCGGCACGGCCTTCCGTATGCATCCGGCCATGGCGATCACGGGGGAGTAGGAGTCGTAGAACGGCTCGATCACCAACACTTCGGAGCCCGGTTCGACCAGGCCGAGCACGGACGCGGCGATGGCCTCGGTGGCGCCGACGGTCACCAGAACCTCGGTGTCGGGGTCGTAGTCGATTCCGTAGTGCCGTTTGCGCTGCGCAGCGATGGCCTGGCGCAACTCGGGTGTGCCGAGGCCGGGCGGGTACTGGTTGTGGCCTTCAGCGATGGCGTTCTGCGCCACTTTGAGCATCTCGGCCGGGCCGTCCTCGTCCGGGAAACCCTGGCCCAGGTTAACCGCGCCCAGCCGGCTGGCCAGCGCAGACATCTCCGCGAAGATGGTGACGGCGAAGGGCTGCAGCCGTGTGACAGTCATGTTGCTTGAGGCTAATGCGGGAATGATTGCCGCGCCCACGGCGCTTTAGACCGGCGTGAGCTACAAACTGAACGCCGACGCCGCACTGCTTCAGCCGATCCAGGTCGGCGACACCGTCGCCACCAACCGTCTGTTCATGGCACCGCTGACGCGTTCGCGCGCCGACGCCGACGGCACCCCGTCGCCGCTGGCCGCGCAGTACTACACGCAGCGTGCCGGGGCGGGCGTGATCATCAGCGAGGCCACCGCCGTCGCGGAGACCGCCAACGGCGCCTATATGAACACCCCCGGCATCTACACCGACCGCCATCAGCACGGCTGGGCCGAGATCGCGGATTCGGTGCACGCCGCCGGCGGCAAGATGTTCGTCCAGCTGTGGCACGTCGGCCGGATGGCTCACCCCGACATCAGCGGGTTCGAACCCGTCGCGCCCTCGGCGATCGCCGCTGACATGGTCACCCATACACCCACCGGCAAGAAGCCGCTGCAGACCCCGCGAGCGCTCGAAACCGCTGAGATCCCGGTGATCGTCGAGCAGTTCCGGGCCGCCGCACGCCGGGCGATCGACGCCGGCATGGACGGTGTGGAGATCCACGGCGCCAACGGCTATCTGCTGCACGAGTTCGCCTCCGATGTTGTCAACCAGCGCACCGATGCCTACGGCGGTTCGCCGGAGAACCGGGCCCGGCTGACCGCCGAGGTGGTCGAGGCCGTCGTCGATGAGATCGGTGCCGGCCGGGTGGGCCTGAGGATCTCGCCCGGAAACTCCGCCGGCGACATGCACGAGAACGACCCCGTCAGCACCTACGAGGCGCTGATCGCGCGGATCGCCCCGCTGGGGCTCGCGTACCTGCATGTGCTCATCGATCCGGGCACCCGGACCTTCGGTGCCATCCGAGCCCTGTGGTCCGGGACATTCGTCCTCAACACCGGCCGCGCCACCGGCACTGACTTCGCCGCGCTGGAGGGCTATGCGGAGTGGGGCGCGATCAGCGCGGCAGCGGTGGGGCGGGCGTTTCTCGCCAACCCGGACCTGATCGACCGGCTGATCCTCGGCGCCGAGCTCAACGAACCCGACGTGTCGACCTTCTACGCCCCCGGGCCGATCGGTTACACCGACTACCCGTCGCTGATCGAGATCGAGGAGCCCCGCTCGGCCTGATCTTCGTCGTCCAGTGGCCACTTATGGCACGCCGAATTGCCGACGGCGTGCCATAGGTGGCCACTCGCGCATCTGTGTTCAAGGAGATGCTGAGCACAGGCCCAACCAACGGGTTGGGCGAGGCTGCTACGCTGCCGTTCAGAGGACTGCCCACATTCGCTGGGCGGTTCCACAACCCAACCTGAACCTGGACGCCGATACGGCAGGGGAGCAGACATGTCCGAAGAAGCCTTCATCTACGAGGCGATCCGTACGCCCCGTGGCAAGCAGCGCGGCGGCGCACTCAACGAGATCAAGCCGGTCAACCTGGTTGTCGGCCTGATCCAGGAGATCCGCGCGCGGTACCCCGACCTGGACGAGACGCTGATCAGCGACGTCATCCTGGGCGTGGTGTCCCCGGTCGGCGATCAGGGTGGCGACATCGCCCGCACCGCCGGTCTGGTGGCCAAGCTGCCCGAGACCACCGGTGGTTTCCAGCTCAATCGCTTCTGCGCCTCGGGCCTCGAGGCCGTCAACCTGGCCGCCCAGAAGGTCCGTTCCGGCTGGGACGACCTGGTGCTGGCCGGCGGTGTCGAGTCGATGAGCCGTGTCCCGATGGGCTCCGACGGCGGCGCCTGGGCGTCTGACCCGGAGACCAATTACCGCATCGGCTTCGTTCCGCAGGGCATCGGCGCCGACCTGATCGCCACCATCGAGGGCTTCTCCCGCGAGGACGTCGACGCTTACGCAGCCCGCTCGCAGGAGCGCGCCGCGGCGGCCTGGTCCGGTGGCTACTTCGCCAAGTCGGTCGTGCCGGTCAAGGACCAGAACGGCCTCGTCGTCCTCGACAACGACGAGCACATGCGTCCCGGCTCCACCGTGGAGAGCCTGGGCAAGCTCAAGACCGCGTTCGACGGCATCGGCGCGATGGGCGGCTTCGACGACGTGGCGCTGCAGAAGTACCACTACGTCGAGAAGATCAACCACGTCCACACCGGTGGCAACAGCTCGGGCATCGTCGACGGTGCCGGCCTGCTGCTCATCGGTAGCGAGAAGGCCGGCCAGAGCCAGGGCCTGACCCCGCGGGCACGCATCGTGGCCACCGCCACCAGCGGTGCCGATCCGGTCATCATGCTCACCGGCCCCACCCCGGCCACCAAGAAGGTGCTGGATCGGGCCGGCCTGACCGTCGATGACATCGACCTGTTCGAGCTCAACGAGGCCTTCGCCTCCGTGGTGCTGAAGTTCCAGAAGGACCTCAACATCCCCGACGAGAAGCTCAACGTCAACGGTGGCGCCATCGCGATGGGCCACCCGCTGGGCGCCACCGGCGCCATGATCACCGGAACCATGGTCGACGAGCTCGAGCGTCGTGGCGCTCGGCGTGCCCTGATCACGCTGTGTATCGGCGGCGGCATGGGCGTGGCCACCATCATCGAGCGCGTCTGAGAGGGCTGAACAACAATGGCTGAGAACACCATTCAGTGGGACAAGGATGCCGACGGCATCGTCACCCTGACGTTGGACGACCCGACCGGTTCGGCCAACGTGATGAACGAGCACTACAAGGAATCCATGCACAATGCCGTGGAACGCCTTGTAGCTGAGCAGGATTCGATCACCGGTGTGGTCATCACCAGCGCGAAGAAGACCTTCTTCGCCGGTGGCGACCTCAAGGGCATGATGAACATCGGCCCCGACGACGCCGCCGAGGCGTTCGAGATGGTCGAGACCATCAAGGCCGACCTGCGCAAGCTGGAGACCCTGCCCAAGCCTGTCGTGGCCGCCATCAACGGCGCCGCGCTCGGCGGTGGCCTGGAGATCGCGCTGGCCACCAACCACCGCATCGCCGCCGACGTCAAGGGCAGCCAGATCGGCCTGCCCGAGGTCACCCTGGGCCTGCTGCCCGGCGGTGGCGGCGTGGCCCGCACCGTGCGCATGTTCGGTATCCAGAAGGCCTTCATGGAGGTCCTGAGCCAGGGCACCCGCTTCAGCCCGTCGAAGGCCAAGGACACCGGCCTGGTTGACGAGCTCGTCGGTTCGGTCGACGAGCTGATTCCCGCCGCCAAGGCGTGGATCAAGGCCAACCCCGAGGCCCACACCCAGCCATGGGACGTCAAGGGCTACAAGATGCCCGGCGGCACCCCGTCGAGCCCGGGCCTGGCCGGCATCCTGCCGTCCTTCCCGGCACTGCTGAAGAAGCAACTCAAGGGCGCCCCGATGCCCGCCCCGCGCGCCATCCTGGATGCCGCAGTCGAGGGTGCGCAGGTCGACTTCGACACCGCGAGCCGCATCGAGAGCCGCTACTTCGTCTCGCTGGTCACCGGCCAGACCGCCAAGAACATGATTCAGGCGTTCTTCCTGGACCTGCAGGCGATCAACGGCGGCGCTTCGCGTCCCGAGGGCATCGCCAAGCAGGAGATCAAGAAGATCGGTGTGCTGGGCGCGGGCATGATGGGCGCCGGTATCGCCTACGTGTCGGCCAAGGCCGGCTACGACGTCGTCCTCAAGGACGTCACCATCGAGGCCGCCCAGAAGGGCAAGGCGTACTCGGAGGGCCTGGAGGCCAAGGCGCTCAAGCGCGGCAAGACCACCGAGGAGAAGTCCGCGGCGCTGCTCGCCAAAATCACCCCGACCGCCGATCCGCAGGATCTCAAGGGCGTCGACTTCGTGATCGAGGCCGTGTTCGAAAACCAGGAACTCAAGCACAAGGTGTTCCAGGAGATCGAGGACATCGTCGAGCCCAACGCGCTGCTCGGCTCGAACACCTCCACGCTGCCGATCACCGGTCTGGCGACCGGCGTGAAGCGCCAGGAGGACTTCATCGGGATCCACTTCTTCTCGCCGGTCGACAAGATGCCGCTGGTGGAGATCATCAAGGGCGAGAAGACCTCTGACGAGGCGCTGGCTCGGGTGTTCGACTACACCCTGGCGATCCGCAAGACCCCGATCGTCGTCAACGACAGCCGCGGCTTCTTCACCTCGCGCGTGATCGGCACCTTCGTCAACGAGGCGCTGGCCATGCTGGGCGAGGGCGTCGAGCCCGCGTCGATCGAGCAGGCGGGTTCGCAGGCCGGTTACCCGGCGGCGCCGCTGCAGCTGAGCGATGAGCTGAACCTGGAGCTCATGCACAAGATCGCTGTTGCCACCAAGGAAGGCATCGAAGCTGCCGGCGGCACCTACGAGAAGCAGATGAACGAGGTCGTCGTCGAGAAGATGATCGAACTCGGTCGCCCGTCGCGCCTGAAGGGCGCGGGCTTCTACGAGTACGTCGACGGCAAGCGCGTCGGCCTGTGGCCGGGGTTGAGGGAGACCTTCAACTCGGGTTCGGTGGAGCTGCCGCTGCAGGACATGATCGACCGCATGCTGTTCGCCGAGGCGCTGGAGACCCAGAAGTGCATCGACGAGGGCGTGCTCACCTCGACCGCTGACGCGAACATCGGCTCGATCATGGGTATCGGCTTCCCGCCGTACACCGGTGGTTCGGCGCAGTTCATCGTCGGCTACCAGGGTGCCGGCGGAGTCGGCAAGGCGGCGTTCGTCGCCCGCGCCAAGGAACTGGCCGCCAAGTACGGCGACCGCTTCCTGCCCCCGGCCTCGCTGGAGAGCTAAGCACCAAACGTCAGAAGCCCCCGACGCAAGTCGGGGGCTTTTGCGTCCGGTCGTCGGCCCACGGTGCGGCAGTATTGAGAAATACCGACGACAAGGGGGCGTAATGGCGGACGTGACGTTGATCCCGCTCGAAGTGCTGCTCGGCAATCCGGAGCGCGCGGGCGCACAGATCTCACCGGACGGCACGCGCCTGTCGTACGTGGCTCCGCTCGACGGCGTGCTCAACGTATTCGTCGGCGTCATCGGGGCGGGTGACGATCGGCCGGTCACACACGACACCGACCGGGGGATCGCCAACTATGTGTGGGCGCACGACAACCGGCACATCCTCTACGTGCGCGACCGCGACGGCAGTGAGAACTTCCGGCTCTACGACGTCGACGTGGAAACCGGCGTCGAACGTGACCTCACCCCGTTCGATGATGTGCAGTGCCGAATCATCAGACTTCCCAAGAAGTTTCCCAACGATGTGCTGGTCGGGATCAACAAGGACAACCCGCAGCTGCACGATGTCTATCACCTGGACCTGACCACCGGGGAGTTGCGGAAGGTGGTGGAAAACCCCGGTTTCGTGGGCTGGCTGGTCGACGACGAGCTGCGGGTCCGCGGCGCCATGCAGCCGACCGCCGAGGGTGGGATGACGATCCTGGTGCGCGACGACGAACACTCTGACTGGCGAACCCTGTTGGACGTTGCGCCAGAGGATGCCGAGACGACGGCGCCGCTCGCCTTCAACGGCGACGGCACGGCGATGTACCTGCTGCTGTCGGTCGGCTCGAACACCACCCGACTGGTGACGATGGACATCGCCACGGGGGCCGTCGAGGTGCTGGCCGAGGATCCGGTGTACGACGTCAGCAACGTCGTCTTGCACCCGGACACCCGTGAGGTCCAGGCCGCGACCGTGTACGGCGAACGGTTGGAATACCGCATTTTCGACGAGTCGATTCGTGGCGACATCGAGGCGCTCACGCGGGTGAGCCCGGGCGACCTGTCGATCACCGACCGCAGCCACGACGACGGCACCTGGCTGGTCGCCTTCGATCAGGACGCCGGACCGGTGAAGTTCTACTCCTGGGACCGGGCTTCGCAGACCCCGACGTTCCTGTTCGACCATCGCCCGGAGCTCAACGACTACCCGCTGGTTCCGATGGAGCCGTTCAGCTTCACCTCCCGCGACGGCCTGACCGTGCACGGCTACCTGTCGTTCCCGCCCGGCGTGGAGCGCTCCGGGTTACCCGCCGTGCTCACCGTCCACGGCGGGCCGTGGGCCCGCGTCGGCTGGGGCTTCGACCCCGAGGCACAGTGGCTGGCCAACCGTGGCTACGTCGTCGTGTCGGTCAACTTTCGTGGCTCCGCCGGCTATGGCAAGGAGTTCCTCAACGCGGGCAACCGTGAGTGGGGCGCCAAGATGCACGACGACTTGCTCGACGCCGTCGAGCACCTGGTGGGCAAGGGTTACATCGATGCCGAGCGGGTCGCCATCTACGGCGGCTCCTATGGGGGCTATGCGGCGCTGATCGGCGCGACGTTCACGCCGGACGTGTTCGCCTGCGCGGTCTCGATGGTCGGTCCGTCCAACCTGAACACCCTGATCGCGTCGTTCCCGGAGTACTGGAAGCCGATGATCCAGTTGTGGCACAAACGAGTTGGGGATGACCCAGACTTCCTGTGGTCCCGTTCTCCGCTGTCCCGGGTGGACGCGATCAAGATCCCGATGCTGATCGCGCAGGGGGAGAACGACCCTCGGGTCAAGCGGGCCGAATCCGAACAGATCGTCGCGGCGATGGCCGAGCACGGCATCGACCACGAATACGTGATGTACGAGAACGAGGGACACGGCTTCGCCAAGCCCGAGAACCGGCTGGACTTCTACCACCGCGCCGACCGCTTCCTGGCCAAGCATCTGGGTGGTCGCGCGGAGTGAGTCAGCCGGGGTTCGAGTAGACCCGGGTAGGGGAGATCAGCACCGCGGTGCGACGCTCCTCGAGCATCACGCGGTCGTAGGTGTCCCAGTCGTCGTGGGTGCCGCCGGCGGCTTCGAAGATGGCGCGCAAGAGCAGCCGCAACCCCTCGGCGTCGGTGCCGGGATCGGGGTCGTCGGGCCCGATGATCTCGGCGGTGCCCTCGACCGTCACCCACCGCCAGCCGGCACGGGCGACGACGGTGGCGCGGGGATCGGCGCGCAGGTGCTGCAGCTTGCGCGCTCCGCCGATGGCCACGAGTGCGACGACGGGATCGCCGGTGCTCGGGTGTGCCATCACACCGGCATTCACCACCGAGGACTGGATACTGCCATCGCGACGCAGCGTGCTCAGCACGCACAGCCCGTGGTCACGGGACAACATCTCGGCGAATGCGGAAACCTCGGCCACGATGCCTCCCCTCAGTCCGCCACGTCGAACGCGGCATGAACTTTGGTCGGCGTGACCCGCACCACGAGTTCGCCCGGTACGCCGTTGCGTGTGCCGAATTCTTCGGCGCGGTCGGCGCCCATGTAGCGGCCGCCGATGCGGGTGGCGGTGGAGTTCAGCTCGTCGGGATCCTCGCTGGTCGACGCCACACCTTGCACCTGGACGAACGCGAACGGCGGGGTGTCGTCGTGGATACACAGCACCACCCGCGAATCCCGGCCCAGCGCCCGGCCCTTGGCGGTGTCCTTGCCGGTGTTGAAGACGAGCGCGCCGTCGTCCACCACGAACCACACGGGTGCCGACAACGGTCGGCCGTCGGCTGCCACCCAGCTCAGTACGGCGGTGCGGGTGCCTTCGGACAGGAACGCGATGACGTCGTCGGAAAGTTCGCCCATGAGGCCACGCTACGCCCGCGCGCGCATCACGGAAGGGTGGCTGCTGGTGTTCGGCCGGCGCCCGACCCTCGAACAATCCACCCGCGCCGTCATCGCCTTCGGCGGCGTGCAGGACTGCTGCCTGCAGTTCCCCGACGTTCCCGGAGAGCAGCTGCGCACCCACGGTCGACGGGGCGATGGCCGCGCTCCGGGTTGTGAAGTCAGCGGGTCGTCAGCATTCCCAGATCGAGCACAGCTGGGGGTTCATGGCGGCGAACACGTCCTCGTCGGCAGGCGCCGGCCACTGTGTGGCGGGCGTTCCGCTGGACCACAGGCTCAGTTCGGTCACCGTACTTCCCACTGCTGACAGGTACACGTGCGCCGTGATGTGCTTGTCCGGCAGTCGAATTTCGGCGGCCACTTGATTACAGCCGCCGCGTTGCACGCTCAGGCAGAACTGCTTCGGAGTCGTCATGGTCAGTTGCGCTGTCGGAGAGGTGGTCTGGCATTCGGTCAGCGTGTCCAACGTGGCGGTGAACAACGCGTGTGCGGTCTGGCCCATGGTCCAGGGATCGCCGGGATAGTGGACGATCACTTGTTGCGCCGACCAGTTGCCCTCGCCTCGATCGATCAGAGAGCGTGCGTTGTCGCCGCCGAGTTGCGCCGGCGTGCCTCCACACAGGCTGTCGATCTGGAACGTGTTGCTTCCCAGCGGTTGTGCGGAGTCAGCCAGATTGGGCCAGTGCTGAGAGCCGTTGAGTGGGAGGCGATTGGAGTGGATCCACGCGGCCGTGGGCATTGCGGCGGCGGGCGGAGCCGTCGTCGACACCGGGCCGGCAGCAGGACTCTTCGCCGGGTGCGACATGCCTCCGGTCGTGGAGGAGGCATCGGGGCTGGGGGTGCCGGCAACCGGGGCGTTCTGGCATGACGTCAGGCCCGCCACCATGGCGCCCGCGGAGACGACGATCGAGACTGCGCGCGTCAGCTTCACCAGTTCGCCTGTCATCGGTCAGCATCCCAGATACGGCGGCGAGTACATATCGGAAGCCTAACGGCGCTGCTGCGCCGGTCATGCCAGGAATTCCGTTGCGAGAGACGGGCTGCCAAGTACCTGAGGATTTAATGCGAAGTGGCGCGGATCGTGTGCCGCCGGGTGTAGTACGGCTTGGTGTCGGTGACCTTATGCGGTGCGGCGGAACAGATAGAACCGCGCTGCGTTCGCCCCGTTGTGGTCCATCGCCGGCTCGTCCCCGCTGGACAGCAGTGTCCAGTCCGTGCTGAAGCGCCGGAGCACTTCGTCGAACCCGATCCCGGGCACACCCATGGATGCGCCCGGGATGAACGCCACGATCAGCAGTTGTGCTTCGGGGGCGGCCACCGCAGTGACCTCCCGGACGTAGGCGTTGCGGTCGTCGGCGTTCATGCCGTGCAGGCAGCCACTGTCGACGATGAGATCGAATTCACCCCCGATGCCTGACCAACTCAGTTGTGTCACATCGGCTTTGGCGAAGATTGCGGGCAGCCCGGCGGCCTTGGCGCGGGCTTTCTTCAGCGGTTTGGCCACGTAGTCCACACCGGTGACCCGCCAACCGTGTCTGGCCAGGTACACCGCGTTGTCCCCGGTACCACAGCCCACGTCGAGCGCGGTCCCGGGAGGCGACAACGGGTGTGTGGTGCCTTCGACGATCGACATCAGGCTGTGCGCCAACGGGTGGCCGTCCCAGGGGGTGAACCCCACCCGGTACAGCCACCGGAACAAGCGTTGGCGCGAACTCACCGAGCTAGAGCGAACCCAGGTCGGAGGACAGCCAGTGCTCGGGCTTGAGATAGATGGTGACGCCCTCGCCGTGCTCGCGGCGGGCGAACTCCAGATACGGTTCCACCTTCTCCGGCGGCAGATAGCGTTTCACCATTTCGACGAGCTGATCGTCGGTGGAGGGTTCGATGCGGCTCACCGCACCGTCGACGGCCACGTAGCGCACCGACGGCTCCAGACGTTCGGCCATCAACGAGAAATGGCCGGCCGCCTCGATCAACCGGTGCTTGCGGGAACCCAGGCCGGTCTGGACCCATGGTTCCCCGCCGGGGGTGTACTGGTACCAGATCGGGACGGTCAGCGGGCCACGCTTGTCACCTGCATAAACCGACAGTGCGGCGATGTGCGGTTCAGCCAGAAATTGTTCGCGTTCTTCCTTGGAAAGGGCCATGTTGACAGCCTAGACCGAGTTTGAAAGAACCTGCCGGGCAACGGTTTCAGCTGACAGCGGACGTCGAGTGGCCAGTTTTTGCGCGGCCCCGGTCAATTTGTGTGCGACATCTGGCCACTGGGCGCGCGGCGTCGTAAAGTCGGGATCCATGCGCTTTGGACTCTTCATCCCGCAGGGCTGGCGTCTCGACCTCGTCGACATTCCCACCGAAAACCACTGGTCGGTGATGCGTGACCTGGCCGCTTACGCCGATGCCGGCGCCTGGGACTCCCTGTGGGTCTACGACCACTTCCACACCGTTCCGGTGCCGACCGACGAGGCCACGCACGAGGCCTGGTCGCTGATGGCTGCGTACGCGGCGACGACGTCGCGCATCAAACTCGGCCAGATGTGCACCGCGATGTCGTACCGCAACCCCGCCTACCTGGCGAAGATCGCCGCCACCACCGACATCATCTCGGGTGGCCGCGTGCAGATGGGTATCGGCGGCGGCTGGTACGAGCACGAGTGGCGCGCGTACGGCTACGGATTCCCGTCGGCCGGGGTGCGGCTGGGCCGGCTCGACGAAGGCGTGCAGATCATGTGCGACGCCTGGCGTGACGGGCGGGTCAGCTTCGACGGCAAACATTATCAGGTCGACGGTGCCATAGTGGCCCCGAAGCCACTGCAGGACAACGGAATTCCGATGTGGATCGCCGGCGGCGGAGAGAAGGTCACACTCCGCATCGCGGCCAAGTACGCGCAGTACACCAACTTCACCTCCGAACCCGAGGGATTCGCGCACAAGTCCGAGGTGCTCGCCGGACACTGCCGCGACGTCGGCACCGACTACACCGCGATCGTGCGGTCGGCCAACTTCAACGCCGTCATCGGCGAATCTGAGGCCGACGTAGCCGAACGCGTCGCGCGACTGCGGGCCCGGCAGGTGCCGGTGGCCGGGGAGGCTGCCGTCGACGCCATGCTCGCCAACGCCACCGCACCCGAATCAGCAAGCGGCACACCCGAACAGGCCATCGAGAAGCTCAAGCGGCTGCGCGACCTCGGGTGTGAGTACGCCATTCTGTACTTCCCCGAGGCGGCCTACGACCGGTCCGGTATCGAACTGTTCGAGCGAGAGGTCATCCCTGCACTGGGCTGACCTGGTAAAACGCGATGCGCCAGCCCGCCTGGCCGTAGGTGACCAGGACGCTGAGATTCAGTGGGATCACCGTGCCGTCGGGGCGGGTGAAGTTCGCGCGCAGGTAACCGAGTGCCGCATCCTGGGCGGGCCGGCGGGTCTCGTGGAACGAGTAGTCCACGGTCGGTCCGACCGGCTGGGATTCGTAGTAGTCGAACACCCCCTGGCGTCCGACGGTGTGCGGGTGCAGGCCTTGAAAGATGGCGTCCTCGGTGAACACGTCGGCCACCCGCTGGGGATCGTGGGCGGCGATGCCGGCCTGCCACTCGTCGAGTACCTGGCGCAGGATCTGCTCCGTACCTTCAGTGTCCGGCACTTTGACCTCCATCGACGTGCAGGATCTCGCCGGTCACGAATCCGGCCTGCTCCAAGTACAGCACTGCGGTGACAACGTCATCGATGGCGCCCATGTGGCCGATCGGGTGTAGCGCGTCGAGGAACTCGTGTGTCTCCGGCGCATGCATGGGCGTGCGGATGGTGCCCAATGCCACCGCGTTGGCCCGGATCCCGCGAGACCCGTACTCCACCGCCAGTGCCCTGGTCGCAGCGTTCAGCCCACCCTTGGTGAGCGACGCCAGCGCCGAGGGCACCTGCGAATTGGCGTGGTCGACCAGGCTCGTCGAGATCGTGACGATGTGCCCGCCCTCGTCGTGCGATTCGAAGGCCCTGATCCCGGCTCGGGTCAGCTCGAAGAATCCCCGCTGATTCACTCCGGTGATGGCGTCGTAGTCGTCGTCGGTGTACTCGGTGAACGGTTTGGCGATGAAGATGCCGGCGTTGTTGACGATGGTGTCGACGCGGCCGAATCGCTGCACGGCGGCGTCGATCACCCGCTGACCGACACCAGGCTGCCCGATGTCGCCGGCGACCGCCAGCACCATCGGGTCGTCGCTCTCGCCGATCGTGCGGGAGTTGGCGACGACGGCGTATCCGAGCTTGCGGTATCCCGCCACCAGGGCTTCGCCGATGCCCTGAGAGGCGCCGGTGATGACTGCGACGTGCGGTGTGGTGCTCATTGAGGTGGTCCTTTCTGGTCCGATGTACCGCTCAACGCGGCCGCAGTACGTGGCGATGTCCGTCCGATGTGACGGGATGGCTCGTTGCTGAGAGGTTCTGCCTAATAGGCTGCGACGGTGGAACTGCGCCAGTTGCGGTACTTCGTCGCCGTCGCCGAGGAACTGAACTTCGGCCGCGCTGCCGTGCGACTACGTATCGCGGGGCCGTCTTTGTCCCAGCAGATCAAGGCGCTGGAACGCGATCTCAAGGTACAGCTGTTCGACCGTGACCGGCGCTCGGTTGCGCTGACCCAAGCGGGCGCCGCACTGTTACCCGGTGCGCGGGACCTGATTCACCAGGCCGACGAATTACGCAGGCAGGCACAAGGTTTGGCGGTGCCAGAGCCGGTGCGGATCGGGTACGTCAACTGGCGCCCCACCGATTTGGCCGAGCGAGCCGCCGGGGTGGCGCAGCTGCGGGTGGACACCTGGGTGATGCCCTCGCACGCCCAGGCCGCGCGGGTGGCCGACGGCACCTTGGACCTGGCGATCTGTTGGGTGCAGAACTCCGACCTCGAGGCCCTGGGGCTCGATGCCCGGTTGATGGGTGTCGACCGGCTCTATGCCCTGTTCGCGGGATCCGACGAGACGCCGGTGAACGCCGCCGACGTGTTGGTACTGGTGGATGCCGACGACACCAGCTGGTCCTCTTGGAACCGGTATAGCGAGCAGTTCGCCGCCGACACGGGGGCACGCGCCATGCGGACCGACGACGGCGGCGTCACCGGGCCGACGTTCTTCGAGCACGTCCGTGAACTTCGGCGACCGGTGCTCAACAATCCCAAGGGGCAGGACGCGGTGCTGCCCAAGGGCCTGGTACGGCGTCCGGTACTGGCCCCAGTGCCGCTGTGGACCTGGTCATTGGTTTGGCGTCGCGATGAGGACAGTGCGTCCGTGCGCGCGGTTGTCGACGCGTTCACGCGCGGCGTCGGTGATCTCGGTGTCCGCGAGGACGGAACCTGGCTGCCCGCCGACGACCCGTATCGCCAGCGCGGCGAGCGCGGCGAGTAGCACCACCAGCGCTCCGACGGCCAGCGCGATCCGAAAACCGTTGTGCACGAATGGGGACACCGCGACGGGCCCGATGATCTGCCCGACGGAGTAACCCGCCGTCAGCAGCGCCACTGCGCCTGGGAATTGCAGCTGCCGCCCGGCCGCCAGGGCCAGGGTGCTGATACCGATGAAGGTTCCGCCGAACAGGACGGCACCGAGGACGGCCGCGACGCCGCTTCCGGTGCAGGCCAGCCCGATTCCCCCGGCCTGTAACAGCAGCGCCCCGGTGAGCAGCACCGGATGGGAGTAGCGGGAGCTCAGTCGCGCCCACAGTGCGGCAGAGGGGATCGCCGCCAATCCGACCACCAGCCACGCGCCGATACCGAGCCGGCCCGGCGAGTTCTGTGCGATGGCGGCCACCAAAAAGGTGCCGGCGATGATGTACCCGATGCCTTCGAGGGTGTAGCTGCCGAAGAGCAGCGCGAAGGGGCGCCGCGTGGTCTTGCGTTGGTCGGCATGGGCTTTCACCTCGCTTGGGGTGGTAGCCGGACGCATGAACCAGGCGGCCACGCTCAACGCCGCCGTGCAACCGGCTGCCAGCCACCACGCGCCCTGCCATCCGGCCTGGGCCGGGAGGCCGAACACCAGGGCGGCGGACAGGGCGATGCCGATGCCCACGCCGCCGAAGGCCCAGCCGGGCAGATGCGGCGGGTGGCCGTGGAGATGATCCAGCACGGTGTTGACGGCGATGACGAACACCAGTGCGCTGGCCGCCCCGGCGGCCAGTCGCAGCGCCATCCAACCGAAGGCATTGCCGGTCAACGGCATCGCGGCCAGGCTGACCACCAACACGATGAGCGAAATCCGGCACGCCGGCATCGAACGCGACAGACGCGGCGAGAATGCACCGGCAACCGCGCCCAGCAGATAGCCGACATAGTTGGCGGTGGCCAGGTGTCCGGCCGCCTGCGGAGTGAGGCCGGCCTGCGCGGTCATCAACGGCAGGATCGGGGTGTAGACGAAGCGTCCGATCCCCATTGCGGCGGCCAGCACCGCGGCCGTGCGGGCGACATGCAACCAAGGGGCTTTTGGCATTGCCTCATGGTCTGCCGGAGTGGCCGGGCCTGCCACGTCCAGTTGACTTTCAGCTGGGAGGTCCAACCTCCCACCGCAGGTAGCGCCACGGCCCGTGCGGAAAGGCCGTCAAACGTACATTGCGTGACTGGCAGATTGCCGTAAAAGGTATGTCGGGTGAAACGTGCGGTGGATCGGCGCCGTGATGTGCTCCATGATCCCCACGTGACGCTGATATCACGGGAGTTCGGGAGCGGAAGCGTGTCCGCCCCAACAGTCGGGGCCGACGTGGCCGCGGTGCTCAACCCCTTGCCGCGCACGGCTTCCCGCGTGGCCGCCGCGATTGAGTGTTCCCGGCCCGTGCACAGCGCTGACGTCGCCCAATCGCGCCTGTTCGAGGACATTCTGATCGGCGAGATCGCCGAGCTGCGGGATCTTCTCGCCGCGACCGAGCTGCGGTGGCGGCGGCTTCGGGAACGCAGCCGGGTGGCCGACGCGCCGATGCCCGAGGCGCTGGTCCGGCTGCACGGACGCATCGCCGAGGCCGAGCGGTTGCTGGTCCAACTTCGGTGCCGGTTCGGATACGAGGGAGATTCACTCCGCGTGATTTGAATTCCGCGGGTGCGCTCAGGACGTTCCGGCGCCGTCGGCGGGGTCAGTCGAATGTCACGACGATCTTGTCGGCGGCGCCGGGCGTCGAGGCGGTGGTGAGTGCTTCGTCGACGCGGTCGAACGGGATGGTGTGGCTGACGATGCGGGCGTACTTCTGCCAGTTGGCGCTGAGATCCCTGGTCACCTCGAAGATCTCGTCCGGGTAGCCCATCGAGCCGACGAACGTGATCTCGTTGCTCATCACCGAGAGGAAGTCGACGGGCACCGGCTCTTTGTGGACGGCCACGACGCCGACCGTGGCGCCTTTCTTGGCCGCGGTCACCGCGGTCTGGATGACGGCCGGCACGCCCGCGGCGTCGAGGTAGATGTCGGTGTCGGCCTTGCCTCCGAACATGGCTTCGCCAGGCCCGTGCAGTTCGGTCAGGCGCTCGACCACGTTCTGCTTCCCGGAGTGGATGACGGCGTCTGCGCCGATCTCCAGCGCGGTGTCCAGTCGGGAAGCGATGACGTCGGCGACCACGATGTGTTGCACGCCAAGTGCTTTGAAGGCCAGCGTGGCTCCCAGGCCGATCGGCCCGGCACCGAAGATGAGCACTTTGTCGGAGGGTTTGGGTGCACACCGATTGACTGCATGACGGGCGACGGCCATGGGCTCGTTGAGTGCGGCCACCTCGAACGGGATGTGATCGGGGATCACCTCGACGTGGGTTCCGCGCACCGCGTCGGTGATGAGCAGATACTCGGCCAGCGCGCCCCGGCCGCCGCCGTTGCCGATGATGTCGCGGGGGGAGGCCATCGGGTCGACGACGACGTGGTCACCGACTTTCAGTCCGTTGACGTCGGCGCCCACGGCGAGGACTTCGCCGGCGGGCTCATGGCCCAGCGGCATTCGGCCCTGGTGCGGTGGCAGTCCGCCGATCGCGATGTAGAGCGCATCGCTGCCGCAGATCCCGCACGCACGGATCTTCACCAGTACGTCTCGCGGCCCGACCTCGGGCCGGTCCACCTCGACGACGCCCGTGGTTCCGGGCCCGGTCACCACCGCCACCTTCATGAGCTCACTCCTGGTAGACGTTCTTCGATTTGGCGGGCGGCATCGCAGACGTATGCGCCCAGTTCGTGCACCTGGTCGGCGGTGAGCGCGGCGAACGGCGCTGCGGTCACCGACATCGTCACCGGTCCGTCGGTGTCGCGGACCGGTGCCGAGACGGTGGCGATGCGGTGGGGACCTGAGTCGTCGAGTTCGCCCGGCAGGTAGTCGACGAGGGTGAGATCGGCGAACGACCAGGCCAGGCGCCGGGTGATGGCATCGGGCTCACCCTCACCGGCCAGGGCGCGCAGGGCGGAGTAGACGCGGACGTACTCAGGGCTGAGCCGTTCGACGACGTATCCGCGCCGGCGTACTTCGCCCAGGACCGCCGCCAGGCGTTTCCGTAGCCCTGGAGACGGTTGCCCCACGCCGTCCAGCCAGGCCTGCTGGGCCGGCTCGGGGGCCCAGGCCACGTAGTCGCGCCCGAACGGAGCTACCAGCGGGATCCGGAAGTCGGTGCCGATACGCGGGGCGGTGAGCGTCTCACCCATTGTTTCGACGATCTGCAGGTTTGCCCCGTCGCGATGGGCCAGAAGTACCTGTGCGCCAACCGATTCGGAAAGGTGTTGTAGCACCGGCCGAAACCCCCGGTGATTCGCCGGGCGGCCGAGTGCCGCGATGGCCGGCCCGCAGGAGTAGCCCGCGCTGTCGTCGTCGCGCACGACCCACCGATGTGTGGCCAGGGTGGTCAGGATGGCATGGCCGGTGGCCCGGCTGATGTCGAGCCGGCGGGAGATGTCGGCGAGGGTGAACGTTCGGTCGGGCTCGGCCGCCAGCAGCTGCATCACGGCGATCACCCGCTCGGTCGGCGGTGACGGCACTTGACTGGCGGTGTTCTGCCGGTCTACCTTCGGCGTCATATTTTCGAACGCTACGTCGAATATTCGACATGCACAAGTCGCATATGGGGAGTCATCCATGAGCAGCGCCTCCGACGTCATCGAGTTCGACGACCTGGCGGCGCCGCGGCTCACCGAGGCGCAACGGCAGATTCTCGACCACACCGAGTCCCGCCCGGTCGATCTGGACATCGCGACGATGCTGGCCGAGGCGCGCATGCAGGCCGGCGTGGATGACCTCGACGACACCGACGGCTTCGGTGACCGACTGGCCGCCCATGTCGCCGCGATCGAGGCCGACACCGGCCTGACCCAACTGGCGAGAATGACCTTGCGTGCCAGGGTGGTCCGCCTGCTGCGCAACCGGCTGTCGCTGACCGATCTGATCAAGCGGTACCCCGAGATCGAGTCGATCCCGATCGAGAAGCCCTTCATCGTCGTCGGCATGCCCCGGTCGGGCACGACGCACCTGGTGAACCTCATCGCCGCCGACCCGCGCCGCCGCGCACTGCCGTACTGGGAGAGCCAGGAGCCCATCCCGGCGCTCGGGCACGGCCCCGACATCTATGGCGTCGACCCGCGCTATGCACGGGTGAAAGCCGAACATGACGCGCTGATGGCCAGCACCCCGCTGGTGGCTGCCATGCACGACAGGTATCCGGAGGCGATCGAGGAGGAGGTCGAGATCCTCGACCTCGACCTGGCTTCGTATGTGCTGGAATGGCATGCGCGCGTGCCGGATTGGCGTGATTACTACCTGGGGTTGGATCAGACCCGGCACTACGCCTACCTCAAGAAGGTGCTGCAGGCACTGACGTTTCTGCGCGGCCCGCGGACCTGGGTGCTCAAGAGCCCTCAGCACTGCGAGCAGCTCGGCCCCCTGATGGCGACCTTCCCGGATGCGACGGTGGCGTTCACGCACCGTGATCCCGTCGCCGTGATCCAGTCGGCCATCACGATGATGGCCTACGGCGACCGGATGCGCCGCACCAGCATCGACCCCGACTGGCTGCTGGACTACTGGAGCGACCGCGTGCACCTGCTGCTCAGCGCCTGCGTGCGCGATCGTGAACTGGTGCCGGCCGACCGCGGCATCGACGTCGCCTTCCATCATCTGGGCGGCAACGAAATGCCGCTGCTGGAACAGCTGTACGCCCGCGGGGGAGTCGAACTGACATCGAAGGTGCGCCGGCGCTTCGAGCAGTATCTCGATGGCAATCCGCGCGGCAAGCACGGTCACATCCGCTACGACCTGCAACGGCACTTCGGCGTCTCGGCCGGGGACCTGCGGGGCCGGTTCGATTTCTACTTCGACCGGTTCGACGTGCGGCCCGAGAGCTGAGGAGACGTCCGCGATGACCAGCACACCGTTCGAACCCGTCTACCGCAGCAGGCCCGGCGCCGACGCGTTGGCACCCGCCTCCGCCGCGGCCGCCCAGCAGATCGCACCCGGGCTGTGGTGTTCACCGGGCCTGTCGAACTCCTACCTGCTGACCACCGACGACGGCCGGGTGATCGTCAACACCGGCATGGGTTTCGAAGGGCCCGTGCACCGGGCCAACTTCGACGCCGTGGACAGCTCGCCGGTGCGCTACATCATCTTCACCCAGGGGCATGTGGACCACGTCGGAGGTCTGGACAGCGTGCGCGACCCGGACACTCAGGTTGTCGCGCAATCGAACTGGACCGTCTGGCGGGACGACAACGAGCGACTTATCCCGTACCGGGCGAGCCGGAGTGCCTTCGCCTTCAGTGAGAAGCTGACCACCGGCATCCAGGCGATCCAGCAACGTCTCGGGACCAAGCGCCTGGCCGCCCAGAGCGTGCCCACCGTCGACATCGATTTCGACGAGACGCTGGCGCTGGAGGTCGGCGGGCGCCGCATCGAGCTCGTCTCGGTTCCGGGCGGTGAGACCACCGACTCGCTGGTGGTCTGGTTGCCCGAAGAACGAATCTGCCTGTGCGGAAATACCTTCGGACCGATCTTCGGGCACATCCCCAATCTCGTGACGATGCGCGGCGACCGGTACCGCGACGCGCTGACAGCGATCGCGTCGGTGGAGACAGTGCGCGCGCTGCAGCCTGAGCTCCTGGTCACGGGCCACTTCGACCCGATCGTCGGTGGTGAGCGTATTGACGCCGAACTCACCCGACTGCGCGGCGCCATCCAGTACATCCACGACGAGACCGTCGCCGGGATGAACGCAGGCAAGGACGTCGGGACGCTGATGCGGGAGATCACGCTGCCCGCCGAATACGAGGTCGGGCAGGGCTACGGAAAAGTCGCCTGGGATGTACGGGCCGTCTGGGAGAACTACTCGGGCTGGTTTCACCACCGCTCGACCACCGAGCTGTATCCGGTGGGGCTCGACGCCGTCACCGCCGACATCGTCGAGCTGGCCGGCGCCGAAGCCGTGGTCGACCGGGCCCGGGCACACCTGGACGCACGCCGCCCGGTGCATGCCATCCACCTGGCCGAGCTTGTCGGACCAGACCATCCGGAGGCTCGCGACGTCCTGCGGCAGGCCCATGAACGCCTGCTGGCCGAGAGCACGAACTTCTGGGAAACCGCCTGGCTCACAAACCAGCTGAGCCGGCTGACAGCGAGGAACTCATGACCGCACGCGTCAGTTTCGACTTCACCGGGACCACCGCACTGATCACCGGCGGCACCAGCGGGATCGGGCATGCCACCGCGACGTTGTTCCGCGATGCCGGGGCCGAGGTCACCGTCACCGGGACCAAGCCGGCCGCGACGGATTACGACACCGACCTGAACGGCATGACCTACCGGCAACTGGTGATCACCGAGTGCGATTCGGTGGATGACGTGGCGGAGAGCTTCGGGAGTCTCGACGTGCTGGTCAACAACGCCGGCGCGAATTTTCCCGGGGGACTGGACGAGTCGAAGCCCGACGGGTTCGACGCGTCGGTGGCGGTGAACCTCACGGGCCCCTACCGGCTGACAGTGGGGTTGTACCGGGCGCTGAAGGCGTCCACCGCCGCGGGCGGCGCCAGCGTCGTCAACCTGGCATCCATGTCGGCCCTGCGGGCGGTCCCTCTGGTTCCCGGCTACGGGGCTGCGAAGGCCGGGATCATCTGCGTCACCCGCAATCTCGCCGTCAAGTGGGCCGAGAAGGGCATCCGGGTCAACGCCGTCGCGCCAGGGGCGATCGACACCCCGATGACCGCACCCATGCAGTTCGCCCCGGAACTGGTGGAGTCTGAACTGTCGCACATCCCGCTGCGCCGCTTCGGTTCCGTCGGTGAGATCGCCCCCGCGATCGCGTTCCTGTGCGCCGAGCAGAGCGCCTACACCTCGGGTACGGTCCTCGTCGTCGACGGTGCTTCGGACTGTGTGTAAACCATGGCGCTGACAGTTCTGCGATTCAATTTCGCCTCCCCACAAGGAGACCCACGCACACAGGGCCGGCTGCTGTCGGCTGCGCTCGAACTCGCGCAATGGGGTGAAGCCAAAGGCATCATCTCGGTGAGCGTCGATGAGCACCACGCCACCGGACATGGCTGGAGTTCCAATCCGATCATGGCGGCCGCGATGTTTCTGGCCCGTACCGAGCGGCTGATCGCCAGTGTGGACTGTGCACTCGGCCCGCTGTGGAACCCGGTACGCCTGGCCGAGGACATCGCCCTGGCGGACAACATGAGCCGCGGGCGGCTGTTCACCACGGTGGGCCTCGGTTACCGCGAAGTCGAATACGACTCGCTCGGAGTCGATTTCAGCAGGCGTGGCGTCCTGATGGACGACCTGATCACCCGGATGCTCGAGGTCTGGGCCGAAACGGGGACCTGGACCCGGCCACATCCGCCACTGTTCGTCGGCGGCGGGGTGCGGGCCACCGCACGGCGGGCCGCGCGATTCGGTCTGCCCCTCAGCCTGGTCGACCACCTGCCCGACATCGCCGATCACTACCGGGAACTGTGTGCGCAGCAGGACGTCACCCCGGCAGTCCTGATGCCCGGGCCGGTCAACCACGGCATGATCTACCTGCACGAAGACCCCGACCGGGCGTGGGCCGAGCTCGGCGAGCACATCCTCTGGGAAGCAGTCACCTACGGCGGCTGGTCGGTCGATCAACGCTCGCTCATGCATCTTCCCGGGGTTCGCACGCTGGAGGAGGTCAGGGAGTCGGGCCGCTACCGCATCCTGACGCCCGAGCAACTCATCGCCGAGATCCGCGGCGCCGACCAGTACGGGCCGCTGGTCATGCATCCGCTGGTCGGCGGCATGCCGGTCGACGAGGCGTGGAAGTCGGTCGAGCTGCTCACCGACAAAGTGCTGCCGGCGTTGGCTTGATCCCGGTCCTCGGAAGACCAGGATCGCCACGGTCTCCCCATCGCTGCTCCGACGGGTCGAAGGTTGGTCTGGGAGTTGCCACGCCGGCAACCGTCCGACCAAACCATCAACGCAGGAGCCGGAAACATGAAACTTCTCGACGCGGTCGTCGATGCCTACGGTGGCATCGAACGCTGGAGCGGTGTGGAGTTCATCAGAATCCACCAGAAGATCGGCGGCGGATTGTGGAAACTCAAGGGGGTCGACGGCATCCTCGACGACTCGATCGTCGAGATCGAGCCCAAGACCCAACGCGCGTCCCACCGGCCCCTGCCGCGTCCGGGATTCCGCTCGTTCTACTCCCCGGATCTCGTGCTGATCGAGACCGATGAGCAGATACCCCAGACCGTCGAGTCCCTGCCCGCTCCGCGCGAATCGTTCGCCGGCCACACCCTCGAGACACCGTGGACCCACCTGCAGCTGGCCTACTTCGCCGGCTACGCGATGTGGACCTACCTTTCCGAGCCGTACTCCCTGACGTTCCCCGGCGTGCACACCGAGGAACTCGGTGAGTGGCGGGAGAACGGGGAGACGTGGCGGCGGCTGGGCGTGCGTTACCCCGACAGCATCGCCACCCACAGCGCCGACCAGACCCTCTACATCAATGCCGACGGCCTGATCCGGCGCCGCGACTACAGCGTCGACATCTCGGCAGATTCCCCGGCTGCGCACTACTCCGAGAACCACCAGACGTTCGACGGCATCGTGTTGCCACTGAATCGAACCGTCTATGTCCGCGACGAAGCCGGGCACCCCGTGCACGAAATGGTCACCGTGACCATCGACATCGAGGACGTGATGGTCACCCGAGCGTGAGCGCGCCGGCGCTCGGACAGTTGCCACCCCACACATATCGCGACCCACGCCTACGCGACCGCGGGAGGTGGCACGATTCTCGTATGGAGAAGATCTCGCTCACCGCGATTGCCCGTCAGCAGTTGGCCTCAGCCCGCACGGCCAACAGTGGACGCAGTGCCCACACCGTCTACGGCGGGCATGAACACCAGCTGCGCCAGACCCTGATCGCGATGACCGAGGGCACCGGGCTCGACGAGCACGAGAGCCCCGGTGAAGCCACGCTTCAGGTGATCGAGGGCCGGGTGAAGTTGGCCAATTCCGAGGCCAGCTGGGAGGGCTCGCCCGGCGACCACATCGTGATCCCGCGTACCCGTCACAGCCTGCATGCGCTCACCGATTCGGTGGTGCTGCTGACCGTCGTCAAGGAAATGGGGCCGCACACCTGAGGCCCTCGGTCACGACTCAGCGATGGCTCAGCACATTGACCACGTTGCCCGACTGATCGGCGAAGAAAAACCGCCGTACACCCCACTCTTCGTCGCTGAGAGGATGCACGATCTCCAAGCCGGCCTCGACCGCGGCGGCATACGCCGCGTCGACGTCGTCGACCTCGATGGAGACGGACGGGTTGACCGGTGCCGTCGCGTCTTTGGTCATCAGACTCACCTGATGACGGCGTTCCGCGTCGGCCAGTGTGACGATCCAGCCGTGGTTCATCACCTCGGTCAGCCCGAGGGTCTGGGTGTATGCGGCGGCGGTCGCGGCGAGGTCGGACACCGTGAGCACCGGCATCACCCGCGACACTGTCATATGGCCGGCCCGAGCAGGTCGTCGGCGTCCTTGATGACGTAGCCGTAGCCCTGCTCGGCCAGGAAGCGCTGGCGGTGGGCGGCGTACTCCGCGTCCAACGAATCGCGTGACACCACGGAGTAGAACACCGCACCGCCGCCGTTGGCCTTGGGCCTCAGCAACCGGCCCAACCGCTGCGCCTCTTCCTGGCGGGAGCCGAAAGTCCCTGAAACCTGAACGGCGACAGATGCTTCCGGTAGGTCGATAGAGAAGTTCGCCACCTTGCTGACCACCAGCGTGGAGATCTCGCCGCGGCGGAACGCGTCGAACAGGGCCTCGCGCTCAGCGTTCTTCGTGGACCCCTGGATCACTGGTGCATTCAGTTCCTCGCCCAGTTCCTCCAGCTGATCCAGGTAGGCGCCGATCACCAGGGTCGGCTCGCCGGGGTGGCGCTCCAGGATGGACTTCACCACCGCTATCTTGGTGTGCACCGTCGAGCACAGCTTGTAGCGCTCCTCGGGTTCGGCGGTGGCGTAGAGCATCCGCTCGTTGTCGGTCATCGTCACCCGCACCTCGATGCACTCGGCGGGCGCGATCCAGCCCTGGGCTTCGATGTCCTTCCACGGTGCGTCGTAACGCTTGGGCCCGATCAGCGAGAACACATCACCTTCGCGGCCGTCCTCGCGGATCAGCGTCGCGGTCAGGCCCAGCCGCCGCCGGGACTGCAGGTCGGCCGTCATCCGGAACACCGGTGCCGGCAGCAGGTGCACCTCGTCGTAGATGATCAGGCCCCAGTCGCGGGTGTCGAAGATCTCCAGGTGCTTGTACTCGCCCTTGGTGCGGCGGGTGATCACCTGGTACGTCGCGATGGTGACCGGCCGGATCTCCTTCTTCTCACCCGAGTACTCGCCGATCTCGTCCTCAGTCAGCGAGGTGCGGGCCACCAGTTCGCGTTTCCACTGCCGCCCGGCCACCGTGTTGGTGACCAGGATCAGCGTCGTCGCGCCGGCCTTGGCCATCGCGGCCGCCCCGACCAGCGTTTTACCGGCCCCGCAGGGCAGCACGACCACGCCGGAGCCGCCCGCCCAGAACGAGTCGGCGGCCATCTCCTGGTAGTCGCGCAGCGCCCAGCCGTCCTGGGCCAGTTCGATCGGATGGGCTTCGCCGTCGACGTAACCGGCCAAGTCCTCGGCCGGCCAGCCGATCTTCAGCAGCATCTGCTTGACCCGGCCGCGCTCGCTGTTGTGCACGATCACGGTGTCGTCGTCGATGCGCGCGCCCAGCATCGGGGCGATCTTCTTGTTGCGCAGCACCTCGGCGAGCACGGCGCGGTCGAGGCTGACGAGCGTCAATCCGTGCGCCGGATGTTTGATCAGCTGCAGCCGCCCGTAGCGGCCCATGGTGTCGACGATGTCGACCAGCAGCGGCTGCGGGACCGGATAGCGCGAGAAGCTGACCAGCGCATCCACCACCTGCTCGGCGTCGTGGCCGGCCGCGCGGGCGTTCCACAACGCCAACGGGGTGATGCGGTAGGTGTGCACGTGCTCGGGGGCGCGTTCCAGTTCGGCGAACGGTGCGATGGCGGCACGCGCCGCCCCGGCCTGCTCGTGGTCGACCTCGAGCAGCACCGTCTTGTCGGACTGCACGATCAGTGGGCCGTCAGTCATTCGCGGGATCCCATCCACTCATCGCGCGCATCGCGGGAGAGTTCATCGGGTCCCATTATCCTGAATCGGCCGACACGCGCATTCGGCGCCGGGTCAGCGCGGGGCAGCCGTCGGTGCAGGCGGCGGTGCGCCACCGGCCGGGAGCGGCACCTGCGGCACTCCTGGGGTACCGACCGCGCCGGCCAGCCAGGGCAGCGTGGTGCTCAACACTTGTTCGGCGAACGGCCAGTCGTGCTTGCCCGGCAGCGCCGTGATCGCGCAGGTGATGCCGTGGCTGCGCCCCAGGTCGCACAGGGAGTGCGCCGCCTCGGTCTGATCGCCGGGGTTGCCCCCGGCGTCCTGCCCACCGAGGCCGATCGCATCGGGATTGGCCGGATGCGCCCCGTGTTTGACCGGGGCGTCGGAGGAGATCACGAACCAGCCGGACACGCCCTGGTATCTGCCGTGTTTGTCGATCGCGGTGGCCGGGTCGAAGGTGGCCCAGGCGGCGGAGTCCCCGCCGTACAGGCGCGCGATGGTCTGCTCCCTGGTCCCCGTATTCGGGCCGGTGTCTCCGGCGATGTCGACGAACGAACTGAACAGCTCGGGATGCATCACGGTCAGATCCACCGCGCAGGTTCCGCCCATCGACCAGCCGACCACACCCCAGCCGGTGTCGCGCACGCCGAAGGTACTGGTCAGATACGGCGGTACATCCTTGGTGAGATGGTCGGCGACATTCCCGCGCGGACCGTTGACGCATTCGGTGTCGTTGTTGAAGGAGCCGCCGACGTCGACGAAGACGAACACCGGGGTGTTGCCGCCGTGCTCGGCGGCGAAAGCGTCGATGGTGGCGATCGCGTTGCCGCTGCGCGCCCAATCGGCCGGGGTGTTGAACTCGCCGGCGATCATCATCACCACGGGAAGCGCGGGCGCCGATGGCGCAAACCAGGCCGGCGGTAGGTACACGAGTTCGTCGCGGTGCTTGAAGCCGGACTCATCGGCGGGAATCGTGACGGACACCAACTCGCCATGGGACGGAATCTCGCCTCGCTGACGCTGGTCGAGAGCGGTGGCGAGGTCGGTCTCATCTGGTAACGGGCCGGCCGTCAATTCGTTCCACAGGGCGGTGACCGTGGGAAAGTAGCCGACCCAGAGGTTGACCGCGACACCCACACTGAGCAGGCACAAGGGAACCGCGGCCACCGAGGCGGTCCGCCGGCGCCAGCGACTACCGCGCCAGCCCAGGGCCAGCACGGCCACCACCAACCCGGTCAGCCCGATCCAGATCCACAACGCCGCCGGTGCGGGATCACCCGCGAGCCCCTGCGAATGGACGAACCAGCGGGCCCACGTCGTCAGGCCGAGGCCCACCGCGATCGCACACGGCAGCCAGATCAGGCGCCAGCGCCGGGTGCGCCAGCCGATCGCCGCGATCAGCGCCACGCCCGCCAGCGCCCACAATGTCGGGGGCAGCCAACCGTGCAGCAGCGACACTCCTCGGTATGCCGGGGGTACCTGATCCGCTGCCGTCAACATCGTTGTCACATCGCCATATTGGTGAACCGCTCTGTGAGCGCGCTGTGTCGTGGTTAGTCGGAGTCGGCCGACACCACCGACGTGACCCGGTGGATGGCGAACTCGCGGACCCGCCCGGCGGCCGGATCGAACGCGGTCAACTGGCCGCCGCGCACATTGACGGGGGACACCACCCGCTGCGTGGCCACCCCGGCCGGGTCGACGTAGCCGATCACCACGGAGGTCTGATTGATCGCGGCCTCCTGCAACTGGGTGATGGCCATCGCCGGATCGAGGCGCACGCTGGCGAACGGACCGGCGGCCACCTTGCGCAGCACCGCGACGATCGCACCCAGGGTCTGGGCGGTCGGCGGAGTGGACGGCCGGTAGACGCGGCGCCGAGACGGTGCGACGACGCGTGCGCCGCGGGCCCTGATGTCGACGACGGTGCCGGTGGAATCCTCGGCAGCCGGGGCGAATCCGGCCTCACGCAACACTGTCAGTACGTCGGCGATGGGTGCCTGGGACACCGCCACGGTCGGCGCCAGCAGTCGCAGCTCGAGGCGGTCGGCACCGGGTGAGGCCACCGCCTGAGCCAGCAGGGCCGGATCCTCACATCGCAGGAACGACGTGGCCATGCCGACCCGCAGCTGGCCGTGCCGGCGGGCGACGTCGTCGATCAGATATGTCAACCCTTGCGGTACCGGAGTTTTCGAGTGCTTCTCGAACAGGGTGTGCAGCTCGCTGGCGGTCCGCCCGGCATCGAGGGCGCGCCGGATCGACGCTTCGCTGATCCGGTAGACCATCGCCGCGCCCGCCGATTCGACGGTGGCCACCTCAGCCAGGTGCTCGGCCAGATCCCGCTCCAGCGGACCGGGCACGATCACCGTCAGGTCGGCCTGCAGCAGGAAGTGGTCGAGCGGTTTGGGCAGTGCCTTGGCCATCGCGGCCAGCACGTCCTCGTCGGGATCGCCGGCGAGCAGACCGCGGGCCGGGGTGCTGATCGCGCCGCGGCCCACCATGCCCAGCGCGTGCGCCTCGGCGAGCAACCCGCTGACGGTGCCCGGTTGCAGGCGCACCGCCCAGCGTGGCCGCCGCCAGACCATCGCCCTGGCAGCCTCCGCACCGTCGACCCCGGTGCCCGGAGCCAGCTCGGCCAACACACTCAGCAGCAGCCTGCGGTCCAGGGGAGCTGCCGTCGAATACAGCGAATCCGACAGTGCGGCAAAGGGTTTGTTGTCCGGACCGCGGCTACCGATCAGAGCAGGTCGGGCCGGCAGGTCCAGCCAGGTCGAGGCCAACAGGTGCCAGCGGGTGGCGGTGGTGGACTCGACGAACCGGTCGGCGGCCACCGTCGGCGCCCAATACGGCCCGGTCCCGTCACCCGGGTCCGGTTCGGGCATCCCGGCCGCGATCAGCCCCGCCCCGGCGGCCAGTTCCAGCAGCAGTCCCAACCGGGGTTCCTCGACGCCGGTGGTCTTGGCCAACCGTTTCACGTCACGAACCCCGAGGCCGCCGTTGCGCAACTCGGGAACCGGTGTGCTGCCGAGAGTTTCGATGATCAGATCGATCTCGCGCAGCAGGTCGATCGCCGCTCCGGCGGCCGCTGCGTCCACATCGGCAGGTGTCGTCGACGACGTCTGAAGCACCGGAGTGGTCAACTCGACCGGGCCGGGAGCCTCGCCCCGCATCACCTGGCCCACCAACCGCGGCAGGATCACGGTGTCGTCGTCGATCCGGCGCAGCAGCCCGGCTTCCAGTAGCCGCGGCACCGGCCGGTCCGGCGGGGTGTCCGGCGCCGCGTCGCGGGTGCGGCCCACCGGCGAACCCTCCAGCAACCGCGCCAGCAGATCGTTCTGTGCGTCGTCGAGCCCGTCGAGCAGGGCGGCGATCTCCTCGGCACTGTGCGCGGTGACCTCGGCGGTGGCCTGACCGACATACCAGGGCAGGCCGGTGGCCACCTCGGGCGCCACCCGGACCTCGGCCTCGCCCCACACCAGGGCCCGCTCGCGCAGATCGTCCAGCGCGTCGCCCAGATCGTTCGCGCCGACCCGGTCGCCCAACAGCTCGCCCAGCTGAGACACCGGCACGGCGTGGGCGTCGGCGTGCAGGACCAGCAGCGCATCCAGGACGGCCAACCGCCGAAAGTCCAGGGAATCGGTGGCAGCCTTGACCGACTGACGTGACGTCGCACGCGCGGCGAGCGCGGCGATGGTTCCCGGTGGCGGCTGGCTCAGGTCGGGCCGCAGCTCCAGCAGGCGGATCAGGGCCTTGTCATCGCGGTCAGACAGCCAGGCACCCAACGGGAATCCGGGAGTCTTTGCGGCGGTCATATCCTGACCAGCGTAAAGCAGCCCGGGAGATCCCTCTCCTGGCTCTCCCCCGCAAGCGGGAGGGACCCCCAGCCCGCCGGTCTCGCCTCCGGTGAAGGAGCCTGCCACAATGTGGAGCGTGGCTGACAACAAGAAGAACCATTACGTCGACAACGGCTGGCCCGTGCTCTCCGACGGCGATGATCACGCCGTGAGTGAGCTCGCCACCGACCGCACCGGCGCGCTGTCCCCGTTCGGCGACGTCACCTTTCCGTTGCCGGCCGAGGAACTGCCCTTCATCCAGTCGGCCACCGTCGTCAACAGGTAGTAGTGGGACTGTCGCACCTCGACGAGTCCGGCGCGGCGCACATGGTCGACGTCACGGCCAAGGACGTCACCTTGCGCATCGCGGTGGCCGTGGGCACGTTGCACACGCGGCCGGACGTGGTGGCTCTCATCGCCTCGGGCGGCCTGCCAAAGGGTGACGCCCTGGCCACCGCTCGCGTGGCCGGGATCCTGGCCGCCAAGCGGACTCCCGAGTTGATCCCGCTGTGCCACCAGCTTGCGCTGACCGGCGTCGACGTGGACTTCGACGCCCGCGACGCCGAGGTGACCGTTACCGCCACCGTGCGCAGCACCGACCGCACCGGCGTCGAGATGGAAGCCCTGACCGCGGTGAGCGTGGCCGCGCTGACGCTGTACGACATGATCAAGGCCGTCGACCCCGCCGCGCGCATCGACGACATCAAGGTGTTGCGCAAAGAAGGCGGTAAAACGGGATTGTGGGAAAGAACTACTCAGCAGTGACGCGTTCGGCGCGGGTCATCATCGCCTCCACCCGTGCCGCAGCAGGGGTGTACGACGACCGGACCGGCCCCCTCATCGTCGGCTGGCTCTCCGATCGCGGTTATGACGTCACCGAGCAGATGGTGGTCGCCGACGGGCACGCGGTCGGCGATGCCCTGCGCGCCGCGCTGGCCGAGCGCGTCGACCTGATCATCACCTCCGGTGGCACCGGCATCTCACCTACCGATGCGACGCCGGAATCCACGATGGCTGTACTCGACTATCAAATCCCCGGCCTGGCCGACGCCATCCGTCGCGCCGGCGTGCACAAGGTGCCCACCGCGGTGTTGTCCCGCGGGGTCTGCGGCGTCGCCGGGCGCACTCTGGTCATCAACCTGCCCGGGTCGCCGGGTGGGGTCAAGGACGGGCTTGGGGTGCTGGCCGGCGTGCTGGAGCACGCACTGGACCAGCTGGGCGGAAAGGACCATCTGACGAGATGAGCGCAACCGTCGTACGTGTCGACCTGACCGAGACGCCGATCTCGTTGACCGAATACGAGGCGCTGGTGGCCCATGAGGCGGCCGGAGCCGTGGTCGGCTTCTCCGGGGTGGTGCGTGATCACGACGGTGGCCGTGCGGTCATCCGGCTCGACTACTCCGCGCACCCCAACGCACTTCAGACCTTGGCGGAAGTTGCCGCCGAAGTCGCCGCACAGTCCACCGGGGTACGGGCGATCGCGGTCAGCCACCGCATCGGCACCCTGCAAATAGGAGACGCCGCCCTGGTGGCCGCCGTGGCAGCGGACCATCGCAGGGCGGCGTTCGAAACCTGTGCCCGTCTCGTCGATACCGTCAAAGAGCGGCTTCCGGTGTGGAAGCACCAGTACTTCTCCGACGGCACCGACGAATGGGTCGGTTCGGCCTGAAACTCAGCCGTTGATGACGATGTTGCCGTCGATGCCCTGCTTCTCGATGGCCTGCTGGATCTGATCGAAGTAGCTGACCGGCTGTACCGCAGGGGCGGGAGCAGGCGCTTCTTCAGGAGCCGGAGCCGGTGCCTCAGGTGCGGGCACCTGCAACGCGGCGTCGGCGATCGGAGCGGCCTCAGGGGCAGGGGCAAGCGCAGCGTCCATCGGAGCGGCTTCGGGTGCCGGAGCCGGGGCCTCAGGGGCCGGCGGCAGCGCCTCGGGGCCGGCCGGAAGCGGGGCGTCCATTGGGGCTGCCTCGGGTGCCGGGGCGGGAGCCTCGGGCGGAGGCGGCAGTTCGCCGTTGACCGCAGGTGCATCCAGTGGGGCAGCGGGAGCGGGTTCGTTGACCACGTTGCGTGGGGTGGCGCTGGAGAGGCCGCGTCCACAGACCGGCCAAGCGCCCTTGCCCTGGCCGGCCAGCACGCGCTCGGCCACGGCGATCTGCTGTTCCTTGGTGGCCATGTAGGCGTTGGGTGCGTACTCGCCGCCGCCGTGGGATGCCCACGTGCTGGGGGAGAACTGCAGGCCGCCGTGGTAGCCGTTGCCGGTGTTGATCGCCCAGTTACCACCGGACTCACAACGTGCCACGGTGTCCCACTCGCCGTCGGTCGCCGCCATCGCCTGGCTGGCCATCGCGAGGCTGCCGCCTGCGATCGCAGCGCCGGTCACGGCGATCTTCGCGACGTTCTTGGCTGATGAAGACGTGGTGGGCTTGCGATGCCGTCCACTCATAAGCGTGAAGGTCCTCTCGTATGCGCCCACGAGGTCAGCTGTCGGGTTCGGGTGGGAGAGGTCACCCGGCCGTCGTCGTCGAAACTCTGACGGCTTCACCCCAAGGGGCCGCAAGCGGCTCCTGGTCCTGAAGTAAATCGGTGGACCGGTTGGGTCCCCCGCCTCCATCCTTGTTGTTCGTCGTTAACCCCCGCCCGATGGATGGAGCTCGGCGCTTCGGTATGAGGGTGGGCCAACTGATTAGGGTCCGTTGACTTGGGAATGAACGGTAACTGCTGCCCGCTATCTCGTCACCTTTAGCGGCCTCGGGCGTTTTCGATCCGAGCAAACTCTAAAAGTTGTTTAAAGGTGCAGGTTGTTTCTGCGTTGTCGCAGGTGGGTGAGGCGCTCCACCCGGCCGTAGCCAGCTCGTGACCATTTCGTTATGTGATGCAAATCACGTTAGCCGCCGGCGAAGGGGGGTAACACATCGACCGTCTGCTGCGTTGATATCGGCTTGCTCATATCGCGGACGGCCACCCCGTCCGCCAGGTATGAGCAGCGCTTTAGCACGCGCCCGAGCTCCGCGTCGCGACCGCTGAGATGCTCGACGAGCGTCGCGATCGTGCTGCCCTCGGCCAAACCTAACGTTTCCGTATCAACTCCCGCCGCCGCGGCGGCAGCAGCGAAATAGCGGACCGTCACGGCCACGGTGTGCCCTGTCATCTAGCCGCCGATCGCGCTCATCGGCCGGGCCGGCTGCACGAAATCAGGGTTGTTGATGCCGTGCCCGGCGGGCTTGCCCCACATTGCCGTCCGCCAGGCCGCCTCGATGTCGGCGTCGTCGGCGCCACCGCGCAGCAGGGCGCGCAGATCGCTCTCCTCGGTGGAGAACAGGCAGCTGCGGATCTGGCCGTCGGCGGTCAGCCTGGTGCGGTCACAGGCCGAACAGAAGGCGTGCGACACCGAGGCGATCACCCCGACGGTGCCCGCGGGGTGCCCGGCGCCGGCGGCGACCTGCCACAGCTCGGCGGGCGCCGAGCCGCGCGGCCTCGGATCGGTCCGCAGGTCGAAGTGCTTCTGGAGGGTGGCCAGGATGGTGTCGGCGTCGATCACCGTGCCGCGCTGCCAGGTGTGGCCGGCGTCCAGGGGCATCTGTTCGATGATCCGTAGTTGGTATCCGTGGTCCAGGCAGTAGCCCAACAGGGTCACGGCGTCGTCGAGGCCCGACACCGGATCCAGCACGGCGTTGACCTTCACCGGCGCCAACCCGGCCGCCTTGGCCGCCGCCAGTCCGTCCAGCACGTCGGCCAGCCGGTCCCGACGGGTGATGCGGGCGAAGTGGGCGGCGTCGACGCTGTCCAGGGAGACGTTGATCCGGTCCAGTCCGGCCTGCCGCAGACCGGCCGCGCGCCGGGCCAGCCCGATGCCGTTGGTGGTCAGCGTGATCTCCGGGCGGGGTCGCAGTGCTGCCGCGGCAGCCACCACATCCTCCAGATGGCGGGTGACCAATGGTTCGCCGCCGGTGAACCGCACGCTGGTGATGCCCAGGCGGGTGACGGCGATGCGCAACAGCCGGCTCAGCTCGGCAGTGCTCAGGAGAGCCTCGCCGGGCAGCCAGTCCAGGCCCTCGGCGGGCATGCAGTACGTACAGCGCAGATTGCACTTGTCGGTCAGTGAGACCCGAAGATCGGTGGCCACCCGACCGTAGGTGTCGACCAGCGGCCCCGTTGTGGGGGCCGGGTCGAGAGGCGGGGCGGACCTGTTCACCGAGGGCAGCCCGAGCGAGGTCAGGGTCATACCGCGGCCTTGAGCGAGTCGACGGGGACGATCTCCTTGCCCAGCGGCACCAGCGAGACCGGGATCAGCTTGAGATCGGCCAGTGCCAACGGGATACCGATGATCGTCACCGCCATGGCCACCGCGCTCACCAGATGCCCCAGCGCCAGCCACCAGCCGAACAGGACGATCCAGATGATGTTGCCGACCAGGGCGCCGGGTCGGGTTCCCGGCTTGTCCACGATGGTGCGGCCGAACGGCCACAGGGCATATGAGGCGATGCGCAGCGAGGCGAACCCGAACGGGATGGTGATGATCAGGACGAAACAGATCAGCGCGGCCAATAGATATCCCAGCGCCAACCACAGGCCGCCGAAGATCAACCAGATGATGTTCAGGATCACTCGCATTACCGGCGCATCTCTCTCCCAGAGGTGGTTCCAAGCCTACCGAGTAATAGGGGTGAAGCACCCAGTCAGGTCCGAGTAGGATCGCTCCATCGCGTCCCGGCGCTGACGGGGCGCGAGCTTTATGTGTGTAGGTAGTTCTGACAAGACGAGCGGGTGAGTAGCAGTGCCGACCGGCAAGGTGAAGTGGTACGACGCCGAAAAGGGCTTCGGCTTTGTGTCCCAGGAGGACGGCGAGGACGTCTATGTGCGTTCCTCGGCATTGCCCGCGGGTGTCGAGGGCCTCAAGGCCGGTCAACGTGTCGAGTTCGGAGTGGCTGCGGGCCGTCGTGGCCCGCAGGCGTTGAGCCTCAAGCTCATCGACCCGCCGCCGAGCCTGGCCCGGTCGCGGCGCGAGGCCGAGCGGCCCGAGCACAAGCACACGCCCGATGAGCTGCACGGCATGGTTTCGGACATGATCACGCTGCTCGAGGACATCGTGCAGCCCGAGCTGCGCAAGGGTCGCTACCCTGACCGCAAGGTCGCGCGGCGGGTGTCCGAGGTGGTCAAGGCCGTCGCGCAGGAGCTCGACGCGTAGTACACGTGTGCCGGGGCTGGTTCCCGGCGCAAGATGTAGTCATGACCCAGGGCTCCTACGTCGCTTCCGGCAGCGGTGAGTTCAACCGCGACACCAACTACATCACCACCAGGATCACGGCCGATGGCCGTGACGGTTACCCCGTCGAGCCTGGCCGGTACCGGCTGATCGTGGCGCGGGCCTGCCCGTGGGCCAACCGCACGATCATCGTGCGGCGCCTGCTGGGCCTGGAAAACGTTCTCTCCATTGGCTTTTGCGGTCCAACCCATGACGCGCGCAGCTGGACGTTCGATCTCGACCCTGATGGGCTCGACCCGGTGCTGAAGATTCCGCGGTTGCAGGACGCGTATTTCAAACGCGACCCGAACTACCCGAAGGGCATCACCGTGCCCGCGATCGTCGAGGTCGCCACGGGCGCGGTGGTGACCAACGACTTCGCCCAGATGACGCTGGACTTCTCCACCGAGTGGACCGCGTACCACCGCGAGGGCGCCCCGCAGCTGTACCCCGAGCCGTTGCGCGACGAGATCGACACTGTGGCCAAGCGTATCTACACCGAGGTCAACAACGGCGTCTACCGATGCGGTTTCGCCGGCTCACAGGAGGCCTACGACAAGGCCTACGACCGGTTGTTCGCGACGCTGGACTGGCTCACCGACCGGCTGAGTACTCAGCGTTATCTGGTGGGGGATGCCATCACCGAGGCCGACGTCCGGTTGTTCACCACGCTGGCCCGGTTCGACCCGGTCTACCACGGCCACTTCAAGTGCAACCGGTCCAAGCTCGCCGAGATGGACGTGCTGTGGGCCTACGCGCGAGATCTGTTCCAGACGCCCGGCTTCGGCGACACCACCGACTTCGTCCAGATCAAGCAGCACTACTACATCGTGCATTCGGACATCAACCCGACGCAGATCGTGCCCAAGGGCCCGGACCTGGCCAACTGGCTGACGCCGCATGGGCGGGAATCCTTGGGCGGCAGGCCTTTCGGTGACGGCACTCCGCCGGGGCCGACGCCGCAGGGCGAACGTGTCCCGGAGGGGCACGGCGCGTCATAAGAGGCTAGAGGCCGGGCAGGCAGTTGACGAAGGGGATGAGCCCGGGGCACTGCTCGAAGATGTTCGGCGGATTCTCCGGCGGCGGAGGCGGCGGGATCGGCGTCGGGAACAGGTTGGGTCCCTCCCAGTAATGGGCGGGGGCGTGGGTTCGCACGTCATATTCGAAGTAGTAGGTGTGGCAGATGCCCATGTCCCACACCAGTTCTGTATCCGACCTCGGCGGGTCGTTCGGCAGAGATTGCCCGGGGCACCACTGGAACGGGCCGTAGGTGTAGGCCCGGGCGGTACCCGCCCCCGCTCCGAGCGCTCCCGCGATGCCGCCGCACGCCAGCAACGTGGTTGCCAGCCCCACCGCCAGTGGCCTCATGAAATTACGTTAACGCAGCACAATCGTGGAAAGTCGCGGTCCGATGGATTCGGTCAAACGTTGCTTGTGAAGGCAAGCAGCAAACCGGCCAGAGGCTCAGGGCCAGACGGTGCTGATCGACCATTCGGCATGCGGCAGCGCGAACTCCTGGCCGTTCTGATCCTGAACCAGGGTCAGCAGCTGGACCGCCAGGCCGGTGAGCCGGCCCCGGTTGGGATCGACCGTCGGGATGGTCACGGCCAGCGTCGTCTTGGGCGCGAAGTACGACACCGTCGTGTCGATCGGGTTCTCGTACACCCGCAGCAGCCGCCACGGGGCACGGGCGACCGCGCTGGGCACCGACAGCTGCACCGGGTTGTCCTTTCTGACCGCCAACTCGCCCGTGTCGCCCGGCTCCTTGCAGTCGTCGAGGTTGAGCACCTCGCAGTACTGGAACGGGCCGACCCGCACCGAGTGTCCGTGCGAGTACGCGCTGATCTCCGGAAGCCGGTCGCCCTGCGCACTGTGCAGACGCCAGACCCCGACCGCGGTACCGGCGATCGCCAGTACGACCACGGCCCCAAGGACCGCCAGGACACGCTTCATCAGGACTCCCACTGTGCTGTTGTCGGGGCTGCCGCGGGACGGCTGCCGCCTTCTCGTGCGGCATGGACCGGGCGATTACCGCCCAGGCCCGGAATCAGGGATTCGCCGCGGTAGCTCACGATCGTCTGCGCCAGTCCGAGTATCAGCACGGCCGTGATCGTAGTGAAGCCGACCGTGAGGTCCGTGTAGATCAGCACCCCGGTCGCCCCGCCGATCACCCAGGCCAGCTGCAGCACCGATTCCGAGCGGCCGAATGCCGAGGCCCGCGAGGCCTCGGGCAGATCATCCTGCAGGGACGCGTCGAGCGAGGCCTTGGCGATGGCGCTGGCACCGGAGGTGATCAGTGTCGCTCCGGCAGCCACCAGCAGGTTCCCGGTGAGCGCGGTGGCAAGCGCGGCAATCGTGACGGCGGCCGCGGCCCGCACGACCAGCTGTGCGGGACGGCCGAGTTTGAGCCGGGCGGCGGCGATGTTGCCGCCGAAGTTGCCGATTCCGGCCGCAGCCCCGATCAGTCCGAGAATCAGCAGCTGTTCCCAGCCGCTGGCATCGTGGGACTTGGCGACGAAAGCCGGGTAGAGGAACAGGAATCCGACCATCACCTTGATGGTGCAGTTGCCCCACAACGCGGTGATGGTGTTGCGGCCCAACGGTTGACGTTCGGCCTTGGACTTGCCGGGGTGACGGCGCATCTCGTCCCGGCCGCCCGATTGACCGTGGTAGCTCAGGGTGGTGGGCACCTCGCCTTCGGTGACCTCGACCCACTTGGGGATCCGCATCGACAACACCGCGCCGGCCACCGAGACGGCAACGACCACGTACAGCGCCCCGGGCAGTTGAGCCACCTTGAACAGGTATTCGGCCCCCGCGGCGATGCCGCCGCCGACCACGGTGCCGCCGAGTAGTCCGAAGGTGGTCAGCCGGGAGTTGACCCGGACCAGGTCGATCGACGGGGGCAGCACCCGCGGCGTGACCGCGCTGCGTAGTACCGAGAAGGATTTGGACAGCACCATCATGCCCAGCGCGCACGGGTAGAGCACCCAGGACGGATAGCTCCCGGTGGCGCCGTCGTAGTTGGCGATCAAGATCACGATCAACCCGGTGCGTAGCGCGAACGAGGCCGCCAGCGCCATCCGGCGACCGTGCTGCAGGCGGTCCAGCGCGGGTCCGATCAGCGGGGCGATCACGGCGAACGGCGCAATGGTGATCAGCAGGTACAGCGCGACCTTGCTCTTGGACTCGCCGCTGGCCGCGGCGAAGAACAACGTGTTGGCCAGAGCGACGGCCATGGCCGCATCGACGGCGAAGTTTGCCACCACCGGCCAGGTCAGTGCGGTCAGCCCGGACTTGTCGGCGCCGTCGGCGGTGGCTGCGCGGTGCACGAAACCGTACATCCGCGAACCCATTTCGCGGCTGCGTGCGGCAGCCGCCCGGGTGACGGTGACCTTCTCACCGGCCGCCGCGCCGACGCCGTGGGAGCGTTGCGAGTCGTCCAGCCTCGGATGCGCGGTGGTGTGTTGCTCGTCGAGCGGCGGCAGCCAGCGATTGGAGCTGGGCACCGATTGTCTGCGTGGCCGCCGCGGCGTCTCGTCGCTGGGGTAGTTGGCCATTCCGGGATGTTCCGCGCCGTGATCGGCCGGCGGCCGCGGCGGGTAGTAGGTCACCCCCCGATTCTCTCTCATCCGGCGCGCAGGCGGCCGACAGGCGACCGGTGTGGTCTGGGGTCGCCCCGATCAGGCACTATGGAGGCGATGGAAAGCGTGACCGAATCTGCCGAGCAGACACCCGAGACCAGCCCGGCGGCACCGTCGCAGGAGCAGGAGGCGGTGCTGTTGGGTGCCGCCGAACAGGCTCGCGCGGCGCTGATCGAATTCAGCGGCGAGGGCACCGTGGGCGAATACCTCGGCGCGAGCATCGAGGACGCCTCCTCGGCCACGCACCGATTCCTGGCTGACCTGCCCGGTTACCGCGGTTGGCAGTGGGCCGTCGTGGTGGCTGCCTACCCCGGCGCCGACCACGCCACGATCAGCGAGCTGGTCCTGGTCCCGGGTCCGACAGCGCTGCTGGCGCCGGAGTGGGTGCCGTGGGAGGACCGGGTCCGTCCCGGGGACCTCGGGCCCGGCGACCTGTTGGCCCCGTCGACGAACGATCCGCGTCTGGTGCCGGGCTATGTGGCCACCGGGGATCCGCTGATCGACGACACCGCGCTGGACCTCGGCTTCGGCCGGCGCCAGGTGCTCAGCGAGTGGGGCCGCGCACAGGCGGCGCAGCGCTGGCACGACGGCGATTACGGGCCGGGTTCGGCGATGGCCCGCTCGACGCGCCGGGTCTGCCGCGACTGTGGCTTCTACCTGCCGCTCGGCGGCGCGCTGGGCGTGATGTTCGGCGTGTGCGCCAACGATCTGTCGGCCGACGGACATGTGGTGGAGGCCGAGTACGGCTGCGGGGCCCATTCGGACACTCCGCAACCGCCCGGCACCGGGTCGCCGATGTACGAGCCGTACGACGACGGTGTGCTCGACGTGGTCGACTGAACCGGATCGGTCGCTAGGCGAGGCTGTCCCAGAACCGGGCGAGCGCTTCTGCTGCCTGTTCGGGGTCTTGGACCATCCACCAGTGACCGAGCCCTTCCAGCACTTCTGTACGGGCACCGGCCCGTTCGGCCGCGCGACGGCGGACCTCAGCGGAACCGATGTAGGGATCTTCGGTAGCCAGCAGTGAGAGCCCCGGGCGGGCCTGCGCGCGGTCCAGGGCGCGCCCGGCTTCGGCCATGGCGGGCTGTCGGGCCGAGCGGTACAGGGCCAGGATGGCCCGGCCCATGTCCGGCCCCTGTTTCGAGGCGATGGATGTCGCGATGTCGAGGGGTATGTCCAGCGCGGCCATTTGGGCGGCTCGGTCTGCCACCGATCCACCGAGCATGGTCTCCACCAGCTGTTCGCCCTCGTCGGGCGTCTGCCACGTCTGGGCGAGGTCGTGCCAGATGTAGTCGGGATCGAACAGTCCGACGACGCCGCTGGCCCAGCTGCGCACGAGTTCCGGACGATGCATCACGAGGTTCATCACGTGGCCGCCGCCCCAGTCGTGACCGAGGAGGTCGACCGGCTCGGTGAGGGCTTCCAGTTCTTCTTCGAGCCAGTCCCGGTAGGCGAGGTGGGTCGCCGGGAATCCGTCGGGCAGCGGGGCTCCGAACCCGGGCGGCGAGAGCCGCAACACGTCATCGCGCCCGAGCGCTTGAACAAGCGGCTCCCAGATGGCGTCGGTCTCCGGATTGCCGTGCACCAGGACGATGGTCATGTACGCATCCCATCACGCTGGGCCGGTTCGGGGGCGGCGTACCGATCTGTTCGCGGCTGCGAACCCCGTTGGCGGCGACGGTGATTGGCTCTGGCCACCCGGTAGACGAACGCCGGATGGAAGAGTCGGGCCGGCGGGTCCACCAGGCCGGTGACCTTGAAGAACTGCGCGTGCACGTCGGGGTCTGTCTCGCAGGCGGTCAGGATCCGTTCGACGTAGCGGCTGGTCAGCCGCATTGACCGGGTGCGGTGTCCTTCCACTTCGGGAAAGGCCAGATCAGATCCCGCGGCCAGGCCCCAGGCCAAGCCGATCGACTTGGCCGCGGCGCGGAAGTACCGCCGGGGCAGGTCCGCCGTGCCGCCGCGCAAGCTGTCTCGCAGGGCCACCGCCTCCATCGCGGCCACCGACATTCCCTGCCCGTAGATGGGATTGAAGCTGCACATGGCGTCGCCGCAGACCAGCAGGCCCGCGGGGAATCGCCGCATCTTGTCGTAGCGCCGCCACTGGCTGCACGGCAACCGGTGCTGGACCACCGGGGCGATGGGTTCACCCGCCCGCAGGGCCGCGACCAGATGAGGCGGCGCGAATTCCTCGACGTAGGAGATCATGCCGGCCAGATCGCGCGGCGGTTCGTGTCCCAGCATGCCGTGGGCCGTGAAGATCGACACGTCTTTCTCGTAGCTGAACAGGAACATCCCGGTGGGCCGGCCGGGCACGGGGCTGATGATGACCAGCATCTCCTCGAGGGCGGCCGGCGGGATCCGCATGGCCTGGCTGACGTAGGTGGTGTGCATGACGATGCGGTCCTCGGCCGGGCGTCCGTAGCCGAGCCGTTCGAGGCAGGCCGGCGTGTGCGCCGCGCGGCCCCTGGCGTCCATGGTGAGGTCGGCGGTCAGCTCTCGCTCGGCCCCGGTGCTGCGGTCGACGACGCGCGCGCCGGTGATCCGGTCGCGATCCGGGGTGGCGGTCAGCTCGGCGACGTCTTGGCCGCCGAGGATCGTGACATTGTCGATCGTCGCCAGCCGGCGCCGGATGTGGCATTCCAGCAGCGGCCTGCTCGGCTGGTAGAGCGCATTCTCGCGGTAGTCGGCCGCAGTCCCCGCTGCCTTGCCGGACCGCAGCATGAGGTGCCCGCCGTAGGAGATGTGGAACCGAGACAGTTCGCCGTCGTCCCAGACCGGGGCGCCTTCGGCCACCACCTCGTCGAGGACCCCGGGAAAGAGCTCCCGCGTCGTCCGGGCTCCCTGCGACAAGAGGGCATGCACGTGCCGGCCCTGCGGGACACCCCGGCGATGGACCGGATCTTCGGACAGTTCGTCGCGCTCTACGACCGTGACAGTGTTGTAGAAGTCGGAGAGCACCCTGGCGGCGAACAGGCCGCTGATACTCCCGCCCAGAACCAATGCATGCTCACCGAGTTTGCCCATGGCTGTCATCCTTGGGCCGGGAGAAGATGCCGCCTAGGGTAGTCAGCTACCCGAATCGATATCGGTCACAGATACTTCTGATGGGAAACAGTCTGAGCGCCAACGAATTCAGAGCCGGTGCTGAGGTCCGCTCAGTTCTCGGCGGCGGCCTTGATCCGGGCCAGCGAGGCGTTCATTCCCTCGACGAGTTCATCCTCGAAGCTGGGGACTCCGCCGAACAACGCGCCGACCAGAGCGTTGGACACGGCCGTGGTGCCGTTCTCGGCGTGGCGGGATTCGGTCACCCGGGTGCCGGTGCCCGTCGGTTCCAGTTCGTAGCTCCACACGGTGTTGTTGCCCTCCACCAGGAAGGACAGCTTCTTGTTGTCGACGACCTCGGTGAGGCGTGACGTGGTGGGCCAGAACACCAACTTGCGCCGGTTGAGGTTGAACGTCCGGGTGCCCGGACGCAGCGGGCCGAGCGGCTTCATCAGCCGGCACTGCGGGCTCCACTGCGGCATCCGGCGGAGGTCCGAGATCAACCCCCAGACCTTGTCGACCGGTGCGTCGATGTCGATGGTGGCTTGCAGTAGGGGTGCGGCCATGGTGTCTCCTCAGGTCAATCCGCTTTGCGCACCGCGGGATCCGCGGCGCACAGCGCGGCGCTGGATCAGAAAGATAGTCGTACCGAGAACGCCGATCGCCAGCCCGGCGACTGTGAACGGCCGCCAGTGTTGCAGACCGCTGACGGTGAAGGTCAGGACGGTGGCGATCAGCCAGCCCGTGGCGATCACCAGAATCACCGGCCACGGTTCGAGCAGCGCGGCAGGCAGGGCCGGCGGTTGGGGCTCCGGCGCATCGTTGGTGTCCTCGGTCATCGGTGACCAACGTATCCGATGCGGTCCGCGTTCATTGGTCTTGGTTTTAGCCCTTTACCTTCAGCGCCTCAGTACTATTTCCGATGTGAAGGATCCGGAGGCGCGGCTCGCGAATGATCTGGCGCTGGCAGTTGTTCGACTCGCGCGTCAATTACGTACGCGGCGTGCAGAATCCCCGGTTTCGCTGACCCAGTTCTCGGCGCTGGCCACCTTGGCCAAGGAGGGCGCGATGACACCGGGCGCGCTGGCATCGCGGGAGCGGGTGCGTCCCCCGTCGATGACCCGGGTGATAGCCTCACTGGCCGAACAGGGTCTGGTGGCGCGCGCCGCGCATCCGTTGGACGGTCGCCAGGTCGTGGTGTCCGCCTCGCCGGCCGGGATGAACCTCGTCGAGGCCGAGCGCCGCGCCAGCCAGGAGTGGCTCAAGACGCAACTGTCCCGGCTGGACCCGGACGAACGCCAGACGTTGATCACCGCAGCCGATCTGATGTCGGCCATGGTTCTCGAAGGCGTGTGAGTCTGCTGCAGGTTATCGATATCGACGATCCGGCCGATTCCCGGCTGGACGACTTCCGCGATCTCAACAGCGTGGACCGGCGACCCGATCTGCCCAGTGGCAAAGGCCTGGTGATCGCCGAAGGTGTGCTGGTGGCGCAGCGAATGCTGGCCTCCCGCTTCACCCCGCGCGCATTGCTGGGCACGGACCGGCGCCTGACGGAACTGGCCGCCGACCTCGAGGGTGTGGACGTGCCGTTCTACCGGACCGATGCCGACGTGATGGCTGCCGCGGTCGGGTTCCACCTCAACCGTGGCGTGCTGGCCTCGGCCTCGCGGGCGCCGGAGCTGTCGGTGGCGGAGGTGATCTCCGACGCGCGCACCGTGGCGGTGCTCGAAGGGGTCAACGACCACGAGAACCTCGGCTCGATCTTCCGCAATGCCGCCGGCTTGGCGGTCGATGCCGTGGTGTTCGGGGCGGGGTGCGCCGATCCGCTGTACCGGCGGGCGGTGCGGGTGTCGATGGGCCATGCCCTGCTGGTTCCGTTCGCGCGGGCCTCCTCGTGGCCCGGTGATCTTGAGCTCTTGCGGGACAAGGGGTTTCGCCTCATGGCGATGACACCCGATCCGGCTGCCGCGACCCTGTCCGAAGCGATGACGCAGCTCGAAGGGGACCGGGTGGCGGTGCTGGTCGGCGCCGAGGGGCCGGGCCTGACCGAGCACACGATGCGAGCCAGCGACGTGCGCGTCCGCATCCCGATGTCACGTGGCACCGATTCGCTCAACGTCGCCACGGCGGCGGCGCTCGCGTTCTATGAACGTGCCCGGCTCGGGAGCTGAACTCGCGTTAGATTGACACCGTGACCGACGATTCCACGCCGTGGGCGACTGGCCTGACGGTGGCCGGTTTCGTGGCAGCCGTGCTCGCCGCGGCCATCGTGGTGCTGGGGATGGGGCTGTTGCGTGTGCACCCGCTGCTGGCGGTGGGGCTGAACATGGTGGCCGTCGGCGGATTGGCCCCCACGGTATGGGGCTGGCGGCACCGGCCGGTGTGGCGCTGGTTTGTGCTGGGATCGGGTGTGGGTGTGGCGGCTGGGTGGCTGGCGCTGCTGGCCATCGGCCTGACCCAGGGCTGACGGGGACCGCTCAGGCGACCAGTTCTGCTGCGGTGTAGTTGGCGTCGAGCAGTCCGGCTACGGCCTCGTCGCGGCGGAACGGCCGGCCGTGGACTGCGAACATCCGCTCGGCCGTGGTGGTTTCGGGTTGCCAGCCGGTTGCGGTCAGGTACTCCGCGACGGCGTTGCGGTCGCCTTCGAAGATCAGATCTGACAGATCGTCCAGCTCCAGGCCCTGCTCGCGTTGGTGGTCGGTGAGCGTCCGGATCCGGCTCTCGGCCAGCTCGGAGTGCTCGCTCATCCAGTCGGTGGCGATGCGGCTGCCCGGGGCGCTCAGTGCGGTGATGTTGTCGAACAGGCGATCCTGGGCGCCGGGAGGCAGATAGCCGAGCAGCCCTTCGGCGATCCACGCGGTCGGAGCCTGCGGATCGAAGCCGCGGGCGCGCAGGGCCGCCGGCCAGTCGTGGCGCAGATCGATACCGATGGCGTGTAGTTCCGCGGCCGGCGCCGCGCCCAGATCGGCGAGTGCGCGGCCCTTGAACTCGATGACGGCGGGCTGATCCAGTTCGAACACGGTCATCCCGGCCGGCCAGGGCAACCGGTACGCGCGGGCATCGAGGCCGGAGGCCAGGATGACGGCCTGACGGATGCCTGCGTCGATGGCGGTCAGGAAGAAATCGTCGAAGTAGCGGGTGCGGATGGCCATGCCGTCGGCGATCACGTGCGGATCGAGCGGTTCGGAAGCGCCGTCGGCGACCAGGTCGCCCTCCGCCAGGCGGACGTAGTAGTCCACTCCGACGGCGTCGACCAGGGGCCGTGCGTACGGGTCGGAGATCAGCGGGTCGGCGGCGCTGGAGGCCAACGCCCGTGATGCGGCGACGCCCGTCGCGGTGGCACCCACGCCGGTGGCCAGATCCCAGGTGTCGTTCTCGGTGCGCGGCATGACCCCTCCAGATGTATAGCAAAGCTAGTTATTAGCCACTATAACTAAATTTGGGACGTGTGGGGTGTCAGTTGCGACACAGGGCAGGGCCCGTCAGCGCTGAGGAATGGGGTCACCAGATAGCCGGGATCTTCAGCACACGTAGTTGTCCACAGGTACGCGGAACGGGTCTGGCCGTGGAGTAGCTGGTGGGCGAGCATCGATGGCGTGGACATCGAGGACGTGCTTCGGCAGCAGTCGGGGGTGATCTCGCGTCGGCAAGCACTGGATGCGGGGCTGCAGCAGCATGACATTCGACGGTTGCTCCGGCGCAACGAGTGGGCGCGGGTCCACGACGGCGTATACGTGGATCACACCGGACCGTTGTCCTGGCTGCAACGAGCCTGGGCCGCAGTGCTTTACGCGGCTCCGGCGGCGTTGTGCCTGGAATCTGCGTTGACCGACGAGGGCGCGGTAATCCACGTCGCAGTCTCCCGTGACCGGGGTGTGCTGGCCGAACCACACGGAGTTCGCATACACCACCTGGCTCACCTGCAGGAGCGGGTGCTCTGGCACGTCGGCCCGCCACGTCTGCGTTTTGAAGAAGCCGCCCTTGACGTCGCTTGTCAGGCTGTTTCCGAGTTCGATGCGATTGCGGTGCTGGCCAACGCGTGCCAATCGCGGCGCACTACCGCGCGACATCTACTGCGAGCCCTCGACGCTCGTCGGCGGGTTCGCAGACGACGCTGGCTGCGGGCGGTGATCGTCGACATCGCCGAGGGCAGCTGTTCGGTCCTGGAACACGGGTACCTCAATCGCGTGGAACGGGCGCACGGATTGCCCCGGGCCGCCCGTCAGAAGCGTTCGACCTCATCGGTGGGTGTGAGCTACCGCGATGCCGAGTACAACCAACGACTTGTGATCGAACTCGACGGCCTTCTGTTCCACAACACGGCAGCGGCACGAAACAGGGATGTCGAGCGTGATCTCGACGCCGCGGCCGACGGCCGCTCAACCGTCCGACTGTCCTACCGTCAGGTTTTCGACCGACCGTGCCGGACCGCCGCGAAGATCGCCCAGGTGATGCAGCGACACGGGATCACAGTGAGTGGCCACGCCTGCAGTCCGGACTGCGAGTTCACCCGCGTTGAGCTGGCGGCCTGACGTGGGACAACCGCCAACGCTGAAGATTTCGGCTACCTGATGGCCGCAATCTTCAGCACAGGCTCGAAAACGATCAGGGCTGGGTGCCCGAGGAACGCACGCCGAGCAGCACGTCCTCCCAGGCCGGAACCGTCGCACGTGCCTTGCGGCTGCGCTTGGGTGCCGGGGGAGTAGGCGCGGGCATCGGTTCGGCCGGCCGGTTGAACTGCTCGGGAGCCGCCGCCGGGACGTCATGGGCCTCGTGGGCGTCGTGATTGTCGAACAGATGCGGGACCGCGGCGACCGGGCGCAGCGGCCTGCCGAAATCGGGATTGATCAGCTGGCGCGCCGCGTCGTCCGACGCCGAGACGGTGCCGCCGTGGGCCCCGGGGGAATAGCGGAAATGCGCGACGTTGTCCGACCGGCCGGCCTTCCAGGCCAGCTGCACGGTCCAGCGGCTGTCTTCATTGCGCCAGGCGTCCCAGGCGATCGAATCGGGGTCGAGGCCTCGGCCCACGATGGCCTGCGTCACGGTTTCGAGCAGCGTCAGCACCGCGGGCCCGTCGGCCAGAACCGGATGCGCTGCGGTGGCCAACTCGGCCGCCCGCGCGCGCTCCAGCAATACCGGATGGGCAAATCGCTCGACCCGTTCGATGGGCACCCCGGCTGCGGTGGCCAACTGCTCGACCGACGCTCCAGCACGGATCTTTGCCTGAATCTCCTTGGGTCGCAGCACGTTCTGCACCTCTACATCGATATCGGGCTGATTCGAGTTGACCTTGTCTCCGCGCATCGCGGCGCGCAACCGGTCATCGACACGCAAGCTGAACGTCTCTTTGGAGTCGTCGTCTTCGCAGATGATGCGTCTGCCGTCTACGTTCAATCCAACGACTCTGAGTTCTCGCATACCGACCTGACCTCCTGCGCGAACCCTACTGCGTTATCAGCCCGTTACCGGGCTGACACGCTGGCGGAGGGCTACCGGGATCGAAGGATTGCTCAGAGCTGGCCGACAACCCAGTCGACGCAGGCGGTCAGGGCGCTCACGTCGTCGGGCTCCACGGCCGGGAACATGCCGATCCGCAGCTGGTTACGGCCCAGCTTGCGGTAGGGCTCGGTATCCACGATCCCGTTGGCGCGCAGCACCTTGGCGACGGCGGCGGCATCCACCGAGTCGCTGAAGTCGATCGTGCCGACGACCTGCGAGCGCAGGGCCGGATCGGTGACGAACGGGGTGGCGAACGACGTCCCCTCGGCCCACGAATACAGCCGCTGCGAGGAGTCTGCGGTGCGCTTGACGGCCCAGTCCAGTCCGCCGTTGCCGTTGAGCCAGTCGATCTGCTCGGCGAGCAGGATCAGCGTGGCGATCGCCGGGGTGTTGTAGGTCTGGTTCTTGAGGCTGTTCTCAACCGCGATGGGCAGCGACAGGAAGTCGGGCACCCAGCGGCCCGATGCGCCGATGGCCTCGATGCGGGCCAGCGCCGCGGGGCTGACGATGGCCAGCCACAGGCCGCCGTCGCCGGCGAAATTCTTCTGCGGCGCAAAGTAATACGCGTCGGTGTCGGCGATGTCGACGGGCAGGCCGCCGGCGGCCGACGTGGCGTCGATCAGCACCAGCGCGTCACCGGCCGGGCGCTGCACGGGCACCGAGACGCCGGTCGAGGTCTCGTTGTGGGCCCAGGCGACGGCGTCGACCGACGGGTCGGACTGCGGCTGCGGTGCGGTGCCCGGGTCGGTCTTGACGATGATCGGGTCGCCGATGAACGGGTTCTTGGCCACGCACGAGGCGAACTTCGAACTGAACTCCCCGTAGGTCAGGTGCAGCGAGCGCTTGTCGATCAGACCGAACGCCGCGGCATCCCAGAATGCGGTCGAGCCGCCGTTGCCGAGAATCACCTCGTACCCGTCGGGAACCGAGAACAGCTCGCGCAGTCCGTCGCGGACGCGACCGACGAGATTCTTGATCGGTGCCTGCCGGTGGGACGTGCCGAACAGATCCCCGGCAGCGGCCAGCGCGGTCAGTTGCTCCGGGCGGACCTTGGAGGGTCCACATCCGAAACGGCCGTCGCGGGGCTTGATATCGGCAGGGATGATCAGTTCAGCCATACCGACCAGCCTAAAGTCGGCCGCTACCGCGTCAAAATTCGGGCGCCGTCGGTGGTGACGGCCACAGTGTGTTCGCTGTGTGCGGCGCGCGCGCCGGTGGCGCTGCGAAGTGTCCAGCCGTCGGGGTCGTGGACGTAGCCCGTGGTGCCGTCGGCGATCAGCATCGGTTCGATCGCGATCACCAGGCCAGGCTGCAATGTCATGCCCTCCCCGGGTCGTCCCGAGTTGGGGACGTGCGGTGCTTCGTGCATGGTGCGCCCGATCCCGTGGCCGCCATGGTTGGCCAGCAGGCCGTAGCCGGCCTCGCGGGCCACCGCGGCGATGGCGTGTCCGACGTCACCGAGGGTGTTGCCGGGCCGTACCGCGGCGATCCCGGCGGCCAGGGCCGCGTCCGTCGCCTCGATCAGCGCGGTGTCGGCCGCTGCTGCCGTGCCCACGACGAAGCTGCGGGCGGAGTCTCCGCACCACCCGTTCAGGATTGCTCCGAAGTCCACCGACACCAGGTCGCCGTCGGCCAGGACGGTGCCGTCGGGGATGCCGTGCACCACCGCGTCGTTGACGCTCACGCACAGCACCGCCGGGAAGGGTTTGGGCGCCCACCGCGGGTGGTAGTTCAGGAACGGCGAGGAGGCGTGATGCGCGGCGAGGATTTCGGCGGCGATCCGGTCCAGATCGGCCGTCGTATGGCCTGGCACGGCCTGACTGGCAATTGTTTGCAGTGTGTCGGCCACCACAGCTCCGGCCGCTGCCATCGCCTCTACCTGGCCTTCGGTCTTCAGATCGACCACGTGCGGTCACCCATCGGCAAACAATTCAAATCAGGCATGGACTTTTACTCGATACCTGCGGTACCGTTTGTACAACAGGTGGGTAGATGTAAACCTCAGACAAGTATAGAGAGGTCTGCAACATGGCTCGGACCAAGATGGTCAGGCGCTGGCGCAAGAACATGGACGTCAGCGACGACATTCAGTACACCGACATGCTCGCGACACTGTCCGAGGGCTCGGTGCGACGCAATTTCAACCCGTACAAGGACATCGACTGGGATTCTCCGGAATTTGCCGTCATCCCCAATGATCCGCGCTGGATCCTGCCCGGGACCGACCCGATGGGCGGTCACCCGTGGTACCAGGCGCAGCCGGTCGAGCGGCAGATCGAGATCGGCATGTGGCGCCAGGCCAACGTCGCCAAGGTCGGCCTGCACTTCGAGAACATCCTGATCCGCGGCCTGATGGAGTACTCGTTCTGGGTGCCCAACGGCTCGCCGGAGTACCGGTACTGCCTGCACGAATCGGTTGAGGAGTGCAACCACACCCTGATGTTCCAGGAGATGGTCAACCGCATCGGCATGGACGTGCCGGGCATGCCGCGGCTGCTCAAGTGGCTGCAGCCGCTGATCCCGCTGGCTGCGGGCCCGCTGCCGATCCCGTTCTTCTTCGGCGTGCTCGCCGGCGAGGAGCCCATCGACCACACGCAGAAGAACGTGCTGCGCGAGGGCAAGGCCCTGCACCCGATCATGGAACGGGTGATGGCGATCCACGTCGCCGAGGAGGCGCGACACATCTCGTTCGCGCACCAGTACCTGCACAAGCGGGTGCCGAACCTGCGTCGTCGGCAGCGCTGGATCCTGTCGCTGTTTGTGCCTCTGACCATGCGCATCCTGTGCTCGGCGATCATCGTGCCGCCGCGCGCGTTCTGGAAGGAATTCGACATCCCGCGCTCGGTGCGCAAGGAGCTGTTCTTCCGTTCGCCGGAGTCGCGCAAGATGCTGCGGGACATGTTCGGCGACGTGCGCATGCTGTGCCACGACACCGGTCTGATGAACCCGATCGCCAAGCTGATGTGGCGGATCTGCAAGATCGACGGGGCGCCGAGCCGCTACCGTAGCGAGCCACAGCGCGAGCACCTGGTCTCGGTCGCCTGAAGCTCGTCCGGAAAGCGCAAGGTCTGCAGAGGTTCTAGATGCCCCACGTGATCACCCAGTCGTGTTGTAGCGACGGGTCCTGTGTCTACGCGTGCCCGGTGAACTGCATCCATCCCTCACCGGATGAGCCGGGTTTCGCGACGGCCGAGATGCTCTACATCGACCCCGAGGCGTGTGTGGACTGCGGTGCGTGCGTGAGCGCGTGCCCGGTCGGCGCCATCGCGGCCGATACCAAGCTGACGGACAAGCAGTTGCCGTTCATCGAGTTGAACGCCGCCTTCTATCCGAAGCGGGAAGGCAAGCTGCCGCCGACGTCGAAGCTCGCACCGGTGATCGCGGCACCGCACGTGGCGGCGCGCCCCGGTGGTCCGTTGACGGTGGCCATCGTGGGCTCCGGCCCGGCCGCCATGTATGCGGCCGACGAACTGCTGACGCAGCGCGGCGTGCGCGTCAATGTGTTCGAGAAGCTGCCGACGCCCTACGGGCTGGTGCGGGCCGGTGTGGCACCGGACCATCAGAGCACCAAGCGGGTGACGACGTTGTTCGACACCATCGGCAGGCAGCCCGGCTTCCGGTTCTACCTCAACGTCGAGGTGGGTAAGCACCTGTCGCATGCCGACCTGCTGGAGCACCATCACGCCGTGCTGTACGCGGTGGGTGCGCCGAACGACCGCCGGCTCGACATCGACGGCATGAACCTGCCCGGCACGGGCACCGCCACCGAGATGGTGGCCTGGATCAACGGGCACCCTGAGTTCACCGATCTGCCGGTAGACCTGAGCCACGAGCGAGTGGTCATCGTCGGCAACGGGAACGTCGCATTCGACGTCGCCCGGGTGCTCACCACCGATCCGGATGTGTTGGCCCGCACCGACATCTCCGATCACGCGTTGGCGGCCCTGCGGTCGTCCCGGGTGCAGGAAGTGGTGGTCGCGGCCCGCCGTGGACCCGCCGAATCGGCCTTCACGCTGCCCGAGCTGATCGGCCTGACCGCGACCTGTGACGTGGTGCTCGACGAGGCCGATCACCAGCTGGTGGTCGCAGATTTGGCCCGCGAGACCGATGCGCTGACCCGCAACAAGCTGGAGATCCTGACCAAGCTGGGTAATGCGTCCGCACCGCTGACCCGGCCGCGGATCCGGTTGGCCTACCGCCTCACCCCGCAGCGTGTGCTCGGCGAGGACCGGGTGGCCGGCATCGAATTCGGTGTCACCGGAACCGATCAGGTGCGTGAGCTGGAGGCCGGTCTCATCCTGACCTCGATCGGCTACCGCGGCAAGGCAATTGCCGATCTTCCGTTCGACGACGATGCCGCCGTGGTGCCCAACGACGCCGGACGCGTGCGTGGTGCGTCAGGCGCCTACGTCGCCGGCTGGATCAAGCGCGGGCCCACCGGCTTCATCGGCACCAACAAGTCGTGCGCGGCGCAGACCGTGCACCAGCTGGTCGACGATTACAACGCCGGTGTGCTGACCGATCCGGTGCACAAGGCGGCCGCCCTGGAGAAGCTCGTGCGTACCCGCCAGCCCGCCATGGTCGACGCCGCCGGGTGGCGAGCGATCGACGCGGCCGAGATCGCGCGCGGTGGCGAGGACCGTCCCCGGGACAAGTTCACCTCGGTCGACGAGATGGTCGCGGTCGCCGCGACGGCACCGAAACCGACTGTGCGCCAGCGACTCACCGCGAGCCTGCAAGCGCTCTGAGTTGCCGGGCCTCGGCTCGAGGCTACTCGAAGCCGGGTCCGTGCAACGGCTCCCCGAAGCGCATCGAAAGATTCAGCAGCGGGTCGACGGTGCGTACCGCCAACTCGACACGGTCGGACAGCGAGCCGGTCAACAGCACCCAGGAGTGCCCGGCCGCGGTCAGCGCGTCGGCGAACCAGCCGGTCATCGCCGCCCGCATGTCCAGGTCTCCCTCCCGCATACCGTCGTCGTGCCACGGCACGTCCGTGTGGTCGGTGAGCAGATACACCGCACGACGCGGCACCTGGGTCCAGGGCTGACCGCTGCGTGCGGCCGTCCCGAGATAGCGGCGTTCCCATACCGCGGTGGCGAACGCGTCGGTGTCACATACCAGGATCGGTGAGCCGTCGCGAGCGGCGGCTTCTTCCCGGCGGTTCTGTTCGGCCCCGATCTCATCGAAATCGGCGTGATCCCAAACCAATTCGTCGATCGCGCGGTCGGGTTGGCGCTCCCAGAGCCGGGCTGTGTGCTCGCGACCGTACTCCTCGACGTTGCGCGTCGTGGCCCACACCCCGCCGCGTGCCGCATAGTGCTGCTGCAGTTGCGCGGCGACCGTCGTCGTCCCCGTCGACTCGGCACCCAGCACGACGACCCGGGTGGTCAGTCCCGCACGCGTGGCCGGGGCCAGTTCGAACCACCGGCCGGCCAGGTCGCGGCGGACGGCCGAGGCACTGACCGGGCTCCGGGTGATCCGCACACTCGCGGCGTCGAACCAGCGTGCCAGCTCGTCACCGTAGTCGTCGCCGCAGAACACGGCGTCGACCTGGGCCGGGCGGTCCGCGGCCCGCAATCCGGCCCGCATGGCGGCCACCTGCGCTGCCCACACGCGTTGGTCGGTGACGTCGAGCGGTGCATCGCAAGGGATTCCGGTGACGGTCACGTTGGTCTGCGCCGAGTGTGTCTCTCGGAGCCAGCCGATCCGATCGGCCAGCGACACGGTCTCTGGTGCAGCCGCCATCACCAGCACGCTCACCCGGTCGCACCGGTTCGCCGCGTCCGTGATGGCGGCGTGGTGTCCGCGATGGGGTGGATAGAACTTGCCGATGAACAGGCCATGACCGAACTCGCTCATGACACCCGCACCTTCCGCCAGGACTGCAGCCCCGACAGACACAGCACCAGGAACACCGCGTAGATCGCCGCGGTCAGGTTCAGATCCCGGCTCACGTACAGCGGGATGTACACGCAGTCGGCGGCGATCCAGAAGTACCAGGTTTGGACGTACTTGCCGTTCAGCAGCCACTGCGCGACCAGAGACAGGCTCGTGGTGAGCGCGTCGAGAAACGGCGCCGCGTCATGGGCGGCGCGCAGGACGACCGTCAGCAGAGCCGTGCCGGCGACGACAGCACCAACGCACCAACCGATTTGGTCGGGGCGGGCGCGGGTGACCATGAGCGGCGTGCGACCGGCGTTGCCGTACCGCCACTGCCACCACCCGGCGAAACCCAGCGCGATGTAGAGCACCTGAAGGCCGGCGTCGGCCCACAGCCGGGCCGAGGTGAACAGCACCAGGAAGAACAGGCAGTTGGCGATGCCCACCGGGAAGTTGGCGATGTGCCTGCGCACGGTCAGCGCCACGCACAGCCCGCCGGTGAGGAAGCCCAGCACCTCGGCCCAGCTGACCGCGTCGCCGCCCAGCACGAACAGTGTGGTGTTGAGCGGCTGCACGAGCTGCGCCAGCCAGTCCAGCATCGACTCTCCCCTCCGGTTGTTCCGCGTCGACCCTAACCGGGAGTGCTGAATTCGAATGTGCCTGCGGTCAGTACCGCGATCAGATCGGCGCACGCCCTGGGCTGGAATCGCGCAATGAACTCGTCCTCCTGGGCGGCCCACCGGTCCCAGTGCGGGCGATACGTCTCGCCATCGCGTTCCAGTGCCCGATGCTTGCGCTCGGTGTCATCGGCGTCGACCCAGATGCCCAGATCGGCCAGCGCCCGGCCCGCCGGGGTGAGCGCCCCGATGCCCTCGACGATGAGCCGTTGCCCGGGTTCGACCGCGTGCCAACCGCTCGGAGCGGCGGCGGTCCAATCCCATTGCCGCCAGCGCCCGTTACGCCCTTCCGCCCGCGGCTCGAGCAGCGAATGCTGCACATGCTCTGCGGCCCAGGCCAATCCATCCCATCCCGGGTAGATGTCGTCGAGCCGGATCACGACGGAATCGGCCCAGCTCTCGCGCAATCGTGCCGCCAGCGTCGACTTGCCCGACCCGGAGCGGCCGTCGATCAGCACGGTTGTCGCTGCCGGGCCGAGCCGGCCGAGGATCTCATCGAGCGCCAATGAAGTTCCAGGCTCCGGAGGAAACCGACACGCCGATGGCGACTGCTGCGATGACGAATCCTGCTGCGATCAAGGCGAACTCGCGGGCGCCGAACGGCGAGGGCCGGGCCCAGGTGCGGGTGGGGTAGGCGGCGAACCCGCGGGCTTCCATCGCGGTGGCCAGCTTCGACCCCCGCCGCACGGCGAACACCAGCAGGGCGAACGTCTGCCCGGCGATCCGGCGCACCCTGGCATGGTCGGCCACCCCGCGGGCCCGCCTGGCGTAGCCGAGATACTGCCAGTCCTGCCCGAGCAGTCCGACCAGTCGCAGGCCGGCCAGGGCGCCGACCACGAACCGGGCCGGCAGTCGCAGGACCTGACCCAAACCGTCGGCCAATTCCGTCGATTCGACGTCGATGAACAGAATGACTGACGGCAGCGCGATGGCGAGGACCCGGAGGAAGGTGGCCGCCGCCAGCGCGATGGATCCGTCACTGATGGTGACCAGGAAGAAGTGCCAGTACACCGTTCCGCTCACCTGCCCGTAGAGCAGGATGGTGATCGCGGTGAGCGTGGCCGCGAGCGCGACCACCGCACCTCGGGTCAGCGCCGCCCGCAGTCTCACACCGACCACGGCGAACAGCACGATCTCCCCGACCAGTGCGGTCAGCGCCGACACCCAGTCCACCGACAGCACCAGGGCACCCGCGATGACCAGCGCGGTGAGCAGTCGTGCGACCGGGTTGATCGTGCGCGCGGTCATGATGCGGTCTCCCCGGTGGGCTCCCAGTCGGGCAGCACGATCCGGGCGTCGGCGAGCACGTCGGCGAAGTCGAGATCGTGGGTTGCGGCGACGACCGCCGTACCGCCGTCGGCGATTTCGGCCAGCAACCGGGTCAACTCCTCCCACGTGCGGCGGTCCTGGCCGAAGGTCGGCTCGTCGAGGATGATCACCCTGGGAGCGGTTGCCAGCATCGTTGCCACCGACAGGCGGCGCTTCTCGCCACCCGACAGCGTGTAGGGGTTCACGCCGGCGAGGTGTGTCAGGTGCAGGCGTTCAAGGAGTTCGTCGGTGCGGGCGGTGATCTCGGCGGTGGAGAGCTTGATGGCCTTGGGGCCCAACGAGAGTTCGTCGCGCACCGTGGCGGTGAGGAACTGGTGCTCAGGATCCTGGAACACGCTGCCGATCCGGGTGAGCAGTTCCCTCGATCGCCATTTGACGGGCTTGCGGCGTGACGGGGAAGGGGCGAAGTCGGGGTGCGCTTCGAGACGTCCGGCGGGGACGGGCAACAGGCCGCCGAGGGTGAGCGCCAGCGTCGACTTGCCCGCTCCGTTCGGACCGGTGATCACCGTGGTCTGCCCGGCCTCGATCTCGAAGTTCAACCCGACGTGCATCGGCGGATCGCCCGGGTGGGCCAGTGCGAGGTCCGTGGCATGCAGCAGTGCTTCGCGGGTTCCGGAACGGTGGCGGGTGATCTCGGGTAACGGGGTGTCAGGTACCCACACGCCCGATCGGACCAGGTAGTCGTGGTTATGCCGGATGGTCGCATCCGGTGCCCCGTCGGCGATGACCTGACCGTCGGCGCCGAGCACGACGACGCGGTCGATGACGGGCATCCACACATCGGTGCGGTGCTCGATGACGATCAGCGTCGCGCCGGTCCGGGCGGCCGAGGCGGCAACGGCATCCCGCACTTCGAGGACACCGGCGGGGTCGAGGTTCGCCGTCGGTTCGTCGAGCAGGATGAGCCCGGGATCCATGGCGATCACCCCGGCCAGTGCAAGCCGCTGTTTCTGTCCGCCGGACAGTTCCGAGGTGGATTGGGACAGAGCCAGTTTCAGGCCGACGGCGTCGAGGGCCGTTTGGACCCGGGGCCAGATCTGTTCGCGCGCGACGCCGAGGTTCTCCATGCCGAAGGCCACGTCGTCGCCGACGCGGGACAGGATCACCTGAGCGTCGGGATCTTGCAGCACCATCCCGATCCGGTGACGTTGTTCGCTCGGCGCGGCACCGTCGACCCGCAGCGTGCCCGCCTGCCTGCCTTCCTCGGCGCCGCCGAGCAATCCCGCAATGCCGTGCAGCAGAGTCGATTTCCCGGCGCCGGACGGTCCCAGCAGCAACACCCGCTCGCCGGGTTCGATCCGCAGATCGAGATCCCGCACGGCCCAGGCGGCGCGTCCGGCATGGCACCAGCCCCAGGCGTGCGCAGTGACGGCGGCACCGGCGCCGTGCGGTGAGCTCATCGAGCCTCGGGGCCGATCCGCCCCGAGGCGAACCGGCTCAGCGCTCCGGTCTTCGCCAGACCCCTGACCGCGAACCAGGACAGGAGCCCGGCGACGAGCGCGCCGGACACGATCGCCGAGACCGTGTAGATCACCGCGAACGTGTTGGCCGAACCGGGATACCAGAGGATGAGGTCGTTGATCGCCAGCGCCAGCCCGGCGACGGCCCCCGCGGTCAGCGCGACCGGCAATCCCCAGCGGCGGTAGAGGAACACCGCGAAAACCAGTTCCGCGCCGAGCCCCTGCACCAGTCCGGATTCGAGCGTGAGCACGCCCCACTGGTTGCCCACCAACGCCGACACCGTGGCCGCGACGAGCTCGCCGTACAGGGCCGCGCCCGGCTTGCGGATCACCAGGGCGGTGAGCACGCCGGCGAACAACCACCCGCCGGCAAGCAACGCCTGCAGACCCGGAAGCGCTGCCGTCAATGGTGCACCGATCGGGTTGGACGCGATGTTCCACACGACGAACACCAGCCCGGCCGCCGTTGCGAGGACGCTGGCGACGACGATGTCCACGACCCGCCAGCGCAGGGCGCGGGCAGCCGGCGTGGTGTCGGTGGGCTGGGTGTTCATCGATCTCCTTCGTGCACGTCGCGATGTCATGCGCGGAAACCAGTATGAGCTGCGCCGGACCGCCCGAACGCCGCCCTCTCCTGCGCGGGGTCGATCCGTTGTCGCCTACCAGAGGTCGCCGATGCGCCAATCGCAGATCAAGGGCACTGACTTCGCGAAACCGCAGACCGGAGTGCGAATCGGGAGCAGGAAGATCCGGTCGGCTGCATCGTAGGTGTCGATCACCCCACTCGGGGTTTCAGCCTGGGTTGGGCCGTCCCAGGGGTGCCAGCCGCGGCCGGCATAGAACGGAGCCGCGCTTTCGACGGCGTTGAGGGCCCCGATGTCGTACCGTTCGGCGAGGATGGCCTCCGTGTCTTCCATCAGCAAGCGGCCCAGGCCCCGGCCCTGTCGGTCGCTGCGTACGGCAACAGCCTCGACGTAGCCGGCCTGAAACACGTCACGGTCGTGGCGCAGCGTCCGGGTCACTACCGCCGCGTGAGCCAGCAACACGCTGTCCTCGGTGACCATGACGTGTACTCCGTCGACGCCATGGAGCCAGTCATGCTCGCGGAAGCCGTCGCCGAAAGCGGAGCGGACCAATGTCTCGGCGGAGCGCAGGTCGCCCTCGCTCAGTGGCCCCGGCTCGGCGATCACCACGTCGATCACCGACCCAGAATGTCATGCTGGCACCGCCGTCCCTGGGCGCCGCGCCGTCCTTCCGGTCGCGCCTACCACCTCCCCGGAGCCTGCCTCACCGACACCAACGGTCGCGGTGGGCAGGGCCCGGTTGACGGTGGCTTATTGCCCGGACTGCATGGCCTGTGCGATCTCCTCCGGGCTGACCTCGCGGACGGGCTGGCCGAGCGACCACAGGTGGCCGAACGGGTCGCGCAGCACGCCGTAGCGGTCGCCCCAGAACTGGTCTTCCAGCGGCATGACGACCTCGGCGCCGGCGTCGACGGCCTTGGCGAACTTGTCCTCGACATCGGTCACGGTGAGGTGGATGGTCACCGGGCTTCCGCCCAGCGCCTTGGGCGTCGACGGCTTGCCGTCGTTGTACTCGGGAAAGTCGTCGTTCAGCATGACCGTCGACCCGTTGATGTTGAGTGCGGCGTGGATGAGCTTGCCGTCGGGCCCGGGCACCCGGCCCAGCTCGGTGGCACCGAATGCCTTGACGTAGAAGTCAATTGCCGCGGCAGCGTCGTCGACAACCAGATGCGGCAGGACTGCGGGGGTTACTTCGATCGCCATGTTGTTCTCCTGGTGTTGGTGAGCGGGTTCAATGCAGACCCGCGCGGCAGGCGGATCTCATCGGCGGACACATCCATGCAACCACCGCCCACCGACAAAAGCTCGGCCGCGAACCCGTCGTTTCGGCGCAAGGGCGAGAAGTCAGACGACCGAGAAACCGGGAGGCAGATCGGCCCGTCCGGTCAGGGCCATCAGCACCGTCTCACCCGTGCCCAGCTCGACCGCGATCCGTGCGGCCAGGACGTTGGCTGCCGTCATCACCTCGGCCGGCAGATCCGCCGAAACACCGGTGGCCCGCGCGATGTCCAGGCTGTGCACGGCGAGTTCGAAGATGCGGGTCGGCAGGTAGTCGCTCAACCGGATGCCGAACCCGCCGATCACGGTGATCAACGGATCGCCTGCCTCGTCGACATCGGCCAGGGCCTGGCTGACCAGCGCATCCACCGCGGCGGCCGGATCGGAGCCCAGGTCGCGGCCGGCCTGCCTGCCGCGTTCGACGACGGCGTCGCCGTCGGACAGGAACGCACGAATCGCGGCGTAGTACTCGACCGGGCCTGCCAGATCGGCCGTCGACGCCGGGTCCTGTAGGTAGGTGCTGACGGTGGTCAGCGAGCGCGACGTATGACCCACCAGGGCGCGCAGATCCCACTCGCCCAGGCCGGGCCCGTCAAGAGAATCCGCAGGCAGCGCCCGAACCAGCCGGGCGAAAGCGTGTGCCGCCGAGGCGAATTCGTCGCGAGCACCGCTCATGACGTGGCGATCTTGTCCCATCCGGCCACCGACTCCACACTGCGCGGATCGGGGCCGACGTAGATGGCGGCCGGGCGAACCAGCTTGCCCAGCCGTTTCTGTTCCATGATGTGCGCGCACCAGCCCGCGGTCCGGCCACAGGTGAACATCGCGGGCATCATCGAGGCGGGCACCTGGGCGAAGTCGAGGATCACCGCCGCCCAGAACTCGACGTTGGTCTCGATGGCCCGGTCCGGGCGCCGTTCGCGAAGCTCGGCCAGCGCGGCCTGCTCCAGGGCCGCGGCCACCTCGTAACGGGGCGCCTCAAGCCGTTTCGCCGTGGCCCGCAGCACCCGGGCCCGCGGATCCTCGGCCCGGTACACGCGGTGCCCGAAGCCCATCAGCTTGTCGCCGCGATCCAGGATGGATTTCACCACTGCGCGGGCGTCACCGGACTTCTCGACCTCTTCGATCATCGGCAGCACCCGGGCCGGGGCGCCGCCGTGCAGCGGCCCGCTCATCGCGCCCACCGCGCCCGACAGCGAGGCCGCGACATCGGCGCCGGTGGAGGCGATCACCCGGGCCGTGAACGTCGACGCGTTCATCCCGTGTTCGGCGGCGGTGACCCAGTAGGCGTCGATCGCCTCGACGTGCCTGGGATCCGGATCGCCCTGCCAGCGCGTCATGAAACGTGCTGTGACCGTGTCGCATTCGTCGATCCGGCGTTGCGGCACGGCGGGCTGATAGATGCCGCGGGCGGACTGGGCGACGTAGGACAGTGCCATCACCGAGGCCCGGGCCAACTGGTCACGTGCCGTGGTGTCATCGATGTCCAACAGTGGTGCGTAGCCCCAGATCGGTGCCAGCATCGCCAGCCCGGCCTGGACGTCGACGCGGACGTCGCCGCTGTGGATGGGCAACGGGAACGGCTCGGCCGGGGGCAGGCCCGTGCCGAAACTGCCGTCGACCAGCAGTCCCCACACGTCGCCGAAGGTGACCCGGCGGTCCACGAGTTCCTCGATGTCCACGCCCCGGTAGCGCAGCGCGCCGCCGTCCTTGTCCGGCTCGGCGATCTCGGTGGTGAAGGCGACGACGCCTTCGAGGCCGGCAACGAAGTCTTCCGGTACAGCTGGCATGGCCAGATTGTTGCACCAAGTCCAGGCGTAGCGTTACCGCGGTGGCCATACCTTCCGGACCAGCCCCTGAACACGACCAACACGACCTGGCTGCCATGCGTGTGGACTACGTGGAGAAGGACGGCTGCGGCGACCTGGACATCGACTGGCTCGGCGCGGACCCGGCAACCGGTTGGCTGACGCTGTTGCGGACCTGGCTGGCCGATGCGTACCGCGCCGGGGTGGCGGAGGCCAATGCCATGGTCGTGGCCACCACCGACGGTGAGGGAAGACCGGTCACCCGAACCGTGTTGTGCAAGAGCATGGACGAGACAGGCATCACGTTCTACACCAACTATGACTCCGCCAAGGGTTCTCAGCTGGCCGCGCATCCGTACGCGTCGGCGACCTTCCCCTGGTACCGGCTGGGGCGGCAGGTCCATGTGCGCGGTCCGGTCACCAGGGTGAGCCGTGAGGCCACGCAGGAGTACTGGTCCAAGCGCCCGCGGGGTTCGCAGCTGGGTGCGTGGGCGTCGCAGCAGTCGAGCCCGATCGCGTCACGCCCGGCGCTGCTCGGCCAGCTCGCCGAGGTGACGGCGCGGTTCGCCGATCTCGACACGGTTCCGGTGCCGCCGAACTGGGGCGGCTACCTGATCGCGCCCGAGAGCGTGGAGTTCTGGCAGGGCCGGGAGAACCGGGTACACAACCGAATTCGCGTGATCTTCGCCGCCGGGCCGGCATCGGGTGAGGCGCGCGCCGAACGCCTCCAGCCCTAGTGCGCAGGTTCTTCGCCGACACCACACCGCTGCGCACCCCGGACTTCCGGCGGCTGTGGGTGGCCGGGATCCCCACGGTCATCGGTGCCAACCTGACCATCTTCGCGGTGCCGGTGCAGCTGTACGTGCTCACCGAGAACTCCGCCTACGTCGGATTGTCCGGCCTGTTCGCGCTCGTCCCGCTCGTGGTCTTCGGCCTGTGGGGTGGTGCCTGGGCCGACGCGATGGACCGCAGGCTGCTGCTGATCATCGCCTCGATCGGCCTGGCCGTGTCGTCGGTGCTGTTGTGGCTGCAGGCCGCGCTGTCGCTGAACAACGTGTGGGTGGTGCTGTGCCTGCTGTCGGTGCAGCAGGCGTTCTTCGCGATCAACAGCCCGACCCGGTCGGCGGCGATCCCACGGATGCTGCCGGGCGAGCAGTTGCCGGCAGCGAACGCGCTGAACATGACGGTCTTCCAGTTCGGTGCGATCGTCGGCCCGCTGCTGGCCGGGGTGATGTTGCACTGGGTGGACCTGTCGACGCTCTACCTCATCGACGCCATCTGCTGCCTGGTGCCGATCTGGGCCACCTTCCGGCTGGCGCCGATGCCGCCGGTCAGCACCGAGGACGGCGGTTCGCGATGGGGCCTTACGGCAGTGCTGGACGGTTTCCGGTACCTCGCCGGTAACCGGGTGGTGTTGATGTCGTTCGTCGTCGACCTGGTGGCGATGATCTTCGGGATGCCGCGGGCACTGTTCCCGCAGATGGCGCACGAGAGCTTCGGCGGTCCGGTGGAGGGCGGCACGGCCATGGCGTTGCTGGCGGCGGCGATGTCGGTGGGTGCGGTCGCCGGTGGCGTCTTCTCGGGCTGGCTGCCGCGGATCCGTAGGCAGGGGTTGGCCGTGGTCGTGGCCATCGTGGTGTGGGGCGTGGCGATGGCCGGGTTCGGCATCGCGGGTGGGGCGGCAGGCGGTAGCGCCGGCCTGGTGTTGTGGATTGCGTTGGCGTTCTTGGCCGTTGGTGGTGCGGCCGACATGGTGTCCGCCGCGTTCCGGTCGACGATCCTGCAGCAGGCGGCCTCTGACGAGCTGCGCGGCCGGTTGCAGGGCGTTTTCACGGTTGTGGTCGCCGGCGGCCCGCGACTGGCGGACACATTGCACGGCGCGGCAGCGGCGGCGGTGGGCACCACGGTCGCCGCTGCGGGCGGCGGGGCGCTGGTGATCGTCGGGGTGCTGATCGCCGCGCTCGCGGTACCGGCGTTCGTGCGCTATCGGGTAGGTGCGGACGGCGCACAGCCGGCCGTCCCGCAGGAACAGTCCGAGGCTGACAAAGTATGACGACCGGCGAATGGCACTGAGCGCCACATAGTTGCCGAAATGGACCGAAAAGCAGGCCTTTGAGGGCTAGCATCCGATCTCGTGGTTGACGGGATGCGCCAGGCCGAGACCGGATTGCGCGAACGCAAGAAGCAACGCACCCGGGCGATGCTGATCGAGGCCGCGATCGACCTGTGCGACCGCCAGGGATTCGAGAGCACCACCGTCGAGCAGATCGCGGCGGTCGCAGATGTCTCGCCACGCACCTTCAGCCGCTACTTCGCCACCAAGGATGCAGTGGTGCTGGCTTTCGTCGACGAGGTGATCGAGAGCGTGGCGGTCGAGTTGACTGCGCAGCCGGCCGACATCGGCCATCTCGAGGCGGTGTACCGAGCTCACGTGCAGGCATTCCTCAAGACCAAGACCGCGCCGCCGACCCAGCTCACTGCCGATCGGCTGTTGGCCTCGGCGCGCATCGTCACCTCGTCGCCGGCGTTGATGCACACCGCGTCGCAGTTCCGGGCGGACGCGGTCAACGTCGCGTTGTCCCGGCGGATGGGAGTGCCCGGTGACGATCGCCGGCTCAAGCTGACGGCCGTGGTGTGGGGTTCGATCATCATGACGGCCATCGCCGAGCTGGGATCTCGGGCCGATTGGGCTTCGGTGAGCGTGGACGAGATCGTCGACAAGATCAAGGCGACGTACGCCGATTTCCTGGCGGTCGTCGAGGGCGCGGGATAGCTCGCGGGAGCTGTATATCCGGGAATCTTGGCGCACAGTCGACCCCGCAGATGCGGTTAGGCTCAATCGGCCGCGTATGAATGCGAAGTATCGGCAGTATTCGACGGATTCGGTGCAGGTCAGCGAACGCCGCTGCGCACGGCGGCACCGGGCCCGATTACCATCGGATCTTCGGATCGTCGTCGGCTGGCGATCGCTGTTCGGCGGGGTCAACGAGCAATGGGTGGGGAAAAGCAGATGACAGACGGCTGGCACGGGGACGGCCCGGCTGATCCATTCGGCAACAACCCATTCGCCGGCCCGCGACGGGCGATCGCTTCGCCCAACCATGGGGTCGCCGTACAGCCTGCTTCGATAGCATCACGTGGTGCGGTTCGGGGGTCTGGCTTCGCTTTCAGCGGTGGGCATCGCACGCTGCGCCGACCTGGCCCGACCGAGAACTGAAGACGGAAGGATTGGTGGCGTTTGAGCACCCCGAGTCCATTCGATTTCAGCGACTTCGGTCCTCCGGCCCGGCCCGGGCCCTCCGGCCCGCCCGCCGGCCCCGGCGGGCGTCCCGCGCCAGGTCCGGGTGGGCCGTCGTCGGGATTCGACCCGTGGGCCGGCGCACCTGCGGCCCAGGCCCAGCCCCAGCGCGCGTCGCACGAGGTCTTCGGTGGGCCGCCTGGCGGCCAACCCATGGGGGCGCAGGACGCGTTCGGCCAACCCATCACAGCGGGGCCAGGAGCGGCCGTGCTGCGGACCACCGGACCACCGTTGATCTGGTTTGCGGTGGCGCTCGCACTGGCCCTCGCCGGAGTGATCATCGCGGTTATCGGCGCGGTCATGGGACCGATGATCGTCACGGCGGTCGCGGGTTGGCTGCTGGCCGGGCCGGTGGCCATCGGCGCGCTGGCGGTCTACACACGGGTGGACACCCGGCGCCGCACGGATGCCATCTACTCGGCGCCGAACTGGACGTCGACGCTGTACTGGGCGGTGCTGGCGGTGTGCCTGGTCGGTATCGCCGTCGGGGCCTGGCAGATCGCCCTGTGGGCGGGCAGGCTCTAGAGCGATGACGAGGGGATTGCACAGGGGATTTGTGCGCGTCGTCGCCGCGACGATGTTGCTCGCGCTGACCGGGCTGGTGGGCTTGAACCTCCCGACGGCGTCGGCACAGGAATCGGCCGGCGGCGCCAAGCGCTTCGGTGCGTGTCTGGCCGCGCAGAAGACCGGCGACCTGCTGTTGCTGTTCGACGAGTCGAGCAGCTTGCAGCAAACCGATCCACAGGGCGCGCGGGTGCAGGCCGCCCGCTACCTGCTGCAGACCCTGGGCCGCTATGTCGGCCGGGTGGATGCGGACCTTGAGGTGGCGTCGGCCGGCTTCTCCGACACCTACACCCCGGAACACGACTGGACCCGCCTCACTGACGCCAACGCGGGTGAACTGGCGCAGCAACTGGGCAGCCTGGAGTCCAAGAACACCGGCATCGACACCGACTACTGGACAGCTCTGGACGGGGCACGTCAGGCGTTGGCGGCCCGCGCGAAGAACACCGAGGGCGGTCAACGCTGCCAGGCGATCGCGTGGTTCTCCGACGGCAAGATCGATTTCACCGCACGCGACGTGGCCAAGCCGTACGCCGAAGGCGTCGATCTGAGCAGCCAGGACGGGGTCGATCAGGCCCGGCAGCGCGCGATCGAGTCGATTTGCCGGTCCGGCGGCGTGGCCGATCAGGTGCGGTCGTCGGGCATCGTCATGCTCGGCATCGGGCTGGGTGCCACCACGGCGCCGGCGGACTTCGACGTGATGAGCGCGATCAGCACCGGCAAGGGTCTCGCGGGGAAAACCTGTGGGGACAAGACCGATCCGGTGCCGGGCGACTTCTATTCGGTGGCCGACATCGACGACATGCTGTTCGCGTTCGACGCGCTCAACCCGGACCCGGGCGTCGAGAGCCAGGGTGCGGTGTGTCAGCTGCAGGTGTGCCCGGAAGCCAGGCACAACTTCGTG
>NZ_LZSO01000030.1 GCF_001665785.1 Mycolicibacterium peregrinum
ATCGACAATGATCACCGCAGTCTGGCTCAACGCCAGCACGACGCGTTGGTGGTGATCGGGCGGATCGCGTTGATGAGCGATCTGGGTCAGCTCAACGGGCTACCAGTGTCAATCATCGTGCGCACCACCTTGCAAGACCTCGAATCGCGTGCCGGGATCGGGGTCAGCGGGGGTGGCACCAAGATCCCCCTCCGCGACGTCGTCCGCATGGGGGCTCACGCCAGTCATTACCTGGCGGTCTTTGATCGGGCCACCGGGGCGGCGTTGAACTATTTTCGGGCTCGCCGTGTCGCCAGCCCGGCTCAGCGCATCATGCTCATCGCCCGTGACGGGGGCTGCACCAAACCGGGCTGCACCGTGGGGGCCTATGGCTGTCAAGCCCACCACGGCCAGGCCGACTGGGCTGCCGGCGGTAACACCAACGTCGATGCGATGGCGCTGGCGTGTGGGCCCGACAACCGGCTGGTGCACACCGACGGTGGTTACACCACCACCCTCACCGCCGACGGTGTCGTGGAGTGGCACCCACCGCCAGAGCTGGATCACGGCCAAAACCGCATCAACTACCTTCACCGCCCCGAACTTCTGCTCACCCCACCCGAATCCGAACGCGCACCAGTACCCGAACCCGAGCCCGAGCCCGAACTGACACAGCCACCCGCGCGGGCGCTGGCACCGGCACATGACCTGACACCCGAGCCGGACCTGTCACAGACACAGCACCCCGAGCCCGAACCGCAGCCCTACCCCGAATGGGACCTGGACTGGGACCCCGAATGGGATCCGAAGTGGGATCTTGAATGGGACCCGCAGTGGGACAACGACTTCGACCAACCCCCACTCCACGGGGGCCTGTCTCTTATACACATCT
>NZ_LZSO01000031.1 GCF_001665785.1 Mycolicibacterium peregrinum
GATGTGTATAAGAGACAGGTGCAGGAGGCGTTTCCCGGAACGTGTTGCGGGCGCGCTCGGCGTCGCGGTCGACCGGTACGACCTGCGACGAGCCGGAATCGTCGGGGCCGGAGCCGGCGGGAGCCTTCGACGGCACGAAATCCACCGGGGGGCGCCCGGGTATCGACGGTGGCGGCTCTGGTGGCTTGCGGCGGGTCGGCCGGGTGTCGGGTTCGAAATGCGATTCCTCCGGCCCCGTCCAGCCGAGCTCTCTACGCAAGGTGTCGTCGGGGTCGGGCACGCCTGAATCTCCTCCGGAACTCACACACGGGAACTTTGACCGTGCTCAAGTATCGACCACAACCCGTGCGGCTTGCATGATCCGTCCGGAATCGGAGCGAACTGACGTGATAGCAAATTTGGATGGCAAATCCCGATCGGGTCGCAGCGGAGCTGGACGCCACCCCCGGCGGCACCCCGCTGTGCTCTTGCGCCGGCCCCTCGTGAGAGGCCGCCCGGTCGTGCGGCGCAACCGCTCGGATGGTCCCGCAAAAGGCACCGTTCAACTGCAAAAGATGGTGGTCGGAGTGGGTTCGAGGGCCGTCGTCCGGAGGTAGTCGCAGGCCCGAGATTGGTGCGCTGACCGGGTCGAATGCGCTGGTAATCTCTGTTCCGGCGAAGGGGATACGGGGTATGGGACTGCTGGGGGATATTGCCGATTTCGGCAAAGGCGTGGCCGGGAACAATCTGAAGTGGACCGAGCGCGCTGCACGGGTCGGAGAGTTGATCGTCCGCAACACCGCCGGCTCCGAACTCGAGCGGGCGTCCGCGTTCGGCGGCCAGGTGGCCGACCTCAGCCACAAGGCTGCCAACTTCTTCGCGTCGCAGATCGGCGGCCGGGTGATCCGAGCCGCCCGGTCGCCGGTCCTGGCCGCCGGCCAGCAGACCATCGAGTCGATGAGGCACAGCACCGGAGTCGGTGATCCGGAGAGTGGACACCGTTTCGGTGACGGGGCCGACCAAATGGCGGCGGTCGGGCAGGTGCTCGTGTCGGCCTTCCCCGACGACAACTGGGACAGCAGTGGGGCCAGTGCCTATGCGGGCCGCAACGCCGAACAGGTCGGCCGGGTCCAGACGATGCTCGGGTTGGACACCATGGTGGCGGGGGTGCTGTCCGCCGAGGCCGGCCAGATCGCGGCCACCCGCGACAGCCTCGACGGTCACTCCGACTGGCTGGGCGCGATGAGCCTGCTCACCACGAGCGCGGGAATCGTTCCGGGTTTCGGGCCGGCGGCCCAGATGACGACCGAGTTCGCGATGGTGGCGAAGGCAGTCGGCGACTCCGACAACGATCTCAGAACTCTGTGCGGCCACATCGAGGAGAACGCGGCCGCCTTGCAGTTCGCGGCCGCCCAGTACGAGAACCTGGCCGGCACCACGACTCCGTGGGGTGCGGAGCTCGAGCCGCCGGCCGACGACTCTCAGGTGCCTAGTGTGCCGGCGGACCCCGACGCCTCGGATCCGTGTCTGACGGGCAGCGACGATGGCCCGTCAGACAGGGAGGTCCTGTCCGGCGGTGGCGGAGACGTTCTGTCGGGCAGCGGTGGTGCGGCTCCGTCGACCGTCGGCGGGGCCGGTATGCCGTCGGGTTCCTCGCTGTCGCCGTCGATGCCTGCCGGCATGCCCAGTGCCGGGGCCCCGCCATCCGATGCGGCGGCAAGCGCGGCCGGCGCCCTCGGCGGGATCCTGGGCTCGCTGGTCAGCCCGCTCAGCGGAATACTCGCCGGGATCAGTCAGGCGGCGCAGGCTGCCACCCAGGCCGGGACCCAGGCGGCGCAGATGGCCAGTCAGGCGGCGGGGCAGTCCGGTTCCCCAGATTCCGACGCCGACGAGCTGAACGACCGCGACGAGGATCGGGACGGCCGCGACCGGGACGACGAGAAGGACGAGCACAGCAAGGAACGCGAGACGGACGGCGAGGACGGCAAGGACCAGGCGGGCGAGCCCGAAGAGGGCGAGGCAGGTGGCGTGGGCGCCACGGATTCTGCGGGTGTGCCGGCCGATCCGCCACGCGCCCGCGCGGAGGATTCGCCCGCCAAGACACTGCCTCCGGACCTCGAGGCCACGGCCGCCGGTGGCGCCGCGGCGGGCCAGGCTCCGGTGCATGTCGGGGCGGATTTCGAGCAGGGCCAGCTGCATGTGGCAGCGGCGGCTACATTAGATCGCGGTGTACCCGGATCTGCGGCCGTGATCGACAGGTAAGAATTCGGGGACAGGGATCGAGGGGAATTTCATGGCGGGTGATTTGCGGGTTGCCACCGCTCATTTGCACGAGCTATCGGCCAAACAGGGCGAGGCTGCGACCAGCCTGACTGTGGCTACCGGCGTGGTCGAAGGTGTCGACACCGCGGTACGCATGACGCACGGGCCGATTTCGTCGTCGACGGCTGCTGCCGTCGCGACCGCGGTCAACGCGCGTCGAGCTGCAGGAACCTGTATGGCAGGTGTGTCGCGAGACCTCGGGGCGAAGCTCTCCCGCGCGGCGGGCGGGTACGACGGATCGGATTCGACGATGTCCGATGCCCTCCGTGGAACCGTGCGGTAGAGGCGGAGCGACAGATGACAAATTCTTTTGGCGCTGACGCGAACACCGCGGCTATCGACGATGTCGTGGGGGTCGAGCTGACCATCGACGGCATCCTGGTGGTCGCCGACAAGTTGGGGCTGACCGATTTCCCGCCTTCGATGGGCATCCGGTTGAACATTCCCCAGCCGGATCTGCGCAACATCGTGTGGGAACAGGTCGCCCGTGATCTCACGGCCCAGGGCGTGCTGGACGTCTTCGGCAACCCGCATCCCGAGGTGGCGGCGATGCTCGACACCCTGAGCCGGCCCGAGCGCACGCTGGAGGGACGCTGGTGGCGTCGCGACGTGGGCGGGAAGATGATCCGGTTCGTGGTGTGCCGCAAGGGCGGTCGGCACGTGGTCGCGGCCCGCGACAACGACATGCTGGTCCTGCAGCGGGTGGCTGCGCAGGTGGGTCTGGCCGGCATGGTGACCACCGTGCTCGGCGAGGGTCTGCCGGCCAGTGTCGAGCCGTTGACCGGTGTCGCAGCGACGCTCGCCAATTGCCGCACGGCCGACGAGCTGACCGGCTACGGGATCCCGCCGACCTCGGCCCGGGTCTACGCGAACATCATCTCCGAGCCCGAGAGCTGGGTGGAGCTGGTGGTGTCCGAGCGCAATCCGGGAGGCACCACCTCCCAGGTGGACGTGGCCGCAGGCGTACTCGATTCGAAGCAGGGACGCATCGTGTCGATCCCGCGCCGGGTCAACGGGGAGCTCTACGGCAGCTTCCTGACCGGGACCAAGGACAACCTGCAGCGGGCATTGGACGGTTTGATCGAATTCCTGCCCTCGGGTTCATGGTTCGACAAGTCTGATCCGGAAAGCTCCTACGCGTACTGAAAGAGGCCGCTACGGTGGGTGACTTTCCGCCACAATCCCCGGACGACGATGACGACTATGACGACCTCTCGGCGCTGGATTTCTCGTACTCGGACGACGCTTCGAACGCGGCGGCCCTCGATGCGCTCGGGACCTACGACGACGTCGTGCCGTCCGAGGACCACGAGGATGCGGTATCCGGCGGCGGGCTCTCGGACGTATCCGGCGTTGACGACGAGACACTCACGGTGCCGTTGTTCACCGTCACCAATCCGCCCGAAACCGTAACGGTGACGGCATTCATGGATGGCCGGGTGCATCAGATCGAGTTGGCACCGAAAGCCACCAATCTGACCGAACGGGATCTCGCTGAGGAGATCCTGGTGATCGCGGGTCTGGCTGCTCAACAGGCCAAGTCCGCCCAGTACTCGTTCATGCTCGCGGGAATGCGGGAGCATGGACACGACGACGCGGCGACCCGCGACTTTCTGACCCGTGATCTGGATCTACCCACCCCGGAGCAAGCCGATGATGCTCGGGCCCAGGTCTTTTCGACCCGCTATGGAGGCGACGATGGCTGACCACCTTGCTGGAATGTTCGGTAGCGCGGTCGGCATGCTGTCCGGCTCGCCGGCCCGCTCACTCGAGATATTCACCGAGATAACCAATTACGACGAAACCGCCTGTGATGCGTGGGTGGGTCGGATCCGTTGTGGTGACACCGATCGGGTGACACTGTTCCGGGCCTGGTATTCACGCTCGAACTTCGGCCAGCTGGCCGGTACCGCCGAGATCTCCATGAACGGCGTCGGCGCGCGGATCCCGATCGGCGGCATCTACGGGAAGGACATCTCCTACCCGATCAACTCGCCTCTGGCGATCACCCTCGGTTTTGCTGTGCAGGAGGCGGCCGAGGGCAACTACGCCGACGCGATGGAGGCCTTGGAAGACGCCCCCGCCGGCGGGTCCGAGCACTTGGTGGCCTGGGTCAAGGCGGTCATCTACGGTGCGGCGCAACGCTGGACCGATGTGATCGATCAGGTGCGCGGCGCAGAACAGTGGCCCGACACGTTCCTGGCTGCCGCCGCAGGCGTGGCCCATGGCGTGGCGGCAGCCAACCTCGGACTGTTCACGGAGGCGGATCGACGGCTGACCGCCGCGGACGGTACGCCGGCAGCGGCCGCCTGCTCACGTGCCATCGCCTGGTTCCTGGCGATGGCACGGCGCGCCCAGGGCAACGAGGAATCGGCTCAGGTTCTCCTGGAATGGTTGCAGGCGAACTTCCCTGAGCCCAAAGTCACTGCGGCACTGCGTGATCCGGCCTACCGCCTGGAGACCACCACTGCTGAGAAGATCGCTGCCCGTACCGATCCGTGGGATCCGTCCAGCGTGGTGGCAGATACCTCCGGGCGGGAAAAGCTGCTCGCCGAGGCGCAGGCTGAACTGGACAAGCAGATCGGTCTGAGCCGGGTCAAGGAGCAGATCGAGGCCTACCGGGCGGCGACGCAGATGGCCCGGATCCGGGCCGCGCGCGGCATGAAGGTAGCCCAGACCTCCAAGCACATGATCTTCGCGGGTCCGCCCGGTACGGGTAAGACGACGATCGCGCGCGTGGTCGCCAACATCCTGGCCGGCCTCGGGGTGATCGCCGAGCCGAAGCTGATCGAAACCTCGCGTAAGGATTTCGTCGCCGAGTACGAAGGCCAGTCGGCGGTCAAGACGGCCAAGACGATCGATCGCGCCCTGGGTGGTGTGCTCTTCATCGACGAGGCCTACACCCTGGTGCAGGAGCGCGACGGCCGCGCCGACCCGTTCGGTACCGAGGCGCTGGATACCCTGTTGGCCCGGATGGAGAACGACCGCGACCGTCTGGTGGTCATCATCGCTGGTTACAGCAATGACATCGACCGTCTGTTGGAGGCCAACGACGGTCTGCGGTCCCGGTTCGCCACCCGCATCGAGTTCGACTCGTACTCACCCGACGACATCGTCGAGATCGCCAAAGTCATTGCCAAGTCGAATGATTCGTGGCTCGACGATGACGCCAGCAAGCGCGTCAACGAGGCGGCCTCATTGTTGAGCCAGCGCAGGCTCAACAACAAGCCGGCACTGGACATCGCAGGCAACGGTCGCTATGCACGGCAGCTGGTGGAAGCCGGTGAGCAAAACCGCGACATGCGGCTGTCCCGGTCGCTGGACTTCGAAAGTCTGGGAGTCGAGCAGCTCAGTGAGATCAACGGAGACGACATGTCATCGGCGATCGCGGCGGTGCACAGCCGCCTGAATGTCGGCGAATAAGCGATGGCAGGTTTCCGGCTCACCACCAAGGTCCAGGTCAGCGGCTGGCGTTTTCTGCTGCGTCGCGTCGAGCACGCGATCGTGCGCCGCGACACCCGGATGTTCGACGATCCGCTGCAGTTCTACAGCCGGGCGGTGTTCGCCGGTGTCGTCGTCTCGGTGCTGATCTGCCTCGGCGCGGGTCTGATGGCGTACTTCAAGCCGTTGGGCAAGCAGGGCAGTGACCAGTTGTTGGTGGACCGCACGACCAATCAGCTCTACGTGATGCTGCCCGGCAGCAATCTGCTTCGCCCGGTGTACAACCTGACTTCGGCGCGCTTGGCGCTGGGTAACTCCGGTACGCCGTCCGCGGTGAAGTCCGAGGAGCTGAACCGGTTGCCCAAGGGGCAGCCGATCGGCATTCCCGGTGCGCCGTACGCCACCCCGATCGGCGCACCCGCCTCGCGGTGGACGTTGTGCGACACCGTCGCCAAGCCTGACAGCTCGGCACCCAAGGTGGAGTCCTCGATCCTGATCAGGTCGCTGGCAACGGACACCGCCGTCGGCCCGATGCGCCCGAACCAGGGCATGCTGGTGTCCTTCGAGGGGGGTAACTGGCTGGTCACCGAGGACGGCAGGCACAGCATCGACCTGGGGGACCGGGCGATCAGCTCGGCCGTGGGCATCCCGGTGACCGCGAAGGCCACCCCGGTCTCCGAGGGCTTGTTCAACGCACTGGCCAACCGGGGCCCCTGGCAGCTGCCCGCGATCGCGGCTGCGGGTGCCCCGAATACCGTTGGGCTGCCGGAGAATCTGGTGATCGGCTCGGTGTTCCAGACGGCCACCGAATCCGAGCCGCAGCATTATGTGGTGTTGCCGGACGGGGTGGCTCGGGTCAACCCCACCACCGCTGCGGCGTTGCGCGCCACCAACTCCTACGGCCTGATGAAGCCGCCGTCGGTGGAGGCCAGCCAGGTCGCCAAGATCGCCGAGCAGGTCTACGGGTCGCCGTTGCCGGACAAGCCGCTCGAGGTGCTGCTGCGTCAGGACACCCCGGTGCTGTGCTGGGCCTGGCAGCGGGAGCCGGGCGACCAGGCGCCCAAGACCACCGTGATCGCCGGCCGTAGGCTGCCGATCCCGTCGTCGGCGGTCGGCACCGGGATCGACCAGATCGGCGGTGACGCAACGGTGTACATCGAAGGTGGTCAGTTCGTGCGGCTTCAGTCGCCGGATCCCCGGGTGGGCGAGAGTCTGTACTACATCGACCCGCAAGGAGTGCGGTACGGCATCGCCAATGACGATGCCGCGAAGAATCTGGGCTTGTCCGGTGCGGTGAATGCACCGTGGCAGGTCGTAGGGCTGCTGGTGGAGGGCCCGGTGTTGTCGAAGGACGCGGCGCTGCTTGAGCACGACACGCTGCCTGCCGACCCCCATCCGCGCAAAGTGGAAAGCAAGCAAGGCTCATGACAACCAAGAAGTTCACCCCGACCATCAAGCGGGGGCCGCGGCTGACACCGGGCGAGATCAACGTCGCCGCACCGGATGACCTCGGTATCGAGATTCCGCCGTCGGGCATGCAGAAGGCCATGCCCTGGGTCATGGGCGGCTGCATGATCGGCATGATCGCGATCATGATCTTCACCGGTGTGCGTCAGCTGTCGCCGTACATGCTGATGATGCCGCTGATGATGATCATGGGCACCGTCGGCATGATGGGCAGCGGTGGCGGCGGCGGCAAGAAGGTTCCCGAGATCAACGCCGACCGCAAGGAGTACCTGCGGTACCTGGCCGGCCTGCGCACCCGCGTGACGTCGTCGGCGTCGGCTCAGGTCTCGTTTTTCGGTTACCACGCACCGCATCCCGACGATCTGTTGTCGATCATCGGTACCCACCGGCAGTGGTCGCGTCAGGCCAACTCAGACTTCTACGCCGCCACCCGGATCGGCATCGGCGCCGAGATCGCGGTGGACCGGCTGCTCAAGCCGAACACCAGCGGAGAGCTGGCCGGTCCGCAGGGTGCGCCCCAGCCGCACCTGGAGCCGGTCAGCCACATGTGGGTGACCAAGTTCCTGCGCACCCACGGCCTGATCCACGATTGCCCGAAACTTGTTCAGCTGCGGACATTTCCGACGATCGCGGTGGGTGGTGACCTTGACGGTGCGTCGGCGATGCTCACCGCGATGATTTGTCATCTGGCGGTGTTCCATCCGCCGGACCTGTTGCAGATCCGGGTGCTCACGGACAACCCGGAAGATCCGAAGTGGTCGTGGCTCAAGTGGCTGCCGCACGTGCAGCACCAGACCGACACCGATGCGGCCGGGCCCACCCGGCTGGTCTACACCCGACCCGACGGCCTGAGTGATCTGACCGCGCGCGGCCCGCACAGCGCCGATGCCGCACCCGGCGGCCCGTACGTCATCGTGGTGGACCTGACCGGCGGCAAGGCCGGCTTCCCGGTAGACGGCCGGGCCGGGGTCACCGTGCTCACGCTCGGCAATCACCGCGGGTCGGCGTACCGGCTCCGGGTTGACGCGGACGGTACGGCCGACGACAAGTTGCCGAACCAGAACTACCGCGAGGTAACCCGGGTCGCCGACCGGATGACTCCGGCACAGGCGGGCCGCATCGCCCGCAAGCTGGCCGGCTGGTCGATCACCGGAACGATCATCGACAAGAACGTCCGGGTGCAGAAGAAGGTCTCCAAGGAATGGCACCACCTGGTGGGCGCCAAGTCGGTCGAAGAGGTGACCCCGGCGCGCTGGCGGATGTTCACCGACACCGATCGCGACCGGCTCAAGATCCCGTTCGGACATGAGCTCAAGTCCGGCGAGGTGATGAAGCTGGACATCAAGGAGGGCGCCGAGTTCGGTGCCGGCCCGCACGGCATGCTCATCGGAACCACTGGTTCGGGTAAGTCGGAGTTCCTGCGCACGATGATCTTGTCGCTGGTGGCAACCCATCACCCCGACCAGATCAACCTGCTGCTCACCGACTTCAAGGGCGGTTCGACCTTCCTGGGTATGGAGAAGCTGCCGCACACCGCGGCCGTGGTCACCAACATGGAAGAGGAAGCCGAGCTGGTCGGCCGTATGGGCGAGGTGCTCACCGGTGAACTCGACCGGCGCCAGCAGATCCTGCGGCAGGCCGGTATGCAGGTAGGCGCCGCGGGTGCGCTGTCCGGTGTGGCCGAGTACGAGAAGCACCGCGAGCGTGGTGCGGACCTGCCGCCGTTGCCGACGCTGTTCGTGGTGGTCGACGAGTTCGCCGAACTCCTGCAGAACCACCCCGACTTCATCCAGCTGTTCGACCGCATCTGTCGCGTGGGCCGGTCGCTGCGTGTGCACCTGCTGCTGGCCACCCAGTCGCTGAACACCGGCGGCGTGCGGATCGACAAGCTCGAGCCGAACCTGACGTACCGAATTGCGTTGCGTACCACCAGCTCCTCGGAGTCCAAGGCGGTGATCGGTACGCCCGAGGCGCAGTACATCACCAACAAGGAGAGCGGTGTCGGCTTCCTGCGGGTAGGTATGGAGGACCCGGTGAAGTTCAGCACTCTCTACACCGGCGCCAACTACGTGCCCGAGGTCGAGGAATCGGTCGACGGCGAGGTCAGGCCACGCTCGCAGCGGCAGGCCCGGGTGCGGATTCATCAGTTCACGACGACTCCGATTTTTGATACGGCGGTGAACGCATGAGTACAGACGCCGAACCGAGAGTCCTGCGCGAGGTCGTCCTCGAACAGTTGGGCACCGGTGAGAGTCGCGCGTACAAGATGTGGCTGCCGCCGCTGACCGACCCGACCCCGCTCAACGAGCTGATCGAGCGCGACTACCAGCGTCAGCCGTTGCGTTTCCCGCTGGGAATCATGGACGAGCCGCGTCGGCACCGGCAGGACATCTGGGGCGTCGACGTCTCGGCCGCGGGTGGCAACATCGCGATCGGCGGCGCGCCGCAGACCGGCAAGTCGAACTTTCTGCAGACCCTCATCCTGTCGGCCGCGGCGACCCATACGCCGCGGCAGGTGCAGTTCTACTGCATCGACCTCGGCGGTGGCGGCCTGATGTACATGGAGGACCTGCCGCACGTGGGTGGCGTGGCCACCCGCGCCGAACCGGATCGGGTCAACCGGGTGGTGGCCGAGGTCAAGGCGGTGCTCAGGGCCCGCGAGCAGGTGTTCAAGCAATACCGGGTGGGCTCGGTCTCGGCCTACCGCGAGATGCGGGAGGATCCGAACAACCCGGCTGCACAGGATCCGTTCGGCGACGTCTTCCTGGTGGTCGACGGCTGGCCGGCGTTCGTGGCCGATTTCCCCGATCTCGAGCCCGCGGTCCAGGATCTGGCCGGCCAGGGTCTGGCGTACGGCGTGCACGTCATCATCTCCACGCCGCGCTGGACCGAGCTCAAGTCACGTGTGCGGGACTACCTGGGTACCAAGGTCGAGTTCCGCCTCGGCGATGTCAACGAGACCCAGATCGACCGGATCACCCGCGACATCCCGGCCAATCGGCCGGGCCGCGCCGTTTCGCTCGAGAAACATCACCTGATGATCGGGGTCCCCCGGCTGGACGGTGTGCACAGTTCCGCCAACATCGTCGATGCGATCTCGGCGGGCGTGCGGGAAGTGGCCTCGCGCTACACCGACCAGGCACCGCAGGTGCGAGTGCTCCCGGACAAGATCTACCTGCACCAGCTCGACCCGAACCCGCCCGGACCCGATTCGGATTACCGGACGCGCTGGCAGGTGCCGCTGGGTCTGCGCGAGTCTGACCTCGCGGTGGCCTACAACCACATGCACATGACGCCACACCTGCTGATCTTCGGTGCCCCGAAGTCGGGCAAGACGACCATCGCGCATGCGGTGGCCAAGGCGATCTGCAGTCGCAACAGCCCCGACCAGGTGCGGTTCATGCTCGCCGACTACCGGTCGGGTCTGCTGGACGCGGTGCCCGAGTCGCACCTGTTGGCGGCCGGTGCGATCAACCGCAACAGTGCATCGCTGGAAGAGGCGATCAAGGCGCTGGCGACCAACCTGAAGAAGCGGTTGCCGCCGCCGGACCTGACCACGGCGCAGCTGCGGGCGCGGTCGTGGTGGAGTGGGCCGGACATCGTGCTGCTGGTCGACGACTGGCACATGATCACCGCGGCCGCGGGCATGATGTCGCCGATGGCGCCCCTGGGTCCGCTGTTGCCCGCGGCAGCAGACATCGGTCTGCACGTGGTCGTGACGTGCCAGATGAGCCTGGCGCACCGGGCCACGATGGATAAGTTCGTGGGTGCCGCCTACGGTGCCGGTTCGCCGACGTTGTTCCTGTCCGGGGAGAAGAACGACTTCCCGTCGCGGGAGATCATCGTCAAGAAAAGGCCGCCTGGCCAGGCATTCATGGTCGCGCCGGAGGGCAAGGAAGTCATTCAGGCGTCCTTTGTCGATCCGCCCGCGGAATAAGTGTTCTCAGCACTCCAAAACTGCAGTTAGTATTTATCCAACGCACTCAGCAACGCTGGCGGCGGCCCGCCAGCAAAGGGATCGGGGGACAGATTCCTTGGCGACTTGGCAAACTCCATGCCAGGTCGGCCTTGAGTGCTTGTCCCTGGTTATTTGCAATCGAAACAGGGGAGCAAGCAAATGCAACCGATGATGCACAACCCGGGCGCCGAAGGCGTTGCCGCACAGGTGATCGCAAACGCGGCCCGTGGTCTGGCCGGCGGCACCACCGCGACGGCGGCCGTCACCGCGCTGGTTCCTGCCGGTGCTGACGAGGTCTCGGCTTTGGCCGCGATGGCCTTCGCCAGCGAGGGCGTCGAGGCGCTTGCGGCGAACTCGTTCGCCCAGGAGGAGTTGACGCGCGCCGGTGCGGCGTACGCGGAGATCGCGGGTATTTACAACGCGGTCGACGCGGCCCAGGCCACCACCCTGTAGCTGCTCACCGGCAAATTCGTCTTCAGATAGGGTCATCTGGCAATGGTTGCGGTTCCGCCCGTCCCACCGACCTGGTTCGCGCTGCCTCCCGAGGTCAACACCGCGCGGCTCATGGTCGGTGCCGGCCCGGCACCGATGCTTCAGGCAGCAACGGGTTGGGAAGGCCTGGCGATCCTGTTGGAGACCCAGGCTGACGAACTCGCCGGGGCGTTGAGCAACTTGACCTCGGTGTGGAGCGGCTCGGCGAGTGAGCGTGCCGTCTCAGCGACGATGCCGATGATCCTGTGGTTGCGGACCATGGCACTCCAGGCACAGAAGCGCGCCCTGCAGGCCAGTGCTCAGGCGAGTTCGTACACCCTGGCTCTGACGACCACTCCGCCTATTCCGGAGATCGAGCAGAACCATGTCACGACCGCCACGCTGAATGCGACCAACTTCCTCGGAATCAACACGGTTCCGATCGCGGTGAACGAGATGGACTACTGGGTTCGGATGTGGAACCAGGCTGCCGACGCTATGGAGGCCTACCACGCTGAAACCACCATCAACCTGCTGTTCGAGCCGATCATGCCGATGACGCCGATCGTGTTGCCCGGTGTCGGAGAAACGACCGCGGCGGCGGCGCTCGCATCGACGGCACCGCGGACCGCCCAAGGTGCGGCCCGCAACATGACGGTCGAAGCGATCAGCGCCGTATCCACGTTCTCGTCGATGAAGTTGCTTGCCGGCAATGCCGCTGCGCAGGCCAACCATGCCGAGCAGCGGGCGGTCGGTGCCGCGGGCAAAGCCGAGAACGCCGGACAGCAGGAGAAGGATCCGGACGAGAAGAACCCGATGCAGCAGGGCATGCAAATGGTCATGCAGATGGCGCAGCAGGGTGGTCAGCTTGCGGGGCAGGTCCCGCAGATGATCCAGAGCCAGATGCAGACGTTCACCCAGCCGTTGCAACAGGTGACTCAGATGGTCAGTCAGTTCTCCAGCATGGGTGGCAGCGACAAGGGTATGCAGGTCGGGCTGATGGGGGCGATGCCGTTCTCCAACCATCCGCTGACCGGCGGCACGGGTCCGAGTACGGGCGCCGGCCTGGTGCGTGCGGCCTCATTGCCGGGCGCACTCGGATCCCCGCCGCGGACGGCGCTGTTGTCCAGCATGTTGGGTATCAGCGGGGAGGCCAAGCCCGGCGCGTTCGCCTCGGCCGCGGGTGTTGCGGGCCCAGTGGCGCCGGTGGGTGGCGGCGCAGGCGGAGGTGGCGGGGCACCGGTGCACGCGGCCAAGAACAACGAAGAGAAGAGCGGCGGCACCAAGGACGGATTGATCGCGCCGACCTCACTTACATACGACCAAACCGACGACGCAGACGACGACTGGTAAGTCGTCCACCACAAAGACTTTCCGGCCACCCGGCCGGAGGACTCGCCAAATTTTCTCTGGTGAGGACAAAGGAAAAATAAGGGGAATCCAACATGGCACAGATGAATACAGATGCCGCCGTCCTCGCCAAGGAGGCTGCTAATTTCGAGCGCATCTCCGGTGAGCTCAAGAGCGTCATCGCTCAGGTCGAGTCGACCGGCGGCACCTTGGCTGCCCAGATGCAGGGTCAGGCCGGTACCGCCGCGCAGGCCGCGCTGGCCCGGTTCCACGAGGCTGCTGACAAGCAGATCCAGGAGCTGAACGAGATCTCGACCAACATCCACACCTCGGGTACCCAGTACTCCAGCACCGACGACGATCAGGCCGGCAACCTGGCCTCGTCGATGCAGATCTGACCTAACAGACCACAAGAAACGGAGACAAGACATGACAGAACAGGTTTGGAATTTCGCCGGTATCGAAGGCGGAGCCGGAGAGATCCAGGGCGCCGTCGGCACCACCGCCGGGCTGCTGGACGAGGGCAAGGGTTCGCTCGCGTCGCTCGCCTCGGCGTGGGGCGGCTCGGGCTCGGAGGCCTACCAGGCCGTTCAGACCCGCTGGGACAGCACCTCCAACGAGCTAAACCAGGCGCTGCAGAACCTCGCCCAGACCATCAGCGAGGCCGGACAGACCATGTCTCAGACCGAGGCCGGCGTCACGGGGATGTTTGCCTAGTACTACGCGGCAAACAAGCATGCTTTGGTGGGCGGGTGTTCGGACTATCTGATGATGGCCCGAACCCGCCCACCACTTGTGCTTGGGTGTAAAGATCTAACCATCTGTTTTTGACTATCTGAGGGGTCCCCATGTCGGCCGACTATGACCGGCTCTTTCACTCGTCGGAACCGGGTAAACCGGTCGACGACGCCACGGCCATCGTGGACAGAGATGCCATCCTGAAGGCCGCCGCGGCAGCGGCGCCACCGCCGGTCCCGGTCGGGGAAACCAGTACCACGGATGTGCCCGTGGCCCCCACGGCCTCCACCCAGACTCAGGCTGCCCCGCAGCCGCGGCACGCGGAGACTGCGCAGCAGATGCCTGCGCCCATGCCGCAGCCGCCGGCCAGCGCACCGCAATGGCCGCAGAACTCCATGCTGCGGGCCCCGCAGCAGCAACAGCAGTTCGGCCAGGGCGCCCGGCACGAGCAGGCCCGCGCCATGCCCGGTCCGGCACCGCGCGTCGCGCCCGGCCCGGCACCATCGCAGTTCGCCGATCTCGATCCCGAGGTCAGTGGCCAGTGGCGAGCGGGTCAGGCCATCCCGACCCCGGCCGCGCCCGGACCCACCTCGGCCGCCACGATGGGCAACCACCGCGCGATCGACGCGCTGTCGCACGTCGGGGTGAAGACCGGCGTGAAGATGCCGTCCCAGCGCGGTTGGCGCCACTGGCTGTATCTCACGACGCGGATCAACCTCGGCCTGTCGCCCGACGAGATCTACGAACTCGAGCTGCACAGCCGGATTCGGCGCAACGCCCGCGACTCCTACCAGATCGGCGTGTTCGGTCTGAAGGGTGGCGTCGGCAAGACCGCGGTCACGGTTGCGCTGGGATCGGCCATGGCCAAGGTCCGCGGCGACCGCATCCTGGCGATCGACGCCGACCCCGACGGTGGCAACCTGGCCGACCGGGCCGGCCGCCAGTCCGCGGCGACCATCTCCGATCTGCTCGCCGACCAGGAACTGTCGCGTTACAACGACATTCGCGCCTACACGAGCATGAACGGCGCGAACCTCGAGGTGCTGTCGTCCGAGGACTACAGCGGCGCACAGCGTGAGTTCAACGACGACGACTGGAAGGGCGCCACCGCCGTGGTGTCGCGCTACTACAACCTCGTCCTCGCCGACTGCGGCGCCGGTCTGTTCCAGAAGGCGTCCCGCGGAGTGCTGTCGACCGTGTCGGGCATGGTCATCGTGGCCAGTGCCTCGATCGACGGGGCCCGGCAGGCTGCCATCACGATGGACTGGTTGCGCCAGAACGGATACCAGGATCTGCTCGGTCGGTCCTGCGTCGTCATCAACCACGTCACGCCGGGCAAGCCGAACGTGGACGTCGAGGACCTGGTGCAGCAGTTCGAACGCCACGTACCTCCGGGCCGGGTCATCGTGCTGCCGTGGGACAAGCACATCGCCGCGGGCACCGAGATCCAGCTCGAGCTGCTCGGTGACACGTTCCAGCGGCGCATCACCGAGCTGGCCGCTGCCCTGTCCGACGATTTCGACAGGCTTGAACGGCGTTGACCACGACTGCAGCTGCCGCTGACACATCAAGCTCGACGCCGGGCCGGCCGTCCACCACCCGGGTCACCATCCTCACCGGTAAGCGGATGACGGATCTGGTATTGCCGGCCACGGCGGCGATCGAGACCTACATCGATGAAACCGTGAGTGTCCTGGGCGAATTGCTCGAGGACACTCCCAAGGACACCCTCGCCGGTTTCGATTTCTCCGAGCAGGGCATGTGGGCTTTCGCCCGCCCGGGTGCGCCGCCACTGAAGGCCGACGAATCCCTCGACGATGCCGGGGTGGTCGACGGTTCGTTGCTGACCTTGGTTTCGGTCAGCCGTACCGAGCGGTACCGCCCGCTCGTCGAGGACGTGATCGACGCGATCGCGGTGCTCGACGAATCACCGATCTTCGATCGCACGGCACTGAATCGCTTTGTCGGCATTGCCATTCCAGTAGTTGCCACGGTCATCACCGCCATGTCGCTGGTGTCCTGGAGCGGGGCAGGCCAGGGCTGGTGGTGGGCGTTGGCGCTGGGGGTGTTCGGCTTGGGCCTGCTCGGCGGAAGCTTCGCTGCGCAGAGCCGGTACCAGAACCTGGATCTGGCCGAAAGCCTGCTGCTCGCCGCGACGATTGTGCTGGGCGGAGCCGCGGCGCTGGCCGTGCCCTTGCCCTATGACGCCGATTCCCTCGGTGCGCCACAGCTCGCCGGCGCCGGCGCGGTGGTGCTGTTGTTGACCTTGGCGACCCGTGGCGGGCCGCGCGGTCGGGCTGACGTGGCCTCCTTCGCGGCGGTGCTGGCGATCGCCATCACCGGCGCAGCGATCGCCGTCGGTTACGACGGAGGAGCCTGGGTCCCGGCCGGAGCCATCGCCTTCGGGTTGATCGTGGTGACCAACGCCGCCAAACTCACTGTCGCCGTTGCCCGTATCGCCCTGCCGCCCATCCCGGCGCCTGGTGAGTCGGTGTCCAACGACGAGCTGCTCGACCCGGTCATCACTCCCGACGAGGTCGACGAGGCCTCGCCCACATGGAAGGCGATCATCGCCTCGGTGCCGGAATCGGCGGCGCGGCTGCAGGAGCGCAGCCTGCTCACCCGCCAGCTGTTGATCGGGTTTCTCTCGGCCGGTGCGCTGGTGCTTTCGGTGGGCGCGATTGCCGTTGTGGTGCAAGGACACTTCTTTGTACACAGCATGATCGTGGCCGCCCTGGTGGCTGTGATCTGCGGCTTCCGGTCGCGGCTCTATGCCGAGCGGTGGTGCTCCTGGGCACTGCTCGCGGCTGCGGTCGCCGTCCCCACCGGTGTGATGGTTCGGTTGTGCCTGTGGAATCCCGGCAGCGCGTGGTTGGTGCTGGTGATCTACACGGCGCTCGGGTTGGTTGCGGTGATCGCCATCGGTGCCACTGACGGCGTGCGCCGCGTGTCACCGGTGACCAAGCGAATCCTGGAACTGGGCGACGGCGCCGCCATCGCCGCGGTGATTCCGTTGCTGCTGTGGATCGCCGGCGTGTACGACCTGCTGCGAAACCTGCGGTTGCACTGAAGCTACGGGGCGGGTCGTGGACTTCGGCGGCATCGGTAGCGTCAGACCGTGATGACCCAGTGTCAGCGAGTGTTGTTTGCCTTGCAACTGGGCTTGGTGGTCGCGTGCATGGCAATAGTGGGGGCAGGATGTGCACCGGCCGAGTCGCCGACGCCGGAAGCCCAACAGTTGCATGACGTGAATCAGAATTCGCCTGAGGGCGAGGCGATTCTGAGGGCCGCGTCTACCGACGTAGATAGCCAACTGGGTAAGTCCGCTCAATTTTCGGTGCAAACCTTCAGGGCGGCGAGCGGGTGGGCGTTTCTGTCCACGCAGCTCAAGGGTCCAGACGGGAGCCCGTTCGACTATTCCGGAACTCCACTGGCCGAAGCGGCGGCGAACGGCGGCGCATCGAAGCGCTACGTCGGACTGTTTCGGTCAAATTCAAGCGGCGGTTGGGATTTGGTGGCCAGCGCGGTTGGGCCTACTGCACCGCTGTGGACCGAGTGGGTGCAGGAATACTCCGCACCGGCAGAGCTCTTCGGCAGCTAAGGCTGTTTGGCACGAATTCGCTGTCGGCATTGGTGATTTCGGTGCTGCCGTTGTCCCTAGGATTTCCGTGCATGCGGTGTGTAGTCGCGGGTTACGCTGCTGGCCAAGTGGTCCCGCGACAGTGCGGAACCGGCGGATGACTCCGGGGGGCGAATCAAAATGAAGATGACGTCAAGCGTGCGCGCAGGTACTGCCGCTGCGATCGTGGTTGCGGCTGGTCTACTCGGAGCATGTTCGGCTCATATTGAAGCTGGCAGTAACGCTGCGATCAGCAAAGAGCAGTTGGCCAAGACGGTCAAAGAGAAGCTGGAAGCGCAGGTCGGCGAGAAAGCGGATTCGGTGGTGTGCGATGGCACCCTGCCGGCCAAAGTCGATGCCACTCAGAAATGCGTACTGACCGCCCGCGGCACGAAGTATGGGGTGACGGTCACCGCCACCTCCGTTGACGGCGACAAAGTCAATTTCGACGTCAAGGTCGACGACGAGCCGATGGGGTAGGCGGGATCGTGCGGAGTGGGGTAGCGATCGCGAATCCTGGACCAGATGCTTTCACGGTTTCGTCTCTGGAGCTTGTGACAGCGGCTGTTTGAAGGCCGACACGTGCGCAAATGTCCAGTCGCCCGGCGAACATCGCGACGTTGGTCGTAGGCAGGGGAAGGCCCAAATTTGCGTATTCGGGGTACTCGCACCTCAGGTAGTCTTTTGCTGAGCTATTTGGTGGAGGGGACCACATTATGGGCGTTTCTGGGCTGGTGAGCCGGGGTTCGCGCGCTGCGGGGAAGATCGTCGGGTTGACCGACACAGTGTTGTCACCAGAACACCGGAACATGAGGGCCGAGCTTCGCTCGATCTCGAAGCATGACGTGCACGCCGCGTCGGTCATCACCCGCGCGGCGCAGACCTCCCCGCTATTGGTGGTGGCGATCGCTGATCGCGACGGGAATGCCGGCGAGCTGTCGAATATTGATGCGGTTGGTGTATGGGGCGATTGGGGATGCCGATGACTAACCTGAAGGTCAATCCAGCCGAGGTGCGGACTGGCGGCGCGGCGATGGAATCCAGCGCCGGTTCCATTCCGGCACCACCGGAGCGATTTTCCGCACAGGGCACTGACCCGATGTCGGAAGCATTGGCGACCCGAACTCAAGAGACTGAGGCGCCGTTCATCGATGGTGTCGGTCAAACCAAGGCCGACGCGCAGGCTACTGCCAGAAATGTTCAGGCGGCCGCGGATAGGTATGAGCAGTCCGATCAGCAGATTGCCGGGCAGGTAAAGGGGACGGCGCTGGGCGGTGCCGCAGGCACAGCCAGCGGATCCGGTGCCGGTGGCGGCGCGGAGGGATTGCAACAGCTGCAGCAGATGATGCAGATGCCAATGCAGATGGCTCAGATGGCCGCCCAGGTTCCGATGCAGATGGCTCAGATGGCCGGCCAGATACCGCAGGCGGTCATGCAGGGTGTGCAGCAGATCGGCCAGATGACCGGCGGAATGGGCCAAGGCGCCGACGCCACGGGAGGTAAGCCTGGCAGCGGGTCGGCGGAGGCCGACGAGGCTGCCGAGCGTGAAGCACGCGAGGAAAAGGAAGCGCGCGACAAAGAAGCCGCCGAGCGCCAGAAACGCGAAGAAGAAGCTGAACGCGACGGCGGCGCCGCAGCGTCCGGGCCAACCGAACACGCGCCGGTGTCATCGCCGGCCGCCGCGCAACCCGCTCCTGTGCCTGGTACGTCGGGACCAGATGCTGCGTCACCACCAGTCGCGGCTGGGCCACGACGAGCGCCCGCTGATCCTGCGATTGTGTTGTGACCGTATCCGTGACTGAGTCAAAGGTGTGCCAATGAGTTTGCCTCCCCCGCCAGGTTCGTTTGGACAGCAACCACCGATGGGTGGTGGCGGTCAGCCGGGCGGTGCGCCGCAAGCGTGGCAGCAAACCGGCGGTCCGGGCGGTCCACCGCCTGGTGGTCCGCCGCCGTGGGGGCCGCAACAACAGTGGGCTGGCGGCCCCCCGCCCCCGTCCAGCGGTGGCGGAAAAGCGAAATGGCTCCTAGGTGGTTTGGCTGTGGTTCTGGCGATCGCACTGGCGGTCGTAATCACGGTGCTCGTCGTCAAGCCCGGTAGTGACGAGAATCGTCCGTCGAATGCCGGCGGAGCTGGCTCCAAATCCGAATTTGCGAGCGCGAACGACACCGGGCCCGTCAACATCATCACCGAAGACCCGACGTGTGAGGCATGGAATACGGTCCTAAGTAAGTATTCGGAAGTAACGACGTCCGTTAAGTGGGACGACCGAGATATCAGTATTCCAGCGAGTTCGTGGACCTCAGAGCAACGTGCCACGTATGAAACTGTCGGAAAGGCGATGACGCTGGCAGCCGATCAGACTGCTAGCTTGGCCAAAACCACACCGCATAGGGTGATGCGGGTATTGTACGAACAATTTATTGCGTATACTCGTACGTTTGTTGAACGCCTGCCGTCATATGGTGTTGATGACGATAACTTTGCTGCAGCGTCTAACGCTGCGGGCGCGAGTGTGGCAAAGATATGCGGTGCAATAACGTACCGCGTTGCGCAAGCGATCGCTCCGCTCGTACCCCCTGTGCCGGGACCCACAAAGGCGATGTTGCCGCAAGCTTCGTCTGAAGCAACGATGTTATTCACGGAGCGCAATCCGGTTTGTAGCGATTGGGACTCGTTAGTTTCCAAACTGAATGAAGACACGCAATCATGGCGAGCGATCGACAAGGGAATCCCGGCGAAAGACTGGACACCAGAACAGAGATCGATTAACGAGGCGGCAGCGCCGATTCTGTTGGCAAATGCTGATGAAATGGAGCGATTGGGTCGGCAGAGCGGTAATCCCGAACTCGAGGATATCACTGTCCTCGCGGCTCAGTACCGACGTGCATTCGTTAAGACATTAAGTGATTATAAGGCGGCGGATAGTTATTTGGAGGCGCCTGTCGTTAGTCTGGTTCGTTTGGTTAATTCAGCCTGCAAGGCCTCATCATGATGGGCATCGAAGGACAGAAGAAGCCTTCCGGCGGCTATAAGGACAAGATGGTTGGGCCGGGGGCTTGGCCTGAAACGGACGAGTCCGTCTTCAATACTCGTAACGCGCAATTAGGCGGCATACACAAAGCCCTTACTGGAGCCAAGGAGGGGTGGCTATCTGGGCAGTCGTACCTCAAGAGCGAGAATAACTGGGCAGGTATTTCTGCCACTGCCGCTAATGTCAGGGTCGATACCCACACTAGGTCCATGGAGCGGCATGAGCAGCAGCTCGCTACCGCCAAAGGGTGGTGCGACGAAGCTGCGGGGTTGATCGGCAGGGTTAAAGAAGCGATTGTCGGGACGGTCAACACAGCGGTCGACGTCATTAACGATACGATTTCCGAAGCTAACGGAGAGAACACGGACGATGCGGTTAGCAAGATTCAAGATCAGGCGTACGGGTTCAACAAGTCGATCGTGAAGTGGGGCGCGGATACTGCGTTAGGTAAGGAGGGCGTTCCCCCTGAGCCGCCGACATTCGGCAAAGAGAATTTCACGGCCAAAGAAGGTACTGGCCGCGAAGGCAGCGGCAAACAGAGTGACAATCCGGTCCTCGCCTTCAGCAATGCGTCGTTCAGTTACACGGATAATGAGAAAACGCCTGCATCTGATCCTGTGATCGACACACCACAGACTGAGCCAGCTCTGGACCCGGCGATGTCGAGCTACACCGACAAAGAGAAAGCGCCTGTGCCGGCTGTTCCTGTGGCAGACGGACCCCCGGCCGAGCCTCCAGCGGATGTGCCGGTTATCGACTATGCCAAAGCGGAGGGTGCACCAACTCCAGTCATTCAGCCGCCGGCACCCACTGCTGCTACGGGCAAGACTGGACCCACACCACCACCGCCACCTGTGACCGCCACGCCAACCCCTCCACCGGCCACAGGTGCTCCCAGCCTGTCAGGGGCGGGTACTGGACCCAGCGGAGCTCCAGGTGCCCCGAGCCCGCTGAGCGGTGGCCTAGGTAGTGGGCTGGATCAAGCCGCGAGCGCGTCGCAGGCAGCAGGCCCAGCACCTGTCGGTACAGCGCCAACTGATCCGTTGCAGGCCTTCTCGAAGGGGTTTGCGGATTCGGCAGGGACACCGGTTCATGCCGCATCCACTGGCACGCCCCCGCCGTTGGCGCCTCCCCCCGCGGTTCCGGGCAGCGATGCGATGGCACCAGCGAGTACCCATTCGGTGCCGACCTCACTGACTGGTGCGCAGGCCCCCGCGGCGCCGGTACAGGGGCCGCCGGCGGGCGGTTCGATGGGTATGGGTGGCGGAATGCCGTCGATGCCCCTCGGACCTCCGCCGACCGCGCCTCCGGCCGCCCCGGTGGCACCGCCTCCCGCAGTCGCCCCGCCCCCGGCCCCGCCCGCGAACATCGCTGGCGGTGCGCAGATCGCGCCGATCCCGGTGTCAGCTGCGCGCGCCGAGCGCGATGCCGCGCAGAACGCGACGAAGCGGAGTTCGGATCCACTGGTACTGGCGCGCCGAATCGCAGCGGCGCTCAATGCGCCGGACATGCTCAATGTCGAGGACTACGACTTTTACTGGATCACCGCGTTGACCGCCGAAGGACAGATTGTGGTGGCCAATAACTACGGTCTGGCCTACCTGCCTGCGCAGGTGCGGTTGCCTGAGCAGGTGAAGTTCGTCAGTGCCGATGAGTCGATCCCGCCCAGCGAGCGTGCCTCGTTTGCGACCCATCCGATGGTGGCTGTTCAGCGTTGGGCCCAGCATCACGACACGACGCTGCGGGCGGTGATCGGCGGTGAGGAGCACCTTGCGAAGTCGGACGCCGGTGCCCACAAGGTCGTGCTGACACCTGATGACATCCCGGCAAAGGGCCAGATGGCGGGCCGGGACCGTCTGCAGGTGATCGCTCCGCAGATCGCCATGCGGTTGGCAGGGTTCAGCGACGCCGACCTGATCAACATCCTGCCGCCGGCATCGGCCGACACCAGCCCACCAGAAGACCGTCGGACGACGTTGTGGGAAGAGGTGTGGGAGCCGCTGTGTAGCAGCGCCTACGACCGCGGGCAGGTGCACTTGCAGGCCTTCTTGGAGTATGCAATCCACGCCCAGGAGTGCGCTGTGTATGAGGCACACACCGCAGCGGACGGAACCGATCAACGTCGGGCCGTTACCGATTTCATTTACTGGCAGCACGTGGGCCAATTGGTCGCCGACGGACTTGATGCCTAAGACGGTTGTGTCTCGTCGCAGTTGCACGGGCAAGGCATCCGGCCAGCAAAGAAGTGAACGCCGTCCCCTCCGTCTGCCCATATGATAATCGCGAGAAATCAACGCTGCGGGCTGCACGGAGGGCAGGGCCGTTTGGCCGAAATTTTGGTTTCGTCACTGTAGGCCGGCGACATCGACATTAGGGAGGATGAATGGCAGGGCCAGGAGGAGTGGTCGGGTGGTCGTCCGACGAGCTGAAGAAGACGGCCACGAGAATTGTGGAGTGTCCGGCGATAGATTCCATCACGCCCGCTCCGGGGCCACCGGATTCGTTGAAAATTACCACCGCCGCGATAGCCCAAATCAAGGCGGCTTCGAACAGATTGGAATTCACCTTCCAGGCCGCTGATACCGAGGCGCGGCGTATGGGATCGGCCCTACGGGCTGCGGCTGACTCTTTCGACAAGGTTGTCAGTACGTCGAAGGAAGAATTCGACAAGCAAATGCATAGTGACCGGGCCCGGCCGTCGAGCCGTTTCGAGACGGCGGTTCCAAGCGCGGTAGGTATGGAACCCGCGCCACAGCCCGTGGAGGTCCCTTATCCTGCCGCGGCAGAAACGGGCAGCTTCGCCAAGTGGCGAGAGTCTGCGAAAATGATCCACGACGGCGACGGTACGTCGGAGCTAAAGGATTTCAAGGACAAGTGGGTCACGTGTAGAAAATGGATCGAGGAGACCCACGCGAAAGATTTCGATGCGCCGCCGGGCGACGGCACCGCCGCGGATGCATACACAGAAGCGATGACGCGCCTTCGTGAATGGTGGGTGCACATGGGCGCGGAGTGCGGGCGAATGATCGAACAGGCGCAAAATTTCATCGACGCGCACGCAGATCTCGTCAATGAGCACCCCACAATGGATGACGTCGCCACCTATGAGAATTTGAGTCCGGGGGGCGTCGTCGGTGTCCTGGTAGGCCTCTCACCGATGGCGATGCTGGGAAAAGGCGCGCTGAATGCGCATTTTCAGGAGCGTTCGGATACGGCGTTGAAGAAGTACGCTGATCGCGTAGCTTTCCACGAAATTAGGCCCGGCATGCCGCCGTCAATTCGCGGGACGTCGCAATCAACTCCAGCCGAGATACCACCAGGCGTCAACCCGCCGCCGGGAAACGGTCCACTGCAAGCAGGCGGCGTACCTGAGGTGCCGTCGATGGATACGCCGTCGGTGGATACGCCGTCGGTGGATACGCCGTCGGTGTCGCCCGCCAGTGCTGATCCGTCGGCGGGTCAGGGGTCGGGTGGTTCTCCAAGCGGTGGAGGCTCACCGAGTGGTGGCTCTCCATCCGGTGGTGGCGCGCCCAGCGGAGGCATGCCGAGCGGCCTGCCGAAGGGAAACGAGGCCATGCCAGAAATGCCTGGACTGGGGGAACCCAGCCTGAAGCCCGCCAGTGCCGGCGGTGGTGGCGGTATGGGCGGAGGCGGCGGGGGTATGCCGTCGATGCCGTTGGGTCCCGCTGTCGGAGCGGACTCGGTGGCGCCATCTCCCGCGGCTGCACGTGGCGGCGGCGGAGTCCCGGGGAGCCCGGGCGGTGGCGGTATGGGCGGTATGGGTGGCGGTATGGGTGGCATGGGCGGTGGCCACGGCCAGAACCAGGGCAAGGAGAAACGCCGCAACCCCAACCTGTCGGAGGACGAAGACCTTTACAAGGAAGATCGCGCGTACACCGAGGCGGTTATCGGTCGTCGTGCACGCCCAGAGGCAAAGGACACCAAGAAGTAGCAGTGACGCCGGCCCGATGGCTCGCGTTCAACGGTCAACCATATCGGCTGGTTGGGGGTTCGGGGCCGTCCCCCGAACCCCCACCTCGAAGGCCTCGCAGGACTCCCGCCGCCGGAACACGGTTCAAGCTGCGCCGGCAGATCGAGGGGGCGTAAACAGGGTCTCTCTTGTGTGATGAGATCCCTTTAGCCCGCACCGAAATTCTGGTCCACCTCGGACTCAAAACGGGGCACTAAGCAAACGTCACATGCCCTACCCGGCGATCATTCGGTGTGGGCCAACTCCTGGGAGGAGTTCATCCCGTTCCTGGACTACGACGTCGAGACCAGGCGGGTGTGGTGCTCTACCAACGCAATTGAGAGCCTCAACGCCCGCTACCGGCGGGCAGTACGCGCACGTGGGCACTTCCCGAACGAGCAGGCGGCCCGCAAGACGCTTACCTGGTGACCCGGTCACTGGATCCGAAGGGCGCCGGGCAGACCAAGTGGGCCGTACGCTGGAAACCAGCGCTCAACGCCCTGGCGATCAGCTTCGCCGACCGTATGCCGGCCGCCGAAGAACGCTGACGAAAGAAAAATCCGGGAACACCACTTACACCGAGTACGGACAGTCCCGCAGCCGCTACAAATCTGGACTTATTGGGAGTAGTTCAGTCACGTCCCGTGAGGCGGGAGCTGAGGCCCACCACCGTGTGCGGTGACGTAGGCCATGGCTTGCTGAACTGTAGTCAATGTGGTGCGGTACCAGGAGATTTGATTGATCAACTCGTCATTGGCAGATCGCGCCATCGGGCCAGTGCGCCGCTTCTCGAGAATCGAAATGATCTGCCCACAACGTGACGCCTCGCAGGCGAGCTCAGCGTACGGGACCTGCCACAACTGGACATGCTGCCAACGAGACCTGAACTCGGCCGATTCTTGAAAGAGTCGCTGTTCGGGTTCATCCTGTGGCCCGTGGTTACCGAACCTGTCGACAATCCACGGCCCTATGATCAGCAGGAGGAACAAGAACGCAAAAATGCTGAAGACTAAGCCCGCACAAATGCCGAGGAGAAGCAGCCATTCACCTGGCGTGTTCGGGGGGTGTCTCAATCCATCCTCGCTACGGTCAATTTGCAGTCGATGGGGTGCAGAAATCGCACCGTCTCAGTGATGCTCGGGGCGGGCATACCAGTGGACTGGATGTTGCTTGGCGTCCAGCATCAGCATTGTCACCACATTTGACGTTAGCTTACTGCTGCCCAGCCTGGGCGCGAGGAACGGCAACGACGCCGCGGTCAGTCGCATCATGGATGAGGAAGGGTTGTGGCACGCAGGCTGATTCGGGCATGAGGCCGGGTGAGGTGGCGCCAGGAGGGGCAGAAATGGTGCATGGACCCGATTGGGAGCGCTGTTAGGCTAGCCGCGTCGGGGAATGGGAGGGGTTGTCTTGGCTATCAAAGAGGCGATCGAAGTTGTCTTCGCGGGCAAAGGTTGGTTCGACCACGTCCAAGGAGCCACGGATGAGAAGGCCAAGTTCGTAGACCAGGTGCTGGCGGGCGCCGGGCTTGGCGCGGATGCCCTCGGTACGGCTCAGATGGTGCCGACAATGGCGGCGAAGCTTTACCCCAAGGTGGCACCCGTCGTGGAGGGTGCGTTCCCCAAGGCCGCGTCCTTCGCGTCAAAAGCTATCCCCAAGGTAGCGGCTCTCGAGACACCAATAATCGGATCCACGCTGCTTGCAATTAATGCTCTTTCCCTGACCTTGGGCATTGGTGACCCCGAAACCGGCCACCGCTTCGAACAGGGGGCAAACAAGTTCAAGGGCGTACGCGACACGCTGGAATCGGCAACACCGACTGGCCAGTGGGTGGGGGACGGATCTGAGGCCTATCGTCGGCAGAACGAACGGCAACAAGTCCGAGCCGAGCACATGCGTTCAACCGATGGCAAACTAAAAGGCGTTATTGCCAGCCAGGCCGATCAGGTCCTCATGGCAAGGCGAGTTCTCGACGGTGCGGCCACGGCGCTTACCGCGTGTATCCCGGCCGCGATCTCCCTTGGTTTGACTCCGGTTCCCCCAGTGGGCGTGCCCGCTCAGCTTTCCTTCGAAACCACCGTGTCGAACATTGCCCTGGTTACCTGCGGGGCAGCCCTGCAAATGTTGAATGCCGCGGTTCTTAAGAATGCCATGGACATAACGAAGGCAAGTGGCGACTACGCCAAAGACCCGCACGCGGCGGCATCAGGGGCCAAGTCGGGTTATCTGCGCGTCGCCACCGGGCACGTCCGAGCATTGTCTTCTACGCAGGGGCAAGCGAGAGGTCAGATTCAAGCCGCCTCAACCCTGACCAACGGTGTCAGTGCGTCGATGTTCGCAAACCATGGTATTGCCTGTTCGGCGGCTAACACCGCAGTCGCTATGGCGGACAGTCGCCGTGGCAGTGCATGTTCAGAAATGGCGACTGCGTCCGAACGTCTTTCGGACAAGCTGGGCATTGCCGCAGACCGTTACGACAGCGTTGATGCAGCGATGAGCGGTCGACTCGGTAAACAGATGCACCCCCGGTGATGCTGACGATTTATCGCGCTTCGGCTGCAAATGCAATTCACAAAAGGGACATGACTGCAAACGATGACTGGCATTTACGACGAGTCTGATAGCGGCCACGACTTGGATGCGCTGGATTTCGGCGAGTCCCAAGTCGTTGACGTTCCGTCTGATCTCGATGTCTTAGCTGAGGTATACACGCCGGAGGAGACCGGCTACGACCGCGCTGGGTGCGACGACACCGAGTTGGACGCGATACCGGACAGTGTGCCTGCGCCCGTTCCGAAGCAGGATGACTGGGATGTGCTCAGCGGTCCCGAGGAGGCCGACGAGGAAGTTGTTCCGGTCATCCAAGCGATGAATACGCCGGGCACCGTGGCGTGCGCCGTCTTCCTTAGCGGGACGGTCTCGCATGTCAGCTTGGATTCAAGCGTATCTTCGCTCGACGAAGCGCAACTCGCTGAGGAAATCCGAGTTGTCGCTGACGTTGCCACCAAGAAGGCGTCAGCACTCCTCCATATCAACGTGGTGGAAACGCTCGTTGAACAAGGGTGGAACTTGCGAGAAGCTCGCGAATTTGTCGAGGCAAACGTACCGTTCAGCACTCCTCAGCAGGCCTACGAAGCCGAACTAGCACTCGATGCGCGGCATTCCGAACACCAGGGGTGAAGCGCCCGTAATTCAAGGAAAAGCGCCGCAATGCAAGTATGGCGTTGCAGATTCGGCCATATTGACGGTGGTATCGCGGCGTGCAAGGAGTTGCGCGGCAGCGGTTCTGGCGGCCGGTCCAGGTGGTATGCGTTCCTTGCCGCGGTGTGGACGCCCGGTGTTCGCGGTGGCCATTGCGGCGTTATCCAGGGTGATGACGTGGCCGCTGTCCCGGACCATCGCCCCCCACCCATCGGCAGCCATGCGGTGCCGTGCGATCACGATCCCGCTCGTGGTGGCGATATCGCAGAACTCTCACCACCGACCGGGTGGCTGACCGTCACCTGCGCGGCAGCCAGCTCCGGAGGCACCGAGTACCGGTTGCCGCGGTAGGACACCAACGCTTGGCGAGAGGCGGTCCGGGTCTCCGACACGATCACCGGATACGGAGCGGGCGGCACCGGGTGCAGTGGTTCGGCCTTGGCGACCACGGCCACCGAGGACCGCCAGTCGGCGGTGGTACGGATCCGGCCTGCTTGGATAATTGGAGTGGCCATCGCCTGGGCCGCGCGGGCGTTGCCCGGTGCTTTTGCAATGCCTTCGTCTGCGGACTGGAGAAAGCCCACCGTGTCATTGCCGCATCCCGCCAAGGCCCAGCCGACGCGTCGGTCATCTTTCTGGAGACCCTCGCTGCGGTCATACATGCCCATAGCCCCAGGAGTATGCGTCAACAAATCCCACGTCGCGCGCTCTCAGAGTCGTTGGTTAAGAGCATAAGGAATGAGTGGGCGCCTACCGCACGCCAAAGTTCTCCAGCGTGGGGACATTCGTTCCCGGTGGAGGCACATCTAGATGGACGTGGAGTTGGGGTTCAGTTGGACTTCACGTAGCCGCTCAAGTGCACGTTCATCGGTGAGCTCGGAGCGACTATCGGGATGGAGCCAGTAGAACCGCAGGAACTGCAGGAGGGCCGCTCCGTTGGGGGTGTACAGCGACGACTCTTTGATCAACTTGAAATCTCCGCCCGCCATCGCCATGACCAGCGGACTCTTTGCTGGCACAGCGTCGGGTGCTCGATCCACGATGTCGACCACCTGTGACCACGCACGCCACGGCGCAGATGCCCAGGATCGCCATCGCAAATATTCTCAGACCATTCACGTAAGCTCCGTTTCAGCTATTGAGTTAGTGCCACCCGCGAACCCTCGCATCCACCATCGACGTCAACGGCGTCATCGTCACATTCCCGCCGGGCCCCAACGCCGAGGTCTACGCCATTCCCAACGCACTGAAACCCGAAAATTCAAGGCACTAAGGCAAATGACCGAACTCAGGTGATATGGCGAGCCTGGTGTGGATGTGTTCTATGCAGACGTGCGCGTGCCCAACGTCGTGCGGAAGGTGTTGGCAGCGAGGCGAATTCGAGCGCATCAAAATACATCGAGCGCAAAGCCGGGATCGGGTCAGAGCTTGGTGCGTGGACTGAGCTGTGGGTCCAAAGCGCGAAGACGGTCCAGCGCGCGTCCGTCCGTGAGCTCGCTTCGCTGCTCGGCGTGGTGCCAGTAGAAGCGCACCAACTCGATCAGGGCAGTGCCCTTTCGGGTATAGCTGCCCGGAGAGTCCATCACGAGTCTCGAACCGTCCTTCATGGTGATCACCATGGGGGTCCAGAAGCGTTCCTCGGTGGGGAGCTTGTCCGTCACCGCCGTAATGTCGTCCCACTTTCCTGAGTTCAATGAACCGAGATTGGGAAATTCGAACTCCTCGGGAGTTAGGAGCAGGTAGCTAGAACCCCCTTGGCGTTTGAAGACAAACCAAAACCAGCCTGCGACGAGACTGGTGGCGCCGAAGGCGATGGGAAAGACTTGCCGGACTCCATCGGGAAGCGGCAGGTAGAGCCAATCGGTTGTCCACGCAATGAACATGGACGCCCCAGACAGCCCTAGGGTGGCGAGACATCTGCGCAGGTTGTCTTCAATGCGACTGTCCGGGCGCAATAACATCCCAGATTCATCGAACGCAGCTTGGACCACAGCATTTTTCGATGCCGCCAACTGGATGGCAACCAACAGGCAGGTGGTGATTAGCCCAACTGCGATCACCGCGGTGATGAAGTTCAAGTGTTTGATCGCGATGAATGCCCAGATGCCGCATACCGCCCCCAGAATGGCGTTGAGTATTAGGCCAAATCGTCTGTTGAAATTATCCATATCGTCCCTCATGGGTGCCCGCGGATGTGTGGGCTGACCACCACCGCGCCTCCGTGGGCGTCAGCCTGGTAGCGACCCGTCCGCGGTCAACTCCGCAACCATGGCATCGAGCCGTTCCCGGTCCGCTTCGATGGAGGAAGTCGCTGCGGCCGTAGCCTTTTGAATTGCTTCATTGAGCCGTTGTTCGACGGCCTGGGCACCTAGACGCAACAGTCCGTCTTTGATGTACACGTCGATCAGATGATGGTGGCCGTTGAGCGTGACTTCCACGCTCTTGGCTTCGTCAGCCGCAGTGAACGTTTCGGTGTTCATCTTGTGCAGCTGGTCGTCCATGAGTGACTGCAGCTGCTGCGCTTGGCGCAGGACCGCAGCGACCTGCGGATGCATCTCCTCTGTCATGACTATTCCTCCCGACCTTTCTGGGACCCCTCTCCCAGGAAGCTTGATGTCACTGCTCCAGCGCCATCTGGTAGCGGCTCTCTTCACGCGGATTGATCAACGTGATGGGCAGCTGCCGGTGCCGCGGCGTGTCAATGAAGTTGGGCCGCATGATCACTCGGCCGACGCCCTGATGCGGGCCCAGGTACGTCGTCGAGTGCGGCCAGGCGACGCGCGGCACGCGGCCGACGCGGCCGTTGATCATCGTGGCGAATTCGCGGAACTGTGGCCCGAGGGTCACCACGGCGCCGGATGCGGCGGAGCGGATGACGAACTGGGTGAACAGGCGCGCGTCGCCGAGGTTTATGCTGACGTCGACGTTGTCGAACGGCATGTACACGGGATAGCGGTCTGAGGTCTCACCCACGAGGACGCCGGCCGAGCCGATCGGCAGCTCATGGTGTTTGTCGGTCACCGGGGTGAGCCCTTGAAGGGCTGCCCGCTGCCCGCCGTACAGGCAGGAAAACCCGCGCGGCGTCGTCGGATTGGACAACGTCGTCAAGAGCACCGTCGTTGTCGGGGCGGCCCCAGGACGAACCCGCACACAGGTAGTGGTGTGGTCGGCGCGTGCCGACCACCAGACGTCGGGACCGCCGGGAGCGTTGTAGGCCGCGGTAAAGGTGCTGCGGCCCTTGATCACCGACCAGGTCTCCTTCTCGAAGGAGATCTCCGTGGCCTTGTCGAAGTCGTCGAAGCTGCGCGAGCACCGCGCGTCAACCCCGTTGCTGGCCAACTGGTCTGCGATACGGGTGGCCGACGCCACCAGATATCGGGCCAGTCCGGACACCCCGCTGTCGCGGCGCTGGGCCGAGCGACGGGTCTCCTCTGGGTTCGCACGGATCACAATCCAGGTACGACGGTTGGCCGGTGCCGGATACGGGCCCACCACCTGCTCGTAAAGGGCCACCAGGCTCGCGGGAGCGGTCTTGCCGACCCGATAGCCGGCTGACACGATGTCGGCCTCCAGATCGGGGCAGTGCGCCGCCAAGAGCTTCTCGACCAGCTTGGTGCTCACGGTGTCGTCGGAGACAGCACCGCCATTCACGATCACCGTGGGAGTGAAAGGCCTTGGCACCAGCTCGATCACCGCGACCAGATAGTCGCCTTGCCAGCGCACCGCGACATGGTCGCCTGGCATCACCGTGGCACCCACCGCGGGCTCCGACGGTACGTCGGGGGTGCTGCGGTGGCGGCGTCGCCACGAGAAGATCGCCCGGACCCAACCGGTGAGCCGATAACCGCGGATGGTGAGTACCGAGAAGATCGCGGTCAGCACCGACAGCGTGATCCCCAGCCACAGCAGGTTGAAATGCATACATATCGAGATGTACGCCGGGATCAACGTGGCCGCCCAGATGGCGTGCCCCGTGGTGAAGCGGAAGCCGAAATGCCGCTGCAAGAAGCTCATTGGCGCCGCCGCAATGCGCGCCGGGTCATCGCAGCGATCCCGAGAATCAGCGCGAGTGCAACTCCGGCAACCACCACTCCGGTGATCGGGCCCCGATCTGGCGGCGGGATGTACACCGGCGGCGGAACTTCCTTCACGCGGAACGGCGCCTTGGCCGGGCCCTCGGGGACCTCCCACGTCAGCGCGGCCACCGGATCGACGACGCCGGCACCGACATAGTTGTCCACGCCACCGCCGGGATGGCGCGCGGTGGCGGTGATCCGGTTGATCACCTGGGCCGGGGTCAGATCTGGGAAGCGCTGCTTGACCAGCGCCGCCAGACCGGAGACGAACGCGGCCGAGAACGACGTGCCGTTCAGCGGCACCGGGCCGTCCTCACCGGGGGTGGCGTTGATGGGCTGCCCCTCGTAGCCGAGTGCTGTGAGGTTCTCGCCGGGAGCTGCCGCACCCAACCAGGGGCCCGACATCGAGAAGTTGCTCGGCTGACCGTTCTGTCCGACGCTGCCGACGGTCAGCACCAGCGGGTCGTACCAGGCCGGGCTGACGATCGTCTGCACGCCCTTCCAACCGCGGGCATCGGCCGGAAGCGACTGATCCGGCGGCGGGTTCTGGGTGCAGTCCTGGCCGGTGTTACCCGCGGCCACCACGATCACCGCGCCCTTGACGTTCACCGCGTAGTTGATGGCCGCGCCCAGGCTGGACTCGTCGATCCGGCGGGTCACCTTGTAGCAGGCTGCCTCACTGATGTTGATGACCTGCGCGCCCAGGTTGGCGGCATGCACCACCGAGCGGGCCAAACTACGGATCGAGCCCGCGGTCTGGGTGGAGTTGGGGTCGTTGGGATCCTGCCGCGAACCCTTGGGCTGGAACGCCACCGACGTCTGACGCAGCGAAATCAGTCGCGCATCGGGGGCCACACCGACGAATCCGTCAGTGGGGGACGGGCGTCCGGCGATGATCGACGCGGTCAGGGTCCCGTGGGCGTCGCAGTCGGACATACCGTTGCCGCCCGCGTCGACGAAGTCGCCGCCCGGCTCGGCCGGCACCCGGGGGGAACCGTTCACTCCCGTGTCGATCACCGCGACAGTTACGCCGGCGCCAGTTGCGAACTTCTGTGCCTCGGCCAGCTTCAGGTAGTCCGCCGCCCAGGGCTTGTCGGCGAAATTCGAATTCGGCATGACCGTCGGCGCCGCGCAGATCTTGCGCTGCTCCGTCGGCTGATCGGGGCCCGTCTCATCAGGCGGAACAGCCGCGGCATCGATCGCCGGAGGGTCGATCGCGAACGCCGGAGGCGCACTGAATAGGGCCAGCAAAACTGCCAGCAGCATCACGGCTAAGCGCTGCACGCCTCACACTCCCCCAAAGACATCGGACATGTCTGCAGTGTGCTGATGCACTTTCAGCAAACAAAATCCAGCCTGCTCGACAATGCATCTTCTCACTTCAAGCCGTCCGGCTATTTGCACGCAGGCAATCATAAGGGTGCCCAGGTGAGGCTGATAACGCTTTGTGCCCGCAGTGAGCTTTGCACGCGGCAAGTCGGTGGGTGCCAATTGGTGGCACTCTTTACTGACCGACTGTCGACGGGCGGGACTGCGATGGGATATCACTGAGGCATGACGCCTCACGGTTCGGACGACTGGGACGACGCCGACGACGGCAACGGCCTCGACGCCCTCGACTTCGATGCCCCGGTATCCCACGATGCGTCAGGTCTTGACGCTCTGCAGGACTACGCGGCGTACGAAGTGGACCCTGGGAGCGATGAAAGTGGCGGCCTCGATGGGGTCTACGACTATTCCGGCCACGAAGTCGAGGAAGTGGCGGACGACGGCTTCGGCGCCATCGACGGCGAAGGTGAGCCCGAGGATGAAGAGCAGATTCCGGTGGTCCAGGTAATCAACCCGCCGGGCACCGTCACTGTCACGGCCTACCTCAACGGCTCCGTCGCCCAAGTGGACCTGGATCCAAAGGTGACTATGCTGACCGAGGCCCAGTTGGCCGACGAGATCCGGTTCGTGGCCGGTGTGGCCGCTAAACGCGCAACAGCGGTCGTGCACGTCGGCACGGTGAATATGCTCGTCGAGCAAGGCATGGACTTCCGTGAAGCCCGGGACTTCGTGGGGACAAACATGCCGTTCGCGATTCCGGAGCAGGCGGGCGAGGCTGAACGGGCACTCATCGCCCGCCACGCCGAGCGGTAGGCCCTACGCGTCCAAATCCTGCTCCACGAGTCCCGCGACAGTGGCCAACGCGTCAGCGTCGTCGGATTCCACGGTCACCTGAGCCCCGTTACCGGCACCCAGGGTCATGATCATCAGGGCCGAACCGGCATCGACGGGCTCGCCGCCGTCCATGGACAGCGTGACGGGAACTCCGGCATTGACGACCGCCTCGGCGATGATCGCGGCGGGACGGGCGTGCAGGCCGATGGCCGAACCGACGGTGACAGTCTTGCTTGGCATTTGTTTCTCCTCAGGGTTGTGACTCAGGTGGTGGCCAGCGCCGGAGCTTCCGGCGTGGTGACAGATGGTTTTGCGAACTGTTTGGCCGCAACGACCGCCAGGGCGCTGACGACGGTGCCGGCCGCCAGGGCGATCAGGAACCACAGCAGGTTGCCGATCGCGAAGAATACGAAGATGCCGCCGTGCGGCGCCTTGAGCGTGACGTCGAACGCCATGATCAGCCCGCCGGTGACGGCGCCGCCGAGCATCATCGAGGGGATGACCCGCAGGGGATCGGCGGCGGCGAACGGGATGGCGCCTTCGGAGATGAAGGACGCGCCCAACAGCCATGCGGCGCGGCCGTTTTCACGCTCGGGTTCGGTGAACAGCCGTGGCCGCAGCGTCGAGGCCAGCGCCATCGCGAGCGGCGGCACCATGCCGGCGGCCATCACCGCGGCCATGATGCGCAGCGTGGCGGGGTCGGCGACGTTGAGGCCCGCGGTCGCAAATGCGTAGGCCGCCTTGTTGACCGGGCCGCCGAGGTCGAAGCACATCATCAAACCGAGAATGACACCGAGGATGACGACCGACGTCCCGGTCATGCCGCTGAGCCAGTTGGTCAGGCCGGTGGTCAGCGCGGCCAGCGGTCGGCCGAGTAGAAGGAACATCAACAGGCCCACGATCAGTGACGCACCGAGCGGGATCACCACCACCGGCATCAGTCCCCGGAACCACTGTGGCACCTTGAACGAGCTGATCCACTGCGCGGCGAACCCGGCGATCAGACCGCCGACGATGCCACCGATGAATCCGCCGCCGACGAACACTGCCACCGCTCCGGCGGTGAAACCCGGTGCGATGCCGGGCCGGTCGGCGATCGCGAACGAGATGTATCCGGCGAGGGCGGGTACCAGGAACATGAAGGCCAGTCCGCCGAGCGTGAACAGCACCGCGCCGAGGTATTGCGTCAGACCGCCGGGTGGCAGGTCGGCCAGCGTGTTGGTGACGGCGATGTGGTGGCCGAGCGAGTTCATTCCATAGGCCAGCGGGGTCGGTTGCCCGTCCGGGGTGTTACCGATGTCGTAGCCGGCGAACAGGAAGCCCAGCGCGATGAGCAGACCGCCCGCCGCGACGAACGGGATCATGTAGCTCACGCCGGTGAGCAGGATCTGCCGGGTGCGCGTGCCCCAGCCCACGTCGCCCGACGCGGTCGGAGCCGCCTCGTCAACCGAACCGGCCACTCGCGGGGCGTTGGGATTACCTGCGGCGCCGATGGCTTCGGAGATCATCACCCCGGGTTCGTTGATGGCGCGTTTGACGCCGGAGGCGACGACGGGCTTGCCGGCGAAACGCTGCTTGTCCTTGACCCCGACGTCGGTGGCGAAGATGACGGCGTCGGCCGCAGCGATCGTCGCCGCGGACAGCGGCGTGCTTCCGGACGAGCCCTGGGTTTCGACGGTCAATTCGACCCCGGCATCGTCGGCGGCCTGTTTGAGTGCGTCGGCCGCCATGTACGTGTGGGCGATGCCGGTGGGGCAGGCGGTGATTGCGACGATCGACACCGTCTTGGCGGGTTCCGGCTGAGAGACCGGGGCAGGGGCAGGGGCAGGCGCCGGGTTGACGACACCGTCCACAAGCGCCACCACTTCGTCGACGCTCGTGGCATCCCGCAGCGACGCCACGAAGTCCTTGCGGACCAGCGCGCGGGCCAGGCTGGACAGCAGCTTCATGTGTTCGGCCCCACCGGATTCGGGTGCGGCGATGAGGAAAACCAGATCGGCCGGTCCGTCGGGTGCGCCGAAGTCGACCTTGGGGGAGAGCCGAGCGAAGCCGATCGTGGGTGTCTCGACGTAGGGCGAGCGGCAGTGGGGGATCGCGATGCCGCCGGGCAGTCCGGTGGCGGACTGAGCCTCACGGGCCATTGCGGCGCCCACCAGACCGTCGGTGTCGTCGGTGCGGCCCGCCTCGGCGAGCGAGCCGACCAGTCGCGTGATGACGGCTTGCTTGTCGCCGCCCGCGTCGGCGTCGAGCAGGACCAGCTCGGGGGTGATGATCGGTTGGGTCATGGCGACACCTTCATGGGGTGGGTGCGGACTGCGTCGAGGTCGAGCTGGGTAGGTGTGGGCAGGGCGGATCCGGGGAGTGCTGCGGCGGCGCTGCCGTAGGCGACGGCCATCTGCAGTCGTTGCGGGGCTTCGGCACCGGCGTCGGCCGCCCGCAGGTAGCCGGCCAGGGAGGCGTCGCCCGCGCCGACGGTGCTGCGCGGAACGATCGGCGGCGGGGTGGCCAGCCAGGAGCCCGCACTGTCCACGAGGACCGCGCCGGCTGCCCCCAAGGTGGCGAGCACCGCGCCGACGCCCCGCTCCACGAGCCGACCGGCGGCGGCCACGACCAATGACACGTCGCCCTGGGCTGCAGCACTTTCCAGGGCGTCGGCCGATACCTCGGCCAGGTCGGCCAGCTCCTCGGCGTTGGGCTTGATCAGATCGGGCGCGGCGACGTCGAACGCGGCGGCCAGCGCGGCCAGCGGCGCTTCGGAGGTATCGACGGCCACCCGGCAGTCGAGCGGCGCCAGCAGCCGCACCACGTGGGCATACCAGTCGTCCGGAATCCCGGGCGGCAACGACCCGGACAACACCAACCACGATGCTTCTTGCGCCTTGGTGAGCAGGCAGCTGGTGAGCGCCGACAGCGTGTCAGCGTCCACCCTGGCACCGCGCTCGTTGAGTTTGGTTGTGGTGCCATCGGATTCGGTGATGGCGACGTTGGTGCGGACGGGCTCCGCGATCGGAACGGCGGTGAACGGCACACCGTGCGCCCGTAGCGCCGCGAGCAGCGGATCAGTGTCAGCAGCGGGCAGTACCGCTTCGGCATCAACGCCGGCCAAGGTCAGAGCTCGGGCCACGTTGATGCCCTTGCCGCCGGGTTCGATGGTGACGGAATCGACGCGCTGCACTGCTCCGCGCGTCAACGGCGATCCCAAGGTGAGGGTGCGGTCCAGGCTGGGGTTCGGGGTGACGGTGATGATCATGCGATCACCACCTCGACGCCGTGCGCGGTGAGCTGTGCGCGGTCGGCATCGGTGATCTCGCTGTCGGTGATCAGGGTGTCGACGCTGTCGATGGGAGCGAAGCTGACGAAGTCCTCTTGGCCGACCTTCGATGAGTCTGCGACCACCACAACGTAATTCGCGGCCTGGACCATGGCGCGCTTGACGGCTGCCTCGTCGGTGTCGGGGGTCGAGAGTCCGTGCCGCACGCTGATGGCGTTGGTGCCGATGAACGCGATGTCCACCCGCAGGGTTTCGAGTATCCGCAGCACCTGCTCGCCGACGGCGGCCTGGGTGAGGCCGCGGACCCGTCCGCCCAGCAATTGCAGGGTGACGGTCGGCACGGTGGCGAGCAGGCCGGCGATCGGCACGGAGTTGGTCACCACAGTGAGATCCCGGTCCGTCGGCAATTGCGCCGCGACGCGGGCGGTGGTGGTCCCGGCGTCGAGCAGCGTGCTGGCGCCGCTGAGGGGGAAGAAGTCGACAGCGGCCGCGGCGATGGCATCCTTCTGTGCGGCGCGGGTGGTGTCGCGCTCGCCGACGCCGGCTTCCACGAGGTGGAGGGTGCGGGCGGGGACGGCCCCGCCGTGCACGCGGCGCACCACGCCGGCCTTGTCGAGCACTGCCAGATCTCGGCGGACGGTTTCGGTGGTGACGTCGTATGTCTGCGCGAGTTCGGCGACGGAGGCGCGGCCCCTGCTCATGACCAGCGCGGCGATGGCCTGCTGGCGCTCCTCGGCGTACATGAGCCTCCGTTTGTGTGGATTAGAGCACGGCGAAATGTTGATATGTGTTGTTTTACGCCTGACTGTGTTGACTTGTCAACGTTTTCTTGTAATGTGGGTCACATGGGTACTACAACATCGGTCGCATCACCCCTCGTCCTGCGCGGGGTACCGGTGGTCCCGGGAGTGCAGTACGCACCCGTGATCCGGGTCGGCAGACTGCCGGAGATCGAGGTGCCGGCCGGCGACATCGCCGAGGCGGATCGGCCGGCCGAAGCGGGGCGTTTCGCGGCGGCGGCGACGGAGGTCGCCACCCGGCTGCGGGACCGGGCCGCGCACGCCACGGGTGCCGCATCGGAAGTGCTGGCCGCCACCGCGACTCTGGCCCAGGACCGGGCCTGGCTTGGGGCTGCTGACAAGAGGATCGCCGCTGGCGCTCCGGCGGTCCGCGCCGTGACCGAGGCCGTGGACCAGTTCGTGGAGTTGTTCACGCAGCTCGGCGGGCTGATGGCCGAACGCGTCACCGACTTGCGGGACATTCGCGACCGGGTCATCGCGGAGCTGTCCGGACTGCCGGAACCTGGTGTGCCGCTGCCGGATATCCCGTCGATCCTGTGTGCCGACGATCTGGCACCTGCTGACACCGCCGGTCTGGACCCCCAGCTGGTGGTCGGCTTGGCCACCACCCTCGGTGGGCCGACCAGCCACACCGCGATCATCGCCCGCCAGCTCGGAATTCCCTGTGTCGTGGCCGTCGGTGGCCTCGACGCCGTCGCCGCCGGCGCGATGGTTCTCCTCGATGGCACCGCGGGCACCCTCACGGCTGACCCCGACGCCTCGGAGGCCGCCACCGCGGTGGCCGCTGCGCAACGGGATGCCCTGGCAGCCCGGCAGTGGTCCGGCCCGGGCGCCACGGCGGACGGCCACACCGTCGCCATCTTGGCCAACGTGCAGGACGGCGCTGCCGCCCGCGCGGCCGGCCAAACCCCTGCCGAGGGCGTCGGGCTGTTCCGCACCGAACTATGCTTTCTCAACCGCGACACCGAGCCGACCGTCGACGAGCAGGCGACGATCTACGGTGAGGTGCTCGGGGCGTTCGCCGGGCGCAAGGTGGTGGTCCGCACCCTCGATGCGGGCTCGGACAAGCCGCTGAAGTTCGCCGGCCATCCCGAGGAGGCCAACCCGGCGCTGGGCGTGCGCGGCATCCGCATCGCCGAGGGCAATCCCGGCCTGCTGGACCGTCAGCTCGAATCGATCGGCGCGGCTGCCAAGGAGACCGGCAACCCGCCGTGGGTGATGGCGCCGATGATCGCGACCGCGGCCGAAGCGAAAAGCTTTGCCACCAAGGCGCGTTCGTATGGACTCACGCCGGGCGTGATGATCGAGGTGCCCGCCGCGGCGCTGTTGGCCGACAAGATCCTGCAGCATGTCGACTTCCTGTCGATCGGCACCAACGACCTCGCCCAGTACACGATGGCGGCCGATCGGATGTCGGCCGATCTGGCCTCGCTCACCGACCCATGGCAGCCGGCGGTGCTGGCTCTGGTGGCGATGACGGCCCGTGCCGGGTCGGCGGCGGGCAAGCCGGTCGGCGTATGCGGCGAGGCCGCGGCCGACCCGCTCCTGGCCGCCGTGTTGGTGGGCCTGGGTGTGACGTCGTTGTCGATGGCGCCGGCTGCGATCTCCGCGGTGGGCGCGAAGCTCGCGCAGGTCACGCTGCAGCAGTGCCGCGCCGCCGCGGAGGCGGTGCTCGGCACCGCGACCGCTGCCGAGGCCCGCGAAGCCGCCGCGGCTCACCTTTGACCCGCGAGCAGACAACTAGGTACCCGAAAATGCTGCCGAAGGGGTACCGGAGCGTCTGCTCGCGGGAGGAAAGGGGCCCCGGGGGAATAATCGGACCGCGGTCCGGTTATAGCTGGCATAAGACTACAAACAGGAGGTAGGAGATGCCAGCCATCACCGCAGACACCTTGACCCTGCCCCGTATCGCGGCAGCTCAGGCGTCGGAGACCGAACGCCCGGTCCGCTCGATCACCACCGGCCCGCGCGGATACGAGGGCGAGGGATTCCCCGTCGTCCGCGCATTCGGTGGAGTCAGCGCCGCCGACCTCGACCCGTTCGTCCACATGGACCAGATGGGTGAGGTGGAATACCAGCCCGGTGAACCGCGGGGCACCGACTGGCACCCGCACCGCGGCTTCGAAACCGTCACCTACATGATCGACGGCCGGTTCGCGCACCAGGATTCACACGGCGGCGGCGGTCTGATCACCGACGGCGCCACCCAGTGGATGACCGCCGGGTCCGGCATCCTGCACATCGAAACCCCGCCGGCCGAACTGGTCGAGAGCGGCGGCACGTTCCACGGCATCCAGCTGTGGGTGAACCTGCCGAAGAAGGACAAGTTCGCGACGCCGCGTTACCAGGCCATCGAAGGTCCCGACGCCAAGTTGCTGTCCTCCCAGGACGGCGGGGCGTTGGTCCGCATCATCGCCGGCGAGATCGACGGTGCTCAGGGGCCGGGCAACACGCACACCCCGATCACCCTGGCGCACGCCACGATCGAACCGGGTGCGCAGCTCAACCTGCCGTGGAACCGCGACTTCAACGCGTTGGTGTACGTACTGAGCGGACGCGGCAGCGTCGGCCCCGTCGGCCACCCGATCCATCAGGGCCAACTGGCCGTGCTCGGCCCGGGCGACCGGATCACGGTGTCTGCCGAGGGAACTCAGGATTCACACCGGCCCGCCATGGAGATTCTGCTGCTGGGCGGCCGGCCGATCCGTGAGCCGGTCTTCCACTACGGTCCGTTCGTGATGAACTCGAAGTCCGAGCTCATCCAGGCGCTGGAGGATTACCAGGCGGGCAAGTTCGGTCAGATCCCGCCGAATGCGCTGATGCCGCACCGGCCATTGAACTGACCGACTGACCAACTAACCCACCGACTCGGCGGGCTGCGGGTACAACAACTCCAGCTCGCCGAGATGCGCTGCAGCCGTCACCAGCGGCAGGGCCGCCGAGACCGCCAGGTCGGTTCCGGTGGCCTCGGCGCGCAACGACACCACGAAGCTCTCGCCGATCGGTACCAGTTCCGACGTGGTGTCCGTGCCGGTGAGCCGGGCGCAGATCGCCGAGGCATGCTCCTCGATCACCGAGCGGGTCTGCGGATAGACGCCCAGCGGTGGGGGTACGACATCGGCGATCAGCTCTGCTACCGCCCGTACCCGGATGACCCGGTTGGCCGCCCGCACCGCCGGGGCGCGTTGGTCGGTGGGCCCGCCGGTCTCCGAAAGGTACTGGCGGACAGCGTCATCCAGTGTCCGCGTGGCGGTGAGGGTGTCATGCCCGAGTGCGATCACCCGATCGGTGGCGGCCTCGGAGGCGCCCCGTGTCACCCGCAGCACGGCGGCATCGAGGAACCGTGCGCCCACCGCCCGGGCCTGATCGATCGCCTTGGATACCGAGGCCGTCGCGCCCCGCGGCCACAACAGCACCGACGCCACGATCCCCACGAGTGCGCCCACCACGACATCTTCGACCCGGACCAACCCGACTCGCCAACCTGTCGGTGCGATCAGGTTGAAGTTGATCAGCACCATCATCGTGAACGCCGCCTGCCCGGCGATGAACGATCCGACCTTGGGCACATAGGCCGACCCGAATGCCACCAGAGGCAACAAGATCCACATCACCATCGGGTCCACCCCGACGAACTCGATGAGCACCGCACCGAGGATGAAGCCGATCGTCGTGCCGGCCACGGCGCGCAACACACGCGTCCCGGTGTCCAGCGCGCTACTGCGCAGCACCGACATCACACCCAGCACCACCCAGAACCCGTGCTGCACAGGAAACAGGTGGGTGACGGCCACCGCGAGGGCCAGCCCCAACCCGGTGCGCAGGCTGTTGCGCAGCACCACCGCGCGGGAGGCGACCAGGCCGCGGGTGATGGCGGCGACCGCGACGGTCTCGGGCATCACCCAATCCGCGGCCCCGGTTTCGGGTAGTCGCCGGCCCAGCACCCGGGCCCATACCGGGCGTGCGTCGGCCAGCGCCGCATTACCGATCACGCGTCCGGTGACGGCGATGGTGGCCGAGATGGTGCGCCGGTTCAGCAGGACACCGCCGACCTTGGCGGCGGACGCGTCATCGGCCATGCTCAGGATCTGGGTGATGTCCTCGCGGTAACTGCTCTGGGCCACGGTGCGCTGCTCGGCGAGAGCCGCGCGCAGATCGGCTTCGCGGGCGGCACGCTCGGCGCGATCATGAATCTTCAGCAGGGCGGCACTGTCGCGCAGTACCCGCACCGTGGGCGCGCGGGTGGCTCCCAGGAGTTCGCCCGTCTGGTCGGTGACCTGGTCGCAGATCCAACCCAGATCGTCGACGACGCGCACCAGTGCGCGGCTGCCCGCGCTGAGGGCGACGGGCCGGTAGTCGGCGCCGAGGAAGCTGGCGTACAGCGCGTTCATCGCGCGGGTGACGTCACGGTCGGAGGCCTGGCCCTCCAGCCGGTCGGCCAACAGCCGGCATACCCGCGCGGCGTCGCGGCGCAGCTCATCGTGGTGGCGGGGCGCAAACAGGTACAGCGCGGCAGGCACGCACACCACCAGGGCGATCAGCCAGCCCAGCAGCCGGTCGGGAATCGGGCCGACGGGCGTGCACAGAGGCAGCACGAACAACAGCAGCGTGGCGCGTTGTCCGGCGGCGACGATCTCGCTGAGCACTCCGGAGAACGTCACCACCAGTCCGACGACGAACATCGCGGCCACGCTCGGCCACGGGTACGGGGCCAGAACCGTGCCCAACACGATCAGTACGAACCCGTTGAGGGCCAGACCGCCGTAGGCCAGGGCGCGGGCCGGCCGGTTGCCGGGGAAGTCCGCCGTGATGAGAAGGGAGACCGCTCCGAAGATCGCGAACAGCGGAGTCTGGGAGTCGCCCCCGACGGCGAAGCCGACTGCCGCCGCGATGGGTAGGACGATGGCGGCCCGGACGGCACGGCGCAGCGCGTCGTAATCGGGGTCCTTATCGCGCAGGCGGTCAGCTGCCCGGTGCCAGATCTCGGCCGGGGTCAGCATGATCGCCGATGTTAGACCGGTTGGTCCGATCCCGGCGTGGGAGTGAAGCGACCGGTTTCGAGCGCGTCGCGCATCTGGCCGGTGATCCACTCCAAGGTTTCGGGGTCGCGGGGCAACGTCGTCTGCTCGTAACCGACGACCAGATACAAACTCCACGCCGCGAAATACCGGGCGTTCCGTTCGTCGCCGATGATCTCGTGGGCGGACTCGAAGATGATGTCGAAACGCAGTTGGTCCACCACCGCCTGCACGTCGTATACGTAGGGATCGAGCGAGCTCCATACCCGGATGGCTGCCTCTGCCCCATGGGGCAGGGCCAGCGCTTCACCGATCAACGACTCGATGCGGTGATGCGGATCCGTGTCGGCGCGGATCGCCTCGACCACCCGGAGAGTGCGCGCCTCACGCCAGTGCGCGATCAACTCCCTCGTGTAGGCCGCCCAGTTGGGGAAGTAGTGATAGAACGACCCGGTTGTGACGCCGAGCCGGTTGCACACCTCGGCAAGTTTGAGGCCGCCGTACCCGAGATCGGACAACACATCCAGACCGGTTTCGAAGTACGCCTCCCGCGACACCACCCCCGCCATCGGGTTAACGCTAGTTCGTCGTCAACATTTTCGGCGCGGCGGGGCTTTGCTGGTCAGCCGCGTATAACGCACACGAATACGACGGCATCGGGGCTCTCAGGTGACGTGTGGCACAATTTGAGTGTGGCCCACATGGCGAGTCGAGGACCTGGACGTCCTCCCGCAGCAAAGGCAGCGGAGACACGCGAGCGCATCGTGCGCGCTGCCCGCGAAGTTTTCAGCGAACTCGGTTACGACGCCGCTACGTTTCAGGCTATCGCGATCCGCGCGGATCTCACCCGCCCGGCAATCAACCATTACTTCAGTAGCAAACGTGTTCTGTACCGCGATGTGGTCGAGCAGACCAATGCGAAAGTGATCGCCGCAGGCATTGCCAAGGCGCGGGAAGCCACCAGCCTGCTCAACCGTATTTCGGCGTTCTTCGCCGCGGCCATGGATGCCGAGTCCACCGACCGGTCGGCGGCGGCATTCCTGGTGACGTCGGTTTTGGAGGCGCAGCGCCATCCCGAGCTCGTCTCCGAGGAGCATGACGCGTTGCGCGCCTCGCGGGAGTTCGTCAAGTGGGCAGTCGACGAGGCGATCGCCGGCGGCGAGTTGACCACCGACACCGATATCCCGGCCATCGTGGAGATGCTGGTGGCGGTGATGTGGGGAATGGGCTTTTACGCCGGCTACGTGGGGCATCGTGACGACGTGGCGGTCATCGTCGACAAGTTCGAACTGCTGATGGCGAACAAGCTCTGGCAACTGCGCGATTGATGCAGCGGTGCCGTGAGGTGCCCCACAGCACCGCATAGATCGGCTAAGTATTCGGTAGCATTGCTTGGCAAATGACTGATCTGAGCGATGTACGGCCGGGTCGGGCCGAAGGTGACAGTTGGGACATCACCGAGAGCGTCGGGGCGACCGCGCTGGCGGTGGCCGCCTCCCGTGCTGCCGAGACGGTGCAGCCCGAACCCCTGATTCGCGATGAGTTCGCCTTCCTCCTGGTGGCGGCCGCAGGTCCGGCGTGGGCGCAGCTTGCCGGTAGCGAACCGCACTGGATCGGTGACGATCCGGAGGCTCACCGCATTCACGGCATGGCCCGCAACTACCAGGCTGTGCGGACCCACTACTTCGACGACTACTTCACCGACGTCACCCATGACGGCATCCGCCAGGTCGTGATCCTGGCCGCGGGCCTGGACTCCCGGTCGTTCCGGCTGGACTGGCCGGCGGGCACCATCGTCTACGAGATCGATCAGCCCAAGGTGCTGCACTACAAGACCGAGACGTTGCAGGCGCACGGGGCGCTGGCCCGGGCCGAGCACGTCCCGGTGCCGGTCGACCTGCGTGACGATTGGCCCGCGGCACTGATCGACGCGGGCTTCGACCCCGGGCAGCCGACCGCATGGCTGGCCGAGGGGCTGCTGCCGTACCTGCCTGCCGAGGCACAGGATCGGCTGTTCGAACTCGTCGGTGCGCACAGCGCGCCGGGCAGTCGCCTCGCCGTCGAGGACTTCGCCATGGATCCGGCGCGTTTCACCCCGGAGAAGCGGGCCGCACGCCGTGCCCGCGGTGAGAACATGCGCGCCTCGCTGGGGCTCGACATCGATGCTGACGCGCTGATGTACACGTGTGACGGGCGCGCCGACGCCGCGGAATGGCTCGCTGCCCACGGCTGGGACGTCGACGCGGTGTCCAGTGCCGACGAGATGGCCCGGCTGGGTCGTGCGGCCGACGCCGACGAACTGGCGGAATTCGGTTTGGACAGCGTGCTGTTGCGCGCCCGATTGGACGGAGAATCCCGATGAGCTCACTGCGCAGCCACGACGACACCTGGGACATCGCCACCAGCGTCGGGTCGACGGCCGTGATGGTCGCCGCCGCGAGGGCCGGGGAGACCGGACGCGAGAACCCGCTGATTCGTGATCCTTACGCGGCAATCCTGGTGGCCGGCGCCGGAACCGGCTTCTGGGAGACGCTGCTGGACCAGGATGTCGCCGCCAAGATCGCAGAGGTCGATGACGAGGCCGCCAAGATCTTCGAGCACATGGGCAGCTACCAGGCGGTGCGCACGCACTTCTTCGATGCGTACTTCACCGAGGCCGCGAACGCCGGTATCCGCCAGATCGTCATCCTGGCGTCGGGTCTGGATTCTCGCGCGTACCGGCTCGAGTGGCCGGCCGGCACCACGGTCTTCGAGATCGATCAGCCGAAGGTGCTGGAGTACAAGGCCGAGACGTTGGCCGCGCATGGCGCGCAGCCGTCGGCGCAGCGCCGGGAGGTGGCCATCGATCTACGCCAGTATTGGCCCAAAGCATTGCGGGAAGCGGGATTTGACGATTCCCAGCCGACCGCGTGGCTTGCCGAAGGCCTGCTGATGTATCTGCCTGCCGACGCCCAGGATCGACTCTTCGAGCTCGTCACCGAGTTGTCAGCCCCGGGGAGTCGGATCGCCGCCGAGACCGCCGGCGTTTCGGCCGGCGAGCGCCGCGAGGAGATGCGCGAGCGTTTCGAGCGCTTCGCAGCGCAGTTCAACATGGAGCAGGCGCTCAACATCCAGGACCTGATCTACGAAGATCCTGACCGTGCCGATGTGGCGCAGTGGCTGGCCGCCCACGGTTGGCGGGCCGACGGTGTGCACTCGCTCGACGAGATGCGCCGGCTGGGCCGCTATGTGGAGATCGAGCACGACGACACGCGGGCGTTCTCCACATTCGTCACCGCCGAGAAGCTCTGAGCTCTTTGACATGACGAAAGGGGCGCCCCGATTGCGGGGCGCCCCTTTCATTTTCGTTGTCGATCAGTGGTTCGACATCGCCTTGGTGCGATTCACGTTGGTGTGCTTGACCGTGGTGTCGACCTGGGGAACCGTTGCCCTCTGATGCATCTGGTGCACCCAGAGGTGGTGGTCCACTCCGGCTGAGGCGGGTGCGGACAGGCCCAGAAGGGCGGTGGCCACTCCGCTGACGAGCAATGCGGGAATTCCGAACTTTTTCATCTATTTCTATCCTTTTTACGAACACATTCCGCACTGAACAACCGCTGGACCTGGGCGTTTATTCCTACTAAACCCTGATTGACACGGTGACGGTGGTCACCGGATCGGTCGGTTCATCGGGAGCCGTGTCTACGAGCCCGTCGCAGCCTCAGTGGCTCTGGTGCACCGTGGTGTCGACGTGCGGCACGGTGACGTGCGGACCGATCTGATCCAGCCAATCGTGGTGGGACACATCGGCGGAAGCCGGGCCGGCCAGGCCCAGAACTGCGGCCGCCAGGCCGCTCGCGATCACTGTGCTCATCCCGGCCCTGATTCCGAACTTCTTCATTTCCTCTGCCTCTTTCCAACTCTGTGCTTTCTTGATTGGTTCAACTAAAGGAGCCCGCTGTTGATTCCTGATCGGCGACGTTGGCGGCAATTGGCTGCCGGATGGCAGAAACACGTCAGCCGGGCCGCCAATGAGCGCTGACGGACCCGGTTAACCGGGAGTTATCCGCCCGCCGTATACAGGAGGGGAGCTGAGCCGTTTCCCGGCCCGTTATCGAGGAGGAATCCCCATGCCAGGAGTGCAGGATCGCGTTGTCGTCGTCACCGGAGCCGGTGGAGGTCTGGGCCGTGAATACGCCCTGACGCTCGCACGTGAGGGCGCCAGCGTCGTCGTCAACGACCTGGGCGGTGCCCGCGACGGGTCCGGCGCCGGACACAACATGGCCGACGAGGTCGTGGCCGAGATCAAGGCCGCCGGTGGCCGTGCCGTCGCCAACTATGACAGCGTCGCCGAGCAGGCCGGCGCCGAGAACATCATCAAGACCGCGATCGACGAGTTCGGCAAGGTCGACGGTGTGGTGAGCAACGCGGGCATCCTGCGTGACGGCACCTTCCACAAGATGACGTTCGAGCAGTGGGACGCCGTGCTCAAGGTGCACCTCTACGGCGGGTACAACGTGATCCGCGCCGCGTGGCCGCACTTCCGCGAGCAGAGCTTCGGCCGCGTTGTCGTCGCCACCTCCACCAGCGGCCTGTTCGGCAACTTCGGTCAGGCCAACTACGGTGCGGCCAAGCTCGGCCTGGTCGGCCTGATCAACACGCTGGCCCAGGAAGGCGCCAAGTACAACATCAAGACCAATGCGGTCGCGCCGATCGCCGCCACCCGCATGACCCAGGACATCCTGCCGCCCGAGGTGTTCGAGAAGCTGACCCCCGAGTACGTCGCCCCGGTGGTGGCCTACCTGATGACCGAGGAACTGCCCGACACCGACTCGGTGTTCATCGTCGGCGGCGGCAAGGTGCAGCGGACCGCGCTGTTCCAGAACGACGGCATCACCTTCAGTGAGGTGCCTTCGGTCGATGAGATCGCCGCCAAGTGGGGCGAGATAACCGATCTGTCCGCCGCTCAGCAGGCCAGCTTCAAGCTGGGCTGAAACACGTGAAGGCGCTTGTAGCGCAGGCACTTACCGGTACATCCGGGCTGGCGTACGTCGACGTGGATGATGTGGCTGATCCTTCCGGTCAAGCCGTCATCATCGACGTCGGCGCCGCCGGCGTCTGTTTCCCCGATCTGCTGTTGCTCCGCGGTGAGTACCAACTTCGGCTCGAACCACCGTTCACTCCCGGCATGGAGGTGGCCGGAACGGTCCGGTCGGCACCCGAGGGTTCGGGGTTCGCCCCGGGCCAGCGGGTCTCGGCGATGACGATGCTGGGCGGCTACGCCGAACAGGTGGCAGCCTTGCCTGCCAACGTGATCCCGACCGCCGACGGACTCGACGACGGCCAGGCCGCCTCGCTGTTGGGCAACTACTACACGATGCAGTTCGCGCTGGCCCGCCGCGGTGGGCTGCTGCCGGGCGAGACCGTGCTGGTGCTCGGCTCGGCCGGCGGTATCGGTGTCGCCTCGATCCAGCTGGCCAAAGCCATGGGCGCCAAGGTGATTGCGATGGTGCACCGGTCCGGGGCCGAGGAGTTCGTCACGTCGGTGGGCGCAGATGTGGTGCTGCCGCTGACCGACGGCTGGCGTGAGGCGGTCATGGACGCCACCGGAGGCGAAGGCGTCGATCTGGTCGTCGACCCGATCGGCGGCGAGGCCTTCGACGACGCCATCCGGGTGCTGGCGCCCGAAGGCCGGCTGCTGGTCATCGGGTTCGCCGCAGGCGGCGGCATCCCGACCGTCAAGGTCAACCGGTTGCTGCTGCGTAACGTCAGCGTGGTGGGTGTGGGTTGGGGCGAGTTCGTCCGCCGCCACCCCGCCGCTCAGGCCCAGGTCGGCGCCGAGCTCAACAAGCTGGTGGCCGGCGGGCTTCATCCGCCTGCGCCGGTGCGGTACCCGCTGTCCGAGGGCGCGGCTGCGCTCGATGCGCTGGCCAACGGTGAGGTGCGCGGGAAACTGATCCTGGAACCCTAACCATGAAAGCCCTGGCCTTCGATGTGTTCGGCACCGTCGTCGACTGGCGGTCCAGCATCATCGGTGAGCTGGAAGCATTCGGTAAAAGCCGCGGGCTGCAACGGGATTGGCCGGTCTTCGCCGACAATTGGCGGGCCGGCTATGCCCCGGCGATGGACCGGGTGCGGCGTGGTGAGCTGCCGTGGACCAGGATCGACGATCTGCATCGCGCGATCCTGGTCTCACTGCTCGAGGAGGCAGCTGTCGAGGCAGGCCCGGACGAGATCGACCACCTCAACCGGGCCTGGCACCGGCTGGATCCCTGGCCGGACTCGGTGGCCGGGCTGACCCGGCTCAAACAGCACTACCTCATCACGACGTTGTCGAACGGCAACGTCTCACTGCTGACCAACATGGCCAAACATGCCGGGCTGCCGTGGGATTGCGTGATCTCGGCCGAGCTGTTCCGGCACTACAAGCCCGATCTCGAGGCCTACCGCGGCTGTGCCGACCTGCTGGACATCGCACCCGAGGAGCTGATGCTGGTCGCGGCCCATCCTTCCGACCTGCGTGCCGCCCGTACCGCCGGACTCGGGACCGCATACGTGGCCCGGCCACTGGAGCACGGCCCGGACGCGACTCCGTACGACGTCACGGCCGATGGTTTCGACATCGTCGCGGCCGATTTTGTCGACCTCGCCGACCAACTTGGTGCGTAGCGTAGGGGTGTGGACACCGCATCGAGTCAGGCACTGCGCAAGGCGCTCGAGCTTCTCGCCGATCCGCCGGCCGAGCCGGACGTCAGCAAGGGGTATCTCGACCTGTTGGGCGACGGCAGTGACGCCCCGAAGAACGCGGGATTCATCCAGAAACTGTGGGCGTCCCCGCTCGGGTCGAAGCTCTACGACAACGCCCAGGGGATCGGCCGCAAGCTGATGACGGCGTGGCAGGAACCGACCGAATGGCTGAACATCCCGCCCGGCGGCCTCGCGCTCGATGTCGGCAGCGGACCGGGCAATGTGACGGCCGCGCTGGCGCGGTCGGCCGGGCTGGACGGGATCGCGTTCGGTGTGGACATCTCCGAGCCGATGCTGGCCCGCGCCGTCGAGGCCGAAGCGGGCCGCCAGGTCGGTTTCCTGCGTGCCGACGCTCAGAAGCTCCCGTTCCGTGACGACGTCTTCGACGCGGTGACATCGATCGCGGTGTTGCAGTTGATCCCCGACGCAGAGGCCGCACTGGCCGAGATGGTGCGGGTGCTGCGCCCCGGCGGTCGGATGGCGATCATGGTGCCCACGGCGACGAACCGGGGGCCGGCGCAGCTGTTGTCGAAGGGCGGTGCGCGCTTCTTCGCCGAAGATGAGCTCGCCGACCGGTTCGAGGGGCTGGGTCTGGAGCGGGTGCGGTCGAAGACCATGGGCACCATGCAGTGGGTGCGCGGGCAGAAACCGTGAGCACTCTCGGTGTTGTTCTCGTCGCATTGGTGATCGCCATCGGACTTCTCGGCATCGTGCTGCCCGTCCTGCCCGGTGGCGGATTTCTGGTCTTCGCCGCGATCGCGGTGTGGGCGATCTGGGAGGCCAAGGACGGGACAAACGCCACGGTTGCATGGGTGACGCTCGGGGTCGCAGCGGTGTTCTTCGTGACGGCCGAGGTGATCAAGTATGTCTGGCCCGTGCGCCGGATGCGGGCCGCCGAGGTGGGGATCTGGAGCCTGGCAGCCGGTGGGGTGCTCGGCCTCATCGGCTTCTTCGTGATCCCGGTGATCGGTTTGGTGATCGGCTTCGTCGCGGGGGTGTATCTGGCGGAGCTGGCCTCACGTCGCGACTACCGGCGGGCCTGGACGTCAACTGTCCACGCGCTCAAAGGTGTTGCGCTGTCAGTCGGCGTAGAGCTGACCGGAGCGTTACTCGCGACGGTCACCTGGGTGACGGGTCTGGTGATCGCCGCGTGACGCAGTGGGACCTGGGCCCCGACTCGGGCGAGTTGCTGCTTCACACCGGTGTGACGGGCAGCGCGTCGCGGATGGGTCATCGGTTGACCATCGCGATGCGCTCGTGGCACGCGACCGTGGAATGGGACGGCGACACACCGTCGGCGGTGGAGGTGACGGTGGACCTCGATTCACTTGACGTGCTCCGGGGCGAAGGCGGCATGACGCCGTTGTCGGGGGCCGAGAAGGTGCTGATCCGATCGAACGCGTTGAAGACGTTGCGGGCGAAGAAGTTCCCGCAGGCCCGGTTCCGGTCCACATCGATCGAGCGCTCTGCTTCTCTGGTACGGATCGCCGGTGTTCTCGAGCTTGCCGGTCATTCCGGCGACCAGACTGTCGAGATCGAGGTGTCCGACGATGCTGTGCTCGGCACGGCTTCTGTGCGGCACGGCGATTTCGGAATCAAGCAGTATTCGATGCTGATGGGCGCGATGAAGGTGGCCGACGAGGTGCGGGTGTCCTTGACTGCCAACGTCCCTCGGGAATCTGCCTGACCAGCGGAAAGCCTCTGCTGTTCACCGGACTGACAAGTTCCTGTCAGCTTTGCTCAACCCTGGTGTAAGACACCGGTCAAAGGGGTAGTTGTTGAGACGGTGAAGGTGAGGAGTCCCTCGTGAACATCGTCTCAGGTGCCCTACAGGCAGTAAGCCGTACCGCAGACGCGACCACTGCAGCCGCGGGAGCTGTCGGCGGCGCTGCCGTCAACGGCGTGGTCGGCGGGATCAAAGGGGTCGGCGCGGGTATTCGCAGCGGGGTGAGTCAGGGCAGCAGATCGCCGGCCGCGGCCGCACTGACGCTGGCCGCGGTGGGGGCCGCGGGCCTCGTCGAGTGGCCGGTGCTGCTGACCGTGGGTGGCGCCGCACTGGTGGTCCATCAGATCAACCAGCGCGCAGGCGACGGCCAGGCCGGCGATGAGCAGCCGGCCCGCGACACCTCACCGCCGAAGAAGTCCACGGCTGCCAAGCGCACCGCTGCAGCCAAGCGCTCCGCCCCGACCAAACGCTCCGCCCCAGCCAAGCGTTCCGCGAGCGCCAGTGGTCCCAAGGCGACAACCCGGCAGTCGGCATCTCGACGGACCTCGGCGGCGACCCGCAGTAAGTGATCACCGCGATCGGACGGATGATCCAGGGCGCCGCCGAGCTTGCGGCGGCGCCCGTGGTCCGGCCGGTGCGGACGGCTTTGACCGCCGTGGTCGAGATGGTGGGTGGCCCGACCGCCCGTCGCTGCTGGCGCGGCGCCGACCGGTGTTGGATCGAGGTCCGCGGCCTTCAGGGCGATGACGGAAAGCGGGTCGCGGCGGCAGTACTGCGTCAGCTCCGCAGGCAGCCGGGGGTGCGACAGGCGCGTCTGAACCAGCCGTTGTCGCGTGTGATCATCGATATCGAGACCGACGCCGATCCGGCATCCATCGACCTGGTCCGGCTCTGTGACGTGGTTGCCGAGGCCGAGCAAAGCGAAGCCACGCGCAGCGAAGACCGGCGGCCCAACGATCTGCCGGGTGATGGAATTCTGCTGGCCCTCAAGGGGATTACGGCTGCAGCGAGCGGGATCGGCATCGGTGTCGCCGTGGCGGGCCGTACGTTGATGTTGCCGAGAGTGCCTGCCGGTGTGATGGCGGCCGTCAGCGCCGTCGACTATCAGCCGAAGGTGCGTGCGGTGCTGGAGGCCCGGCTCGGTGTGCCGGGTGCGGACGCGGTGCTGAGCCTGGGGGCCGCCGCCGTGTACGCGCTCACCCAGGCCCCGGCGGCGGTCACCGTGGAATTCGTCCGTCACCTCGCGCAGCTGGCCGAAACCGCGGCTGCTGCCGACGCCTGGCAGGCGCTCGAACCGGATCTGGCGCCACAGGCCGAATGTCGGACCGTTGCCCCCGAGCCCGTGCGCCCGTGCGCCCTGCCCGACGGTGTGGTGGAACGCTATGCCGAACGGTGTGGCCGGGCGCAGGCGATGGCTGCCGTTTCGGTAGGTGCCCTCACACGCGATCCCGGTGCCGCCGCCACGGCAGCCGTCGTCGCCGCGCCCAAAGCGGCACGCAACTCTCGAGAGGCCTTCGCCAGCACGCTGGGTCGCGGCTTGGCCGATCGGCGCGATCTGGTGCAGTTGCGGCCGGACGCATTGCGCCTCCTCGACCGGGTCGACGCCGTCGTCGTCGATCCCCGCGCACTGGCCACCGATGAGCTACGGGTGGGGCGTTTCCGCGACGTGGCCCAAGCCGACCGTGCCGAGGTGTGGCAGTGGGCCAAGGGCCGGCTGGAAGCGGGCGAGCTGTCAGCCGGTTGGCACCGCGTGGCGCCGGCTTTCGATGGGGTTGCGCGCAACGGCAGGGCCCGCGGGCAGGTGCTGGTGTATCGGAGACACGATCCGCGGGCGCACGGTGTGCTGGCGGAGATCCGCCGGGCCGGCGCGCAGGCGGTGTCTCTGAACCTCGACCAACTCGGGGACCTGCGTTCGTCATTCGACGAACTTCACGAGGCGGACTCGGACACCGACATCGATACGGTCCTGGCCGGTGCGGTCGAGACGCTGCAGCGCGGCGGACGCACCGTGGCGGTGCTGTCGGTGGACGCACCGCGTGCGCTGGGTGCTGCAGACCTGGCGGTCGGACTGCTCGGGCGAGGTGCCGTCCCGTGGCAGGCCGACGTCCTCGCCGTGGACCTCGCGGCGGTGTGGCGGTTGCTGCACGCGATTCCCGCCGCGCGGCGAGCCAGCGAGCGTGGCGTCGAGCTGTCCGCGGGAGGCACGCTGCTCGGTGCGTTGTTGATGGTCCCCGGCGTTCGCGGACGGGGTCCCGGACCGGTGACCGCGGGGGCGGCCGCGGGACTGGTCAACGGATTCTGGCTGGCCCGCAGCGCCCTTCTGGATGTCGAGCCCAAGGTGACGCCGGTCGAGGACTGGCACGCGATGACACCCGAGCAGGTGCGCAGCCGGCTCGCCGAAGCCCATGCCACAGACGAAGATTCGCAGCGTGGACAGCCGGGCGGACGGCAATGGCTCCAGGCGGTGCCCCGGCCGCTGACCGAACTGGTCACCGCACTGCGTTCGGAACTGTCCGATCCGCTGACTCCCGTGCTCGCGGTCGGCTCCGCCGCCAGCGCGATGCTGGGCTCACCGGTCGACGCTGTTCTGGTCGGCTCCGTGCTCACCGGTAACGCCCTACTGGCCGCCACCCAGCAGGTCCGGGCCGAACGGTTGCTGAGCCGGATGCTGGCGGTCCAGGATCCGCCGGCCCGGCGCCTGGGGACAGGCGGCAATCGAAACGGCGAGGCCGGTTACGACAGCGTCGCGGCAACCCGGCTGCGGCCCGGAGACATCATCGAGGTGCGGCCCGGCGAAGTGGTGCCGGCCGATGCGCGGATCATCGAAGCCGTCGACGCAGAGGCCGACGAGGCCTCGCTCACCGGCGAATCGTTGCCCGTCCCAAAACAGGTCGCCGCCGCTCCGGGAGTGGAACTGGCTGAACGACACTGCATGCTTTACGCCACAACGACATTGGTTACCGGAACTGTCGTCGCGGTGGTGACGGAGGTCGGAGCAGCGACGCAGGCCCGCCGTGCGGCCGACATCGGGCACGGCGCCGGCCCGGCAGTGGGTCTGCAGGCACAACTACGCGAACTCACCAACCGCGCACTGCCTTTCAGCATGGCCGGCGGTGCCCTGGTAAGCGGCCTGGGCCTGCTGCGTCGGCTGCCGTTGCGCAGTGCGGTGGCCAGCGGTGTGGCAGTGGCCGTGGCCGCTGTGCCGGAAGGGCTGCCCCTGGTGGCGACGCTGGCCCAACAGGCCTCGGCACGACGATTGACCCGCACCGGGGCGTTGGTTCGCAGCCCGCGATCGGTGGAGGCGCTCGGCCGCGTCGACGTCGTGTGTTTCGACAAGACCGGCACCCTCAGCGAAAACCGGTTGCGGGTATCGCAGGTACGCACCGTGGGCGGCGATGTTTCCGAGCAGCAGGTGCTCGACTGCGCGGCCAGGGCGACCCCGCCGAAGAACGGTGACCAGTATGAGCACGCCACCGACGCGGCGGTCGCGGAAGCGGCCGCTGCGCCTCAGGCGCTCGACGGAACCGGCACCTATCTGCCGTTCCGGTCCGGCCGCAAGTTCTCGGGGGCGCTGATCGGGGAGGAGTTGTCGATCAAGGGTGCGCCCGAGGTGGTGCTGTCGGCCTGTACGGATCTGGATCCCGCGGTGGCACGCACGGTCGAGGAGATGGCGCGCAACGGGCTGCGCGTGCTTGCCGTGGCCCGGCGCACGCTGACCGCCAACCAGGCCGAACGCGGCCGGTCCGACACCGACCGACTGGCCGCACTCTGCACCCGGCGGTTGCAATTCGTCGGACTGGTCGGATTGTCGGACACCCCGCGCGCTGAGTCCGCTCAGGTATTGAAATCATTGCAGGACAATAAGATCGGCGTGCGACTCATCACCGGTGACCACCCTGTCACAGCGAAGGCGATCGCGGCGGAGCTGGGTCTGTCCATCGCAGAGGAGCAGGTGATCAGTGGCGAGGACTGGGTGGCGATGCCGCGCCGCAGCCAGGAAGCGGCGGTGCGCGACCGGCGCGTGTTCGCCCGCATGTCACCGGAGCACAAGGTGCAGGTGGTGCAGACGCTCGAACGCATCGGGATGGTGTGCGCCATGGTCGGTGACGGCGCCAACGATGCGGCCGCAATCCGGGCGGCCACCGTCGGCATCGGCGTGGCGGCCCGCGGCAGCGATCCCGCGCGGAGCTCGGCCGACGTGCTGCTCCTCGACGGGCGGATCGGCTCTCTGACCGATGCGCTGGACGAAGGCCGCCAGCTGTGGCGCCGGGTTCAGGCGGCGGTGGCGGTGCTACTCGGCGGGAACGCGGGCGAGGTGGTGTTCTCCATCGTGGGCAGCGCGCTGACCGGCCGATCGCCGCTGAACACGCGGCAACTGTTGCTGGTGAACATGATGACCGACGCGCTGCCGGCCGCCGCGCTGGCGGTCAGCCCGACCACCCATGCGGTCGGGGCTGCCGGGCACGGGCCCGACCAGACCGAGCTGTGGCGGACTGTGGCCATCCGGGGTGCGGCGACCGCGGGCGCGGCGACCGGTGCCTGGCTGACGACGGGCTTCACCTTGGCCCCGCGGCGCGCGTCCACCGCGGCGCTCGTCGCACTGGTGTCCACGCAACTGGCACAGACCCTGATCGACTCGCATGGCCCGCTGGTGATCGCCACCGCAGCCGGCTCGCTGGCGACCTTGGGAGCCGCGATCAGTACTCCCGGGGTCAGCCAGTTGTTGGGCTGCACGCCATTGGATCCGCTCGGGTGGGCGCAGGCGCTGAGTGCGGCGGGGATCGCCACCGGCATCGCCGCGGTCACACCCCGACTGGTGTCGAGGTTCACCGGCCCGGTTCCCGAGGAACCGGCTCAGTCTTCGATGTCGAGCACTCCGCAGCGCCACAGCACCGCGTACACCTCGCGCAACGGCACGGTCAATACGCGGGATACGGCGTCGGTCAACGGATCGGCCGGGGTGCCGGAACCGGAAGTAATCACGCCTCTCACGCTGAGAAATCGACACGTCGAGATGTCGAAGTCGACGTGACGGAAAGGTGACCGATGGCAGAAAATTCGAAAACCGCAAAAGGACACCGTGACGCGGTACACGCCGTGCGCGATGCGCGGGGCTTCGCCATGACCTTGCCGGTAGTGGGCCGGGTGAAGGTGCCGCACCCCGAACAACTGGCCTACTACGGCGCGCTGGGCGTGCTGGCCGCGGTCGAGATCATCGACTGGCCGGTGGCCCTGTTACTCGGTGCCGGACACGCTCTGATGCAGAACGAGCACAGCAGGGTCGTCCAAGAGGTGGGCGAAGCGCTCGAGGGGGCGTGACCTCCGTCAGCCGACCAGGTTGGTCCGCAATGCGGCCAGGTCGTCGGGCGAGACGCCGGCCGCCTCTATGAAACCCGCCACCGAGCCGTAGGCCTCCTCGAGTTTGCGCCAGGCCGCGTCGAGATACTCCTCGCGTACCCCGAGCACTTCGTCGGTCAAACGGGCCTCGGCGAAGGTGATCATCTCCGGCGCTTCCTGCGCCCGCGCGCGGACCGAGTCCATGATCCGGTTCCGCAGGGACGGGATCGCGCCGTTGCTGGCCAGGAAATCGGTGATGATGCGGTCTCGATCGACGCCGACGGTTGCCAGGACGGTCGCCACGGTGAACCCGGTCCGGTCTTTGCCGGCGAAGCAATGTGCGATCACCGGACGCTCCTGTGCCAGAAGCGAAATCACCTCGCACACCGCGCCGTGCGCTCCCGGCAGCGTCGGGAACTCCTCGTATACCTCGGTCATGTACCGCCGGGCCGCGGTGGCCACGTCTTCACCTTCGACGGACTCGGACATCACCCGCTGGAAGGTGTTCTCGTGCGGCGCATCCTGTGTCGACCCGTTGTCGGGGTGGAACGGCAGCAGATGGACTGCGACGCCGTCGGGCACCTGCCCGGTGCCCTGCCGTTGTACTTCCTGGTGCGACCGTAGGTCGGCGACGTCGGTGATGCCGAGCCGGCGGAACACCGCCCGGCCGGCATCGGAGAGCTGGCTGAGCTGACTAGAGCGGTAGAGCAGCCCTGGCCGGATCGCGGTCTCCTCCGCGACATCCCGAAAGTTCCACGCCCCCGACAGTTCCCCCAGCTCGGTGGTCACTGCGCCGTCACCGCCGCAGCGAGTGGGGATTTCTCGCGGCCCAGTTCGGCGCGGGCGATGGTGCGCATGTGGACCTCGTCGGGTCCGTCGAACAGGCGCATCGCGCGGTGCCAGCTGTAGAGCCTGGCCAGCGGGAAGTCGTCGCTCACCCCGGCCGCGCCGTGTACCTGGATGGCCCGGTCGATCACGTCGCAGGCGACCTGCGGGGCCACCGACTTGATCTGGGACACCAGCACGTGGGCAGCCTTGTTGCCTTCCTGATCGATCATCCACGCGGCCTTCTCACAGAGAAGCCTGGCTTGATCTATTTCGTTGCGGGACTTGGCAATCGACTCACGCACCACGCCCTGCTCGGCCAACGGCTTGCCGAACGCGACCCGCTTCTGTACCCGGTCGATCATCAACGCCAGCGCCCGCTCGGCCGCACCGAGCGCACGCATGCAGTGGTGGATGCGGCCCGGCCCCAACCGGGCCTGGGCGATCGCGAAACCGCTGCCCTCTTCGTGCAACAGGTTCTCGGCCGGCACCCGCACGTTGTCGAACACGATCTCGCAGTGCCCGTGCTGATCCTGCCAACCGAATACCGGAAGCGAGCGCTGAATGTCCACCCCGGGGGTGTCGACGGGTACCAGGATCATCGACTGCTGGGCATGCGAGGCCGCGTCAGGGTTGGTGCGGCCCATCACGATCAGGATCTTGCAGCGCGGATCGGCCGCCCCGGTGATCCACCACTTGCGGCCGTTGATCACGTAGTCGGCCCCGTCGCGCAGCATCGTGGTCTCGATGTTGCGGGCATCCGAGGACGCCACCGCGGGCTCGGTCATCGCGAACGCACTGCGGATCTCCCCGGCCAACAGGGGCTCCAGCCACTGCTTGCGCTGGGCCTCGTCGGCGAACAGGTGCAGGGTCTCCATGTTGCCGGTGTCGGGTGCCGCACAGTTGAGCGCCTCGGGGGCGATCTCCATGCTCCACCCCGACAGCTCGGCCAGCGGCGCGTACTCCAGGTTGGTCAGCCCCGACTCCGACGGGAGGAACAGGTTCCACAGGCCCGCGGCCTTCGCCTTGACCTTGAGCTCCTCGACCACCGGCGGCACCGTGTGATCCTTCGGGCCCTTCTCCTCGCGGTAGGCGTGGTAGGAGGCTTCTGCGGGGAGAACATTCTCCACCATGAAGTCGGTCAACCGGGAATGGTAATCAGCCGCTTTGGCCGACAGAGCGAAGTCCATGGCAGCCACGATAGCCACATGGTTAGACAGGTAGAAAGGTGGCATGACCGAGAACCGCCCGCCGTTCCCACCCTTCACCCTGGAAACCGCTCTCCAGAAGGTTCAGGCCGCCGAGGATGCCTGGAACACCCGCGATCCCCAGCGGGTCAGCCTGGCGTACACGCCCGACTCACAGTGGCGTAATCGCGACCTGCACATTGTCGGACGCGACCAGATCGTCGAGTTCCTGACCGCCAAATGGGAGCGCGAACTGGATTACGTGTTGCGCAAGAGCCTCTGGGGGTTCCGGGAGAACCGGATGGCGGTGCGGTTCCAGTACGAATGGCACGACGCCCAAGGCCAGTGGTACCGCAGTTACGGGAACGAGTTGTGGCAGTTCACTCCGGAGGGCCTGATGGCCCGACGCGAGGCCAGCATCAACGACGTCGAGATCGACGAGTCGCAGCGGCGTTACTTCGGTCCGCGCCCGGAATCGGAGTACGGCCGCGACATCGAACTCTGGTAGTCGCCCAGGGTCAGGGCCAACACCCCGGCCAGCACCGCCAGACCCATCACGGTGCCTGCCACCGCGGTCCACCCGGCGTGGTCGAAGGCCAGGCCGCCGACCCAGCCGATGACGCTGGATCCCGCGTAGTAGAAGAGGTTGTACAGCGAGGAGGCCTGCGCTTTGCCGTCACCGGCGGCGGCGCCCACCCAACCCGAGGCGATCGCGTGCGCGCCGAAGAACCCGGCAGTGGCGATCACCAGCCCGATGAGCACCACGAAGACATTGCCGACCAGCGTGATCGCGACCCCGGCGACCATCGTGGCGATCGAGCCGAGCAGCACCGACTTGCGGCCGAACCGACTGGCCTCGGCGCCGGCGCGGGCGGAGGCCCAGGTGCCCGACAGGTAGGCCAGGAACACCAGGCTGACGACGGTCTGCGGCAGGCTGAACGGGGTGGCGATCAGCCGGAAACCGAGGAAGTTGTACATCGCCACGAAGCCGCCCATCAGCAGGAAGCCCTGGCTGTAGAGCACCAGCTGACGGGGTGAGCGCAGGTTCTCGGCCAGCCGACGGCCCAAGTTGCGGCTCCGGGCCGGGGTGAAGCCCCGGGCGGGCGGAGCGAGTTTGACGAACGCGAACGCCGACAGGCCGCACAGCACCGCCACCACCAGCACGCCGATGCGCCATCCGGCGAACTCGGCGATCGGTCCGGTGATTAGTCGACCGGCCAGCCCGCCGATGGTGGTGCCCGCCACGTAGGTGCCTGCCGCGCGAGCGGCGTGCCCGGCGTCGATCTCCTCGGTGAGGTAGGCGATCGCGACGGCGGGCACACCGCCCAGCATCAGCCCTTCGAGGAACCGGCCGGACAACAGCAGTGCGGCACTCGGCGCCAACGGCACGATCAGGCCGAGAACCGTTGCCGCAGTGATGGATATCGTCATGGCCTGCACCCGGCCGATGCGATCTGCCAGAGCGGACCACGGGATCACACCCAGTGCCAGGCCGACGGTGGCCGCCGAGATCGTCAAGGCGGCGTGCGCGGCGCCGGTGCCCATGTCGTGGGCGATCAGCGGGAGTACGGCTTGCGGTGAGTACAGCTGGGCGAAGGTCGCGACGCCGGCACAGAACAATGCGGCCAGTAGTCTCCGGTACTCGGTCGAGCCACGGGAATGCCCGCGCCATTCGACGGAGGTCAGGGAGGTGGACACTCAGCCGACGGTAGGACGCCGGCAAAGATGTGTCCAATGCATGAATTTACTCAAGCTCATGAATATTTTGCATGATGAATTCGGCGAGACGTGCCGCCGCGGGGGACAGCGGGCGATCGGCGGCCCACGTCAGCCCGATCTGGCGTTTGGCCGAACTCTCCGACAGCGGCACGTACGCTGCCCCGGGCTCGGCCCGCTCGGGCCGGGGCACCGGGACTACCGCCACCCCGAAACCCGCTGCCACCAGCCCTTCCATGGTCGGGATCTCCATCGCCTCGAACACCACCGGTGGCGAGATGCCGGCCTCGGCGCAGAGTTCGTCAGTGAGCTGCCGCAACCCGAAGTCCGGCGCCAGGGCAACGAAGGGCTCGGCACCGGCGTCGGCCAGCCGGATCCTGGACCGGCGGGCGAAACGGTGCTCGCGCGGCACAGCCAGGCACAGCCGCTCCATGTACAGCCCGCGCCAGCGAAAGCCCTCGGGTCGCGGCGAGGTGATCGCCAGGTCCGCCTCGCCGCCGGCCAGGCGTTCGACGATTTCGTGGGCCGCGCCCTGGAAGAGCTCGAATCGCACCCGCGGGGCCTCGGACCGGAACCGGCGCAACAGATCCGGCACGTACCAGCCGGCCTGCGAATGCAGGAAGGCCAGCCGCACCGTCCCGGTATCCGGGTCACGTAGTTCGGCGATTCTCTCGGTGGCCGTACGGATTTCGCTGATACTTCGGCGGGCGTGCTCCAAGAGGATGTGCCCGTACGCGTTGAGGCGAAGCCGCCGGTTCACCCGGTCGAACAGCGGAACCCCCACCTGCTCCTCGAGCCGGGCCAGTGCGCGCGACAGGGTGGGTTGGCTGATGCCGAGTTCGGCTGCGGCGTCGGTGACATGCTCGGTTTCGGCGAGCACCACAAACCACTGCAGCTCGTCCAGATGCATACCGCCGACTCTAAACGCGCTAATCACGGGTCGGCCTGTGCCATGCTGTGTCGCATGGTCGCCAAGGTGCGGGTGGTCGTGGGTGATGACCACCCGATGTTCCGCGAGGGCGTCGTGCGCGCCTTGACCTCCAGCGGCGAGATAGACGTGGTGGCCGAGGCCGACAACGGCGCCGACGCACTGGAATTGATCCGGACCCACCAGCCGCAGGTCGCCCTGCTCGATTACCGCATGCCACAACTCGACGGGGCCCAGGTGGCGGCAGCGGTCAGCCGTGACGAGTTGCCCACCAGGGTGCTGCTGGTCTCCGCACACGACGAGTCGGCGATCGTCTACACCGCGTTGCAGCAGGGGGCGGCCGGATTCCTGTCCAAGGAGTCCACCCGCAGCGAGCTGGTGAACGCCGTGCTGTCGTGTGCCAAGGGCCGCGACGTGCTCGACCCGAACCTGGCGGCCGGCCTGGCCGGCGAGATCCGTCGTCGCAACGAACCCGACGTCCCGGTGCTCAGCCCGCGGGAACGTGAGGTGCTCGACCTGATCGCCAAGGGCCTTTCCATCCCGGCCATGGCCAAGCAGCTGTTCCTGGCCCCGTCGACCGTGAAGACCCACGTGCAGCGTCTCTACGAGAAGCTGGGCGTCAGTGATCGGGGCGCGGCAGTCGCGGAGGCGATGCGTCGCCGGCTGCTGGACTGACATGGCAGGCGGACGCGTCGTCGAATTCTTCACCACCCAACCCGTCCGGGTTTCGGCGCTGCTGCGGCTGCCGCTGATCGGTCTGATCGTGGTGCTGGTCTCGGTGTGGGACGTCGACCACTGGCTGCCTGTCCTGTACGCGGTGATCCTGAGCGTCTACGCCGCCGTGGCGGTGCTGTGGCTGGTGGTGGTGTTCCGCGGACCTATGCCGCCGTGGGCCGAATGGGCCTCGACCGCAGTTGACGTACTGGTGCTGGTCGCCTTGTGCGCCGTCTCGGGTGGGGCCACCGCGGCGCTGCTGCCGGTGTTCTTCCTGTTGCCCATATCCGTTGCGTTCCAAGACCGTCCATGGCTGACCGCACTGCTCGGAGGCAGCACCGCAGTGGGATATCTCGCGGTGTGGATCCTGTATTCCGAGCGTGACGACAACGTCGGCCTGCCCGACATCGTGTACATGCACGTGGGTTTTCTGGCGTGGCTGGCGGTCGCCTCGGCCGCGCTGTCATTTGTGATGGCGCGCCGCTCGGCGCGGGTACGGACCTTGATGGAGGTCCGGCGCCAGTTGGTGTCGGAATCCACCCGGGCCGACGATCTGCGCAATGCCGAACTGGCCGAGCACCTTCACGACGGGCCACTGCAGACCCTGCTCGCCGCGCGCCTCGACCTCGACGAGATCCGCGAACGCATCCCGGATCCCGGCCTGGACCGCGTCCATGCCGCAATGCAGGAGACCGCCGTCGGACTGCGCTCCACGGTCACCGCACTGCATCCGCAGGTCCTGGCTCAGCTGGGACTCACCCCGGCGGTGCGGGAACTGCTGCGTCAGTACGAGACTCGGCCCGATATCGCGGTGCGGGCGGATCTGGAGGACGTCGGGCGCCCCGTTGGGCAGGCGCTGCTGTACCGCGCCGCGCGCGAGCTGCTGGCCAACATCAACAAGCATGCGGGGGCGACCACGATTTCCGTCGGCCTCTACCGTTCGGGGGAGCGTGTCGTGCTGACCGTGGCGGACAACGGCAAGGGATTCGACCCGGCGATACTGCCTCAGTCCGTCGCCGAGGGACACATCGGGCTGGCCTCACTGCAGGTGCGCATCGACGCCATGGGCGGCTCGATGGCGATCAGCTCGGAGCCCGGGTTCGGCACCCAGGTCCGGGTCACGCTGTAGCCGCGGCTATTTCACGCAGGGGATGCCGGAGACCTTCATCTGGCTCAGGTCGGTGGGGGCCGGGGTGTAGGTACCGGTCGCGGTGGCGGCCACCGTCGTCACCGGGGTGCTTGGCGTGGTCTCCTCGGTCGTCGCGCTGGTCGAGTCCCAGGTGGAGTCCGCCCCGGACTCCGATGTCGCATCGCTCGTCAGGTATTCATCGCCGGGGAAATCGGTCCCCAGCGTCAGCTGAACGGTGCCGGCCACCACTTCGGACGACGGGTTCGCGATGACGCCGAGCTCGTCGGCCAACGATTGGGCGGCGGCCTCGGCGCCGGTCCCGTATTCGATCGTGGTGGTGGCGGCCAATGACTCACCGTCGCCGATCTGCCCCTCGGTGAATCCATGTGCGCCGAAAGTCGTTTCGAGCTGGGCGGCCAGTCCGCTGTACGTGGACGCGTTGACCACATCGAGCACGGCGCCGTGGCCGTTGAGCGTCTGAGCCTTGCTGGTGGGCGTCGACGACGACGCGGTGTCGTCTTTCGAGACGAGATCGTGCACGATCTTGCGGATCGTCGGCACGTCGACGAGGTTGATGTCCTCGCCGTAGGAGTTCTGGCTGAACTCCTTGATCGGCAGGGTGTAGAGCGTCGGTGGTTTGTCGGTCAGCGCGGAGGCGCGCCGCGCGAAACTGGCCAGGTCGAATCCGGCGTCCAGCGCGACGTTCTGCTTCACCACGCCCAGGAGGTTGCGCAGTCCGGTTGGGCTGTTCAGCGTTCCGCTGTGGCCCAGCGCCGATACCAGTGCGGCGATGAAGGCCTGTTGACGACGGGTGCGGTCGAGGTCGGTGAAGTTCTCGTCATTGACATCGCGACGCTGACGCACGAAGGCCATCGCCTGGGCCGCGTTGATCTCCTGGACGCCCTGGCGGAAGTCGGCCCCGGAGTATGGATCCGAGGTGTCGGCGTTGAGGCAGACGGTGATCGGTGACACGGCCTTGGCGATCTCGAAGAATGCGCCGAGGGTGACCTCGACAAAATGGTCGATCGGGATGCCGAGCAGGTTGCGGACCGTCGCGATCTCTGCCTTGCGGCCCGCCTCACGGGCCTGCTGCTCATTCGCCGACGGGTTCTCGGAGTCCGCCTCCAGCGATTCCATCTCACGCTGATAGGCCCAACCGTAGGCCTGTTTGACCTTGCCCTTGCACGGCGACACGTCACACCCGGCCAAGTCCACATAGTCGTCGCGGGGAATGGAGAACGCGGTGGCCGGGCCGCCGTCACCGGGCAGGTGCACCACGATCAGCACGTTGGCGTTATAGCCGCCGACGGTCTCATCGCCGGCGTGCAGGGCCTGGTAGACATCCTCGGGCAGCGGGTTGCCGTGCTGATCCAGCCGGCTGTCCAGCCCCATGATCAGGATGTTCTCGGTGTCGCCGGCCGACATCGGCCCACCGTCGAGCGCGTTGGAGGTGGTGATGCCGTCCAGAGCCCCGTGGTAGGTCACCCAGCCCGCACCGGTACCGGCCAGCACGGATGCCGCAACCAGGCCGACTGCGGCGCGGCGGGCGGCCCGTACGCCCCGCCGCGGCATACGGTGCCGGGGGACGCTGGCGGCGTGGGCAGGTGTGTTCATTGCCCTGCCATTATGGGGCCGTTCGCTGAGACTCGTTCCACCGGGGAAAATTGCTGGTCAATGCCGTCGTCTTGGCATTAGCGTGCGCAGGATGAAATTGCGCATCGCCGTCGCCGTGCTGCTGTTGGCCGTGGTGGCTTTGCTGCTGAATGAACTGGTGGCGACCAAGGAGCACCATCGGGCCGAGCCGTTCGGGGGCGGACACGTGCTGGAACTGGACGGTCCCGACCTCAACGTGCGTGAGTACGGGCCGTCGGGGGAGCGTGCGGTGGTGTTGCTGCACGGGTACTCGGCCTCCATGGAGTGGTGGGAGAAGGTGGCCCCGCAGCTGGCCCGCGACCAGCGGGTGATCGCGATCGATCTGGTCGGGCACGGCGGCTCGGAGGCGCCCGCCGCCGGCGCCGCGTACCGCTCGGATGCGCAGGCCACGGCGGTGCGCAACGCGCTCGTGGCACTCGGCGTGCGTCACGCGGTGCTGATCGGGCATTCGATGGGCGGAGCGGTCTCGGCCGAACTGGCCCGGCAGTATCCCGACCTGGTGGAACGGGTCGTGGTCTCGGACACCCCGGGCGCAGACGATCTGGTCAGCATGCCGCTGCTCGGAAAAATGGTGTGCTGGCCGGTGATCGGGCCGGCGATGGATCTTGTCCGCGGCGTCGACGCGATCAGCGAGAGTTCACTGCAGACCGGGTTCGCCGCCGACTATCCGGTGCCCGAGTACGCGCACCGTTCGTTGGAGCGCCTCACCTACACCGGGCTGTGCGATTCCACCGAAGGCCCGCACCCGACCGTGGAAACACTTACCGCACTGCATAAGCCGGTGCTGGTGCTGTGGGGCGACGAGGATGTGCTGACGCCGACGGCGCCCAATGTGGAGCGTTACACGGCGGCCGGGCTGGCGCCCGTGGTGATCAAAGACTCCGGGCACACTCCGATGGTCGAGCAGCCCGATCAGTTCCTGGCGGCGGTGACGCCGTTCGTCAAGACCCCAGCCCCCGCGAGATGACCAGGCGCTGAATCTGATTGGTGCCCTCGAAGATCTGGGTGATCTTGGCTTCCCGCATGAACCGTTCGACCCGGAAGTCGCGGGTGTAGCCGACGCCGCCGAACACCTGCACGGCGTCGGTGGTGACCTTCATCGCCGCGTCGGTGGCGATCAGCTTGGCGACGCTGGCCTGGGTCGAGTAGGGCAGGCCGAGGTCGCGACGGCGCGCGGCGTCCAGGTAGGTGGCGCGGGCGCTGACCACCGCGGCGGCCATGTCGGCCAGCAGGAACCCGAGGCCCTGATGGTCGATAATCTTGCGGCCGAACGTGGTTCGCTCATTGGCGTACCGGACGGCTTCGTCCAGAGCGGCCTGCGCGATGCCGACCGCGACCGCAGCGATGCCGAGCCGGCCGGAGTCCAACGCGGAGAACGCGATCGACAGGCCCTGCCCTTCGGTGCCGATCAGCCGGTCCGCATCGAGGCGGGCGTTGTCGTAGAACGCCGAGGTGGTCGGGACCGCATGCAGGCCCATCTTCTCCTCGGGTTTCCCGAAGCTCAGGCCCTCGAGATCACCCGGTACCAGGAAGCACGAGATGCCCTTGGAGCCCTCCCCGGTACGCGCGAACAAGGTGTAGAAATCGGCCTTTCCGCCGTGGGTGATCCACGCCTTCGAGCCGTTGAGGACGTAGTTGTCGCCGTCGCGGGTGGCCTTGCAGCTCAGCGCGGCAGCATCCGAGCCGGCCTGGGGTTCGGACAAGCTGTAGGCACCGATCTGGTCACCGGCGAGCATGCCTGGCAGCCAGCGCTGCTTCTGCTCCTCGGCGCCGTAGGCCAGCAACGGGTGCGACGAGAGGCTGTGCACGCTGACCGCGACGCCGATCGCGGCCCAACGGGCGGCGATCTCCTCGAGAACCTGCAGGTAGACATCATAGGGCTGCCCGCCGCCACCCCACTGTTCGGGCTGGGGCAGGCTCAGCAGCCCCGCAGCGCCGAGCTGGGCCATGACCCCTTCGGGGTACTTCTCGTCGCGTTCGTACTCGTCGACGATCGGGTCCAGGACCTTGTCGGCGACATCGCGCGTCAGCGCGATGAGGTCACGAGCGTCGTCAGAGGGAAGGAGGCGATCAACCGGCATACTTGCACATCCTAGTTTCTCCGCGGGCAGGTAGAACGGGTGAGGTCACAACCAGCGGCACAATCCGTCGTACGAGGAATGCAACCCGTGTGGACCCGGCCGCCCTACGAAGCCGGGGTGCGCAACAGCCCGGCGATGTCGGGATCGAGCTGCTGCAGCGCGACGATGACCGCCACCCGGTAGTCGCGACCGATGTGTGAGCGCACGGTGGTGGTGCGGCCACGCCGCTCGGGTGGTCTGATCTCGTCGATACGTGATTCGAGGGCCACGATCAGATCGTCGAACTCGGTGAGGAGGCCCGAGAGGATCAGGACCTCCGGATCAAAGAGTGCTTCGGTGAGGATCGCGGTGTGCGCGATCCGGTCGATCACATCCCGGATGATCTTCTGGGCGGCCGGATTCCGACTCGTATCCTGTGCCACGGCGTCGAGGTCGATGTCCTTCAGCGGCACACCTTCGGTCTGCGGGGCGACGGGTTGCATGGCGTGCAGAGACATTTCGGCGTTGACGCAGCCCGTTCTGCCGCAAAGGCATGGCGCGTCGCTCCCCGCGATCGGCATGTGCCCGATGGCTCCGGCGACTCCGGTCGCGCCGGAATACGGTCGTCCGCCGACGATCAGCCCGACGTTGACATGGCCGCCGCAATCGAGGAGTAGCGCGGAGCGCACTTCTCGGGCCTCGCCGGCAATCGTTTCGGCAAGTGTCATGGCCTGCGTCGTGTCCTGCACGGCCGTCGGCACTCCGAGAGCATGTGCGATCGGATTGCCCAGCTCCACTCCGGACCAGCCGAGAGCCTTCGAATCGACGACGAATCCCGTTGTGCTGTCGATGAATCCGGGCAGGCAGATGCCCGCTGCGGCGACGGCGCCGACGGCAGGGTCTTCGATCAGCTGTTTGGCGATCCGGATGATCGAGCGGATCACGGATGCGGAGGTTCTCCCGGCCGTGGGCGTCTCGTCCTCGTGGGAGATGTTGCCCGTCGCATCGGCGACGACGATGCGCGCGCGACGTTCGTCGATCCAGATGCCGAGGACCCGACGCGCCTGTGGGTTGCAGCCGAGAAGTTTGCGGGGACGGCCTCGGTAACCCGGGCCCTCGACGCGGGAATCCAGTTCGACGAGGGTCCCGTCCTCGATCAGCTCACCGACGAGGGTGGTGATCGACGGTCGGCTCAGTCCGAGCCGGTCAGCCAGATCGGCTCGGGCCAACGGACCTTCGGTCCGCAACAGGTGAACGACACGTTGGCGGTGCAGCAGGTGCAGCACCTGCGCTTCCTGACGCGTCGATTCTGACCGTTTCAGCAGAACCTCCTTGACGGTCTCAACAATATGCTGCTATTAAGTTCGTCACAGAAATTAAATAGGCATCTAGGGCATCGGAGCCACGCCATGACCGCTAGTAATCCCCTCGTCAACCCCCTGTTCGCCGGGTCCTCGTCGAGCGCGCCGGCGCGGGCAACCGCGTCTCGGACAACAACCCAAACTACCGCGAGGATCGGCGCGTACAGCAGCGTCGTGGTGGCGGGATGGCTGGTCGCTGCGGTAGCCAGTGGTTATGGCGTCGCCGCGGCCGACACGACCGGCTCGTCCTCTTCGGACTCGTCCACGTCCAGTTCGACAGGCCCGTCGCAATCGGGAGAGGGTGCGACCGCGTCGCCGGCGACGCCGACCGCCGGGGCGGGCTCGGGTGGTGCGACCAAGACCGGACCCGCCGTCGGCAAGACCTGGGTCAATAAGCCCACCAAGCCGAAGCGGGCAGGCAAGACATCGTCGACCAAGGAATTGGCTCCTGGCGTGACGGTCAGCAGCAGCGGCGGAGCGCAGAACGCCGAACCCGACGTCAGCGTCAAAGAAACTGGGACACAAACGGATACCAAGCCGACCGCGATCTCCGAGGCGATCGACGCGCCCTTGAAGGCCCTGACGTCGATACCTGAAAAGGTTCGGTCGACGGTGCTGGACCTGACCGACGGCAAGGGCAAGCCGGCTCTGTCGTTGCCGGAGCTGCCCACGCCGGCCGCTGCGTCCCCGCGTACCTCGGATACCGCGCAGTCCCCGGGGCCATTGAGCCCGGTGAACTTCACTGACACCGTCAAGCGGTCCGTCGAGCGGGTCGAACTGGTGACCGGCACGATCACTGAGAAGGTTTCCGAGCAGCTCAGCGAGAAGCTCACAGCGCCCAAGCCGGCAGCGAGCGGGTACCAGACCAAGTCGCTGGCGGTGTCGAGCGCAGCGAATGCGCAGATCGCCACGGCTGCGGTGGCGCCGAGGAGTCAGGTGGCCACCCCCACCGATCCGGCCGGGGTGCTCAACGGGATTGTGACGAATCTGCTCAATCCGTTCCTGGCGCCGTCTCCGGATTCTCCGGAGCCGTTCACCCCGATGGCGTGGGCGGTGTTGGGCTGGGTGCGTCGGAATCTGTTCAATCAGGCACCGGTGGTGAGCAATCCGACGACGACGGTGCAGACAGGGCAGACGGTCACCGGAAACATCGGTGTGACCGATGCCGAGGATGACGCATTGACGTACACGGTGACGAAGGCCCCCGAGCATGGCACGCTGACCATCGATCAGAAGACCGGCGAGTTCACCTACACCCCCGATGACATCAACTACGATGCGGCACAGACCGATTCGTTCACAGTGTCGGTAACCGACGGGAACAGGATCAACCTGCTGGCCCTGTTCAAGCCGCGCACCGCGCAGAACGACATCGACCTCACGGTGCTCAACCCCACGGTCGAACGGGTGATCCTGAACCTCCCTGACGGCATCAAGAACCCGAACACTCCGCGGTTCTCGGAAGACGGCCAGTCCATCTACTTCGGCGCGACACCGGCAGAAGGAGGCCGCCAGGAGATCTACCGGATCAGCGTCGACGGCTCGACAGTCGAGTGCATCACCTGCGGTGTTTCCACCGAAGTCACCGCCGGGCTGTCGAGAGTCGTTCCCTTCCAGGATGGTTCGGGCCGCCTCATGATCCAGGTCACGACGAGCCCCAACTCCTACGTCGTCTATGAGGAGACCGCCGAAGGTAAGCAACTGGTGCCGGTCATCACCCCGCCGGCGGGGGCGCGTGTTCTCGATCCGCAGCGCGAGATGCGGATCTCGCCCGACGGGACACACGTGCTGTTCAGCCAGATCCAGATGACCCCGCAAGGTCTCATCACCGCCGTACCGATCGTCGGCAGGCTGGAGCGTACCGCCGCCGGCTACGAGATCGCCGACGCCCGTGTGGTTTACCCGGTCGGCGAGGGCAAGCAGTGGACTCCTGACGGCAAGGGCGTGATCATCCTCGGTGGGCGGTATGAGGCCGGGAACGTCGACGACATCGTCGTCGACCTCGAGACGGGCGAGGTCACCCGGCTGACCGGCAACCTCGATTACGACGAGGACATCGACATGTCCCCGAATGGGCAATGGATCGCGGTCGGCAGCACGCGCGGTTATGACGCCCTGACACCGATGTCGCGGATCGTGCGGCCGGCGTTCCTGCCGGCGGACATCCAAGGGGCGGTGTACGAGAAGTACCGGGGAACCGGGGACGCCACCAATATCACGAACCAGGAATGGGTCATCGCAATCGAGGATGACCTCAAGGGCGAGAACGGGATTCCGGTGTTTGTCGACGGCGACGGGTACACCGCCCGGAGCATGGCGAGTTGGAACAACACCGGAGATGCGGTGGCGTTCTGGGAAGCCAGCGGGGCTGATGCGACAGACACCCGGCTGGTGATCGCCAAGCTGAACTACACCACCAGCGTCGGCCCCGTGGCGGGTGATCGCACCACCCCGGATCCGACGTGGGCTCCCGAACTCAAGACGTACGTGCCCAGCACGGCACCGTTGCCGCCCACGGGAACGTATGCCGGTGCCGGCGGCGGCACCGCAGTGGTCACCGAGGTCAGCGATCCGACGACGGGTCACATCGTCCGCACCGTCACGTACACCGATTACGTCAACGAGCAGGGGATGATCCTCAACGGCACCGAGTCAACCGACACCACAGCCAGCCAGTCGTCCATCCGCTACCTCGCTGACATCACGGTGACAGGCGAACACACCGGCTACCTCAAGGCGGACGCCACCATCAACAAGCTCCAGCGAACGATGACCGGCCACATCACCTCTGACCTCGACGGTGACGTGAAGAGTGTCAACGATCAGGACAGGATCGACGACGACAGGGCAAACATGTAGTCCTCGAACAGTTTGGCGTTCAAGGGAACCGGGCGATGATCTGGACCTCGACCAGCGCACCCGGCATCGCCAACTCGGTGACGCCCACCGCCGTCCAGGCCGGGTACGGCGCGGCCACGAACTCGTCCTTCACCTCACCGAAAACCTGCACATGTTGCTGCAGGCCGACGTGGTAGCTGGTGATGTCGACGACATCGGCGAAGGTCAGCCCGGCCTCCGCCAACAGACCCTGCAGGTTCGAGAAGGCCTGGGTGAACTGGGCCCGTGGATCCTCCGGAACGGACATGTCGGAGCGCATCCCGATCATCCCCGAGCAGCGCAGGTGATCGCCGTCGATCACTGCCGGCGAGAAGTGGTGCGCGTCGTGCAAGGGTTGCATCCATTGCGGAACAACGATTTTCATGGGCACCTTCCAGTGAAGAAAACGCGAAAGCCCCTTATTTCCAAGGAAATAAGGGGCTTTCGCACTATCTGAGGGAATTACACCCGCGCTTCGGCGGGCAGCGCTGCCAGGATGTCGTTGACGCGGTCGCGGGCATCGCCGAAGAGCATCTGCGTGTTCTCGCGGAAGAACAGCGGGTTCTGCACACCGGCGTAGCCCGAGGCCATGGAGCGCTTGAACACGATGACGTGGTCGGCGTTCCACACCGTGAGCACCGGCATGCCGGCGATCGGGCTGCTGGGGTCCTCGGCGGCGGCCGGGTTCACGGTGTCGTTGGCGCCGATCACGAGCACGACGGAGGTGCCTTCGAAGTCGTCGTTGATCTCGTCCATTTCGAGCACGATGTCGTAGGGCACCTTGGCCTCGGCCAGCAGCACGTTCATGTGCCCGGGCAGACGACCGGCGACGGGATGGATTCCGAAGCGGACGTTGACGCCGCGCTCACGCAGTTTGCGGGTCAGGTCGGCCACCCCGTACTGGGCCTGTGCCACGGCCATGCCGTAACCGGGGGTGATGATCACCGAGTCGGCGTGAGCGAGAAGTTCGGCGGCGCCCTCGGCGTTGATCTCGCGGTGCTCGCCGTAGTCCTTGTCCTCGGCCGGTCCGGCTTCGATGCCGAACCCGCCGGCGATCACCGAGATGAACGACCGGTTCATGGCCTTGCACATGATGTAGGACAGGTAGGCACCGGAGGAGCCGACGAGTGCGCCGGTGATGATCAGCAGGTCGTTGCCCAGCAGGAAGCCGGATGCGGCTGCGGCCCAACCCGAGTAGCTGTTGAGCATCGACACCACGACGGGCATGTCGCCGCCGCCGATCGAGGCGACCAGGTGCCAACCGAGCAGCAGCGCGAGCACGGTGACGACGATGAGCAGCCACAGGTGCGGTTCGATGACGAACCAGACGGTCAGCGCGACGAAGACGACCAACGCACCGACGTTGAGGAAGTTCTTGCCGGGCAGCATCAGCGGCGCGGACTTCATGCGGGCCGACAGCTTGAGGTTGGCCACGATCGAACCGGTGAAGGTGACCGCACCGATGAAGACGCCGATGAACACCTCGGCCGAGTGGATGCCGAGCATCTTCTCGCCGACGAGCTTCACCGCTTCGTCGCCGCCGAGGCTGTTCTCGACGTGCAGGTAGCCGTTCCAGCCGACCAGCACGGCGGCCAGACCGACGAAGCTGTGCAGCAGCGCGATCAGCTCGGGCATGCCCGTCATCTCGACGACCTTGGCGCGCCACAGGCCGATCGCGGCGCCGACGATCATGGCGCCGATCAGCAGGGCCAGGCCCAGCGGCTCGATCTTGCGTTCGAAGGCCAGCGCGATGGTCGCGACCAGCGCGATGGCCATGCCGGTCATGCCGAAGGTGTTTCCGGCCCTTGACGTCTCGTGCTTGGAGAGGCCGGCCAGCGCAAGGATGAACAGCAGGGCCGCGACGACGTAGGCGGCCGAGGCAACGTTTTCTAGGGTGAACATGGAATCCGTTCCAAAGTTTCTGTGGGTAGGACCGTCAGCTGCGGGAGAACATCGCGAGCATGCGACGCGTCACCGCGAAGCCGCCGAAGACGTTGATACTGGCCAGCAGAATCGCCACGAAGGCCAACGAGGTGATGGCGATATCGCCGTGACCGATCTGCAGCAGGGCACCCACCACGATGATTCCCGAGATCGCGTTGGTCACCGACATCAGCGGGGTGTGCAGCGCGTGGTGCACATTGCCGATCACGTAGTAGCCGATCACGATCGCCAGCGCGAACACCGTCAGGTGGACCTGCAGCGCGGCCGGGGACATCGCGATCAGGGCGAAGATCGCGGCCGCGGCGCCGAACGTGACGCCCAGCCGGCGCCCGGTCGACATCGGCTGCTTCTCTTCCTTGACCACCGGGGCCGCCGCGGCGGGCTGGGCGGCCGGAGCGGCCGACACCTGCACCGGTGGCGGGGGCCAGGTGGTCTCGCCGTCGCGCACCACGGTCACCGAGCGCTGCACCACGTCGTCCCAGTCGAGGACGACCTTGCCGTCCTTCTCCGGGGTCAGCAGCTTGAGCAGGTTGACCAGGTTGGTGCCGTACAGCTGGGAGGCCTGGGCGGGCAGGCGGCCGGCCAGGTCGGTGTAGCCGATGATCGTCACACCGTTGTCGGTGACGATCGCCTGGTCCTTGACGGTGCCCTCGACGTTGCCGCCGTTGGCCGCGGCCATGTCGACGATCACCGAGCCGGGCTTCATCGAGGCGACCATCTCGGCGGTGATGATGCGCGGCGCGGGCCTACCGGGGATCAGTGCGGTCGTGACGATGATGTCGACGTCCTTGCACTGCTCGGCGTACAGGGCCGCCTCGCGGGCCTTGTAGTCGTCGTCCATCTCTTTGGCGTAGCCGGTGGCCGACACCTCGGCCGCAGCCGGGTCGACCGACAGGTACTCGCCGCCGAGGGAGGCGACCTGATCGGCGACCTCCGGGCGCGGGTCGGTGGCCCGCACGATCGCGCCCAGGCTGCCGGCAGCGCCGATGGCGGCCAGACCGGCCACACCGGCGCCCACCACGAGCACCTTGGCCGGCGGCACCTTGCCCGCAGCGGTGACCTGACCGGTGAAGAACCGGCCGAATGCGTGGGCGGCCTCGACCACGGCGCGGTACCCGGCGATGTTGGCCATCGAGGACAGCACGTCCAACGACTGGGCGCGCGAGATACGCGGCACCGCGTCCATGGCCAGCACGGTGATCGGCCGGGTGGACAGCTTCTCGACCAGCTCGGGCTTGAGCCCGGGTGAGATCAAGCTCACCAGAGTCGCTCCGTCACGCACCTTGCCGATCTCGGCATCATCGGGGGCGTTGACCTTCAGCACGACGTCGGCGTCCCACGCGTCGCCGATCTCGGCACCGGCGTCGACGTAGGCGGCGTCGGAGAAGCTCGAGGCAGCACCGGCGCCGGTTTCTACGACTACCGTATAGCCGAGCTTGATGATCTGCCCGACCGTCTGCGGGGTGGCGGCGACGCGCGTTTCCCCAGGTAGGGACTCGCGCGGGATCCCGATGAGCATCGAATCCGCTCCGTTCTATGTGTCCAGGCCTCTTCGTTCAGCCTGGAAGAGTGTCGCACTTGTGTTCAGATAACGCGCATGCCCCTTTTGGGGGATGTGACTGCCGGCCCTGGTGCGGCTACAGCCAGTCACGACGTTTGAACATCACATACAACAGGATGACCAGCACAACAATCAAAATGGAGCTGGCGACGAACCCCACGGCGGTGTTGATCCCGGGGTACAGGACGTTCTGGCCGTAGAAGCCCGTGATGGCGGTCGGTACCGCGATGATGGCGGCCCAACCGCTGAGTTTCTTCATCACGGTGTTGAGCCGCGCGTCCTGCAACGACAGGTTGGTCTCGAACACCGTGGTGACCATGTCGCGCAGCGATTCGGTCCATTCGGAGGCCCGCAGCACGTGGTCGTACAGGTCGGCGTACAGCGGGTCCAGGTCGGGTGAGGTGGACGAGTCCAGCCGCCGGTGCTGGATGGTGCTGACCACCTCACGCATGGGTAGCACCACCCGGCGCAGGTCGACCAGGTCCTTGCGCAGCTGGAACGTGCGTCGCTGGAGGCCGCGTCGTGGACCGCCGTCGGCGAACAACTCGTCCTCAAGCCCTTCGATGGCATCGTCGAGTGCCTCGACGGCCTCGAAGTGTCCGTCGACCACGACGTCGAGCAGCGCATGGACCAGTGACCCGACGCCGTACCGCTGCCCACCGAGGTCGTCGAAGCGCCGCGACACCTCGCTGATGTCGAACTCGGTGGACTCACCATTGAAGCTGGGCAGACGCACGGTGATCAGACCGCGGGGCAGGACGAATGCCGAGATGCGGTGTTTGATCAACAGCGATGTGTCGGGTGTCGCGTCCGCCTCCGGCTCCCGGATGTCGACGGCGTACACCGTGAAGAACGTATGTGTTTGGTATACCGATGTTTTCGTGCGTTCCTTGGGTGCGACGGCATCCTCGACCGCCCACATGTTGAGCCCGAGTTCGGTGGCCAGTTCACGGAGTGCCTCGTGATCGGGGTCGTAGATGTCTGCCCACACCAGCGTGTCCTCGTCGACCAGACACTCCGAGATATCCGTGAACTTGAAGTCGTCGACCGGCTGTCCGGACCGCCACACCCGCCCCTGCACCTGTCTCACGATGAACCAGTCAAGCACCGCGGGATCGTTGCAGCGGTCATTCGATCCGGCGATCCGGCGATCCGACGGGTCAGTCGCTTCCGATGGCGACCATCGGAAGCAGATACCTACGCACGTACTCGCGGGTGTCGTCCAGGCTGGTCAGTTTGATGCTGGTGTGCGGGGTGACGATGAACGACAACGTGAGTCGGGTGTGTAGCTCGGCCACGGTGCGGATGTGACGTTCCTGCTCCGGGGTGGTTTCACTGGTCCCGTACACATCGGTGCGTAGCTGCGCAGCCGAGTAATCCGTCGCGAAGTCGATGATGGCTCCGGCGTCGATGGTGAGACTGGGCAGGATCGTCTCGGGTTCGGTCCGGAGCAGCTTTTTGAGCAGGGCGTGGTCCCGCAGGAAGGTCACCGTGAAGACGGTTTCGTAGACCATGCGGTCTTCGAGTGTGTCCGCGTGGGCTCGAGCCTGTGCACTGCCGTCGAGGTAGCGCCGTGCCTCCGACAGCACCACCGCGTCGATCAGCACGTCCTTGGTGGGGAAGCGGCGGTAGAGCGTCGCCCGCCCGACGCCGCTGCGGCGCGCGACATCTTCCATGGTGGTGCGCCGAATGCCGACCAGCTCTGCCTGTTCCAGCGTCGCGCTCAAGATGCGCGTGGTGATTTCGTCGGGGTCGCGCACGCGGGCCAGTACCGCGGGATCCGGCTCGGCGAGCCGCCGCACGAAGTCCGCTGTTCGAGTTGATGTCACCGAACTACTCCTTGCCCGCGTCGATCGATCGTCGTAGCCTAGCCATCGAGACGAGTGAGACGATGAGTGTCTAATTGTCTCGCACGTCTCATTCTAGGGTTTCGGTCGAGCGAGGGGCGCGTTATGGACATCAAGCTGTGGACGAGATGGTTGGCGCTGCACGCGGTGCCGAAGGCGTTCATGTCGGTGCAACGGCGGACGGGCAATCCGATGGGCGCGCTGATCTCGAGCCACGGCAAGGGCATCGACCCCTATCCGCTTATGGAGAAGATCCGCCGACGCGGCCCGTTGGTGAAGACCCCGTTCGTCTGGGTCACCGCCGACTACGGCGTCGCCCGGGAAGTACTGCGGGACAAAAGGTTCGGGGTCACTCCGCCCACCGGAATGGGAATGCCGAAGCCGGTCCAGCTGCTCCTTGACCGGACCGATCCGAAAGTGGCCAATCCGGTGGAACCGCCGGCGATGGTCATCGTCGATCCGCCGGCGCACACGCAGTATCGGCAGCTCGTGGCGCAGAGCTTCACGCCGCGCGCGATCGAGAAGCTAGACGCACGGGTGGCCGAGGTCACCGCCGAACTGATCGACAAGCTCGCCGGCGCGCCGCGCCCCGATCTCATCGCGGACTTCGCTGCGGTCCTTCCGGTCGCCATGATCGCCGAGATACTCGGTCTGGCAGGTGAATCGCATGACCAACTGCTCGAGTGGGGGCACGACGGGGCGCCACTGCTCGATGTCGGGATTCCTTGGCGTACCTACCGGCGCGGCATCGACGGGATGCGGGGTCTGGGCGGATTCCTGGCCAACCATTTCGATCAGGTCCGGGCCGGAGTCGCCGAGGACAATCCGTTCACGAAGATGGCCGCCGATCACACGCTGACAGACCACGAACTCGCGGCCAACGCAGCACTTCTCATCGGCGCGGGCTTCGAAACCACGGTCAATCTCATCGGCAACGGGATCGTGCTGTTGCAGCAGCACCCCGATCAGCTCGCCCTGTTGCTCGACAATCCGGACCTGTGGCCGGCCGCGGTGGAGGAGATCCTGCGTCTCGAGAGCCCGGTGCAGATGACCGCGCGCACCACGCACTGCGACGTCGAGATCGCCGGGCAGCGGCTGCCGGCGGGCACCATGGTCGCGGTGTTGTTGGGTGGCGCGAACCGGGATCCGAAGGTGTTCACCGATCCGACGCGGTTCGACCTCGGCCGGTCCAACGTCCGTGACCACCTGGCCTTCGCCTCGGGTATCCACGTCTGCCTGGGTGCCGCACTGGCCCGGATCGAAGGCGCCACTGCGCTGCACGCACTGTTCGAGGCTTATCCGGACCTGCGCCTGACCGAGGCTCCGCGCCCACGGGGTCTGGTCAATCTGCATGGATATGTGAAGCTGCCCGCCGTGCTGGGGTCCAGGCGCACCGAGCCCGCCGGGCTGGTCTGCTGAGCTCGGTACTCTTGGTGGGGACCTGCCAGATCGTGAACGCGAGGCCCACACCCCCATGACGGATTCCCCACTCGACGGACTGATGGCGCGCGTCGGCGGTGTCAGCGGCATGGTCTACTCGGCGCTCCCGGTGACCGTGTACGCGACGGTCTCGGCGCTCTCGGGACGGGTGCCTGCGATCATCTCCGCGTTGGTGACAGCGGCCCTCGTATTCGGTTGGCAATTACTGCGCCGCGAATCGATCAGGCCCGCACTGTGGGGATTCGTCGGGGTCGCGGCCTGCGGGCTGCTGGCCCTGGTGACCGGCCAGGCCAAGGACTTCTACCTCCCGGGTATCTGGATGTCCTTGGCGTCGGCCATCGTGATGACCGGCTCGATCCTGGTCAGGCGTCCGCTGGTCGGGGTGATCTGGGCCTGGGCCACCGGTCGCGACAGCACCTGGCGTCGGGTCCCCGGGGTGCGACTTGTCTTCAACATCGTCACCGCGGTCCTGGCGACCGTGTCCTGGTCGCGATTTCTGGTGCAGAACTACCTCTATGACACCGGTCAGGACGGGCTGCTCGCAGTCGCGCGGCTGGCAATGGGCTGGCCGTTGTTCGTGGTCACCACGACGCTGGTCCTGCTCAGTGCCCGCTACGCGATCCGGGCGCTGCCACGCTCGGCATCCTGAGTGGAGCCGGTCCTCAGTTGTACTTGTAGAAGCCTTCGCCGGTGGCGAGTCCCAGCTTTCCCTTGTCGATGTAGTTCTCTTTGAGCCAGGCCGCCAGCTTCTGGGCTTCGGCGTCACCGTTGGCCATGATGTTGTAAGGCGTTGTCAGGCCGATGATGTCGTAGATCTGGAACGGGCCGACGGGTGCACCGGTGGCGATCCGCCAGGTGTCGTCTACCGCACTCGGGTCGGCGTAGCCACCGGCGGCGAGTTCGGCCGCGGCGTTGAGGAACGGCACCAGAAGTGAGTTGAGGACGTAGCCGGCCTTTTCCTTGTGCAGTTCGATGGGCACCATCCCGATGGCCTTGGCGAACTCGACCACTTCGGCGAACACCGCCGGGTCGGTGTCGGTGGTCCCCATGATCTCGGCGGTGTTGAACTGCCACACACGATTTGCGAAGTGCAGGGCGAGGAACTTGTCGGAGCGGCCGGTGGAGTCCTTGAGATCGCTGGGCAGCAGCGTGGAGGAGTTGGTGGCGAAGATGGTCTTGGCCGGCGCGAGTTCCCCGAGCTTCTGGTAGGTGTCCCGCTTCAGATCGAGGATCTCCGGGATCGCCTCGATGACCAGATCGGCGTCGGCCACCGCGTCCTTCAGGTCGGAGGTCAGCGTGAGCCGGCTCAACGCCTCCTGGGCCTTGCCGTCGCGCGCATCGGGCATCTCGTTGGCGTAGGTCTCGGCCAGCTTCTCGAACCGGTCTTTGGCCGTTTCGAGCACCTTGTCGCTGATGTCGTAGGCCGTGACGGTGAAGCCCTTGAACGCGGATTGGAACGCGATCTGGGAACCGAGCACGCCGGTCCCGAGCACGGTCACCTTCTTGATGGAGTTCGTCATGATGCCTCGCCTTCTCGTGGTGTTGTGGTTGCCAGGAACCCCAGCACGATCTGGTTGATCTGCCGGAGCAGCTCGTGGGCGCCGTCCGCGCCCCATTTCACGCCGGTCGACGGTTGGACCACCAGGAGATGCAGTGCCGCGAAGACGCTTCTGGCGGCGCGGTCGGCGTTGGCCCGCATTTCGTTGTCGGTGGCCGGATCGGCCGGGTGGCAGCCCATCAGGCGTGCGGCGATCGCGTCCTCGAGTCGCTTGACGTGGTCGAGGCCCTCGGCGCGGAAACGCTCGGTGGGGGAGCCGAACAGCAGTTCGCGTTGGTATGCCGTGGCGTTGCTCGGCTGACGTGCAGCCTCGGCGATGACGGGTGCCACCATCGCGAACACCGCAGCGCTCGGATCGTCGATCTCGGCCGCGTTGCGCATGCCGGTCTCGATGGCCTGCCGGAACTGGTCGTTGTAGACCATCAGCAGCAGCTCGGCTTTCGACGACGCGTAGCGGAACAGGGTGCCTGCCGCGACGTCGGCGGCCTCGGCGATCTGGGCCACCGTGACGGGGTCGAATCCGTGCGCCTCGAACAGTGAACTCGCCGCTGCGAAGATCCGCTGCTGCTTGTCCTGCATGTTGCGCGTCCGTCGGCCGGTCATGATCACCCCATTAATGAGCTCACTCATTAATGAATGTACTCATTATTTGGGCGCTATGTCAACCGGGGTGAATAAACTCAGCTCGATTTCAGACCTTCACCACACCGGCGCTCACCGGTACCAATACCCAGGTGAACGGATCGCTGCCTGGTTGCTGTCGTCGCTGAAGCCCATCGCCACCCAACTACTTCAGCAACAGAAAGCTGACCACAGTGTCTGTGTTCGTCGACATCGTTCCCCCCGAGGCCGAAGCCGGTCCGCCGCGTGCGGTCACGCCGTCGAACCGATGGCGGGCCCTGCTCACCCGCTCGGCATTGCCGTTGCTGTCGGTCGTCGTGTTCTTCGCGGTGTGGCAGGCCGTGGCCTCGGCAGGCATCTGGAATCAGACGTTCGTGCCCTACCCGTCGACGGTCTGGCGAGCCTTCGTCGATGTCTCCACCACCCATGACGGCGCGCGCGGCTACGCGGGGTACCTGCTCTACGAGCACCTCTACATGACGCTGCGCCGCGTACTGGCCGGTGTGGTCATCGGCGTGGCGGTTGGCGTCGGACTCGGCCTGCTGATGGGTTCGGTCGGATGGCTGCGCAGCGTGCTCGAACCGTGGCTGACGTTCCTGCGCGCCCTGCCGCCGTTGGCCTACTTCTTCCTGTTGGTGATCTGGCTCGGCATCGACGAAGCGCCCAAGATCACGCTGCTCGCCCTGGCCGCTTTGCCGCCGGCGGCAGTGGCCACCACCGCAGCGGTCGTCGCCGCACCGGTCGGACTCCAGGAAGCGGCCCGGGCCCTGGGAGCAACCCGGGCGCAGGTCATCCGAGACGTCGTGGTGCCCTCGGCGCTGCCGGAGACCTTCACCGGTATCCGGCTGGCGGTGGGTATGGCGTACTCGTCGGTGGTGGCCGCCGAACTGTTCAACGGCATCCCCGGTATCGGCGGATTGGTCAAGGACGCAAGCAATTACAACAACACGCCAGTCGTACTGGTCGGGATCTTCGTCATCGGGATCTCTGGTCTGGTGATCGACGGAGGTTTGCGGGCCGTCGAACGACGGGCTGTCCCCTGGAGAGGAAAAATATGAGACTGACGAAGCTGTTCGCAGTGCTGGCTGCCGCGACGGTGGCACTGGCCGGCTGCGCGGTGGGCCAGGACGGGGGGACCGGCAACGATCCTGCGAAGCCCACCATTCGGATTGGCTACCAGTCTTTCCCGAGCGGCGATCTGATCGTCAAGAACAACAAGTGGCTCGAAGAAGCGCTGCCCGACTACAACATCAAGTGGACGAAGTTCGACTCCGGGGCTGACGTGAACACCGCATTCATCGCCAAGGAGCTGGACTTTGGTGCCCTGGGCTCGAGCCCGGTGGCCCGCGGTTTGTCGGCGCCGCTCAACATTCCGTACCAGGTGGCGTTCGTGCTCGACGTCGCCGGCGACAACGAGGCCCTGGTGGCCCGCGACGGCGCCGGCGTCAGCTCGATCGCCGACCTGCGAGGCAAACGCGTCGCCACACCGTTCGCATCCACCGCGCACTACAGTCTGCTGGCCGCACTGGCGCAGAACGGCTTGTCGCCCAACGATGTTCAGTTGATCGACCTGCAGCCACAGGCCATCCTGGCGGCCTGGGACCGGGGCGACATCGCCGCGGCCTACAGCTGGCTGCCCACCCTGGACCAGCTGCGCAAGACCGGCAAGGATCTGATCACCAGTAGGCAACTGGCCAAGGACGGAAAGCCGACACTGGATCTGGCCGCCGTGTCCGACGACTTCTCCACCGCTCACCCCGACGTCGTCGACATCTGGCGCCAGCAGCAGGCCCGTGCGCTGAACGTGATCAAGAACGACCCGCAGGCCGCAGCCAAGGCGATCGCCGCCGAAGTCGGTCTGAGCCCCGAAGATGTTGCCGGACAACTCAAGCAGGGCGTCTACCTGACACCGGCCGAGGTGGCCTCGCCCGAGTGGCTGGGAACCGACGGCGCGCCGGGCAACATCGCGGCCAACCTGCAGAGCGCGTCGCAGTTCCTGGCCGATCAGAAGCAGATCCCCGAGGCCGCGCCGCTGCAGGTCTTCAAGGACGCCATCTACACGAAGGGGTTGCCGGATGTCATCGCCAAGCAGTGACGCGCCCGGCGGGCTGAAGATCAAGAACGTCGCGCACCGCTACGGGCGCGGTTCGGATGAGGTGACCGCGCTCGGGCCGCTGGATCTGCAGGTCGAGCCCGGCTCGTTCCTGGTCTTGGTGGGGGCGTCGGGGTGCGGTAAGAGCACCTTGTTGCGTCTGATCGCCGGGTTCGAAACTCCTTCCGAGGGTGAGGTTCACGTGGCGGGGACGCCGCCGACGCCCGGGGTGACCTCGGGCGTGGTGTTCCAGCAGCCGCGACTGTTCCCTTGGCGCACAGTCGGCGGCAATGTGGACCTGGCGCTCAAGTACGCCGGCGTGCCGCGTGAGCGACGGACGGAGCGGCGCGAGGAACTGCTGGAGCGGGTAGGTCTGGAAGGCACTGCCAAGCGCAAGATCTGGGAGATCAGCGGCGGCCAACAGCAGCGTGTGGCGATCGCGCGGGCGCTGGCCGCCGAGACCCCGCTGTTCCTGTTGGACGAGCCGTTCGCGGCGCTGGACGCGCTGACCCGTGAGCGGTTGCAGGAGGATGTCCGTCAGGTCAGTGCGGAGTCCGGTCGCACCACGGTGTTCGTGACGCACAGTGCCGACGAGGCGGCGTTCCTGGGTTCACGGATCGTGGTGCTGACGCGTCGACCGGGCAAGATCGCGTTGGACCTGCCGGTGGACTTGCCGCGCACCGGCGTCGACGCGCACGAACTGCGACGCTCACCTGAATACCTCAAGTTGCGCACGGATGTGAGTGAGGCGGTCAAACTCGCTGCCGCATAAAGCGTTCGCCGACAGATCGAACACGCTGCGTCAGGCGCGTCGTTGCAGGAATCCGTCGATCAGGCCCGCGACGTCGTCGACATGGGTTTCCAGCAGGAAGTGGCCTCCGTCGAGCAGGTGGATCTCGGCGTCGACCGCGTCCTTGGCGAAGGCGCGCGCCCCGTCGGGACCGAAGATCGGATCGCCCTCACCCCACACGGCAAGCACGGGAACCTCGCTGGTGCGCAGGTATTCATGTAGCGACGGGTACAGCGGGGCATTGGTGGCGTAGTCCCGGAACAGCTTGAGCTGCACCAGATCATTGCGCGGTCGCGACACCATCGCGGCGTCGTGCACCCAGGTGTCGGGGTTGACCAGGCTTTCGTCGGAAACCCCGGTCAGGTACTGCCATTTGATGCCCTCGGTGCTCAACGCGGTCCGCACTCCGGCCTCGGTCTCGGGGGTCTGCTCGCGCTGGTAGGCCCACACGCCGTTCCAGAAGCTCTCGACGAATCCTTCGTCGTAGCCGTTGCCGTTCTGGCTGACGATCGCAGTGACGGCCTCGGGGTGCCGCAGCGCCAGTCGCCAGCCGATCGGGGCGCCGTAGTCCTGGACGTAGATCGCGTAGCGGGACACCCCGAGTTGGTTGAGCAGGCCGTCGGTGAGGTCGGCCAGGGCGTCGAAGGTGTAGTCGAAGTCGGTGACCGCGGGCGCATCGGAGTGGCCGTAGCCCAGGTGGTCGGGGGCGATGACGTGGTAGCGCTCGGCCAGCCGGGGGATCAGGTCGCGGAACATGTACGAGCTCGTCGGGAAACCGTGCAGCAGCACGATCGTCGGTGCGTCGGGCGCGCCGGCCTCGCGGTAGAACAGCCGCTGCCCGTCGACGGTGGCGTAGCGATGGTGAACGGTCATGTCTAACTCTTTTAACTAGTTTTAGTGGTTAGTGACATCTAACGCCGGGACGGCATAACCTGTCAATAGCTATTTGGAGGTTAGATATGAAACTCATGGAGGTGGGTCTGACAGACGAGACACTGCTGCTCGATCTCCTCAACACCACGCCCGTGGTGGAGGGAATGCCGTACGACGTGCTCGCGGAAACGACGACGGCACCAGGCTGGCTGCGTGAGCATGAGGTGACCGCAGCCGAGGTGGCCGACCTGGTCTCGGTGCGGAATCTGCTTCAGGCGGTGGTACGCGGAACCGAGTCGGCGGTTGCGCGGACGCCGTACCTCGACGCCGCCGCCCTACGGGCGCACGCGACGGAAAACGGCGTGAATTGGGAACTGGATGTCGACGATGCGCGGCGCGGTGCGGGCGGTCCTGGCCTGGGATGCGCTGCGGATCGCGTGTCCGGGGCGGCTACGCGCGTGCGCGAACCCGGACTGTCGGCTCTTCCTGATGGATCGGAGCAAGCCCAACGCAAAACGTTGGTGCTCGATGACTACCTGCGGGAACCGCATGAAGGCGCGCCGGTATCACCGGCGCGCGAAGACTGACGAACAGCCCTGATCACACCGGGGGATAGGCCGGCGGCGGGTAAACGCCACGCAAGCCCCAGGCCAGCCACGGGAAGAAGAAGTCGCTCTCGTCGCTGACGTCGTAGTCAGGATTCGGATCCATTCCCGCAGTCTAGACGCAGCACGCGAGGTCGGAACAGGACCGAGAACGGAAATTGCCTACACTGTTCAACCATCTAGTTGATTGATTTCCGGGCAAGGTCCCGGCGATGCTGATAGTGAGTGTGCTATGTCATCCGATGCAGAGGGCGGCCGGGGCCGCGGGGGTGCGACTGGCAACGGGACATCCCGCCGCGATGAACTGCTGACCGTCGCGGCGAAACTGTTCGCCGCTCGCGGGTATCACGGCACCCGGATGGACGATGTCGCCGAGGCCGTCGGGCTGAACAAGGCCACGGTCTATCACTACTACTCGAGTAAGTCGCTCATCCTCTACGACATCTACAAGGGCACTGCGGACTTCACGGTCGAGGCGCTCCACGATGATCCGACCGCTTCGGCGCGCGAGACCATCTACAACTTCACCCGGCGGCTGATGGTCGGCATCGCCAACGACCTGGAACGCGCCGCGGTGTACTTCCAGGAGGGCCCGTACATCGCGGAGTGGTTCACCGAGGAACAGGTGGCCTACATCCGGCGGGCCGAGACCCAGGTCTACGAGCATGTCCGGGACGTGATCGATCGCGGTATCGCCAGCGGCGAGTTCTACGACTGCGACTCTCACGTGTTGGCCCTGGGCTACATCGGAATGACGCTCGGTTCCTACCGCTGGCTGCGGCCTCACGGCCGACGGAGTGCCCAGGAGATCGCCGTCGAGTTCAGCACGGCGCTGCTGCGCGGGCTGATCCGCGACGAGGGAATCCGCAACGAATCGCCGTTGGGCGTCGAGATCGAGGAAAAGGCCTAGAACATGACCGATCTGTTCCGACTGGACGGCAAGGTCGCCGTCGTCACCGGAGGCGGCCGGGGCATCGGCCTGATGATGGCCCGTGGCCTGCTGCAGGCGGGCGCCTCGGTGTACGTCTCAAGCCGCAAGGAGGCCGAGCTCAACGCGGCGGTCGACGCGCTGTCCCCACTCGGCCGGATCTCGGCGGTGCCCGCTGATCTCGGCACTGCCGAAGGTGTCGCCGCACTCACCGCCGCCGTCACCGGACGCGAGGACGCGATCCACGCACTGTTCAACAACGCAGGCGCGGCCTGGGGTGCACCCTACGAGGAGTTCCCGGAGTCCGGATTCGACAAGGTCTACGACGTCAACGTCAAAGGCGTCTTCCTGCTGACCCGCGCGCTCACCCCGTTGCTGAATGCCGCTGCCACCGAAGATGATCCGGCCCGGGTGATCAACACCGGCAGCATCGACGGTATCGTCGCCCCGGGCAAGGGGCGTGACAATTTCTCCTACAGCGCCAGCAAGGCCGCTGTGCACATGCTGACCCGGCACCTCGCCGGTGAACTGGCCCCGAAGATCCTGGTCAACGCGATCGCCCCGGGCCTGTTCGAATCCCGGATGACCAAGGAGATGCTGCGGGCCGGCCCGGACGAGGTGGGCGCCGTTCTTCCCTTGGGCCGGATCGGACAGCCCGACGACATCGCCGGCATCTCCGTGTTCTTGGCCAGCCGGGCCAGCGCCTACATCACCGGCGCGGTCATCCCGGTCGACGGCGGCGTGAGCACCATCAGGTGACGGGCAGGGTGAACCAGCCCCAGGCCAAGAAGGCGAACACGCCGAGATAGACGATGTCGCCGGCCATGTACAGCCACTCGCTGCGACGGAACCTGGTCGTGGCAGCCCCGGCCATGAACAGCGCCAGGCCGCAGGCGGCCACCGGGGTCAGCACCGGTGCGATGTTCAACGCCGCGGGCAGCACCAGGCCGATCGCGCCGACCAGCTTGATGGTCCCGATCGCCTTCAGGTGACCGTCACCGAACTCGTCGACCCAGTGCTGGGTGCTGCCCATCGACCGGTACCTCTCCCGCGACATCAGGAGCATGGTGGTCCCGCCTGCGGCGTAGGCCGCGGCGGCGATGATGGTGATGATCCAGAGGGTGGTGTGCATTCCTCGCTCCGTTTCGTGGTTACGTCTGGTGGTGCGGACTCGTCACTGTTATGACGGGTCCGCGCGAGGAGAGGTAACTGATGACGCCCGAGGCACCTTTGGCGGAGGTATTCGAGGGGCAGCGCCCCCGACTGCTCGCGGTCGCCGACCGCGTCCTCGGCTCCCGGGCAGACGCCGAGGACGCCGTGCAGGAAGCGTGGCTGCGGCTGTCACGTCAGGACGCGGACTCGATCGAGAACGTCGCGGGCTGGCTGACCACTGTGGTGGGCCGGATCTGCATCGACATGTTGCGGTCGCGCACCAGCCGCGCCGAGGTGACGCCCACCGCCGACATTCCCGAATTCGCCGTCACCGAGGACCTGGACACCCGGGAGGACTCCCCCGAGGACGCTGCGGTGCTCGCGGACTCGGTCGGGCTGGCGATGCTCGTCGTGCTGGGGTCGCTGCGCCCGGACGAGCGCCTAGCCTTCGTCCTGCACGACATGTTCGCCGTGCCGTTCGCCGAGATCGCGCAGATCCTGGACAAGTCGAGCGACGCCGTCAAGATGCTGGCCAGCCGCGCGCGCCGGAAGGTGCAGGACGTGCCGGCGCCCACCGGGGGCCGCCGACGGAAGCAGGAGCAGCGTGCGGTCGTCGACGCCTTCCTGGCCGCCGCGCGTGACGGCGATTTCGATGCCCTGCTGCGCGTGCTGGATCCCGACGTCAGTTGGCAGCGGTACACGGCCACCGGCGTGACCGTTGGGACCGGGTCGGACGCGATCGTCGCCGCGGTGCGGCGCGGACAGGGGACCCGCGTCCTGGCCCGGCGCGTGTCGGTCAACGGCGAGCCGGGCATCCTGGCGTGGGGGCCGACCGGTCGTCCGCTGGGCGTCATGGCCTGCGTCGTCGACGGGGGCCGACTGGTGGGGATCGTGTCGATCATCGACCCGGGACGGCTGGCTCGGATGTCCCTGCCCGAGCCGCCTTCCGGCGATTAACCTGGCCGCATGAAGTCGACGATCCTCTCGCGGCGCGACCTGGACTTCCTGCTCTACGAGTGGTTGGACGTCGAAAAGCTCACCAAGTTGGACCGGTTCTCCGAGCACTCCCGCGAAACGTTCGACGGAGTCCTGGATCTGTCCGAGCAACTCGCGACCCGCTACTTCGCGCCGCACAACAAGCGCAGCGATGCGAATGAGCCGACGTTTGACGGGCAGACCGTCACGCTGATCCCCGAGGTGAAACAGGCCTGGGACGCGTTCGCGGCGGCCGACCTGATCGCCATGGGTTTCGACGACGAGCTCGGCGGTGCACAACTGCCGGTCACCGTCGCGCAGGCCGCGTTCGCCTGGATCGCCGCGGCCAACGTGGCGACGTCGGGTTATCTGATGCTCACCATCGCCAATGCGAACCTGCTGGCGCGTTTCGGCTCGGCCGAGCAGATCGAGAGGTTCGTCAAACCCATGCTGGCCGGCCGGTTCTCGGGCACCATGGCGCTGTCGGAGACCCAGGCCGGATCGTCGCTGGCCGACATCACCACGCGTGCCGAACCACAGCCTGACGGCAGCTACCGGGTCTTCGGGTCGAAGATGTGGATCTCCGGCGCCGAACATGAGATGACCGAGAACATCGTCAACCTGGTGCTGGCCAAGATTCCCGGCGGGCCGGCCGGGACCAAGGGCATCTCCCTGTTCATCGTGCCCAAGTACCTGGACGACGGAAGCCGCAACGGGGTCGCCATCTCCGGACTCAATCACAAGATGGGCCAACGCGGTATCACCAACACCGTGCTCAACTTCGACGGCGCGGTCGGCTATCTCGTCGGCGAACCGCACCGCGGGATCGTCTACATGTTCCATATGATGAACGAGGCGCGCCTCGGCGTCGGGATGGGTGCCGTCGCACTCGGGTACACCGGCTACCTCAAGTCGCTGGAGTATGCGCGCGAGCGTCCCCAGGGAAGGCCACTGGGCGTCAAGGACCCGTCGACCCCGCAGGTGCCTATCATCGAGCATGCTGACGTCAAGCGAATGCTGTTGGCGCAGAAGGCTTATGTCGAGGGTGGACTGGCGCTCGCGCTGTATTGCGCCAAGCTCGTGGACGCCGGTTCGGCCGATGACACCGCCGTGCTCGACATCCTCACCCCGGTCGCCAAGAGCTGGCCGTCGCAGTGGTGTCTGGAGGCCAACAATCTGGCGATCCAGGTGCTTGGCGGCTACGGCTACACCCGCGAATACGATGTCGAGCAGCATTACCGCGACAACCGGCTGAACCCGATCCACGAGGGCACCCACGGCATCCAGAGCCTGGATCTGTTGGGACGCAAGGTGACCCAGAAGGGCGGGGCGGGCCTCGCGGCATTGGGCGAGCGGGTCGCGGCCACGGTCGCGGCCGCTTCGGGTGCGGCGCCCGAACTGGCCGCGCAGCTCGACGCGGCCTGGCAGCGGCTGGTCGCCGTCACCGCCGCCATGTTCGCCTCGGGTGATATCGAAGCCGCGATGGGTAACAGCGCGGTGTACCTGGAAGCCTTCGGGCACATCGTCGTCGCCTGGATCTGGCTGGAGCAGTTCCTGGCCGCCGAGGGCCGGACCGGGGATTTCTATGACGGTAAGCGTCAGGCCGCCCGGTACTTCTTCCGTTACGAACTGCCCAGGACCGCACCGCAATTGAACCTGCTGGAGAGCCTGGACCGCACCACGCTGGAGATGCAGGACGGCTGGTTCTAGAACTCGATGATCTGCCGCACGGCTCGCCCGTCGGCGAGGGCGTCCATTCCGGTGTTGATCTGATCGAGGGCGATCGTGTCGGACACCAGGGATTCCACCGGCAGCCGGCCGGCCCGCCAGAGTTCGACGAAGCGCGGGATGTCGCGCGCCGGCACCGCCGAGCCCAGGTAGCTGCCGATCAGTGACCGGCCTTCGGCGACGAAACCCAACGGCGACACCGAGATCCGAGCGTCCGGGCGGGGCAGGCCGACGGTGATCGTGCGCCCGCCCGGCCCGGTCAGCGCGATCGAGGTTTCCAACGCGGCGGGATGACCGGCGGCTTCGATCACGATGTCGGCCTTGAGGTCGGCGGCCTGCCCGGGGGTGTAGGTCTCGTGCACACCGAGTTCCCGGGCCCGGGCCAGTTTGTCGGGCAGCTGGTCCACACCGATGACGCGGACGTCGTCGTGGGCCAGCGCGGTCAGCGCCGCAGCCATGCCGACACCACCCAGTCCGACGATCGCCACGGTCTGGCCCGGACGCGGCGTGCCCACGTTGAGTACCGCGCCACCGCCGGTCAGGACGGCACAGCCCAACAAAGACGCGACCACAGCCGGGACATCGGCAGGCACGGGCACCACCGAGCGACGGTCCACGACGGCGTACGTGGCGAAGCCGGACACCCCGAGGTGATGGAACACCGGTTCGCCGTCGCGGGTCAGCCGGATGTCGCCGTTCATCAACGTGCCTGCGCCGTTGGCGGCCGATCCCGGTCCGCAGGGGGTCAGGCCGTCGGTGGCGCATGCGGGGCAATCTCCGCAGCGCGGCAGAAACGTCATCACCACCCGTTGGCCCACCGGCAAATCGGTGTCACCGGCCTCGACGATCCCGGCTGCTTCGTGGCCCAGCAGCATCGGGACCGGCCGTACCCGGTTGCCGTCCACGACCGACAGATCGGAGTGACACAAACCCGCGGCCTCGATACGGACAAGAAGTTCGCCCGGGCCGGGCTCGGCGAGTTCGAGGTCGCTGACCCGGATCGGTCGGGACTCGGCGTACGGGCGGTTGAGGCCGATGTGCTCGAGGACGGCGCCGCGGATCTTCATGACCTCCAGCCTGTCAGACTGCCGGAATGACCGACGGAGCTGAATTGACCCCTGAGGACTTCCCGCTGCATTGGCCGGTGCTGACCCGGTGGACCGACAACGACATGTTCGGTCACCTCAACAACGCGGTGTACTACGAGCTCTTCGACACCGCGATCAACGCCTGGATCGACACCAACTGCGACGTCGATCCGGTCACCGCGCCCTGGCTCGGTGTGGTCGCGGAGTCCGGGTGCCGCTACTTCGCGGAGCTGAAGTTCCCCGACCCGCTGGTGGTCGGTCTGGCGGTGGCCCGGTTGGGGAACAGCAGCGTCACCTACCGACTCGGGCTCTTCGAGCCGGACGGGCCGGTCGCGGCGGTCGGCCATTGGGTGCATGTCTACGTCGATCGGACCTCGCGACGTCCGGTACCGATTCCCGACGTGATCCGCGATCTGTTGCAGTCGATATGCTCGCCGGATGCCACTCGTGAGCAAGACCGTCGAGGTTGATGCCCCTGCCGAGAAGATCATGGCGATCGTCGGCGATTTCGAGGCCTATCCGCAGTGGAACCCCGAGATCAAGGGCTGCTGGATCCTGGCCCGTTACGACGACGGCCGGCCCAGCCAGTTGCGGCTCGACGTCGAGATCCAGGGTCAGTCCGGCGTCTTCATCAACGCTGTCTACTACCCGGCCGAGAACCAGATCTTCACCGTGCTGCAGCAGGGCGACCACTTCACCAAGCAGGAACAGCGCTTCTCCGTCGTTCCTTTGGGGCCGGACAACACGCTGCTTCAGGTCGATCTCGAGGTCGAGGTCAAGCTGCCGATCCCGGCGATGATGGTCAAGAAGCTCATCGGCGACACCCTGGACCACCTGGCCAACGCACTCGTCACCAGGGTGAAGGAACTGTCCGCCTAGGCCGCGCGGTCCGCCGCCGCCGCACGGAGTTCCAGCACGCGATTGCGGATGCGGTACTCGGTGGCTCGGGGCATCTCGGCGGGGCGATAGCGGCCGTGCCTGACCCGGTAGACCCGGCCGTGGCTCATCTCCCAGCGCAGGGCGTCGGAGATCGCCTTCGATGTGCGCCCCGAGGTCGTGAAACCCTGATCCTCGAGGGCATCGACCAGGTCGGCGACCGATTGTGGGCCGTATTGGAGGAGCTGCATGGTGAGCACGTAACGGAGGTTCGTGCCCCGCAGCAGAAGTTTGTCCGCCATGGAGTCACGGTGCCAGGGAGGTCTGACATTCACACTGGTCACAGGTTTCGTCGGGATATCCGATCTGCCCGCCTACGAGCGACAATCCAGCGACAATCGCCTCACGTGTTGCTTGCGTCTCAACAGCCCCGAGTCTCGCTGTCACATTCGTCTCTGGCACCACGGGGGCATCGTCAGCCTCATCCGTCCAGCGCCCACCTGTCAGCGACAATGTCGCTTGCAGCTGGGCACCCCGAAATCTGTTTCCAACGGGTCTGGTGTCATCTGGAGTGGCGGAAGTATTGAACGCCCGTGTGGCTGCCGATGCTGACGTTGTCTATGAGGCGATTGTCGCTGGATTGTCGCTCGTAGGCGGGCAGATCGGACATCGCCTTCCTGCGCCGACATGCCGACATGCCGACATGGACACACAGCCGGCCCGGATCGGAGTCCTCAGTCCCACATCCCGATCTCGTTCAGCCGCGCGATCAGCCGCTGGGCGGCGTCGGTGAACTGGTTGGCGTTGAGCTCCACCGCGGCCTCTGTGTCGCGCCGGCGCAGCGCCTCGATCAGGAGCCGGTGGTTCTCGACGGCTTCGGTGCCCCACTTCGGATCGGTCGAATAGATCAGCGCGGGCAGGTACCGCGCGACGTGCAGCAGGAACCAGGCCAGCTTGATCCGCCCGCTGGCGTGGTTGAAGGCCCGGTGGAAGGTGAACTCGGCTGACGAGATCGCCACAGGGTCCTGCTCCTTGACCGCCGCGGCGAGCTCGGCGTTGAGCTGCTCCAGCTCGTCGATCTGGGCCGGGGTGATGCGGGCTGTGGCGGTGGCGGCCAGCTTTCGGGCGATGGTGGCCTGCAGCCAGAAGATGTCCTCGACGTCGGCGCGGGTCAGCGGCACCACGACATGTCCGCGGTTCGGCTCCAACTGCACCATGCCCTCACCGCGGAGCGTGCGCAGCGCCTCCCGCACCGGGGTGATGCTGACTCCGAGTGCCGCCGCGGTCTCGTCGAGCCGGATGAACGTGCCGGGGCGCAGTACGCCGGTCATGATCTCGGCGCGCAGTTGGGCGGCAACCTCGTCGGAAAGTTGCTCGCGCCGTCCCCCGCGACGACGTTGCACGGCCGCTCTGGCAGGTGCATTCACGCGAATCCGGTCGCCTTTCTGGTGGGCTTGTCGCCGAGGCGCCGAGGCCATAGTGTGACCGAGGCAACCCCATGTTTGATCAAATATAAAATTCGTGCAACTCAATACCCATGGAGTACAGATCCGTTGACTGCCGAGCCGTTCCCCACTGAGCAGCCATACCTGGCCCGTCGTCAGAACTGGGCCAACCAACTGACCCGGCATGCCCTGATGCGGCCCGAAAAGACGGCCCTGCGCTTCCTGGGGCACACCACCACGTGGCGCGAGCTCGACCACCGGGTGACCAGGCTGGCCGGCGCCCTGAGCCGGCGCGGGATCGGTTTCGGCGACCGCGTGCTGATCCTGATGCTGAACCGCCCCGAGTTCATCGAGGCGATGCTGGCGGCCAACAAGCTCGGCGCGATCGCAGTGCCGGTGAACTTCCGGATGACCCCGCCCGAGGTGGCGTTCCTGGTCAGCGACTGCGAGGCCCGCGTCATCGTCACCGAGCCCGTGCTCGCCGGAGTCGCCACGGCGGTACGCGATCTCGATGCCACGCTGTCAACGGTCATCGTGGCCGGCTCAGCGACCGAATCCGTCCTTGATGACGCAGTCCTCGGCTACGAGGACCTGATCGCCGAAGACGGCCCGCCCGTCGAACCGGTCGACATCCCCAGCGATGCCCCGGCGCTGATCATGTACACCTCCGGGACCACCGGCCGGCCCAAGGGTGCGGTGCTGACGCACAACAACTTGGTCGGGCAGGGTATGACCAACCTCTTCACCACCGGTGTCGACATCAACAACGACGTCGGGTTCATCGGGGTCCCGCTGTTCCACATCGCCGGTGTCGCCGGAAACGTGAACACAGGTCTGACCCTCGGCCTGCCGACGGTCATCTATCCGCTCGGCGCGTTCGACCCGGGTGCGTTGCTCGACGTACTCGCGGCAGAGAAGGTCACCGCGATCTTCCTGGTGCCCGCGCAGTGGCAGGCGGTTTGTGCCGAGCAGAAAGCCAATCCGCGCGACCTGTGCCTGCGGTCGCTGTCGTGGGGTGCTGCGCCGGCGTCGGACACGTTGCTACGCGCAATGGCCGAGACGTTCCCGGGCAGCCAGATCCTCGCTGCGTTCGGACAGACCGAGATGTCCCCGGTGACCTGCATGTTGTTGGCGGACGACGCAATTCGGAAGCTGGGCTCGGTCGGTCAGGTGATCCCCACCGTTTCGGCCCGCATCGTGGACGAGAACATGAACGATGTCCCGGTCGGCGACGTCGGTGAGATCGTCTACCGCGCCCCGACTTTGATGGCGGGCTACTGGAACAACCCGAAGGCCACCGCCGAGGCGTTCGCCGGCGGCTGGTTCCATTCCGGCGATCTGGTGCGTCAGGACGAGGAGGGCTACATCTGGGTTGTCGACCGCAAGAAGGACATGATCATCTCCGGCGGCGAGAACATCTACTGCGCCGAGGTCGAGAACGTTCTGGCCGGGCACCCCGCCATCACCGAGGTCGCGGTGATCGGCCGGCATGACGAGAAGTGGGGCGAGGTTCCGGTTGCGGTGGTTGCTTTGACACGAGGCGACGTACTGAGTCTCGGGGATCTCGACGGCTTCCTCACCGAGCGCCTGGCGCGCTACAAGCACCCGAAGGCGATCGAGATCGTCGACGCTTTGCCCCGCAACCCCTCGGGCAAGGTACTCAAGACCGAACTCCGGGAGCGGTTCGGTTCTCCGATCAACGTCCAGTAGCGGTTGACGTTTACGAAAGTAACTCGGCGTCAACGGGTTTCTGCAGGTCGCGGGGAAAGTTTGCTGTCTTTGCACGCCCTTGTTAACGGTTGATGGCACAATCCACCCGATGCAGTGCACGGCCCGGTTTCCATCGGGTACAGTCCGGTGGTCTCAATTACTACTCGCGAGTAGGGAGAGACGGATCACACAAGCTGACAGGCGACGAGGAGGGGGCGTGCGACACGTCCAGGGGGCGCACCGGTGACGGCGCCCGCCGACGGGCTCGTCGGCTACGTACGTGGTCAATTGGAGAAGCCGCTGGCTATGGTCGGTGGCTTCTTCAAGATGACTGTGCTCACTGGAAAGGCCTTTCTCACACGGCCTTTCCAGTGGAAAGAGTTCGTGCTGCAGAGCTGGTTCCTGATCCGCGTTGCATTCCTGCCCACGCTCGCGGTGTCGATCCCGCTGACGGTGCTCATCATCTTCACGCTCAACATCCTGTTGGCGGAGTTCGGTGCAGCCGATGTTTCGGGCGCGGGCGCGGCCCTCGGTGCGGTAACGCAGCTCGGTCCTCTGGTGACCGTGCTCGTGGTGGCCGGCGCCGGGTCGACTGCGATTTGCGCAGACCTCGGAGCCCGCACCGTGCGTGAAGAGATCGACGCGCTCGAGGTGCTCGGCATCGACCCGATCGAGCGGCTGGTCGTTCCGCGCGTGGTGGCCTCTACATTCGTGGCCTTCATGCTCAACGGTGCGGTCATCACCATCGGCCTCATCGGTGGCTTCTTCTTCGGTGTATATGTCCAGAACGTGTCCGCCGGTGCGTACGTGTCCACCCTGACCCTGCTCACCGGATTCCCCGAGGTGATGATCTCGGTCATCAAGGCAACCCTGTTCGGCCTGATCGCCGGACTCGTCGGCTGCTACCGGGGCCTGACGGTCGCCGGTGGCTCCAAGGGTGTCGGTACCGCGGTGAACGAGACCCTGGTGTTGTGCGTGGTCGCATTGTTCGCAGTCAACGTCGTGCTCACCACCATCGGTGTGCGGTTCGGAACAGGGCACTGACATGAGTACTGCAACAGTCCTTCGCTCCCGGTTTCCCCGGGCGTTCTCGCGCACCTCGGACATCGCGGGCACTCCGGCCCGGTTCCTCGACAGCATGGGCCACGTCGCGTGGTTCGTCGTCCAGGCCATCGGCTCGATCCCGCATGCGTTCCGGCACTACCGCCGTGAGGCCCTGCGCCTGGTCGCCGAGATCGGTATGGGTACCGGCGCCATGGCAGTCATCGGCGGCACCGTGGCCATCATCGGTTTCGTCACCCTGTCGGCCGGCTCCCTGATCGCCATCCAGGGCTTCGCATCCCTGGGCAATATCGGTGTCGAGGCCTTCACCGGCTTCTTCGCCGCGTTGGCAAACATCCGCGTCGTTGCCCCGGTGGTGACGGGTCAGGCCCTGGCTTCCACAGTCGGCGCCGGTGCCACCGCAGAACTCGGCGCCATGCGCATCAGCGAAGAGGTCGATGCGCTGGAAGTCATGGGCATCAGGTCGATTTCGTATCTGGTGTCCACTCGCCTGATCGCCGGCTCGATCGTGATCATCCCGCTGTACGCCGGGGCAGTGCTGCTGTCCTTCCTGTCTGCGCAGTTCGTCACGACGGTCTTCTACTCGCAGTCGGTCGGTACGTATGAGCACTACTTCCATACGTTCCTGCGCGTCGACGACGTGATGTGGTCTTTCCTCCAGGTCATCGTCATGTCGATCGTGGTCATGTTGAACCACTGCTACTTCGGCTATTACGCCAGTGGCGGTGCTGTCGGTGTGGGTGAGGCAGTAGGGAGGTCGATGCGAACCTCGTTGATCGCAATCGTGTTGGTGGTCCTGTTGGCATCGTTGGCGCTCTACGGCACCGACCCCAACTTCAACCTCACGGTGTAGCGGCATGACCCAGCCTGCAGTGCCGCACGCGCCCTTGAACAAGCCGAAGGTCCCGCCGTACAAGCTGGCCGGCTTGATCCTCGCCCTCGTCACCATGTTGGTCTTCGCGTTGACGTGGATGCAGTTCCGCGGAACGTTCGAGAAGAAGACACAGCTGACCGTGCTGTCGGGTCGGGCCGGTCTGTCGATGGATCCGGGTTCGAAGGTCACCTTCAACGGTGTGCCCATCGGGCGACTGGCCTCGATCGACGTCGTCACCGTCGACAACAATCCTGAGGCGAAGCTGATCCTGGACGTCAAGCCCCAGTATCTGAAGCTGATCCCGGAGAACGTGAGTGCAGAGTTGCGGGCCACCACGGTGTTCGGCAACAAGTACATCTCGTTCCTCTCGCCGCCCAATCCGTCGACGGAGCGGTTGTCGCCCTCCACGCCGATCCGGGCGCAAGGTGTGACGACGGAGTTCAACACGCTGTTCGAGACGATCACCGCGATCTCCGAGCAGATCGACCCGATCAAGCTGAACCAGACGCTGACGGCGACTGCGCAGGCCCTCGACGGCTTGGGTGACAAGTTCGGCCAGTCGATCGTCAACGGCAACGACATCCTGGCCGACCTCAATCCGCGCATGCCCCAGATCCGCCGCGACATCTCCGGACTGGCCGACCTGGGCGAGGTCTACGCCAACGCGGGACCGGACCTGTTCGACGGCCTGACCAACGCCGTCACCACTGCCCGCACCCTCAACGAGCAGCGCGGCAATCTGGACCAGGCGTTGGTGGCCGCCGTCGGTTTCGGCAACACCGGCGGCGACATCTTCGAGCGTGGCGGCCCGTACCTGGTCCGCGGCGCCCAGGACCTGCTGCCGACCTCGGCACTGCTCGACAAGTACAGCCCCGCGCTGTTCTGCACGATCCGCAACTACCACGACGCCGGCCCGAAACTCGCAGGCGCACTTGGTGGTAACGGCTACTCGCTGCAGACCCATTCGCTGGTGATGGGCGTCGGCAACCCGTACGTCTATCCCGACAACCTGCCGCGGGTCAACGCCAAGGGCGGGCCCGAGGGCCGGCCTGGCTGCTGGCAGCCGGTCACCAAGGATCTGTGGCCCATGCCGTACCTGGTGATGGATACCGGAGCATCGATCGCGCCGTACAACCACCTCGAGCTGGGACAACCTCTCGTCGCCGAGTATGTGTGGGGACGCCAAGTGGGGGAGAACACGATCAACCCATGAGCATCAAGGGCACGCTTATCAAGCTCGGCATCTTCTCACTGGTGCTGCTCACCTTCACTGCGATCATCTTCGTGGTCTTCGGCCAGATCCGGTTCAACCGGACCTCCGAGTACTCGGCGATCTTCAAGAACGTCAGCGGGTTGCGCACCGGGCAGTTCGTCCGGGCGTCCGGTGTCGAGGTCGGCAAGGTCTCGGCGGTGAAGCTGGTCAACGGTGGCCAGCAGGCCGAGGTCACGTTCAACGTCGAGAAGTCGCTTCCGTTGTTCGAAGAGACCACGGCCGCGATCCGCTACCAGGACCTGATCGGTAACCGCTACCTGGAGCTCAAGCGGGGTGAGAGCAACACGAAGATCGCGCCCGGCAGCACCATTCCGCTGGAACGCACCGAGCCGGCTCTGGACCTCGACGCACTCGTCGGTGGCTTCCGTCCGCTGTTCCAGTCGCTGAGCCCGGAGAAGGTCAACACCATCTCCCAGTCGATCATCACGATCTTCCAGGGCCAGGGCGGCACCATCAACGACATCCTGGACCAGACCGCGCAGCTCACCCAGAGCATCGCCGACCGGGATCAGGCGATCGGCGAGGTGATCAAGAACCTGAACATCGTGCTGGACACCACCGTGGCGCATCAGCAGCAGTTCAACGACACCCTGAAGAACTTCGAGACGCTCGTCACGGGGCTGAAGAACCGTGCCGATCCGATCGGAGCCTCGGTGGCCAACATCAGCAACGCGGCGGGTTCACTGGCAGATCTGCTGGGGGACAACCGCCCGCTGCTCAAGGACACCATCGGCCAGCTCGAGGTCATCCAGCAGCCGTTGATCGACCAGAAGCAACAGCTGAACGACATCCTGGTGCAGTTCCCCCAGGCGTTGAAGATCATCGGCCGTGCCGGTGGTATCTACGGTGACTTCTTCAACTTCTATGCCTGCGACCTTTCGTTGAAGCTCAACGGTTTGCAGCCGGGCGGGCCCGTCCGAACCGTCAGACTCGCTTCACAGCCGTCGGGGAGGTGCACGCCGCGATGAGGACACTGCAAGGTTCCGACCGCTTCCGCAAAGGCCTGATGGGTGTTGCGGTGGTGGCGCTGGTGATCGGCGTCGGTTCGACGCTGACGAGTGTGCCGATGCTGTTCGCGGTCCCGACGTACTACGGCCAGTTCTCCGATACCGGAGGCCTGAACCTGGGCGACAAGGTGCGCATCGCCGGTATGGATGTCGGCACGGTCAAGAGCATGGACATCAACGGCGACAAGGTCGAGATCGGCTACACCCTGGGTGGGAAGACGATCGGCACCGAGAGTCGCGCGGCGATCCGTACCGACACGATCCTGGGTCGGAAGAACATCGAGATCCAGCCGCGCGGCAGCCAGACCCTGCCGCCGCGCGGGATGTTGCCGTTGGGCCAGACGACGACGCCGTACCAGATCTACGATGCCTTCCTCGATGTCACGCGCAATGCATCGGGTTGGGACACCAAGTCCGTCAAGGACTCGCTGAACGTGTTGTCGGAGACCGTCGATCAGACGTCGCCGCACCTGAGTGCCGCGCTGGACGGCGTGGCCAGGTTCTCCGAGACGATCGGCAAGCGCGATGAGGACGTCAAGAAGCTGCTGGCCAACGCCAACAAGGTGGCGACGATCCTCGGCGACCGCAGCACGCAAGTCAACCAGTTGCTGGTGAACGCCCAGACGCTGTTGGCCGCGGTCAACGAGCGCGGCCAGGCCGTGAGCATGCTGCTGGAGCGGGTGTCGTCGGTGTCGCGGCAGGTCGAGGGCCTGATCAACGACAACCCGAACCTCAATCACGTGCTGGAGCAGCTGCGCACGGTCAGCGACCTGCTGGTCGAGCGCAAGCAGGATCTGGCCGACACGCTGACTGTGGCGGGCAAGTTCATCACCTCGCTGGCCGAGGCGCTGGCCTCCGGACCGTACTTCAAGGTGATGCTGGTCAACCTGATCCCGCCGCAGATCCTGCAGCCGTTCGTCGATTCCGCGTTCAAGAAGCGCGGCATCGATCCCGAGGAGTTCTGGCGCAACGCCGGCCTGCCGTCGTCGCGGTTCCCCGATCCCAACGGCAAGCGTTTCGAGAACGGTGCTCCGCCGCCGGCCCCGACACCACTGGAAGGCACCCCGGAGCATCCGGGACCTGCCGTCCCGCCCGGATCGCCGTGCTCGTACACGCCGACCGCGGCCGGAATCCCGTCGCCGGGCAACCCGATGCCGTGCGCGGCGGCCACCCAGGGTCCGTTCGGTGGCCCGGAGTACGGTCCGCCGGACCTGGCGACCTCGGCGCCGAACCCTGACGGCATCGCGCATTCGCCGGGTGTGCCCAGTGCGGCCATCCCCGGTCAGATGCCCCCAGATCAGCCGGGTGCGCCGGTCGATCTGCTCCCCGGCCCGCCGGGAGCCCGCACCGTTCCGATCGCCCCGTTGCCGGTGGCTCCGGGACCCATCCCGGGTTACGCACCGCATCCGGGACCGCTGAACGCTCCTCCGGCACCGCCGGGGCCGGGGCCGGACGCGGGGCCGGCGGGTACACCGCCGCTCCCGGGTAACCCGCCGTTCCTTCCGCCCGGGTCGCAGGGATAGGCCGCAAACATGTCAACAGTTTTCAACGTTCGAAACATCAAGTTGCCCAAGGCATCACGGGCATCTGTCATCGTCGGTGCGCTGGCGGTGGTGGCTGCCCTGGTGTTGGGCTACTTCGGCCTGAACCTGTACAAGAAGATGACCAACACCACGGTCACCGCGTACTTCCCCGAGGTGCTTGCGCTGTATCCCGGCGACAAGGTGCTCATCATGGGCGTCAAGGTCGGCGCGATCGACAGCATCGAGACCGACGGCGACAGGATGAAGGTCGTCTTCCACGTCAACAACAAGTACAAGGTGCCGGAGAACGTCACGGCGTCTGTGCTGAACCCCAGCCTGGTGGCCTCGCGCGTCATCCAGCTGTCCCCGCCCTACACCGGCGGACCCCGGTTGCAGAACAACGCGGTGATCCCGATCGAGAACACCCAGATCCCGGTCGAATATGACGAGCTGCGTAACCAGATCACCCGTCTGCTCGACGAACTGGGTCCGACGGCCGAGCAGCCCAAGGGGCCGTTCGGCGACATCATCGAGTCCTTCGCCGACGGTTTCCAGGGCAAGGGTGAACAGCTCAACCGCACCCTCAACGGGTTGTCGGAGGCGCTGACCACGCTGAACCAGGGCCGCGGCGACTTCTTCCAGGTGGTCAAGAGCCTGGCGTTGTTCGTCAACGCCCTGCACAAGAGCGATCAGCAGTTCGTGGCGCTCAACAATGACCTGGCGCAGTTCACCAACTCGTTCACCAACACCGATCAGGAGTTGGCAACCGCCCTGCAGGATCTCAACAAGGTGCTCAAGACCACCCGTGAGTTCCTCGACAAGAACGGCGGCGTACTCACCCACGACGTGAACAACCTGTCGGAGGCGACGACGGCGATCCTGCAGCCCGAGCCGCGCAACGGTCTGGAGACGGGCCTGCATGCCTACCCGAACCTGGCCGCCAACGTGCTCAACATCGTCTCGCCCAACCAGGGTGGCATCGTGGGTCTGCCGGTTCTGCCGGGCCTGACCAACTTCTCCAACCCGCTGCAGTTCGTCTGCAGTTCGATCCAGGCGGGCAGCCGGTTGGGCTACCAGGATTCGGCCGAGTTGTGCGCGCAGTACCTGGCGCCGATCCTTGACGCGATCAAGTTCAACTTCCTGCCGTTCGGCCAGAACCTGGCCAACACCGCGATGACGCTGCCCAAGCAGATCTCCTACTCGGATCCGCGTCTGCAGCCGCCGGGTGGCTACAAGGACACCACCGTCCCCGGTATCTGGTCGCGCGACACGTTGTTCTCGCACGGCAACCACGAGCCGGGCTGGACCGTGGCGCCCGGCATGCAGGGTGTGCAGGTGCAGCCGGCCACGCAGCAGATGCTGACACCGGAATCGTTGTCCGAGTTGATGGGTGGCCCGGACATCGTGGCGCCGCCGGCTCCGCCGGCGTTCGGGGCCCCTCCGGGAGGCAACCTGCCCGGACCGCCGAACTCGTACAACGAGACCAATCCGCTGCCGCCGCCGTGGTACCCGCAGCCCGGACCGCCACCGGCGCCTGCGCCGGGTGTGATCCCGGGTGACCCGATGTCGGGTCCCGCACCGGCTGCAGCTCCTGCACCGGGCCCGGCTCCCGCCGGACCGGCATTGCCTGCCGAGGTCGGAGGGCAGCCGTGATGAGTGGCTTGACTGAACAGACAGGGCCGATGAGCCGCTTGCGCGAAGAGCAGACGGGCCGGATGAAGACACGCAAATGGGGTCGCGTCGGTAGGCGCGTCGCAGTGTTGTCGGCGTCCGCGCTGATCCTCACCTCGTGTGGGCAGTGGCGCGGCGTCGCCAACGTGCCGCTGCCGGGTGGGCCGGGCACCGAGTCCGGCCGCACCACGCTCTACGTGCAGATGCCGGAGACGTTGGCGCTCAACGCCAACAGCCGGGTGCGGGTGCGCGACGTGTTCGTCGGCCGGGTCCGCAAGATCGAGCTGATCAACTGGACTCCGACGTTGACCATCGACCTGGAGCCCGGCATCGAGCTGCCGAAGAACACCCTGGCCAAGATCGGCCAGACCAGCTTGCTGGGTTCGCAGCACGTCGAGCTCAACCCGCCGGACAAGGATCCGTCCAAGGAGATGCTGCGCAGCGGGGACACCATCCCGTTGTCGCAGTCGTCGGCGTACCCGACGATCGAGCGGACGCTGGCCGGTATCTCCGGCATCCTGACCGGCGGCGGCATCCCGAACATCGAGACCATCCAGACCGAGGTGTTCAACATCCTCAACGGTCGCGCCGATCAGATCCGCGACTTCCTGGGGCGGCTCGACACGTTCACCGACGAGCTCAATCAGCAGCGCAACGACATCACCCGGGCGATCGATTCGACCAACCGGCTGTTGAACATCGTTGCCGCGCGCAACGACACGTTGGACCGGGTGCTGACCGAGTTCCCGCCGCTGATCCAGCATTTCGCCGACACACGCGATTTGTTCGCCGACGCGGTGACCTCGCTGGGCCGGTTGTCGAAGGCCGCTGACGACACGTTGTCGAACAGCAACGCCAACCTGCACACGAACCTGCAGAACCTGCAGCGGCCGCTCAAGCAGTTGGCCCGTTCGGCCCCGTACCTGGTCGAGGCGCTCAAGCTGATCCTCACGGTGCCGTTCAACATCGAGAACATCCCGAAGGCGGTGCGCGGCGACTACATCAACGTGTCGCTGACGATCGACCTGACGTTGAGCTCGGTGGACAACGCGTTCCTGTCCGGTACCGGTGTCTCGGGCATGCTCCGTGCGCTCGAGCAGGCCTGGGGACGCGATCCGTCGACGATGATTCCGGATGTCCGGTTCACGCCGAACCCGCACGACGCACCTGGCGGCCCGCTTGTGGAAAGGGGGGAGTGAGACATGTTGCTGACCCGCTTCATCAAGATGCAGCTCGTTCTGTTCACTGTGTTGACGGTGATAGCCCTGGTCGTGCTGGCGCTGGTCTACCTGCGGTTGCCGACCTGGGCCGGCGTCGGGATGTACCAGCTCAACGCCAATCTCCCGAACTCGGGCGGGCTGTACGCCACCGCCAACGTGACCTATCGCGGAACCACGATCGGCAAGGTGACCTCGGTGGAACCCACCGAGCAGGGCGCCCACGTCAAGATGGACATCTACAACCAGTTCCGGGTGCCGATCGACGCGAGCGCCAACGTGCACTCGGTGTCGGCGGTCGGTGAGCAGTTCATCGACCTGGTCTCCAAGGACGGCGCGAAGGAGTACTTCCGCAGCGGCGACACGATCCAGAAGGGCACGGTGCCTGCCGAGGTGGGCCCGTCGCTCGACGCCGCGCAGAAGGGCTTGGCGGCGCTGCCGAAGGAGAAGATCGCGACGCTGCTCGACGAGACGGCTCAGGCCGTCGGCGGGCTCGGGCCGTCACTGCAGCATCTGGTCGATTCCACGCAGGCGATCGCCGGTGACTTCAAGGACAACATCGGTTCGGTCAACGACATCGTGGAGAACTCCGGGCCGATCATCGACAGCCAGGTGAATTCGGGCGACGCGATCTCGCGGTGGGCCAAGAACCTGAACACGCTGGCCGCCCAGAGCGCTCAGAACGACGCCGCGTTGCGGGGCGGTCTCCAGCAGGCGGCACCGACGGCCGATCAGCTGAACTCGGTGTTCGGTGACGTCCAGGAGTCCTTGCCGCAGACGCTGGCGAACCTGGAAATCGTCATCGACATGCTCAAGCGGTACAACAAGAACGTCGAGCAGGTGCTGGTGGCACTGCCCCAGGGTGGTGCCGTCGCCCAGACCGCGACGATCTTCGCGCCCAAGGGCCTGCTGCACTTCGGCCTCGGCATCAACATGCCGCCGCCGTGCCTGACCGGGTTCCTGCCGGCTTCGCAGTGGCGATCGCCCGCGGACACGTCCGAGGCTCCGCTGCCCGAGGGCCTGTACTGCAAGATCCCCAAGGACGCGCCGAACGCGGTGCGTGGCGCGCGTAACTACCCGTGTGCCGACGTGCCCGGCAAGCGGGCCGCCTCGCCCGCGGAGTGCCGTAGCAACGAGCCCTACCAGCCGTTGGGCACCAACCCGTGGTACGGCGACCCGAATCAGATCCGCAACTGCCCGGCCCCGGCCGCGCGCTGCGATCAGCCCGTCGATCCGGGCCGGGTCATCCCCGCGCCTTCGGTGAATAATGGGATGAACCCGTTGCCGGCAAGTCAGCTTCCACCACCGGAATCAACGGCGATGCGCAGCGATCCGCTGACCGCGCCGCGGGGTGGCAATGTGAGTTGTAGTGGACAGCAGCCGAACCCCTGCATCTACACTCCGGCAGCAGGTTCGACCGCCACCTATAGTCCGTCCAGCGGCGAGGTGGTCGGTCCCGGCGGTGTGAAGTACTCCGTCACCAACTCGAATAAACCAGGAGATGACGGATGGAAGGAGATGCTGGCGCCAGCCAGCTGAACCTCGCCGACCAGCAGGACCCCCACACCACCGAACCGCAAGCGGAGGCCGTCACCGAGATCACTGATCCGATCTCAGCCACGGACGCCGAGGAGGCCGCAGCGCGGCCTTCCCGGCTTGGGCGGGGCTGGATGGCGGCGATCCTCGCCGGGCTGCTGGTCTTGGCCGGGGCCGCCGGTGTCGGTGGCTACCTGGCACTGCGTGCGCATCAGGACAGTGAACGGATCGCCAGCGACGAGGCCGAGGCCTTGGAGGCGGCCAAGGACTGTGTGACCGCCACGCAGGCCCCCAACACCCAGGCGATGATCGAGGCCCAGACCAAGATCATCGAATGTGCGACCGGTGACTTCGGCGCGCAGGCCGGCCTCTACAGCGGCATGCTGCTCGACGCTTACCAGGCTGCCAACGTGCAGGTGAAGGTTTCGGACCTGCGGGCCGCGGTGGAGAAGCACAACGACGACGGGTCGATGGACCTGCTGGTCGCGGTGCGGGTGCTGGTCACCAACAGCGAGAAGTCCGATGAAGAGCAGGGTTATCGGCTGCGGGTGAAGATGGCCCGCGCCGAGGACGGCAACTACAAGGTCGCGCGGCTCGACCAGGTCACGTCGTCGTGACCGCTGTGCTGGACGACGCCGGACCGGTGGCCGCCGAGGGCGCCGGAACGGACGGGGTGCGGTTGGCGTCCTGGCCGGCGCGGGCCGGAGCGTTCGCCATCGATGTCCTGGCGCCGGCCGGTTTGATCGTGACGGCGACGCTGGTCACCCAGGGCACGGACTTGGGCACGTGGTTGTGGTGGGCGGTGTACGCGGGCGGGCTGGTCCTGCTGGTCGCCGTTTCTTGTGTGAATCGCATTCTTTTGCCGGCGTTGACCGGCTGGAGCCCGGGCCGATCGGTGTTCGGTATCCGGGTGGTGTCCTCTACCGGCGATGCCGGTCTCGGGCGGCTGCTGCTGCGCGATCTCGCGCATCTGCTGGACACCGCGGCGGTGTTCGTGGGCTGGCTGTGGCCGCTCTGGGATTCGCGGCACCGGACGTTCGCCGATCTGCTGACCCGCACCGAGGTGCGTCGCGTCGACCGGCCTGAGTCCGATGTCCGTCGCCGCGTCGGAGCGATGTTGCTCACCCTTGCGCTGCTCAGCGGAATCGCTGTGGGGCTGGGATATCTGCTGGTGTACCGGCAGGACCGGGCCGTGGATCAGTCCCGCGCGCAGATCGCCGAGCAGGGGCCGCGCATCGTCGAGGAGCTACTCAGCTACGGGGTGGATTCCGTCGACGCGGATTTCACCAAGGCACAGTCGCTGACCACCGACAACTACCGCCAGCAGCTGGTTGCCCAGCAGGACGCGGTGCGTAAAGCCGGGCCGACGACCAACGACTACTGGGCCGTGAGCAGCGCGGTGCTGCCAGGCGTGACGAAGGATGCGGCGACCATGCTGGTGGCGCTGCAGGGCCAACGCGGCACCAATCCGCAGGAGTTGAAGTTCATCACCGCGACGGTGCGGGTGGAGTTCAAGAAGTCCGACGACCACTGGCTGGTCGACAACCTGACGGTGCTCAAGCGGCCGGTGCTGAGCGGAGGCGGACAGTGAGCCCGCGTCGCCGGATCGAGCCGGGTCAGGGTGACTACTTCGCGGTCGAGCCGAAGGAGCCCAAGGAACCCATCCGTTGGGGGCTGCCGATCGTCGGGATGCTCTCCGCCCTGCTCATCGCGGCCGCCATCGTGGGCAGCAGCCTGATCCTGGTGCGTCATGAATCCGACCGCCGTGCCGAGATCAAGAGTGCTGGGGCGCTCGATTACGTGCGCGAGTTCATGACGGTCTATACGACGCTGGATCCGTTCCACGCCAACGATTACGCCGATCGCATCAAAGAGCAGGCGACCGGCGATTTCCGAAAGATGTTCTCCGAGAAGCAGAACGAGATCGTCGTTCAGGTGGCGCGCGCGGAACCGACCGAGGGTGCGGTGCTCGATGCCGGCATTCAGAGATGGAACGACAATGGCAGCGCCGACGTGCTGGTCGCCACCAAGATCAGTACCCGATCGCCGGACGGCAAGTCCGTGATCGAGAGCGGTAGCCGCTGGATTGCGACGACGATTTGGGAAGGACAGCAGTGGAAGATCAGCCAGCTGATACAGGTGATCTGACCACCGGCGAGCCTGACAAGCCGCGCCGCAGAATGCGTTTCGGGCGGCGTCGCCGTGCCGAGGCGGTGGTCGAGGAATCGGCCTCGGAGTCCGAAGAGGCGGCTGCGGCCGACGATGCCGAGGCGGAAGCCGCGCCGGAGCGTCGGACCCCGACGGGCAAGTCGGGTCGCAAGACCGTGGCCGAGCCCGAAGGTGATGTCGAGCCTGACGGTGACGTCGCGCCTGAGGTGACGGACGAGCCCGAACCGGAGCCCGAAGCCGACGCCGAGTCGACAGATATCGGGGCAACCGACCCTGAGACAACCGATTCTGAGGCAACCGACTCGGAGGCAACGGACGCTGAGCCGGCCCAGGACGAGGTACTGGTTCCGCACCGGGAGGCCGGCAAGCGGCTGACGTACATCGCCGCAGGCGCTGCCGTGGTGTTCGTGGCGGCTGGGGCTTTCGGCGGTGCGATGCTGCAGCCGTACCTGGCCGATCGGGCCTTGGTGGCCACCAAGCTTCAGGTGGCGCGGACGTCGGCCGATGCCATCACGACGTTGTGGACCTACAACCCGGACAACATCGAGACGCTGCCCGATCGGGCCGAGAGGTACCTGTCCAACGACTTCGCCGCCCAGTACCGGCAGTTCATCGATACCCTCGTGCCCACCAACAAGCAGGCACAGGTCACCAACAACACCGAGGTGATGGGCACCGCGGTGGAGACGATCGGCCGCGATGAGGCCACCGCGATCGTCTACACCAACACGGTGTCGACCAGTCCGGTCACGAAAAACGTTCCGTCGCTGCGGTATCTGTCGTTTCGGCTGATGTTGCAGCGCACCGACGGTGATTGGCGCATCACCCAGATGCCCACGTTGACCCAACTGGACTTGTCTCCGCAGCTGTAGCGGCGAGGATGTAGGCATGGCCATCGCCTCACCGGTGACGCAGCGATCTACTGTCGTGGCACTGTTGCTGTTGACGTTCGCGACCGGGGTCGTGGACGCCATCAGTGTGTTGGTGCTGGGCCACGTATTCGTCGCCAACATGACGGGAAACGTGATCTTCCTCGGGTTCTGGTTCGTGCCGCACTCGGGCGTGGATGTGACGGGTGCGCTGGTCGCGTTCATGGGGTTCGTGCTGGGCACTGTGGTGGGCGGGCGGCTGCGGCGCCATCTCGACAGCCATGTCCGGAACTGGCTGGCAACCGCGTTGGGTGTGGAAGTCGTTCTGCTGACCGGGCTTTCGGTCCTCTGCGGAACGGGAGTGCTGGCCTACGACGACAACCGCAAACTCATCCTGATCCTTCTGGCGATGACCTTCGGGATCCAGAACGCGACCGCGCGACAGTTCGGTATCCAGGAACTGAGCACTACGGTACTGACGCAGACGATCGTCGGTCTCGGCTTCGACAGCAGGTTGGCCGGCGGTACCGGGGACCGCGAGAAGCTCCGTTACGGCGTGGTGCTGACGATGTGTGTCGGTGCGGTGCTCGGGGGGACGGTGTCGCAGTTCACGGTTGCGCCGGTGATCGCTGCGGCGGCCGTGGTGGTGGCGATCAGCGCGTTGATCTTCAAGTTCGGGCCGGCTCCTGCGGAGAACGCGCGCTGATCCAGCTCTCCCCCTCGTGCGCTGCGTGTCGCAGGGCATTGACCTCCCCGAAGTAGGCGGCCACCGCGCCGACCCCGGGCAGCATCCCGAGGTAACGGTAAACCTTTTGCGGGTGCGGTCTTTTCGCGATCTCCTCGCCGGCGGCCCGCACGCTGCCGGCGAAGTCCCAGAGTTTCTCCGGCAGCGATTGCGGCGGCGTTTCCGGGGCGTCGGCGGGGCTGTTGGTGAGGCCTCGGTCGCACAGGACCGCGCCGAGCAACCGCACCTGCTCGTCGAGGTCGGTGACGCCGTCCTCGCGGGCCACGGCACACAACACGATGGCCTGGTTGGAGAACCCGAGGATGTCCTGGAGTGGAAGCCGGTTGGCGATGACTCCGAACGCACCGGGGAAGGCCACAGGGATGGTGGTCACCGCGCCGGCACGATGCACCCACCACTTCACATGCCCGTCCTGATCCATCTCGGCCCAGGCCTTGGTGCCCGGCAGTTCGGCGAAGTTCAGCACCGCGGCCGCGACGTCGAGGGTCTTGCCGATGGCACCCTCGGCGGGTTCCTCGCGGTGGGTGCGTCGCCGCAGCCCGAAGGGGTCGAATCGGGTGAAGATGTCGAGTACCGGGTTGATGACGGCCACGGCATTCTCGAGCGCACCCGAGACGTCGGCGTCCGAGAGATGGGCAGAAGGCAACAGGTTTATCCCCACCGCAGCCATCTTGCCGGATGGCGGCGATTGTCGAGGAAACGTCGTCGATCAGGCATAGCCGTCGACCCAGGTGCCGGTGTCATCGGTGCGGACGACGAGGGTGACACCGGGTGCCGCCATGAGTGCGGCCGGGCGCGACGAGATCGGGATACTCCCGGTCTGCGCGCACGTGTTTCGGTCGAAGCTCACGAGTGCGTCGTCGGTTCCGAACACTACCTCCCTGTCCAGGATCACGGCCATGCCGTCCGGGGACGTGCGCCCAGTGGCACTTGCGGGACGGTCGGTGAACGAGCACTGTTCACGTCCGTCCGGGTTGCGCAGGGTGGCCCGGTCGTTGTCATGGGTCAGGAACTGGTCGGAGCCGTCGGTGGTGAGGATCGGATAGACAGGATCGTTGAGGCCCGAAAGTGTCCGTAGTCGGGCGTTGACGAAGACGGAGCGATCGGGCCCGCCTTTGGGGGCGATGGTGATGATGGTTGCCCCGTCACCTGCTTCCATGGTGTACAGCATCACGCGGTGGGTTTTGAAATCCTGCTGTGGGTAAGGAAGTCCGCGTAGCACCGTCGCCTGCCAGGCAGTGGTGCCATCCTTCGGATCGGCAACGGCGAACTGGACATCCATGCCCTGGCCGCCGGGGCACCGGTCGACAACGTGGAGTAGGCGTGCGTCACTGTCGCTCCGGAACCGGCAGCCCGTGGCAGGGATAGGTGCGGTCCACAATGCGGTCCCCGTTCGTGCGTCGAACCGCGTCCAGGTCAGGGCATCGACATCCTCATCCACCAGGTACGCCTGACCCGGTGGACGGCGGTGATCACTGACATGGCGGTAGGTGTCGACCAGAGTCCGGTCGGAGGACCACCAGATCTGGCGGCCGGTGGGTGCGTCGAGACCCACCAATACCGAAGGGTACGAGCCGATTCCGATGACAACCGTCTGTCCGGCATCGAACACCCGCAGCGAGGTCACGACTGATTCGCCGGGTCCGCGACGCGAATAATGCCACCGCTCAGTGGAATCAGGGCCATAGGCAGTGACGCGTCCGTCGCCGTAGGTTACGAAGCCGCCGGCGATGGGTTCGACGTACCACCCGTTGTGCTCGATCCGGTCCCAGTTTGTCCAGTCGGACACTTTGAGGGTGAAGCGTTTTGCGCCCAGGGCTGCCGGCAGCGGGACATCGGTGGACGGCGGTGCTGAGACCGAGGCGTCGACGTATCGGTGGTCGTCACCGACGCGGATCGCCAGGTTGGTGGCCGATGCCGACAACATGAGTCCGATCAGAATCCCGACCACGGCAGGGATGCGCCAGCTACGGTCCAGGAGGCGGGGAACGGCGAAGCTGCCGACGATCAGCGCGACCACGCCGGCCAGTGCCATGCGCCAGGCGGACAGCGTGACGGGCAACTGGGCGGTGCGTGGATAGAACATCATCCAGCCGACGAACTGGCCGAGCCGGTCGGCGAAGAACACCATGAACAACAGCACCATTACGCCCGCTATGGCAGGCAAAGCCCATGAACCCGGGTGGGCTCGGCCCACGAACCAGGCAATGGCGGCGGACGCCAGCAGCAGCCCGACCAGCCAGCACAGGGCGACCGCGATGGTTCGGGGAGTCTGGGCACCCAGCGATGCTGCTTCAGGCGGCAGGAACTCCTCCCACGCGCCGAGAGCCGGTGACGGCTCACCCGTGAGCCAGCTCGTGAGGGCGAGGCTCAACGCGGATACGAGCAGGGCAAACGCCAATCCCAGGCTTGCTGCCGACATGACACGCATCAACGATTTCCCCCACGACACGGTGAAAAATTCTGCCAGTTCACGCCGGTAACCTGCCCGGTATGCCCAATGCCGCGGATCGGGCCGACGTCTTCGTCAAACGCAATGCGTCGGCGCCGGCGGGATTCTTCGCCGCGGAGGCCGCCGGACTGAACTGGTTGCCGGTGGCGGATGGCGTCCCGTGTGTCCCGGTAATCGGCTACGACGCAACATCGTTGACGCTGCAGCGCCTGCACCCGATGCGCCCGACGGCGCAGGCTGCTCGAGTCTTCGGCGAGCAACTGGCACATACCCACGATGCGGGTGCGCCGGCCTTCGGGGCCGGGCCGGATGGTTACGGGGGAGCCGGGTTCTTCGGGCCGATGTCACAGCCGTTGCCGATGTCGTTGGCCCACCACGATTCTTGGGGCACTTTCTACGCCGACGAGCGATTGCTTCCGATGGGGCACTTGGCGGCAGGCCGGTTGAACGCAGGGGCGCAGGATGCCATCGCGGCGGTCGCCGACCTCTGCCGGGCCGGCGCGTTCGATGACGACGACGGGCCGGCCAGGCTGCACGGCGACCTCTGGACCGGCAACGTGATGTGGACGGCCGCCGGCGCGGTGCTCATCGATCCCGCCGCACACGGTGGTCATCGCGAGACGGACCTGGCGATGCTGGCGCTGTTCGGTTTTCCGTTCCTGGATGACGTGCTGGCGGCGTACCGATCTGTCCGGCCGATGCGCGACGGCTGGCGCGATCGGGTCGACCTGCATCAGCTATATCCGCTGCTGGCTCACGTCGTGCTGTTCGGCGGCGGATATGCGGGCCAGGCCGAGGCGGCGGCCCGCAGAATCCTCGCCGGCAAACTTCGGATCGAGTAGTTCGAACCGCTGCCGGGCCCCTGTCCGCGTCGCCCGGCGCAGGTCGAGGCGGGTTCGGTGCCGATGGGAATCAGTTGACACATCGGCGGGTGTTTGGCAACGGCAAGGCGAAAGCCATGGGCGCGTAGCAACCTCACTGAGGGGGACCGACCTCGGGCACAAGAGTTGCCTGTCGCAGGCGTCAATATAACTCTGCCCAGCGCAGCACTGATCGGGTCAATTGCAACAAGTTTGCGACAAAGCGCGAAGGCGAACAGTGAAATTTCTCCAGCAATTCAGTGACAAAGGTCACATTAGTGTTAAGTTGCCTGAGATAAACCTGAGAAGGTGGCCGAAAGGACTGGTCAGATGGCAGTTAAGCACCGTAGGCCGCGGCGGCGCGTGACGAGGGCGGCGACCCTCGGGGCGGCAACCGCAACGGTAACCGCGCTTACGGTGGGCGTTGCTCCGCCACCCGCCCAGGCCGCTGCGGTCCAGCGTGACCTTCGGCTGCAATCCGGGGTGCAGATCTTCCCGCCGCCCGACCAGATCCCGGACCTCACGGGTGGCCTCGGAGCCCAGGTGTACAACCAGTTCCAGACCGTCGGCGCGCAGTTGGAAACGGCGTTCGTCGACAACTTCAACCTGCTGGCCCTCCTGCAGGCGGCGGGAATCGATCCGACCACCCCCACCAAGGACGCGCTCAACGGGGTCTTGGGTGGGGCACTGGGCGCACTGCCTGTCGACGTGGAAGACCTTCTCGGAATCGACCTCAGCGATCCGTTGTCCTCGGCCGGGATCAACGTGATCACGACCGGCGGCCTTTTCACGCTCATCCGTCTGCTCGGGGTGGACCTCGGGTGGGTGCCGTCGTTCCCGAACTCGGTGGCCGACGAGATCAACAACACGCCGTACCTCGATGTCAGCCTCGATTCGATCTTCACGGCGCTCGGTTTGCCGACGAGTGGCCTCAAGTTCGACAGTCTCAAAGCTGCGCTCGCGTTGCTCGGCATCACCCTGCCACCGCTGAGTACGAATGCCGCGGATGTGCGCATCCCGATCGTGGCCGGCTGGGGCTTCGGCGCGTTCGCCGCGGGCGCTGCCTACCAACAGGTGGTCGACGATCTGCCGAACCAACCCGGTGGCGCCAACTACACCGGAACCAACCCCCTGCTGGGCAGTTTCACCATCCTGCCGATGATCCTGATCGACAACCCCGGCCGGGCCAACGGCGGCATCCTGGCGCGGGCGTATCCGCTGTTCGGACTGCTCGGCATCGACACCGTGACACCCGATACCCAGGTGCAGAGCAGCGGGACCAGCATCGTCTCGGGCATCCCTGTGGTCGGTGACATCCCGTTGTTCGGGCTCACTCCCGGCGGCGCGAACCTCATCCCGATCAAGATCGACGCCACCGCCGAGTACCTGCCGCTCTCGGACTTCGCCGCCTGGCCCAACCCGTTCACGATGGCGAACAATGTTGCGGCAGGGCTGTTCCCGACCTACATCCTGCGGAACCAGTCACTCGACACCCTCAGCACGGTGCTGATCGACCAAGTTGTGTCGCAGCTCGGCGCCGACGTCGCCGACTATCTGCAGGATCCCGGGGACAACCCGCAACTGGGCCCCAAGCTCAACATCTACATCACGATCCCGGCCAACAGCCTGCCGCTGCTGGAGCCGACCTATCTGGCGTATGACGTCATCAACCTGCTGACCGGGGCTAACCTCAACAATCCGATCGGCACGGCGCTGAGCCCGGTCCTCACCAGCCTGGTCAACCTCGGCTACACCGATGTGTCCTACAACCCGACGACGGGCATCTATGAGCGCTCGCTCGACGAAGCCGATGTCCCAACCGCTTTCGGCACCCTTCCGGCGGACGTCGATTGGGAACAGGTCCCCGGACATCTGATCAACAACCTCGTCACCGGCATCGAGAAAGCGATCAGCGACGGCCTGGTGAGTCAGACACCGGTCTCCAATCCCATCAAGACCCTGCTGGGCCTACTCGGCGTCGGCGGCGCGTCGAACCTGTCCGGGATCGACCTTTCGGCGCTGACCGACTCGCTGAACAGCCTCACTCCGGAGGCGCCCGGTAGCGCTGGGAACAACGTTGGGACACCGAGCCTTACGAAGACGACGAGTTTCGAGCCGCAGGCCATCAATCAGACCAAGGTCGGCGCGGACACCATCAAGCTGAAGCCTGTTGAGGGCGACAGCGTCAAGAAGCTCAGCGCCGCAGCCGACGGGGCCCGCCGAGAGGTCGAGAAATCGGTCACGGAGGCCGGTGAGCGTGCGAAGGCTTCGGCGGAGAGGGCGCGTGAGCGCACCGCCAAGGCAGTCAAGGACGCCCAGCAGCGCGTGAACAAGCTCGCCGAAGATGGCCGCAAGCAGATCCAGTCGGTTGCCGAGGGGGCCCAGAAGGGCGCGGAGAAGGCGGTAAACGACGTGAAGGGTGCCAAGAAGCCCGAGAAGAAGGACACCAAGAAAGACGCCGCCTGACGCCCGCTAGCCTGCCTGGTGTACCGACTCCACGGTGTAGATGTGTGGGTCGAAACTGGTGGCGACGTCGGCGCATCGGCCCATGTGCTCCCGAGCGGTGGGATCGGCCAGCATCGCCTGAAAGTCCTCGGCGCTTCGCCACTGTGCGTAGTTGATGACGCGGGTGCCGTCCGTACTCAGATGGATGTTGGCGGAGATGAATCCGGGGACGTGGCGCATCACGTCCTCGGTCGCCTGGCCCAGTAACGCGGCGAGTTCGGCTGCCCGCTGCGGCTCCACCGTGAACACGTTGATGAGGGTGGCGTGGGGGCTGTGTTGCTGAATGGTCGTCATGATTCCTCCTATGTCAGGTTCCTTACACTGCCGACGGTAGCACTGATGTAAGGTTCCTGTCATGCCTCCGAACGTGGAAAGTGGGGCCGGCTACCTCGTCAAGCGGGTCCAACAGAGCCTGCGTCGCAATTGCGATGCGGCACTGCGCTCCACCGGGTTGTCGATGGCGCAGTACACGGCCCTTCGTGCGCTGGCTGACCATCCGCAAGCCTCGGCTGCGGAGCTGGCGCGGCTGTGCTTCGTCACGCGCCAGTCGCTGCAAGACGTGTTGACGGGTCTGCGCGCCGAGCACCTGGTCGAGGAGTCCCCCGGTCCCCAACGGGGCCGTGCCCGCGCGTTGCGGTTGACTGCGGCGGGGAAGCGCCGACTGGGCCAAGCCCACTCTGCCGTGATCCACGTCGAGCGGAACATGCTCAGCGGCTTGTCTGGCAAGGATCAGAAAGAACTCGCAACGATGCTGTTGCGTTGCGCGGAGAACCTCGAGGCAGCTGTGCCGGTAACTACGGTTGGCTTGTGACTTCGGCAAGGCGTGGGCGCGGTAGGCCCGCCGGACCTGGTGTCGACGTCGAGCGGCGACGCGCGGATCTGCTCGACGCCGCAGAACGCGCCATCCGTGCCCACGGACCCGATGTGGGAATCGCTGAGGTGGCCAAAGAGGCAGGCTTCGTCCGCTCGGCCGTTTATGCTGTCTTCCCGAATCGGGCAGCCATCCTTTCTGCGCTCGGAGAGCGGCAGGCCCATCGGTTACTCACGGAGATCACCCGCCGCGCCGCCGGATCGACCGATCTGCGTCAACGCATGTCGTTGTTCTTCGACGTTCTCTGTGGCTGGATGCAGGACGACCCGAACCTGTACCGGGCGTTGAGCGTGCACGCTGCCGGGGGCCACGAGATGCCGGGGATATTCGACGAACTCGCCACCGCAGTCGAGGCCATGCTGACGGTGTCCATGGCGGCCGGTGGTGTCGACACCGCGGCAGCCGCGCCGTGGGCCCGCGCCATAGTCGGCTCGGCGATGGTGAGTGCCCAGTGGTGGATCCGGGATTCGTCGATGCCTCGCGCCGAACTCGTCGAACATCTGACGAAGCTGTGCTGGGACGGTGGCTCGGCCCTGCCGTTCAGCCCCTTCGACGTTTCGGCTATTGACAGCGGGCAGCCATAAAAGACACCATGTCTTTTATGGCTGCGCCCACCACGCCTCAGGTCGATGGTCCCTCGCGGTACTGGGAGGACGTCTCTGGCGAACATGACCTGACCCTTACCGAAATCACCGGCACGCTCCCGCTGGAGTTGACCGGGACGCTCTATCGCAACGGGTCGGGTCGCTGGAACATCGGTGCATCACGGGTGGACAGCCTGTTCGACGTCGACGGAATGGTGGTCGCGTTCGCGATCGACGGCAACGGCGTCCGGTTCAAGAACCGGTTCGTCCGCACCGAGCACTACCTCACCACCACTGCCGCCGGCCGGATGGTGAAACGCGGGTTCGCTTACCAGCGGCCAGGGGGAGTGCGGGCCAACGCGTTTCGGCTACCCGCCAATACCGCCAACACCAACGTGATGATCGGGGCAGACCAACTGCTCGCCCTGTGGGAGGGTGGTCGGCCGCACGGAATGGATCTCGACACGCTCAACACGATCGGGATGTGCAGTCTCGACGGCATGCTCAAGGGCCCCATCGGTGCGTATTCGGCGCACTACACCTACGACGCGACGACGGACTCCAGGGTCAACTTCGGGTTCGAACCCTACTTTCCTCGCCTCGATCCGCGGCACGTCCGTAGTGCGCCGAGCCGGGACGAGAAGATCAGGCGGCTGCGGGAACTCGCAGGCGAAGCGATTCCGCGTATGCGGCTACGACTGTATGAGACCGACCGCAACGGCGTCACCAGGTACCTCCGTGCGGTACCGCTACCCGGCATGGGACTCATTCACGACATGGCGCTGACCCCGCGCTACGCCATCTTCATGCTGTCTCCCTTGCGGATCAACCCCTGGGCCGCGTTGGGGCGGCAAACCTATTGGGACGCCATGCGGTTCAAGCAGAACGAGCCGTCCTACTTCGTCCTGGCCCCGCGTGACGGCGGGAAGGTCCGGACGATCGAGACCGACCCGTTCTACATGTGGCATTACGCCAACGCCTACGAGGAGGGCGCCGATGTGGTGGTGGAGCTGCCCCGCTTCGCCCCGGAGACCTTCGGCGGGATGCAGGCCTGGGGTGCGGACAGCCGCAGTGACATGGCGCGGTTGTACCGAGATGTTGCAGCCGAAGACCTACCGGACACCGTGCGCCTGACCCGTTTCCGCATCACGCCCGACGACCGGGTGCTGGCCGAACCACTTGCCCAATTGGGTTGCGAATTCCCGCAGATCGATCAGCGTCGCTCAACCCAACAGCACTCGGTGACCTATGTGACCGTGCCCAGCGACGGGGAGGGCAGCGGGGAGGGGATCGGCCGTTTCAACCACGCCGACGGCAGTGTGCAGACCTACTGCCCGCCGGGCCACAAACTCGTCGAGCCGATCTTCGTGCCGCGCCCGGGCAGTACCGCAGAAGGCGACGGATGGGTGCTGACCGTGGGATATGACGAGGCCCAGCACCGTAGCCGGCTGATGGTGTTCGACGCGCCGCACATCGACACCGGACCGATCGCCGAGGCCTGGCTGCCTTTCCACCTGCCGATGAGCTATCACGGTGCCTTCACTGATCGGGTGGCCAGGTTGTAGAAACTAGTTGGGAGCGAAGGCACTTTCGGTCAAGCGTGCGATCACCGGCGACAACAACTGGGCGTACTCGGCGGTGATGTGGTTGTCGTCGCGGAACACCAAGGTGTTGCCGACGATCACCGGGCAGCGTTGGTCGGTGCAGAAGTACTGGTCCAGCCGCGCGTACTGGCCACCGCCGGCCCGCACTGCCGCCGTCTCCGCGGCAATACCGCTGTCGTTCATCGCGATCGAGCGGTTGGGCACGCAGGCCGACGCGTCGTCCATGTGTGCTGACAGGCAGGTCGGCACCGTCGTGTGCGGGTCGGGCACCGGGCCGAGCACCAGGACCCGCGCGCCGGTGCCGCGCAACTGCGACACCAGTCGGGTCAATGCGTCCAGCCAGGTCGGGTCGTAGCTGACGAACCCGAAATCGGCCCCGTAGCGACGTACCATGTCCAGCACGATCAGCGCCGGGCGTTCGTTGGCGATCCTGGTCAGCACATCGGCCCGCCACTGCTTGCATTCGGTGAACTCGCGGTCGAGGTAGGGGCTGAGGATCGGGAGCTTCATCGGCGGGCAGGTGACCTTCGCGTAGGTCTCCAGCCGCCAATGCTGCTGTTGCGCTGCGGTTTCCAGAGCCGGTTGCCACATCCCCGCGTGAGAATCCCCGATCAGCGCGACTTTGGTGGCCGATGTGGTGTCGCCGGACGCGCAGTCCGGCACGGAAACGTCCTGCCACGACAGGACGCAACCGTTGACGAATGCCTCGGGTTTGGTGATGTTGTCCAGCGGCGGTGACAGATTCGACGGCACCGCGCGCAGGCCGGCCGACGCGGCGACGGCTGCCTGGAGCTGTTGTTCGGGCGTCAGAGCCTGCGTCGGGGCGGCCGCCGGGGGCGGTCCGATCAGGGCGACCGGAACCGCTGCCGGTCCGGACCCCGTCGGAACCGGGCGCACCGCCAACAGCACCAGACCGGCGCAGACGGCCATGCCCGTCGCCGTCGCGCCGACGGCCAAACTGCGCCACGAGGACGCACGCAGCGCCGCGGCGAACCGGGCCGGGTTCTCGACCAGATGCAACGTCAGGACCGCCAGGCCCAGTGATGTCACCACCATCGCCAGCCGGCCGGCGAGGCCGAGGCCGTGGCCGAACAGTGCGGGCGCCAACAGCAGTACCGGCCAGTGCCAGAGGTACCACGAGTACGACAACCGGCCGATACCGCGCATCGCCGGTTTGGACAGGAGCCGTCCCACACCCAGGTCGGGTATCGCACAACCGGCCCCGATCACCAGTGCGGTCCCCATCACCGGCAGCATCGCCGCCGTGCCCGGATAGGGTGTGGCCGTGCCGAGTTGAGTGCAGGTGGCCAGGACCAGCGCCAGGCCTCCCCAGCCGACCAACGCCGCACACACCGGCGGCAGGGTGCGCCAGTGCGCCGCGGTCAACGCGATCAGGCCGCCGGTGGCCAACTCCCACGCGCGGGTCGGCAGGGAGAAGAACGCCCACGGCGGCATGGTCTGGGTCCACGACAGTGCGAGCATCAGCGAGATGGCCGCGACCACCGCCAACACGCAGGCGTAAGGGACTGCTGAACGGGTGCCCCGGCCGTTGCGGGCCAGCAGCCACGCGGTGCCGAGGATCAGGGCGGGCCACAGCAGATAGAACTGTTCCTCCACACCGAGTGACCAGTAGTGCTGTAGCGGCGACGCCGTCGTCTCGGCCGCCAGATAGTCCGTGCCCTGGACCGCGAACCGGTAGTTCCCGGCATACAAGGCGCTGGCGATCGCATCGGCCAGCACCGAGCGGGCCCGCAGTGGCGGCAGCAGGAGGGTCGCCGCCATCGATGTCGCCACGAGAACGAGTGCAGCGGCCGGGAGCAGGCGCCTGGCCCGGCCGGCATAGAACTGGGCCATGCGGACCGTCCCGGTGTCCGACGCCTCGCGCCACAGCAGCCCGGTGATCAGGAATCCCGACACGACGAAGAAGACGTCGACGCCGACGAACCCGCCGCCGAAACCGGGGACCCCCGCATGAAACAGCACCACGGCGAGCACCGCGACTGCTCGCAGACCTTCGATGTCGGGACGAAATTGTTTGTTCGACAGGGGTTTTCGCCCGCCCGCGGCGCTGCCGCGGCGGGCGCTGGGCCTCGCTGAGGTAATCACTCTGTTCACTCGAGTAACGATCGTCGCACGGCAACCCGTGTTGACCCTGGATTTGCCGGGCCTGTTGTACGCCTGTTGCTAGCCTCGTGCCGATGGGACGATCACGCATTGCGGCGCTGGCAGTGCTGTGCGGCCTGCTTTCGGGGTGCTGCGCTCCGACCGAAACCACGCCATCTCCGGCGGCGCCACCGGCGTCGACATCGGGATCGGCATCACCGGCGAAGTCTGCGGCGGCCGACGGCACCTGCGCTCTGAGTGGCCTCCCGCCGGAAGCGGACAAGACCGTGGAGCTCATCCAGTCCGGCGGGCCGTTCCCCTACCCGCGCAACGACGGCGTCGTTTTCGGAAACTACGAAGGCCGGTTGCCCAAGCACGAGCGCGGCTACTACCACGAGTACACGGTGCCGACGCCCGGCAACAAGCACCGTGGGAAGCGGCGCATCGTCACCGGGGGATCACCGCAGAACGACCCGCCCGAGTACTACTACACCGGCGACCACTACGAATCGTTCTGCCTGATCGGAGGCATGTGAAGACGTATCGGATCGACGGGACCAAGGTGAGTTCCAGAGCGGACTTCTTCACCGAGATCGGCCGTGCGGTCAACGGCGACGGCGGCTACTTCGGCTCGAACCTGGACGCGCTGGCCGACTGCCTGCGCGGCGGTTTCGGTACGCCCGAGGATCGTAAGTTCCGGTTCGTCATGACCGACTACCGCAACATCAAAGACGCGCTCGGCGAGGACACGTGGAGCACCGTCCTGTCGATCTTCACCACCGAGGGCGTCGACCTCTGGCTGGAGAACTGACGCTCATGTGGAAGGCCGGCAAATCACGCCGGTGGCAGCTTACGCGCGTCCGACGTGGGCAACGGCGCTGCAGCCTCGGGTTGGCAACGAGGTTCTGCGGCAACGGCGTTGACGCCTGAGGCGCAGCCTGCGAAAACTGGTTACCCTGGCGTTCTGCGCGCCGTCAGGTGCGGGATCACTGACGGACAAGAGGCGGGAGCTACGCGCGCGTGACCGAGACGCCGGCGACTGCGACGACATGGCTGATGGCCCGCACCGAGGGGTCCGCACACCTGTGGCAAACCGACCCAAGGGGTATGGCCGCCGCGCTCCCCTACTTTCGAGCGACGATGACCCACTTTGTCGCACTCCACGGCGGCGTGTTGTCGGCGAAGCGACCGGCCTGCGACGGCTTCACGGCTGCCTTCGACCGCGCGACCGACGCGGTGTCCTGTGCGCTGTATCTGCAACTGACGCCGTTGGATCCGTTTGAGCTGTGCATCGGTGTGCACAGCACTTCCGCCGGCACCGAGCGTCTGCGCGACATCGCCCATGGTGGGCAGACCTTGATATCGGGCACGACGGCGTCCTTGGTCGAGGGCGACCTTCCGTCCGGTACGACGCTGAAATACCTTGGCGATCAACGCATGGACGGCGGCGAGCCCCAGGAGCGCCTCCTGCAGCTGTGCCATCCGGGATTGCACAAGTACCTGCGGCCCTTACGCATGCCGAATGCGGTTCTCGCCGAAGTCCTGGTGAACTGACGTCTCAGTTGAAGGCGAGCCAGCTGGGCAGGGCCCGCTCGCGCGAATCGCACAGCACCTGACGCGTATCGCAGTTGCCGCGAGGTGATCCGGCGCCGCTCCACATGCCTCCGGTGTCGCGGCGCAACACGATCGCCGACGAACCGCCGCCGTCGAGCAGCAGTGCGTTGTCAGCCCCCAGGCCGCGGAACAGGTCCTGGATGTTGTCCGGGGTGTAACTGCCGCCCTGGAAGACGTAGAGCTGATCGGTGGCCCGGTTGTAGCCGATGGCGGTGCGCGCCGCACTCGGGCCGTTGTCGTTGAGCTGGCCGGTGTCGCCGGGAGCGAGCAGTCCGATGCCGGCGACCGCGACGAACCGGGCGTTCTGATCCAGCAGCCGCTGGATCACCGGGGTGGCCGAGTCGTAGTCGTCCTTACTCTTGGGCATCACCACATACGGGGCGCCACTCATGGGGAGGATCATGGTGGCCAGTGCGGCCCAACGCTCGTCACCGCCGGACAGGCCCTGCTTGCCCGCGTAGGCCAGCGTGCCGGTGACCGCGGCGTTGGCCCGGCCCTGCCCGCGGGTGTTGTCGACGTAGGCGCCCAACGGGGACGAGCACTTGGTGTCGCGCCACGAGCCGCCCTTCTGTCCGCGTACGTCGAAGAAGTTGGCGTTCACCGCGATGGTCGGCTGGCCCAGGACCTGCCAGGCGGCGAGCGGCGCGTAGGTTTCCGACGCCTGCCAGAGTCCTTCGCTCGTCCGGGCGCCGGGGGTGCGCTCGCAGCGGGACTGATAACCCTGATGGCTGTCGACCAACAGGCGCGGGTTGAGCCGTCCGGAGGCGTTCTTCATCGTCATCAGATGGCCGCCGTTGTTCAGCGTGTAGGCGCGGCCGTCGGCGGACAGAAAGGGTGCGGCGAACTGGCCGCCGAAGTTGTAGACGAGGTAGGCGCCCTTGGTGTTGGCGATCGCTCCGAGCAGCAGCGTCCGGGCGTCCTCGGCGCGTGCGACGGGGGAGCCGGTGGTGGCTAGCGCCGCGCAGACGGCAACGGCGGCCGCAGTGGCGACCGCACGTTGGAAGAGTTTTGCCAGGGCTGGCACGAACTACACAATAACCACACAGGAAACTCTGTCAACATGCGTAACAGGCTGGTCACGGTTGGATCAAGGGGCGATCGCACCTGGTTGATCGGTGTTAGCTGGATCGGCCGTATCAGGCTTGCGTAGGACCGCCGGCCGCAAATGTGCGGGCAGCATGCGCAGGCCTGCCGCGCCCAGCGCCGTCACCGCAATCGCGCCCACGGTGGTCAGCAGCGCCGGGGCCGCCGGGAAGGCGCCCTCCAGCAGCATCGCGACACCGAAGACGACGAACAAGGCGGCCGCGCCCAACTGGATCACCCGTTCGGGGAGGTGCTTGCCCGCGATCGCCCCGACCACGATGGCCAGCGCGTCGGCCGCCACCATGCCGATGGTGGAACCGATCCACACGCCCACCCAGTCGTTGTCGGCGGCCAACGTGATGGTCGCGAGCATCGTCTTGTCGCCGAGTTCGGCCAGCAGGAAGGCGGAGGTGACCGTGAAGAACGCCGGAGCCGTCGAGCGCTGTGCCTTGGTCGCCTCATCGTCGGACAACTTGTCGCCGCGCAGGGTCCACAGCCCGAAGAACACGAATGCCACACCGGCCAGGATGCCGAGCAGGTGTGTCGGCAGCGCCGCGCCGAGGTAGTGCCCCACCGCGACCGAGATCAGGTGAACTGCGGTGGTGGCCGCCGTGATGCCGATGAGCACCACCCACCAGCGGTAGCGCAGCGCAAACGTCATGGCCATCAACTGGGACTTGTCGCCGAGCTCGGCGACGAAGATGACAGCGAAACTCAAGAGCAGTGCAGCCAGCACTCGACGAACTCCTCGGTCGTTGGCTGCCGTTGGGGGCTGAACAGATGCCTCCGGCCGGCAAACCAATGGTCTACGGCCGAAGGTCTCGCCCACCGGTCGTGACCGGTTCGGATAGCCGGGCCGCTCATGCGTCGCTGATGTGCGGCCAGTATGTCGAATATCCGATTGGGGGCTACTCCCCTTCGCTGTTGTCCAGGATACGCACGCCCGCGGGATCGGTGCAAACCGTGGCGGGCGAAAGTGCTTATTCGACAATAAGTTTGGGGATCAACACGGGAAAGTTCGGGTTCCCTGACTATGTTGCTTCAGGCGCCCACATATTCAGCGAGGTGCTTACCCGTGAGCGTGGCGCGGTCCGCGACCAGATCTGCCGGGGTGCCCTCGAAGACGACGCGACCGCCGTCGTGTCCAGCGCCGGGACCCAGGTCGATGATCCAGTCGGCATGCGCCATCACGGCCTGGTGATGCTCGATCACGATCACCGACTTTCCCGAATCCACCAACCGGTCCAACAGGCCGAGCAGTTGTTCGACGTCGGCGAGGTGCAGGCCGGTGGTCGGCTCGTCGAGGATGTAGGTGTCGGCCTTCTCTGCTCCGGTATCGCCGAGCCGGGCGGCCAGCTTGAGCCGCTGCCGTTCACCGCCGGACAGGGTGGTCAGCGGCTGCCCGAGGGTGAGATAGCCCAGGCCCACATCGGCCATCCGGGACAGGATCTTCTGGGCTGCAGGTACTTTGGCCTCACCGTCGGAGAAGTACCGCTCCGCCTCGCTGACCGGCATGGCCAGCACCTCGGCGATGTCGCGCCCGCCGAGCGTGTACTGCAGCACCGAGACGCCGAACCGCTTGCCCTCACATTCCTCGCAGGTGGTCTCGACGGTGGCCATCACCCCGAGATCGGTGTAGATGACCCCGGCGCCGTTGCAGGTCGGGCAGGCACCTTCGGAGTTCGAGCTGAACAGCGCCGGTTTGACGCCGTTGGCCTTGGCGAAGGCCTTCCGGATCGGGTCGAGCAGCCCGGTGTAGGTGGCCGGGTTGCTGCGGCGCGACCCGCGGATCGGGCTCTGATCGACCACCACCACGCCGTCGCGGCCGGCCACCGAGCCGTCGATCAACGAACTCTTTCCCGAGCCCGCGACCCCGGTGATCACCACCAGTGCCCCCAAGGGGAGGTCGACGTCCACGTCGCGCAGGTTGTGGGTGCCGGCACCGCGGATCTCCAACGCGCCGTTGGCTTTCCGCACCTCGTCCTTCAAGGCGGCGCGGTATCCCAGGTGGCGGCCGGTAACGGTGTCGCCGGCCCGCAGATCCGCCACGCTGCCCTCGAAGACCACCTCGCCCCCGGCCGTTCCGGCGCCCGGTCCGAGGTCGACGACATGGTCGGCGATCGAGATGGTCTCCGGCTTGTGCTCGACGACCAGCACGGTGTTGCCCTTGTCCCGCAGGGCCAGTAGCAGATTGTTCATCCGGGCGATGTCGTGCGGGTGCAAACCGATCGTCGGCTCGTCGAACACGTAGGTGACATCGGTCAGGGACGAGCCAAGATGACGGATCATCTTGACGCGCTGGGCTTCTCCGCCGGACAGGGTGCCGGCGGGGCGGTCCAGTGACAGATAGCCCAACCCGATCTCGACGAATGAGTCCAGCGTGTGCTGCAATGCTGCCAGCAGCGGGGCCACCGATTTATCTTTGACGCCGCCGAGCCACCCGGCCAGGTCGGTGATCTGCATCGCGCAGGCCTCGGCGATGTTGACGCCCTTGATCTTCGACGACCGCGCGGTCTCCGACAGGCGGGTGCCGCCGCATTCCGGGCAGGTGGTGAAGGTGACCGCGCGGTCCACGAAGGCGCGGATGTGCGGTTGCATGGCCTCGACGTCCTTGGACAGGAACGACTTCTGGATCTGCGGGATGAGCCCCAGATAGGTCAGGTTGACCCCGTCGACCTTGAGCTTGGTCGCCTCTTTGTGCAGCAGCGCGTCGAGTTCCTTCTTGGTGAACTTGTTGATCGGCTTGTCCGGATCGAAGAATCCGCAGCCCCGGAAGATCCGGCCGTACCAGCCGTCCATGCTGAAACCCGGGATGCTCAGCGCGCCCTCGTTCAGCGATTTCGTCTCGTCGTACAACGCGGTCAGGTCGATGTCGTTGACCGCTCCGCGCCCCTCGCATCGCGGACACATCCCGCCGACGATCTTGAAGTCACGCCGCTCCTTGACCGTGCGGCCGCCCTTCTCCAGCGTCACCGCCCCCGCCCCGCTGATCGAGGCCACGTTGAACGAAAACGCCTGTGGCGAACCGATATGCGGGCTGCCCAGCCGGCTGAACAGGATGCGCAGCATCGCCCCGGTATCGGTGGCGGTGCCGACGGTGGAGCGCGGGTCGGCGCTCATCCGCTGCTGGTCCACGATGATCGCGGTGGTCAACCCTTCGAGGACGTCGACCTCGGGCCGGGCCAGGTTCGGCATGAAGCCCTGCACGAACGCGCTGTAGGTCTCGTTGATCAACCGCTGGGATTCAGCGGCGATCGTGTCGAACACCAGCGAACTCTTGCCCGATCCCGAGACGCCGGTGAACACCGTCAACCGGCGTTTCGGCAACTCGATGTCGACGTCTTTGAGGTTGTTCTCGCGGGCACCGGTGACCCGGATCAGATCGTGACTGTCGGCGGGATGCATCGGTTAGCGCGACTCCTGGATACGGACCATGTTGCCGGCGGGATCGCGAAGGGCGCAGTCCCGCACGCCATATGGCTGCTCGGTGGGTTCCTGGACCACCTCGACGTCTCCGGCCTGCACCTTCTCGAACGTACCGTCGAGGTCCTTGGTGGCGAGCAGGAGAGTACCGAAGGTGCCCTTGGCCATCATCTCGCCGATCATGCGGCGCTCGTCGTCGGTGAGGCCAGGGGTGGCGAATGGCGGGTAGAGGACGACAGAGGTGTCGGGCTGGTTCGGGGGACCGACGGTGATCCAGCGCATCTTGTCCTTGCCGACGTCGAGGCGGACCTCGAAGCCGAGGACGTCGCGATAGAACGCGAGGGATTCTTCCGGATCGTCGAGCGGGAGCATGCTTGAGTGAATGGTGAGTTCCATGGCTTTTACGCTAGGTGCAGGCGCGTGGCGGGCGCTTCTCGATTCCTGATCGGTTTGGTGACCTGTTTCTCCATGCACGACGGCAGGCCGTCGGTCACCGAGGCCGTCTGCTCGCGGTAGCGGCTGGGCGGGATCCCGACGAGCTCGGTGAACCGCGTGCTGAACGTGCCGAGAGAGGAGCAGCCGACGGCGAAGCAGATCTCGGTGACGGACATGTCGCCACGGCGCAGCAGCGCCATCGCGCGCTCGATACGACGGGTCATCAGATAGGAGTACGGCGACTCGCCGTATGCGATCTTGAACTGTCTGCTGAGGTGCCCGGCCGACATATTGACCCCGCGGGCCAGCGCTTCGACGTTCAGCGGCTGCGCGTACTCGCGGTCGATGCGGTCCCGCACCCGGCGCAGCAGCTTGAGATCACCCAGCTGTTGGTCGGCCACATCGGCGATCGTACGTCTAGGGTCCCAGCCGATACACCGCGCCGGCGTAGTCGTCGGTGATGTAGACGGCGCCGTCGGGGCCCGCCACCGCCGCCACCGGACGTCCCCAGCGGGAGCCGTCGTCGGCCTGGAAGCCGCCGACGAGGGTCTGCTGCGGGCCCAATGTGCCGTTGTGCCAACCGAAGAACGACACCTCGGGCGCCTGCGGTGACCGCCGGTTCCAGGAGCCGTGCACCCCGACGAGGGCACCGGGTCCGTAGGGCGGCGGAAGCTCGGCGAAGCTCATGCCCAGCGGGGCGGAATGCGCACCGAGGATCTGCTCGACCGGTGGAAGTGTCGCGCAGTCCATCTTGCTGCCGTCGGGGTTGGTCTGCATGTCCCGGATGAACCCGGCCGGTGGCGGGCCGTCGGGATTGCAGTACGGCCAACCCAATTCGCGCCCGGGTGTCAGCTTGGCCACCGACTCCGGTGGGTGGTTGTCCACGTAGTCCTGCCGGACCCGGCCTTGTGGATCGGCGACGTCGTCGCGGTTGTTCACCGCCGTCCACAGCGAGCCGTCGGGGGCAGGCGCCAACCCCGTTCCGTTGCGGACTCCGGTGGCGAACGGGGTGGCAGGCCCGCCGCCGGGCGGCACCCGCATGATGGTGGCCCGTGGCGGCGTGGCGCTGCGGTCCTCGGCCGAGACGTTGCCCGTCGAGCCGATCGAAAAGTACACGGCGCCATCGGGTCCCACGGCGACGCTCTTGAGTGCGTGGGCGTAGGCACCGTGCAGGTCGGGACTCTTGGCGTCGGGCAGACCGTCGGCGACGGTGCGGCGGTTGACGGCGCGGCCGTCGACATAGTCATAGGCGTCGAGCCGGTTGCTCTCGGCCACGTACAACGTCGACCCGGCGAAGAACAGGCCGTGCGGCTGCTCCAGCCCGTCGAGCAGCGTGCGCTGGTCGGGGCGCACCGTCAACACCTGCCCGGTGGCCGGTATCGACACCAGTAACGCACCGTCCGGCGCGAACGCGGCCATCCTGGCCTTGGGGACCCGGGCGATCACCTCGACGGTCCAGCCGGCGGGTATCTGGGCGCGGCGGGGTTCGTCGAGCGGAGCCTGGGCGAATCGCTCGGGCACCTGAACGAGTACCGATTCGAGGCCGGCAGGTGGAGGCTCGGAGGTCGACGCCGAAGGGGTCGGCGGTGTTCCGGTTCCGGGGTTCGTCCCACACGCGGTCAGAGTGACCGCGGCGACCAGTGCGATCGCGCTACGCGCCGCCCAAACCCGCATTCATTTCCCAGACCAGGATCTCGGCTTCAGTGTCAGCGGTGACCCGTCCGCCCGAATCGGTGAGGCGGGCGGCGTCGCCCTCGGCGAGCGGACCGGACCCCTCCAGCGTCACCGCGCCGCGTGCGACGAACAGGTGGACGAAGCGGGCCTGCGGCAGCTCGACCGAATCGCCGGGCTGCAGCCGCGCGCCGTACAGCGTGGCATTGCGGTTGTGGAGGGTGACCGCCGCGTCGATGGCGCCGGAGGCGATCGGGGTCAGCGTGGCGGCCAACTCGATCTCCTGCTGCTGATAGCTCGGTGTCACCCCGGCCGTATCGGGCAGCACCCACATCTGAACGAAATGCACCGGCGCATCGGCAGATCCGTTCTTCTCCGAATGCTGTACGCCGGTGCCCGCCGACATCCGTTGGGCCAGACCCGGGTAGATCACCCCGGAGTTGCCCATCGAGTCCTCATGCGCCAATTGCCCCGACAGCACCCAGGTGACGATCTCCATGTCCCGGTGCGGATGGGTATCGAAGCCGGCCGCCGGCGCGACGATGTCGTCGTTGTTCACCAGCAACAGGCCGTGGTGGGTGTTGGCCGGGTCGTAGTAGTCGGCGAACGAGAAGGAGTGCCGTGAATTCAGCCAGTCGGTTGTGCTGGCGCCGCGGTCCCCGGCGCGGCGGATGTCGACCGTGGCAGGCATGGTGCCAGCCTACCGAGGTCCGTAGCTGACCAACCGGTGGATCGGGGAGGGCCGGGGCTTAGTGTGTTGGGCGTGGAACTCAACGGAGCAAGCGCCATCGTCACAGGTGGCGCATCAGGTATCGGCGCGGCGACTGCCCGCCAGTTGGCTGCCAAGGGAGCCCGCGTTGTCGTGGCTGACCTGCAGGCGGACAAGGGCGAGGCCCTCGCCAAGGAGATCGGCGGCATCTTCGTCACGGTCGATGTCACCAACACCGACCAGATCATCGATGCGGTCAAGACCGCCGCGGATCTCGGCCCGCTGCGCGCCCTGGTGAACTCGGCCGGTGTCGGCTGGGCCCAGCGCACCATCGGCAAGGACGGCGAGTTCTCCTCGGCTCACGACCTCGGCCTGTACAAGAAGGTGCTCGACATCAACCTGGTCGGCACCTTCGACTGCATCCGCATCGCCGCCACCCAGATGAGCAAGAACGAGCTCAGCGAAACCGGCGAGCGCGGTGCCATCGTCAACATGACCAGCGTCGCGGCGTTCGACGGCCAGATCGGCCAGGCGGCCTACTCGTCGTCCAAGGGCGGCGTCGTCGGCCTGACCCTGCCGGTGGCCCGCGATCTGTCCGCGGTGGGCATCCGCGTCAACACCGTGGCCCCCGGCCTGATCGACACCCCGATCTACGGCGAGGGCGAGGCCTCCGAGGCATTCAAGGCCAAGCTCGGCGAGTCGGTGCTGTTCCCGCACCGCCTCGGCAAGCCCGACGAGCTGGCCTCGATGGTCGTCGAGCTGCTGACCAACTCGTACATGAACGCCGAGGTCGTCCGCGTCGACGGTGGCATCCGGATGCCACCGAAGTAACCCTCCGCGGGCAGTCACAGAATCGCACTCTTCCTCGGGGAGGAGTGCGATTTTGTGTCTCGTGGTCGGCAGAATCGTCGTGTGACCGACACCTGGTGGGGCGATGCGTTGCTCGGCCTCGGCGCCGCCCTGCTGCTGAGCTGGCTCGTCCTGGTCGTCGCGCTGCTCATCGCGCGGCCGCGCGGAAATCTGCTCACCGAGGCGCTGCGCATACTTCCGGACCTGTTGCGGTTGATCCCTCGCCTGGCCAGGGACAGATCGCTGCCGCGCGGGGTGCGCGTCCGGTTGGCGCTGTTGGCCGTGTACCTGGCGTTGCCGATCGATCTGATACCGGACTTCATTCCCGTGCTCGGCTACGCCGACGACGCCATCATCGTCACCTTGGTGCTGCGCGGCGTCGTGCGCCACGCAGGGTTGGCGGCTGTCCGGGCGCACTGGCCGGGTACCGACGACGGGTTCGACGCCCTGATGCGGCTGACCGGGTTGTCCCACTGAACAAAAGCAGAATCCCCCTTTTCGACGCTGAAAAGGGGGACTCCGTGTCTGTGGGGTTTTACCAGTCCGACTCGTCGAACTTGATGACACCACGAATGTTGTTGCCGTCCAACATGTCCTGGTAGCCCTGGTTGATGTCCTCGAGCTTGTAGGTGCGCGTGATCATGTCGTCGATGTTGAGCAGGCCCGACTTGTACAGCGCAGTCAGGCGGGGCGTCTCGACGTGTGAGTTGCCGCCGCCGAAGATGTTGCCCTTCAACGTCTTCTGCAACATGGTGAACAGGAACAGGTTGAGCTTGACGTCGGCGTCCATCATCGAACCCATGCCCGTCACCACGCAGGTGCCCGTCTTGGCGGTGAGGATCATCGCCTCTTCGATGTACTCACCCTTCATCTCACCCACAGCGATGATGACCTTGTCGGCCATCAGGCCCCAGGTGGTCTCGATCATCGGTGCGATGGCCTCGGCCATCGACGCGTAGACGTGGGTGGCGCCGAACTTGATGGCCTGCTCACGCTTCCACTCGTTCGGGTCGATCGCGATGACGTGCTTGGCTCCCGAGATCACCGCACCCTGCAGCGCGCTCATACCGATGCCGCCGACACCGACGATGACGACAGTCTCGCCGGGCTTGACGTCGGCGACGTTGGTGGCCGAACCGAAGCCGGTCGGCACCGCGCAGCCCATGATGGCCGCGGTCTCGAACGGGATGTCCTTGTCGATCTTGACGACCGAATCCTTGTGCACCGTCATGTACGGCGCGAAGGTGCCGAGCAGGTTCATCGGCGACACCTCACGGCCGCCTGCGGTGATGCGGCTGGTGCCGTCGGCGATCGCCTTGCCGCCGAGCAGGACCGCACCGCGGTCGCACAGTGAGCGGAAGCCCTTCAGACACGGCGGGCATTCACCACAGGCCGGGATGAAGGCGAGGATGACGTGGTCGCCCTCCTCGATGCCGGTGACGTTCTTGCCGACCTTGGTGACGACGCCGGCGCCCTCATGGCCGCCGAGCGCAGGCAGCGCCATCGGGGTGGCACCGGTGGTCAGGTGATAGTCCGAGTGGCACATGCCGGCGGCATGCATCTGGATCTGTACTTCGTCGGCGACGGGGTCGCCGAGGTCGATCTCGTCGACCTTGAATGGCGAGTTGAGTTCCCACAGCAGGGCGCCTTTGGTCTTCATGGGAGGCGATAATAGAACAGGTTGCAATACTGTCGAGTAACTGGCCCCTGAACTGGCAGTTTGTCAGCTTGATTTCGTCGTCGAGTGGCCGGTTGTGACACGCGTCAGATGGGCCTGTGTGCATCAGGTGGCCACTCGGCGATGAGTAGCGCGGCCGACGGGGGTCTATCCCGCATGACCGAGATCAACGCAAGCATCGTCCCCAATCTCTGGTTCGACCGCGAGGCCGAACAAGCCGCGCAGCACTACATCGACGCGTTCGGCGGTAACGGCCGCATCGTCAAGACCATCGCCTCCCATCCCGATTCGCCCTCCCCCCAGGACGTGCCGGTGGTGGTCGAGTTCGAACTGTCGGGCCAGCGCTTCGTCGGCATCAACGGCGGCCCGCAGTTCCACTTCACCGAGGCCGTCTCGCTGGAGGTCCGCGTCACCGGACAGGAGCAGCTCGATCAGATCTGGGCGGCATTGGTCGAGGGCGGTGAGGAACTGCCCTGTGGCTGGCTCAAGGACAAGTACGGGCTGGCCTGGCAGATCACCCCGACGGAGTACTACGACCTGCTGGACAAGGGCGATGACGCCGCCGATGGCCGGTTGATGGCGGCCGTGCTGAAGACCGTCGGCAAGTTCGACATCGCTGAATTGCAGGCGGCCTACAAAGGTTCGTAGGTCCATGACCGCCGAGTGGCCAGTTGGCGCACATTGAGACCGGTTTGGCGTGCAATAAGTGGCCATTCGAGTGTGGGATGTCCCCAGCGCGGCCTTGATCCACAGCAGGCGTGCCACCGCGTCGGGAGCCCGGGGGATGTGTCGCACGGCTTGGCAACCGTACGGGCATGGACTCTCCCTTTCTCGGACCGTTTCTCGGCACGGAGGCGTTGGCGGCGGGGACGGTGACCAGACGGAAACTCGCGAGTCGTCATGAGGCCGTCTACCGCGATGTCTACCTCGCCAAGGGTGCCGAGATGACGGCCGCGAAGCGCGCTCTGGCCGCGTGGTTATGGTCCGGGCGGCAGGCGACGTTGACGGGTCTCTCGGCGTCGGCGGTGTACGGCACGCAGTGGATCGACCCGACAGCGCCTGCGGAGCTCTACCGCCGCAATGGAAAACCGACCACCGGGATCCTCATCCACCGCGACGAGTTGTATGCAGACGAGACCCGCCGGTTCGCCGGTCTTCCGGTGACAACGCCCGCACGTACTGCTTTCGACCTGGGCCGGCGGCCGGGCCGGGACGAGGCCGTCATCCAGGTGGACGCCCTCTCGCAGGCGACTCGCTTGTGCGCGGCCGATATTGCACCGCTCCTCGACCGGCATCCGGGTGTTCGCGGTCTGGTGCAACTGCGCGAGGTCCTCAACCTGATGGACGGCGGTGCGGAATCGCCGCCGGAAACCCGCACCCGTCTTGTGCTGATCGACGCCGGACTACCGATGCCGCAGACGCAGATCTTGGTGCATGGAGACTTCGGCGTCAGGAGGTCTGCGCGTATCGACATGGGCTATGCCGAATTCAAGGTGGGGGTCGAGTACGAAGGCGCCCAACACTGGACCGATCCTCGGGTGCGGGCCAACGACATCGACCGCTATGCCGAACTCGCCGCGCAGGGGTGGCTGATCGTCAGGGTCGGAGCTGACCTGCTGAATCGCCGACCCCAGTTGATCGTGACTCGGGTTTGCGCGGCCCTGCGGGCCCGAGGAGCTCAGTGGCCAGTTGTTGTACGGGTTTCGGGAGATCGTGTGGCGTAACTGGCCACTGGACGCGAAGGGCCCTTACAAGACGGCGGGCAGCCCGAACTTCTCGAACAGCGACAGCTCCATGAACGCCACCACGTGGGAGATGCCCTCGGGGCCCACGTCGAGGACATGCAGTTGAAAGGCCTCGTGCCGGCCCGTCTCGGCGTTGAGCATGTACATCGCCGCGGCGGGCTGGCCGTTGGCACTCGTCGCGATGAACCGCATGTCCCCGGGCTTCTCGGCCGGGCACTTGTAACGGGACAGGTCGCCGATGGCCTGCGGCCCCTGATACCAGCTGTCGAAGGGCGGCATCTCCCAGATGGCCTCGGCGGTGAACAACTCGACGAGCTTGTCGATGTCGTAGGCCTCGAAGGCGGCCATGTAGTTGCGCAGGAGGTTCTGGGCGTGCGGGGAATCCGGCGGGTCCATCGCATCGTCCTGGCTGGGGGCCACCGCGTCGAGTTGGGCCCGGGCGCGCTGCAAGAGGCTGTTGACCGCGGCCGTCGACGCCCCGATGGCCTCGCCCACCTCGGCCGCCTTCCACTGCAGCACCTCTCGCATCACCAGCACCGCGCGCTGACGGGCCGACAGATGCTGCAGCGCCGCGACGAACGCGAGCCGCACCGAATCACGGGTCCCCACGATCGTGCTCGGATCCGCCGGGTCGTCGCTGGAATCAGGCAGAGGCTGCAACCACGGGATCTCGTGGTGCTCGGCGATCTCGTCGGTGGGCGACGAACTCGGGTTCCCCAGGCCCGACGGCAGCGGGCGGCGTTGCCTGCCCTCCAAAGCCGTCAGGCACGTATTGGTGGCGATGCGATACAACCAGGTACGCACCGAGGACTTGCCCTCGAAGCCCGCGTAGGCCTTCCAGGCGCGCAGGTAGGTCTCCTGCACCAGATCCTCGGCGTCGTGCAGCGAGCCGGTCATCCGGTAGCAGTGGGCGAGCAGCTCACGGCGGTAGCGCTGAGCATCGGCCAGGAACGCATCGGCCGAGCTGTCGTCATCCAGGCGGTGGGCGAGGACCGTCACATTCGCGAGCTTACGCAGCACCCCCGACAACCACGACCGGAAAATCTCGGACCGGTGCGGCTACGCTCGCCAGGGTGACCAGCACCCGCAGTGAACAGACCTTCGACGGCGTCGGCGGGGTCCGCATCGTCTACGACGTATGGACGCCCGACACCGCACCGCGGGGCGTCGTCGTTCTCTCCCACGGCCTGGGCGAACACGCCGGGCGGTACCACCACGTCGCGCAACGGTTCGGCGAGGCCGGGCTGGTCGTCTATGCCCTGGACCACCGGGGGCACGGCCGCTCGGGCGGCAAGCGGGTGTACCTGCGCGACATGTCCGAGTACGTCGGCGACTTCCACACGCTGGTCGGCATCCCGACGGCCGAGTATCCCGCCCTCCCGCGTCTCGTGCTGGGGCACAGTATGGGCGGCGGCATCGTGTTCAGCTACGGCGTCGAATATCCCGACGAGTACACCGCGATGGTGCTGTCGGGACCAGCGGTGGCAGCGCAGGCCGCGGTGTCGCCGGTGCTGGCGGCGGTGGCCAAGGTGCTCGGCAAGATCGCCCCCGGGTTGCCGGTGGAGAACCTGGACGCCAACGCGGTGTCCCGTGACCCCGAAGTGGTGGCGGCCTACAAGGCCGATCCCCTGGTGTGGCACGGCAAGGTTCCCGCGGGTATCGCCCGGGCTCTGATCATCGTGGGGGAGACCATGCCGCAGCGGGCATCGGCCCTGACCGCGCCACTGCTGGTGGTGCACGGCGAGAAGGACCGGCTGGTGGCCGTCGAAGGCAGCCACCGTCTTGTCGAATGTGTGGCCTCCGAGGATGTGCACCTCAAGGTGTACCCGGGCCTGTTCCACGAGGTGTTCAACGAGCCCGAGAAGGGGCTGGTTCTCGACGACGTGACGTCCTGGATCGAGACGCACCTGTGAGAAAGCTTGTGGCGGCACTGCTTTCGGTGCTCCTGGTCGCCGGCTGCGGTGCAGATGAGGCATCGACGCAGGACCAGCAGCCGAACTGGACCGACACCGACGTCACCTTCGACGCCGACGGACTCACCATCCACGGGACCTACCGGCATTCGGGTGCAACGATCCCGGCGGCACTGTTGATCTCCGAGAGCGGGCCCACCGACCGCAACGGCGACAACAAGGTCGTCGGCCCGGTCGGCAACATGCGTCAGCTCGCGGAAACGTTGTCGGACAAGGGAGTCGCGACCCTGCGCTACGACAAGATCGGAACCGGTGCCACCAAGCTCGGTCCCTACGCGACGAAGCCCACCGACGTGGTCAGCGCGGTCTACACCGTCGGCGCGGCTGCGGCTCTGCGCTTCCTGGCCTCACAACCCGACACCGACGAAGCCGAGCTGTCGATCTACGCGGTGGGGGAGGGCGCCATCCACGCCATGACCCTGGCCGGCGCCGCCGATCCGAAGGTCCACTCGCTGGCCCTGTTTCAACCGTTGTCCGGCCGCTACCTGGACATCATCACCACCCGGGTGCGCGCCGGGGCCACGCCTGAGGTCCTGACAGCCTGGCTGGCCGCCGTCGACGAGATCCGCACCAAGGGGACCGTGCCCGCCAACCTGCCCGAGGGCCTGAGTGCCATCGTCAACAAGGACAACCTCAACGCCATCGTCGAGGCCGACAAGATCGATCCGTTGCAGCTGGCCGCGCGGCTGCCCGACGGCATGCCGGTTCTGCTCACCTGCTCGGACTCCGACGCGCAGGCCGGCTGTGAGACCGAACGTCCGCTGATCGGTGCGCTCAAGCACACCGCGCTCACGGTCGTCGAGCTCAAGGGTGTCAACCACGTGCTGCGCGACGATCCCACCGACAGCATCGCCAACTACGGCACGCCCGGACCGTTGTCACCCCAGGTGGTGGAGGCGATCGGCAAGTTTGTCAGTGCCGGTGGCTAGGTTTGTCGCGTGAGCGACGACAAGATGTTGGCGCGCATCGCCGCACTGCTGCGTCAGGCGGAGGGCACCGACAACCTCCACGAGGCCGAGGCGTTCATGGCCGCCGCCCAGCGCCTGGCCACCGCCACCTCCATCGACCTGGCCCTGGCCCGCGCGCATTCCGCGCAGCGCACCAAGGCGCAGATGCCCGTGCAACGCACCATCACCATCGGGGAGGCCGGAAGACGCGGATTGCGCACCTATGTGCAGCTGTTCGTGGTGATCGGGATGGCCAACGACGTGAAATGCGATGTGGCGTCCAACTCGACCTTCGTCTACGCCTACGGGTTCGCCGAGGACATCGACGCCACCCACGCCCTGTACACCAGCCTGCTGGTGCAGATGGTCAAGGCGTCGGAGAGCTACATCGCCTCGGGCGCCCACCGTCCGACCCCGACCATCACCGCCCGGCTGAACTTCCAGCTGGCCTTCGGTGCCCGGATCGGCCAGCGCCTGACCCAGGCCCGCGAGGAAGCGCAGCGCGAGGCCGACGAGGCCGACCGCCCGGGCACCGCTATTGCCTTGCGGGACAAGGACATCGAGCTGCGTAGCTTCTACCGGGAGGCCTCGCAGGCCCGTGGGACCTGGCGTGCCACGAACGCTTCGGCCGGGTATTCGTCGGCTGCCCGCCGCGCCGGGGACCGCGCCGGGCGCCACGCGCGGCTAGGGGACACCCAGGAGATCTCCGGCGCGCGCGGCGCCCTTGAGCAGTGAGCACCAGGGACACCCAGCGGGCGAGGGTGTACGCCGCTGAACAGTTCGTGCGCACCATGTTCGACCGTGCGGCCCAACACAGTTCGCGCGCCATCGACTTCTTCGGTACCTCACTGACGTTGCCGCCGGAGGCCAAATTCGGGTCCGTCGATTCGGTGCAGTGCTACGTCGACGACGTCGTCGCCCGGGTCGGAGCCGGACCGGTCGCGGTGCGTTCCCGTCGGGGTGCCACCGCAGCGCACTACGAACTGGTCGACGGCAAGGCTGTCATCGCCGTTCCCGAGCGTCATACCTGGGCACTGCGAGAGTTGGTGGTACTGCACGAACTGGCCCACCACGTGAGCCAGGCGAGCCCGCCCCACGGACCGGCTTTCGTCGCCGCCTACTGCGAGTTGTGTGAAACGGTCATGGGTCCGGAGGTCGGGCTGGTGTTGCGGATGGTGTACGCGAAGGAAGGCGTCCTCTAGCCTGGCGCACATGACCGAGGCCGCTGACGTCGATGCCATGTTCAACGAGGTGCTGCGCACCGAGGACGAGGCGCTGATCGCGGCGCGTCAGTCCGCACACGCCGCCGACATGCCTGCCATCGAGGTGTCGGCTCAGCACGGCAAGCTGCTGTCGCTGCTCGCGACGATTTCCGGGGCGCGTCGGGTGCTTGAGATCGGCACGCTCGCCGGGTACAGCACCATCAACCTGGCCCGTGGGGTGGGACCCGACGGCAGCGTCATCACGCTCGAATACGAGCCGCGTCATGCCGAGGTGGCGCGGGCCAATCTGGCGCGGGCCGGCGTGGCGGACCGGGTCGAGGTGATCGTCGGCGCCGCGCTCGACACGCTGCCGCGGCTGGCCGAACGCGGTGACGTCTTCGACCTGGTCTTCATCGACGCGGACAAGGAGAACAACGTCCGCTACGTCGAGTGGGCGATCCGACTGGGCCGGCCGGGCTCGATCATCGTGGTGGACAACGTGACCCGCTTCGGTCGGGTGCTCGCACCGGCGGCCGACGACGCACAGGCGCAGGCCGTGCGCGACATGCTGGAGATGATGGGTGCCGATCCGCGGTTGGACACCGCGGCCATTCAAACCGTGGGAACCAAGGGCTGGGACGGTTTCGCCGTCACGCTCGTGCGGTAAACGACCCCTCAAACGCCGCGAGCGTGCATGTCCATCAGGCAGACATGCACGCTCGCGGAGTTGAAGGTCAGGACTAAGCCAGCGAGTCCTGGGGCTCGCGCTGGATCGGCTTCGGCCAGGGCTCGGGCTTGGGCCGCTGGCGCACCATCTGCGGCCACCAGAACCACTTGCCCATCAGGGCTGCGATCGAGGGGGTCATGAAGGAGCGGATGACCAGGGTGTCGAACAGCAGACCCAAGCCGATGGTGGTGCCCACCTGGCCGATCACGGCCAGTTCGCTGACCGCCATCGACATCATGGTGAACGCGAACACCAGGCCTGCCGAGGTGACCACCGACCCGGTGCCGCCCATGGCGCGGATGATGCCGGTGTTCAGGCCTGCGTGGATCTCCTCTTTGAATCGGGAGACCAGTAGCAGGTTGTAGTCCGCACCCACGGCCAACAGGATGATCACCGACATGGCCAGCACCATCCAGTGCAGTTCCAGGCCGATCAGGTGTTGCCAGATGAGCACCGACAGACCGAAGGAGGCGCCCAGCGACAGCACCACGGTGCCGACGATCACCGCTGCCGCAACCATGCTTCGGGTCAGGATCAACATGATGATGAAGATCAGGCAGAGCGAGGCGATTCCGGCGATCAGCAGGTCGTAGTTGGCGCCCTCCTGCATGTCCTTGAACATGGCCGCGGTGCCACCGAGGTAGATCTTGGACCCCTCCAGCGGGGTGCCCTTGATGGCCTCCTTGGCCGCCAGCTTGATCGGTTCGACGTGCGCGACGCCTTCGGGGCTCATCGGGTCGCCTTCGTGGCTGATGATGAACCGCACCGCATGCCCGTCCGGGGACAGGAACATCTTCATGCCGCGCTTGAAGTCCGGGTTGTCGAAGGTCTCCGGTGGCAGGTAGAACGAGTCGTCGTTCTTGGCGGCATCGAAGGCCTGACCCATGGCGGTGGAATTGTCCTGCATGGCCGCCATCTGATCCTGCATGCCGCCCTGGGTGGCCTGCATGGTCAGCATCATGGTCTTCATGGTCTTCATCGTGGTGATCATCGGCTGCATGTTCGCGATCATCACCGGGATCAGCGCGTTCATCTTGTCCATGTCAGGGACGATCTGCTCGAAATCGGCTGTCATGGTGTCGATTCCGTCAAGGGTGTCGAAGACCGACCTGATCGACCAGCACATCGGGATGTTGTAGCAGTGCGGTTCCCAGTACAGGTAGTTGCGGATCGGACGGAAGAAATCGTCGAAATCCGAGATGTGGTCGCGCAATTCTTTGATGTCGTCGACCATGCCGTGCATCTTGCCGACCATGCTGTTCATGACGCCGCGCATCTGTTCCATGAGCGCGATCATCTTGGTCATCGTGTCGACGGTGACCTGCATTTCGTCGGCCTGCTTGAGCATGTCGGCCATCCGGTCCTGCATGTACTTCTGATTCATCGTCTGGGTCGTGCCCTGCATGCTGATGTTGAACGGGATCGAGGTGTGCTCGATCGGCGTTCCCTGCGGGCGCGTGATGGCCTGGACCCGGGAGACCCCGGGTACGCCGACAATGCGTTTGGCGATCCGCTCGATCACCAGGAAGTCCGCGGAGTTGCGCAGATCGTGATCGCTTTCGATCAGCAGCAGCTCGGGGTTCATCCGGGCCTGCGAGAAGTGCCGGTCGGCCGCGGCGTAACCGGTGTTGGCGGGCAGATCCGCCGGGAGGTACTTGCGGTCGTTGTAGTTGGTCTTGTAGCCCGGCAGTGCGAGCAGGCCGATCAGTGAGATGGCGATGGTGGCGATGAGGATCGGTCCCGGCCAACGCACCACAGCGGCACCGATCTTGCGCCACCCGCGGGTGCGCATGGCCCGCTTGGGTTCCAGCGTCTTGCCGAACCTGGTGGCCACCGTGATGATCGCCGAGCCCAGTGACAGCGCGACGAGCACCACCATCACCATGCCGATCGCCAGGGGGATGCCCAGCGACTGGAAGTAGGGCAGTCGCGTGAAATGCAGGCAGAACGTGGCGCCGGCGATGGTCAGGCCCGAACCCAGGATGACGTGGGCGGTGCCGTGGAACATGGTGTAGTAGGCCTGTTCCCGGTCCTCCCCGACACTTCGGGCCTCTTGATATCGGCCTATCAGGAAGATGGCGTAGTCGGTGGAGGCGGCGATGGCCAGCATCACCAACAGGTTGGTGGCGAACGTCGAGAGCCCGATGATGTTGTAGTAGCCCAGGAAAGCCACCAGGCCGCGGGCGGCCGACAGCGACAGCACCACCATGACCAGGGTGAGGAGCACGGTCACGATGGAGCGGTAGACAGACAGCAGCATGATGATGATGACCACGAAAGTCAGTGCGGTGATCATCTCGAGGCTGCGGTTACCGGCGATCTCCTGATCGGCCGACATCGCTGCCGGGCCGGTCACATACGCCTTGACGCCCTCCGGCGCCTGGACGCTCTGGACGATCTTCTCGGTGGCCTCCACTGATTCGTTGGCCAGCGCCTCGCCCTGGTTACCGGCGGTGTAGACCTGCACGTAGGCTGACAAGCCGTCGGAGCTCTGGGCGCCCGACGCGGTCAGCGGATCGCCCCAGAAATCCTGGACGTGCTCGATGTGCTTCTTGTCGGCCTCGAGCTTGGCGACGATCTCGTCGTAGTACTTGTGTGCGTCGTCGCCCAACGGCTTGTCGCCCTCGAGCACGACCATCACCGAGCTGTTGGACTTGAACTCCTGGAACACCTCGCCGACACGCTTCATGGCGATCATCGACGGTGCGTCGTCCGGTGTCATGGACACCGAGCGCATCTTCCCCACTTCTTCGAGTTGGGGAACGATCACATTGAGGACACCGATGACGGCGATCCAGCCGATGATGATCGGGATGGCCAGGCGCCGGATCCATTTGGCGATCCCGCCGTGCCCGGCGGGCTGTGCGTGCTGTGGGCCGCTGACCGGGATCGAGTCGGTAGGAGTGTCGTAATTGCTCATGCAGATTTCACCAAGCAGAAGGTCTGGGCGTTCACGCCGTTGGAGGTTCTCTCGTCCTTGAGCTCGTCATCGACGGTGATGCGGCAGCTGATGGAGTTGCCGTCGCCCTGCGCGACGATGTTGGGGAACACCGAGGGAGCGGTGGACTCCAGACGCAGCGTCCACGGCAGGGTGACCCCGTCGACGCGCTGGGGCTGGGCGTCGAGATCGAGGTAGTTCACGTCCGCCGTCGCACCGGGCACGCCGTAGATCTCGTAGACCACGACCTTGGGGTCGAACGGCTTGGTGTCATCGACCTTGGCGCTGGCGAACCCGGAGCCGTCGCCTGCGCCGAAGAACGTGCGCACCCGCATGACCGTGAATCCGCCTACCAACACCACCACGATGATGATCAACGGAATCCAGAACCGTCTCAACAGCTTCATATTCGCTGGTCGGCCTTTCGGAGGTCAGGTACGCGGTGACGTACCGGCTAGCGGCGAAGCTCCATTGCCACTTCGTGATCATTTCGGCGTCGGCGGATTCCCGCCAACATCTTTCTACGTCGACGTCCGCGGTGACGTCCCCGTCGGAATCGTCCCGGAACGGACTGACCGACACCTCTGAGAGCAGCCGGCTGCCCGGCGCGCTCAGAGCAGTGATGTCGGCGACGAGTCGACGCTGTTCATCCGATGGAATGAAGGGTAGTACGCCTTCCACGCTCCACAGGGCGCTCCGGTCGGCGTCGAATCCCGCTCGGACCAGTGCGGCAGGCCAGTCGCCGTTGACATCGGCGGGGACTGGCCGCACGTCTGTGGTCGACGTGGTGCCGGCCATGGCGGCAGTCTTGACGTCGAGGATCGCGGGATGGTCGACGACATACACGTGGGTGGCTGCGGGCCAGGGAAGTTGATAAGGACGGGGGTCCAGATCGGAGGACAGGAACACCACCTGTTCGATGCCGGTTTCGGCAGCGGCGAGCAGAAAGGTGTCGAGGAGTTCTGCCGGATATGACGCGCACGTGCTTGGCATCACCACTCCTCCCCCGCAGGATTCCTTGCCGGATGTAAAGTGAAACCTATACAGTCGGCTAACTTCAATCAAGTTAGTTTGGCTATTGACGCTGTGATCTAGACCGCGTTCGATACGCTCAGCGCGACGAAGGGACGGGTGTGGCGAAGGCTGTTGCGCCGCGTGGCTTTGCCCGCGAGCGGGTGCTGGAGGCGGCGCTGAGTCTGTTCGCCGAGCACGGCGTCAAAGGTACGTCGCTGCAGATGATCGCCGACCGTCTCGGCGTCAGCAAGGCGGCCGTCTACTACCAGTTCCATTCCAAGGACGAGATCGCGCTGGCGGTCATCCAACCCGTCTTCGACGACATGGTGCGGCTGGTCCGCATCGCCGAGGCGATGTCCACTCCGGAGGCGCGGCGGGAGGCCGCCGTCAGCGGCATGGTCGAGATGGCTGTGCGGCACCGCCGGGTCACCGCGGTGTTCCACGGTGATCCGGTGATCGACGCTCTGGTGCACGATCGCGCGGAACTCCAGGACACGATCGAACGACTCACCCTGATCCTGCTGGGCCCCGAACCCGATGCCGCAGGCCGGATCTGCATGTCGGTGCTCGCCGCGGGTGTCTACGGCAGTGCCACCGATCCAGCCCTCAACGACATCACCGACGAGGAGCTGCACCGGGTGCTGCTGGACTGCGCGCAGCGGTTGCTACCCGCAGTGGCGCCGGCCACGCCCGTTGCCTCCGGGTAGAGCCCCGTACCTAACCCCGCAGCGCTGACGCGAAGATCGCGGGCAGCTTGCTCCATCCGGGCGCCCCGGCGAAGTCCACCAACAACCGGCCCGTCGTCGCCGCGGTGCGGTTGTTGACGAACCACGGCGGCTTGGGGGACAACGACCACTCGCCGCGGAACACCGAACGCGGCGCCGGACGGAACGGGCCGCGGACCACCGTCCGCTCCGGACGATCGAGCAGAAAAGCGTTGTGCACCACGCCGACTCCACTCTGGATGTCATTGCGCTTGTGGCCGGGGAACGCTCCCCAGGTGGCCGTCGCCGTCAGATAGCCGACGCCGGTCCACGCGTTGATCGCGATGGTGCCGTAGCGCAACTGCTCGACGAGGTGGTCGAACGTGTCGCCCATGGTCTTGATGGTGTCCGGGTGGGCGATGATGTTCACCCCGAGCGTGCCGACGAACTCGTCGTTGGCGACGCGTACCGCTTCTTCAAAGAATCGTTCAGCGGAACTGTCGTCGTCGTCTGTCTCGAGCTCGATCACGCCGAGAACGGGACCGAAATACTCGGTGCACAACAACGCCTCGCGGTCGGTGGGATCGACCACCAGGACCCGGGCACCCCTCGAGCCCAGGTGCTGTGCGTCCGGATACGACGTGTCCGCGCCGGCGACCCTGACGTCTGAGCCCGGGTAGTAGGCCGGGCGGGCAGGCGCATCGTTGAAGGCCTTGCGGATGGCGGCGATGAACTCGTCACGCTGCGCCCAGCGCTTGGGCAGGACGACCACCTGCGCAGCCACACAGTTGTAGCCGTTGTTGTGCAGGCGTTGCGTGACAACGTGATTAGCCTGGAACTCGATGTCGGCCGCGCTCCAGGAGCCGGGAAGCACGATCGTCGGGGACACCCCGCCGAGTTCGGCGGTCATCTCCTTGTCGAGCACAGGTTCGTCAGCTGCCTTGCGTCGGGCGCCCTCCTCGCCGGTGCCGAACACGATGGCGTCATACGTCAGGGCGCTACCGGTCATGTGCACGTGGTCAACGAGCTTGTGCCGCACCAGATATGTGCCGACCTCCGGTCCACCGGTCAGGATGCGGACCGCACCGATGGCGATGAACGGTGCCAGCACCTTGGTCAGCACGGGCTGTAACGGATCGGTGACCGGGTTGAGCTTGAGGGCCACCACCCGGTTGTTGGCGTACAACTCGTAGATGGTGTCCAGCGGCGCGATCGAGAAGATGTTGCCCGCGCCCAGCACCGCGCCCACACCGTGGGTGCGGGACGGATCGCGTTGAGCCAGACCGGCCGACCGGATGGCCTCGGCCTTCTCGATTCCGGGCTGCAACCACACCTCGGCGCTGAATCCGGACAGCAGAAGCTGATCGAAGGTGTTGAGCGGCAGAGCTTTTACCGTGGTCCGACCCCCGGGCGCATAGCCGAACTCGGCGCCCTCGAGCGGGCTGCGGCCCGCTTCCAGCTTGGTCAGGCTCTCCGACAGCGCGGCCAGCCCGGCCACCAGTGAGTACGGGCCGGACATCCATTCCTCGCCGACCAGGGGTGAGGCCGGGTCGAGTTGTTTGATCCCGACGGCAGCGTCGACCCACTCGGTGGCGTGGCGCACGGTGAGGTCGCGCACCTCGTCGAGGAGCCCGCGACGGGCCGCCAATGACAGGGAAGCCCAGGTCTTTTCGCCTTCGACGAGATCCTCGAGGGCCTGATCGATCTGCGATTCGTTCATATCAGCTCACGCTCTTGTCGAATTGCATCAGTGCGTCATGGTGGTTGTGGGCGTAGGGAGTCGGACCCTCCCCGATCTCCCGCTTGGCCATGATCTGACTGTACTGCTCGAACGGAGTCTGTCGGCCCCACTTCGCCCGGGCCTCGGCGGGCGTGTAGGTGACTGTGTTCCTGGCCGGGATGTCGACCAGGGTGGGGCCGACGATCGGCGTGGTGTTCGGCGTGGTGAGATCCAGGACTGCCAGTTCGAGTCGCGGCTTGGCCGCGATGATCCGCAGGAGGGGCCGCACCACGGCGCGTGCCGCGACATCGGCGATCCGGCGCTGGGGGATACCGCCGAGCAGCCGCATCCACTGTGGCATGGTCGCGATGATGGCGGCGCGCATCGGGACGTTGAACGCCTTGCGCATCCAGCGCGGCATCCGCTCCGGCAGGATGTGGTAGCCCAGATCGACCAGGTAATCCATCATGCGCTGAGCCACCTCGGAGCCGACCAGGTCGGGGCGGAAGCTCTCGAAGTACGCGCGGACGCCCTCGCGGGTGCGGGGTACGTCGTCGGGATTGATGGTCTGGAACTCCGCGGCCCGCGCGCATTCCTCCCAGTACTGGCTCTCCTCTTCCGCCGACAGCTTGCCGGGCCCGAACATCTCGTAGCTTTTGAGGATCGAGTGCCATGCGGTCAGGTGGATCCACAACTGTGAGTGCGGATCGTTGGCGTCGAACGGGCGCTTGGTGATGGGCTCGGTGCCGACGGCCTTGGAGTGGATCTTGACCAGGATCTCGGACGCGTCGAGGACGGATTTGGCGTCGCCGAAGGCCACCAGGGCGAAGTACTGCATGGTCCGGTCGTAGCGCAGGCGGGTACGGGCATAGACCTGTCCGGTGGCGTCGACGGCGGCCGCCAGGAACGGATCGAGGTGCTCGATCGTGACGGCGCGGGAGAAGCCGATCAGCAGCGAGGTGGGGTAGCTCCACACCTTCCAGGTGACCGACCCCGGGCCGAAGAAACCGTAGTCCTCCGCCGGTGCCAGGGGTTCGGCCAGTGCAGGCAGACCTGCCGCTCTGCGAAGTGCGATTACCGCGTCCATCTGCGTCGTTCCCTTCGAAATCTAGTGGTACGTTATGTACCAGTTACGGTATGGTACGTCATGTACCACTTGATTGGCTAGGGTGTGTCTGTGGCAACTGAGCGCAGCGGTTCGGGGAGTCGATGGGCCGGCCAGCGCGAACGGCGGCGGGCAGAATTCGTCGACGCCGCACTGTCGGCGATCGCCGAACACGGTCCGCAGGCCTCGACCGAGCAGATCGCCGCGCATGTCGGGGTCACCCGCACCAAGCTCTACCGGCACTTCGCCGGCGCGGCCGATCTGCAGAGCGCGATCGCGCAGCGCGCAGCCGAGATGCTCAACACCGAACTTGCCCCACTCTGGACGCCCCACGGATCGATGGCCCAGATCATCGAGGCCGGCGTCGGCGCCCACGTCCGGTTCCTCGTCGAACACCGGAACCTCTATCGCTACCTGGCGCGGTGCTCCCTGGGCGACGACGGCTCGGCGCCCGACGCCATCGCCGACATCCGGCAGACCATCGGAACTCAGCTGGATGCGCTGTTCACGGTGTATCTCAACGCCTTTGGCGTGGACACCGACCCGCAACCGCTGGCGTTCGCCATCGTCGGGTTGGTGGAATCGACGACTGGGCGGTGGCTCGACCAACCCGGCTCAACCGCACAGGACCGGTTGGTGGCCGATCTCGTGCGGTGGATCTGGCTGTTGGTCGACGACACACTGCGCGCCGGCGGCGTGTACCTCGACAGCGCCGAGCCGCTGCCGACGCCCGACGTGATTGCCGCGCAGGCCGAGAGCTACCGCGACCCGGAGCGCGCCGGCGTCTGAGGTCGGTCTGGCCGCGCTACCAGCGGCAGACGTCGGCACCCCACCCCGAGTCGACGGGGCGGAAAGCAAGCAGATGCCGTTGCCACCACGGCAGTGGCGCCGCGAGTACGGGATCTTTCGTGGCGTCGTCCACCACGCGCGGTGCTCCGTCGCGAAGATAGGCGATCCGTACCCCACTGATGCCCGCCTCCTGCCACAGCATCACGCTGCGCCGCAGCTCGAGCCAGGGAATGCGGACCGGGGGATCTTCCGACATCCAACGGAGCTGTCGGCGAAGGTATGTCAGGTCCTCCGATTGCTGCGGAAAATCCATCCCGACCACGGTGACGGTGTCGCGCTGGTAGTCGACCAGTTGGAGTGCGGTGACGCCCGGCACCAGATGATTGGTGGCGCCTTCCTCGGTGCGCAGATTGCTGAACATCGAGTAGTTCGACACGGTCTTGAGCCCCACATACGGCGTCAACCCGTTGGCGAAGGCCAGCAGCGGGGCGAGGAACAGCACGACGGGGCGAAAGCTCCAGTTCGGTGTACGGACACCTGCTGCCTGAACGGAGTGGTACGCCCGCAGCAGCGCGACCATGAACGGCACCACCGCGACCAACCAGGTGAGCACCAACAGGGTGTGCCAGGGCAGACCGACCGGGCTCGTCGGAGAGTCGGCCGAACTCGACACCACACTCAGCAGCACATGAGCCGCAAACCCGGAGAGAGCCACGCTCCGCAGCGCGGAAGCCCGGGTGGCCAGGGTGGCGAACACCTCGGTCGGGACCAGCAGTACGTACACCGCGAACACGACCGTCGCGAAGTCGTAGAACGACGCCATCGCCAGTATCGAGTGGAAGCCCACCCCCAGCAGCACGCCCCAGAAACGCAACCGCGGTACCGCCAGCAACGTGAGAATGGCTGCCTCGGTCACCACCGCGGCGATGCCGACGACCTCACCGACACCCTGGCTCGGTGTCACATCGTCGAAACCGTTCATCCAGATGAGCTGGCCGAACAGCTCGCTGCCACACGAGGTCGCCGGGGCGAAGTACGCGCTGTTCAACTTGTCGAAGACCGTGAACAGGTAGACCACGAGCAACACGAGGCCAACCGGACTCCGCGCGGCATCCAGCCAGCGTTCGACGAAACTGTCCGGTTCACCCGCCGGGTTCCGGACCGCACATGCCCACAGGGCTGCGGTGCCGAGCGCGACGGCGACCAGCAGGCTCAGCACCAGATGGTTCGACGCCGCAGGCAGGCTGAGCACGGCCACTGTGGCGCCGGCAGCGACGGCCAGACCGGCGGCGGCCACCGAGCCGGGAAATATCAGGGCGGGCAGGCCGGCCACCAATGCCGGAACCACCGCCAACGGCTGACTGTCGGAGTAGTGGAAGGCCAATGCCATCGCGAAGAGCGTTGCGAACCAGCCGAGTTGCTGACGGGGGCCGGTGGGTTGACCCGTTCGGGCGTTGCTGCGCCAACGCATTGAGAACACCTTACTTGGCGCGGGCCCGCGACTCTTGCGAGCCTCCGGAACCCGCCGCCCTCGCGCCCGTCGCGGCGTAATCTGAAAAGTGATGGATGGGGGCGGTAGGGCCCAAACGCCTTGCCGTGTAACGGAAAGGACAAGAAATGAGTACAGTCCATTCATCGATCGACCTACACCCGGACATCCTGGCTCTTCGGGCCGGCTATGACCGTGTCGCAGAGTCGATGGCCGCGCAGGTCACCTTCGGGCTGACGTTGCTGACCGCGATGTACATTGCGCTGTCCCCGTGGATCGTCGGCTACGACGCCTTCAACCGGCTGACGGTCAACGACCTGATCGTCGGTGGGGCGATCGCGTTTCTGTCAATGTGTTTCAGCTTCGCGCTGGATCGCGCGCACGGCATGACCTGGACACTGCCGATATTCGGTGTGTGGCTGATCATCTCGCCGTGGGTGTTTGTCAGTGGACCGAGTGCCGGCATGATCTGGTCGCACGTGATCAGCGGTGCGCTGGTGATGATGCTGGGGTTCACCGCGATGTATTTCGGAATGCAGGTGCGCAATTCCGAAGCGCGGCACACATAACCGGCAGGCGGGTCGGTAGACGCACCTTGACTGACCAGCCGGATCCCGGCTGGTGGGGAATCTGTGCGCCTCGGTGATGTCCGGGTATCCGAAGATGCGTCAATTTGCTACCCGCGGGCCGGTTTGACGCCATATCGTGGGCAATCGCAGGACTTCCGAATACGGCGATGGCGGGTACGAACTGGTGAGATGAAGCTGGCGGGGCGGGAAGAAGAACTGGCGACGATCCGTCGCTCCCTTGGTGGGCCCGGAACCCACCACGGTGTGGTGATCGTCGGCAGTGCGGGGGTCGGCAAGACCCGGTTGGCCCGGGAGGCACTCAGCCACGCGGCGGCGTCCGGACACCGGACCAGTTGGTTCGTCGGGACCGAATCTGCACGTGCCATCCCGCTCGGCGCGTTCACCGGATCGATCAGCCAGAGTATGTGCGATCCGTTGCCCGACGTGCGACGCGTGATCGATTCCTTCGTTGCCCACCAGCGCATGGGCAAGGTGGTCATCGGCGTCGACGATGCGCACCTGCTCGACCCGTTGTCCGCGCACGTCGTCCACCAATTGGCGCAGACCCAGGGAGTACGGCTCGTGGTCACCGCGCGTTCCGGTAGCCCGGAACCCGACGCGGTGACCGCCCTGTGGAAGGACAGCCTGCTCGACCGGATCGACCTCGAACCGCTGTCCGCCGCGGCGGCTGCCACGCTGATCGAGTCGGCGGTCGCCGGCCCGGTGGACAGCCGCAGCACGCGCCGGTTCTGGAAGCTGACCGGAGGCAACGCGCTGTACCTGCTGCAGTTGGTGAAGGACCAGATTGCCGCGGGGCGGATGCGCAAGTCCGCCGGGGTGTGGATGTGGGACGGCGATGTGGCCGTGTCCCAGAGCATCACCGACATGGTCGGGCGTCGTCTGGGTGGACTCGAGCCCGGCATGGCGTTGGTGCTCGACACGCTGTCACAGTGCGAGCCACTGAGCGTGGACGTCCTGGGCGATCTCGTGGAGCCCGCCGATCTGGAAGCCGCAGAACAGATGCATCTGGTCAGGGTCGACCGCTCCGGACGCGGACTGGTGGCGACTCTCGCACATCCGTTGTACGGCGAATTGCGCAGGGCGGCAGCAGGAGAGATGCACCTGTCGAGGATCCGGGGGCGGCTTGCGCGACGGCTGGAGTCGGAGGCCGACGGAGATATGCGGGCGACCGTCCGCCGTGCGTTGCTGGCCCTGCACTCCGACCTGCCGCCGGATCCGGACCTCTACCTCACGGCCGCCCGCTGCGCCGCCGTCCTGCTCGACCCCGATGCCGCTGACCGATTCGCCGCTGCCGCAGCCGAATGCGGTGCACCGGAAGCCGCGCCCATGCGGGCCATGACGCTGATCCTGCTGAGCCGGGGTGAGGAGGCCGAGGCCGTTCTGCGGGACATCAGCGCCGATGGCCGCCCGGACAGTCACCACTGGGCGACGGTGCGGGCGGCCAACCTGGCGTGGCTGCTCAGCCGGCCGCGCGATGCCGGCGATATCTTGGAAAAGCTCTCCGGCACAGTAGAATCCGATGCACAGCGGATGGAACGGCTGGCCATGCAGGCCTGTGTCGACGCCGTGCTCGGCCACTGTGTGAGCGCGGAGAAGAATGCCAGGACCGCCCTGGAATCGGACGGGCTTCCCGATTTACACGCGATGATGGCCTCGATCGCGTTGATGATGGCGTTCGGCGCGCTCGGCCATGTCGACGAGATCAACGACGTCGCCGAGCAGGCCATCGAACGGGCCACCTCGTCGTTCGAATCGTCGCCCATGCGGTTCTGGCTCGGCGCAGTCCACGCCCGTGCCTGCCGGTTGACCGGCGGTATCGACAGCATCACGGCGATGGCGGCCCGGCTCGACGAATCGGCGCGTGACATGCCCGGCTTGGTGTACGCCAACCTCGCCCACCTGTTGGGCCACGCCGAACTGGTTCGCGCCGATCTCGGTGCCGCCGTCAAACATCTGCACGAGGCCTACGCCGGTGCCGAGACACACGAGATCACCACGGGTTTGCGGGTTGCGAGCTGTTTTTCGCTGGCCGAGGCGCACGCCAAGCTCGGCCAGACGGCCGCTGCGCAGGATGCGCTGGCCTGCGCCGAGCGGCGGGTGCCCGACGACTACGTCTTCATGAACACCGCGATGTCGGTGGCCACCGGGTGGACTCTTGCGGCCGGCGGTGCACTGACCGATGCCATCGATGTGGTCCGCGCAGCGGGGCGCGCCGCCGGGCAACGCGAGCAGCCGACCCATGAACTGCTGTGCCTGCAGACGGCCGCCCAGTGGGGCGACACCACCGGTGCGGCGCGCGCACGTGAGCTCGCCGACACGTTGAAACTGCCGCTCGCCCAAACGGTCGCCTGTCATATCGAGGCACTGGCGGCCGATGACGGTGCCGGATTGCTCACCGTCGCAGAGGAATACCGCAACCTCGGTGACCGGGCCACCGCCACCGACGCGACGGCGCAGGCCGCGGTCGCGTTCGGCCGGCACGGCCAGGGCAAGCGCAGCGCCTATGCGGCCGCGCTGGCGCAGGAGGGTGCAGACGAATGCGGCGGGCTGTGCACGCCGGCCCTGCGTAACCCGGCCGGACAGCCGCTGACCGGTAGGCAGCGCGAGATCGTCGAACTCGTCGTTGCGGGGCTGAGCAACAAGCAGATCGCCGAACGGCTGGTCATGTCGGTGCGCAGCGTCGAAGGCCATCTGTACCGGGCCTGCCAGCGGGTGGGCGTCAGTTCACGCGAGGAACTCGCCGCGATCATCCGGCGGGGTCCGAAGCGGCCGTGACGCCCCTGAGCAGATCTGCCGCCTCGGTCTGGTAGCTGTGCTCGGCCCAATCCAGTGGTGTGGAGCCGAATCTCCGGTCGGTGATGGTCGCGTCGGCCCCGGCGTCGAGGAGTCGTCGGATCAGTTCGAGATCACCGGACCAGGCGGCCTGGTGCAGGGCCGTCGCACCTTCGTCGTCGAATGCGTTCGGATTGTCCGGGAACACCGGGACGACGATGTGCGCTCCGGATACGTCGATACCGTGCCGGGCCAGCAGGTCGAGCCGACCTGTGAAGCCGTGCTCGGCGGCCCAGCCGATCTGGCGTCTCCACATCTCGCAACGGGTTTCCATGGCCTCGCCCAGCCTCAGCTCCCACGGGCTCGGTCCGACCCCGGCCAGACCGCGGGCGAACAACAGTTCCAGATGGGAATCGTCGGCACGGAACATCCGGTTGTACAGCGTCTGTTGGTCGGCCGGATGTGCGCCGCGATCGAGCAGAAGCGTGGCCAGCTCGGGTGCGAAGCGATGCCGGGGTTGACGACGCGGACCCTGTTCCCCCTCGCCGAACACACCCGTGAGCACCGTGAACGGCGTCGACAGCCCGCACCAGAGGTACCCGGCATTCGGGTCGGCGCCGGCGTCGAGCAGCAGTGTCGCGCTGGTGAGGACGTCATCTACGCTGCAGCCCAACGGAACCCGCGAATAGCACAGGTACATCAGCGGAACCCAGCCGAACGGTCCGCCGACGGTGTTCGCGAGTGCCGGACGGTTCGTCAGATGGTGTGCCAGCGCGGCCGGATCCGTAGCCGACGCCGCAGCCCAGATGTGTTCGTCGACCAGGTTACGTTCAGACCCGAGCAGCTCCGCGGCGGCCTGCCACCGGGGCGGTGCGTCGGTTTCGTTGTAACGCAACGATGCCCATGAGCAGAATCGGTCGGCGGTGTCGAGGGCATTCTCGTCGAGCGCGCCGGGGTCGATGCTGAGCTCGGCCGCATCCCGAAGGTAGTGCACAAGTCTGGGCCAGCTACTGAAACCGTAAGACCGGGCGACGGTCAGCTGCGCCTGGTGCAGCGGGGTGCGATTCTCGCGCTGCACCCTGCGGGCTTCATCGCGGAGGTGCTCGATCGAGGGGTTACTCGGCAGACGGCTGGCCATGGCGGCCTCCTCTCAGACGCCCGCGTCCGCGATCGGGCTGAGAAGAGGTCGGTCACAAGGCAACTCGACGAGCAGGGAGGCTTGGCCTCTTCGAGCGGACGTCGGGCGTTCCTGCACGCCCGACGTCACGCTACCACTGAGCTTTGCCGGGGCCTACGTGCAGACGGCGCCGACGGCCGCGGACTGGACCAACTTGGTGTATTTGGCCAGGACGCCGGTCTTGTAGCGCGGGGGCAGTGGTTCGAAGCCGACTTTGCGGGCCTCGAGTTCGGCCTCATCGACGAGCAGATCCAGCGTCCCGTTCGCCACGTCGAGCCGGATCCGGTCACCGTCGCGGACGAACGCGATCGGCCCACCGTCGACGGCCTCCGGAGCGATGTGCCCGACGCACAGGCCCGTCGTTCCGCCGGAGAACCGGCCGTCGGTCATCAGCAGCACGTCCTTGCCCAGCCCGGCGCCCTTGATCGCGCCGGTGATGGCCAGCATCTCGCGCATACCCGGTCCGCCCTTGGGACCCTCGTAGCGGATGACCACGACGTCGCCGTGGGTGATGGTGCCGTCCTCGAGGGCGTCCAGGGCGGCCCGTTCGCGCTCGAAAACCCTTGCGGTGCCCTCGAAAACGTCGGATTCGAACCCTGCGGACTTCACCACGGCACCCTCTGGGGCGAGCGATCCGTGCAGGATCGTGATGCCGCCGGTCGGGTGGATCGGGTTGTTCATCGCGCGCAGCACCTTGCCGTCGGGGTCCGGCGGCGCGATGTTCGCGAGGTTCTCGGCCATGGTCTTACCCGTCACGGTCAGGCAGTCGCCGTGCAGCAGACCGGCATCCAGCAGTGCGCGCATGACCACCGGCACGCCGCCGATCTCGTCGACGTCCTTCATCACGTGGCGGCCGAAGGGTTTCACGTCGGCCAGGTGCGGCACCTTGTTGCCGATGCGGGTGAAGTCGGCCAGGGTCAGCTCCACCTCGGCCTCACGCGCGATCGCCAGCAGGTGCAGCACCGCGTTGGTGGACCCGCCGAACGCCATCACGACGGCGATGGCGTTCTCGAAGGCCTCCTTGGTCAGAATGTCGCGCGCGGTGATGCCGCGGCGCAGCATCTCGACGACGGCCTCGCCCGACTTGCGGGCGAACTCGCCGCGCCGCTTGTCCACGGCCACCGGAGATGCGCTGCCCGGCAACGACATTCCGAGAGCCTCGGCTGCCGACGCCATGGTGTTCGCGGTGTACATGCCGCCACAGGCGCCCTCACCTGGGCAGATGGCGCGCTCGATGATGTCGACGTCTTCCCGCGACATCAGCCCGCGCACACACGCGCCGACGGCCTCGAAGGCGTCGATGATCGTGACTTCCTTCTCGGTGCCGTCGGTGAGCTTGGCGACACCCGGCATGATCGAGCCGTTGTAGAAGAACACCGAGGCCAGATCCAGACGGGCCGCGGCCATCAGCATGCCCGGGATCGACTTGTCGCAGCCGGCCAGCAGCACGGACCCGTCGAGGCGCTCGGCCTGCATCACGGTCTCGACGCTGTCGGCGATCACCTCACGGGAGACCAACGAGAAGTGCATCCCCTCGTGGCCCATCGAGATGCCGTCGGACACCGAGATGGTGCCGAACTCCAGCGGGTAGCCGCCGGCCTCGTGCACACCGTCCTTGACGTCCTGGGCCAGGCGCTGCAGCGACATGTTGCACGGGGTGATCTCGTTCCACGACGAGCCGACGCCGATCTGCGGCTTCACCCAGTCGTCGTCGCCCATCCCTACCGCGCGGAGCATTCCGCGGGCTGCGGCCTTCTCCAGGCCGTCGGTGACGTCGCGGCTGCGGGGCTTGATATCGGGCTGGTCGGAGGAAGACATGCAGGTAAGTATGCCCCCGGGTTAGTTAGCCGCCCAAATTCTTTACCATGCCCAAGCTGCGCAGGTCAGCCGGTCCACTCGGTGGCCTTGGTGGTCAGGTCGAGCCCCATGAGGAACCCGATGACGGTGCACACGATCGACACCAACGGCCACACCCACAGCCAGCGGCGGGTGAAGAACACCATGACGATGCTGCCGGCGAATCCGGCGAGCAGGCCGCCGCCGATCCAGCCGAAGATCGTCGGATAGACCTGATCGTCATACGGGGTCGGGCCGCAGGTGGCGTGGCAGGTATCGGTCGACATCGCGAAGAACAACGACAGCCATGCGGCGGCGGCCGCACCGAGCACCGCGACGATCCACAGCGCGACCGCGAGAACCACGCTGACCACGGTGACCGTGGTGCCGACCGCAGATTTCCTGCGGGCAGCCGGGGCCACGGGATATGGGGCCGGCTGGACAGGCGGATACGCCGGCGGGGGATACACCGGCGGCTGGCCGTGCGGCCCTGGCCAGGGTGGCATCGTCATCGGAGTCAGCGTATCGGTCGAGTAAAGGGCTGTTCTGCGGCATTTCTCCCGGCCAAACGGACGTGCATACCCCGGTGGGGTACCGGTATGATGGGTTCATGGACGTGGCTGACAACTCGGGCGCACATGGCTACTCGGCGCAGAAGGAGAACTACGCCAAGCGGCTGCGCCGGATCGAAGGCCAGGTCCGGGGCATCGCCAAGATGATCGACGAGGACAAGTACTGCATCGACGTACTCACCCAGATCAGCGCCGTCAACAGTGCTCTGCAATCCGTGGCGCTCGGTCTGCTCGACGAGCACCTCGGGCATTGCGTGACGCAGGCGGTCTCCGAAGGCGGTGACCAGGCAGAGGCCAAGCTCGCCGAGGCATCGGCCGCCATCGCCCGCCTGGTCCGCTCCTAGCCGCCCAGCGCCTGCTCGATCCGCTCGACCTTCGCGGTGAGCTGCCCGGTGTACCCGGGCCGGATGTCGGCCTTCAACACCAGGCTGACCCGCGGGGACACCGCCGCGACGACCTCCACGGCCTGTTTCACCACGGCCATCACCTCGTCCCATTCGCCTTCGACGTTCGTGAACATGGCGTTGGTCTCGTTGGGCAGGCCTGAGGCCCGCACCACCCGCACGGCCTCGGCCACCGCGGTGCTGACACTTCCGGACTCGTCCCCGCCGGCAGGGCTGATGCTGAACGCGACAATCACAGTTTCGATTGTCCGCGGACTCACGGCGCCGGTCGAACTCCGATCAGTGCTTGCTGAACAGCGTCGGGCGGACCGCCAGGATCACCCGGTCCGCGGCGTCCGGCGGCACCTCGTTCAGTGATCCGCTGTAACGGTCGTTGAGGGCCAGGAAGAACGCCGCCGTCGGGTCGGGCACGATCTCGTCCACCACGCCGCGCACCTCCAGGTAGCGGTACGGGTTGTCCGGATCGTGGATCGACATGGCCACCTCGGGATGCGCCGTCACGTTGCGGTACTTCTGGCGTTTGGTGGTGTGGGTGAAGCGCAGGCGCGTGCCATCCCACTCGAACCACATCGGATTCACCTGCACGGTGCCATCGGGCCTGGTGGTGGCCAGATGACCGAACAACGGCCTCGTCAACAGGTCTTCATATCCATCCGGCACTGCAACCACTGCGAATCCTCTCGGGTCGGCAACCACGCACGGCAACGTTATGGCACTACCGTGGCATCCCAGAATGACCTTCAGCGTCACCGGCGAATCGCTTTCCGCCCACACCAGCCCGTGGACACCGCGGGTTGCCACGCAACTCGCCGTTCTCGCCGCGGCGGCGTTCATCTACGTCACCGCCGAGATGCTCCCGGTCGGTGCCCTGCCGGCGATCGCCACCGACCTCCGGGTCAGCGAGGGCCTGGTCGCCACGCTGATGGCCAGTTACGCCCTGGTCGCGGCACTCACCACAGTCGCGCTGGTCCGGCTGACGGCCCGCTGGCCGCGACGCCGGACCTTGGTCGCCACCCTGGTGTGCCTGACCGTCTCGCAGGTGATCTCGGCGCTCGCCCCGAACTTCGCGGTGCTGGCCGGTGGGCGGGTGCTGTGCGCGCTGGCCCATGGACTGATGTGGTCGGTGATCGCGCCGATCGGCGCACGGTTGGTCCCGGCCAGTCACGCCGGCCGGGCCACGGCGGCGGTCTATGTCGGTACCGGCCTGGCCCTGGTCGTGGGAAACCCACTCGCCGCGGCGATGAGCGAAATGTGGGGCTGGCGGCCTGCCGTGGCGGTGATCGCCGTGGCTGCGGCGGTGGTGGCGCTGGCTGCATGGACGGCGCTGCCACCGCTCACGCCCGCGGCCGGCTCGACCGCGGTCGCTGCGGAGGGGCGCGGACGCCGACGAAACCGGCGTCTGCTCGTCCTGTCCACGGTGACGATGATCGGTGTCACCGGGCACTTCATCGCCTTCACCTTCATCGTGGTGATCATCCGCGACGTGGTCGGGGTCCACGGCCCACATCTGGCCTGGCTGCTGGCGGCGTTCGGAGTCGCGGGTCTGGCCGGGATGGCGGCCATGGCCCGGCCGTTGGACCTGTGGCCGAAGGCGTCGGTGCTGGGGTGCCTCGCGGTGCTGGCCGTCGCGCTGCTGACACTGTCGGTGCTGGCCGTGGAACACGGTCCCGGTGGGGTCGCTCTGGTGCTCGGTGCGTTCGCCATCGTGGCCTGGGGTGCAGCGTCCACGGCATTGCCGCCGATGCTGCAGGCCTCGGCGATGCGTACCTCTCCGGAAGACCCCGACAGAGCGTCCGGCCTGTATGTCGCGGCCTTCCAAGTCGGCATCATGGGCGGTGCGCTGATCGGCGGCGGCATCTATGACCACGGCGGAGCGGCGCCGACAGTCGCCGCGGCCGCGGCCCTGATCGTCGTTTCGATGTGCGGCGTCGCGTCGTCCCGTGGCGTATTTGTAGTTTCCTGCCCCACCACCGAGAAGTAACGCGAGCACGCTCACACTCGATAAACACCGCAGTTCAGCGCCGTGCAATCGGTCGCTGTCGGGGGATGGGACCTTCTCGCGGCAGTAGCTGGTCATGGCGCTGTGAGAGACTGGAGCGAGTTGTGCTGTCTGGAGGTTACTCATGCCGAAATCGGCAAAACGTCGACTGATCACTGCTTTCATGGCTGCGGGGCTGTTCGGTGGGCTGGTGCTCAGCCCGTCCGCATACGCAGATCCCGAGGCGCCGCCGGCGCCCGTCGACCCTGCTGTTCCGGGCCCCCCGCCGGGTGCGTACATCCCGCCGCTGCCGGCCGACCCGGCGGCTCCGGCCGCCGTCACTCCCGGCGCTCCGTCGACGCCCGCGCCGATCACCAACTACGGCTCCCCGACCGTCCCGTTCACCGAGGGCAACGCGCCCGGGCAGAGCTCCGAGCCGTTCACCGGCGAAGCACCGTTCCTGCCGCCGTCGTTCAACCCGGTCAACGGGTCGATGGTCGGCGTCGCCAAGCCCATCTACATCAACTTCCAACGGCCGATCGCCAACCGGCAGATGGCGCAGGACGCCATTCGGATCACCTCGAACCCACCGGTGGCCGGACGCTTCTACTGGGTCACCGACACCCAACTGCGGTGGCGCCCGCAGGACTTCTGGCCGTCCAACACCGTGGTGAACATCGACGCGGCCGGCACCAAGTCGAGCTTCCGGGTGGGCGACTACCTGGTGGCCACCGTGGACGACAAGGCACACCAGATGGAGATCATGCGCAACGGGAAGCTGGAGAAGACCTTCCCGGTGTCGATGGGCAAGCCCGACGGCAAGCATGAGACCAAGAACGGCACCTACTACGTGCTGGAGAAGTTCCCCGACATCGTCATGGATTCCTCCACCTACGGTGTGCCGGTGGACTCCAAGGAGGGCTACAAGCTGAAGGTGCAGGACGCCGTCCGCATCGACAACAGCGGTGTCTTCGTGCACAGCGCCCCGTGGTCGGTTGCCCAGCAGGGCAAGAGCAACACCAGTCATGGCTGCATCAACCTCAGCCCGGAGAACGCCCAGTGGTTCTACGACAACTTCGGCAGCGGCGACCCGGTGGTCATCAAGAACACCGGTGGCGGCTGGTACAACACGCCGGACGGCGCGTCCGACTGGCAGATGTTCTAGACGAACGTCGATACAACAAAACCCCTGCCCACGGGCAGGGGTTTTGTTGTATCCGGGCTAGTTCCAGATGCGCACGCGCTGAGCCGGTTCCAGGTACAGCTCGTCGGAGTCGGCCACCTCGAACGCCTCGTAGAAGGAGTCGATGTTGCGGATGACGCCGTTGCAGCGAAACTCCGGCGGCGAGTGAGGATCCACGGCCAGGCGCCGGATCGCCTCGGCATCGCGGGATTTGGTCCGCCACACCTGGGCCCAGCCGAAGTACACGCGTTGGACACCGGTGAGCCCGTCGATCACCGGTGCCTCCTTGCCCTTCAGGGACAGTTCGTAGGCCAGCAGTGCGATGGACAGCCCGCCGAGGTCACCGATGTTCTCCCCGACCGTGAACGCGCCGTTCACGTGATGTGAGGCCTCCAGCCCACGGGGGCTGAACTGCTCGTACTGGTCGATCAAAGCCTTTGTGCGGACCCCGAATTCGGCTCGGTCGGCGTCGGTCCACCAGTCGACCAGGTTGCCGTCGCCGTCGTACTTGGCGCCCTGGTCGTCGAAACCGTGGCCGATCTCGTGCCCGATCACCGCGCCGATACCGCCGTAGTTGGCGGCATCGTCGGCCTCGGCGTCGAAGAAGGGCGGCTGCAGAATGGCTGCGGGAAAGACGATTTCGTTCATCCCCGGGTTGTAGTAGGCGTTGACCGTCTGCGGCGTCATGAACCACTCGTCGCGGTCCACCGGCCCACCGAGCTTGGCCAGCTCGCGGTCGGAGTTCACCACGTGGCCCCGGCGGTAGTTGCCGTACAGGTCGTCACGCTCGACCACCAGCGCCGAGTAGTCCCGCCAGCGGGCCGGATACCCGATCTTGGGGGTGAACTTGTCGAGCTTCACCAGCGCCTTGGCCCTGGTCTCCGGCGTCATCCAGTCCAGCTCGTTGATGCTGACCCGGTAGGCCTCGCGCAGGTTGGCCACCAGCTCGTCCATCCGGGCCTTGGCCTCCGGCGGGAAGTACTGCTGGACGTAGAGCTTGCCCAGCGCATCACCCATCAGGCCCTCCACCAGGGAGACCCCGCGCTTCCACCGGTCGCGGTTCTGCTCGGTGCCGCTGAGGGTGCGGCCGTAGAAGTCGAAGTTCTCGGCCACCAGGTCGTCGGTCAGCAGGCCGGCGCGCGAATGGATGACGCGCCAGCGGGTCCAGGCCTTCCAATCCTCCAGATCCTCGCTCGCCCACAGCGCGGCGAACGCGGTCACGTAGTCCGGCTGGCGCAGCACCAGCTCGGAGACCTTCTCGGGGGTGGTGCCGAGAGCGCCGAGCCAGCCGGTCCAGTCGAATCCGGGGGCATCGCCGGCCAGGTCGGCGAATGTGCGCAGGTTGTAGGTCAGGTCGGCGTCGCGGCGCTTGACCACATCCCAGTGCGCGGCGGCCAGCTTGGATTCCAGCGCCACGATCCGGGCCGCCGTCTCGGCGGGATCGCCGGCGGTGTCTCCGTAGACGAGCGTGAACATCCGGGCGATGTGGCCGGGATAGGCGGCCAGGATCTCGGCGTGCTGCTCATCGCGGTAGTAGGACTCGTCGGGCAGCCCGAGGCCGGACTGGCTCATGTGCAGCAGGTAGCGCGTCGAGTCCTTGGAATCGGTGTCCACATATACGCCGGCTCCACCGGACACCCCGGTGCGCTCCAGGCCGCCCAGCACCGAGGCCAGCGCATCGCTGTCGGCGGCGCCGTCGATCAGGGCGAGCTCGGCCAGCAGCGGTGCCAGGCCGCGCGTGGTGATGGTCTGCTCGTCCATGAAGCTGGCGTACAGATCGCCGATCCGCTGCTCGTCGGTGCCAGGCTCGGCGCCGGACGCTGCTGCCTGGGTGATCAGATCGCGGATCTGTTCCTCGGCGCGGTCGTGCAGTAGCCGGAAGGCGCCATCGGTGGCGCGGTCGGCAGGTATCTCGTAGTCGGTCAGCCAACGGCCGTTGACGTGGCCGAACAGATCGTCTTGCGGGCGTGCCTGCGGGTCGACATGGCTCAGGTCGATACCTGACTTGATCGCTTCTACCGTCACCCCGACATTCTTCCAGAAGGCTGCGGGTGCGCTCGGACGGTTCGGCTGCCGGTACCCTCACGGCCATGCCCGAGGCGCCGAGCAAGGACAGCAAGGTCAGCAAGGACAGTACCGGCGACCATTCCGGCGGTGTCTTCACCGGCTTCGGCTTCGCCTCGGCGGTCGCGGGCCTGATCGCCGTCGCCGCGGTGGTCTTGGCTGCGATGGTGTGGACCGGACATCGCAGTGAGGCCGACGAACGCGCGTACCAGACCCGGGTGTTACGGGCGGCCGCCGACTGGACCAACATCCTGATCAACATCAACAAGGACTCCGTCGAGGCCGGTATGCAGAAGCTGCGCGAGGGCACGGTCGGTCAGCTCAATGCGGACTTCGATGCGGCCGTGCAGCCCTACCGCGACCTGGTGCAGCGGCTGCAGGCCCGCACCACCGGCCAGATCGACTCGGTGGCCATCGAATCGCTGTACCACCCGCCGCCGGGCCCGGACGGTCGCCCGGTGCCCGCACCCAAGCCGGAGCTGGCCGGGATGGTGTCGCGCACCGACACCGTGCTCGTGGTGGCCACCTCGGTCAGTGAGAACGCCGGCAGCGACAAACCCCAGACCGTGCGCTGGAACCTGCGGCTGGACGTCTCCGACGTCGACGGCAACCTGATGGTCTCGCGGTTGGAGCCGATCCGATGAGGAACCGGTTGCGCGTCCTGGCGTTCGATATTGCCGCCCCGCTGGCCGCGATCGCGGCGGTGCTCTACATCGGGCTGGCGCTGTCCTGGCCGCTGTGGTGGGTGTCGCTGTGCTCGGTGCTGTGCCTGCTGATCGTGCAGGGCGTCATCGTCAACATCGTGCTGGCCCGGCGCGACGGCGTGACCCTCGGCACCGATGACGATGCCCCCGGGCTGCGTCTCGCAGTCGCAGGCGTGGCCGCCGCCGCCGTGGTGGCCGCGGTGACGGTGGGTTACCTGCGCTGGACGGTGCCCGACCGCACCTTCAACAACGACCGTGACGAGGTGGTGCGCATCGCCAGCAGCGTCTCGGAGGCCACCGCGACGTTCAGCCCGCAGAGCCCGACCTCCTCGATCGACCGCGCGACGGCGATGATGTCGCCGGATGAGGCTCAGCAGTTCAAGAACGAATTCGCCAATGTGGCAAAGGAATTGGCGAGCAAGAACGTGTCCGCCACCGCGGCCACCGTTTCAGCTGGGGTGGAGGCGCTGGGCCCGCAGGTGGCCAGTGTGGCCGTGGTGCTGCGTGGAACCCAGAGTGCCCCGGGCAAACCCACCGACAACGCGGTCATGGCGCTGCGGGTGGCTTTGAGCAAGAGCGACGGGCGTTGGCTCGTCGACAATGTCACCCCGCTGCACTCCCGCTGAGCCTCAGCGGACCGTCAGGCGAAGTGGCCCAACCGACCCGGGCTACTTCGCCGAACGCTGCGCGGAGAGCTTGGCGAACCGGTCCGAGAGCCGTTGCATGCGCAGCAGCAGCGAGGCCGGCGGACTCGTGGTGCCTTCGAGATAGTCGGCGAAGGATTCGTTGGATATCCCGATGCGCGAGGCGAACTCGGGTGCCTGCAGTTCGGAGCGGCGCAGCATGGCCTGGATCTGGTGGGCCACCTCGGCGCGCTCGGTGGCTTCCAGGTGCTCACGGGTGCGGACCAGGACCTCCGACAGCGCCTTGGACACCCCGTAGGGGCGGGCGGTCTGCAGCACTTCCTCGACCTGACGGGCGGTGCGGCCGTAGGGGTCACGCTTGATCGCGGCGACGATGCGTTGCCAGACCGCCATGTCGTCGGTCTCCAGGGCGGCACGGATCGCCGCGGTCGGCCAGTACTCGACCGGCCGGTCGTCGAAGGTGGGTTGACGCGGCTGCGGCGCGGCCTGGCCCTGACGCGGTTGTCGTGGCTGTGCCGGCTGCTGCGAGCGCTGTACCGGTGTGCGTGGCGTCTGCGTTCCTTGTCCCTGTGTGCGTCCCTTGGTGTCCTGCCCAGGAGTGCGTTGCTCCTGTTTCCGTTGTACCTGGGTGGACGCATTCTGGGAGCGTTGTGCCGAACTGCGTTGCCCGGAAGTGCGTGGCGCCGTGTCGCGCGGTGTCGTGGTGCGCTGAGTCGAAGCGTCGTGCTGAGCGGATGCGGGACGCTGAGTCGACGCCGGCCGCTGGGCAGTGGTGCGTTGGGTCGACGTGCGCGGCCCGGCGGTGCGTTGGGCCTGCGGTCCCTGGGGACGCCGAGCGGACGATTGAACCGGCTGAATCTCGTCGCGACGCGCAATCCGCGCATCCCTCGGTTCCCGGACGTCGGGGGCCAACGTCACTTCGCCTCCTCCAGCATCGCTACCGCAACTGACAGGCAGCGCTGCCTGACCTTCTCCCATTCGGCAGCTGCATCCGGGTCCGACATCGCGAACTCATGTTCATCGGACGGTTGCGGGTCGGCCAGCCGCCGCACCAGCTGCGTGGCCACCCATCTGCTCTTCGGGTTCTGCCCACAGTAATACCGGTCCATGCCCGACAACACCAGAGCTGCAGTCTCGGTTTCCATCGACTCGACAAGATCAGCAAACTCTTCGAAGTCCTTGGTGCTGTTACGACACATCACCAGATAACTTTTCAGCCGCAGCGTTTCGGCACCGGTCGGGATCTGCAGCCGATCACCGGTCGGCAGTTGCACATTGGTGGTCTCGACGGGGCCGAGGCGTTCCATCGGCGCCCGCTCCGCGTCCGCCTCGGCCTCGAGCGCGTCCACGGCTACCGACAGCCTGCCCCGCCACATCGTCACCGGATGCACACCGGGGCAGCGCTTCGGTCCGCCCGGCCGTCGCGCCGCCAGCCACGCGGACGGTTTGCCGCAGCCGCTGAAGGCGAGCGGATCGGTGACGATGATCGTCTGTGGGGCAAGATGTTTCATCCGGGCGGCAGTTCGGACCATCATGCGCAGGTCTGATCCGCTCGGGCCCAGTGCGGAGATGTCGTCGGGGATGATCACCAGATCGGTGACCTCGACCTTGGGCAACGGTTTCTCGAAGTCCACCTCGGGCAGCAGCTTGTCCAGCCAGTGCGGCAGCCACCAGTTCCACTCGTCGAACATGGCCATCAGGGCGGGTACGAGGATCAGCCGGACCACGGTCGCGTCGACCGCGATGGCCACCGCGCAGGCCACTCCCAGCTGGGCCACCAGCGGCATGCCGGCAAAAGCGAACCCGATGAACACCGCGATCATGATCAACGCGGCACTGGTGATGGTGCGCGCGCTGGTGCTGACCCCGTAGGCGACCGCGTCACGGGTGCTGTTGGTCTGGAGGAACCGCTCCCGAATCCGGGTGAGCAAAAAGATCTCGTAGTCCATCGACAGACCGAAGGTCATCGCCAGCACCAACGGCGGAACGGTGCTGTCGAGCGAGCTGATCTTCTCGAAGCCCAGCTCCTCGAACCAGCCCCACTGGAAGACGACCACCAGGCTGCCGTAGGCCGCGGCCACCGACAGCACCGTCATCAGCACACCCTTGAGCGCCAGGAACACCGACCGGATCGACACCAGCAACATCACGAAGGCGATCAGCGCGACGAACAGGAAGACCAGCGGCTGGGTGCTCGACACCCGGTCGTCGAAGTCCTTGATCAGCGCGGTGGGACCGCCGACGTCGATCCGTGCGTTCGACCCGGCCGCCGCGGGCAGGTTGTCCCGCATCCAGTCGACGGCCTCGCGCGCGGCCAGGTCTTCCGGATCGACCGACAGCACGGCAGACAGCAGTGCGCTGGTGTTGTTGTCGGCGAACACCGGGGGCTGCACGTTCACCACGTTGGGCGCCTTGGTCATCTCCTGGCGGACGGCGTCGAGCGCAGCGGTGCCTTTGGGTCCGTCGGCGGTCCCCTCGGGGAACGTCACCAGTACCCGCACCGGGCCCAGCGCGCCGGGACCGAGGGCGTCGGCGGCGGCGTTGACCCCGCCGCGGATCTCGTGGGTGGGCTCGAACTGGCGTTGCATGCTGTTGCCCAGCACCATGCCGAACGCGGGCGCCGCCAGGATCAGCAACAGGATCGTCGCGCCGACGGCCGAGGCCCAGGGGCGGCGCATCACCGCGCCGGTCCAACGGGTCCAGAACCGCGACTGGGTGGCCTCGGCGCGGCGCGACCAGTGCAGGTACGACGAGCGCTTCGCCGCAGCCTGACCGAAGGTCGCCAGCACCGCCGGGGTCAGCGTGGTGGAGGTCAGCACCGCGACCGAGACGGCCAGGATCGCGCCGGTGGCCATCGACACCAGCACCGGGGTGTTGATGATGTAGATGCCGGTGACCGAGGCGATCACGGTGAGGCCCGACAAGGCCACCGCCAGGCCGGAGGTGGCCATCGCGGCGTCGACCGCATCGGCCGGGTCGCGGCCGGCGCGCAACTCCTCGCGGTACCGCATCAGGATGAACAGCGAATAGTCGATGGCCAGGGCGATGCCGAACATCGACACCGTCGAGGTGACGAACACACTCATCTGCGTGTACATCGACAGCAGATAGACCAGGCCCATGGTGACCACGACCGTGCAGATGCCGAGCACCAGCGGCAGCGCCGCGGCGGCCAGCGAGCCGAACACCGCCAGCAGCACGATCAAAACGATCGGCAGGTTCCATTTCTCGGCCGCGGCGATGTCGTGCTTGGTCGCCTGGGTGGCGGCCGCACCGAGGGCACCCTGCCCGATGACGTAGAACTTGACCTTGCCGTTCTCGCTCTCACCGGGATCTTCGCCGTGCACCCCGACCTTCTGGCGCAGCTGTTTGGCCACGTCCACCGCGCCGGTGTTGTTGAAGTCCAGCTGCAAGGTGATGACGTAGGGCCGGTCCGGCTGCGGGGCGGGCTGTTGCGGATTCGGGACGATCTTGACGCTGGGCACCTGGCCCGCGATCTTCTCCAGCGTCGCCACCGCGTCGTTCATGTCCTGGAACGAGGCGTCCGCGCGGGGAGAGGCGATCAGGGCAAGCGGGGACGCGCCCTGATCCGGGAAATGTTCCTCGAGCTGCCGCTGGACGTGGAGCGACTGTGAACCTTCGACGTCGAAACCGCCGCCGGTCAGATTGGACGACTGGTTGATCGCGAGGTAGATCGAGGGCACCAGAAGCAACAACCATGTCGCGAAAACCGCCCAGCGGAATCTGCGCAGATAGCTGCTCAAGCGCATCATGAACTGCTGGATGCGAGGTCCCCGCTTTCTCCCCCCGACGTGGCTGGGCGTGTCCTGGCTCGTGTCAGCCAGAGCGTACCTCTAGAGGTGTAATGTGGCCCGCTCTCTGGGGGTTCTGAGATCGCCCTGAGACTTCTCACAGCAATATCCACAGCTGACCCCGATAGCGTTACGTCACCGTCGCTAACAGAACAGCGCTGTCCGGCGACATAGCCAAGGACGACCCCGGCTGACGTGTGCGCCGGGGCCCACGCTGAAGGAGTTCTCCATGCAACCGACCAACGGTGGATTGCGCCGCTCGCTGGCCGTCGCTTTCGCGGCGATCGCGGCAGGCGGCGCGACGGTGGCCGCGCTCATGGTCCCGTCGGCCACGGCTGCGAGCGATCCGTGCGCGGCCAGCGAGGTCGCCCGAACCGCGGGCGGTGTGGCCACCAACATCGGCAACTACCTCGACACCCATCCGCAGACCAACCAGGCCCTGACCACGATCAGTCAGCAGCAGGGCGGAGCCCAGTCGATCGCGGCGCTCAAGACCTACTTCGATGCCAACCCGCAGGCTGCCAAGGACATCCAGCAGTTGCAGCAGCCCCTGACTGTCCTGGGCGCGCGGTGCAAGTTGCCGGTCACGCTGCCGCAGCTGATGGGGCTGGTGCAGTCCACCCAATCACAGACCGGGACGGCCACCGGTGGTTTGCCGGGGGCGCTGCCCTCGGCGCAGAACGTCGGAGTGCCCGGCGTCGCGGTGCCTGCGCAATCCCCGGCGGCCTCGGCCGTCCGACCGGGCTCCGGTCCGCTTCCGGGTCCCGCGACGGCCTCGACGCGCTAGCTCCTCCGCCGTCGCGTCGCGGCGGCCACCCCGTTGAGCTGCGGGTTCGTGGCGCGCCGTGGCGGTTTGCGCACAAGGCAGGAAAGTCGTCACGGATTCTGCTTAGCTTTCCTGAGCCGATAACCGTTTGGGGTTACGGCCTTCCCCATCCGATGAAGGAGCTTGACCATGTTGCTCTCGGCCCGAAATGCGCGGCGCGTGGTAGCTGGCGTGGCCGGCACCGGCGCTGTAGCCGGTGCGATGCTGTTCGGCGCCATCCCGTCGGCGCTTGCCGACGACCCGGCGAACAACCCTCCCAACTGCAGCGCCGCCGATCTGGCCGGCGTGGCTTCGGGCGTGTCGGCATCGACCTCGGCCTACCTGTTCACCCATCCCGATGTGAACAACTTCTTCACCAGCCTGGAAGGCCTGCCGCGCGAGGAGGTCAAGACCAAGGTGCACGATTACCTTGAGGCGAACCCCCAGACGAAGGCCGAGCTGACCGGTATCCGCCAGCCGCTGGTAGACCTGAAGAACCGCTGCGGCGAAGCTCCGGCTCCCTCCATCCCGTAACCGAGTGCGGGTGGAAGCTACCCCCGCCAGCGGCGAAGGACACGTGACGCCCGAGAGCGTGAACCGCACGGTGCTGATGGTCGACGACGACCCGGATGTGCGTACTTCGGTTGCCCGCGGATTGCGGCATTCGGGGTTCGATGTCCGGGTCGCGGCGTCCGGCAAGGAGGCACTGCGCCTGTTGTCGAACGAGTCGCACGACGCGCTCGTCCTCGACGTCCAGATGCCGGAACTCGACGGCGTCGCCGTGGTCACCGCTCTGCGGGCATTGGGTAACGAGATCCCCATCTGCGTGTTGTCGGCGCGTGACACGGTCAACGACCGCATCGCGGGGCTGGAAGCCGGTGCGGACGATTACCTGACGAAACCGTTCGACCTCGGTGAACTCGTGGCACGTCTCAACGCGTTGTTGCGCCGGGCGAGCCACACCGACCGTCCATCGGACACCATGACCGTCGGGGCGTTGACCATCGACACCGCCCGGCGGTTGGTGTTCGTCGGCGGCGATCGTGTCGACCTGACGAAGCGGGAGTTCGATCTGCTGGCTGTGTTGGCGGAGAACACCGGCGTGGTCCTGTCCCGGCAGCGGCTCCTCGAGCTGGTCTGGGGATACGACTTCGACGTGGATACCAATGTGGCCGACGTGTTCATCTCGTATCTGCGGCGCAAGCTCGAGCGTCCCGACGTGCCCCGGGTGATCCATACCGTCCGGGGGATCGGGTACGTGCTGCGGGAAGATGCCTGAGGGTCGCGTGATCGATCCTGTAGGGAACCAGATGCCGTGAGGAACAAGCAGTAGGTGCGGATCTTCGGCTTCATCCGTTCCGCGTCGCTGCGTACCAGGGTCGCGGTGGCCTCGGCGCTGGCCGCCGCGGCGGTGGTCGCGGTGTTCACCATCCTGACCTCGGTGGTGTTGGCCAACAACGACTCTGCGCAGTTGGACCGCAGGCTCGATTCGATCGTCGACGCCAGCATCAACCCCGAGCACCTTCAGGATCCGACGCGCGGCGTGTTGACCACGGGTCGGTCGCGTTCAACGGGGCAGGTGGTGTTCCAGCGGGGCTTCCAGCTACCTGAGCTGCCGCCGGGAACCGAGACCGTCGAGGTCAACGGCGTCGATTACCGGGTGCGCACCGTTCACGTGGACCAGCACGGGGGAGTGCTGATGTCCATCGGTATCCGTGCCGACAGTATCTTGTTGAGCCCCAACAGAATTCCGCTGTACAGCGTGTTCGGTGTGGCGACGGTCCTGGTGGCCGGTGGGCTGGGCTGGCTGTTGGCGGGTCCGGCCATCCGACCGCTGCGCAAGCTCACCGAGCACACCTCGAAACTGGACAGCGGCACCGACACGATGCCGAAGGTGCGCGGCGTGCGGGAGGCCGAGGACCTGTCCGAGGCCATGGCGGGCATGCTCACCCGGCTGGCTGCCGCGCAGCGCGCCACCACCAATTCCCTTCAGGCGGCACAGGATTTCGCCGCCAACGCCGCACACGAGCTGCGCACGCCGCTGACTGCGATGCGGGCGGACCTCGACACCCTGCGAATCCACAACCTGCCCGAGTCCGAACGTGACGAGGTGGTCGCCGATCTGTCCAGGGCGCAACGCCGGGTCGAGGCGATCATCACCGCGCTGGGTCAGCTAGCCTCGGGCCAACTGGCCCAGGCCGAGGACCGCGAGCTGATCGACATCGCCGATCTGCTCGACCGGGTGGTCAGAGAGAACGCCCGGGGCAGCGAGCATGTCCGGATCGACGTCCACGTCGCCGACGACATCGGCCTGGTGATGGGCTGGCCCGGTGGGCTGCGCATCGCGGTGGACAATCTGGTGCGCAATGCTGTTGTCCACGGCGAGGCGACCCGGATCGTGCTGACCGCGCACCGCAACAGCGAGTTCCTGGTCATCACCGTCGACGACAACGGGCGCGGGCTACCGGTCGAGGAGCACCAGACCGTGCTGGGCCGGTTCCGACGGGGCAGCACCGCGATGGCAGGCGGCTCTGGGCTGGGCCTGGCGCTGGTGGCGCAACAGGCTCAGTTGCACGGCGGCGAGATCACGTTGTCCGACGGGCCTCTCGGTGGTCTGCGGGCCACGCTGACCGTGGCCATATCGGGCTCACCGACAGAGGACGCGGCTCAGGCGGATTGACGGCGCTTGAGGCCCGCGAGCACCGCGCGCCAGCCCAACAGCAGCAGCGCGGTCGTGAGGGAGGCGACGACGATGAAGCTGACGGCCACGCCGGCGGACGTCAGTTTGCGCAGCACCATGCCGACCACCACGGTGCTGACCCACACCACGATCCCGGTGGGCGCCAACGACGTCGGCCGCTGCCAGCCGCGGGAGAGCAACCAACCCACCACGGTGCCGGTCAGAAACGGCCACGCGGTCTCGGCCACGCCGGCCACCGTGAGGCCCTCGGCGTGGCTGCGCCGTCCGATGGTGCAGAACACGACCACGCAGATCAGGTCCACCAGGAAGGCGCCGGAGCCGCTCCGGCGGCGACATTCGGTTGGTGCGCTAGCTCGTCGCATATGTCATCACATCCAGTACCAGTGGGCTGACGTCGGTTTGGTCGCGCTCGGCGAAGCCCGGTTGCCGCGCGGCCGGCTTGCCGTCGAAGAGCGCATCGGCGGCGGCCAGCGAGGTGAGCCGCGAATCGAGCCGGAACGATTTGAAGGTAAATGGTAAGCCATTGGACGCCAAAGGATCCGGCCCGTCCATCACATGGAAGTGCAGGTGCGGTGCATCGGAGTTGCCGGAGTTGCCCAAGGCGCCGATGACCTGCCCGGCGCTGAGCTTGTCTCCGGGCTTGACCTTGAGGCTGTTCGGTTGCAGGTGCGCGTAGAAGGCGTAGTTGCCGTCGCCGATGTCCTGCACGATGTGGTTGCCGCCGTACTGCGCAAGGGTGAGGCCGTTCGGCGTGACACCCGGGACCTGCTCGTTCAGTCCATCGAGCACCGCCACCACCGGGCCGTCGGCCACCGCGTGGATCTCAGAGCCGAAGTACGGGTAGCTCGCGACCTTTGCCCGGTCCCCGGAGAACAGCCGCCCGTCGGCGCCTAGCTGCACATAGTCGATGGCGAATCGTTCTGCAGCCCAGACCTTTCCGTTGATCGGATTCAGCGCCATGCGGTGCGGCGTCATATCGCAGCAGCTGTTGGCGTCCACCCAGTTGTCCCCGGTCAGCGGCGGGGTGATGGACACCGGCTTGCGGGTCTGCACCGCCACCGGCGCCACCGGCTCGGTGAGTGTGGGCGGGACCAGTGGGGGCATCGGTTTGGCTACGGTGATCCCAAGTTCGTGAGTGAGCTCGGTGGGCACCTGCGCCGGATCGTCGGCGACGACGTCCAGCCATACGTACGCGCTCTGCCCGGGGCCGAGCGTGTTGGTCGGCACAGCGGAATTGCCCACGGCCCTGGTCCAGTACTTGAGGCTGTCCCCCGACAAGGTGAGCAACTTGCGGTCGGCCGTCGTGGCGCTCAGCGAGTTGAGCGTGACGGCGCCCGGCGAGGTGTTGGTCAGCATCAGCTCGTAGGCCAGGTGGGTGCGGCCATCGGTGGCAGCCACCGGGATCGGTTCTGCCAGAACCGATCCCACCACCGGCGTGACCACCGGCGGCGGGGTGGTGGTCGTGGGGGACTCGGACTGCGGACTCTGCGCCGACGAACACCCGGCCAAGGTCAGCGCGAGCACTGCGATCGGGTACCGGATTCGCATCGACGTCTCCTAGGGCTTTCAGGATTCAGGGTTCGGGGAGGCGGGACCGTCTGTGTCCGCCGTGCCGGCTGCGTGTTCGTCCGGATCGATGTCCTTCTCCGTGCGGAACATGAAGAAGAACACCACCCAGCCGATCGTCGAGATGAAGATCCAGCTGACCAGGCGGTAGATGAGCATCGCCGAGATGGCCGAGGCCAGCGTCATTCCGGAGGAGACCAGCCCGGGTACCAGCACGGCCTCCACCACCAGCAGGCCGCCCGGCATCAACGGGATGGACCCCACGGCCCGGGCCGCGGCGTAGGCGACGGTGACCCCGGCCAGCGACGGATGACCGCCTGCGGCATAACACGCGAAAGCCAGGCAGGCCACGTCGGCGACCCAGTTGAACATCGACCAGCTGAACGCCACCGCGAGGTCCCGCCGGCCCAGACTGACCGACTCCAGCTGCTGCAGGATCTCGCGCCACTTGGCCAGCCCGGTGTCTGTGGGCTTGCCGCGCAACGAATTGACCCACGCCAGTACCTTGGCCCCGATGCCGTCGATCAGCTCCGGCCTGGTGGCCACGGCCTGCGCCAGCAGGATGATCGCCAGGAACGCGCCGAGCGAGAAGATCAGTGACAGCGGGTTCTTGCTGGCTCCGAGCAGAAGCGCGCCGCCGAGGCCCAGCAGCGCCAGGCCCACGATCTGCAGCACCCCCGACATCACCAGCTGCCACGAGGCCACCAGCGGTGAGGCACCCCAGATGCGTTGTTGGCGGTACACGAACGTCGCCGAGAGCACGGGGCCACCGGGCATGGTGGTCGACAGTGCGTTACCGGCGTAGAACGCGGCCTCCGAACGCCACTGTCTGACGGGCACTCCCGCCGAGCGCAGCAGTGTCCGCTGGATCTGGGCGAAGCTGTGCATCGAGGCCATCGCGGCTCCCACCGCCGCCAGCACCCACCATCCGTTCGCGGTCAGCAGGCTCCGCCACGCCTTCGCCAGCTGATCCCAGACCAGCGTCACCTCGACGGCCAGCACTGCCACCGCGAGTGCGATGACCGCCCACCGCACCCACCAGTACTTGCCGCGCGTGGAGCCGACCCTGTCCCGGGTTGTGTCGGCCGGCGCGTCCTGTGACACGCCCTACAGGGTAACCGCGCAGGTCGTGTCGACATCGCCGGTTGCTGGGCGCGCCGCATTACGCTACCGAGATGGCACTGGACCCTGTTGCTGATGAGGCCGTTACGCCGTTCGTCCGGAAGGTCGCGGCGTGGTCATGGCGTCTGCTGGTCATCCTGGCGGCCGTCGTGGCGCTGCTGTGGCTGATCAAACACCTTGAGGTGATCGTGGTGCCGGTGGCACTGGCCACCATGGTCGCGGCGTTGCTGCTGCCCGCCGTCGACTTCATGGACCGCCGAGGAGCCCCGCGCGGTGCTGCCGTCGCCCTGGTGTTGCTCGGCAGTTTCGCGGTGGTGGGCGGGATCCTGAGCTTCGTCATCTCTCAATTCATCGAGGGCGCACCACAACTCGTCGAACAGGTGACCAGAAGCATCGATGGGCTGCGGAACTGGCTGATCAACGGTCCGCTGCAGCTGAGCAAGGAGCAGATCGACCAGGCCGGCAACACCGCGATCGAGGCATTGCAGCGCAACCAGGAGAAGCTCACCACCGGGGCGTTGTCCACCGCGGGCACTCTCACCGAGCTGCTCACCGGCGCGCTGTTGGTGTTGTTCACGCTCATTTTTCTGCTGCAGGGCGGGCGCAGCATCTTCGCGTTCGTCACCAAGGTGTTCCCGGCCCATGTGCGGGAACGGGTCCAGGACGCCGGGCGGGCCGGTTTCCACTCGCTGGGCGGCTACATGCGAGCCACGTTCCTGGTGGCCCTGGTCGATGCGGTCGGCATCGGCACCGGCCTGGCGATCATGGGTATCCCGCTGGCGCTGCCGCTGGCCTCGCTGGTTTTCATGGGCGCCTTCATCCCGCTGGTCGGTGCGGTGGTCGCCGGATTCCTGGCGGTGGTGGTGGCACTGCTGGCCAAGGGGTTTGTCTACGCCCTGATCACGCTCGGGCTGATCATCGCAGTGCAGCAGCTGGAAGGACATGTGCTGCAGCCGCTGGTGATGGGCCGTGCGGTGTCGATCCACCCGCTGGCGGTGGTGTTGGCCATCGCGGGCGGCGGTGTCCTGGCCGGCATTGTCGGTGCCCTGCTCGCGGTGCCCACGGTGGCGTTCATCAACAGCGCGACGCGGGTGCTGCTGGCCGACGACCCCGACGCCGAGCAGGCCAGGCAGGAGGAAGCCGAAGGGACGGTGGTTGCGGTGCCACCGCCGGACGACCCGGAGGATTAGCGCCGAACGTCGGCCTGTGGTCGAGATTCGGGTGAATCGACGAACACGGGCCGACGTTCGATCAGCGAGCTCTTACAGGCGGCCTTCACGGCGCAGCAGGTCCTGCGCACTCATCCCGCCGCCGCGACGCGGAGGTTCGTCGTCGCGGGGGTTGAGCTTCTGGGTCGACGGATCCTGATCACGTTGGCGCGGCGCCGGATTCGGGCCCGGGCCGGGGACCGGTCCCGGACGCTGCGCGTTGAACGCCGTTGTCGGCGCAGCCTCACCACCGGCAGGCTGGCGGTGCTGCTGTTGCGGCATCGCGCGGGTGGCGTCAGCCGACGGTCGCGGCGCTGGCGCCGGTGCCGGTGGCGGGGGAGGCGGCGGGGTGCCGTTGGACGGACCACCCTTGGCCGGGCCCCCGCGCAATGCGCCGAGCCATGACTCGATCTCGCGGTCTTCGCGCTGCGGGGGTCCCGCCGGACCTCCGGCAGGCCGTCCGGCCGGAGGCTGCGGGGTGCGCTCTGTGTTGGCGTTGGTGTTGCCGGTCGCGGAGTTGACCGTGTTGACGGCCGTGTTCACCGCGTTGCGCACGGCGTTGCGGGCCATGGCGAACCGGGTGGTGGACGGCTCCTCGTTGGGCTGCGGTGGCTGCTGCTCGGGCTGCCGCTGCGGCGGGTTGATCCGGGCGGTGCCCGCAGCCGAGGGGGCGTTGGTCCGTGGCATCAGCGGGCGCATGGGTTCGGCCGCCGGGTGCGTCGGATCGTGGGGCCGCGGCGGTGCCGGCAGGGCGCCGACGCCGGCCAGGGCGCGCGGGTCCTCGGTGGACTCCTGACCCATCGGGCGCTTGCGCTCGTCGGGCAGTTCGGTCTCACCGAGGCCCATCTTCTCCTGGATCCGCTTCATCCAGTGCGGAGCCCACCAGCAATCGTCGCCGAGCAGTTTCATGATGGCCGGCACGAGGAACATACGGATGACCGTGGCGTCCAACAGAAGTGCGATGAGCAGACCGAACGCCAGGTACTTCATCATCACCAGATCGGAGAAGGCGAACGCGCCGGCGACAACCGCCAGGACCAGGGCGGCACCGGTGATCAGGCGACCGGTGGTCGCGGTACCGATGCGGATGGCCTCGGCCGTGGACATGCCGCGTTCCCTGGCCTCCACCATGCGGGAGACCAGGAACACCTCGTAGTCGGTGGACAGACCCCAGATCACCGCGATGATCAGACCGATCATCGGTGCCATCAGTGGCTGTGGCGTGTAGTTCAATATCCCCGACCCGTGGCCGTCGACGAACATCCAGGTCAGGATGCCCATCGTCGAACCGAGCGTCAGGGCACTCATCAACGCTGCCTTGACCGGTAGCACGATCGAACCGAAGGCCAGGAACATCAGCACCGTGGTGGTGATGACCAGGATCGTCACCATCAGCGGCAGTCTGGAGAACAGGCTGTGGATCGAGTCCTGTTCCAGGGCCGGGGTGCCACCGACGAACACGTCGATGCCGTGTGGGGGCTGCAGGGCCCGCAGGTCCGAAATGTTCGTCGCCGCGTCGCCACGGTTGACCAGACCGTTCTGGATCACCCGGACCGACTTGTCCTTCGACCCGCTGTCGGTGGCCGCGCGCTCCTTCCACATGGCGTCCGGATTGTTGTCCGGATCGGTGAAGCCCTTGACGGTCATCGCCTTGGCGCGCATGTCGGCGATCTGGGCGTCGGTGATCGGCTCGCCGTCTTGGCGCTGCATCACCAGGGTGATCTGTTCGGTGCGGAACCCGGGGAAGAGCTTGTCGAACTGTTCCTGCGACTGGCGCACCGCGTTGTCCGGCGGCAGGTACTTCTCGCTGATACCTGCGAGCGTGAGCGAGCCGATCGGAAGGACCAGCAGGGTCATCACGATCAGGATGGGCGTGGCGAAGGCGATGGGCCGTTTCATCACGATGTTGACCAGTCGGCCCCAGAACCCCTGCTCGACTTCTTCGCGGGTCTTGGTCTTCTGGGTCTTCTCGGCGAACCAGTCGATGATCCGGCGGGAGAACGGCCAGTTCGCCAGGAACGGGATCTTCAGCAGCGTGGTCACGCCGAGGGCGTCGACGCGGGGGCCGAGGATGGCCAGGACGGCCGGCAGCACGGTGATCGACAGGAATGCGGCCAGCATGACCGAGGCGATGATCGCGTATGTGATCGACTTCAGGAATCCGAGCGGGATCAACAGCAGTGGAAGCGAGGACGCCACGATGATCACTGCGGAGAAGGCCACGGTGCGGCCGGAGGTCATCACCGATCTTCGTACTGCGGCCTCGGTGTCATAGCCCTCGGCGAGTTCTTCTCGGAACCGGCTCACGATGAACAGGCCGTAGTCGATGGCGATACCGAAGCCCATCATCGTCACGACGGGCTGGGCGAAGAAGTGCACCGGTCCGAATTCGGCGGTGAACCGCAGAATGCCCAGCGCACCGCCGATGGTCAGGCCACCGATGATCGCGGGGAGGGCGGCGGCGACCGCACCGCCGAAGACGAAGAACAGCACGACTGCCACCAAGGGCACGATCGCGAGCTCGGCCCGTTTCTGGTCGGTGCCGATGGTGCCGGTCAGTTCGCTGGCCAGCGGGTTGAGGCCGGCAAGCTTGATGTCGCCGCCGTTGACCTGTTGCAGATCAGGCTCGACGGCCTGGTAGTTCTTCAGGATCGCGTCGTCGTCGTCGCCCTTGAGGGGGACGCTGATGAAGGTGTGACGTCCGTCCTCGGTCTTCATCGCGGCGAGCGAGGCGACATCAGGCGCCTTGAGCCAACCGACCCAACCCTGGACCTGGTCCGGGTGGTCGGCGACGACTTTGTCGAGTTCCTCCGTGACCGTCTTCTGCCACGCCTTGTCGGTGACCTTCTTGTCATCCGGCGGCGTCAGGATCGCGACAACGTGGCTGGTTCGGTCGCGGCCGTAGACCTCGTCGCCCAACAGCGACGCCTGGACCGACTGGCTGCCCTCGTCGTAGAAACCACTCTGGGTGACGTGCTCTCCGAGACTGGCGCCATAGACGCCGCCACCTAGGCACAGCGCCACCATGACACCGATGACGATGTACCTGAACTGGTACACCGTTCGACCCCACCAGGCGAACACTTAGGCTCCTAACGCTTTAACATTTCGCTTCAAAACTTGTGGTGACCCGCGCATGGATTCGACGAAGGTCTTCAGTTGTCACACCCGTGCGGTCAGTAGCGACGACAGCGGCCGGAACGGCTGCAGCCATGCTCCCTGCTCGGGCAGCGAGTCCAGGCCGATCCGTGGCAACGGTTCCCGGAACACACCAGGAATGTCCTCCAGATCGACAAACTCCAAGGTATCCGACGCTAACGCCCAGCTCGCATGTTCGCGAAATCCGAGCACCTGGACGGGGGTGCCCTCACGGGCTATTTCTTCGAGTGGATGCCGGAACGCCTGTCCGTCAGCCGAGGCAACCAGAACTGCTGCCAGTCCCTCGCTGCGACGCAGGGCGATGTGGTCGAGCATGTCGCTGTCGACATCGCTGTCGTCGTCGATCTTCGGTTTTGCGAAGACGGCGAAACCCACGTTACGCAACGCTTCCACCCATGGGCGCACCACATCGGCGCTACCTGGGGCGATGTTGGTGAAGACGGTGGCTTCGGGTTCCAGCGAGACGTCTCCGTCGTCGCCGCTTTCAGCGGCCAGGTCAGAGGTGTACGCGAGCAACCAGCGGCCCAGAGCATCGAAGCGGGGACGGTGCGCCGCCGTCGGGCGGCCACCCAGGATCGCGCCCAGACCCATGTCGAGATTCGGCGCATCCCACACCAGCAACACGCGGCGGGCGGGCGTTCCGTCCGGCGTGTCGGAACCTGCGCTCGATCGGGCCTCTACCTGCGCGGTGTCATCCTGCATGTCTTCGGTCACACTCATGGCAGTTTCTCCCACACCAGCTCGGTGACGTCGGGACCGGCCAGTGCCTTGCGTTCGTACTTGGTGACCGGACGCTCAACCGAGACTGGCAGGGCCGCACCCGGCTCGACCCGGCGCAACCGGGGCTCGGCGTCGCCCACCTCGGCGATGTGCTCGGCATACCCGGCGTGGTCGGTGGCCGCGTGCAGGATTCCGCCGGGACGCAACCGGTCCGCGATCAGGGCCACCGTGGCCGGCTGCAGCAGGCGGCGCTTGTGGTGGCGGGCCTTGGGCCAGGGGTCCGGGAAGTACACCCGCACGGCGGTCAGGGTCCCGCTGGTGAACATGTGCTCCAGCACGTCGACGCCGTCCCCCCGAACCAGGCGAATATTGGTGACGGGGGCCGACGTCTGGTTGGTGCGGTCGATCGCACTCAGCAGTTGGGCCAGGCCCTTGCGGTAGACCTCGACCGCGACGACGTCGAAATCGGGCTCGGCCTGGGCCATGGCCAGCGTGGAGGTCCCGGTGCCGGAGCCGATCTCCAGGATCAGCGGTGCCGAGCGGCCGAACCAGGCCGTGGTGTCGAGGCCGACGACCGGTTGCGAGTCCTCGTCACGGGCCTGGATGCCGAGCTCGGGCCACAGCCGCTCCCAGGTTTGTTGCTGGGCGGGCGACAGCGTCGACCGCCGGGTGCGAAAGCTGGTCACCCGGGGAAAACGGTGCGGCTGGGCAGGCGGCACGTCGGCCGCCTGGTCTGCCGACGCCGGCCCACCGACGTCGGACCTGGACGGGTGCATCCGTCCATGGTCTCTTATCGGGGGCGGTGTGCCCGCATCGTGGTAGAGATTGATACCCAACAGTTGCCTCCAGCTGCCAGGGCTCAAACATCCGTTCGCGAGTCCGTCCGGGTCATGTCACGATTTTTCGTGAGGCACCGGGGTTGCGCCCGTCACCGCGTAGGGAAGGCCGCCAGATTTTCGCAGACGAGCTCACACGCTTTGCCGACCGTGACGGCGATGCGCGGTTGGCGGAGATCGTCGCGCGGGTGACGGCTCCACTGACGGTGGAGGTGCGGGGACGTCGAGGCGTCGGCGTGAGCACGGTGGAGGGCGCCCTTGCCGGCGCAGGTCTGGAGATCGCCGAAAGCGGCGAAATCACGGTGGTCGTCATCGCAGAGGTGCTCAAACCCGAGGATGAGGCCTTGCTCGCCGAGCTGAACCGGGCGGGCCGTCCGACGCTCGTCGTTCTCAACAAGGCCGATCTGGCCGGGTCCGGACCCGGCGGTTCGATCGCGACCGCCCGTCACCGGGCCGGGCGTCTGCAGGAGTTGGCTGGAGTGCCCGTGGCGCCGATGGTCGCGCTGCTGAGCCGGACGGTTCTACCGGAGCCGCTGGTAGACGCACTCCGACTGCTGGCTGCCGAGCCTGCGGACCTGACGTCGGTGGACGCCTTCGTCTCTGTTCCGCACCGGGTGGACGGTTCGGTTCGCGCCGAGCTGCTGAACCGTCTCGACCGGTTCGGGATCGCGCACTCCACGCTGGCGCTGTGCCGCGGCGCAACCGCCGAGAGCTTGCCGGGGTTGCTGCGGCGGCTCAGTGAGGTCGACCGGGTGGTCGCGGCCGTCGATACCGCCGCCGCTTCGGTCCGGTACCGGCGGGTGCGATGGGCACTGGCTGAGCTGCGCGCGGTCGGCGGTCCGGCCGTGGGCCGCTTCCTGGCCGCCGATGAGACGGTGATCGCGCTGATGGCCGCGGCCGTGGAGGTGGTGCAGGCCGACGGCCTGACGGTGGATCCCGGCGCCGACCGGGACGCCCACCTGTGCCGGGCCCGGCACTGGCGGCGCTACCGTGACGGTCCGGTGAATGCCCTGCACCGTAGTTGTGGTGACGACATTGTGCGAGGGTCACTGAGACTGTTGGGTGCGGCGGGTAAGGGACGATGACCGACGTGGATACGGCCCGGGTTGAGGCCGTGGCGGATGCGGTGGCGGCGGCTGACGCCGTGGTGGCGGCGATCGACCCCGGCCTGAACTCGCCGGGGGTGGAGACCCGCGACGCGGTGCTGGTGGCCGGTCCGTGGTTGGCCGGATCGACGAGTGTGATGGCGGCGTTGCGGGAGCGGATGCCACAGACCACGTTCGTGGAATCCACCGAGCTGGTGGCCGGTGAGGCCCCGGCGGCCGTGATCTTCGTGGTTTCTGCTGCCGCTCCGATCACCGAATCCGACTGTGCGCTGGTTGATTTGGCGTCGCGCTATACCGACCTGGTGATCGGTGTGGTGTCCAAGATCGATGCCTACCGCGACTGGCGCGACGTGCGTGACGCCGACGCGGAGATCCTGAGCGGGCGCGACGAGCGCTATGAGCGCATGCCCTGGGTAGGGGTGTCGGCGGCGCCCGATCTCGGCGAACCGCAACTCGACGAACTCGTCGACCTGCTGTCCGGCCAGTTGGCCGATCCCGACATGGCCCGCCGGAACAGGTTGCGCGCCTGGGAAACTCGCCTGGAAGCAGTGATCGGCCGCTACGAGGCCGACGGGTCGGGGGCCGACCGCCAGGCGCGGGTGGATGTGTTGCGGGAGCGTCGCGCCGAAGTGGCCCGGGCCCGGAGGCTGACCCGCACCGAACGCAGTATCGCGCTGCGCAGTCAGATGCAGCAGGCCCGGGTTCAACTCGGCTATTTCGCCCGTAATCGCTGCAATTCGGTTCGCACCGAACTGCAGGAGGATGTCGCAGGCATCAGCCGTCGCCGGATCGCGACGTTCGAGGAGTACGCCCGTCAGCGCGCCGGCGAGGTTGTCGGCGAGGTCGACGAGGGCATCACCGCACACCTGCGCGGGGTCGCGACAGAACTTGAGCTGTCCCCGCCGGAGCTGCCGGCTCAGCCGGCGGTGGCTGGATTGCCGGCTCAGCCGGCGGTGCCTGGATTGCCGGCTCAGCCGGCGGTGCCTGGATTGCCGGCTCAGCCGGCGGTGCCCGACCTGCCGCCGCCACCGCTGAAATCCCGCACACCCGAGACCCGGCTGATGCTGGTTCTGGGTGCGGGGTTCGGGCTGGGCGTCGCGGTGGCGGTCAGCCGGCTGCTGGTCGGTGCGGCGCCGCGACTGGCCGTGGCCGGACTCGTGGTCGGCGCGGTGGTGGGCCTGCTCCTGGCGGTCTGGGTGGTGGGCACCCGCGCGCTGTTGCACGACCGGGCGGTGCTGGATCGTTGGGTCGGCGAGATCACCACGACGCTGCGTTCAGCGGTGGAACAACTCGTCGCGACGCGGGTGCTCGCTGCGGAAACCGCACTCACCACCGAGCAGGCGGCCCGGGAGGAAGCCGACGCCGTCGCGGCGGCGGAGAAGACCGCCGCGATGGATGCGGAGCTGCGCGAACATGCCATCGCCACCGCGCGGGCAGCGGCTCAGCGGGACCGTCGGATCCCGCCGCTACAGCGCGCGCTGGACGCGGTCCGGGCGGATCTGTACGGCAACAGCGATGCTACTGACGAGTAACCAGCTGATAACGTTGATCTGAATCGTTCCTGTGAGTGATCGGACATACCACTGGTTCACCGTGGGTATGTCACCCGCGTTAACCTCTACCCAAGGGGTAGCCGTGATCGCGTCGTGACGCGGGTTGGGTTACACAAACCTACGCAGGAGAATTTGATGACCTCAGCGACCATTCCGGGTCTGGACACCGCACCGACGAAACATCAGGGACTGCTGGCCTGGGTTCAGGAGGTCGCAGAGTTGACTCAGCCCGACCGGGTGGTTTTCGCCGACGGGTCCGCCGAGGAGTACGACCGTCTCGCCGCCCACCTGGTCGAGGCGGGCACGTTCCAGAAGCTGAACGAGGAGAAGCAGCCGAACTCGTACCTGGCGCTCTCCGATCCGTCCGACGTCGCCCGCGTCGAATCACGCACCTTCATCTGCTCCGAGCGCGAGATCGATGCCGGCCCCACCAACAACTGGATGGATCCCACCGAGATGCGCGGGATCCTGGCCGACCTCTACCGCGGTTCGATGCGCGGCCGCACCATGTACGTGGTGCCGTTCTGCATGGGCCCGATCGACGCCGAGGATCCCAAGCTCGGGGTGGAGATCACCGACTCCGAGTACGTCGTGGTCTCGATGCGCACCATGACCCGCATGGGGCAGGCCGCGCTCGACAAGATCGGTGACGACGGCTTCTTCGTCAAGGCGCTGCATTCGATCGGTGCACCGCTGGAGCCCGGTCAGAAGGATGTGCCGTGGCCGTGCAACGACACGAAGTACATCACCCACTTCCCGGAGACCCGCGAGATCATGAGCTTCGGCTCGGGCTACGGCGGTAACGCGCTGCTGGGCAAGAAGTGCTACTCGCTGCGTATCGCGTCGGCGATGGCCCACGACGAGGGCTGGCTGGCCGAGCACATGCTGATCGTCAAGCTGATCTCCCCGGAGAACAAGGCGTACTTCATCGCGGCGGCGTTCCCGTCGGCCTGCGGCAAGACCAACCTCGCGATGCTGCAGCCCACCATCCCCGGATGGCGTGCCGAGACCGTCGGTGACGACATCGCCTGGATGCGGTTCGGCAAGGACGGCCGCCTCTACGCCGTCAACCCGGAGTTCGGTTTCTTCGGCGTCGCGCCCGGCACCAACTGGGATTCGAACCCGAACGCGATGAAGACGATTGCCGCGGGCAACACCGTCTTCACCAACGTCGCCAAGACCGACGACAACGACGTGTGGTGGGAAGGCCTGGAGGGCGAGCCCGACCACCTGATCGACTGGAAGGGCCAGGACTGGAACCTGCGGGAGGCCGAAACCAAAGCGGCACACCCGAACTCGCGCTACTGCACCCCGATCTCCCAGTGCCCGACGCTGGCGCCGGAGTGGGACGACCCGCAGGGTGTGCCGATCTCGGCCATCCTGTTCGGCGGGCGTCGCAAGACCACGGTCCCGCTGGTGACCCAGGCTCGCGACTGGCAGCACGGCGTGTTCATCGGCGCCACTCTGGGTTCCGAGCAGACCGCTGCCGCCGAGGGCAAGGTCGGTACCGTGCGCCGCGACCCGATGGCCATGCTGCCGTTCCTGGGCTACAACGTCGGTGACTACTTCCAGCACTGGATCAACATCGGCAAGAACGCCGACGAGTCCAAGCTGCCCGCGGTGTTCTTCGTGAACTGGTTCCGCCGGGGCGACGACGGCCGCTTCCTGTGGCCGGGCTTCGGTGAGAACAGCCGCGTGCTGAAGTGGGCCGTCGAGCGCATCGAGCACAAGGCCGACGGCAAGAGCACCCCGATCGGCATCGTGCCGACCGCGGCCGACCTGGACCTGTCCGGGCTGGACGTGGATCCCGCCGACGTGGACGAGGCCCTGGCCGTCAACGCCGAGGAGTGGAAGGCCGAACTCCCGCTGATCGAAGAGTGGTTCGAGTTCGTCGGCGAGAAGCTGCCCACCGGCATCAAGGACGAGTTCGACGCCCTCAAGCACCGCCTGAACGAAGAGGCCTAACCCTCCAGACCCGGCGACTGGCCAGTTATTGCACGCAAGCCGCGAAAAAGCGTGCGATAACTGGCCTTTCGGCTGTCTTGGCGTCGGTCACGCGCGTGCCGGCCACCACATGCGCTCTCCCAGCAGGCTCATCGCGGCGGGAACCAGGTAGGTCCGCACCACGGTGATGTCGAGCAGCAGGCCGATGCCGATGGTGGATCCGATCTGCACCAGGTTGAGCACCGTCCCGCTCGTCAGGGCGAACATCGTGATCGCGAAAACCACTCCGGCGGTGGTGATCACGCTGCCGGTGCTGCCGAATCCTCGGATGATACCGCTGGTCACTCCGCTTTGGGATTCCTCGCGGATACGGGCGGCGAACAGCATGCTGTAGTCGGCGCCGACGGCGACCAGGGCCATGAAGGCGACCGGGAACACCGACCAGTCCAGGCTGATACCGATCAGGTGTTGCCAGATCAGGGTCGACATTCCGGCCGCGGCACCGAAGGACAGCACGACCGCGGCGATCATCAACAACGGTGCCACCAGGCTGCGCAGCATCACGATCAGTACCAGCAGCACGGCGGCCACCGCGACGACACCGAAAAGTGCGAAATCACGCCAGGTTTGGTCGATATGGCGTTGGGACAGCGAGGCCAGGCCGGTCGAATTGATCTGGGCGTGCTCCAGCACCGTTCCCGTTGCGGCATTGTTCGCCGCTGCGAGGACGTCGGGAACCGCGCCCATGGCCTCGGCGCCGTACGGGTTGACCGACCAGACCACCATCATGCGGGCGCTGTGGCCGTCCGGGGAGATGAGCATTCGTTCACCTGCGGTGAACCGTCGGTCGGCGCGGCCTTCCTCGGGCAGGTAGAAGCCCCGGCCGGCACCGGTGCTGGTGTCGGCGGACATCCGATGCAGGAAGTCTGAGGCGCGGTTGAGCCCCGCACTGAGTTCGGCGGTCAGCGCCATCATGGTGTCAGTGCCGGACTTGACCTGGCCCAGGCCGGTGGTGAGTTGGCCCAGACCTGTTGACAGTTCGGTGATTCCGGACATCAGCCGATTGAGATCTCCGCGGGTCTGCTCGGGCGTGCGGGTGCCCAGCTGGTCGAGCATGGACCGCAGGCCTTTGATGCCGGCGCGCAGGTCGGGCAGCGTTTCCAGCGCGGTGGTCACCGGGCGCTCGGGGACCAGCGGGGCGGCGAGCGTCAATCCGGTGATCGCGAGCTGTGCCTTGCCACCGGTGGCCGCGTTGAGGTCGGCGAATGCCTGCCGTGCACGCATGCAGTCTGCCGTGCAGTCCGGGCCGGGATCGGCTGCCGTGAGTGGGTCGAACACGGCATGTACGGCTGCCGTGGGGGCAGCCAATTTGTCTCGGGTGGCGTCGATCTCGTTCACCGCACCTTCCAGTGCGTCGGTGGCGCCGGACATGGTGCGTACGACCGCCGACACATCGAGCGATCCGTCAGAGACGGTGTCGACCACCCGGTTCGCGGCTTCCAGGGTGCTGAGTAGGTTCCGGGTGAGCGTGACGAGATCGTGCGCCCCCTTGGCGAGTTCGGGCAGTCTCTCGGCGGCGCCGGCGGAACCGTCGTGCAGCTGGGTCACCCCTGAGGCCAGGCGTTTCAGCTGCGGTATGGCTTGTTCGACGCGGGTGTGGGCGTCCGCCAGGCCGGCGCCGACTTGCGCGGTCTGCGAACCGATGGCCGTCTCGGGCAAGGGTTTTCCCTCGGGTCGGGTGATCGAGCGGACGTAGGCGACCTGGGGGAGATTGCCGATGGACATGGCGATCAGGTCCAGCGCAGCCAGGTCATTGGTGTTGCGCATGTCGTGGTCGGCCCGGATGGTGACGAATTCCGGGGCCGCCTCGTTGACGCCCCAATGGCGGTAGACGGCCTCGTAGCCGCGCTTGCTGTCGGTGGCGCGCAACTGCATGGCGTTCTCGTCGATGTTCGGTTCGAACGTGAACAGCACTGAACTGGTGGCGAGCAGGAACGCCAACGACGCGGCGACGAGGGCCGGGGCCCGGCGGATGATGGCCGCACCGCGCTTGCGCCAGCGTCGTTCATCGAGGGGCCGGGGTTCGGCATATCCGCGTCGGCCCCACAGCGCCATGACCGCGGGGGTCAGCGTCAGACTGACCGCCGCCGCTATCGCGATCGCCAGCGCGATGGGGGGACCGGCGGTGCGGAACATCCCGATCTTGGTGAAGATCATGGCCATTCCGGCACCGGCAATGGTCAGAGCGGAGGCGATGACGATACCCGCGGTGTGCGCACCGGAGCGGGCCACCGCGTCGTCGACGTCCAGCCCTCGCCTTCGGCCTTCGTGGTAGTTGGCCAGCAGGAAGATGCCGTAGTCCGTGGCTGCGCCAAGCACCATCGCGGTGACCAGCGCGATGGTGAAGTTCGAAACCGTCATCAGTTCGTGTCCGCCCAGCCAGGAGATGACGGGCCGCGCCACGGCCAGCGAAATACCTACGGTGAGAAGGGGAATCATCGCTGTCAGTAGCGACCGGTAGACGGCGAGCAGTAGCAGCGTGATCAGTACGACCGATACCACGGTGATGATGGCCAGCGAGGTGTCGATGGCGGCGAACAGATCCGACAGCGTCGGTGCGGCGCCGGTGAAATGTACGTCGAGCCCGGGCGGGCGGGGAAGTTCTTCGACCACGGCGCGGACGTTCTCGGTGGACCGGTGCGCGCGGGTTGAGCCGACGTCGCCGGTGGTTGCCACGATCAGGTGGATGGCCTTCCCATCGGGGCTCAGGCCGAGGTCCTCCAGTCCGGGGGTGCCGTAGGTGTCGAGCACGTAGGCGACGTCGTCCTTGTCGGCCACCAGTCGCGATACCAGGTCGCGGTAGTAGGCGGTGTCGGCGGTGCCGAGTTCCCGGTCGCTGGACACCACGATGCTGCCGACGGCAGTGGTGTCGGGGACGTCGAAGTCCCGCGACATCTGCCGCAGGGTTTCGGTGGTCGGACTCTCCGGGGTGAACGGCGCGGAGTGCTCGGCCACCGTGCGCTCGAGCTGGGGGATGGCCAGATTTAGCGCGCCGGCCAGGGCCAGCCACGCCCCGAGGACCACCCACGCATACTTCGCGCAGACCCGGCCGAGTTTGCCGAAGATCGCGAGATTGTGCATTTCGGCATCGTAGACCAATCGGTCTACGCGAGGTCAACTAGGATGGACCGACTGGTCTATCGGTGATGGAGAGAGGTGGCGTTGGTGGCGGGCCCGCGGGAACGTCTCATTCAGAGCGCGATCGAGTTGATGCGTGAGCACGGCGTCCACGGGACGGGCCTCAGCGATCTACTAGAGCGCAGCAATACCGCGCGCGGTTCGATCTACCAGCACTTTCCGGCTGGCAAAACGGAGCTGATGGAGCAGGCGACGCTTGAGGCCGGGCGGATCATCTCCGCCAGGATCGAAGCGCTGACGCAGGCACTGCCCGCCGAGGACGTGATCCAGGCCTTCATCGGCGGCTGGAAGCAGAATCTCACGGACAGCGACTTCACCGGTGGATGTCCCATTGTGGCTGCCGCGCAAGCCGGCCCCGACGCGCTTGTGGTGCGGGAAGCCTCGGCGAAGGTGTTTGCTGATTGGGCCAGGGTGATCGCTGCTTCGATCGAATCCAAGGGCGTGGACGCGGCGACCGCCGTCTCACTCGGCAGCTTCATCGTCAGCTCGCTCGAAGGCGCCATCATCCAGTGCCGCAGTGCCCGGTCGCTGCAACCACTCGATGATGCCGGTGCCGGTCTGCTGTTGTTGCTGCGCGGCATGGGCGCCGATTGAGCGTCGCGATTCACCCCTCAACAACCAGGCCGGACCGCGTCAGGGAGCGCGACGGCAGTGGTGATCTCCGGAGAACTGGCGGTGCCAGAGCCGTGACGGCGAAACCGTGGATGGTCGCCGCCGGTTCACAGCGACCCTTCTGCAGTCAAAGACCTGCTCACGGCCTGCGCAGTGGGTGTAACGCCGCCCTAATTGACACCTGTCAAGTGGCGCCCGTTACAGTGCCATCATGCAGATCCGCGAGCATGCCGAGGCCAACCCCGAAAAGCCGGCGATCATCCTCCACCCGACGGGAACCGTCGTCACCTTCGGTGAGCTCGAAGCCCGCGCGAATCGGCTGGCCCACTACTTCCGGCAGCAGGGTCTGCAAGAGGGCGATGTGGTCGCGATTCTCATGGAGAACAACGAGCACATGCATGCGGTGATGTGGGCGGCGCGCCGCAGCGGGCTGTACTACGTGCCGATCAATACCCACCTGACCGCTGCCGAGGCGGCGTACATCATCGACAACAGCGGGGCCAAGGCCATCGTCGGCTCCGCCGCGCTCAAGGACATCCTCAGCGGTCTCGACAAGGAGCTGCCGAACGGTCTGCCGGGCACCCTGCTGATCGCCGACGGAGCCGAATCGTCGGCGACCAGCGCCTCCAGCGAGCTCACCGGCTGGAAGCGCTACCCCGAGGCCGTCGCCGATCTGCCCGCCACCCCGATCGACGACGAGTTGGACGGCGATCTGCTGCAGTACTCGTCGGGCACGACGGGCCGGCCAAAGGGCATCAAGCGCGAACTGCCGCATGTGCCGCCGTCGGAAACCCCGGGCATGATGTCGGCGCTCGTCGGGTTCTGGATGCAGCCGGACTCGGTCTATCTCAGTCCCGCGCCGCTGTACCACACGGCGCCGTCGGTGTGGTCGATGCAGACCCAGGCGGCCGGCATCACCACCGTGGTGCTTGAGCGCTTCGACGCCGAAGACTGCCTGGAGGCGATCCAGAAGCACAAGGTCACCCAAGGCCAGTTCGTGCCGGTGATGTTCACCCGGATGCTGAAACTGCCTGAGGAAGTGCGTAATTCGTACGACCTGTCGAGTCTGCGGCGCGTGATGCACGCCGCCGCACCGTGTCCGGTCGAGATCAAGAAGCAGATGATCGACTGGTGGGGTCCGATCGTCGACGAGTACTACGCCTCTTCCGAGGCCATCGGTGCGACGGTGATCTTCGCCGAGGACTGGCTGACGCACCCGGGTTCGGTCGGTAAGCCGATGAACGGTCTGGTGCACATCCTCGACGAGGACGGCAAGGAACTGCCACCCGGTCAGGCCGGTGAGATCTTCTTCGAGGGCGGTGCCGATTTCGAGTACCTCAACGACGCCGAGAAGACCGCGTCCTCGCGGGATTCTCATGGCTGGAAGACCGTGGGCGACATCGGATATGTCGATGAGGACGGCTACCTGTACCTGACGGACCGGCGCCACCACATGATCATCTCGGGTGGGGTGAACATCTACCCGCAGGAAGCCGAGAACATGCTCGTCGTCCACCCCAAGGTGATGGACGCCGCGGTCTTCGGCATCCCGGACGAAGAGATGGGGCAGAGTGTCAAGGGCGTGGTGCAGACCGTGGACCCGGCCGATGCCACGCCGGAATTCGCCGAGGAACTGCTGGCCTGGTTGCGTGACAAGCTGACGCATTACAAGTGCCCGCGGACCATCTCGTTCGAGGCCGAGCTGCCCCGCACCGATACCGGCAAGTTGTACAAGCAGGGGCTGATAAACAAGTACTCGTGATCCACGAGCTACCGGCGGGAATCCTGGTCGGGGTCGACACCCCGACGGATGCCGCGACGTTCACGCTGACCGAGCGTGCCTGCGACGATCGGCGGGCGGTCACCGTGGGGTCGGTCGAAGCCGCCCTGGACGAACTCACCGAGCGCTGCCGGGCCTGGCCGCAGGCCGCCGCGGTGTGCGACGACGTGCTGCGCTCTTTCGATCCGGACGTGCCGACCCGAGCCGGGGTGATCACCGAATCGCTGGCCTATTCGACGCTGCAGTCCGGAGGCGAGTTCGCCCGGTGGCTGGCCGATCGCGGACCGGCCACCGCGCCGCTGCTGCCCGACCCGGTGCAGGCCCATCGTGACGCGAACACCCTGCGCGTCCGATTCAACCGGCCGCAGCGGCACAACGCGTTCTCCACTGACACCCGCGGCGCCCTGCTGGAGGCCCTCGAGGTGGCGCGGCTGGATCCGTCGGTCGACGAGGTGGTCCTCGGGGGCAACGGCCGATCCTTCTGCAGCGGCGGCGATCTGGCCGAGTTCGGCTCGTTCGACGACCCGGCGAGCGCCCACCTGGCCCGGACCAGGCACAGCCCGGCCCTGGTGCTCGCTGAACTCACCGAAAGGCTGGGGCGGCGCTGCCGCGCCGAGGTGCACGGTCAGGTGCTGGGCAGCGGTCTGGAGATGGCCGCATTCTGCGGGTGGGTCCGCTGCCACCCGGACGCCGTGATCGGCCTGCCGGAACTGGCTCTGGGGCTGATTCCGGGCGCGGGCGGCACGGTGAGCATCACGCGGCGCATCGGCCGGTGGCGCACCGCGTATCTGGTGCTCTCCGGGCACACTGTCGACGCCGCGACGGCGCAGACGTGGGGCCTGGTCGATGAGGTACGGCCCGAAACGGTGACTCTGCGGTGAGGGCGATGCACTCTCGCACTTCAGCGCCCTAGACGCAGGATCAACGGCGGTGAATGGCATAGTGCGAGATGTGAAACACGGTGGCCCGTACTTCGATGACCTGGTGGTTGGCCAGGTATTCGACACCGCACCGTCGATGACGCTGACGGCCGGTGCGGCAGCGACGCATCAGGCGATCCTCGGCGATCGATTGCGGCTGGCGCTCGATGCTGACCTCGCCACCGCGGTGACGGGAGAACCGGCGCCGCTGGCACACCCCGCGCTGGTCTGCGATGTGGCGATCGGTCAGAGCACGCTCGTGACGCAGCGGGTCAAGGCGAACCTGTTCTACCGCGGCCTGGCGTTCCACCACTGCCCGGTGATCGGGGACACCCTGTACACCCGCACCGAAGTGGTTGGTCTCAAACAGAATTCGACGAAGCCGGGTCGCGCGTCCACCGGCCTGGCCGCTCTGCGAATGACGACCGTCGACCAGCAGGACCGCAAGGTTCTCGACTTCTACCGCTGTGCGATGTTGCCGCTGTCCGCAGATGACGTCGACACCGGACATGCTGACGATCTATCGGCGATCGGAGCCGATGCCACTGCGCCGAACCCCACCGCCGGCTGGGATGCCGAGGCATTCCGCACGCGGGTGCCCGGGCCGCATTTCGATCCGGGCCTGTCCGGTGCGGTGCTGCACAGCACCGCCGACGTGGTCAGTAGCGCGCCGGAACTGGCCCGGCTGACGTTGAATATTGCTGCCACCCATCATGACTGGCGGGCCGGCGGTCAGCGCCTGGTGTACGGCGGACACACCATCGGGCTCGCGCTGGCCCAGGCCGGCCGGTTGTTGCCCAACCTGGTGACCGTGCTGGGCTGGGAGTCCTGCGACCACATCGGTCCGGTGCACGAGGGCGACACCCTGTTCAGTGAGCTGCACGTGGAGTCGGCCGATGCCGGGGTGCTGCGGTTGCGTTCGCTGGTGTATGCGGCCGGCGCAGCCGACGACCCCGACCGTCAGGTGCTGGACTGGCGGTTCAGCGCGTTGCAGTTCTGATGGCGGAGTTGGCGATTTCGCGGGCGCTGCTGAGGCAGGCCCAGGAGGTCGCCGACGGCTTCGCCACACACGCCGGCGTCACGCTCGATGCCACCGAACTGCTGACCGGACGTGCCGCGTTGTTGGACATCGCCCCCCGGGGACAGATCTCGGCGGGTGGGGCGACGCACCTGTTGGCTGCTCGCGACGGATGGTGCGCCCTGACCCTCTCGCGCCCCGACGACATCGCCATGATCCCCGCACTGCTGCAGACCGATTCGTCAACCGCCGATGCCTGGCCGGCGATCCGGAGATGGGTGGCGGAAACCAGCGTCGCGGCGGTCGCCGAACGCGCTCGCCTGCTCGGATTGCCGGTCAGCGTGCTGGGGGAAACCCGGCCGGCGCCGCCGGTGGTGCGCCCACTCGGCCCCGCCGGGCCCGCGTCGCCGGCCGGGATGCTGGTGGCCGATCTGTCGTCGATGTGGGCCGGGCCGCTGTGTGGTCAACTGCTCGCCCGGGCCGGGGCCACCGTGGTCAAGGTCGAGAGCTGGAGCCGGCCGGACGGCACCCGCGTTGGGGAGCCGGAATTCTTCGACTGGATGAACGGTGGAAAACTCTCGTACGTCGTTGATTTCGACGATCCCAGTGAGCTGGCCGCACTGATCGACGCGGCCGATGTGGTGATCGAGGCCTCGCGACCGGCCGCGCTGGCACGTCGCGGTCTGGGGCCCGACAGAGTCTCGGACAGGCCAGGGCGGATCTGGCTGCGCATCACCGGTCACGGTACCGGTGGGGGCAGGGCCAACTGGGTGGCGTTCGGCGATGATGCTGCGGTATCCGGTGGTCTGGTCGAATACCGAGATGGTGCACCGATGTTCAGCGGTGACGCCATCGCCGACCCTCTCACCGGCCTGCACGCCGCTGCCGCGGTGGCGCAGTCGCGGGCACGCGGTGGCGGTGAGCTGATCGAGTTCTCGATGGCGGCGGTGGCTGCCGGGTACCGCTCATCGGACGGTGACGCCACCCGGGTGCAGGCGGTCCGTCCCACTCCAGGTGCGGTAGGCCCCGAACTCGGAGCCGACAACGAGGCGGTACGCCGGTTGGTGGCGGAACGGACCGTGGCCCCATGCTGATTCGTCACGCACGGCTGCTGGAAGGAGGGGTGGTCGACATCCGGGTCGGCGAGACCATCGAGGAGGTCGCGGAATCGCTGTCGCCCGAGCCCGGTGAAGAGGTGCTCGACGCGGCATCGGGTGCCGTGATCCCAGGGCTGCACGATCACCATCTGCACGTGCATTCGGCTGCAGCCGAACAGGATTCGATCCGGGTCGGCCCAGCCGAGGTGGCCGGCGAGGCCGCACTGGCGCAGGCGCTGACGGCCGCAGTGGTAGGCAGCGACGGCTGGGTCCGGGCCGTCGGCTATCACGAGGCGGTGGCAGGCCCGTTGGACCGGCACCTGCTGGACCGGTTGATGCCGGGCACCCCGGTGCGGGTGCAGCATCGCAGCGGGGTGATGTGGACGGTGAATTCGCCCGGCCTCGCGGCCCTGGGATTGGGCGATCATCCCGATGGTCGGCTGCGCAGCGCGGACCCGACCTGGTCGGATGCATTGCAGCGGCGTCCAACCCAGGTCGCGGAGTTCAGCGCCCGCCTGGCCGGCTATGGCGTCACCGGAGTCACCGATGCGACCCCGGACCTGCAGCCCGCAGACCGCCCCACCGGGATGCGGCAGCGGGTGCACTACCTTGCGCCGGGCAAGAGAATCCTGCACGATGACGGACTCGACCTGGACGAGCTGACAGCCTGGATCTCTGAGCGGCACCGCGGCGGTCAACCAGTGGCCGTGCATTGCGTGACTGCGGCCCAACTCGTCGTCACCATCGCCGCGCTACGCGCCGTGGGTAGTCACCCGGCCGACCGGATCGAGCATGCCGCGATGGTGCCCGAGGACTGTATCGACGACCTGGTCTCCCTCGGGATCACGGTGGTGACCCAACCCAATTTCGTCGCGGAACGGGGCGACCAGTATCACGCGGATGTGCCTGGCGACGAACGCGATCAACTGTGGCGGCTGGCCACTCTACTGGCCGCCGGGGTGTCGGTGGCGCTGTCCACCGACGCGCCGTTCGGCGCCCCCGACCCATGGGCGGCCATGCGCGCCGCGGTCCAGCGCCGCACCCCGCACGGTGCGGTGTTGAACCCGGTCGAACGGATCTCGGGGCGTCGCGCGTTGACGCTGTTCCTGGGCAGCGCCGGGAATCCGGCCCGGCCGCGCCGCATCGCCCCCGGTGAGCCTGGCGACCTGTGTCTGCTGGCGGACTCCCCGCAGCGAGTGGTGGATACGCTCGACGCCGATCTGGTGGCCGCCACCATCATCGCCGGTGCGGTGGTGTTCCGGCGGTGACCCGCGACAGCGTGTGGCGGGTACCAGGCATGCCCGCATTGTTGGCCTGTGCCGCACTGGGATTCGCCGGCTTCTCCTTGCTGCTGCCGGTGGCCCCGATGTGGGCGGTCCGGATCGGCGCGGACAACTTCGGGGCCGGAGTGGTCAACGGCCTGCTCATGCTGTGCACCGTCATCGCGCAGTTGTTGGTCGGGCGGTTGTTGCGGCGCGCCGGTTGGGCGCTCACGCTGTCCCTCGGGCTGGTACTGCTGGGGGCGCCGGCAGTGTTGCACCCGCTGGCCACGTCCCTGTGGCAGGTGTTCGTGCTGGCGGCGTTGCGTGGACTGGGTTTCGGCGTCCTGACGGTCTGCGGTGTCAGCGGTATCGCGGCGCTGATCCCGCAGGAGCGCCGCGGCCGGGCGATCGGCGCGTACGGGTTGGCCATCGCGGCACCGCAGTTCGTGCTCATCCCGCTGGCACCGTGGCTGGCCGAGCATGTGGGCTATCAGCTGGTGTTCGTGCTGGCCGCCGCTCCGCTACTGGGGCTTCCGCTGGCTTTCGCCCGCCCGGCACCGATCCTGGCCCACGAGGCGCACTCCGATCGGCTGAACGGTGTCGGCGGGCTGGTCGGTCCGATCGCCGCACTCGTGGTGATCACCGCGGCCGGCGGGGGAATCCTGACCTTCGCCCCGCAACTGGGTGGCGCCACCACCGCATTCGCGGCGCTGCTCGGTATGACGGGAACGGCCGCGCTGGCGCGGTGGTGGATCGGGGGCGTCGCCGATCGTCATGGCCCGGCAAGGTTCATCGCCCCGATGCTGGGAATCGGTGCGGTCGGCCTTGCGGTGATCGTTTTCGGCATCGGAGTCGGCTCGACCCGCGGCGCGGTCGGGGTGATCTTCGGCTGTGTCCTGCTCGGTATCGCCTACGGGGCGCTGCAGAACCTCACGCTGGTGCAGGCGTTCGCCGCGACCGGTGAGCATGCTCGCGGTGCGGTCAGCGTGGCCTGGAACGTCGGATTCGACACCGGTACCGGTCTCGGGTCTCTGGTCGTCGGTGCGCTGGCCACCTCGTTCTCGTTCCCGACGGCATTCGCGATGATGACGGCTGCGTGTGTGGCGGTTGGGCTGATGTGGGTACTCACCCGCCATGACGGGCAATCAGGCCGCGGCGCCGCTGCTTGACGCGCTGCACGAGTACCACAATTCGAACCGGTACGGGTTCTCGCCGCCGGGGCACCGCCAGGGGCGCGGTGTCGATCGCCGCGTGCTGCAGGTGCTGGGTCGAGAGCCGTTCTTCAGCGATGTGCTGGCCAGCGGGGGTCTCGATGACCGACGGATGAGCAATGGCTATCTGAAGCGCGCGGAGGAACTGATGGCCGAGGCTGTTGGAGCGCGGGCGGCTTGGTTCTCGACGTGCGGCAGTTCGCTGTCGGTCAAGGCCGCCATGATGGCGGTGGCCGGGTGCGACGGCAGCCTCCTGCTCAGCCGGGACAGCCACAAGTCGGTGGTGGCCGGCCTGATCTTCTCCGGTCTGGTGCCCCGCTGGATCACCCCGCAATGGGACGCTGAGCGCCACCTCTCACACCCGCCGTCGCCTCAACAGGTCGAGGAGGCCTGGCAGCGGCACCCGGATGCGGCCGCGGCGTTGATCGTCAGCCCCAGCCCGTACGGCACCTGCGCTGACATCGAGGGCATCGCCCAGATCTGCCACCGCCGGGGCAAGCCGCTGATCGTCGATGAGGCGTGGGGCGCGCATCTGCCCTTCCACGAGGATCTGCCGACGTGGGCGATGAATGCGGGTGCGGACGTGTGCGTGGTCAGCGTGCACAAGATGGGCGCCGGTTTCGAGCAGGGCTCGGTGTTTCATCTGCAGGGCGACCTCGTGGACGAGAACCGGCTGTCGGCATGTGCGGATTTGCTCATGACGACGAGCCCGAACGTGCTGGTGTACAGCGCGATTGACGGATGGCGTCGGCAGATGGTGGAGCACGGTCACGAGTTGATGGGCGCCGCAATGGATCTGGCTGAAAGGACACGGCACGAGATCGAGGAGATCGACGACATCGAGGTCCTCGACCACGAGTTGCTGGGCGAGCAGGCCTCACACGATCTGGATCGCCTGCAGGTCCTGATCGACGTCTCGGCGACCGGCACCTCGGGATATCAGGCCTCGGACTGGTTGCGGGAGTACTGCCAACTCGATCTGGGGATGACCGACCATCGTCGGGTGCTGGCGACGATGTCGTTGGCCGACGGTTCGGACACCGCCGGACGTTTGGTCGAGGCGCTCAAGCTGTGGCGCAAGGCCGCTCACGACTTCGATCCGCCGCCGCGGGTGGATCTGCCTTCACCTGACGAGCTGGAACTGGACAGCGTGATGTCACCTCGGGATGCGTTCTTCGGCACGGTCGAGGATGTTCCGGTCCAGCAGGCCGTGGGCCGGATCTCCGCCGAGCAGATCACCCCGTACCCGCCGGGCATTCCCGCGGTGGTGCCCGGGGAACGGATCAACGAGGCCGTCCTGGATTACCTGCGCACCGGTTTGGCGGCAGGGATGAACGTGCCGGACCCCGCCGATCCTTCGCTGCGCACGGTTCGCGTCTCGCGTAGGCGATCCGAAGGTCGGCGACCAGTCCGTCGAAGGCTCGTCGCGGGTCTGCGATCTCGCCGTTGATCGATCCGGCCACAGCGGATCTGACGGGTATGCCACCGGTCATGATCCACGTGGGCGCAGACGAATTACTCTTGGCAGACTCGGAATTGGTCGCCGACCGGCTGGCGGCCGCGCACGCATCGTGTGAGCTTCACGTCTGGAGCGGCCAGATCCACGACTTCCCGCTCGCCGCCGAGATCCTGCCGGAAGGCAGGCAGGCCATCGGCTACATGGGCGACTTCGTCAAAGGTGTGACCGCCGCACCTGCTCAGAGTGCAGCCTGATCGATCTGCCGGAGTTTCCCGCGGCGGTGCCGTGGGCATCCCACCACCATGAGCGATATCGAAAATGGCCCGGACGACACTCTCTCGCCGAGTGAGTCGACCGATTCCGACGAAGTCGCCAACGCCGACGGCGACGACGTGGTCGATCCGCCGGAGCAGTGGCACGGCGCTGACCGGGCGGGCGAGCCGGAATCGCTTGAGAGCAAGCTGGATGCGGAACGGCCCGACAGGCCGGCCGGAGCCTCATCGCCGCGCGACGTCGATGAGGCGATCGCCGAGCCTGAGGGTTTCCGGATCGTGAGTCCTGACGACCAGGATGAAGACGGGTGACGACGCCCCGCAACGAGTGAGCTGGTGGTCTGCCGTTGGGATTTCGGCTACGGTCGGCCTGATGGACGAGAGCCTGATCATCCGGCGGTACCTTCCTGCCGATGAGGACGCGACGGTCGACGTGTGGGCCCGCGCGGCACGGCAAGCGCATCCGTTTGTGGCGGGTGAGGGCGAAGGTGACCGTGAACGCAAACTGCGTGAGGTCTATCTCGTCGATGCCGAGAATTGGGTTGTGGAGTCCACCACCGACGGCAGCATCGTCGGCTTGCTGGGCATGCTCGGTTCAGAGATCGGTGGGTTGTTCGTCGCACCGGAGGCGCAGGGCCGTGGAGTAGGACGAGCACTTATCTGTCACGCGGCGGCGCGGCACAGTGTGGTGACGCTGGAGGTCTACACCGACAACGGCCGCGCCCGCGAGTTCTACGACCGGATGGGCTTCACAGAGGTCGAGCGCAAGCTCGATGCGGATACCGGTCACGAGCTGATCGCGCTCCGCCGTGTCTCCGTGGCTCCTTGACTGATCTGGCGAAATCGACACGGCGGTGGAGACTGCCGTCAGCCCGCCTGGCGCTGGAGTGTGACCGAGGCGGTGTTGGCATCGGCGTGGGTGGCGATGCCGCTGCCCTTCGCCGTGACGGCCAGCGCCGTGCGGTCTCCGCGGAACAGGTCGCGGGAGAACTCGCACGGGGAACCGTTCTGGTCGTAGGTGATCCGCGTGATCAACAGCAGTGCCGCCTTGGGCTTGATGCCGAGCAGAGTGGCTTCATTGCTGGTGGCGTTGACTGCCTCGATCCGCTCGTCGGCCCGGCCGGTGACCAAACCGTATCGGGACTGCAGGATTTCGTAGAGTGACCCACCCAACTGCTGGTCGAGCAGGCCGGGGAAGGCGTCTGCGGGGAACTGGGCGTGTTCGAGCGAGATGGGCGAGCCGTCGGCCAGGCGGACGCGCTGGATCTCGGTGACGTAATCGCCTGCGCCCAGACGCAGCGCGCTCCGGGTGGCGTCGTCGGGGATGGTGATGCGCGTCGAGAGCACCCGGGTGCCGGCGACATACCCCTGGTTGGCCAGGAAGGCGGGCACACCGACCACATCGGAGAGGTGCCGCTCCACCTGACCGTGGCTGATGAAGATGCCGCCGGCCCGGCCGATCACCCGGTGCACCATCCCGGCTTCCTCCAGCGCGGCCAGCACCTGGCGCAGGCTGGAGCGACTGGTGCCGTAGCGTTCGGCCAGGTCGCGTTCGCTGCCGAGTTTGGCGCCGGGGGTGCCCGCGTTGATGTCGGCGACGATGTGCCTGCGCAACTCTTCGCTGTGAACTGCCACCCCGGCCCCCTGCCCGTGTATTGGTCCAGCCAATTCTATCCAGGTTGAACTAGAGTTCAGCGATCGCCATGTGAGATTCGGGAAGAATCTGTCCGCCGTCGACGACCAGCGACTGTCCGGTGACGTACGCGGCTTCGTCCGTGGCGAAGAACAGCGCCGCGTTACCGATGTCAGCGACCGATCCGAGTCGGCCGGCAGGCACCGCCGAGGCCATTTGGTCCATGTAGTTCTGGCCCATTTCGACAAGGCCCTCGGTGATGATGTTGCCGGGCAGCACGGCGTTGATGGTGATCTTCTTCGGGGCCAGCTCCATCGCGGCGGTGCGCAGGAAGCCCAGCTGGGCGGCCTTGGACGCGCCGTAGTGCGACCAGCCGGGGTAACCGGTGATCGGGCCCGTGATCGACGACGTGATGACGACGCGTCCGTGGCCACTGGCGGTCAGCGCCGCGAGTGCGGCCTGCACGATGTACACGGTGCCCTTGAAGTTCACCGCAAGGACCTGGTCGATGTCGTCGGGGGTGAGATCCTCCAGGCGCCCGGACGGGAAGATGCCGGCATTGGCGCAGACGATGTCCAGCCCGCCGTGCCGCTCGACGGCCGCGCTGACCACCTGCCGAGCGTCTTCGGGGCTGGTCACATCCGCGCGAAGGGCGCTGACCCGCCCCGGGGCGTCGGTGAGCGCGGCGACGGCCTCGTCGAGGTCAGCCTGGTTGCGTCCGGTGATGAGGACGTCCACGCCGGCGTTGGCGAAGGTCTGGGCGATGCCGCGGCCGATGCCCTTGCTGCCGCCGGTGACGATGGCCGAGCGGCCCTGAAGCGATGCGAACATTGTTGGGTTCCTTTGAGAGTCAGGTCAGGGTGAGTCCGTTGGAGCGCAGGTAGCGCTCGGCGAGTTCACAGCTACCCGCGGCGTAACTGATGGCCTTGGTGGCCGATTCCCTGGAGTGGCTGTGGCTGCCCATCCAGGCCAGCAGAAGCAGCCTGCGCAGCAGCACGAACGACGCCAGCATGTCCTCGTCCGAGGTGGGCAGGTCGCGTCGCGTGCGGTAGCCGCGCACCCAGGCGTCCTGCCATTCCGGCAGTGCCGGATCATCTTCGATGAACGACACCGCGGTGCCGAAATCATAGAAATACCAGCCGAATCCGCAGTCATCGAAGTCGATGACCGTGATCTTGGCAGTTCCCGCCGGGTTGGGGTCGACCAGCAGATTGGCCAGCCGCAGGTCAGCGTGGATCAGACCGTAGACATCGGGGCCGGTGCCGTAGGCGTGCAGCCGATCGTGCAGCAGCGCCTGGGCGCGCTCCAGCACCTGCTGCTCGGCCGTGCCGACGCCTTCGGCATCGTGCCAGCGGCCCCAGCGCGGTTTCGCGCCGAGGCTGTGCTCCCAGTCCCAGGAGAACCGGCCGAACCCGGCCGGACGCTCCCACCGCTGCGAATGGTCGTGCAGCGCAGCGGTGATCCGGCCCAGCGTATGGAAATCATCGAGGGTCAGCGTGCCCTCGTCGGGTTCGGCCCCGGCGACCATGCCGAAATGCACGACATGCCGAGGAGTCCCGGTACCGCCGATGGTGGCCGAACTGTCGGCTCCGCCGACGGTCACCACCCGGCAGCCGTCGCGGGCCGGCAGCACGGTGGGCACCGTGACGTCGCTGTCGGTCCGCAACGCCTGCAGCCAGTCCAGTTCCGACTCGATCTCGTGGGGCTGGTGATAATCCTGCCGGTGCACCCGCAGGATGGATTGGGTGCCGGCGTCCTCGACGAGATAAGTGGCGTTCTCGGACAGGTTGAGCAACCGCAGTGTTGCGTCCGCCCCGATGTCGTACTGGCGCAGCGCCAGTTGGGCGACATCGATCTCGTCGGTGATGACCATCAGTGATCCCGTCCTTCAATACCATCTAGTACCGCAGTGATCCGATCCCGCGCCACGGTTACGTCAGCGGTACTCCCGCCGATGTAGAGCCTTCCAGCAGCGCCGATCATCTGCACGTCGACCACAGTAAGCCCGGGTGCGGCGCGCTCCGCCTCATTCGCCGCGACCGCCGCGAACAGCGCCGGGGTCATCTCGTACACCAGCAGCGACTGCCCGGGCAGGATCATCGACGCCTGCCGGTTGCGGTTGAGGATCACCGCGTGCTGATCGGTGATGTTCTCGATGATGTCGTGGTAGAGGACCCGCGGCCGCAACTGATCGGATGCCTTGTTGCCGGTGCCGGCCAGGATCGCCTCGCCGGCACGCCGGACATCGTCCAGGTTGGCCGAGTGGATCTCCAGGACTCCGAATTGGCGTTCCACGTAAAGGATTCCGGGCTGTATGCCGGGGACCTCACGCAGGGCCAGATCGATCACCCGCTCGATGGCCAGGGCGGGGGAAACCTCGACGATGAGCGCATGCTCACCCTCGTACGGCGGGTATCCCCTGGCCCGGGTCGGCGTTCCGAGGTACGCAGCGAACTGGCGCTGCAGGTCCTCCACCAACAGGTAGACGCGGATCTGGGTGCGAATCCGCGTGCTCTCCTCCGCTTTGGTAGGCATGACTACTTGCTGGCGACCGAGAAGTGTGCGCCGAGCTCGTTGTGCGGACGCGGGATGACGTGCACGCTGACCAGTTCGCCCACCTGCGAGGCAGTCTCGGCGCCGGCCTCGGTCGCGGCCTTGACCGCACCCACCTCACCGGTGACGATCACGGCGACCAGGCCGTCGCCGACCTGCTGGCGATCGGTGATGGTGACGTTGGCGGCCTTGACCATGGCGTCGGCAGCGGCCAGCGCAGCCACGTAGCCCTTGGTCTCGATCAGTCCGATTGCGTTGCTGGACATAGGTGTTTCTCCTTATTTCTTGGGGTTGGTGTCGGGTTTTGCGTCGATGGATCCGATGATGAGTGCGTCAACCGGCGGTGGGGTGCCGGTGAACCAGCCCGAGGCCACGGAGCCCTGGGCCACGAGGACCCGTTCGCCCACTCCGCTGCCGAGGACGTCGAAGGCGATCAGCTTCGACCCGGTGCCGTCGATCTCGACCTCGAGGAACGCGCCGGGCGGGATGCCATCGATCCGACGGGTCGACCACACGTTGCCGGTGACAACCGCTGAGATCATTTGCGCTCCTTCTCAATCGTGATGCCCAGGGTGCGGGCCTTCTCCCGGGCCAGCGGGGTGAGCACCGCCTTGCGGCCGAGCACGAGCGTGCCGCCGGCCATGTCGGCGATATGCCGTTCGGTCACCGCGCCGGTTTCGATGCGGTGAATGGCACCACCGCCTGACGACCGGGTCGACCCCGCCAGCCGGAAGCTGAGCCGGCCCGCTTTGAGGTCGGCCCTAGTCTTCGGGCTTTCGAAGAGCCGCAACAGCTTCCGGACGAAACTGTCGAGGTCTCGGTCGTTGCTCAACTGCACGGTCTCGGTGCGGTTCTTGCCGTCGACAGCGCGGGGCCCGGTGGGGTCCACACCGAACTGGTCGGCGACCGTCGGCGGTGCCGGTGGAGCCGGGGCCGGTGGTGGGGGGACAGCCACCGGCCCCGGAGTCTTGGTGGCGGCTCCGACATCCCGGACCGCCTCACGCACCACGTCGCGCACGAGGGCGCGCAGTTCGTCCCGGTTGATGCTCACGCGGTGGCCCTCGCCAGTGCGTCCTGGGCTGCCTCGGCCGCCGTACGCACGTCGGCTTCGGTACCGGACAGGTAGACGCGGCCCGTGGCGCCGATCATCCGGAAATCGACCACCTTGATGTCCGCGGCTTTCTCGGCCTCGTTGGTGGCCAGGATGGCGTAGGACGCCGGGGCCACCTCGAGCACGAACAGCGATTCACCCGGCAGCACCATCGAACCGATCTTGTTGCGGTTGATCAGGAATGCGTGCTGGTGGTCGACGCTGGAGATGATGCGTGAGGCCAGCACGTTCGGCCGCACGGCGCTTCCGGTATGACCACCGAGCTCATCCAGCGCGGCGTCGGCGGCAGCCTTGACCGCTCCGGTCTCACCGTGGAACTCCAGGTAGCCGAATTGCCGCTCTACCACCAGGATTCCAGCCTTGACCTCGGCATGCTTGAGCGCGACATCGGTGACGCCCTCGATGTCGAGGCCGGGTGCCACCTCGATGATCTGGGCGGCCTGGTTGGCACGGGGAAGAGCACCTTTGATCCAGGTGCCCAGATACGACATGGTCTGCGGTTGCAGCCGGTCGATGAAGATGAAGGAACGAAGTTCAGCCACAGCCCTACCTCTTGATCAGTTGTGCGAGTTCTTCGGCGACCAGCGCACGCAGTTCGGCCCGCAGTGCGTCCAGTCCGAGATCCGACGACCGGTTGGCAGTCGGGTACGGCCGGCTGGGCGTGACAGGCGCACCGTGACGGTCATTGGAGGCGCGCGGATACTCCGGCACCGGTCCGGCCGGTGAGTGCCACGGATGGATACCCGCGAAATTGCCCATGGGCACAGCGGAATCGCTGTTGTAGGCGATGCGGGCCCAGTTGATCAGGTTCTGCGGTTGCAGGTTCTCCCCGATCGAGCTGCGCCCGACGAACCCGGTGCCGATGGTCATCGACGGCGCCAGGTTGGTGTCCAGCCCGGAACTGCCGGTGCTGTTGCCCACGTTGACCGACACCCGCAGCACCGGTACCTGAGCGGCGAAATCGGTGATCACCGGGGGATTCTCGCTGTGGATCGCCGCCGAGTGACCGGCCCCGCCGATCCGCACCACCGCCCGGGCGGCGCGGATACCACGCGCGGCGTCGGCCGCGGTGGTCATGCCGAGCACCGGGGACAGCTTCTCGTGGGCCAGCATCTCCTCGGAGATCACGTCGTTGAACGGCGCGATCAGCACCCGGGTCTTGGCGGTGACCCGCAGCCCGGCCTGCCCCGCGATCCAGGCGGCATCGCGGCCCACCACGTCGGTGTTGAGGTGCCCGTCGGTGAACATGTAGGCCCGCAGGCGCCGTGCGCCGTCCTCATCGAGGATGTGCGCGCCGGCGCGGGTCAGTGCACCGTTGAGCTTGCTCGCGATCGCGTCCTCGGCGATCAGGACGGATTCGTTGGTGCACAGCACCGAATTGTCGAACGCCTTGCTGTCCACGATGCGCTTGGCCGCGGCGTTGATGTCCGCGCTGGCTTCGACGAACACTGGGACATTGCCCGGCCCGACACCGAGTGCGGGGTTGCCGGACGAGTACGCCGCACGAACGACGCCGGTGCCCCCGGTCGCCACGATGACATCGGTGCGCTCGTCGGCCATCAGCGCCTGTACCAGCGGGATGGACGGTTCCTCGACCACCTGGACGATGCCGTCGGGGGCGCCGGCCGCCACCGCGGCCTCGGCAAGCAGCCGGGCCGCATCGGCCGAGCATTGCTTGGCCCGCGGGTGCGGGGCGACGACGACGGCGTTGCGGGTCATCAGGGCCAGGATCACCTTGAAGTACACCGTGGCAACGGGATTGGTGGTCGGCGTCAACGCCAGCACCACGCCCGCGGGCCGGGGCAGCTCGATGATCTTGCGGGCCTCGTCGACGCGCGGCGATACATAGTCCTCGCCTCGGTAGTAGTCGACGATCCCGCGTGAGCAGGCCCGGTTCTTGGTGACCTTGTCGGCCACCACGCCCATCCCGGTCTCGGCCACGGCCTCGGCGGCGAACCGTTCGGCTGCCGCGTAGGCGGCGTCGGCCACCGCGTTGACGATGTTGTTCACCGCCGCCGCGTCGTAGTCGGCGTACGCTGCCGCGGCCCAACCGGCCCGTTCCAGCATGTGGCCGGCCTGTGCGGTACTGGTCATGATGCTTTACGTCCTCTCACGACGGTCTCGGCCCTGGCCACCGCGACGGCGAGGCGGTCCAGGACGTCCTCGCAGAGTTCGCGCGAGAGCAGGAGACCCGGTTTGAACTGCAGGACACGGGGATCCAGCGTCGAGAAGATCGCCCACACTCCGTTCTCGTAGAGTTCGCGCATCACGAATTTGGCGCCTTCGGGATGGTCGAACTCCAGACCGATCACCACACCGTTCTGTCGAATGCCGACGAACCAGTCCGGATGGTCGGCCTGGATGCGCTGCAGCCCGTGGTCGAAGATGTCGGCGATGTAGTGCACCATTGAGCGCACTTCAGGGCGGGTAGAGATCTCGAGCGTCTTGAGCGCGGCGACGCAGCCCAGCTCGGCGCCGCCGAAGGTGGAGATGTGGCCGAAGCCGTCCTCATCGAGCCACTTCGCGGCGCGATCGCTGAGCAGGGCCGCGGTGATCGGGTACATGCCACCGGACAGGCCCTTGCCGGTCACCAGGATGTCGGGCTCGATGCCGTGCTTGGTGATGCACCACAGCTCACCGGTGCGCATGAGGCCGGTCTGCACCTCATCGGCGATGTACAGGGTGCCGTGCTTCTCGGTGATGGCCTTGACGGCTTCCAGGTAACCCGGTGCGGGAAGCGGGAATCCGTAGGTGGCCGGGATGGTCTCCATGATCACCGCGGCGACATCGCCGGGGGCCAGCACCCGTTCCATCGCCTCGATGTCGTTGAACGGCACCTGGAGGAACTCCTCGGGCTGGTCGGCCAGGAAGAACTTGGCGAACCGGTCGTCGCCGGTGGCCACGGCCAGGCCGGTGTGGCCGTGGTAGGCCTTGACGATCGAGACGATCTTGCGGCGTTTGGTGGCGTGCCGGGCGCTCTTGAGCGCGATGTCGATCGCCTCACCGCCTCCGGACCCGTACGCCACCTTCGTGATCGACGCCGGTGCGGTCTCGACCAGGCGCTGTGCCAGGGCGGTGCGGGCCACCGACGGGAAGTGGTGGTTGCCGACGTCGAAATGCTCCATGCCCTCGGTGATCGCCTGCATCACTTCGGGATTGCGGTGCCCGAGGTTGTAGGTGCCACCGTTGAGGTGCAGATCGATCAGGCGGCGGCCGCCCATATCCCACAGGAAATATCCCTCGCGGCGGTCGATCACCAGATCGACACCGGTATCAGTCCAGAACTGTGTCTTGTCTGGATTCCAGAACGTCTTCGCCTTATCCAGCACTTCGGCTTTGGATTCGAACGTGAACGTGCCGTAGTCGTACATGCGGCTCCCTCTTCAGCTATGCGGTAGCTGTGATGGCCCTCACCGTAAACGGTCGCAACCATTTATGTCAATGGTTGCTGATAACGCTTGCCAAGCGGTTTTGGTCGTGCCAATATGCCTTAGGTTCGCACTGTGGCCCAGGCCACATCGAGCACCCACTGTTACCTGGAAGGTATTCCGCTAGATGACCGAACAAGTTGTCGCTAAGAGCGAAACTGCAGCTCACGATGTACAGCGACTTAAGCGCAACGCCGTCGGAACGGTCGGCGTCATCTTCATGGCGGTGGCGACGGCTGCACCGATAACCGCAATGGTCGGCAATGTCCCGATCGCAGTTGGCTTCGGAAATGGTTCACACGCCCCGGCCGGCTACATCGTGGCGACGGTCGTCCTCGGCCTCTTCGCCGTCGGCTACGCGACCATGGCCAAGCACATCACCACCACCGGCGCGTTCTACGGCTACATCTCCCACGGCCTTGGCCGTATCGTCGGGATGGCCAGTGGCGGGCTTATCACCATGGCCTACGTGGTTTTCGAGGCCTCGCTCATCGGGATCTTCTCGTTCTTCTTCCAGAACTTCATGCAATCCCAGCTCGGTGTCCATATCCACTGGATCATCCCGGCATTGCTGATGCTGGTGATCAACGCGGCCCTGACCTACTTCGACGTCAACCTGACCGCCAAGGTGCTCGGCGTGTTCCTGGTGACCGAGATCGTGATGTTGGCGCTCGGCGCGGTGGCGGTGCTGTTCAAAGGCGGCGGCCCGCAGGGATTCGCGATCGCCGAGACCATCAACCCGATCGGCGCCTTCTCTCCGGCAGCTGGAATCGCCGGTGCCAGCGCCGGATTGGGCCTGTTCTTCGCATTCTGGTCATGGGTCGGGTTCGAGTCGACCGCCATGTACGGCGAGGAGTCGCGTAACCCCAAGAAGATCATCCCCCGCGCCACGATGCTGAGTGTCGTCGGTGTCGGCGTGTTCTACGTGTTCGTGTCCTGGATGGCGATCGCCGGCACCGGCCCGCAGCACGCGGTGGAGCTCGCACAAGACTCCGCCACGTCTTCGGAGATCTTCTTCGCCCCGGTGCGGGATACCTACGGCGAATGGGCCATCACGGTATTCAACGTCCTGCTGGTCACCGGCTCGTTCGCCTGCGGGATGGCATTCCACAACTGTGCCTCGCGCTACCTGTACGCGCTCGGCCGCGAAGGTCTGTCCAAGAACCTGCAGAAGACCATCGGCTCGACACACCCCACACACGGTTCGCCCTACATCGCCTCGTTCGTGCAGAGCGGTATCGCGCTGGTGATCATCCTGGCCTTCCTGTTCGCCGGAATGGACCCCTACGTGCACATGTACACGCTGCTGGCCATCCTCGGGACGATGGCGATCCTGATCGTGCAGTCGCTGTGTGCCTTCTCGGTGATCAGCTACTTCCACATCCGCAAGAACCACCCGGTGTCCAAGCACTGGTTCAAGACGCTCGTCGCCCCTGGCCTCGGCGGGATCGGCATGCTCTATGTCGTGTACCTGCTGTGGGAACACAAGGACGCCGCCGCGGGCACCGCATCCGGCACCCTGCTGTTCAAGCTGACGCCGTGGATCGTGGTGGGCATCTTCGTGCTGGGTGCGGGCATGGCCACCTACTTCAAGCTGCGCGATCCGCGCCGCTACGAGTTGATCGGCCGGATCGTGTTCGAGGACAACGTTGTTCGAGACTGACGCGTTCGACCGGTAGATGGACTCCTTCGAGCGTGTCCTGCTGAAGTTCGTCCTCGCGTGGGCTCCCTACGGGGGGCCGCGCGAGGACGACGTCTGGCTCGAGTTCGGTATGACAACCGAACAGCTATGCCTGCGCTTCGCCCGGACCGTCCAATGCCTGGTGCCCAGGGCCGGTTCCCTGTCGAGAGCCGACCGCTGTCTGCTGGAACGGGCCTGCGTGTACCTGCGTCACCGGCGCGAACTAGCCGAACGCCGCCCGTAGATAGCCGGCTTGACTGGCCATGAAGGCTTGGGCCACGGGGGTTTTCGCCGCGATCTGATCGAACCCGTGGAAAGCGCCGTACACCTGCTCGACCTGGCAGTCCACCCCCGCCGCGCGCAGCCGCTCGGCGTAGGCCAGGTCCTCGTCGTGGAACAGGTCCAGCGTGCCCACCCCGATCCAGGTCGGCGGCAGTCCGGCCAGATCCTGGCGGCGACCCGGCACGGCCACGGCCGGATCGGCACCGCCGAGGTAGGCCGACCAACCGAATTTGTTGCTGCCCTGCGTCCACAGCCGGTGGCCGGGGTTCTCCAACTCCGGACCCACCGACCGGTCGTCGAGCATCGGGTATACGAGGACCTGTGCGGCAAGGGAAACCTCGCCGCGGTCACGGGCCAGCAGCGCGAGGGCGGCGGCCAATCCGCCGCCCGCACTGGCGCCGGCTATCGCCACCTTCGAGGCGTCGACCGCGGGAAGCCCGGCGAGCCATTTCAGTGCCGCGTAGCAGTCCTCCAACCCGGCCGGGTAGGGGTTCTGAGGTGCCAGCCGGTATTTGACCGCCGCCACCGTGATGCCGAGTTCCCTGGCGAAACGTCGGCACAGCGCATCGTCCTGCGCCGGGCTGCCCAGCACGTAGCCGCCACCGTGGATCCACAACAGCGCCGGCGCCGGTTCGGTGACCCCGGTCGGCCGGAACAGCCGCACCCCGACACCGGAGCTCAAGGTGAGCACCTCGACGTCTTTGGGTGTCTGCCGGTTCTGCAGCACCGTGAGACGCTGCAGCAGCGGCAGCGTCCGCCTGGAAACCAGCTTGCGGGGGATGAAACGGGCGATGCGTTCGAGATCGGGGTGAAAGGCTGTGCTAGCGGTCACACCGTCAGTTCTACCGTGCCTGTCTGGTCAGCCGTTGTTGAAGGCTATAAACAGTGCCGCGATCGCGTCGTCACGGACCACGATGTAGTTCGTCAGGATCAGTTCGGCAGGCAGGTTCGTCTTGTCGAACTCTCCGTCATAGCGGGCGGACACGACGATCACTCCTGGCCGCACATCGGCGTCGGTGACCTCCATGGTGACGCGGTCACCGGTGATTTCCTGGGCGATCCAAGTGCGGATGGCCGCGGTATCGGCGAACTCGCGGTGGTTGTCGTTGACCACGGCGTCCGCCGTGAAGGTGGCCAGTACGGCATCGGTGTCGAATGCGTTGACTGCGTCGAGGTAGCGGCGCACGACTGCGGGGAGCTGAGCTGAAATATCACGGGACATGACGTCAGGCTCGCGTCGTCGGCAGCGGGAGAGTCAACCCCGGCGTCGTGCTTGAGTCTCCCCCTGGGGGAGACGCCACACTGGGCACGTGAACATCGCTCTGTCCATCGGCGACTTCTCGCGGATGACGCAATTGCCGGTCAAGACGCTGCGGCACTACCACGAGGTAGGCCTGCTCGTACCCGACCGCATCGACTCTTCTTCGGGCTATCGCTACTACACCGTCGAGCAGGTGGCCACTGCGCAAGTGGTGCGCCGCCTGCGTCAGCTCGACATGCCGATCGCCGATGTACGCGCGGTGCTCGCTGTCGCACCGGCCGAGCGCAATGCGTTGATCAGTGACCATCTGCGACGGCTGGAGGATCGGCTTACCGCCACCCGCAGCGCCGTCGAGTCCTTGCGGGCCATCCTGGAGCCGCCGGATGAGACGTCGCGTATCGAGTACCGCAGTGTCCCGGCGGTTGCGGCCGCCGCGATCACGGCGACGGTGGATCGTGACGATCTGCCGGCCTGGTGGCAGGGCGCGGTCGGGGAACTTCGCGCCACCGTCCACGCCGATCCCGGGCTGGTGGCGACCGGCGCACCCGGCGCGTTGTTCGGGTTCGACATCTTCAGTGGTGACCGCGGCGGCGCGACGGTCTTCATCCCGGTCGACGGCCGCGTTCGCCCGGTCGGCCGGGTCGAACCGCAGACCGTCCCGGCGGCCGAACTCGCGGTGGTGAGCCACCGTGGTCCCCACGATGATGTGGACCTGGCATACAGCGCACTCGGCGAGTACGCGACACGGCGGGAGATCAGTGTCGAGGGCCCGCTGCGCGAGTACTACGAGCGATTCGTCTGGGATACAGATGATTCCGCGCAGTGGCGTACCACTCTGTGCTGGCCGGTCTTTCGGGCCGACGCATGAACGCCCTCGAAGGGCGGCGCGCGGTGGTCACCGGGGGTACCAAGGGTGCAGGCGCGGCGATCGTCCACCGACTGCGGGCTGCCGGCGCTCACGTCACCGCGGTGGCTCGTCGCCCCGACCGTGACGGCGCCGCGGCGGCAGACGATTTCCTCGCCGCGGACCTCACCTCGGTGGCCGACATCGCCGACCTCGCGTCGCACATCCGTCAGAACGGCGGCGCGCACATCGTGGTCCACACGGCGGGCGGTTCCAGTGCACCACCCGGAGGGTTCGCATCGCTGAGCGATCGGAACTGGGCCGACGAGCTGAACCTGAACCTGCTGGCCGCGGTCCGACTCGACCGGGCATTGCTGCCGACGATGATCGACGACGGCCGGGGTGCGGTGGTGCACGTCGGATCGATCCAGAGCCGGATGCCGCTCTACGACGGAACCCTGGGGTACGCCGCGGCCAAGGCGGCGCTGCGGGCCTACAGCAAGGGCCTGGCCAATGAACTGGCGCCCAAAGGCATTCGGGTCAACACCGTTTCACCCGGTTTCATCCAGACCACGGCGGCCGAGGCGTTGATCGATCGCATCGCGACGGCCACCGACGGGTCCCGAGAGGACGCCCTCGAATCGCTGATGTCCGCGCTCGGTGGCATCCCGCTCGGCAGGCCGGCCCAGCCTGCCGAAGTCGCAGAAGTGGTCGCGTTTCTGGTGTCGGATGCGGCCTCTTCGATCGTGGGTGCCGACATTGTCGTCGACGGCGGTACCGTCCCGACGGTGTAGACGCGCCCGCGAGCTATTTCAGCAGCGGGTCGCGGGGCAGGCCGAGGATGCGCTCCGCGATGGTGTTCCGCGTGATCTCGGAGGTCCCGCCGGCGATGGTCATCGCGCGGTTGCCCAGGTAGGCGCGGGTCAGCTTCGGCGTCTGCCCGGTCACGCCGGCCGTGCCGACCAGGTCCATACCGAGTTCGGTCAGATGCTGGGAATGCTCGGCCACCAGCAGCTTGGTGACGTTGCCCTCCGGTCCCGGCTCGGTGCCGGCGATCGCCCGGCTGACCCGGCGCAGGTTCAGCAACCGGAGCGTGTGGCCGACGGCAATCACTTCGCCGGCCCGGCGCACGTACCGCGCGCCGTCGGGGTCGGCGTCGATCAGGGCGACCAGCTCGTCGGCGTCGAATCCGGTCGGCGCCGCCGAACCGCCGCCGATGGAGATGCGCTCGTTGCTCAGGGTGGCCCGCGCGACCAGCCAGCCCTTGTTCACGTCGCCGACCACATCGGCGTCGGGGACGAACACGTCGTCGAAGAACACCTCGTTGAAGTGTGCGTCACCGGTCAGACCACGCAACGGATTCACTGTCACCCCAGGGGCTTTCATGTCGATCGCCATCATGGTGACGCCGGCGTGCTTGGGTGCGTCGGGGTCGGTGCGCACGGTGGCCAGGCCCCACTGACAGTGCTGAGCCAGGCTGGTCCACACCTTCTGACCCGTTACCCGCCAGCCGCCATCGACCTTCTTGGCGGCGGTCCGTACCGCGGCCGCATCCGAACCCGCTCCCGGCTCGGAGAACAGCTGGCACCACATCACCTGTCCCCGCAGCACGGGTTCCACCCAGCGCTCGCGCTGGTCGTCGGTACCGGCTTGGGCGATGGTGAGGGTCACCCAGCCGGTGATGCCCATGTCCGCGCGCTCGATGTCGGCGAATTCTTCCTCGATCACCAACTGTTCCAACACATCTGCTGCGCGCCCATAGGGCTGGGGCCAGTGCGGCACCAGGTAGCCGGAATCCACCAGATAGTCGCGGCGCTTGTCCTCGGGCAGCGCCCTCACTGCCGATGCGGCGGCCTGTGCGTCTTGGCGGTACCGCTCGGCGTCCTCCGGCAGCGCGAACGACGCCCCGTGCGCCTGCCCGCTGCGTTGCCCGTCGACGACGTCGACCAGCGGATCGGCTCCGTCGCCGAGCACCGCGGCCAGTGTCCGGGCCCGGCGCAGGTAGAGGTGTGCGTCGTGCTCCCAGGTGAAGCCGATGCCCCCGTGCAGCTGAAGGTTGGTCTCGGCGTTGAACACCACGGCGCGGATGGCGTGCGCGCCGGCCACCGCGGCGGCGAATCGGGCACCGTCGAGGTTGTCGGCGCGGGCGGCGTCCCACACTGCTGCGGTGGTCTGTTCGGCGTCGACGAGCATGTTGGCCGCGTGGTGTTTGACGGCCTGGAAGGTGCCGATGGTGCGACCGAACTGCTCACGCACCTTGGCGTACTCGACTGCCATGTCCAGGGCGGCCCAGGCGACACCGACCGCCTCGGCCGAGCCGAGGATGCGGAACACCGTGCGGGCCCCGCGCGCCGCGCCACGCAGGATCCGGCTCTCGTCGACGGCCACGGCACGCAGGTCGACCGCGCCGATGCTGCGGGTGGTGTCCAGGGAATCCTGTGCGGTGACGGTGATTCCGTCTGCCATCGCGTCCAGGATGACGACGTCGTCGCCGGCGGCCAGCACCAGCACCTGCGCGTCGGGGGCGCCCAGGACCGCGCGGGCCTGCCCGCCGAGTACGCCGTCTGCGCCGATGCTCACCGAACCGGCCAGGCCCAGCGCTGCCACCGTCGTACCGTCGGCCAGACCCGGAAGCAGTTCGGCCCGAACCGAATCCGCTGCGTAGCGGTCGATGACCACCGAGGCGGACACGGTGGGCAGGAACGGTCCCGGGCAGAGTTCGCGTCCGGCGACCTCGGCCACCACCGCGAGTTCGGGCAGGCCGAAGCCCGAGCCCCCGTACTCCTCGGAGATGGCGAGTCCGTTCCAGCCGAGTGCGGCGCCGGCCGCCCAGATGTCGTCGGGATAGCTGCCCGCCTTCTCCAGGGTTGCGCGGGCGGCTGCGCGGCTGTCGAGGCGGTTCAGCTGCCCGAGTGCCGCATCGGCGAGATCCAGGTGCTCTTCGGTGATGGCCAGCGCAGACTTAGTCATGGTTAGCGAAGCTAACGGGGGTTGCGCGGTTAAGTCGACGTGATGCAGGTCACAATTTGACGCCGGGTGGACAAGTCGGCGAAGTTGTCGCCTGAGTCAATCGGCAGCGGGGTACGCTCGCGCAATGACGGCACGACCGGATAATCGGTACCCCGCACCGACGCTCGCTGATCGAGCAAAATGGTTGCTGCATGCCAAGCCTTCCGACCACATGCTGGCGCTTAGCGTGGCATCGGCTTCGCTGCCGGTCGTGGGTAAGCATCTGGAACCGCTCGGCGCCCTTACTGCCATGAGCGTGTGGGGATTCCGTCATTTGCCCGAGTTCGTCGCCTCCTCGGCGAAGTCCTGGTTCGCCCCGGACAACAGTGAGTTGCGGCAGGCGGATCGGGAGCAGACCAACGCCGTCGCCCAAGAGGCGCTGCGCGGTGTGGTGTCGCCGGCAGACCTGGCCATCGACTGGCCGGCCCCCGACAGCGTGGCGCCGTTGTGGCACACGTGCGAGTACCGGCGCGACGTGTACCGAACCTCGGTGCGCTACGGTGACGACCCGACCCAACTGCTCGATGTGTGGCGGCCCAAGGATCTGTCCAGTGCTGCCCCCGCTCCCGTCCTGTTGTTCGTGCCGGGCGGTGCCTGGGTGCACGGTGGCCGGATCCTGCAGGGCTACGCGCTGTTGTCGCATCTGGCCCAGCAGGGCTGGGTGTGTCTGTCGATTGATTACCGGGTGGCCCCGCATCATCGCTGGCCGCGGCACATCACCGACGTCAAGGCCGCCATCGCATGGGCGCGGGCCAATGTCGACAAGTTCGGTGGCGACCGCAACTTCGTCGCCGTCGCGGGCTGCTCGGCCGGCGGCCATCTGGCCGCGCTCGCCGGCCTCACTCCGAACGACCCCGATCTCCAGGGTGATCTGCCGGACGGCGCCGACACCTCGGTCGATGCCGTCGTGGGCATTTACGGGCGCTACGACTGGGAGGACCGCTCCACCGAGGAGCGGGTCCGGTTCGTCGACTTCCTGGAACGGATCGTGGTGGGCCGCAAGCTCGATCGGCATCCGGAGATCTTCCGGAAGGCCTCACCGATCGCGCAGATCCATCCCGATGCACCGCCGTTCCTGGTCATCCACGGCACCGGCGACAGTGTCATCCCGGTCGCGCAGGCCCGCAGTTTCGTCGACAAGCTCAAGGCGGTGTCGCGGGCCGTGGTCAGCTACATCGAGTTGCCCGGCGCCGGACATGCCTTCGACATGACGGACGGGGCCAGAACCGGGACGATGGCTACGGCAATCGGCTTGTTCCTCAACCAGATTCACCGAAACCGGGCGATGGACGAGGCTAAAGCGGTCATATAGACGTTTCCACACCTGGGGAGGGACACCGTGAAGCGGTTGAGTGGGTGGGACGCGTTCCTGCTGTATACAGAGACGCCCAACGTGCACATGCACACGTTGAAGATCGCGGTCATCGCGCTCGAAGACATGGGTGAGCGGACTTTCGGCATCGACGAGTTCCGTGAGGTGATCCGCGGGCGGCTGCACAAGCTCGACCCGTTCCGCTATCAACTCGTCGACATCCCGTTCAAGTTCCACCACCCGATGTGGCGGGAGAACTGCGACGTCGACCTGGAGTACCACGTCCGGCCGTGGCGGGTGCGCGCCCCGGGTGGGCGTCGCGAACTCGACGAGGCCATCGGGGAGATCGGCAGTACCCCGCTGGACCGCAGCCGGCCGTTGTGGGAGATGTACTTCGTCGAGGGCCTGGCAAACGGGCGTATCGCGGTGGTCGGCAAGATCCACCACGCCCTGGCCGACGGGGTGGCCTCGGCCAATCTCCTGGCCCGCGGGATGGACCTGCGCGACGGCCCGGACCGCGACGACGACTCGTATGCCACCGATCCTGCGCCCAGCAAGTCCGAACTGGTGCGCTCGGCGTTCGTCGATCACATGCGCCAGCTCGGCCGGTTGCCCGGAACCATGCGTTACACGGCCAAGGGGTTCGGGCGGGTTCGACGCAGCAGCCGCAAGCTGTCGCCCGAGCTGACCCGGCCGTTCACCCCGCCGCCCAGCTTCATGAACCACATCCTCGACGAGAAGCGTCTGTTCGCCACGGCCACACTGGCATTGGCTGACGTCAAGGAGACGAGCAAGAAGCTCGGAGTGACGATCAACGACCTCGTGCTGGCCATGTCGTCGGGGGCGCTGCGCACGTTGTCGCTCAAATACGACGGCAAGGCCGACCATCCGCTGCTCGCCTCGGTGCCGATGAGCTTCGACTTCTCGCCGGACCGCATCTCGGGCAACCGCTTCAGCGGTGTGCTGGTGGCGCTGCCGGTGGATGTCGCCGACACCGCCGAGCGGGTGCGGCGTGCGCACGATGCAGCTGCGCTGGCGAAGGAAAGCCATCAACTGATCGGTCCGGAACTGATCGCGCGCTGGGCCGCCTACATGCCGCCGGCGCCGGTCGAGGCCGCGTTCAAATGGCTGTCCCATCAGGATGGTCAGAACAAGGTGCTCAACCTCAACATCTCGAACGTGCCAGGACCGCGGGAACGTGGCAAGGTCGGCGGCGCCACCGTCACCGAGATCTATTCGGTCGGGCCGATCACGACGGGCAGCGGCCTGAACATCACGGTCTGGAGCTACGTCGACCAACTCAACATCTCGGTGCTCTCCGATGATGCCACGGTCGACGATCCGCACGAGGTCACCGACGGCATGGTCGAGGAGTTCCGCGAAATTCGCAGGGTGGCAGGACTTTCGGACAAGCTGACAGTGGTCGAGTCCGCGATGCCGCAGTAGCGGACGAATGATCGAGTTCACGTCCGAATCGTGGTTCACGATCACGGGTCGTGGGCGGGTTCGCTATTCGCGCAGTCGCGTGTTCTCGATGAGTCGGCAAATGAACCAAACGGAAGGATATGGCGAATGGACATCGGGGACTCGGGCTCCGGCGATCTCGCCGAGCTGCAGGAGGAGCTCAGGCTCCGATTGGTCGCGGGGTTCTGGGACTACGACGACTTGCTCGAATGGGCATCAGATTCCGAAGTGCTTCAGCCTGACGACGCGGCGCTCCTGGTGGGATCGATGTGGGATGAGCGGGTGGCCGAGCAGGCCGCCTGGCTCGACACCGGTGATTACGGTCGGTTGAAGGACACGTTCACTCAGCTGGAATCGGAGGGCATCCTCGGTCGGATGTGCTTCTCCTGTTGCATGACCTGTGGTACCAGCGAGATCGATGACGAGCGCACCCTCAATCCGAATCCGCCGGACTGGTATCGCTACCGCGAGTGGGCCTACACCTTCTTCCACGAGCAGGATGCACTGCGGCTCGGTGAATACCCGCCGCAACTAGCCCTGGGGTACAGCTCTTTTCGTGCGCATCCCGACCTGCCGGAGGCATTGGTCCAGGCCTCCTACGACGGCGACGAAGCGGCGACCGAGGAGGTAAAGGACCGCACCGACACCATGGTGGGGCAGCGAATCGTCGCGGTGGCCGAGAGTTTCGGTCTGACTACGTACTGGTCTGGGTCACGCCATCAGCGAATTGAGATCGGGATCAATGAGTGGCGCAAGCCGCTGCCGCCCCGCGGACCGGCACTGGTGCATGGGGAAAGCCGGGCGTGGCCGGGGCCGATGCGCTGGCTGGGGAGTCTGCTGAAACCACTCGGCGGTAACTCCTAGCGGCGGGGCGTCACCGGCGTCGGTGAGATCCACACGCACTCACCAATAGACGCGTAATTATCCTCGATTTGCCGTTTCGGCGCGTCTGTTCGCCGGTTGAGGAGTAGGGTTTCTACAAACCGAACTTGGATAAACTCCTCTGGAGGTTGCCGTGCGCGTCGAAGTCGACCTGGATCGCTGTGAAGGCAATGCCATCTGCGAGAAGCTCGCGCCGCAGCTGTTTCAACTCGATGAGGACGACTACTCGGTGGTCCAACTCGACCCGGTGCCGGCCGATTTGGAAGAAGTCGCCGCAAAAGCGATCGAGGAATGCCCGCGGGCGGCCCTGCGCCGCGGCTAGCATCCGATGACCCGGGGCCGGGTCGGACTGCACGACGGGAAGGCCCGGATCGAATTCGAGCGCTTGGGCGACGGAGACGACATCGATCGGCTGCGCAAGGGGATGAGCCACGCCCGCGACGTAGTCGAGGGGGCCTCGGCGATGAAAGGCATTGCGGGCGCGTACCTGAACACCGGCGATCAGGACCATGCATGGCTGGCCCGCCGAGAGACCAGCATCGGCCACGCCGTCGGAACGTGCCGCATGGGTACCGATGACGCGTCGGTCGTGGACCCCGAGTTGCGGGTGCACGGCATCGACGGACTCCGCATCATCGACGCATCCGTCATGCCGACACTGACCTCGGGCAACACCAACGCGCCCACCATGATGATTGCGCACCGCGCTGTGGATCTACTACTCGGAGCGTGACTTTGCTCGCCGCTCACGCCGGGGCGGAGGCGAGGAGAAATTCTGCCAGCTTGGCGCTGGCGGGCCCGAGCCGTGACTGTTCGGCTGAGGCGAGGTAGATGTCCCACATGATCGCCGGTCGTATCTCGATGGCGCGCAGGTCCGGATAGTGCGCGGCCTCACTGGCGGGCATCACGATGGTGCCGAGGCCGTGTCGGACCAGGCGGCCGGCAATCGAGTATTCGAGAGCCACCTCGTGAGATACCCGGGCGTCGACGCCGGCGGCCGCGAACGCGGCGTCGACGAGACGTCTGAGGCCGAATTCGCGCGGAAACCCGATCAGATCCTCGTCGCGGAGCTCAGCAACCTCGACGTCATTGCGGTCTGCAAACGGATGATCCCTGCGGCAGACGAACACCATCGGTTCTCGGCACAGCAACTGCATCTGAACGCGCGCGGGGAACCGGTCGGGTGCCGATACCAGAGCCAGGTCGAGTGAGCCGTCGGTGATCGCCGAAAGATAGGCCATGGAACCAATTTGGCTCTGCCGCAACCTGATGCGGACAAGCGGATACTCGCGGTGGAAGTCGCCGAGTATCTCAGGTACGTCGAGTGTGCCGAACGAGATCAGCGACCCGAGGTCAACCGTTCCGGTCAACTCTCCGTGGTACGCGCTCACCGCGTCCTTTGCCAGTCGCGCGGTCTGGACCACCTGGCGGGCGTGCTCACGGAACAGCTCTCCCGCAGGTGTGATCCTGATCTGGTGTTTGGAGCGGTCGAACAACTCCACTCCGAGTTCCTTCTCCAGTTTCGCCACTGCCGTGGACAGGGCCGACTGGACAACGTGTGTCTGGTTCGCGGCCCGGGAGAAACTCATCTCACTCGCGACCGCGATGAAGTACTCAAGCTGGCGAAGTTCCATGACCCGGAGTATCGCGTTTCGCGATAGAGATGATCAATATTGTTCGTTGGACTTGATGGATTGGCATTGGTCTGATGGAAGGGCAAGATTCGAACGAAGGAAGTGAACATGCTGGCTGCAGGCAATGTCACGGTCACCGATCTGCTGTGCGTCACCCCGCCCCGGATTCCCGAGGGCGCGCATGCGATGACGCAAATCATCGAGATCCCGCCGGCCGACCCTGGCGTGCAGCCGCACCGCCACTCCGGACCCGTCTTCGGCTACGTGCTGGAGGGGACGATCCTCTTCGAGCTGGAGGGTGAGGCACCCCGGAACATTGCTGCGGGAGAAGCGTTCTGGGAGCCCGGTGGAGATGTGGTCCACTACCAGGTCGCGAATCTGGACCCGCACCACCGCGCTGTTTTCCTGGCGGTCTGCATCTGCGCTCCGGGCGTCGACATGATCACCATGCTGGGTCCCGACGAGATCCAGGCCCGCGACCACCTGCGTCATCCGGACGCGCGTCAAATCAACATCGGCTGACCGAGGAACGAGGAAACAACCGTGAAAGCTCTGATCACCGGCGACCGCGCTGCGGGCGCCGACGGACTGTCGCTGTCCGAGATTCCCCACCCGCATGCGGCCGAGAACGACGTCATCGTCGCGGTGCACGCGGCCGCTTTCACCCCCGGTGAGCTGGACTGGCCGGGAACCTGGGTCGATCGCGCCGGGCGGGACAGGACGCCCGCCGTGCCGGGTCATGAAGTCTCGGGCGTAGTTGTCGAACTCGGCTATGGCACAACGGGCCTCACAGTCGGGCAACGGGTCTTCGGGGTCACCGACTGGGCCCGCAACGGCACTCTCGCCGAGTACGTCGCGGTCGAGGCGCGAAATCTTGCGCCGCTGTCGGCCGGTGTCGACCACACCATTGCGGCAGCACTTCCGATCTCGGGACTGACAGCCTGGCAGGGATTGTTCGACCACGGACACCTCGAGGCCGGGCAGACCGTGCTGATCCACGGCGTGGCCGGTGCTGTCGGATCGATCGCGGCGCAGCTTGCGCGCGAACGCGGAGCCCGGGTGATCGGTACCGGTCGGGCAGCGCAGCGGGACGCCGCGCTCGAGCTGGGAGCCGATGCCTTCCTCGAGCTGGAAGGCGGGTGGGAAGAGGCCGTCGGCCTGGTCGACGTGGTGTTCGACGTGATCGGCGGTGAGATCCTGGATCGCTCAGCGCAGTTGGTGCGGGCGGGCGGCACCCTGGTCACCATCGCCGAACCACCCCGGGTTCAGCCGGCGGACGCTCGGGCAGTCTTCTTCGTCGTCGAACCCGACCGGACGCAACTCGTGATGCTCGAGCGCAAACTGCGCGATGGCAAACTGCGGCCGACTGTCGGTGCGGTCCTTCCGCTCTCGGATGCGGTGTCGGCTTTCAACCCGGCGAAACGCGTCGCGGGCAAGACGATCATCCGGGTCGTCGAGGGCAGCTGAAGGGTGCGACGTGCCTACTGGATCGGCTCGTCGCCGAGCACCGTGGTGCGCAGCATGTGGCGGGGTGAGTTGGGTTCGTACGGCGCGGCGCGGTGGAGGACTCCCTGGTTGTCCCAGATGACGGTGTCACCGACCGACCACTTGTGGCTGTACACCTTGTCCGCGGTGGTGGCGTGGGCGAGGAGTTCAGCGAGCAGGGCCCGGCCCTCGTCGCGATCCATCCCGACGATGTAGTCCGCCGAAGCGCCCAGTACCAACGACTTTCGTCCGTTGCGGTGCGTCCACACCAGCGGGTTCTCGTGGGTAGGCCGGGCCTGCCAACGGCTCAGCTGATCGGGCGTCGGATCCGGATACACCCGCCGCTGCGAGGCTTCGAGGGAGTGGACCACCCGCAGCCCGCGATAGCGCTCCTTCTCGGCCTCATCGAGCGAGTCGTAGGCCGCATAGGTGTTGGCGAACTCGGTTTCGCCTCCCCGTGCAGCGACCTCCAGGGCTGACAGCACCGTCGCCTTCTGCGGGCATTCGTCGTGCATGGGGGTGCAACCGTCGATATGCCAGTCGAACGTGGCCTTGAGGTATTCGGCGGCCTTGTTCTTCGTCTTGTCCAGCGTGATCGGGTAGATACCCGAAACCGGGTGATGGCCATCTGCCGAGCGGTCGATCTCGCCGAGGCGCTGTGAGAAAGCCACTTGGGCTTCGGGATCCAGATGCAGGTCGTGGAACACCAGCACCCCGTTGTCCTCCAGGGCGTCGAGCACCGCGGCTCCCAGGCTGTCGTCGGTGCCCAGGCGTTCGGGGTCGACGCCGACAACTTCGGCGCCCACCGAAGTGGTCAGCTTGTTGATGGTCAACACACTCATCAGGTGCGTCCTTTCGGTGTTCGGTGGTGTTATGGCCGTGGCTCGCCGGTGCGGATCATCACGGCGTCGGCGGAATCGGTCGGAGCTGGTTGGTGCATGATCTCCACCGACATGGCGACCATGATCAGCGAATAGATCAGGTGCAGCAGGTTGAGCGCATCGTCGGGAATGTCGTCGAGCGGAAACTTGTCGCAGTACTCGATCGCCTCTTCGACGCGCGGGAAGAAGGCGTCGTAGAACTGGTGCATTTCCGGTATGGTGCTGGCCAGGCGACGATCCCACCGTTCGGTCTCCGTTGGCAGACACCAGATTTCGGCGTAGGGCTCCAGCTCGGCGAAGGCGCTGGGGAGTCGAGCGGAGTCCGTGGAGGTTGTGGAGGTCATACTCACGCTCCCGCCGGCGCGCGGTCGCGTTGATAGTCCTCGACCCAGTCGACCGCCGTCTTGTGCAGGTGCCGCACCAGGATCTCCTGATCGTTGAGCGGGTACTCGTCGATGACGTCGTATTCGAGTGCGGCCTGGGTGCCGCCGAGCATGCCGGCGTCCTGCAGGGCGAATTCCTTGAGCACCACGGCGGCCACCTCGTGCTCGATCCGCTCCCGCACCGTGCGGGCCGGATGGAAGTAGGTGAACGCCTCGTAGCGGTGGGTGTTGTGCGACGTCGGCCAGTAGCGGTAGAGCAGGTACCAGCCGCCGTAGATCAGGATCTCCAGGTTGGGGAAGATCTGGAAATTGCTGATCCCCCACGGTTCGATATTGCCCGGGTTGAGTCCGTGCATCGGCAGTTCTCCGATGTCGGGGGTGCGCCACGGACCCACCAGGCCACTCTGGGTGGCCCGCTCGATCGGGTACATGTATTCCGGTGCCAGCAGCCAGCGTCGGGTGCCGGCCGTCGAGACGAGTCGGTGCGGACCGTCGAGCTGAAAGTGGCCACAGGTGAAGCCGGCGTTGGGATCCCGCACCTCGGGCGGCACCTGCTGGGTGTGCAGCGATGGCACGTGGTAGTACTCCTGGAAGGCATCGGCGAAGATCTTCCAGTTGCTGTTGTTGTGCGCCACCCAGTCGTATCGCTCGCTGAGTTTGTCGAACGGGTAGTCGTCGAGTGCAGTCACCATGGGGCCGAGAAAGTCGCGCAGGCTCTGGCGCGGTTCGCGGTCGAAGTTGACGAACACGAAGCCGGCCCAGACGTCGCAATGCACCGGAACCAGCCCGTAGTCATCGGTATCCAGGCTGGTGAAGCGGTCTGCGTCGGGTAGCGATATCAGCCTTCCGTCCAGGCCGTAACGCCATCCGCAGTGCCGGCATTCGAACTCGGCTCCGGTACTGCGTAATTCGGTGGCGCGGAAGTCTGGGGGTACCAGTGTGTGCCCGCGTCTGCGGCACAGGTTGTGGAAGGCGCGGATACCGCCGTCGTGGTCTCTCGCCAGGAGCAGGGACGCGTCGGCGGCCTCGATCTGCCGGGTGATGAAACTGCCGACCTCGGGCGTCTCTTCGACCCGGCTGATGTTGAGCCAGGCCCGCTTGAAGATGGCCTCCTGCTCCAGGGCGTAGAACTCTTCAGAGATCGAGTCCCGGAACGGGATCGGGCCCGTACCCAGATCGGGATAGTGTTCGGTCCAGGAGCCCTCAGCCGGCTTGGGCCACTTGGTTGCCATGTGAACCTCCGTGGTGACTAGTGCGTTTGGGACTGCTCGGACGGCTCGGGAGCCGTTACATCACTGCGCCGCCGTTCACCCCGAGGGTTTGGCCGGTGATGAAGCCGGCCTCCTCGGAGCACAGGAACCCCACGGCGGCAGCGATATCCGCGCCGGTGCCGAGCCGGCCGAGCGGGATGTTGGCGGCGATCGTCTCGTTGGGCGGCAGGTGGCCCGCGGCTTGCGACTGGTGCTGCATCGGGGTCTCGATACCCGACGGCGGAATGTTGTTGACCGTGATGCCGTGCGCGGCGTATTCGCGCGCCAGAGATTTTGTCAGGGTCAGCAGCGCGCCTTTGGACGCGGCGTAGTGGGCCGCGAACGGTGTGCCGCGCTGCGCGCTCGACGAGGAGATCATCACGATGCGACCCCACCCCGCCTCGACCATGTCCGGCAGGGCCACCTGGCAGCAGCGGAATGTCCCGCTCAGATTCACGTCGATCATCTGCGCCCAGGACTGTTCGGTGATGTCGGCGAAGGAGGCGTGCCCGAACATGCCCGCGCTGGTCACCAGGATGCCGACCGGCCCGAGTTCGCTGCGCACCTTGCCGAAGGCCTCTTCCACTGCGGCCCGATCGGTGATGTCGGCACCGACTGCGAAGGCGGTGGCCCCGGCCGACCGCAGGTCGTCCGTGACGCGTTGAGCGGCATCGGCGTTGACGTCGAGCACCGCTACGTGATGCCCGCGCCGCCCCAACTCGTGGCACGTCGCCTCACCCATGCCCGACGCTCCGCCGGTCACCACGGCCACCCTGTTCCCACTGGTTTTACTCATAGACCACTCTCACTGTGCGGCTGGTGGGCAGTGCCTGGCACGTCACCACCCAGCCCTCGGCAATCTCGTCGTCGTCGAGGGCGTCGTTGTTGAGCATGCGCGCGCTGCCCTGGACCACCTGGGCCATACATGTTCCACACGAACCGGTTTCGCAGGACGACGGCGCCTTCAGGCCGGCCAGCCGCGCCGTCTGCAGCAGGGTGTTGCCGGCGCGGTACGGCGCCGTGATCGTGCTGCGGTCGAGTTCGATGGTCACCTCTTCGGTGACCACGGGGTCGGTCGGGTCGGACGGCGGGATCGCAGCGACGCTGAACCGCTCCAGATGCACGTGCTGTTTGGGGATCCCGGTGTCGAGCAGAACGCGTTCGACGGTGTCCATGAATGGGGCAGGGCCGCAAACGTAGTAGTCGGTTTCAGCCTGGCCGTCGTTGCCGATGAAATCCGCGATGTGTTGCGGCGACACGACACCGTCGAGGTCGTCGAGATGATGGTGCACCTCGAGGCGAGCGCTGTGGGTGTCGACGAGGTCGGCCAATGCGTCGCGGAAGATCACCGAGTCGAGGTTGCGGTTGGCATAGAACAGTCGGGCCCTGCGGGTGCCTGCGGTCAGGACCGACTGCACCAGTGAGAACACCGGGGTGATGCCGCTCCCGCCGGCGAAGGTGACGACGTCACGGTCGGTGGCGGTGAGGACGAAGCGGCCCTCGGGCGGTGCGACGTGCAGTTCGTCGCCGACGCTGACAGTGTCGTTGACCCAGTTGGAGACCAGGCCGTCGCGATCACGCTTGACGGTGATCCGCAGATCGGGATCGACGGTCGGCGACGAGGACATCGAGTAGCACCGGCGGTGTTCGATCCCGGCGATGCTCGGGCGAATGGTGATGAATTGCCCTGCCGCATAACGGAACCGATCTCTGATCGGCTCGGGGATGTCGAGAACCAGGGACACCGCGTCGGAGGTCTCCCGGATCACCTGCTTGACCCGGACGGGGGTGAACCCGTCGGCGTCGATCACCTCGGCGGATTCCGTGTGGGGGGTCGTCGTAGATGTCTCCATCGCGGCCAACAATATCAAGTACTTGTCATTAATCTCAAGTGGTAGATATCGAGGACGGTGCGGGGGCTTGGCCCGCTCCCGTCGAGGCACGCAGGCCATGCGTCGGCACCGCCATTTCTCCTGTTCGGCGCACCTCGATTACCCGTCGGTAAGTCTGAGGCTCTAGGCTGCGGTCTGACGCTCGCGGTGATTGTGCCGCTCTACCTGCCGCATACACCCGAGGACACCTTGATGGCGATCGCCGATGTTCCCGCCTACCTGCATCTGAGCGGTGAAGATGTCGAAGAGATCGCCTATGAACTCGAGGTCATCCGCCGAGACGTCGAGGAGTCGCTCGGGGCGGCGGACGCCGCCTACATCCGGCGGGTGATCCACTTCCAGCGCGCGCTCGACGTCGCGGCGAGACTGATGATCGCCGGCACCCGGTCGAAGACCGGATGGTTGGTGGGAACCTGCGCGCTGGCGTACGCGAAGTCCATCGAGAACATGGAACTCGGCCACAACATCTCCCATGGCCAGTGGGATTGGATGAACGATCCCGAGATCCACTCCAACACGTGGGAGTGGGACATGGTCGGACATTCCGCGCAGTGGCGGTACTCGCACAACTACCGGCACCACGTCTTCAGCAACGTGCTCGGGATGGACGAGGACATCGGCTACCGCCTGCATCGGGTCACCACCGACCAGCCGTGGCGGTGGGTCCATCTGGCGACTCCGGTGCGAAACCTGGTGCTGGCCGCGATGTTCGAATGGGGCATCGCCCTGCACGGACTGCACTCCGAGCGGCTGCGGCACGAGACGCCAGACGGCCTTGCCGTCGAGAAGCGAAAGTTCTTCGGCAAGATCGCCCGCCAGTTGAGCAAGGATTACGTGGTCCTGCCCGCCCTGAGTCTGCGCCGGTGGCGTCGGACTCTGGCTGCCAACATCACCGCGAATGTGGTCCGGAACCTGTGGGTGTACGTGAACATCATCTGCGGGCACATCCCCGACGGCGCCGAGACGTTCGACCCGGCGGTGGTCACCGACGAGACCAAAGGCGAGTGGTATCTGCGGCAAATGGTCGGCACCGCAAACTTCAACGCGAGCCGGCTGCTGGCGTTCTCAGGCGGTCACCTGTGCTACCAGATCGAGCATCACCTGTTCCCCGACCTGCCGAGCAACCGCCTCCCAGAGGTCAGCGTTCGCGTACGGGAACTGTGCGACAAGTACGACCTGCCCTACAACACGGCGTCGCTTCCGCGCCAGTACTTCCGGACGCAGCGGATCATCCACGGGTTGGCGTTTCCCGACTGGATGCTGAGCATCGGCCGCCGACGCCGCAAATAGGCGAGCGCCCCGTGGGAAGGCGGAGACGTCATGGGTCGATGTGATCGGAGTGCGGGGTGTGCCCCGTGCCCTGTTCGATCACCCGACGCAGGAGTGTCTTCAGCTGCTCCTGCTCTTCGTCACTGAGCACGCCGAACACCCGCTCATGGGCGGCGACGGCGTCGGCGACCACCGCCGAGGCCACCGCCCGGCCTTCGTCGGTGAGGAAGACCTGCAGGATGCGTCCGTGCTGGGGATCCTGTTTGCGCTCGACCAGGCCGCGTTTCTCCAGCGCGGTGAGCGCGAGCTGCACGCCCTGCGGGGTGATCAGCAGGCGACGGGCCAACTCGGCGCCCGACAAACCCGGTTGATTGGCCAGCTGGCGCAGGACACCGATCTGAGCCGTGGTGACCCCGTGGTCCTTGACCGACTCGTTGACTTCGGTGAGCGAGAAGTAGAACGCCTGTTTGAGCCACCACAGGGTGTTCTCGGTGAGGTCCATGCTCTCGTCTCCTGCCGTGCCCGTCACTTTCGACGCTAGCGCACCTCGTGTTTGTAGATCTCGCCGTCCTTCATCACGAACCGCACATCGAGCGTCGCCGCGATGTCGACGCTGGGATCGCCCGCGACGGCAATGACATCGGCCAGATGGCCCGGGGTCAGCTGCCCCAGTTCATCGGCGGCGTCGACTAGGTCCGCGGCCACCAGTGTCGCTGCCTGCAACGCCTGCATCGGGGTCATGCCGCGTTCGACGAGGGCAACCAATTCCTTGGCGTTCTCGCCGTGCGGGACGGCCGGGGCGTCGGTGCCGCAGGCGATGCGGACCCCGGCGGCGATGGCCTTGGGAAGCATGGATTTTGCCCGGGGGAACACCTCGAGTGCCTTCTTGCGCAGTTCCGGTGCGATCCGGTCGATGGCCATGGCGTCGGTCAGGTACGTGGTGGACACCAGGAACGTGCCGTGGTCGACCATCATCTGGATCGTCTCGTCGCTGGCCAGAAAACCGTGTTCGATGCAGTCGATGCCGGCGCGGATACAGGCCTGGATCGCGGTGTCTCCGACCGCGTGGGCAGCGACCTTGACGCCTGCGCGGTGGGCCTCGTCGGCGATCGCGGCGAACTCGGCATCGGAGTACTGCTGGGCGCCCGGCGCGGTGCTGTGGGACATCACGCCACCGGAGGCCGACACCTTGATCAGCTTGGCGCCGTGGCGGATCTGGTAGCGCACGCACGCGATGACGTCAGGTACCCCGTTGGCGATGCCCTCGGCGATCGACAGCGGCATGATGCCCGGTGCCAGCCGCTGGAAGACCGTGGGGTCGAGGTGGCCGCCGTAGGGGGTGACGGCGTGGCCGGCCGGATAGATGCGCGGACCTTGATGCCAGCCCTGGTCGATGGCCCGCTGCAGGGCGACGTCGAGCAGGTAGCCGCCGGTCTTGACCATCAGGCCCAGGTTGCGGACAGTGGTGAACCCGGCGTCCAGCGTGGTGCGGGCGTTGACCGCGCCGCGCAGCGTCCGGTACGCCGGGTCGTCCTGCACGCCGTGCATCGGGGTCGGCAGGCCGCCGGGATTGCCCGGACCGCCGATCAGCAGGTTGAGTTCCATGTCCATCAGCCCGGGCAGCAGGGTGGCGTCGCCCAGATCGACGACGGTGGCCGAATCCGGCAGTGGCCCTGCGGGGTTGATGGCCTTGATGCGGTTGCCCTCGACGACCACCACGGCCGGGGAGTGGACCTGGCCGGCAGCCACGTCGACCCAACGGGCGGCGCGGACGACCGTCGTTCTCACGTTGTCGGTCTGGGTCACGGCACCGGCTCGGCGACGCAGTCCAACGACGTGGCACCGGAGTCGGGTACCCGTGGCTGTTTCCAGCACTCCACCGGGAACGACACTGTGATCATCGAATACAGCAGGTGCATCAGGTTGACCACGTCCTCGGGTAAGGCGTCGAGGCTGAACTTGTCGCAGAAGCTGATCGCCTCCTCTGCCCGCGGCGTGATCGCGTCGTAGAAGGCCTGCATCTCGGTCATGGTGCTGGCCAACCGCTTGCTGTAGCGCTGCGGCTCACTGGACAGGCACCAGTCCGAAAACTGTTCGAGGTCGGCGAATTCGGCCGGCAGTTTGACGCTCATCGGTTCACACTCCCGCGGTCTTGCGCTGGTAGTCGTCGATCCATGCCGCCGTCTCCTTGTGCAGGTGCCGAAGCAGGATCTCCTGATCGCACAGCAGGAACTCGTCGACCACCCGGGTCTCGATCGAGCTCTGGGTCGCCTCCAGGGTGTTGGCGTCCTGCAGTCCGTATTCCTTGAAGGAGACCGCAGCCAGCTCCTGGCCCAACCGCTCGCGCGGGGTTCGCGGTTGCGGGAAGTACAGCGTGCACTCGAAGGTGTGCGTGTTGAACGACGTCGGCCAGTAGTGGTACGTCAGATACCAGCCCTGGCCCCAGAACAAGATGACGAAGTTCGGGAACAACTGGAACGAGTCCAGCCCCCACGGATCGCACTTGGCGGGGTTCAGCCCGACCGGCATCTCGCCGAGATCGGGCTTCTCCCACGGCCCGAAAAGTCCGCTCTGGCAGATGTCTTCAATGGGCTTGCGCATCTCGTCCGGCATCTCCCAGGCACGCACGCCAGACGTGCTCACCAGCCGGTGTGGCCCTTCGATCCGGTAGTGCGGGGCCTCGAATCCGGACTCCGCGGCAGCCTTCGAGTAGGCGGTGGGGGATTGGTTCGCGTGCAGGATGGGTGCGTGGTAGAACTCCTGGAAGGCGTCCATATAGAGCTTCCAATTCGCCTTCACCTCAGAGCGATACGTGAATCGCGAGGTCATCTTGTCGAACGGGTAACCCTCCAGATCGGTGATCATGGGGCCCAGGAATTCACGCAGTGACTGCTCGGGCACCTTCGCGAAGTTGACGAAGATGAACCCCTCCCACACCTCGCAGTGCACGGGAACCAGGCCGTAGCGGCTCTTGTCCAGGTCGAAGAACTCTGCCTCCTGCTGGACGAAGGTCAGCTCACCGTCCAGGTCGTAACGCCAGGCGTGGTACTTGCAGGTGAACTGCCGGCACACTCCGCTGGTCTCCTCCAGCGGCATGTCGTCCCACACCAGCTTGTTGCCGCGGTGGCGGCAGACGTTGTGGAAGGCCCTGACCTCGCCGTCCTTGTTGCGGACCACGATGATCGAGGTGTTGGCGGCCCGCATCTCCCGGGTGAAGTAGCTGCCCTTGCGTGAAAGCTGTTCGACCCGGCCGACATTCAGCCAGGCGCGTTTGAAGATCGCCTTGCGTTCCAGCTCGTAGATCTCCGGGCTGATCGAGTCTTCGTAGGACACCGGGCCGGTGCCCAGGTCCGGGTAGTGCTGAGTCCAGCTGCCTTCTGCCGGTTTGGGAAACCGAGCCATGCCCGCTCCTAAAGAGATGTGATTCGACCGATGATGCCGACAAGGGGCTGCGCATGCCGGCCAGGGCTTCAGGCTCGACGGTAGACGGCGGTTCCATCAATGACAAGTAGTTGATAACCTGAATCGAACTGAGGCGGGAGAGTCTGGATGGATCAACATCTTGGGGAGTATCTCGGAATCGAGGCCGACTGGTCGCTTGACGGCGACGCTGCCGACACCGTGGAGGTGATCTCCCCGCACACCGGGCAACCCATCGCCCGGGTGGCGGCGGCCGGGCCCGCCGAGGTGGATGCGGCCGTCGCGGCCGCTCGTGCGGCGATTGACCACGGACCGTGGCCACGCCTCGACCCGGCGGACCGCATCGCGGCGGTGCGGCGGCTCGCCGAGGCCTACGCCGGGCGGCGCGGTGAGATGGCCCAACTGATCTCGGCCGAGATGGGTGCGCCGATCACTTTTGCCCAACGGGCGCAGGTCGGACTGCCGACGATGATGATGTCCGCGTTCAGCGACCTCGCCGAGACCTACCCCTGGCAGGAGACCCGCACCGGCTTCTTCGGATCGGACATACGTATCCAGAAGCAGCCGGTGGGAGTCGTCGCCGCCATCGTGCCCTGGAACATGCCGCAGTTCCTGATCGTCACCAAACTGGTGCCGGCCCTGTTGGCCGGCTGCGCGGTGGTACTCAAACCCGCATCCGAATCCCCGTTGGATGCACTGCTTTTAAGCGACATGCTCAAAGAGATCGGCCTGCCCGACGGCGTCGTCTCGGTCATCCAGGGGGATGCCGCCGTCGGTGCCCGCCTGGTCGGTCATCCCGGCGTCGACAAGGTCTCGTTCACCGGCTCCAGCGCTGCGGGTCGGGCCGTCGCAGCAGCCGCCGCGGCCAACCTGACCAAGGTCAGCCTCGAGCTCGGCGGCAAGTCGGCGGCCATCATCCTCGACGACGCCGACCCGGCCACGGTCGCAGCCGGGGTGCGCTCGGCCAGCCTGTCCAACAGCGGCCAGATCTGCAATGCGCTGACCCGCATCGTCGTCCCGGCCTCTCGGGAACATGAATTCGTCGACGCCCTGGCCGACCGGATGAACGCACTCGTCGTGGGCGATCCCGCCGATCCCGCCACCGAGCTGGGACCGCTCGTGTCCCGGCGCCAACAGCAACGTGTGCGCGACTACATCGACCTCGGCAGGAGCGAGGGTGCCCGGCTGGTCTGCGGAGGCACCGATCTACCCGACGGTGTGGAGACCGGCTGGTACGTGCGGCCCACCCTGTTCGCCGGCGCTGACAACTCGATGCGGATTGCCCGCGAAGAGATCTTCGGTCCCGTCCTCACCGTGATCGGATACCGGGACGAGGACGAGGCGGTGGCGATTGCCAACGACTCCGATTACGGCCTGGCAGGCTCGGTGTGGACATCCGATCCAGACCGGGGAATCGGAATCGCCGAGCGTGTACAAACCGGGACTTTCGGGGTAAACCAGGGGTACACGATGGATCCGTTCGCACCGTTCGGCGGTATCAAGGACAGCGGCTACGGCCGGGAACTCGGCCGTGAAGGGCTCGACGGGTACGTCGAGACCAAGTCCATCGCCGTCGCGGCCACCCGGTGATCGAAAGGGAATGACGATGACCACGAGTACGTCGCCCAGGATTCCTGCCGCCGAACGCATCGCGGTGCGATGCGTTGATTCCGACGTGCATCCCGTGCCCCGACGGGGCGAGCTCGGTCAATACATACCCGAGCCGTGGCGGTCCAGATACTTCAATACCCACGACGTCGGCGACCTGATCTACTACGACGCTCCTGACTACGCGCATGCGTATGCAATGCGTACCGATTCCTTCCCGTCCGACGGTGAATTCGCCGGCAGTGACCCCGATCTCGCGTTCCGGCAGCTGATCATGGAGGCTGGAGCGGACATCGCAGTCCTGGAACCAGCGGCATACTCGGCCCACATTCCCGAGGCCAACCATGTGATGAACTGCGCGCTGAACGACTGGCAGGCCAACCACTGGCTCGACAGTCACAACAACTGGCATGAGCGCTGGCGCGGATCCATCTGCCTGGCGGTCGAAGCACCGGAGTTGGGGGCGCAGGAGATCGAGCGGTGGGCCGGTCATCCCTACATGGCGCAGATCCTGATCAAGGCCGAGCCGCGTCCGTCGTGGGGCGACCCGAAGTACGACCCGATCTGGGCCGCGGCGACAAAGCACGACATCACCGTGAGCTGCCACCTGTCCCGCGGTGAGTACGACGAACTCCCACTTCCGCCGGTCGGATTGCCCAGCTACAACCACGACTTCATGGTCACGTACTCGCTGCTGGCGGCCAACCAGGTGATGAGCCTGATCTTCGACGGCGTGTTCGACCGGTTCCCGACGCTGCGCATCGTTTTCGTCGAGCATGCATTCACCTGGATCCTGCCGCTCATGTGGCGGATGGATGCCATCTATGCGGCCCGTAAGGGTTGGATGGACATCAAGCGCAAGCCATCGGAGTACGTCAAGGACCACATCAAATTCACCACCCAGCCCCTGGATTACCCCGAGGACAAGACCGAGTTGTCGCGGGCGTTCGAGTGGATGGAGTGCGAGAAGATCCTGCTGTTCTCCAGCGATTACCCGCACTGGACGTTCGATGATCCCCGCTGGCTGGTCAAGCATCTGCCCGAGCACGCCCGCGAACCCATCATGTTCCGCAACGGCATCGAGACGTACAAGCTGCCCGAGACCGTTCCGGTGCTCGAAGGTCAGGTCCGGGTCTTCTAGGACTGAATTCCCGCGCCGAAACTACGCGTTGTGACGGAATTTCGGCTGTTCGCATCAGAGATCGTAGTGCCGGCGCGCGATAAGGGCGCGCTCAGGGCAATTTGATCGCCGATACGTACATCTCGACCATGGGCCGGTAGAGGTCGACGTCGTCGAGTTCGCTGCCCAGGACCACCGAGTCGCTGGTGGCGATCAGAACTTGGGCGAACGTCTTCGGCGGTATCAGCAGGGTGCCGCCGAATTGCTCGACGCCGTTGACGATGAACTTTGCCAGGGCGTCGACTACCTCCGAACGCTTGGCGGCGACGCGGTCCCGTGACTCCGGGTTTCGCCGGAGGTAGAGCGTGAACTCATGCCCCAAGGCGGCATGCTCGGCACCGCGGTCTTGGCTCAATTGCCTCCAGCGCTTTGCGATCTCGTCGCGTTCGCGCGTGCCGACCTGTTTAGCACTCGACATCACCTCGGCGAAATTGTCGAAGTAGCGTCGCCAATAGCGGTCGCTCACTGCCAGGAACAGGTCTTCCTTGGTCGTGAAGTGCTTGTAGATGGCGCCCTTGGTGTAACCGGCGGCTCGCGCGATGTCGTCGAGTTTCGCTGGCGCGAAACCTTTTTCGGCAAACACCTCCTCGGCAGCGTCGAGCAGTACCGAGCGCGTGTGCTCCAGTCTGCGTTCTCGCGTCCAGCGCTCCGCCATGACAGGATTCTGTCACAGAATCTGAGTAACCTATTGGAATCTTAGATACCCGTGAGTATATTTGCATCCGTTGGCCGGTTTCACACCACCGGCCGCCTCCACGATCGCCAAGGGGAAACCGAGCATGAGTGATCTGTCCAAGAAGCCTGCCGTCACCGAATCGGTCGGGGGCGTCGCCGAACTCGAAAAGCAAGGTCCGCCGCCGTCGAATGCGTACCGAATCTGGGCAACCGTCGGCGGCGTGTTTCTGCTGGTGACGTTGTACGTGTTCACCCGGTGGGTGACCGGCCCCTACTTCGAGCCGGTGTCAGGTGGCCCGAGTGAACCACCGATGTATATGAAGATCCCGCTGCTGGCCAACGCTGTGGTGCTCTGGGTGGGTTTGCCGTTTGCCTTGTGGTTCTTCATTATTCGGCCTTGGATACGGGAGCGGCGCATCACGCTCGACGGCATGCTGCTCGTGTCGATGGGTCTGATGATGTTCCAGGATCCGATGCTCAACTACTACAGCACCTGGTGCACGTACAACGCCTGGCTGTTCAACCAGGGGTCGTGGGCGCCGTACATCCCGGGCTGGGTCGCGCACGAGGAACCGGGCCACACGGTGCCCGAACCGCTGCTGACCAACATCCCCGGCTATGCGTACGGTGTCTTGCTGCTCACCATCGTCGGCTGCGCGATCATGCGAAAGATCAAGAACCGTTGGCCTGGGATCAGCAATCTGCGGCTGGTCTTGGTCACCTATGCGATCGCCTTCGTCTTCGACTTCGTCATGGAGGCCCTGATCATGTTGCCGATCGGGTTCTACTCCTATCCCGGCGCCATCCAGTCGTTGTCGTTCAACGCCGGCACCTACTACCAGTGGCCGATCTACGAGGGGCTGATGTGGGGTGGTGTCCAGACGGCGCTGGTCTGCCTGCGCTTCTTCACCGATGATCGCGGCCGCACCGTGGTCGAACGGGGGATCGACCGGGTCCGCGGCGGGTTCGTGAAACAACAGTTCGTCCGCTTCCTGGCCATCTTCGGCGGCGTCAGCGCGTGCTTCTTCCTCTTCTACAACGTGCCCGCGACCTGGCTGGGCATGCACGGAGATGCGTGGCCCGAAGATGTCCAGAAGCGCTCATACTTCAACCCCGGCATCTGCGGCGAGGGGACTGACCGGCCGTGTCCGAATCCTGACCTGCCGCTACCGACCAAACACTCGGGCTACGTCAACCACGAAGGCGAACTGGTGCTGCCGGATGGGGTGAGCATTCCGCCCGTGGTGCCGATCCAAAGGCCCGAAAAGGGATGACGGTCAGCAAGTTTCGGCCCACCGTCGAACCCGGAACGCAGCCGCCGTTCTATCGCGCGGCGGGCAGGGAGGTCGAGACCTTCCGGGCGGCCGCCCGCCGCGGGACGCCGGTACTGCTCAAAGGCCCCACCGGGTGTGGCAAGACCCGTTTCGTCGAGGCGATGGCTCATGAACTCGGCCGCGAGCTCATCACCGTCGCCGGCCACGAGGACATGACATCTGCGGATCTGGTGGGGCGCTTCCTGCTCAAGGGCGGCGAAACCGTCTGGGTGGACGGCCCGTTGACCAGGGCGGTGCGAGAGGGCGCCATCTGCTATCTCGACGAGATCGTGGAGGCGCGTCAGGACACGACAGTGGTCATCCATCCGCTCGCCGACCATCGGCGCGAGTTACCGATCGACCGGCTCGGCACCATCTTGTCCGCGGCGCCGGGCTTTCAACTGGTCATCTCCTACAACCCCGGCTACCAGAGCATCCTGAAGAGCCTCAAAGACTCGACCCGGCAACGCTTCGTCGCGATCAGCCTCGACTTCCCGACTGCCGACATCGAGACGGAGATCGTCGCCGTCGAGGCTGGAATCGACTCATCCACCGCTGCATCGCTGGTCGCCCTCGGAAATGCCATCCGCCGTCTCGACGGCTCGGCGCTGAGCGAGGTGGCCTCGACCCGGATGCTGATTCTCGCCGGCGGTCTCGTCGTCGAAGGACTCAACCTGCGCGACGCCGTCCAGTCCGCGGTGGTGGAGGTGCTGTCTGACGATCCCGACATCGTCCGGAGTCTCGGCGAATTGGTCGACGCAGTCCTGCCGCCACTGTGAGTGCCGGTCTCCCGGAACCGCGCCACTTCGGTTTTCTGGCCGGCTTTCTCGCCGGGCGCCCGGTCGAGGTCGCCGTGGGCCACGCGGACGAGCTCGCGTACACCGACGGGCGGGTCGTCTTCGTGTCGCCGAACGCCGATCGGGACTGGCAGCGTCGCGAGGTCCTGGTCCAGAGCGCACTCCTCGGAGCCGGAAGCCTCGACGGTCAGTACGTCAGGCGACTGCGGGCGCGGCCTGCGCTTGCACGCCGCTATCTGGGGCTCGAAGGCAATCGTGTCCTGGCCGAACTCGGTCCGCGGATCGCCCTGGCGGCGTCGGTCGCGCCCGCCGCGGCTGAGCGGTCGACCAGCCGCGAGGAATCGCTGCAGATCGCCCTGGGTAGAACCGAACTCGACATGCCGCCGGACTGGTTCGGTTCCATCAAACCGGCCAAACTGATCCGAACCCAAGGTGAATCGGGTTCCCCGGCAACCGATGCCGATGTCCGGATGAACGTCGAGTACACCGACCCATCCGAAATGGAAGAGGACGATGACGACGGACCGGCAGAGAAGAGTCGGATACTCAAACTGTTCGAGGCTCCGCTCGGTATGCAGGCGCCCGCGAAGTTCTTGCGCACGCTCCTCGGCAGGTCTCGCTCGTCCGGAAGCGAGGGCGCCGGGGCAGAGGTGGGGGTCGGCTCGATACGACGGACTTCGCGCGCCGGGGGGAACGCGCGGCCGCTGCCGACCCCGATCCGCTTCATCGACGCCGACAGGCCTGGCGCGGCACTCACGGTCGGTGGCGCCCTGTATCCGGAATGGAACGTTTTCGGCGACCGGTATCGGGAGAACTGGTGCCGCGTGATCGATTATCCGATCACCGCCGCGGTGGACGTCTCAGCCGTTGGTGTGTCGCGCGATGGGGTGCTGCGACGCAGGCTGGCACGAGTCGGCCTCGGGCCCAAAGGCTTGCGTGCCCGCGCCGACGGCGACGACGTGGACATCGAGGCCATGATCGATCTGTTCGTCGATCTGCGCTCAGGCCATTCACCGCCCGAGCATGTGTACACCGAGCGCCGCCACGTCGCGCGTAACCTCGGTGTGCTCATCCTGCTCGACGCATCGGGATCGGCGACCGACGCCGACGGTGAAGGCCTCGCCGTCCATGAGCACCAACGGCGCGCGGCAGCGATGCTGGCTGTGACGCTCGAGGAACTCGGTGATCGCGTGGCTGTCTACGGCTTTCGTTCACAGGGCCGCCGCGCGGTGCACCTACTCGCCGTCAAGACCTTCGAGCAGCGCTTCGGCGCTGCCGAGCGATCCCGGCTCGGCCAACTGCAGCCGTTCGGCTATACCCGGCTCGGCGCCGGAATCCGCGGAGCCGGTGAGATCCTCAAAACCAAAGCGGGAACACCACACCGGTTGCTGCTCGTACTCTCCGACGGGTACCCGTACGACGACGGCTACGAAGGCCGCTATGCAGAGGCCGACGCAGCCAAGGCACTCGAAGAGTTGCGGGCCGATGGAGTGGCCTGCCTGTGCCTGTCCATCGGCGCACCTGCCGACCCCGACGCACTCGATCAGGTCTTCGGGTCGGCCAGTCACGCCGGGGCCGCTACGTTGTCGGAGCTGAGTCCGCGGATGGATGAGTTGTTCCTATCCGCACTGCGAGAGCTCTCCGCGCCGAAGCCGCGGTGATGTGTGTCAGGAGCTGACCGGACCGCACGCGTTGTCGTCGCGTCCGGCTTTGCGTAACAACGTCTTGAGTTGCTGCTGTTCGGTGGGCGTCAGGCGGTCCAGTACCCGCTGATCGGCGATGTGCACAGCCTCCTCGGCGCGGGTGAGCAACGCCCGACCGGACGTGGTGAGTTCGACGGGCAGGCCTTTGCCCGTCGCCGCCGTCTGGGGGCGGCGAACGGCGCCCGTGGCTTCCAGGCGGTGCAGCAACTGATTGGTGGCCTGCGCGCTGACATTGGTGACCCGGGCCAGCTCGGCGCTGGTGAGCCCGGGATTCAGTGAGATGATCCGCAGGCAGACGAACTCCGCCAATCCGAGTCCGATCGGGGCGAGAACTGTGGCGACCTCCGGACGCAGCGTCGCAGCCACCCGGTGCAGCAGATATCCCAGCGGCTCGCTGTCCGAGGCAGTCATAGCTGGCATCTTCACACGCGCCGACCCCGCCGACCATCCGGATCGACCGCACCGTTTCGCCCACAGCTCAACCAGTTCTCAGCCAGATCTCATTGAATTGGCCCTGACTCGAGCGTATCAAGGAACTTGATACACCTGCTGGGCCGCGCTCCTGCGGTCCGGTTGAAACCTGGAAAAGGATGTGTGACATGGGTTTTGGAGGATTTGGCGGATTTGGTGGCGGCTGGGGTCCGGCGGGATTCGGCGGCGGCTGCGGCCATGAAGGACAAGGTGGATTCGGCGGTGGATTCGGCGGTGGATTCGGCGGCGGTGGGTTCGGTAAGGGATTCGGGCCCGGCTTCGCGCTCAAGCGTGCGGCGATCGGCACGGCGGCACTGCTGCTCGACGGGCCGGCCACAGCAGAGCAGATCGTCGAGCGCACCACCGAAGCCACCGGGGGCGCCTTCACCCCGCCGCTGGACATCGTCGAGTTGGCCGTAGCCGCACTGGCCGGCCGTGGCGTGGTCACCGTCTCCGACGGCGTGGCCACGCTGACCGAATTCGGCACCCAGCTGCTGGCCTGGCGCGGCGTCACCAGTGAGACCGCGCATGCGCTGTTCGGCAAGGTGGGCAAATTCGCGGACGTCATCAAGATCCGCACGGGTCTGCACGAGGTAGCGGGTTTGGCGCGCACCATCGCGTTCACCGGAACCGACGAGCAGAAGGCCAAGCTCGGTGAGGTGCGGACGAACCTGCTCACGGCGATCAACGAAGCCAAGAAGGCCCTGCACGGGGTGCTGGCCGAAGACTGAAATGCCACGCCGAGACTACGGTTGTGACGGAATTCCGCCCGATCGCATAGAAACCGTAGTCTCGGCGGAGGTCGGGTCAGCGCAGCACTGAACCCGGATTGAGGATGCCGAGCGGGTCGAGGGCGTCCTTGATGCGTCGGGTCAGCTCGATCACGTCATCGCCGAGTTGCAGTGGCAGCCAATCCCTTTTGAGTCGGCCGACACCGTGCTCGCCGGTGATGGTGCCGCCCATGGCGATGGCCAGTTCCATCACCCGGGCGAACGCCTGACGGGCGCGCTCGCTCATATCCGGATCGTCGGCGTCGAACACCACTACCGGGTGGGTGTTCCCGTCCCCGGCATGAGCGACGACGCAAATCAGCACGTCGCAGTCCTCGGCGATGTGTTTGATACCGGCCACCAACGCCGGTAGGTCGGGTATCGGCACCGTCACGTCCTCGAGATAGAACGTGCCCAACTGCATCAGGGCCAGGCCGACGAGCCGCCGGGCCGCCGTCAAGGCAGCGCCTTCCTCGGCGTCGTCGGTCGCGTAAACCTCGGTGGCCCCGGACTTCTCGCAGGCCTCGACGATGTGGGCGATCTCCTCGGCCGCCGCACCCGGTGCGTCCGACTGGACCAGCAGCAGTGCCTGCGCCGAACGGTCCAGGCCCATGCGGCGGTAGTCCTCGACCGCGTTGATAGTGGCGTGGTCCATCAACTCCAACATGGCGGGCCGGACTTTGGCCGTGATCGCCACGACGGCGTCGGCCGCGTCCTTTACCGAGGCGAACACCGCGACCACCGTCGACGCGGGAGGCTGCGCCGGGATCAGCCGCAGCGTGAGTTCGGTGATCACCCCGAGGATTCCTTCGGAGCCGACGAACAACTTGGTGAGCGACAACCCGGCGACGTCTTTCAACCGCGGTCCGCCCAAACGGACGGCGGTACCGTCGGCCAGTACCACCTGCATGCCCAGTACGTAATCGCTGGTGACCCCGTACTTCACACAGCACAGTCCGCCGGCATTGGTCGCCGCGTTCCCGCCGATCGAGGAGATCTCGACAGAGCCGGGGTCGGGCGGGTACCACAGGCCGTACTCGGCGGCGGCCTTCTTCACCTCGGAGTTCAGCAGGCCGGGTTGCACCACCGCGGTGCGGTTGGCGGTGTCGATGTGGATCTGCCGCATCCGTTCGGTGCTGAGGATGATGCCGCCGTCGACGCCGTTGGCTCCGCCGGCGAGTCCGGAACCCGCGCCTCGGGCCACCACGGCGACGTGATGTGCACTCGCCCACCGCAGCACGGCCTGCACATCCTCGGTGCTGGTGGCCCGCACCACGGCTCGTGGCACTCCAGCCTCGGGATCGAGAGCGGCGTCACGGCGATATCCCTCGATCACGGCCGGGTCGGTGAGTACCGAGCCGTCGGGTAGGTCGGCGGCCAGCCTGGCGATCTCGGTGTCCGGTGCGGACATCTTCAGGAGCTTACCGACCGGCAGCGGAGCTCGCGGTGAGCTGAGCCCGGGCCCGTGCCCAGGTCAGAAACTCCGCGACGGCATCGGCGGTGTAGTGCCCGCGGGGTGAGCCAAAGATGTCGAAGGCGTGCTGGGCATGCGGGATCTCGGCGTAGACCACCGGCGAATTCGACACCCGGCGCAGGGCGGCGACGAAATCGCGGCCTTCCACCACCGGGATTAGTGAGTCGTTGGTCCCGTGCAGCACGAAGAACGGCGGTGCGTCCGGATGTACCAGGGTGATCGGTGAGGCGTCCCGGTATACCTGATCATTGGTGGCGAGCGGCAATTTCACGATCAGCCGCTCCAGGATCTCCATGAACTCCGCGCGCCCGGGACCCGTGGTGCTGAACCAGTCGTAGCGACCGTAGACGGGTACCGCCGCCGCCACCGAGGTGTCGGCGTCCTCGAAACCGGGCTGCCACTTGGGATCGTTGGGAGTCAACGCCGCCAAGGCGGTCAGATGGCCGCCTGCCGAACCTCCGGTGATACACACCGCGTCCGGGTCACCGCCGTACTCGGCGATGTTCTCCTTCACCCATGCCAATGCGCGCTTCACGTCGACGATGTGGTTGGGCCACGGGTGGCGCGGGCTGATCCGGTAGCCGATCGACACACAGATCCAGCCCTGCTCGGCCAGGTGACTCATCAGTGGATACGACTGCGGCCGGCGCATCCCGATCATCCACGCCCCGCCCGGGACCTGCAGCAGCACCGGTGCTTTGCCGTCGCGCGGCAGGTCCGGGCGCATCCAGATGTCGGCCAGGTTGGCCCGGTGCGGGCCGTAGTGGACGGTCTTGCGGGCGTAGCGGCGCCGGCTCATCGCGGTGGAGTACACCTCACCCCGACGCAGGGGCCGCACCGTTGTGGGGTATTCGTCGGCCAGGGCCTCGTGCACCGGATTTTCGAAGTAGGGCCGCGATTGCACACCGCGCCGGTGCACCAGCACCAGCAGGCCCCAGGAAATAGCCTTGAGCAGCAACGAGATTCGGCCGCCCGCGGAGCGGTAGTCGCCGCGGATGGCGCGGCGCAGCGCATCGAGGGCCGACACGGTGATCACCAGTGGGGCATTCTCCGAGGTCGGCCAGCCGAACGCGAAGGACTGGACCGTGGTGTAGCCCCTGCGTCCGAGCGGTTTCACCGCGTTGGCAGCGTTGAGCAACTCGGCAGCGGCAAGGATCAGCCGCCTTCTTGGTCCAGGATGGCGGTCAGCCATTCACGATCTCCTGCAGTTGACGGCGGTCGATCTTGCCGGTGCTGTTGCGCGGCAACTCGGCGAGCACGGTGATCTCCCGCGGCACTTTGTAATTGGCGAGGTTCTCCCGAACATACGCCTTCAGGTCGTTGGGCGTGGCGGCGCCCGAGACCCTCACGAACGCCACCAGGCGCTGGCCGTACTGCTCGTCGTCGACACCGATGACCGCGGCCTCCGCGACATCGACATGACCGGCCAGCACTTTCTCGACCTCGATCGGGTAGACGTTCTCGCCGCCTGAGACGATCATCTCGTCGTCGCGTCCCACCACGAACAGCCGGCCTGCCTCGTCGAGGTAACCGACATCACCCGAAGACATGAAGCCTTCGTGGAAGTCTTTGGTACTACCCGAGGTGTAGCCGTCGAACTGCGTGGAGTTGCGGACGTAAATGGTGCCCACTGCTCCGGTGGGGACCTGTTGGAACTCCGCGTCGAGAATGCGGATCTCGGTACCTTCGGCGGGCTTGCCCGCGGTGTCGGGTGCGGCGCGCAGATCGGCAGGCGTCGCGGTGGCGATCATGCCTGCCTCGGTGGCGTTGTAGTTGTTGTAGATGATGTCGCCGAACCGGTCCATGAAGGCGGTGACGACGTCGGGGCGCATGCGCGATCCGGACGCTGCGGCGAACCGCAGCGTGCGACCGTCGTAGCGGTTCAGGACGTTGTCGGGCAGGTCCATGATCCGGTCGAACATCACCGGCACCACGCACAGGCCCTTCGCCCGATGCCGGTCGACGAGCTCGAGGGTGGCCTCGGGATCGAACTTGCGCCGGGTGACGATGGTGCAGGCCATCGATGCCGCGAAGGCCAGCTGGGAGAAGCCCCAGGCGTGGAACATCGGCGCCACGATCACGACCCGCTCTTCGGTGTGCCACGGAGTCCGGTCGAGGATCGCCTTGAGCACCTCGGGCCCGCCACCGGAATGCTTGGCGCCCTTGGGAGTTCCGGTGGTGCCCGAGGTCAGCAAGATCACCTTGCTTTTCTCGGTCGCACGCCGCGGTTCCTGCCCGCGGTGCTGCTCGACGAGCTTCGCGACGGTGAGGTCGTGGGCGTGGGTGTCGGTCCATGCCACGATCCGCGCGGCGCTGGGCCGGTCGGCGAGGGCCAAGGCGGCGGTGTCGGTGAATTCCTCGTCGTAGATCACGGCATCGACCGACTCGCGGTCGACCACCTCGGCCATGGCCGGCGCGGCGAACGAGGTATTGAGCAGCAGCACGTCGGCGCCGATGCGGTTGGCCGCGATCAGTGACAGCACGAAACCGCGGTGGTTGCGGGCCATGATGCCGAGCACCTTCGGCTCACCGCCCGGCAGCGCCTGCAAGCCGGCGGCCAGGGCGTCGGCCTGCTGATCGATCTGCTGCCAGGTCAGCGTGCCGAGTTCGTCGACCAGGCCGGGCCGGTTCGGGCAACGCTGGGCCGAGGCCGCGAAACCCGAAGTGACGCTCATGTTTTCACGGGCCATGGCCGAAGCGATGCGCAGGTACTTGTCCGGGCGCATCGCCGTGATGATTCCGGCCCGGCGCATGGTGGTGACCAGGCCGACGGTGTCGTTGACTCGGTCGAGCGGTCCCGTCAACAGATCAAGCGGATTCACCGGTGCTCAGCCGATCACCGGGAAGCGGCGCTCATCGGCCAGCTCGTCCAGTGCACGCTGCATCACCCGGCGGACATGCGCGTCGACCTCGTCGATGTCGGGATTCTCGCCGAATTCGGCCTCGATGTCGATCGGCGGCAGCGTCTTCATCACGATCTTGGACGGCAGCGGCAGATTGAGCGGCAGGACCGCCGACAGACCGAACGGGAAGCCGAATGACACCGGCACGATCTTGGTGCGGGCCATCCGCGCGATCGGGCCGAGCGCCTTGGCGATCTCGGTGCCGCGGGACAGGAACAGATGGGTCTCCTGGCCGCCGATGCCGACCATCGGCACGATCGGCACGCCGGCGTTGATCGCGGCCTTGATGTAGCCGGTGCGCCCGGCGAAGTCGATCTTGTTCGCCGACAGGGTCGGTCGGTACACGTCGTAGTCACCGCCGGGGAACACCACGACCACGCCACCCGAGCGCAACGCTTCGTCGGCGTTCTCGTGGTTCGCCCGGATGAAGCCGGTCTTCTTGAAAAAGGCCGCGGTAGGGCCGGTCATCAACATGTCATGGCTGAGGGTGTAGACCGGGCGCTCGTAGCCGAACTTCTCGTAGAAGCCCGTCGCGAACACCGGCACGTCCAGGGCGAACAGGCCACCGGAATGGTTCGACACCACCAGGGCACCGCCGTTGGGGAAGCTGTCCAGCCCGCGCACCTCGGCGCGGTGGTAGCCCTTGATCAGCGGCCGCAGCAAGCCCATGACCTTCTCGGTCAGGCCCGGATCCCACTTGGTGATTTCGGACGGGTCGATGTCGGTCGCGGCCACAGGGTCCCCCTATGTGGATTGGAACGTGTTCTAGTTTTGCTAGTGTACCCAGGTCGATGGTGAAAAACCCATTCGCTTTGCAGGTTCGTTCACCTACTGTCGAGTAGCTGCGGTCAATCCTCTCAAAACCACAGGTCGGGTGGCGTCGCTATGAGTTCAGCTCGCTGATCTCCTCGTCGACGTTGCGCCGGGCCTGCGCTTCCCAGCGTTGCCGGCCGGCCTCGGTGTGGAAGATCGGCCCGTCGAGCAACGCCGCGAGCACCCGCGCCCGCGCCGGCCGGAACACGTCGTCGGGCACCGATGCGTACTCCTGCCGGACCGCGTCGGCGTACTGCCGGTAGCGCAGTGCCGGCGCTGCGAGCACCGACAGGTCTGCGTCGCTGAGCACCGCCGCGTTGACGTCGCCCGGCTCGACCTTGTGCGACTTGGTGGCCATGACGAGCCGGGCGACTTCGTCGCTGTCGGGGGATTCGGCCAGCAGTTGACGGGCCAACGCCGCGGAGCGGTCTTCGTTGTCGGCGCGACCGATCTCGTAGATCGCATCGTGGAACCACGCCGCGAGTTCGACCGCTTCCCGGTCGAACTGCAGTCCGTCCTCGGCAAGGACGCCGATCGCGTCGAGCACTTCCCGCAGGTGCGCGACGTTGTGGTGCTTCCGGTGCGATTCGGACCAGCGGGCCAGCAGGTCTTCCCGCAGTTGCTCGGTGAGATGTGCAGCCATGGGGCCAGTGTCCTCCGAGATCGACCTCGACCACCGTTGAGGCACGATGGCGATCATGGGATCAGACCTCACTGCGTACCTCGACCGGATCGGCCTTGCGGGTCCGGTGTCAGCCGATGTGGACACGCTGCGCGACGTCGTCGCCGCGCATGGTCGCTCGATCCCGTTCGAGAACCTCGACCCACTGCTGGGCATCCCGGTCGCCGACCTCAGCGCAGAGGCGTTGGCGGACAAGCTGATCACCCGGCGCCGCGGTGGTTACTGCTACGAGCACAACGGCCTGCTCGGCTACGTCCTGGACGAGCTGGGGTACGGCGTCGACCGACTGGCCGGGCGGGTGGTCTGGATGAAGGAACCCGACGCGCCGTTGCCCGCGCTCACCCACAACGTGCTCGCCGTGACGGTGCCGGGAGAGGCCGGACGCTTCCTGGTCGACGTCGGTTTCGGTGGGCAGACATTGTCGTCCCCGATCCGCTTACAGACCGCCGCGGTGCAGCAGACCCGCCACGAGCCCTACCGGCTGATGGAATTGCCCGCTCTGGGCACACCGGTGTACGAACTGGCCGCACAGGTCCGTGGGCAGTGGCAGCCGCTGTACGGGTTCACTGCCGTGCCGCAACCGCGCATCGACCTCGAAGTCGGAAGCTGGTATGTGTCAACGCATCCCGGCGGGATCTTCGTCGTCGGGCTGACTGCGGCCCTGGTCACCGACGATGCCAGGATCAACCTGCGCGGCCGGAACCTGGCCATCCACCACCACGACGGGACCGAGAAGATCCGCTTCGACACCGCCGAGCAGGTGCTCGATGCGCTCACCGGGCGGTTCGGGATCAACCTCTCCGATCTCGACGGCGTCGACGTCGAGGCCCGGGTCGCGCAGGTGCTCGACAGCTGACAGCGGGGCGAGCGCAGCAGGAATTGTCATGTTCCCGGGGCCGGCAGCCGACCATACTCGGTGACCGTGGAGGTACAACCGAACGGGCGTGACCGGTTGCGGGAACTGCTCGATGCCGTCGTCGACGACGAGAACTCCGGCGTGGGCGACATGGCCCGCAGCAGTTACGCGTCGGAGTTTCACTTCTCCCGGGAGGTACGCAGGCTCACCGGCGAGCCACCCGCGGCGCTGCGCCGGCGCGTGATGCTCGAGCGCGCGGCGTGGCGGTTGCAGCAGGGGGCCGGGGTGGCCGAGGTGGCCGAGTCTGAGGGCTGGTCTTCGGCCGAGGTGTTCTCCAGGGCGTTCCGCCGTGCGTTCGGGGTGCCACCGTCACGTGCCGACGGTGTGGGGTTTCGCCTGACCGCGCCCAACGGCGTGCACTTCCATCCGCCGCAGGCCTTGTGGTGTGACGCCGAGCCCGGGGAGGCCGCAGGCCCGGACATCGCGCAGTTCATGCTCGTGCACGACGTTGCCGACACCGAGTACCTGATCGGTGCCGCCCGCGGGCTCTCCGAACACCAATGGGCACAGGATATCTCGCCGGGGCAGGTGGTGCTCGACTGGGACGGCCCCGAAGAGAGTGTCGCCGCGGTGCTCGGCGCGATCGTGTGGACCAAGGAGGTCTGGCTGGCCACCATCGAGGGCCGGGACTTCCCCACCCGGGCCACGACCAGTCAGGCGACTGCCGAGCAACTGGGCGCGCATCACTCCGACATCGGAAAGCGCTGGACCACACTGATCTCCGAATACTCGGCGGCAGGTCGGCTGGGGGACACCGTGATCGATGCACTGTGCGATCCGCCGGAATCCTTTCAGCTGTACGGGATCATCGCCCACGTGCTGACGTACTCGGCGCACCGGCGTGCCCTCGTGCGGGGCATGCTGGCCCGGCATGGCATCGAAGTTGACCGGGGCGACCCACTCGAATGGATGAGGAAGGACTGACCGTTGAAGACCGTGTACTACACCGCGTCGAGCCTGGACGGTTTCATCGTCGACACCGAGGACAGCCTGGATTGGCTGATCTCGCGGAACATCGACCAGCGGGGCCCGTTCGGCTACGACGAGTTCATCAAAAGCATTGGTGCCCTTGCGATGGGATCGTCGACCTACGAATGGATCGTGAAGAACCAGCCCGATGAGTGGGCGTATGAGCAGCCGACGTGGGTGCTGACCCACCGGCCAGAGATCGTGGCTGCTGAGCATCCGGTACAAGTGTTCTCGGGTGACGTTGCCGAGCTGCACACCGAGCTGGTGGCGGCTGCGGCGGGCAAGGATGTCTGGGTGGTCGGGGGAGGGCAGGTCGCTGCGCAGTTCGCCACGGCCGGGCTGATCGACGAGATGATCGTCAGCTACGCACCCTGTTCGCTGGGTGCGGGGTCGCCGGTACTGCCGATCCGTTCCGAGTGGGCGCTGGCCGAGTCTGCGCTCAACGGCGATTTCGTCTGCGCCCGCTGGCTCAGGGCGCAGACTGCCGGCTGAGCCGCGGGACGCCGTTACGGAGGACGAATTCCTTTGACTTGATCAGGAATTCGAGTTGGCGGGCGACATCGTGCAGGGGCTCGACCGATCTCGACGATCGGCACAACACGACGGCGCCCTCCAGGGCTGCGATGCACATGACCGCCAGGGAGGACGCGTCGGATGCTTCGAAGCCGTCGGCGGCGAAGTCGGCGGTCAGGGCGGTGCGCCAGCGGTCGAAGACCGCGCCGGCCGCCGCGGTGAGTTCCGGTTCCTGGTCTGGGTCGGCGATCGCCACCGCGACCACCGGGCAGCCTGCGGTGAAATCGCTTCCGGTGAGCACCCGCTCCCAGAATTCGACGAACCGGTGCACCAGATCCCACGCGTTGTCCGACGTTTCGGCGCCGACCACACCGCCGATCGTGTCCGCGGCGAACTGCAGCGCCTCCATCAAGATCTGGCGGCGACCGCCGGGGAAATGGTGGTAGACGGAACCGCGGGGTGCGCCACTACGGGCCAGTACCTCGTCGATCGTGACGCCGGCAGCGCCTCGCTCACGCAGTACCTCGACCGCGCTGCCGAGCATGCGGGCGCGGGTGGAGCCGCGCTTGTTCCGCGGCTTCGTGGCGGAGTCAGGCGACCCGGTCATGCAAGAACTGCGAGGAACAGCGAAGCAGCATCCGCGGGGTGATGGTGCGCACCGGGGCGTGTGGTGTGCGGACCCGACGGGTGAACCGGTGACCGGCGAGGTTGAGCTCAACGACCCACATCGCGCACCGCCCTTCTATGTCTTCCACCATAGAAACGATGGAATCCTCGCATGATGTCGAGTATCTAACGAACATGCTTGTGGATTAGAGGCTAGCAGGTGAACGGCTTCTGAACAGGTCCTAGCCCGCTTTGATGGCCGCAGCAAAATTATGATGTCTTGCATAATTCTGCACGCAGGCGTTGACTGCCCCCTATGACGACAGATCCGGCCCCCGACACCCTGACGCTGCATCGGGACGGCCACGTCCTGCTGATCGGACTGAACCGTCCGGAGAAACGCAACGCATTCAACGTCGCGATGCTCACCGATCTCGCACTTGCCTACGGACTGCTCGAATCCGACGACGACCTGCGCGTCGGTGTGCTGTTCGCCCACGGTGAGCACTTCACCGCCGGCCTCGATCTCGTCGACGTGGCCCCGTATGTGGCCAGCGGTGAACTGCCCATGCCCGAGGGCGGACGCGACCCGTGGCGCCTCGACGGCGAGTGGACCAAGCCGGTCGTCGCCGCGGCCCAGGGGCGATGCCTGACCCTCGGCATCGAACTGCTTCTGGCCGCCGACATCCGCGTCGCGGCGCAGGACACCCGGTTCGCGCAGATCGAGGTGCTCCGCGGCATCTATCCGTTCGGCGGCGCCACCTTGCGGCTACCGCGGCAAACCGGCTGGGGTAATGCCATGCGGTGGCTGCTCACCGGAGACGAGTTCTATGCAGCCGAGGCACACCGCATCGGGCTGATCCAGGAAGTCGCGCCGGACGCCGACGCGGCCCTGACCCGAGCCTGCGCGATCGCGCACACGATTGCCGATCGCGCCTCGCCGCTCGGGGTCCGGGCCACACTCGCCTCGGCGCACACCGCGCACCGCGACGGAGATGCCGCCGCGATCGCGCGGCTGCGGCCGGTGGTGGCCGAACTGTTCGGGACTGCAGATGCCGCCGAAGGCGTGCAGTCCTTCGTCGAACGCCGGGCCGCCAACTTCCAGGGCCGCTGAAGTTTCTAGCGCGAGCAGACGCGGCGGTACCCCGGATCACGCGCAATCGGGTACGGCAGCGTCTGCTCGCCGTAGGGAATCAGCCGGCGGTATCCAGCGCGACCAGGGCTGCGGCCACCGCGAAGAACTTGTTGGACCCGAGCTGGCGCACGGTCTTGATGTTGAATGCGGCGGCGAGATGCTCGGCGTCGGCGTCGGTGACCCCGGCCAGCGCCGCCGGAGAGGCGTCGAGGATCTCCTTGAGCGACTTGTCCTCGTAGGCCTTGTCGAGCGACTTCGCCAGATCAACGGAAACTGCCACGGTGCCTCCTCGTTGTTGGGCTGCCCACCGTAGTTGCTCAACCTGAATGTGGGCTGTCCATTTCCTGGCTGAGAAGACGCGAATGTCCCGGAAAACCGTGGTCTTCCGGGACATTCACTGGGGGCCCCTCCCGCTTGCGGGGGACTGCTCGCGAGGAGAACTCTCGCGGAGTTTTACTCCGGGGTGTAGCCAAACGGGAGCAGCACGCTCTTGGCCTGGGTGTAGGCGTCGATGCCCTCGGGGCCGTTCTCGCGGCCGATGCCCGAGTTCTTGTACCCGCCGAACGGGGCGCCCGGATCGAAGGCGTACATGTTCACCGCGTAGGTGCCGGTGCGGATCTTGGACGCGATCTCGACGGCCTTCGGGAAGTCCGTGGTGTACACGCTGCCGGCCAGGCCGTACGGCGAGTCGTTGGCGATGCGCACCGCGTCTTCCTCGGTGTCGAACGGGATCACCACGAGCACCGGCCCGAAGATCTCCTCCTGGGCGATCGTCATCGAGTTGTCGACGTCGGCGAAGACGGTGGGCTGCACGAACCAGCCCGAATCCAGGCCTTCGGGGCGGCCACCGCCGGTGACGATGCGGGCACCCTCTTCGACACCCTTCTTGATGTAGCCCTCGACCCTTTCGCGCTGCTTCTCCGAGATCAGCGGGCCGATCATCGAGGCCGGATCGTCGGGCAGACCGACCGGCATGGCGGCGACGGCGGCCGAAAGCTTTTCGACAACCTCGTCGTAGCGCGACCGCGGGGCCAGGATGCGGGTCTGGCCCACACAGGCCTGCCCGCAGTTCATCAGGCCGGAGAACACCAGCATCGGCAGCGTGGAGTCCACGTCGGCGTCCTCGAGGATGATCGCCGCGGACTTGCCGCCGAGTTCCAGCGTGCAGGGCTTGAGCTTCTCGGCGGCGATCTTGCCGATCTCCTTGCCGACGCCGCTGGAGCCGGTGAAGGTGAACTTGTCCAGCTCGGGGTTGGCGGTCAGGGCGCGACCGGTCTCGGGGCCGCCGGGCACCACCGACAGCACACCCTCGGGCAGGCCCGCCTCGGCGAGCACCTCGGCGAACAGGTTGGTGGTCAGCGGGGTCTCACCGGCCGGCTTGAGCACGACGGTGCAGCCCGCGAGCAGGGCCGGGCCCAGCTTGTTGCAGGCCAGGAAGAACGGCACGTTCCAGGCGATGACGGCGCCCACAACACCGATCGGCTCCTTGATGACCAGGGTCTGGCCGTAGATGCCGTCGCGGATGTCCTTCCAGTCGTACTTGTCGGCTGCGCCGGCGTAGTACTGCAGGCTCGAGACACCCGCGCCGAACTGCATCATGTCGACGATGGTCGGCGGCTGGCCGGTCTCCAGCTTCAGCAGGTGCTTGAAGTCCTCGGCCCGCTCGTTGATGAGCTCGACGGCCTTGGCCAGCACGGCCTGGCGCTCCTCGGGCGACATGTGGGGCCACGGGCCATCGTCGAAGGCTTTGCGGGCAGCGGCGCACGCGGCGTTGACGTCGGCCTCGGCGGCGAGCGGGACCTGGCCGACCTTCTCGCCGGTCGCGGGGGAGAAGACCTCGATGACCTCGGAGGTCGAGGGCTCCACCCAGTGGCCGCCGATGAACAGTTTGTCGAATTCCGTCCTTATGGCGGCTGCGCTTTGTGTCATGGCCGTCACATTACCTAGATTTCCCAGAAAAACGAGAACCTGTTCCAGTGGACGGGTTAGGACGGCCGAAGAACCAGAACCAGATTGCTCACCAGGAACTCCCGCAACCCTGGTACCGAGGTCATCCACCAGGCCCATCGTGGGTGGTAGCGGGGAAATGCGGCGATCAGCGCGCCCGTGCTGGCGGCCCACTGCAGACCATCGGACGCTGACACCGCGAACAACGACGAGCCGTAGTCGTTCTTGGGTCGGTGACCGTGTTTGCGGGCGTAGCGCTCGGCGGCCCGGGCTCCGCCCAGATAGTGCGTCAGCCCCATCTCATGGCCGCCGAACGGACCCATCCACACCGTGTAGGACAACACCGCCAGCCCACCCGGCTTCGTGACCCGCAACATCTCGTTGCCGAGCCGCCACGGGTGCGGCACATGCTCGGCGACATTGGAGGACAGACAGATGTCGACACTGTCGTCGGCGAACGGCAGCGCCATCCCCGAGGCCCGCACGAAGGTGCCTTCTGCCGCGTCCGCCGCTGGTCCCGCGTGCATTTCCCGGGGGTCCGGCTCCACCCCGATGTAGTCCATGCCCGCCGCATCGAATGCCGAGGCGAAGTAGCCGGGTCCGCCGCCGACGTCGAGCACGGTGCGCCCAGAAGAAGATTCACCGGTGGCGCCCGACCACAGATCGGTGACCAGGTCGACGGTATCGGCGGCCAGCGCGCCGTAGAAGCGGGCCGGTTCGGTCTGCTCGAACCGGAACTGGGCCAGCAGGCGCACGGACCTGTTCAGGGTTGCCCGGCGGGCGAAGCGCGCGGAGATGTCGCTGGGCTGCACCTGCCCAACCTACTGACCGGTACCCTCAACACGATGTCTGCCCGTCCCGACCCTCGCCTGCGGAGCGTCCTGCTGCTCTGCTGGCGCGACACCGGGCACCCCCAGGGCGGCGGCAGCGAAGCCTATCTGCAGCGGATCGGCGCGTGCCTGGCCGACGACGGCGTCAACGTCACGTTGCGCACCGCGCGGTACCCGGGTGCAGCCCGGCGCGAGGTGGTCGACGGGGTACAGATCAACCGGGCCGGTGGTCCCTACAGCGTGTACATCTGGGCCGGGCTGGCCATGGTGGCCTCGCGTGTCGGCCTCGGGCCGCTGCGCAAGGTCCGGCCCGACGTCGTCATCGACACCCAGAACGGGCTGCCGTTCCTGGCCCGGCTGGCGTTCGGCCGTCGGGTGGCGGTGCTTGTGCACCACTGTCACCGGGAACTGTGGCCCGTGGCGGGCCCGATGAAGGGCCGCATCGGCTGGTTCGTCGAGTCCAAACTGTCGCCTCTGCTGCACCGTCGCAACCAGTACGTCACCGTCTCTTTGCCCTCGGCCCGCGACCTCAACGAGCTCGGGGTCGATTCCGGCCGGATTGCCGTGGTGCGTAACGGACTTGACGAGGCTCCCGGTCCCACACTGGAGCTACCGCGGTCGACCAGTCCGCGCCTCGTGGTGCTGTCCCGGCTGGTGCCGCACAAGCAGATCGAGGACGCCCTCGAAGCCGTCGCGACACTGCGCACCAAGATTCCCGGGTTGCATCTGGACATCCTGGGCGGCGGCTGGTGGCGGAAGCGGCTGGTCGAACATGCCGAACTGCTCGGCATCTCCGAGTCGGTGACGTTCCACGGCCACGTCGACGAAGAGACCAAACACCGTGTGCTGCAGCAGAGTTGGGTGCATGTGCTGCCGTCGCGGAAAGAGGGCTGGGGCCTTGCCGTCACCGAGGCCGCTCAGCACGGGGTGCCGACGATCGGGTATCGCGCATCCGGCGGGCTGACCGACTCGATCGTGGACGGGGTCACCGGACTGCTCGTGGAGGATCGCGACGCCTTGGTCGCCGGGCTGCACCAACTGTTGAGCGACCCGGTGCTGCGGGTCCAGCTGGGCAGCAAGGCGCAGGCCCGCAGCGACGAATTCTCTTGGACGCTCAGTGCGGACGCGATGCGGGCCGTGCTGGAATCGGTGCACGAGGGCAACTACGTCAGCGGGCTGGTGTAGCCGCACCGGTCACAGTTCCGGAGCGGCAGCCGATGTGCCCGTTGACTTTGAAACCATGCACACCGCTACCCGCAAAAATGCAGCGTCAGCCCAAAGTCAACAGGACTAGCCGAGTCGCCCTGGCTGCCGCGATGCTCGCCAGAAGCTGACCGCCATCCCCACTGCCCCGCCGACCAGGGCCAGCAGCCATACCAGGTGTGCGGCGATCAACACGCCTCGGTGAGGTGAGGCCGGGTGGTCGCCGCCGATCCGGTACAGGGCGATATCGCCATCCCGGTAGACCACCGGAAGATCCAGTTCTACCGGCCCGCCGTTGGTCTCGACGACCAGCCAGCCGACACCGGCGTCGGCCATTGTCTGGCGATCGGCGCCCGACCGCATCAGATTCTGGACTTCGCGGGCTCGTGTTCCCTCGCCGGGCACCACCTGATCGCCGATCACCAGATCGCCGGTCGACAGCACCTCGGCGCGCAGCCACCGGGGCAACGGATCGAGTACCGGCGCGGCGCCGGCCCAGTAGAACGACCGCATACTGTCCGGTGGCAACACCGCCACCGGTCGGGGATCCGCGTTGATGGCGGCCGCTGCGGCGGTCCACCCAGGCGGGTACTGCACCGCACGCATCTTGTTGCCGACGCCCCAGGCGAGATCTGGCAGCACCGCGATCAGCGCCGCACACGCCACCGCGGCCGACGCGGCCATCGGCACCCGCAGGCGGCCCAAGGTGGCCGGGGCGGCGGCAGCGGCCACGACATAGCCCGGCATGGCCAGCGCCACCCATTTCTGACCGTCGCGTATCACCCCGAGGCCGGGCACGGCCCGGATCGTCGCGTCGACGAACGCCAGGCCGACGTCGGTGGCCATCGCGGCCGGGATCAGCACCGCGGCCGCGGCCAGGATCAGCAGCGGGACCGCCCTACGGTTGCGCATCACCGCGGGCAGGCCGAGCGCGACGACGCCGACCAGAACAACGGTGGCGGCCACGGCGAAAAGTGTTGTGCGCGAGCTGGGTACGGCTTCACCGTTCCAGATTCCACCCAGGCCGGCCAGGCTGCCGAGGGTGGAAAGACCGGGCTCGGCCCGAGCCGCGAATGCTTGCACCCCGGCCGCCGAGTCCGGAGATGACACCGTGCCGCCGACCGCGGCGGCCACCAGCCACGGCGTCGCCGCCAGCACCGAGGTGCCCAACGCGAGCGTGGCGACGCGCAGGCGTCGCCAGCCGTCGCCGTCACCGGGAGCCGCAACGCACACGAGCGCGACCGTGGCGGCCAACATCAGCCCCGTCGGGGTCAGCCCGGCCAGGGCAGTCCAGAACAGCAAGCCCCACATCGCTGCAGGGTCCGACGCGCTCCGCAACCGCAGTACGCACGCTGCCACCCATGGCAGGCAGCCGTAGCCGACGAGCAGGCTCCAATGTCCCTGCAGCAACCGCTCGGCCACGTACGGATTCCAGATGGCCAGCGTCGCGGCGATGAACTGGCCGGGTCGTCCGGCGTCCAGCACCGTGGAGGCCAAGCGGGCGGCACCCCAACCGGCCAGCCACAGGCCCGCCACGAGCAGGACCTTGACCACGACTCCGCCGTCCAGCATGGTCGAGGTCAGGGCGACGAGAAAATCCTGCGGCAACGCGCGGGGGGCGGCCTCGGTCAGGCCCAGCGCCGCATCGGTCAGGTATGAGCGGGGCGTGGAGACGGCGTCCCGCAAAAGCAGATAACCGGGCCCCAACAGGGGCCCGGTTACCGATAACGACAGTGCCAGCGCGTAGGCCGGCAGCAAGGCAGAGCGCAGGCTCAGATCACCGGTCCGGTGGTAGGTCGGATGGTCGTTGCGCGGGTAGCTTCTCGGTCTTGGCCTCGGCGCCGGGGACCTGGAAGCCCTGGGTGTCGAAGAAGCCGTGATCGGCGGTGTCGAGCCCGGGATCGATCAGCGTGGACTCGGCGCGGATCGCGAACGAACCTACTACGGCGCCACCGACGAGTGCCAGCAGGCCCAGCGCGGTGAACGTGATCGGCAGGACGCGGGTCCACAGTGACACGCGATCACGCTCGTCCTGAGCGGCCGCGACCTGGGACTCCACGGTCTCCTCGTTGTAGGTGACCTTGTAATCGACGTAGGTCACCTCGGGCTTGAGCTTGTCCCGCGCGTAGTACTGGTAGCCGTGGTCCTGCGCTTTGACGATGGTGCCCGACACCGGGTCGACCCAGAAGGTGCGCTGCGCGGCGTAGAAGCGGTCCATCGTGATCCGCTCGTCGGGTTCGCCAGGCACACCCCACATCTCGGGGCTTGCGGTGACCGAACTGTCGGCGTCGTCCTCGTAGAGCGAGGAGTACTTGACCGGATCGGCCAGCTTGCCGTTGGAGTCGTAGCCCACGTTCTGGATGAACCGGTAGGTGGTCAGCCCGTTGACGTCTTCTTCACCGTCGTAGTTCGCGTCAAACGCCTTCTGCGCGATCGCGTCGAAGAAGGGGTAGGTCTTCTTCTCGGTGTCGAACGGGAACCGGTAGGTCAGACCCTCGTGCGGCAGCGCGACGTTGGTCGGCGGCTTCTCGTCCTCGATGGCCCGGGGCTTCTGCAGCGCCCCGCCCGGGTTGTTGTCGCTGGACACCGCCATGGCGGTGCTGCGGTTCATCGTGACGGTGTCCACCAGGGCCAACAGCAGACCGGAGTCCTTCTGTTGGTCAGTGCGCCGCAGCGTGCTGCCCACTTGCAGCGTCACCACCTCGGCGTTCGACGGTGATTCCACACTGAGCTGTTGCTGAAGTGCGACGGGCACGTTGCGGTCCACCGAGAACTTCGGGGCCACCAGCGATTCCGGATCGAAAGCGGTCGCGGTCCCATCGCTGACCAGGGTGGTGTCCAGATTGAGCGGGATCTTGGCGATCTTGCCCTTGGTATAGGTGGTCAGCAACAGTGCGGCAATCAGCAGAGCTGCACCCAGCCCCATCAGTCCGCATGCCGCGATACGCAGCGCCACTGCGCGGTTCAAACCGTGCCTCCTTCAGTGTGGGCCAACTCGCCGTGAGGCAAACCCGTTCGACCCTAACAGCACTATCTAAGGCCATTACTTACTCCGGCGACATCCCACGGACGCGTTAACCCGCAGTTTGGCGGGGTTGCCATCGAGCGGCACACTGGTCGCCGTGGCCACCGGAGCACCGGACCCGGAAACCGGATCGGAATCTCAGGTCGGCGGGACACGTAGCTTCCTGCCGGCAGTCGAAGGCATGCGTGCCTGCGCGGCCATGGGAGTGGTGCTCACGCACGTCGCCTTCCAGACCGGGCACACCACCGGGGTGAGCGGCCGGTTCTTCGGCCGGTTCGACCTGGCAGTCGCGGTGTTCTTCGCACTGTCGGGGTTCCTGCTGTGGCGCGGCCATGCCGCCGCTGCCCGCGGCATGCGTCCCCGCCCGCGTACCGGTCACTACCTGCGCTCGCGCATCGTCCGCATCATGCCCGGCTATGTGGTGGCCGTCGTGGTGATCATCCTGCTGCTCCCGGAGGCCAAGGCCGATCTGACGGTGTGGCTGGCCAACCTGACCCTGACCCAGATCTATGTACCGCTGACGCTGACCGCGGGGCTCACCCAGATGTGGAGCCTGTCGGTGGAGGTCAGTTTCTATCTGGCGCTGCCGGTGCTGGCGCTGCTCGCGCGGCGGCTGCCGGTGCGGGCCCGCGTCGGCGTGATCGTCGCCCTGGCGGCGCTGAGCCTGTTGTGGGTGCGCATCCCGTTCTCGGGCACCACGGGACTCAACCCGTGGAACTGGCCGCCGGCGTTCTTCTCCTGGTTCGCCGCGGGCATGGTGCTGGCTGAACTCACGGTGAGCCCATTCGGTTGGGTGCACCGGTTGGCCCGGCGTCGGGTGCTGATGGGTGTCATCGCCGCGGTGGCGTTCGCGATCGCGGCCTCGCCGCTGGCCGGACTGGAAGGGCTACGCCCGGGCTCGGTCGGTCAGGTGACGTTGAAGACCGCGATGGGTGCGATCGTCGCGGGCGCACTGCTGGCCCCGCTGGTCCTCGACCACCCCGACACCGGGCATCCGATTCTGGGCAACAAGGTGATGGTCACGCTGGGCCGCTGGTCCTACGGGCTGTTCGTCTGGCACCTGGCGGCGCTGGCCATGGTGTTCCCGATGATCGGGGAGTTCCTGTTCAACGGCCAGATGCTGGTGGTGCTGGTCCTGACGCTGGTGTTCGGCTTCGCGCTGGCCGCGGTCAGCTATGCGCTGGTGGAGTCACCGTGCCGGGAGGCCCTGCGGCGGTGGGAGTACCGGAACCAGAGCCCGGTGCCGCCACTGGACAGCTCCATCACCGACGATCCCGAGCCTGCGCCAGCCGCGCGATGACCTTGCCGCGCGCGGCCTCCTCTTAACTGCCTCGGCTTTTAACTCCCTTGGCTTTCAATGCCCCATCCTGGTGATGGCTGGGTTCGTCCCGCTGTCTTCGCAGGTCTGAGGCCGTCAGCGCAGCGGGTTGAACGGGCGCATCGCCGGCGACACTGACCCGGTGGTGATGCTCGCTGCCAGCATCCTGCCGGTGAGCGGCCCCAGCGCGATGCCCCACATGCCGTGGCCGCCGGCGACACTGACCCGTGCCGACTTGGTGGCGCCGATCAGCGGCAGACCGTCGGGCGTGCACGGCCGCGAGCCCACCCACTCGTCTTCGCGCTGGTTCCAATCAATCCCGGTGAGCACCGGACGCGCGGCATCAACGATCGCAGCGATCCGGCGCGGATCCAGCGGGGCGTCGGGACTGCGGAACTCCATCATCCCGGCGACCCTGAATCGTCCGCCGTCCAGCGGCGTGCATGCCACACGCTGGACGGGGAAATAGACCGGGTTCTTCGGGACGTGGGTGGGTCGGACGGTGAAGCTGTAGCCGCGGCCAGCCTGGACGACCGTCTTCACACCGAACTTCTTGGCCAGTCTGGTCAGCCGGGCACCGTTGGCCACGACGACATGGTCGGAGGTCTTGTGTTCCCCGGATGTCGAGACCACGTCGACACCCGCGTTGCCACGGTCGACCACGTCGGCCACCTCGAACGTTGTGACGATATCGCCACCCCGCTCGCGAACGGCATCGGCCAGCGATGCGACGTACTTGGGCGGATTGATGAAGCGCTGGTTCCGGAGCAGAATTCCGGCGCGCACCGCATCGCCGAGCGCGGGTTCGAGGCTGCGGATCTCATCGCCTCTCAGCAGATCGAAGTCCACTTCGCCGCCGCTCTTCGCGACGTGCCGGAACTCGGCGACCAGCGTCTCACGGTCCTGCTCGGACACGAATGCCGCGAGGAATGGGTCGGCCAAGCGGGTGCTCTCCAGCACGCCGCCCTGGGCCAGCTCGTCGAACGCGCCGAGCGCGAGCTTGTTGACGTCGTTGAAGACACCCATCGCCTTTCGCCACGCGCGCGGCGTGCAGTGCCTGGCAAAGCCGGCGAGAAAGCGCAGCAGGTGCGGGTCGGCGGACAGCGGCACATAGACGGGGGAGGAGGGACTGAGCATTGCGCGGACGCCGTAGGACAACACGGCCGGCTCCGGCAAAGGCAGCGTCAATGCCGGGGCCAGCCATCCGGCGTTGCCCCACGAAGAGTCCGCGGCTACGCCCTTCTTGTCGAGGATCGTGACGTGCACACCATGGTTCTGCAGGTGCCACGCGGTCGCCAAGCCGACCATCCCGGCGCCGACAATGGTGACGTGTGCGGGTGCGTGGGATCGGGCCATGCCGCCAGTTCCAGCCTTTCTTGCCATTTTGTCTTTGGATAACGACCGCCGAAAACGCAACGCGCACAGGGCATTCAGGTTGCGTTCAGATTCCCAGGGGGTGGGACGGACGTCTGCAATGAGGCTACGGCCCTGGTTCGTGCACGTATAGTGAACGTTTCCGACAGTTAATGTTCGGAAAAAGCGAACTAATATGTCGCGATGAAGTTCGATCTCCACCGGCTTCGGCTGCTTTATGAGCTAGAGCAGCGCGGCACCTTGACTGCCGTCGCCGCTGCCTTGTCCTACAGCCCGTCGACCATTTCTCAGCAGCTGTCGATCCTGGAGAGTGAGGTCGGCACCGCATTGCTGGAGCACGTCGGTCGGCGCGTCCGACTGACCCCACAGGGCCGAATCTTGGTGGAGCACACCGCATCCGTGTTGCGACAGCTGCAGGAGGCCGACGCGCAGATCACCGGTTCGCTGGGGGAAACCGTCGGCACGCTGCGGATAGCGGCATTCCAGACGGCGATGTTGTCTCTGGTGCCACCCGTCCTGGCCTGGCTGCACGACAGATATCCCGGACTCCGGGTAGAGGTCACGCAGGCGGAGCCCAGCGCGGCGCTGCACGCTCAGATTCCGAGGGACTTCGACCTGGCGATCCACGAGGTCTACCCGGGACACCCGTTGCCGCAATCGCGTGAACTCCATGAAGAGCTCCTGATCGCGGACCCGATTCGGCTGGTCGTACCCGCGAAGGGGAACGCGCTCGACCGTGGGGGCACATTGAGCGCCTATGCGGACTCCCCGTGGGTGATGGAACTGCCCGGCAGCCCCGCCCGGGCCTGGACCATGGCTGCCTGTCGTGAGGCCGGATTCGAGCCCGACATCGTCTACGACTGCGGCGACATGTTTGCCCATGCGCAGCTTGTCTCAGACGGCCACGCCGTCGCCTTTCTGCCGGATCTGATGTGGCTCAACCGTTCTCCCAACGTCCTGCGCTACGGCTTGTCCTCAGGGGACTGCCGCCGCATCGTGACGATTTGTGCGTTGGGCATGGCCGAACATCCCAAGGTGACGGCGGCGCGCTCTGCACTGATGGCGGTGGCCGGCCGTGGGTCGAATCTAGGGTCGCCGTCCTGACGTGGGCGTCCGGCTTTGCTCCAGTCGCGCGATGACCTCGTCGCGCACCGCGGTACGGCGGGCCTTGCCGGCGTCGTCGCGCAACGCGGTGTCGACGAACTCCACACTGTCCGGCACTTTGTAGCCCGACAGGTGCTCGCGCAGGAAGGCCTGCACCGCCGCGGAGTCCAGGTCTGATCCGTCGCAGAGCTGCACCAGGGCGTGCGGCACCTGCCCGAGATCTTCGTGCGGTACGCCGACGACGAGGCAGGACAGCACGTCGGGGTGGGCTGCCAGCGCGGCTTCGATCTCGGCCGGGTAGACGTTCTTGCCGCCGACGGTGAACATGTCCACCCGCCGGTCGTTGAGGTAGAAGAACCGTTCCCCGCCATCGTCGACGTAGTACCCCAGGTCTCCGAGTGAGTCCCAGCCGTCGCGGCTCTTGGCGGTGCTGCCGACGTAGCGGTAGGTGGGTGCACTGCCCGGTCCGGGCCGCATATAGATCTCACCGGTCACCCCGGGCGGGCACTCGTCGCCGTCGTCGTCGAGCACCTTCATCTCACCGGCCACCACCACGCCGACCGATCCCGGATGCCGCAGCCACTGCTCGCCGGAGATGAAGGTCAGGGCCTGCAGTTCGGTGCCGCCGTACAGTTCCCACAGGGCCTCGGGGCCGAGCAGGTCGATCCAGGCCTGCTTGACCGCAGGCGGGCAGGGTGCGCCGACGTGCCAGAACCGCCGAATGCTGGACAGGTCATAGGCTTTCGGGTCGGCGCGGTACACCGGCAGCAGCCGTTGCATGATGGTGGGCACCGTGGTCAGGAACGTCACGCGGTGTTCGGTGACCAGCGCCAGGAACTCGGCCGGGTCGAAGCGCGGCATCAGCACCAGGTGGTGGCCCTGCAACAGCGCGATGGCGAATGTGGTGAAGCCGGTGTTGTGGCTCATCGGCACCGACATCAGCGTTACGTCGTCGGGTTGGGCTCCCAGGGGCACACCGATCAAGACGGGCACCCGACTGTCGCCGCCGGCCTCGATCAGCTTCGGGCGCCCGGTACTGCCGCCCGAGGCCATCGACTTCCACGTCGGCGCAACCGCCTCGGGAAGCGGTGCCTCGGACAGCTCGACATCCGGCGTGAAACCCGCTGGCAACCAGGGTGTTTCACCGGCGTCGCGGCCGACCACCAGCGCTCGGGGGCGGAGCGCCAGGATCCCGGCGAACTCAGCGTCCGGCAACCGGGGCGACAGGGGTTGCGGCACCGCGCCGAGTTTCCAGGTGGCCAGGACGGCCTGCACCCACTCGATCGAGTTCGGCAGGCTGATCGTCACGTAATCACCCTGTCGCACACCGAGTTCGGCGTAGGCACGGGCCAGTCGATTGGTGGACCGGTCCAGTTCAGCCCGGGTGAGGGTGGTGCCCTGGCAGGTCACGGCGGGCCGGTCCGGGACGGCAGCGGCCAGTTGGCTGACCTGGGCGGGGATCGGCGGGATGGCGTCGGTCATCTCAGTACCCGCCCTTTCGCTCGAAGATCCGTCGCGGATTGTCGACGAGCATCGTGGTGATCTGCTCCTCGGTGACCCCGCGCTGTCGCAGAGCTGGCAGTACGTCGTGGTGGATGTGCAGGTAATGACTGTTGGGCAGGGCCTGGGTGGTCAGTTCGTCGGGCAGTGCGTCGAAGTAGCACCAGGTGTCGTGCGAGAGCACCATCCTCTCGGTGTGGCCGCGCTCGCACATGGTGGCAACGGTGGCCACCCGGTCCTCGAACGGCAGGAAGACGTCCACCCCGAACCGGTCCATGCCGATGTAGGACCCGTTGCCGATCAACTCTTCGAGGTAGCCGATGTCGGTGGTGTCGCCGCAGTGGCCGATCACCACGCGGGACAGGTCGACGCCTTCCTCGGCGAAGATGCGCTGTTGTTCCAGGCCTCGCCTGCTGGCGGCGTGGGTATGGGTGGAGACCGGCACCCCGGTCTGCCGGTGGGCCTGGGCGACGGCCCGTAGGACCCGTTCGACCCCGGGGGTGACACCGGGTTCGTCGGTGGCGCACTTGAGGATCGCCGCCTTGATCCCGGTATCGGCGATGCCGTGTTCGATGTCGCGGACGAACATCTCGGTCATCGGTTCGGGCAGGCCCACCGCGGGTCCGCTGAAGTGGAAGGTCAACGGCAGGTCGTTGTAGGTGTAGAAGCCGGTGGCGACGACGATGTTGAGGTCGGTGGCCTCGGCGATCCGGGCGATACGCGGGATGTAACGGCCCAGACCGATCACGGTGAGGTCGACGATGGTGTCGACGCCGTTGGACTTGAGTTCGGTGAGCCGCGCGATCGCATCGGCTTCCCGGCTGGCATCGTCGCCCCAGGACTCCGGATAGTTCTGGGTCAGCTCGCTGCTCATGATGAAGACGTGCTCGTGCATGAGCGTGACGCCGAGGTCGGCGGTATCGATGGCTCCGTGGGCGGTGTTGACAGTCGGCACGGGCCCGATGCTAGGTGCGTCAGTCCGCTGCGTGTGGTGATTCGGCCCAGTCGCGGGCAGTAGTACCTTTCCCGTCGAGCCCCCAGCTGATGATGCGGCGCGGCGCGATCCGGATGATGTCGCCGGACAGCCCGCCTTCGGTGGTGCCCGCGCCGGGCAATGCCGTTGCCGTACCGCGGATTTCGATGCCGCGAGCGTCCGGTGGGCGCACCGAGAGCACGGTATCGACAATGAAGGCGACCTGTGCGTTGCCAATCACATTGCGCCACTTCTGCGTCGACGCCAACGCGTGGCCGACGATGTCGATGCCCTCCTGATCGGGACTCACGTGGACACCGACCGGGCGGATCTGCGGATCGCCGTTACGGCCGACGGTGCACAGACGTCCGATCGGTTGCTCGCGCAGGTAGGCCAGTTCGGCGGCGGTGAAGCTCATGATGTCTGTCCTTCTTCATCGGGTTGCAGCTCGGTGTGCTGCAGGGTGTCGTGGAGCCGGGTGAATACCCGTTCGATGCAGTCGAGTTCGTCGGGTCGGATGTGGTCGAAGAACAGTTCGCGCACCGATTCGGCGTGCAGCGGCATGGCGTCACGCAGCACTTCGGCACCCGAGGCGGTCAGCACCGCGCGGTAGCCGCGACGGTCCTCTGGAACCGGTTCGCGCAGCACCAGGCCGCGTTTGGTCATCGAGTTGATCTGGTAGGTGATCCTGCTCTTGGAGAACACCATCTTCTCGGCGAGTTCGCTCATCCGTAGGCGGTGGTCAGGGGCGGCGGACAGCAGCATCAACAGGTGATAGTCCATCAAGCTGAGGCCGGTGGCCCCCCGGAGGCGCTCGTCGAGCAGCGTCTCAAGTCGCAGGCTGGATTCGATGTAGGGCCGCCAGGTCCGCGCCTCGGCGGTGGAGAGCATTCGCGTCATGTTCCTCCGATCATTCAATTAGTTCAGATCTCAACAGTGTGAGGCATCGCCTTGCCGTTCATGAAAACTCGACCTACAGTCAATATAGTACAAATTTTAACTAAAGAAGGGACGCATGACATGACACACGTGATCGACTGGGACGACGCCTATCGGCAGGATCAGACCCCGGCCTGGAGCATCGGTGCACCGCAACCGGAGTACGCGGCGATCATCGACACCGACGGCGCGGTCCGAGGTGAGGTCCTCGACGCAGGCTGCGGTCACGCCGAACTCGCGCTGGCGCTGGCTGCGCGCGGCCACAACGTCGTCGGCCTGGATCTGAGCCCCACCGCCGTCGCGGCGGCAACCGAGACCGCCCGTGAGCGCGGGTTGGACACTGCGACCTTCGCGCAGGCCGACATCTCCTCGTTCACCGGATACGACGGCCGGTTCTCGACGATCTTCGACAGTGGGCTGCTGCATGCGCTGCCCGCCGAACTCCGCGACGGCTATCTCCAGTCGGTGTATCGCGCGGCCGCACCCGGTGCGCGGTTCTACATCCTGGCCTTCGGCACCGGCGCGTTCGGTGACCTGGAAGGCCCGGGCCCCACGCAGTTCACCGAAGATCAATTGCGCGAGGTGGTCTCACGCCACTGGCAGGTCGACGAGATCCGGCCGGCTCAGCTACACGCAGCGCTGCCTGAAGGCCGCACTGAGATGCCGGCCTGGCTGGTGACGGCCACCAAGGTCTAGCTCAGCCGGCGTTGGCCTCGACGGCAGCCATGACCTCGGGGGTGATCGGGTCGAGGATGTCGTCGAAGTCGTGGTGGTTCTGCACGTATTTCTTGACGTACGGGCAGACCGCGACGATGCGTTTGCCGGCGGCGCGGGCATCGGTCAACGCGGCCTGGACGAGTTCACCCGCCAGGCCGCGGCCGCCGAACTTGTCGTCGATCTCGGTGTGGTAGAAGATGCGCTGGTCGCCGGAGTCGACATAGGCCTCGAGGCCGGCGTGTTCGCCGTCGACAGTGATCTCGTAATGGCGTGCTTCGGGAATGTTGCGGACTTCAGCCATGTCCCAACTATGCCCCAGTAGCACTGGCACGATCATGCAGATGGCCGTCACCGCAGGTTCGACGTGGGCGCCGTTGGCATCGCCGGTTTACCGGGCGCTGTGGATCGCACAATTCGTCTCCAACCTCGGCACCTGGATGCAGACGGTGGGTGCCCAGTGGATGCTGGTCGGAGATCCGCGTGCCCCGGTACTGGTGCCGTTGGTGCAGACCGCCACCACGCTGCCGGTGATGCTGTTGGCCCTGCCGTCGGGCGTGCTCGCCGACCTGGTCGACCGGCGCAGGTTGCTGCTGGCCACCCAGGGCGCGATGGCGGCGGGAGTGGCGGCGCTGGCGACGCTGACCGGTGCCGGTCTCGCGACGCCGTCGGTGCTGCTGATCCTGCTGTTCCTGATCGGTTGCGGGCAGGCGCTGACCGCACCGGCATGGCAGGCGATTCAACCTGATCTTGTTCCACGTGAACAGATTCCGGCCGCTGCCGCGCTCGGCAGTATGAGCATGAACGGGGCGAGGGCGATCGGACCGGCGATCGCAGGCGCGTTGGTCTCGCTGTCAGGCCCAACCCTGGTGTTCGCGCTCAACGCGGTCTCGTTCGTCGGCATCGTCGTGGTGCTGCTGCTCTGGCGCAGCCCCGTCGCCGAACACCTGCTGCCCGCCGAGCGCCCGTTGGCCGCACTCAGCGCCGGTGGCCGGTTCATCCGGAGCTCACCGATCATCCGGCGGATTCTGCTGCGGGCGGTGTTGTTCATCGCGCCCGGCAGCGCATTGTGGGGCCTGCTCGCGGTGATCGCCGACAGGCAGCTCGGGCTGTCCTCGTCCGGCTACGGCCTGCTGCTGGGCGCGCTCGGAGTCGGAGCGGTGCTCGGCGCGTTCGTCCTGGGCCGGCTGCAGTACGCGTTCGGCCTGAACACGCTGCTGATTGTCGCTGCCGTCGGATTCGCCGGAGCCACTGCGGTTCTGGCGGTGGTCCACAACTTCGGCATCGTCCTGGCGGCCCTCGTGATCGGTGGCACGTCCTGGCTGTTGGCACTGTCCACTCTCAACGCCTCGATGCAGTTGAGCTTGCCCGCGTGGGTGCGCGCCCGCGGGCTGTCGGTGTATCAGCTGACGTTCATGGGCGGTCAGGCGATCGGTTCGCTGGTGTGGGGCCTGGTGGCCGGTGCGACGAGCACCGTGACGGCCCTGCTGATCAGTGCCGGGCTTCTGGTGTTCTGCGGGGTATCGGCCTGGTGGTGGCCGCTGCACGCGCGCACCGGCGACCTGGACCTGACTCCGTCGGCGCATTGGCCCGAGCCGGCGCTGGTGTTCGAGCCGGCTCCGCCGGACGGTCCCGTCCTGGTACTGACCTCCTATCGGGTGGAACCCGAACATGAGGCCGAGTTCTTCGCTGCGATGGGCGTGCTCGGCCGGTCCCGGCAGCGCACGGGGGCCACGCAATGGCAGCTGTTCCGCAGTGTCGAGCGTGACGCCGTCTTCGTCGAGGCGTTCGTGGTGCGGTCCTGGGACGAGCATGTGCGGCAGCACCGCACTCGCCTCACCGGTAACGACCTGCTCATCGAGCAATCAGTGGAACGGTGGGTCGAGGGCGAGCCGGTTTCGCATCATCTGATCGCGGTACGCACTTCTTGACTGTGAGCGCCATCACAGTAATATGACCAGTGGTCATCCACTCTGGAGGCGCTGATGCCAACGGTCACCTGGGCACGTGTCGATCCCGCTCGTCGGGCCGCGGTGATCGCGGCCGCCGAGGCGGAATTCGGGGCGCACGGATACTCCCGCGGCAGCCTCAACGTCATCGCCCGCAAGGCCGGTGTCGCGAAAGGCAGTCTGTTCCAATACTTTGCGGACAAGCGCGACCTGTACGCCTTCATCGCCGATGTCGGCAGCCAGCGGGTGCGGTCCTACATGGAAGGCCGGATTCGCGAGCTCGACCCGACCCGCCCGCTCTTCGAATTCCTGCCCGACCTGCTCGACGACTGGGTGGCCTACTTCGCCGATCACCCCAGGGAACGGGCGCTGCACGCCGCCGCCAGTTTCGAGGTCGACGCCGACGCGCGGGTCAGCGTGCGCGCCGTGGTCCACCGTCATTACCTCGACGTGCTGCGCCCCCTGGTGCGCGATGCGCAATCCCGCGGCGACCTGAGGCCCGACTGCGACGTCGATGCGTTGCTGTCGCTGATGCTGATGATCTTCCCTCACCTGGCGCTCGCGCCGTACGTGCGTGGGATGGATCCGATCCTGGGCCTCGACGAACCCAGCCCTGAGCAACCCGCCCTGGCCGTACGCCGTCTCGTCGGGGTGTTGTCGGCCGCATTCGCGGCACCCAATTTCTCGGCATCCGATCAACCAGCCCGCCAGACCTGAGGAGGTCTCATGTCACACACACAGTTCGGTTCGCTGACCAAAGGTGGCCTCAATTGGAACAGCTTGCCGCTGAAGCTCTTTGCCGGTGGTAATGCGAAATTCTGGGATCCTGCCGATATCGATTTCTCCCGCGACCGGGCGGATTGGGAGGCGCTGACCGATCGGGAACGGGAGTACGCCACCCGCCTGTGCGCCGAGTTCATCGCCGGGGAGGAGGCCGTCACCAAGGACATCCAGCCCTTCATGTCGGCGATGCGGGCCGAGGGCCGTCTGGGCGACGAGATGTACCTGACCCAGTTCGCCTTCGAGGAGGCCAAACACACCCAGGTGTTCCGCATGTGGCTGGACGCCGTGGGTATCGGCGACGATCTGCACAACTACTTCGATGACCTTCCGGCCTACCGGCAGATGTTCTACGACGAGCTGCCGCAGTCGCTGGATGCGTTGTACACCGACCCGTCGCCGGCTGCCCAGGTGCGGGCGTCGGTGACCTACAACCACATCGTCGAAGGAATGCTGGCTCTCACGGGATACTATGCGTGGCACAAGATTTGCGTAGATCGCGGGATTCTGCCCGGGATGCAGGAGCTGGTCCGGCGCATCGGGGACGACGAGCGTCGGCACATGGCGTGGGGCACGTTCACCTGTCGCCGTCACGTCGCCGCCGATGACGCCAACTGGGCGGTGTTCGAGGAGCGGATGAACGAACTCATCCCGCTCGCGCTGCGGCTCACCGAGGAAGGCTTCGCCCTCTACGCACCGGATATTCCGTTCGGCTTGGTGCAGGACGAATTCATGCAGTACTCGGCCGACAAGGGGATGCGCCGGTTCGGCACCATCAGCAGTGCCCGGGGCCGACCGCTCGAGGAGATCGACCTCGACTACTCACCACTGACGTTGGAGGACACGTTCGCCGACGAGGACGCGCGGGCGCTGGCGGCCACCGCTTGACCCGACAGGTCCCGACAGTGCGGTGTCGGCGAACCCCTCCGTCGCCGACACCGCAGCCGTGCGCACTGCATAGTGCGCAGCCGCGCGAACACAGCTAAGCCTCGCGGCTCGGCTGCAACTGACTGCGTAGTTAATACGCTCAGCCCTGCACAATCCTGGTCCGCAACCTGAGGTCCCCCATGCAGCAAAGGACGTTCCGGGCTTGTGTCACGCGTGCCGGTACCGTAAGTACTGGATACCCGCGTTGTCAACAGCTCCACTGAATCCGTCGGCGAAGTGCCCGTTCACTCCGGATTGGTGGGCTCGGGTGCCTTTGGTGTGCCGATCGGCTCGGGCGATCGGGCAAAGGTGATCGTGGATGCCGCAACGGAGATGACCGACAGCAGCGCCGCCAGTTGCACCCACGGCGAGTGTCCGACATACCCGTCGACCGACCGCCAGGGGTACTGGCTCAGCGCCGCACCGGCCAGCGTCAGCCCGCCCGCCGCCACGCCCACGGTCAGCCTCTCCTGCCAGGCGTCGCGATTACGCAGCAGGTAGCGCACCCCCAGCGTGGCGGCGGCGACCAGTAGTCCCGGCAGCCCGGACAGCGCCGTACCGACCGCGAGCACCGCGGCCGACGCCAATGGGCGCGCCGGCTGCCACGGCCGCACGGGATCGAGATCCGGATCGCGGCGCCGCGCCGGCCACAGTGCCAGCAGGGCCAGCACCGGCAGCAGCGCGAGTCCACCGATCAACCCGATGCGATACGGCCCGTTCGAGGGGAAGGACAACGTGACGGGTCCACCCTCGCCGGCCGGGATCACCCAGCCCTGCTGCCAACCGTTGATCTTCACCGGCTTCAGTGCGGTGCCATCGGCGGCCCGCGCGATCCATCCCGGGTTCACGCTTTCGGGCACCACCAGGGCCCGTGCTTTCTCTGAAGCCGGCACCTCGACCTGCCTGCGGTCCGGTGACCACACCGGTGCATCGACGGGAGTTGTTGTGGCCACGCGTAGTTGGGCGGCCTCCGGGGTATTGAGGACGACCCCGTCGACGACGAACGCTGCGCCCGGGCTGACCAGGAGTTCCTGTTGGCCGGCGGGCAGGGTGACCGGGCCGGTCCGGCAGGGTTGGGCCGCGATCGGATCGCCGTCGAGCAGCGCCCCCACGGTGGTGCGCACCGACGTCTGGATGAACTGGCCGGCCACGCCGATGATCGGACCCTGACCGCACGGAAGTGACACTGTCCGTTTGCGATTGGCGGCGGAGTCGGCGGGGGCGACGGGTTTGCCGTGGACGTCGAGGACGGTCAGTTCGGCCAGCCCGGGCGGCTTGAGCTGGTCGAAGCCCAGCGAGGTGCGGTCGATGATGTCGTTCCAGGCCAGCAGCGACACGGTGATGGTGTCGGTCACCCGCGGTTTGAGCTGTGCGGTCTGAGCCTCACCGTTCCCGGGGAGCTTGTGTACCTGCGGACCGTCGCCAAGGTCGATCGAGACCAGCGTCGGGTGCGCCGGCGGTTGGCTGGCGCCGGGATCGATCCGCAGCGCGCCGACCTCAGCGGGCGCAGGCAGTTTCAGCGTCAGCGTGGGTGGCGCCTTGAACTGAACAACGCGCTGCGGCGCGGTCCATGATGTCCGCGGGTCGCCGTCGGTGGCGGCATAGGCCGAACCGAGCACGTCGATCGGATCGGCGTCACCGGAGGCGCGGGTGGTTCCGGGTTGGGCGACCAGATCGGCGAGTTTGGGTCCCTGGCGGGACCGGATCCACACCGTCGGCTCGACTTCGGTGGGGGCGGGCACCGTGAGCGTGCGGCTGAGGTTCACCGGCTCCTCGGAGGCCAGCGCCAGTGCAGCTGCGCACCGGACCCCGGCCGGACTGTCCGCGCAGCCGGTCCGGCCCAGGAGTTCTGTGCCCAGGTCCCATTGTGCGACAGCCGAATTCGCTGGAGGTCCGGGAACTTCCACGGTGTGCCGCAGGTTGATGGGGTGCGCGAATCCTGAGGCGTCGTACTGGGTGACGGACATATCGGTGATGCCGAACTGCACGCCGGGCGAACCGTCGTTGGTGGCGACCGCGGTGACCCGGACCCACGGCGTCTCACCGACCGGCAGCGGGATGGTCAACTGCTGACCGGCGGTGTCGAAGCGCAGGCTGCTGGTGCCGGTCGCGGTGGCCACTTCGATGCGGCGCACCTGGGCGCCGACCGCCGTCGCGCTGGGTGTGATGGTCAACGTGGCGTTGGTGACCGGGTGGTCGAAATCGACCTGCAACCACTGGCCGACCGCGGCCTGAAGGGCGTTGGACACCCACGATGTCGACCCGTCGCTGTCGACGGCGGCAGCGGGCCCGGTGGCCGGTGCGACGTTGGGCAGTGCGGTGGAGTCCGCGGCCGAACTGGACACCGACACCCGTCCGCCGTTCCACTTGCCGTAGACCGGTGTGGCCCCGGCGGCCGGGTAGTCCGGGACCCGGTTGTGGGTGTGACGGGCGTCGTCGGGGGTGCGGATCGCCGAGGCGTGGTCGTCGACCCGGCCGTAGTCGATCTCGCGCGCAGTCGGGGTGTCGGTGACGATCACCCCGGCCGATCCGTCGGGTTGTACTGGCAGGCCAGCCCGTTCGGCGTCGGCGGTCAGCAGCATCGGCCCCAGTGGGGGGCGGCCGGCCAGGCGGCGGCGTTCGTCGAGACGCAGCAGCGCCTCGGGTGCACCGGCCACCCGGGTCAGCGCGTCGGTGTCGACCAGATAGGGCGCGGCCGGGTTGGTTCCGCCGGTGTCCACCCGGTAGATCTCGACGGCGGGGTACCGCGGCCGCAGTCCGCTGTCGGCGACGAAGCCCTCCAGCGTCCCGGGGCCCGACGAGTCGCCGAACTCGGCCACCTTGGACAGTCCAGGGGACCCTTCGATCGACCGGTGCACCAGCACCGGCCGGGCCGACCGGGACACGTCAGGGTCCAGATCGTTACGCAGGACGACATACGAAATACCTTGCCGGGCAAGGGTATCGGCGAGTCCCGCAGAAGGTCGGCCGGCGGCGAACAACCGCTGCACCGAATCCAGTGCGCGGATCGTCTCCGGCGGGGTCAGCGGGATCGAATCCCGCACCCCCCATGGGCTCGATCCGAGCACCTGCAACGGCTCGTCGTGGCTGTTGCCCCAGGTTTGGGTGGCGAACGGGGCGCCGGGCGCGACCAGGACCCGGCCCCGGTCGGTGTTGTGTTCGTCGAGCCAGTCCGCGGTGTCGTGCCAGTACTGCGGGATCGCGGTGAAGGTGCCGGCGGGCGCGATCCGGCCCGTCCAGGCGAGCGAGGTTCCGGCTGCCAATGCGGCGAGCACCACGATCGCCACCGCGATGCGCTTGTCGCGTTCGGGCCGGGCGAATGCCCGCACCCACACCGGCAGGGCCGCGCTACCCGGGAGTGGAATCCGGCCCAACAGATGAGCCAGCCCCAGCGCCAGCGGTAGCCGCAGCACCGGATCCAGTTTGGCCAGGTTGCGCAGTGGCGTGCCCGTGCCGTCCAGGAAATCCTGAACAGCCGTTGCCACCGGGGAGCCCAGCCCCCCGGAATAGCCCAGCCCCAGCAGGACCACGCCGACCAACAGCATGGTGATCAGCCGGCCCCGCGCGGGCATCGAGCGCAGCGCCAACCCGGCCAGGCCGGCAGCTGCCACCAATGTGGTGGCCAGCACCGCGACCGTGCTCGTCACCAGTGACGCCGCCGCAGTGGCGGTGGACGCCACGAACGGGGTCCAGGTATGGGTACCGCGGAGCATTTCGGTCAGCGACATCCACTGCGTGGTGACACCCGAGGATTCGATGAAGTCCAGGAACGGCGGGCTGATCCGGCCGAGCATCACCAGCGCCACGACCCACCAGGCGACGGCCAGTGCCGTGCAACCGAACCACCACGCGGTGAACCGCCACCACAGCAGGTTCGGGCGGTGACAGGCCCACCAGATGATCGCGGCCAGGCAGCCGGTCAGGGTGGCGACGGCGTTCACCGCGCCCATCAGTGCCACGGCGCCTGCGGACCGGGCGGCCATCAGGCGCAGGCTCCGGTCCGCGCGGAACGCCAGGATCATCGGCACCAGCACCCACGGCGCCAGCATCATCGGCAGCGTCTCCGACGAGATCGCGCCGAGGGTGGTCAGTACGCGCGGTGACAGCGTGAAGGCGAGCGCGCCGAGGACACGCGAACTGGTGCTGCCGATGCCCAGAAGTTCGGCCAGGCGCAGCATGCCCCAGAAACCCACGGTCAGCAGCAGGGCCCACCACAGTCGTTGCGTGACCCAGCCGGGAATCCCCAGCAGATCGCCGGCCAGGAAGAACGCGCCATGGGGGAAGAGGTAGCCGTAGGCCTGGTTCTGCGCCTGCCCGAACGGTAGGTCGCTGTTCCACAGATTGAAGGCGCGAGCCAGGAACCTCAGGGGATTGGCGGTGAGGTCCAGCTTCGTGTCAGGTGAAATCTCTCCCGGCGACTGGGCGAAAGTCAGGAGCAGTGTCGCCGCGGCGACCACCCACAACCAGCGCCGCGACAGTGGCGCATCGAGCGCCCGCCGCGTTAGCGGCACATCCAAGCTAGGACCGGTCGCCGTACTCGACCCTGTTGAGCACCGATGACGCCGGGTCGCCCGCCTGCAGCGGAGGCTTCGTGTCCTGCTGCACCATCAGCGTCACACCGAAAACGGCAGCCGCCCCCAACAGCAGGCCGACGACAATGCTGGCCGCGGAGGGTATGACGAACCGGTTCACCCGGCCAACCTAGCACGGCAACACCGCCGATCAGTGCCAGGTGGACGTGGGTCGACACGCAGAGAATCGATTACGGCTTGCGCAGCGGCTAAGGTCGGGCCCCATGGCTTCACCGCGTCTCGTCGCAACTTTCGCAGCGTTGTCCGGACTGTTGCTGGCCTGCTCTCCGAGTACGCCGGCGCCGGAGTCTCAGTCTTCTGACACGAAGCCGATGTCCACCCACGCACCGATGCCTGCCGCGCCGGTGTGCGATGTGGCCGCCCTGTCGCCCCGCGACAAGTTGGCCCAGCTGCTGACCGTCGGGGTCAAGGATGCGGATGACGCGCGTTCGGTGGTGAGCAGCCAGCACGTCGGCGGCATCATGATCGGCAGCTGGACCGACCTGTCGATGGTCAACGAAGGATCTCTGCGCGATATCTCGGCCGCCGGTCCGTTGCCGTTGGCGGTCACCGTGGACGAGGAGGGCGGCCGGGTTTCGCGGCTGTCGTCGCTGATCGGCGAGCAGCCGTCGGCGCGGGTGCTGGCCCAGACCAAATCCGCCGACGAGGTGTACGGAATCGCGCTGGAGCGCGGCCAGAAAATGCGCGGCCTCGGCATCACCGTCGACTTCGCGCCCGTCGTCGATGTCACCTCCGATCCGGACGACACTGTCATCGGTGACCGGTCCTTCGGCGACGATCCGGCCAAGGTCACCGAGTACGCCGGTGCCTATGCCCGCGGGCTGCGGGAGGCCGGGGTGCTCCCGGTGCTCAAGCACTTTCCGGGACACGGCCACGGTTCGGGTGACTCGCACACCGGCTCGGTGACCACCCCGCCGCTCGAGGAGCTCAAGGCCAACGATCTGCTGCCCTACGCCACCCTGACCACCCAGGCCCCGGTGGCGGTGATGGTCGGACACCTGGAGGTGCCGGGCCTCACGGGCACCGATCCGGCCAGCCTCAGTCCCGCCGCGTATGAGCTGCTGCGTTCGGGCGGATACGGCGGCCCGGGCTTCAACGGGCTGGTCTACACCGACGACCTGTCCAGCATGGCCGCGATCAACCAGCGCTACGGAGTGGCTGCCGCGGTGCTCAAGGCTTTCCAGGCAGGGGCCGACAACGCGCTGTGGATCACCACCGACGAGGTGCCCGCGGTGCTCGACGGCTTGGAGAAGGCGTTGGCCGACGGCCAACTGAACCAGGCCGCCGTGGATGCGGCGGTGCAGCGCAATATTGACGCCAAGGGTGGGGTGCACTGCTAGCACCTCGCTGAGCTGCTGCCCTGTTCCTCAACGGGACGCTTATCCTGTTCGGATGGCAGGTGGAACCAAGCGGCTGCCGCGGGCTGTGCGTGAACAGCAGATGCTCGACGCCGCGGTACAGATTTTCTCGGTCAACGGCTATCACGAGACGTCGATGGACGCGATTGCCGCCGAGGCCGAGATCTCCAAGCCGATGCTGTACCTCTACTACGGCTCCAAAGAGGAACTGTTCGGCGCCTGCCTCGACCGGGAGCTGACCCGGTTCGTGGACGTGGTGCGCGGGGAGATCGACTTCACCCAGAGCCCCAAGGACCTGCTGCGCAGTGCCGTGCTGGCGTTCCTCACCTACATCGATGCCAACCGGGCCTCCTGGATGGTGCTCTATACCCAGGCCACCAGCTCTCAGGCATTCGCGCACACGGTCCGGGAGGGCCGCGACCGGATCATCGATCTGGTGGCCCGGCTGCTCAGCACCGGTACGCGTAATCCTCAGCCCGACAGCGACTTCGAGATGATGGCGGTGGCGCTGGTGGGTGCCGGCGAGGCGATCGCCAGCCGGGTCAGTACCGGGGATGCCGACGTCAACGAAGCCGCCGAATTGATGATCAACCTGTTCTGGCGCGGTCTGAAGGGCACGCCCTCGGACGCGGGAACGCAGTCGGTCACCGCGGGCTAGGCGTGTGCCCGCCGACGAGGATTAGGCGGCCAGGCCCTCGACCAGGCTGAATGGTGATGCCGTCTCCACCACGCGAGTGAGCCGGAACCCGGCCTCCTGGTACAGCTTTCGGTAGTCGTCCTCGGTGCGTTCCCTCGCGGCGATCCCGATCAGCATCTCCATGTCGGTCCATTTGCCCAGGAACTCGCGGTCGTGGTCGGGAATCACTCCCTCGATCAGCAGCAGAGTGGTGCCCGGTGTGGCGGCGGCGCGCACATTGCGCAGGATCGACAGTGCCTCTGCGTCGGGCCAGTCATGAATGATGTTCTTCATGACGTAGGCGTCGGCGCCTGCGGGGACGCTGTCGAAGAAGGAGCCGGGGATGACGCGGACTCGGTCGGCGGTTCCGTACTTGCCCAACATCGCCGGTGCTCCGTCGACCACTTGCGGCAGGTCGTAGAGCACGCCCCGGCTCTGCGGAGTGGCCTGCAGGATGGCCGCCAGCAGTCGGCCGTGCCCGCCGCCGACATCGGCGATGGTTCCGAACCGGGAGAAGTCGTAGGCGGCGACCACGGGGGCAATCGCCAGCTCGGAGACGCTGGTCATCGCGTCGTTGAAGATCGCGCCCAGTTCAGGTTCGGAGCCCATGTAGTCGAACGCGCCTTTGCCGCGCAGCCTCGGGATGACCGCCTCGCCGGTGCGGACCGCATCGGCGAGATGGCTCCAGTGCTCCCGATGCTGGGGCGAGCCGACGAATTTGGCCATCCCGGCGATCGACACGGGCGCGTCTGTGCGCAGCGTGTCGCCCAGCGGATTCAGTGCGTAGCGTCCGTCGCGGGTGCGACGGAAGACGCCCTCGCCGACCAGCGCCCGCATCAGCCGGTCCAGGGTGTCGGGATTGGCTTCGACGCGGCGCGCCAGCTCCTCGGGGCGCAGCGGTCCGCCGGCCAGCGCGTCGGCAACCCCGAGCTGTGCAGCGGCGGTGACGCCCTGGGCGACCCAGGCGCCCAGGATCAGCTCCAGCATCGCCGCGGGTGGCGGGACCGCGCGCTGATGCACACGACGCAGGTGGTGGCGAACGCGTTCGACCGCGCGGACCAATCGAGCCGGCGGCACCTTGGCGGGAGTCACCGGATGACTCTAGGGCAGCTGGGCTGAGGTGTCGGTCACTATGGCCGGTCTGGTAGCCGACAGCAAACCGAACTGGCGTCGGAACCTGTTGCGTCGGCCGCCTAGAGTGGTGCGAATGTTCAACGCGACCGAAGAGCCCGGTAATGCCTGAGGAAGGCGCCGGCGGCTCGTCGCTGGACCAGCTCTACCAGCTCCATCGCGAGGTGGCCGATTCGCGCTCGTTGCGACTCCTGGTGACGAACAACCTGGCCACCTACCTGACGCTGATGGAACGCCATCTGGACCGCGGCGCCAAGCTCACCGAGACGGACCTGGTGGTCCGGCTGGAACGCGACCTCGCCGACCTCGGCGCCGAAACGGACCAGTCGGGTCTGGCCCTGATCAAGCACTGGGCCAGCCAGGGCTGGCTGCACCGGATCACCGAGCAGTCCGGCGACACCGAACGCAATGTCTGCTACCTCACCTACGAGGCTCGGGCCGTGCTGGATTTCGCCCGCCGAATGCGCCGCGAGGACACCGTCGCCACCGGCGGTTCGATCAGCGGGATCGCGGCCGGTCTGCGCCGCGTGGCCGGCCAGGTCAGCAACGACCCCGATCGCATCCGCGCTGACATCGAAGCCGAAATCGCCAAGCTGCGTGATGAATTGGATGCTCTCGAGCAGGGCCAGCGGCCGGAGCCCGATCTGGTAGACGTCGAAGATGAGGCACGGGCCATCGCCTTGCAGATGGAGCAGATCGTCTCCGACATCGGGCAGTACGGCGCGATGTTGAACCGCATCACCACCCGACTGCTGGATGCCTCCGCCGATACCGATCTCGGCTACCGGGAGCGTCAACGTCAGTTGTTCGACGACTACGAGTCGCTGTTCGCCTCGCGTGAGAGTGCGTCTTACAGCGCCTTCACCCGGATGATCCAGGACCCCGAGCAGCGGGCCGCGCTGGTGGCCGACATCGAGGCGGTGACCCGTGAGTTGCCGCACCTGGACCCGAGCCTGCGTGAGGTGATGACGGGATTCTTCGGCCTGGTGTCGGCGCAGACGGCCGAGGTGGGCCGCACCCGCCAGCGCTGCGCCCGCCGGATCAAACGCTTCGTCGCGTCCGGCACGCTGGAACACAGCCGCGGTGTCACCCGTCAGCTCAACGATGCCCTGGCCAGCGCGCAGGAACTGCTCAGCGTTTCGCTCGCCGACAGCCGCATCGGCGTCGAGGTCCCGCTGGTCCGAACGGACTTCAATTCGATTGGCGCCGTGGCGTTCAAGATTCGCGACGCCGTCCCGCCGTCACAGGCCGAGCCCTCGCACGGCGAGGTGAACTTGTCGGCCTTCTCGGCGCTGGCGTCCCAGGTGGACGCCGCTGAGCTCGCCGAGTTGATCAACGGTGCGGTGGCGGACGGGCCGTTGTCGCTGCCTGACGCGATCGGCATGCTGGACGCGGCGTACCTGGGACACGTCATCGTGCTGTGGTCCTGGGCGCTCAAGCAACATGTGGGAGAACCGGGCGATGGTCCTTCGGTCCGGGTGCGGTTCCGGTCTCTGGAGGGTGCCGACCGCGAAATCGAAATCCCCCGAATGGTTTTCAACGAACCGATCCCTACTGCCAGCGAGAGCATGCTATGACCGACACCCCGGAGACGTCGCCCGTCAAAGACGGCGTCATCGATTTCGACGCCCTGCCGAGCATCGACGCCGTCGAACGGTCCACCGACCAGCGGCGCGCGCCCCGCTTCGACGGGGATGTCAGCGAACTGCCCGACCGCGCCTGCTGGGCGCTTCAGCATCTGCTGTCGCGTCGTTACGTCAGCAAGGACAACCACTCGGAGCTGTGGTCTTGGGTGACCCGGTACCGTGCCGAACTCACCGTGCGGCTGTCGGAACTTGATATGCGGCTGTGTATCTCGGATGATCACGACATCGCCTACGTCGAGCAGGCCGACTACGAATCGCAGTGGCGGCGTCGGCTGCTGCGCCGCGAGACCCTCAACACCTACGACTCGATCCTGGCATTGCACCTGGCCAAGCTCATGCGCGCGGCGGCGCGCGACGAGAACGTACTGATCAGCCGCGACGAGATCCACGAGCTGTTTGCCGGGGTGAACAACGACACCGACCGCGACACCGCTTCGTTCGACAAGCGGATCGACAACGCGATCGAGCGGCTCACAGACATCGAGATGCTCGTGCGCAACCGGGAGGACGAGGACAGTTTCACCATCAGCCCGGTGGTCAACGCCATCATGACGGCTTCGATGATCACCGAGTTGCAGCAGCAGTTCGAGCAGCTCAAGCGGGCTGCGAACGGCACCGTCGATGACTCCGACGACACAGACGTATCCGACCGGCTCGAAGACGAAGTGGACGCCCATGGCTGACCCGACCAACCAGTTCTCCCTGTCGCGCCTGCAGGTCATCAACTGGGGCGTGTTCGACGGGTATCACTCGATCCCGTTCAGCCGCCACGGCACCCTGATCACCGGATCCTCGGGCAGCGGTAAATCCTCACTGCTGGATGCGATTTCGCTGGCCTTCCTGCCGTCGCACCGCCGCAACTTCAACGCCTCGGGCGATACCACCGCCGCGGGTTCGGGCACGGGCAAACGCACGGTCGACAAGTACGTCCGCGGCGCGTGGGGCGAGCGACGCGAGGGCACCAGCCGACAGATCATGTACCTGCGCGGGACGGGGCCGGCGTGGTCCGCGGTCGCGGTCACCTACAGCGACCGCAAGGGGCGTTCGGTCACCGGGTTGGTCCTCAAATGGCTGGCCGCAGAGAAGACCTCGGACCCGGGCAGCCGCTACTACCTGATCGACGACGACCGCGACATCTTCGGCCTGTGCAACCGCTGGGCGTCCAACGGCTATGACGCCGCGGTGTTCCGGGATGACGGCTGGACCGGTGGCCGCAGCGAGAGCCAGTACCTGGCGCAGTTGTACTCCAGTATCGGCATCCGCGCCTCTGAGGCGGCCCAACAGCTGCTCGGTAAGGCCAAGTCGCTGAAAAGCGTTGGTGGCCTTGAACAGTTCGTGCGGGAGTTCATGCTCGACGAGCCGGCCAGCCTCAGCGGGGTGGAGGAGGCCCTCGAGCAGATCAACCCGCTGGTCGAGGCGCGCGGTCTGCTCGACGTGGCCCGGCGAAAGCGCAATACGCTCGGCAACATTGCTGCGGTACAAGCGCGTTATGCCGAGGAGGCCGCCAAGTTCGGGGTGATCGACACGATCGACAACACCATGATCCGCGACTACGTCGATCATGTGCGGCTGGCCCAGGCCGGCCCGGAGATCGCCAATCTCGATGATCAGATCACCCAGCTCGGCGCCCAACGCGACGAGTTCGGTACCCAGCAGCGTCAGCTCAAGAATGAGCACAACTCGCTGATGGCCCAGATCAACACCGTCACGGTGGATCTGGTGCCGCTGCAGCAGCGCCTGACCGAGGCCGAGCGGGTCAGCGAGGAGGTGTCGCGCAGGCGCAGCGGCTACGAGGACAAGGTCACCGCACTGGGGTTGACCCCGCCGGACAACGGCGAGGAATTCTGGTCGCTGCGTGAGACCTTGATGGAGGAGGCCGACCGGCTGCACCGCGAGTTGTTCACCGGAAATCAGCCCTACGTCGAGGCCTCGGCGAAGGAAGTCCGGGCTCGTGAGGCACGCGAGAGTGTGGAAGCCGAGCTGGAGCGGGTGCAGCGGCTGGGTTCTCCGCTGCCCAGAACCGAGTATGAGATGCGGGCACGTATTGCCCGGGCGCTCGACATCTCTGAACGCGATCTGGTGTACGTGGCAGAGCTGATGGAGCTCAAGCCGGACGAGTCGCGGTGGCGCCTGGCGGTCGAAAAGGTGTTGCGCGGGGCCGGATTGCGCTTGCTGGTTCCCGACGCCCACATAGAACGGGCGCTGCGCTTCGTCAACGAGAACGACATGCGCGGCCGCATCCAGCTGCAGCACGTTCAGCACGGTTCACAGTTGCGGACCCCGCCTCCGGGCACGCTGGCCACCAAGCTTCAACTGGCCGACCCGACGCACGACAGTGCCGTGGAGGCGCTCAACGTGATTGCCGCGGTGGGTGATTACGTGTGCGTCGACGGGCCCGGGGAGTTCACCGAGCAGTCCCGCGCTGTGACCGACCAGGGCTTACGCAAGGACAGCGGCCGTCTCTCCATCAAGGACGACCGGTCACGGCTGCGCCCCTCGGATTACATCTTCCTCGGCGGAACAGCGGCCAAAGTCGAAGCATTGCAGGATGATCTGACCGCGGCCCAGGATGTGTACCAGGTGGCGCGCACGGCCCGTGAGCGGCTCGACGAGCACCGCGGCCAGCTGCAGTCCCGGGAACGGGCCTGCCGGGCGCTGTGCGACCAGTACATGCAGTGGAGTGACATCGACACCGATTCGGTGGACGAGATGCTGGAGCGGCTGCAGGGCGAACACGATCTGCTGGTCTCCGACAATCCCGACGCCGAACGGCTGCAACAGCGGGCCGACGATTGCTGGGAGCGTGTCGAGAAGGTCATCCAGCAGATCGGTTCGCTCAACGAACGCGAGACCACCCTGGACCGCAGGCGGACCGCGCTGCTGGAGCTGAGTGAGACCTTGACCGAGCGGCTCGGTGCCGACGAATTCCCGTCACATGCCCGGGACACGATCGACGGCTATGCCGCCGACATCGCGCTGAGCCTTGAGTTGCTCGAACCCGAGCTCTACCGGAACGAACTGGTCCGCGTCATCAGCCGTGAACGGGATCGCCTGCGGGCGGACCGCAACCGGTCTCATGACGAGCTGGCCGGCATCATGGCCGCCTACGACAGCTCGTTCCCCGATGCGATTCCCAACGACAGCGACGTGTTCGACGAGAGGGTGCACGACTACGTGGCGTTGTGTCGTCGGATCGACGAGCGCGAGCTGCCCGACGCCTACGAGCGCATGCAGCGGCTGATCACCGAGCAGGCGCCGGGCGCGATCCTGAACCTGCACATGATCGCCGACAACGAGGCTCGGCGGATCACCGAGCAGATTGCTCGCGTCAACACCGGCCTTGGCGCGGTGGAGTTCAACCGCGGCACCCGGTTGACGCTGCACGCCGGTACCCGACATCTGGCCGCCGTCGACGAACTCAACGAGAAGGCCCAGCGCATCTCCTCGCGGGTGTCCCTGGTGAGCTTCGGCGACGAGACCGCGATGTTCGAGCAGTACACCGACATTCTGCAACTGCGAAAGTTGTTGGCCGGCAACACCCCCGAGGACCGCCAGTGGACCCGCGATGCACTCGATGTGCGTAACCGGTTCGTGCTGTACTGCGAGGAGCGCGACGCCGAGACCGGCGAGGTCATCCGGACCTACAGCAACTCCGGCGACAACTCCGGCGGTGAGCAGGAGAAGCTCATGGCCTTCTGTCTGGCCGGCGCGCTGAGCTTCAACCTGGCCAGCCCGGACAGCGACGACACCCGGCCGCTGTTCGCCCAGCTCATGCTGGACGAGGCGTTCTCGAAGTCGGATCCGCAGTTCGCTCAGCAGGCCCTGTCGGCGTTCCGCAAGTTCGGCTTCCAGTTGGTGATCGTGTCGACCGTGCAGAACAGCACGACCATCCAGCCCTACATCGACAACGTGGTGATGGTGTCCAAGTCGGACGCGTCAGCGCCCAACGCCCGCCCCGTCGCTTCGGTCACATCGGCGTCGATCTCCGAATTCGCCGATCTGCGAAAGACCTCGGGCGAGGCGGTTGCGAGCGCTTAGTTCGAGCGCAGGGCCGGCTGACCAGAATTTGGTGTCTGGACCGGCGTAACGGTGCACTTATCCTCGAAGGGTGACGCCAACCCTGCGAGTAAACGCGCCGACGTTGCGCGATGTTGCTGCAGCGGAGAAGTCGGTAGCTGCGGCCGCGTCGAACACCGGAGCCACTGGGGCGCTGGCTGATGCGGCGGCCGGCATGGCGGGATTGCGCACCGCAGGCGGCTGTCAAACGGCCCAGGCGGGGTTCGATGAAGTCAACCAGTCGGTGACTACGGCGCTGACCGGTCACTCGCAGAAGCTCGAGGCGGCAGCCCAGCAGTATGAGGCCACTGACGCCACCTTCGGTCGTCGATTGCAGCAGTTCAGTCGATGACGGTCACCGTCGAGCAGGTGAAAGCCTCGCAACCGGATGCGCTGACCCGCGCCGGCGCTCAGATGGAGGCGGCCGCGGCGGCCTACCAGACCCAGATCGATCGGCAGCAGGCGAACCTGGACAAGCTGAAGTCAGGATGGCAGGGCACGGCATCGGATGCGGCAATTGCCGACGGGCAGAAGACCCTTGAGCAGATGCGGCGCGTGCACGAGGCCATGGTTCGAGTGCAAGCTCCTCTGCAGGCCGGCGGCGCGCAGTTGACCCAGATCAGATCATCGGTGTTGCAGACCGTGGCGCAGTTGGAGGGTCAGGGTTGGCAGGTCGCTTCGGACGGCACGGTGTCGGTGCGGCCGGGCAGCGCTCTGGATTTCTACGCTCGGCTCAGCCCGGTCAACGCGTTGATGGTCCGCATGCTGGCGGTTCGCAACACCGCTGCGGTGAAAAAGTTGCTGGCTCAGTTCGACGCGGCGGATCAACAGACCGACGAAGCGGTACGGCAGGCAGTGGCCGGCCTGACCAACAGCCCGGGCAGCGGGGCCGGCGGGGGCGCACCCACCCCTGGTGACAAGGCCGAGCCGCAAATCCCCGACACCAAGGACCCCCACGCGATCCATGATTGGTGGCTTTCGCTGACCCCGGAGCAGAAGGCGCAGATGCTCCGCGATCACCCGGACAAGATCGGGAACCTCAACGGCATCCCGACCGGTGTGCAGAGCGAGGCCAATCTGAAGATCCAGAAACAGGATCTGGCCCGGGTCAACTCTGCGGCTGAGGCGCATCATGTCAGCGTCGACGAGGTGCGGGCGCACCCGGAGAAGTACGGTCTGACCGCCACAGACATCACGCGTTACCACAATGCGGTCGAGGTGCAGAAGGCGCTGGACCGCTATGGCCGCGACGCCAAGGACAGTAGGGGTGGGACCCCAGAGATTCTTTTGAAGAAGTACGACCCGGAGGCGTTCGGCGGCAAGGGCGCGGCGGCGATCGCGATCGGTAACCCGGATACCGCCAACAACACCACTGTGAAGGTGTCCGGTCTCACCACCTCGGTGAAGGGCGGGTCGTTGGACAACCCGGATCCGGTCAACCTGTACAACGAGACCAGCATGGCCGACCCGAGCAAGTCGAACTCGGTGGTCATGTGGATGGGCTATGACGCGCCGGACGACCAGGCGGTCGCGGTGCCCAACATGGCCCGCCACGGTGCTGAACTGTTGGCCGCCGACGTCAACGCTCTGGACGCCACCCACCTGGGTTCCAGCCACCTGACTGTGATCGGCCATTCCTACGGCTCGACCACGGTGGCCGATGCGGCGGCCGGGTTCGGTATGCGCGCCGACGACATTGTGCTGATCGGCAGCCCCGGTACCGATCTGGCGAAATCGGCGGCCGATTTCCACTTGCCTCCGGACGGCCATCTGTACGTGGGGGCGGCCAGCACCGACCCGGTCACCTACCTCGGCCGAGAACACATGAGTGCACCCGGCCTGGGCCTGGGCACCGACCCGTCGATAGAGGGGTACGGATCAACCCGATTTGACGCCGAATCCTCGTTGCGCGACTACGGCACCGATCACAGCAGATACTTTGAACAGGGCTCGGAGTCGTTGTACAACATGGCCGACATCGCCTCAGGTCACGGTGATCGGCTGCAACAGAATGGGATGACCGCCGAACATCGCTCAGATCACTGGTATGCCAAAGTTCCGGTGGTGATACCGACCCCGATGGGCCCCATCCCGGTGCCCGGCACTTCGATCACCATCCCGGGTGTCGACCAGGCCTTCGACCCGGAGGCGGATCGGCGCGCTCAGGACAACCACCGCCATTAGGAACTGAGGGAGGAGCATGAGGATTGGGTACGCGCTGGAGACACGTGATCGGGGCATTGCTGTTGGCCGGGGTGACGGTCGGGTGTGGTGACGGGGTGACAGATCCAATGTCGCCGGAGCAGGCGCGGGCGCAAGTGATGGATGCCGGTAAAGAACTGGTCCGGGATCTGGGGTTGCGGGGCAACCTGGTGGAGACGGTGTTCAGCTACGAATCGTGCACCGACAACAACAAGGGCCCGTTCCGGGGCAAGCTGCTGATGCAGTTCTGGATGCCGGGGGCCGACCGGACCCATGCGGTGGATCCTGCCGGCGTCTACACCCTGCTACAGCAGCACGGGTGGCAGAGCGACCCGGATTTTCATTCCCATTCCGTGGCGATGGAGAAAGACGACGTGGTGGCCAACGTAATTCTGTACTCAGCTGAACCACCGCCGGTTGCTCACGGTCGTGTGGAGTTGCGCGGTCAGTGCCGGGACACCTATGACCACTCCAAAGACCCGTTCGACCGCGGCGACGTCACCGCTGAGCTGGAATCGCAATAGCCCCCGGCTACTTCGCAGTCAGGCGGGCTGCACCGTCGCAGTGAGGTGTGGGTAGCCCTTCTTCAGGTTGCGCAGCGTCAGTTCCCAGCCGTCGCCGTCGCGTTCGACGTAGAGCCCTGCCTTGGCGGGCAACACCACGGGTTTGGCGAACCGCACGGAGTACTTGACCGCATCGGGGAGCTGCCCCTCGATGTTGGCCAGAACCGCTGCAGCGCTGAACATCCCGTGCGCGATGACTGTGGGGAAGCCGAACAGCTTGGCGGCGATCGCGTTGGTGTGGATGGGGTTGTGATCCCCGCCGATCGACGCGTAGTTCCGAATCTGGCCCGCGGTGATGCTCAGAACCGCGTTGGGCGGCGGCAGCTTCGGCTGCTTCTGCGGTTCCGGCTTCGGTTCACCGGACAGGCCGGTCTTCTGCTGGTGCAGGAACGTGGTCACCTGGTGCCACGCCGTGTCATTGCCGACCTTGAGCTCGGTGACGATGTCCACCAGCAGGCCCTTGCGGTGTTCACGCAGGTTCTCCGCGTGTACGGCGGCGCTGACGGTGTCGGTCACCTTGATCGGTCGGTACTGCGTGATGTGGTTCTCGATATGTACCGAACCCATTGCGGCGAACGGGAAATCGAATCCGGTGACCAGGGACATCACCGTCGGGAAGGTCAACGCGAACGGGTACGTCAACGGCAGGGTGTCAGCGAACCGCAGCCCCGTCACCTGCGCATAGGCCGCGACGTTGGCCGGGTCGATGGACAGCTCGTCGACCGTGACGGTGCGTGCGGGCAGGGTGTCGTCGCGCGGTATGAACGGCAGGGCGCCGACGACGGCGCGCAGCATGTTGTTCACCTGCTCACGCCCCCAACATGGCCTGGCCGCAGACTCGGATCGTGTTGCCGGTGACCGCATTCGACGCCGGGCTGGCGAAGTAGGCGATCAACTCGGCCACGTCCACCGGCTTGCCGCCCTGGAACAGCGAGTTCAGCCGGCGGCCCACCTCACGGGTGGCCAGCGGAATGGCGTCGGTCATCTTCGTTTCGATGAAGCCGGGGGCCACGGCATTGATCGTGATGCCCTTTTCGGCCAGCACCGGTGCGAGAGCCTCGGTCAGCCCGATCATCCCGGCCTTGGTGGTGGCGTAGTTGGTCTGCCCGCGGTTACCGGCGATACCGGCCATCGAGGACAGCCCGATCACCCGGCCGCCCTCGCCGAGCGTGCCGCTGGCAACCAGACCCTCGGTGAGGCGCTGCGGAGCGAGCAGGTTCACCGCGATCACCGAATCCCAACGGCTCTCGTCCATGTTGGCCAGCAGCTTGTCGCGGGTGATGCCGGCATTGTTGACCAGAACGTCGACCTTGCCGCCGTGCTGTGCAGTGACGTGGGCGACGATCTGCTCGACCGCATCATCGGCGGTGACGTCCAGCGTCAGGGCGCTGCCGCCGACCTTCTCGGCGACCTTGCCAAGATCCTCGGCCGCTTGGGGGACGTCGACCGTCACCACGGTCGCGCCATCCCGCGCGAACACCTCGGCGATGGTCGCGCCGATGCCGCGCGCCGCGCCGGTCACCACGGCGACCTTGCCGGCCAGCGGCTTGTCCCAGTCGGCGGGCGGGGTCGAGTCGGCGGCGCCCACCCGGTACACCTGCCCGTCGACGTAGGCCGACTTGGCCGAGAGGATGAACCGGAGGGTGGACTCCAGGCCGGTGGCACCGGGCTTGGCGTCGGCGGCCAGATACACCAGCGACGCGGTGGCGCCGCGCTGCAGCTCCTTGCCCAGCGAGCGGGTGAAGCCCTCCAGGGCACGCTGAGTGATCTGGGCGTGGACGCTGCCTGCTTCGTCCGGGGTGGTGCCGATGACGACCACACGCGCGCACGACGCGAGGTTGCGCAGTACCGGCGTGAAGAACTGGTAGAGCTCCTTGAGCCCGGCGGCGTCGGCGATGCCGGTGGCGTCGAGCACCACGCCGCCGAACGAATCGGCCCAGCGGCCGCCGATGTTGTTGGACACGACGTCGTAGTCGCCGGCGAGCGCGGCGCGCAGGGGCTCGACGACGCGGCCTTCGCCGCCGATGAGCAGGGAGCCGTTCAGGGGCGGCTGCCCGGGGCGGTAGCGGCGCAGGGTCTCGGGCTGCGGCACGCCCAGCTGCTTGGCCAGGAACGATCCCGGCCCGGAGTTGACCACTTGGGAGAACAGGTCGGAAGCCACTTCAGCTGCCTTTCGCTTCGCAGTACTGCGTTGTCAATACCGAACTTACTCCAGAGTAAGAACAGTGGGTAATATGGCCCCGGACAACCCGACAGTGGAGGGCAAACAAATGGCCAACAACACGACCCGGCGACGCGTTGCCGTTTTGGGTGGCAACAGAATTCCGTTCGCACGGTCCGACGGCGCCTACGCCAACGCCTCCAACCAGGACATGTTCACCGCCGCGCTGGACGGGCTGATCGAGCGCTTCGATCTGGCCGGTGAGCAGCTCGGTGCGGTGATCGGCGGCGCGGTGCTCAAACACAGCCGCGACTTCAACCTGATGCGCGAATGCGTGCTGGGCAGCTCGTTGTCGCCGTACACCCCGGCCTTCGATCTTCAGCAGGCCTGCGGCACCGGCCTGCAGGCTGCGATCGTCGCTGCCAACGCCATTGCGCTGGGGCAATACGAGTCCGCGGCCACCGGTGGTGTGGACACCGCATCGGACGCCCCGATCGCGTTCGGCAACGACCTGCGGCAGGTCCTGCTGGGCCTGCGCCGGGCGAAGTCCAACGTGGACCGGCTCAAGCTGGTCGGCAAGCTGCCGGCCGCATTGGGCGTCGAGATCCCGGTCAACAGCGAGCCCCGCACCGGTATGTCGATGGGCGAGCACGCCGCCGTCACCGCCAAGAAGATGGGCATCAAGCGCGTCGATCAGGATGAACTGGCCGCCGCGAGCCACCGCAACATGGCCGCCGCCTACGACCGCGGCTTCTTCGATGACCTGGTGACCCCTTTCCTCGGGCTGTACCGCGACAACAATCTGCGGGCCGATTCCTCGGTGGAGAAGCTGGCCAAGCTCAAGCCGGTGTTCGGCGTCAAGGCCGGTGACGCCACCATGACCGCGGGCAACTCGACTCCGCTGACCGACGGTGCCTCGGTGGCGCTGCTCGCCAGTGAGGACTGGGCCCAGGCACACGGTCATGAGCCGCTGGCCTACTTCGTCGACGGAGAGACCGCCGCCGTCGATTACGTCAACGGGCCCGACGGCCTGCTGATGGCCCCGACCTACGCGGTGCCCCGCCTGCTCGCGCGCAACGGGCTGACCCTGCAGGACTTCGATTTCTACGAGATCCACGAGGCGTTCGCCTCGGTGGTGCTGGCCACGCTGGCAGCCTGGGATTCCGACGAGTACTGCAAGGAACGCCTCGGCCTGGACAAGGCGCTCGGCAGCATCGACCGCGCCAAGCTCAACGTCAACGGGTCCTCGTTGGCAGCGGGTCACCCGTTCGCGGCCACCGGTGGCCGGATCGTGGCGCAGTTGGCCAAGCAACTGGCCGAGAAGAAGAAGGAGACGGGTAAGCCGGTGCGCGGCCTGATCTCCGTCTGCGCGGCCGGGGGGCAGGGCGTCACCGCGATTTTGGAGGCGTAGCTTGCGGAGCCCGACCATGGAATGTGGAGGCGTAGCTTGCGGAGCCCGACCATGGAGTCTGGAGGCGTAGCAGGGCCTGACCAGGCCCGACCGCCGGCCGAAAAATATCCGAAAAGTTTCTTTCGGGGATGTGTAACGGCCGCGGCATAGAGGTCGATACACGGGTAGCTCCGTGTTGCCGTCTGACCCCCCGACCCGACGGCAACACGGGGCGACCTAGCTTCAGATTCTCGGCAAATTCGGCCGTACTTTTCTCTGGTTTGAGGGGTACCCGAGGCGTACGATCGAGCCTACGACGGGTTCGGGAGTGACTGATCCAAAGAGTCGGTACAGGGGTGAAAGACCGGCTGCGTGAGACGAATTGGAACGCCCCCAGGTGTCCTCCCGAACCCGCCCTTTTTTGTTTTGATCCCCGCATCTTCTGGCCCATACGGCCCGTAGCGTGGTGCCATGCAGACCAGCCTCATCGCCTCGCTCAGTGACACCGGTGGCCGCTCCCCGATCGACGCCACAGTAGAGAATCTCGCGCAATTGCACGACGAGGGATTCCGGCGGGTCTGGATGACCCAGATGCCCTACGAACCGGACCTGTTGACGGTGCTCGCGGTCGCCTTCCGTGAGGTCGACGGGATCGAGGTGGGCACCGGCGTCATCCCGATCCAGAATCAGCACCCGATGCTGCTGGCACAGCGTGCGCTCACTCTCAACCTGATCAGCGGCGGCCGGTTCCTGCTCGGCCTCGGCATGACCCATGCCGCGGTGACCGAGGGGATGTGGGGCATTCCGTGGGACAAGCCGGTGCGCCGCCTCCGTGAGTATCTGGACGGACTACAGCCGCTGTTGGCCGGCGAACCCGCCGACGCACCGGGCGAGACGGTGACCACCCGCGGGGCGCTGCAGATACCGGGGGCGACGGCACCAGACGTGTACATCGCCGCGTTGGGGCCGCAACTGCTCAAGCTTGCGGGCCGTCGCACAGCGGGCACCGTCACCTGGATGACCGGTCCGACCACACTGGCCGAACACGTGTCCCCGACCCTGCGCGAGGCGGCCGGGGACCGCCCGGTCCGCGTCGTCGCGGCACTTCCGGTCAGCGTCACCGACGACGTCGACGGCGCCCGCGCTCAGGCTGCCAAACAGTTCGCGATGTACGGGCACCTGCCGTCGTACCGCGCCATGCTCGACCGTGAGGGGTACGCCGGTCCCGAGGATGCCGCCATCATCGGCGACGAAAGCACTGTGGCGGAACGCATCCGGGCGCTCGGAACGATCGGCGTCGACGAATATGTCGGGGTGGTGTTCGACGCATCACCCGAAAACCGGGCTCGCACCAGGGCGCTGTTGCGGTCGCTCGACAGCTGACGGGGATGATTGTCGCCGATCTGGCGGTTGCAGCCCTTGCCGGCGACCGCAAGTGGATGCGGTTGCCGAGGCAACTTTGACGCACCACCAGTAACGGAGGCCGCATTGCCCGCAACACCATCAGCGGCAGACGGTCCGAGCATTCTCGTGATCGGGGCAGGAGAACTCGGCGCCAGTGTGTTGTTCGCTCTCTCCCATCACGTCGCACGCCTTCCAGACGCAAACCTCGCGGTGCTGTTGCGGCCGCCGGCGGCAGGTGTCGACGTGAACAGCGATGCGCGCCGTAGGGAGCTGGCCGAGGCGGGTATCACGGTAGAACATGCCGACGTCGCGACGGCGTCGGTGGCAGAGCTTGCGGCCGTGATGGGGCGTTACCACACGGTCATCAGCTGTGTCGGTTTCGCGGCCGGACCGGGCACACAGCGCAAGCTCGCTCGATCGGCGCTGACGGCCGGGGTATCCCGTTACTTCCCATGGCAATTCGGCGTTGACTACGACGAGATAGGCCGCGGTAGCGCGCAGACGCTGTTCGACGAGCAGCTCGACGTACGCGATCTGCTGCGAGGCCAGCGCGCCACCGAGTGGGTGATCATCTCCACCGGCATGTTCACCAGTTTCCTGTTCGAACCCGCGTTCGGCGTGGTGGATCTGTCGACGAATACCGTGCATGCGTTGGGGAGCTGGGACAACCAAGTCACCCTCACCACGCCCGACGATATCGGCGTGCTCACCGCCGACATCGTCTTCGCTGAACCGCGTATTCGCGATACCGTCGTCTATCTCGCCGGCGACACCCTCAGTTACCGCGAACTCGCCGATATCCTCGACCGGCTCCGTGGGAATGCGGTGACCCGCACGCTGTGGACCACCGACTTCCTGGCCGGGCAACTGCGGCAGAATCCCGAGGACACCATGAGCAAGTACCGGGCGGTGTTCGCCCGCACCAATGGCGTTGCCTGGCCAAAAGATCAGTCGTACAACGTCGTCCGCGGTATCAGCACCACCACCGCAGAGCAGTGGGCGCGGGCGAACCTGGTCTGACGTCCGGCGGCTACGTCGAGGTGGTCGGCTCGGGCTCGGTTTCCGGCTCGAGCAGTTTACGAACCGAGGTGCGAGATCCGTACGGGCGCAACATGCGGCTGGCCGGGCGGGGCCGCACGATCTGTGGCCACCAGAACCACCGGCCGAGCAATGCCGCGATGGACGGCGTCATGAACGACCGCACGATCAAGGTGTCGAAGAGCAGACCGAGGCCGATGGTGGTACCGATCTGCCCGAGCACGATGAGATCGCTGAAGATGAACGAGGACATGGTGGCGGCGAACACCAGGCCGGCCGCGGTCACCACCCGGCCGGTCCCGGCCATGGCGCGGATGACGCCGGTCTTGAGCCCGGCCCCGATCTCTTCCTGGAAGCGGGATATCAGCAGCAGGTTGTAGTCCGCTCCGACCGCCAGCAGCAGGATGATGGCCAGGGCCAACACGATCCAGTACAACTGGATGCCGAAGATGTACTGCCACACCAGGACCGATAGACCGAACGACGCACCCAACGACAGCACGACCGTGCCGACGATGACCATCGCGGCGACCAGGCTGCGGGTGATGAACATCATGATGAGCAGGATCAGGCTGATGGCCGCCAACGCGGCGATGAGCAGGTCGTACTTGGCGCCGTCCTGAATGTCCTTGTATGCGGACGCAGTTCCGGCCACGTAGATCTTGGCGTCCGACAGCGGCGTGGCCTTGATCGCGTCGAACGCGGAGTCCTTCAGCGCATCGATGTGCGAAATGCCTTCGGGGGTGGCGGGAGTGCCCTCGTGCGTGATGATCATGCGGGCGGCCTTGCCGTCGGGTGACATGAACAGTTTCAGGCCGCGTTTGAAGTCGGGATTGTCGAAGGCTTCCGGCGGCAGATAGAACGAGTCGTCATTCTTCGCGGAGTCGAAGGCCTGTCCCATCGCCGTCGAATTCTCGAGGGCTTCCTGGGACTGCGAATTGGTCCCGGCCGTGGTGGCGTAATTGGACAGGGTCAGATCACGGTTGCGCTCTTGGATGGCGATCTGCGGAGGTAACAGCGCCACGAGTTTCGGCTGGAGGGCGTCGAGCTTGTCCAGGCTCGCGGTGATCTGGCCGAATTGGTCGCTGAGCTTGTCGATCCCGTCGAGCGCATCGAAGACCGACCTCAACGCCGCGCACATGGGGATGTCGAAACAGTGCGGTTCCCAGTAGAAGTAGTTACGGAGGGGTCGGAACTGATCGTCGAAATTGGCGATCTTGTCGCGCAGATCGTTCACGATGGCGACGGTGTCGTGGAACGCCTGGGTCTGCTCATGGGTGGCGGCGGCACTGGCCTGCTGCAACGCGACCTGCTGCTTGAGGATGTTGATCGTGTTGGACAGCTCGCCTGCCTGCTTGAGCAGATCGGCGGCGCGGTCCTGTTGGTAACCCAGATTCATGATCTGGCTGGCGCTTTGCGCACTGATCTGAAATGGGATGGAGCTGTGCTTGATCGGTGTGCCCAGCGGTCGGGTGATCGACTGGACCAGGGCAATGCCGCGGGTGTGCAGCACAGCCTTGGCAACGCGTTCGAGCACCAGCATGTCCGCGGGATTGCGCATGTCGTGATCGGTTTCGATCATCAACAGCTCGGGGTTCAGCCGGGCTTCCGAGAAGTGGCGGGTGGCTGCGGTGTAGCCGATGTTGGCCGGTGCTGATTCCGGTAGGTAGGGGCGGCCGTCGTAGCTGGTCTTGTAGCCCGGCAGGGCGAGCAGGCCGACGAGCGCGATCAGACACGACACCACCAGGATGGGGCCGGGCCACCGCACGATCGCGGTACCGATGCGCCGCCAGCGCGGTGCCCGTGGGTTGCGTTTCGGCTCAAGGAGTCCGAATCGGCTCCCGATGGTCAGTACGGCGGGCCCGAGTGTCAGCGCGGCCACCAGCGTCACCAGCACGCCGATGGCGGCGGGTACGCCCAGGGTCTGGAAGTAGGGCAGTCGGGTGAAGTGCAGGCAGGCCACGGCTCCGGCTATGGTCAGTCCGGAGCCGACGATGACGTGTACGGTGCCGCGAAACATGTCGTAGTACGCGGCTTCTCGGTCCATGCCTCGGCTGCGCGCCTCGTGATAGCGGCCGACGATGAAGATGCCGTAGTCCGTGCCCGCAGCGATCGCCAACAGTGTCAGCAGGTTCGTCGAATAGGTGGACAGACCGATGACCCCGGAGTGTGCGAGCGCGGCGACGACACCGCGCGCGGCCGCCAGCTCGATGAGGACCGTGACGAGCATCAGGAGCATCGTGACCAGGGATCGGTAGACCACGAGCAGCATCACCGCGATGACCAAGAAGGTTATGCCGGTGACCTTTTCGGTGCCCTCGCTACCCACCTCGAAGTTGTCGGTGATGAGCGGAGCGGCGCCGGTGACGTAGGCCTTGACCCCTGGCGGTGGTGGCACGCTCGCCACGATCTCGCGGATGGCGTCGACGGATTGGTTGGACAACGCCTCGCCCTGGTTGCCGGCCAGGTACACCTGCACCAGAGCGGCCTTGCCGTCCTTGCTCTGCGAGCCGCCCGCGGTGAGCGGGTCTCCCCAGAAGTCCTGGATGTGCTCGACGTGCTTGGTGTCCTCGGCAAGCTTTTTCACGAGGGTGTCGTAGAAGCGGTGGGCGTCGTCGCCGAGCGGCTGATCGCCTTCGAGCACGATCATGGCGGCGCTGTCGGAGTTGAACTCGTCGAAGACCTGGCCGATGTGGCGCATCGCCATGGTCGACGGTGCATCGGGCGCATTCAGCCCCACCGAGCGTGCCGCACCGACGACCTCCAGTTGTGGCACAAGGATGTTCGTCAACGCGGCGATGGCGACCCATACCAGCACGATCGGTACGGCGAGCATTCGGATGGTGCGCGCCGTCCGGGAGCCTTCGGCATGTTCGGGGCTGTGGGCGCTCATGCCGACTTGTCCAAGCATGCGATGTAGCCGTTCACGTTGTCGGTGGACCTTTCGTCCTTGACCACACCGTTGACGGTGATGCGGCAGCCGATGTACTCGCCGTCGCCTTGCGCCCGCAGGTCGGCGAACATGGTCGGGTCATCGGTGACCAGCGTCTGCGACCAGGGCAGCGTCACGTCCTCGGCCCGCTGGGGTTGTGCGTCGATGTCCAGGTAATTGATGGTGGCTACTGAGCCCGGTGATCCGAACACTTCGAAGAGGACCCGCTTCGGGTTGTATCCGGTGTTCTCCAGGGCGTCGGCGCTGGGGCGTGACACCTCGTTGTCGGAGCCGAATATGCCGTGTAGCCGGCTGACGGTGAACGCGACGACCGCCACCACGAGCACGGCCACGATCACCGTCCAGCGCCGCCTTATCAGGCTTCCTACCGAGATCCCCTGCATCTCAGAGCCTTTCGACAACGGGCGCTCTGCGCGCCGTGAGGCGAGAGTCTTTGGCCGTTCCAAGCACCTGAACGGTACCGTACGGTACAGTCGGTTGGACGGCAAGGCCTACAGACAAGTGGCCGTGGTTGCCCGCTATGGAAAGGTTTTCAGTGTCACCCGCTTCGACCGCCTCGTCGCATGACGTTTCACCGCCGGCCCCGGCGACACAGTGGACCGAGCGCGAATCGGAATTGTTGTCGATCACCCTGCGTCTGTTACAGCAGCATGGATACGACCGGCTGACCGTGGAAGCCGTCGCGACCGAAGCGAAGTCGAGCAAGGCCACCATCTACCGCCGGTGGCCGTCGAAGACCGAGCTGGTCCTGGCAGCCTTCATCGAGGGCACCCGGATCCAGTTGGTGCCTCCTCGCACGGGCGCGCTGCGGACCGACCTGCTGAGCATCGGCTCGTCGGTGTGCGCACAGGCACGCGAGCACGGCAGCACGATGAGCGCGATCATGTCCGAGGTGGCGCACAGCCCGGAATTGAGTGCGGCACTGCAGAATCAGTTCGTTCTGCAGCGCAAGAAGCTGATGACCGAAGTGCTGACGGATGCGGTCAACCGGGGTGAGATCGACGCCGCGGCGGTGCACAACGAGTTGTGGGATGTGATGCCCGGGTATCTGGTGTTCCGGTCCCTGATCCCGGGACGTCCGCCGACCGAGGAGACGGTTCGGGCGCTCGTGGACGACGTGTTGATGCCCAGCCTGACCCGGTTCTGAGCTGTCAGCGGCGGCGCCACCACACGAGCAGGCCTACTGCCGCGAGCACGACGAGTACAGCGGCCACCGGAACCGCCGGTTTGGACCTCGCGGCCTCGGTTGCGGCGTGGGCCCGGTCGACGACGGCTTCCTTGGTCTCGACTGCCTTGTGCTGTGCCCGGCCCTTGACGTCGAGTTTGTCCGACAGCGCAGCCACCGTCTCACCCAGCTCGCTGCGCGTCTTGTCGATATCGGACTGGAGTTCGTCGATGCCGGCGTCCGGCCCCGGTTCGGGCGGAAGGCGATCAGCGGTGGCCATGGCGTGCCTCCTTGAGCTCGTTGAGATCCTGCTTGACGCTGTCGACCGATTGGCTCGCCGGCGGCGGTACCTGTTTGGCTTGGCTGCGGCTGACCAATGCGGCCACCCCGGCGCCGAGGAACAGCACCGCGGCGACGATGAGCGCGGCCGCCCATACCGGCAGGGCCAGCGCGATCGCCGCCACTGCGGCGGCGACGACCGTCATCAGGCCCAGCACCGCCAGCAGGCCGGCAGCGCTGATCAGCCCGGCGCCGAGTCCGGCGTGGCGCGCCGACTCCTGGAATTCGCGTTGCGCCAATCGCAACTCGTCGCGTACCAGCCGTGTCGTCTGCTGCTGTAGTTGGCCGAGGAGCTCGGCCGTGGACGCTTCGTTGATGGTTTTGGGTTCGGTAGTCATCGGTGGGCCTTTCGCCATGCGCACTACTTCTCACACAGCTGTGCCCGACGCAGGGCCCGGCAAAACCTCGTACCGTGGCCGGAACCCGTTAGAACCGGTCGGTTCGGGGTATCCGCTTGTCAGCCCAGCCGCTCAATCGGCCCGGGCCCGCCGACTGGTTGCGCGGACGCGGCTGACGGCGACCTGGTGCGACCCGTCACCCTGCGCGGCGGGGATGAGCGGGTCGATCCGGCGGGCGTTGGCGCGGTTGATATGTCGGCCGAGCGCACGCTTTTGTGACTTGGTCAGCGAGCGATCGCGGCGGGTCAGCAGTTCCAGCTGCTGCCAGCTCAGCCCGTCGAGTTCACCGTCGGTGTCGTGAGTGGCGACGACCACGCATCCGCGCAGCAGAGGAACCGTCTTGGGGGTGAAAGCTGTTGTGGCCAGCAGGAGTTCGGTGGCCTTGCGGTTTACGTGGCGCTGGCACGAGTGCGTTGACGGGCTGAACCAGAAGTCGAACTGCCGATCCGCGGAGGTCAGGCAGTGCAGCCCGTGGTCGTGGACGAGTTGGTTGATATCGGCGGTGGTGTAGGCCCGGGTTTCATAGACGGCGCCGTAGACGCTGAAATATAGGACGGTGTTCATGGTGGTGATCCATTCGCCTCTTTCTGTTTCAGTGCGGTCGCGGACTCGCGCCGCTGATGCAGAAGTTACCCATGTGGCAAATGGGATAAACCGGGATAACAATCAGGACACTATCTGCGCATATTCAGTCCGTTGAGTGCCCAGATCGTCAGATAGGCCAACCCGAAGAACGCTGCAACAGCGATCGCCACGCCGGTCGACTGCACATAGGACAGCGGTGCGCGCATCCAGTCGAACGTCGCCGCGACCACCGCATCGGGCCGGGTCACCAGGTCCCAGGAGTTCCAGCGCTGGAACCGGCCGATGACCACGCCGACGGCGCACCCCGCCACGGACAGCACGACAGCCAGCCAGCCCCAGAACGGGCCGAATTCGTCGTCCAGGCGCTGATGCACCAGCAACAGCGACACCACGCCCAGCAGCATCCCGGTCCACGCGGCGAATCCGTACTGCAGCACGTGACGCCACAGCTCGTAGCCCTCGCCGAGGTGGACCAGATCGGTCACCAGATAGGGAGCGTTCGGCAGGAACGCCAACCAGCCCAGTCCCAGCGGCAACAGCCACAGTCGTCGTTCGACCAGATCGAACGCGATCGCGAAGACCATCGGGATCCAGGCGAGCACCAGGTTCCACACCAGGAACTTGGTCGGGTAGGACATCGGCGCCGCCGGATCGGTGATCCCGAGGGCCAGGGTGAGCGCGGTCGTCGCCATCAACGACATGACGAGCAAGATGCCGCGGGCTTCAGTCATGCGACCAGTTTGCCTGGTGCAGCTTGCCCGCCGAATGTTGGCTTGTGTCCCATATTTTGGCGAAGTTCACACAAGCCGACGTCGGACGTGGAAAACAAAATCGCCCCCGGGCTGACCCGGGGGCGATTTCGTACGAACTTCTTTAGAACGCGGCCTCGTCGAGTTCCATCACCTCGTTGTCGATGGTCTCGATGACCTGACGGGTGCTGGTGAGCAGCGGCAGCATGTTCTTGGCGAAGAACGATGCGGCGCCGATCTTGCCCTCGAGGTAGGTGCGCTCCTCGCCGGTGGCGCCTGCGTCGAGCTTCTCGATCGCAACAGCGGCCTGGCGGGCGAGCAGCCAGCCGAGCAGCAGGTCACCGACCGACATCAGGAAGCGGACCGAACCGAGGCCCACCTTGTAGATGCTGGCGGCATCCTCCTGCGCGGCCATCAGGTAGCCGGTGAGGGTGGCGGCCATGCCCTGGACGTCGGCCAGTGCGGTGGCCAGCAGCTCGCGCTCGGTCTTGAGGCGCCCGTTGCCGGTCTCGTTCTTGATGAACTGCTCGATCTCACCGGCCACGAACGCCAGCGCCTGACCCTTGTCGCGGACGATCTTGCGGAAGAAGAAGTCCTGCGCCTGGATGGCGGTGGTGCCCTCGTAGAGCGAGTCGATCTTGGCGTCGCGGATGTACTGCTCGACCGGGTAGTCCTGCAGGAAGCCGGAGCCACCGAAGGTCTGCAGGCTCTCGGTCAGCTTCTCGTAGGCGCGCTCGGAGCCCACGCCCTTGACGATCGGGAGCAGCAGGTCGTTGACCTTGTGCGCCAGCTCGCCCTCGATGCCGTGAACGGCCTTGGCAACCTCGACATCCTGGAACGTCGCGGTGTAGATGTACAGCGCGCGCAGTGCCTCGGCGTACGCCTTCTGGGTCATCAGGCTGCGACGCACGTCGGGGTGATGGGTGATGGTGACGCGCGGGGCGGTCTTGTCCATCATCTGGGTCAGGTCGGCACCTTGCACGCGCTCCTTGGCGTACTCAAGGGCGTTCAGGTAGCCGGTCGACAGGGTCGCGATGGCCTTGGTGCCCACCATCATTCGGGCCTGCTCGATGACGTCGAACATCTGCGCGATGCCGTTGTGCACCTCGCCGACCAGCCAACCGACGGCCGGCTTGTCGTGCTGGCCGAAGGTCAGCTCACAGGTGGCCGAAACCTTCAGGCCCATCTTGTGCTCGACGTTGGTGACGTAGACGCCGTTGCGCTCGCCCAGCTCGCCGGTCTCGAAGTCGAAGTGGAACTTCGGTACGAAGAACAGCGACAGACCCTTGGTGCCCGGGCCTGCGCCTTCGGGGCGGGCCAGCACCAGGTGGAAGATGTTCTCGAACAGGTCATCGGAGTCGGCGGAGGTGATGAACCGCTTCACGCCGTCGATGTGCCAGGAGCCGTCCTCCTGCTTGACGGCCTTGGTACGGCCGGCGCCGACGTCAGAACCGGCGTCGGGCTCGGTGAGGACCATCGTGGCGCCCCAGCCGCGCTCGGAGGCCAGGACGGCCCACTTCTTCTGCTCTTCGGTGGCGTTGTCGTAGAAGATCTGCGCGAAGGCGGCACCGCCGGCGTACATCCACACGGCCGGGTTGGCGCCGAGGATGTGCTCGTTGAGGGCCCAGAGCAGCGCCTTGGGGGCGGGCACGCCGCCGAGCTCCTCGTAGAGGCCGACCTTGTCCCAGCCGCCGTCGATCGCGGCGCGCACCGACTTCTTGAAGGACTCGGGCAGCGCGACGGTGTGGGTCTTGGGATCGAACACCGGCGGGTTGCGGTCGCCGTCGGCGAACGACTCGGCGATGGGTCCCTCGGCCAGGCGAGCCATCTCGTTGAGCATCTCGCGGGCCGTATCGGCGTCCAGGTCGGCGTAGTCGCCGGCCCCGAGGGCCTTGTCCAGGCCGAAGACGTCGAACAGGTTAAAGACCTGGTCACGGACATTGCTCTTGTAGTGGCTCACTTTTCCTCCTTGTGAGAATGCCACCTGAGGTTGGGTACTCCGGATAAGTTACCCACCAGTAACTGCGGCCAACTATACCGTTCGGTAACTTCAACGCAAAGAAACTCTTAGCAATTTCTGGGGGCTAACCAACCGAGTGGTTGATCGAGCGTTGTACCCCCGTATTGAAACGGCCCTGACCAGCAGTTTAGTTGTAATGTGACGATCCTCACGAATATCGCCATTAGGGTGATCGGATGCGTCGAGTAGCGGTGTGGGGTACGGGAAACATGGGTGCGACAGCGATCCGGTCGGCCACGGCCTTTCCGGGTCTGGAGCTGGCCGCAGTGATCACGTCATCGGAGGACAAGGCCGGTCGCGACGCGGCGACGTTCGCCAAGCTCGACGCGCCCACCGGAGTCGAGGCCACCACCGATGTGGACGCGGCACTCACCCAGTGCGATGCGGTGGCCTATATGTCTTCCGGCGACATCCGTCCCGAGGAGGCCCTTGCCGAGATCGAGCGGTGCCTCCGTGCAGGCAAACAGGTGGTGACGCCGTCGCTGTATTCGCTCTACGACCCGGCCTCGGCCCCCGCTGAGTGGGTCGAGCGGCTCACCGACGCGGCGGTGGCCGGCAACTCCGCACTTCTGGTCAGTGGCGTGGATCCGGGCTGGGGTAACGACGCCCTGGCCGTGATCGCGGCGGGGTTGTGCACCCGGATCCGCACCGTCCGGTGCCAGGAGATCTTCGACTACTCCACCTATAACCAGCCGCACTCGGTGCGGGTGCTCTGCGGTTTCGGCGGGTCGATGGAGGAGACGCCGATGATGTTGCTGCCGTCCATCCCCACCATGGTGTGGGGCGGCAATGTCCGCTTGATCGGCCGTGGGCTCGGCCTGGAGATCGACGACATCACCGAGACGGTCGAACGGCTGCCACTGACCGAGGCCGTCGACAACGTCATGGGCAGGTTCGAGGCAGGCACCCAGGGGGCGTTCCGCCTCCAGGTCATCGGATGGGCTGACGGGGTCGAGCGGGTCGTCATCGAGCACATCACCCGCATCGACCCGGCCTGTGCGCCGGACTGGCCACAGCCCGACGAAGGGGTCGGCGATCACCGGGTGATCGTCGACGGCGATCCGCAATTGAGCATCGTGGTGCGCGCCGATGTGCCGGGTGGCACCCGCGCCGACGGCGGCAACACCACCGCGGCCAACCGTCTGCTCGGCGCGATCGACTGGCTGGCCACCCAGAAGCCCGGTATCTACGACGGACTCGACGTGCCGTTGCACCCGCCGCTGCCTGCCGAGGTCGAAGCGACCCGCTGGATCTGACTTCTTTCTTCGCCCAAGAAAGCCGAGTGGCCAGTTAGCACACGCGAAACACGAAATGGCGTGTGACAACTGGCCACTCGAAGGGTTAGTCCTTGGGTGCTGCTTCCGTAAGTGCCTGCTCAGATTCCGAAGACTCTGAAGGTTCCGCGGACTGAGGGGCCTCGCCCGACTCCGAAGACTCCGACGGCTCCGAAGACTCCGCATCGGGCAGCTGGGCCACCAGATACTCGGCCAGCCCGCCGATGGTCGGGTAGTCGAAGACCGCCGTCGCGTTGAGCGTGAACTTGCCTCCGAACTGAGTGTGCAGTCGGTTGCGCAGTTCGATCGCCATCAGTGAGTCCGTGCCGAGATCCAGGAAGCGGCTGGTCGCGGCCGGCGGTGAGGCGAGTCGCAGGAAGTTCTGGACCTCCTTCTGCAGGAACTCGGTGACGAACCCGGCACGCTGCGGTACCGGGATCTCGAGCAGCTGCTTGAGGACCTCGCTGTCACCGACGACCTCACCGACGGCACTCGGCAACACCAGGTCGAGGATCGGAGGCCGCTGACTGCCCAGCACCTTCGCGGCCCGCTGCCAGTTGGCCTTGATGACGGCCGCCTGGCCGGTCCCGTTGGCAACGACCTCGGCGAGCGCGGCGAGCGCGGCCGACGGATCCAGCGGAATCAGGCCCTGCGCACTGATATTGGCGGTCGCCGCCTCCGAGGAGGCCATGCCGCCCTCACCCCACGGGCCAAAGTTGATGCCGGTGGCCGGCAGGCCCTGCGCCCTGCGCGCTGCGATCAGACCGTCGAGCAGCGCATTGGCCGTCGCGTAGTTGGACTGTCCCGGTGAGCCGAACAGGCTGGACACCGAGGAGGACACGATGAAGAAGTCCAGCTCGTCGTCCTTGGTCAACCTGTTCAGATACTCGGCGCCGAAGGCCTTGGGTGCCAACACCTTATGGAACCGCTCCGTGCTCTGCTGACCCAGCAGCGCATCGTCGAGTACGCCCGCCAGGTGGGCGACGCCCGCCAGCGGCGGGAGCTCCGCCCGGATCCGCTCCAGGAGTCTCGCCACCTCGGACTCCTCGCCCACATCGGCGGCGAACACATGGACGCGGGTCTTGTACCGCTCGGCGATCTCCTCGATCAGCTTCTGCGCGGCCGCATCCGGTTCGCGGCGGCTGGTCAGCACGATGTCGCCGGCGCCCAACTGGGCCAGGTACGACGCGGTGTGCAGACCGATCGCACCGAGCCCACCCGTGATCAGGTACGTCCGATCCGGCCGAGGTGCAAGCGGATTCGGCAGCTGGCACACGATCTTGCCGATGTGCCGGGCTTGCTGCATCCGCCGGAACGCCGTCCTGGCCTCCGTCAGCGGGTAGATCTCCGCGGGCAGCGGAGTCCACTCGGCCACCGACGAGCGCTCGCGCGAGGAGTCGACAGCTGCAGCCAGGCCTTCCGAAATTTCAACGAGCAGGTCGCGGATGCGGTCGGGCTCGGTGAACATCACCGTGTCCAGCGCCACGATCTCGTAGGCGATGTCGGGACGGGTCTCGGCCATCTGCTCCGGTGACCAGATGTCGCGCTTGGCGATCTCGGCGAAGCGGCCGTTCTTGGCGGTGGCCTTCAGCGTCGCCTCGATGAACCCTTCGCTCGTCAGGGAGTTGAGCACCACGTCCACGCCCGCACCGTCGGTGTCCGCCAGGATCTGATCGGCGAAGTCCGTTGTCCGCGAGTCATAGACGTACTTGACGCCCAGCTTGCGCAGCGTGGCCCGCTTGAAGGTGCTCGCCGTGGCGTAGACCTCCGCACCGAACTGCTGTGCCATCTGGATGGCGGCCAGGCCTACACCACCGCTGGCGGCGTGGATCAGCACCTTGTCGCCGGGCTTGAGCTTCGCCCAGTCGAACGACAGCCGGACGGTCAGCGCTGCGGCCGGGATCGTCGCGGCCTCGACCGCGCTGACTCCGTCCGGGATCGGCGCCAGGAACTGGGCAGGCACGTTGAACCGGCTGGAGAACGCACCCTGCATGGAGCCGTAGACCCGCTGGCCCACCTCGACTCCGGTGACGCCCTCACCCAGTTGCGTGACGATGCCCGCGAAGTCACCGCCGATCGGCCCCGGGTCGCCGGGGTACAGGCCCAGTACGTTGAGCACATCCCGGAAGTTGAGACCTGCGGCCTCCACCCGGACCTGCACGTAACCCTCGTCCGGCGCCGGCACCTCTTTCTCGGTGATGCGCAGGTTGTCGATCGCGCCGCGTTCGGTGGGGGCCAGGACGTAGTCGCTGCCGCGCGGCACCGTGAGGTGCCCGCTGCGCGACCATGGCAGCAACCGAGATGCGAGCAACTTGCCTTGCCGCACAGCGATTTCCGGTTCATCGACCGGGGTGACGATCAGATCTGCCAGTGCCTGCACGGCCTCCGGTGACCCGTCGCAATCGATGAGTTTGGCGTGCAACGCCGGTTCTTCGTTGATCGTGGTGCGCCCGAAGCCCCACAGCGCCGCCTGCACCGGATCGACCGGCTCGCCGGATTCGGTGGCGACGGCCCGCTCGGTGACGATCCACAGTCCGTTCGGGAGCTTGACTTCACCGCCTTGCACGGTGTGCACCGCGCCGAGCAGATTGGTGATCTCGGTTTCGAGTCGCGTCTGACTGTCAGCACCGGCCTCTTCCGTGCCCGGCGTAGCGGCGCGCCAGATGACACCGGAGAACGGCAGACCGCGCTCCTTGGCCTCTGCCAGCACCTCTCCCAGCTGCTGACCGGTGTTGCGATCGAGCGGGATGCAGCCCGGCACCTTCGCGGCGAGGTCGTCGAACCCGGCGACCAGCCAAGTGCCGCTCGGGCTTTCGGCCGCACCGTCGGACGGCGGCACTGGCACCTCGTGCCAGCCCAGCGTGTACAGCAGTCGGGTGGCGTCACCACCGAGGCCACGAAGCAACGCTTCGCGGGGTGCGCGCTTTACCGTGAACTCGCGAACGCCGCCGAGGTAATGGCCGTCCCGATCGATGTACTCGAGGTCGAACACCTGGGTTTCGTTGTTGAGTTCGGCCTCGTGCCACTTCGCGCGGCAGTAGAACCGCCGAGGCATCTTCTCTTTCAACGTCACCTGCCCGTAGCGCAGCGGCAGGAACAGGTCGTTGACGCCCTGCTCGGCCGCGAGAAGAGCCGGGAACGCCGGGAAGGCGACGCCCGTGCACAGGTCCATCAGCACCGGGTGCATGGGCTCCGTGCCCAGTTGTTCGGCGAGTTCCGCGCCGACCAGGATGTCGCCGATCGCCTCGCCTTCACCGAGCCACAACGACTTCAGAGAGCCCGACCAGTTTGGGCCCCAGGCCAACTCGAGGTCGGCGAAGGTCTCGAACAGCTCTTGCGGACGCATGCGTTCGAGCCGCTCGATGGCCTCGTCGACCGGATCGGTTTCGGCGGTCGGCTCCTCGGACGAGTCGCCGAGACCGCTTACCACTGTGCCTTCGGCGTTCAGCGACCAGTCGACGTCGCGTTCTCCGTAGGGACGGCTGTGAACCTGGAACTTCCACTCTCCGCCCGTCTCCAACGGGTGCAATGTCAGCTGCACCTCGCGAGAGCTCTTCTCGGGCAGGATGATCGGCTCGAAAAAGAAGACGTCCTTGGCGTGGGCCGGGGTGCCGACCGCGGCCAGCGCCATCGCGGCGTACGTCGCGCCGGGGACGACGACGGTGCCGTAGATGACGTGGTCGGAAAGCCACGGCTGCGTCTTGACCGAGATCCGGCTCGTGTAGATGGAGTCTCCGGAAGCCAGGTCCTTGGCCGCGCCGAGGATTCCACTACCTGCGCTGCCGTCGAAGCCGGAACTCGTGATCGCCGAAGTCTTGGGCCAGAAGCGGCGGTGCTGGAACGGATATGTCGGCAACTCGACCTTGCGACCGGGCTGCCGCTGTAGAGCGGCGAAGTCGGGCCGGTGCCCGCCGACGTAGGCCGCTGCCAGCGCGTCGGCGATCTGACGCCGATCGCTGATGCCCTTGCGCAGCGAGACGATTGCCCGCGGTGCGGCCAGGTGTTCCGGCCATACCTGAACCGCTGCGCTGGTGAGCACCGGTTGCGGACCGATCTCCATCAGGACCGAGCAGCCCAGCGCCGCGACGGTCCGCACGCTCTCGGAGAACTGCACCGGCTGACGCGAATGGCGGCGCCAGTACTGGGCATCGAGCGGGGTCTGGGCCGTCAGGATGGCTCCGGTGCGGTTGCAGACCAGGGGGAGTGTCGGCGCTGTGAACTGCACCTGCGCCGCGTACGCCTCGAATTCGTCGAGCACCGGGTCCAGCAGTTCCGAGTGGAACGCGTGGCTGGTCTGGAGCCAGGTGCAGCGCGTCCCCTCGTTCCCGAACTGATTGACGATCTCCTCGAGATCGTCGCCGGGCCCGGAGAGCACGGTGTTGGGTCCGTTGTAGGCGCCGACCGACACCCGCGGGAATTTGGTTGCGATCTCCTCGACGTGCTTGGGATCGGCGAACACCGCCACCATGCGCCCGCCTTCGGGCAGGCTGCCGAACAATCGGCCGCGCTCGGCCATCAGCCGGGCACCGTCCTCCAGGCTGAAGACACCGGCCACGCATGCCGCGGCGTATTGGCCGACGCTGTGGCCCAGTACGACGTCGGGTGCGATGCCCCATGACTGCCACAGCCGCGCCAGGCCCATCTCGACGGCGAAGAGCGTCGGCTGCGCATATGACGTGTGCCGCAGCGTCTGTCCGGCCTCGGCATCCTGGGCGAACATCACGTCGAGGAGCGGAAGTGGCAGCATGCCCTTGACCGCGTCGGCGCACCGTGTCACGGTCTCGGCGAAAACCGGCTCCGTGTCGAACAACTCACGCGCCATGCCCGGGTACTGGCTGCCCTGTCCGGTGAACAGCCATGCGGTGGTCGGGTGGTTCGTGTGCTCACCGCGCACCACACCGGGCCGGGTCCGGTTCTCGGCCAGGTCGGCCAGAGCCAGGCGTGCCTCCTCGATCGAGTCCACGACCAGCGCGGCTCGATGCTCGAAGTGCGAGCGCCCGGTTCCGGCGGTCAGGCACACACCGGCCAGATCGGCGTCCGGGTGGGCGCTCAGCCACGTCTCGTACCGCTGTGCCAGTGCCAGGAGCGCTTCGGGTGACCGTGCGGACAATGCCAGCACGCTCACCTGCTCGGCAGGAGCCTGCGCCTCCGTAGACAACTCGTCGGCGGGCCGGTCATCGGGAGCGGCAGCGGGTCGCGCCGGCGCCTCCTCGATCAGCACGTGCGCGTTGGTGCCGGTGAACCCGAACGAGCTCACGCCGGCGCGGCGGGGCCGGCCGTTGGTCTGCCAGGGGGTCGCCTTGTCGACGACCTGCACCGGCAGTGAATCCCACGGAATGTGCGGCGACGGGGTGTCGAAGTGCAGGCTCTGCGGCAGGACCTCGTGCTGCAACGACAACACGACCTTGATCAGACCTGCTGCGCCCGAGGCGGATTCGGTGTGACCGATGTTGGTCTTGACCGACCCCATCAGCAGTGGCCGGTCGGCGTCGCGCGCGGTGCCGTAGGCGGCGGCAGCCGCCTGGACCTCGATCGGATCGCCGAGCGGAGTGCCTGTCCCGTGCGCCTCGAGGTAGTCGACGTCGCCGCCGGTCCACCCGGCGCGGGCCAGCGCCGTTCCGATGAGGCGTTGTTGTGCACCGCCATTGGGCACGGTCAAACCGCTGGACGCACCGTCCTGGTTGACCGCGCTGCTGGGGATGACCGCGCAGATCCGATCGCCGTCGCGCTCTGCGTCGCTCAGCCGCTTGAGGACGAGAATCCCGCAGCCCTCACTGCGTACGTAGCCGTCCGCGGAGGCGTCGAAGGTCTTGCACCGCCCCACGGGGGAGAGCATGCGTGCCCGCGATGCCGCGACCACCGTGACCGGGGAGAGCAGGACGTTCACGCCGCCGGCCAACGCCAGGTCGCAATCGCCGGAGTGCAGTGCCTGGCAGGCCTGATGTATGGCGACCAGGGCGGAGCTGCAGGCGGTATCGACTGCCATTGCCGGGCCTTCGAATCCGAGCGCGAAGGCAACCCGGCCGGAGATGGCGTTGAGGGCGTTGCCGGTGATGAAGTACGGCTCGATCTTGTCGATCGACTCCGACGACAGCAGATGCGCGTACTCGTTGGCGGCCACACCGGCGAAGATGCCGGTCCGGCTGCCGCGCAACGTGGCCGGTGCGTACCCGGCACGTTCGAGGCCTTCCCAGACCGTTTCGAGCATCAGCCGCTGCTGCGGCTCGATCCACACGGCCTCACGCGGGGAGATGCCGAAGAACTCCGGGTCGAATCCGTCGATCCCGTCGAGGAATCCGCCGAATCGCGTGTAGGTCTTGCCCGCTGCCTCAGGGTCCGGATCGTAGAACTCGTCGATGTCGAATCGGTCTTCGGGAACTTCCCGGATGGCGTCGACGCCGCCGGACAGCAACTCCCAGAACGCTTCCGGGTCGGGCGCGCCGGGGAAGCGGCACGACACGGCGACGATCGCGATGGGTTCATCTGTCCGTGCGGTCACCGCTGCCGGTTGCGACGCCGGCTTGGCCTGTTCGTTGAGTCCGAGGACATCGCCGAGCAGATATTCGGCTACGTCGGAGATCCGGGGGTGATCCATCACCAGCGTGATGGGGATCTCCGCGCCCACTCCCTGCTCGATGCGGCGGCGCAATTCGACGGCCATCAGCGAATCCATGCCGAGGTCGAAGAACCCTGCGTCCTCGCGGATCTCCGAGGAGTCCACCCGGGTCACCTCTGCGACGGCGTCGCGCAGGTGATCGGTCAGCAGCTTCTTGCGCTGCTGCACCGGAGCATTGGTCAGGCGTTCGACCAGCTGTGTCTTGCCGGAGGCGGTCGTGGGCGCCGCGTTGGAAAGTTGCGCAGGCACTTCACGTTCCAGCTCGGCCAGGAATGCCCGTCGGCCCGCCTGCTGGTATAGCGGCAGGAACCGGGACCAGTCGATGCGGGCCACCACTCCTTGTGCCGGGCCCTGGGCGGAGGCGATCGCGACGGCGTCGGCCAGTCCGGCGAGTGCATCGGCGGGGGGCAGCGTCCGGACACCACGCTGATCCAGTCGGGCTCGAGACTCCGCGTCGGCCATGCCTGCGGCCCACGGACCGAAGTTGACGCTGGTACCGGGAATGTTCTGCTCGCGAAGTCGCCAGGCCAGGCCGTCGAGGAACGCGTTCGCCGCGCCGTAGGCGGTCTGACCGTATCCGCCCCACACCGAGGCGATCGACGAGGTGCTGATGAAGAAGTCGAGCTTCGTGTCTGCCGCGGCTTCGCTCAAATGCCAGGCGCCCCAGACCTTCCCGGCGAAGACGCGATCCACCTCGCTGTCGTCCAGTTCGCCCAGCGGAGTGGTTCCGAGTTCACCGGCAGCATGCACGATGCCGGCCAGCGGTGGCATCTCGGCGGCGATCGTCTTCAACAGGCGTGCGACGTCGTGCGCATCGGCGACGTCGGCGGTCACGGCACGGATGTCACAGCCGTGCTGGTCGCCGAGTTTGGTGATGCGTTGTTCGGCGGCGTCGCCGGGCGCGCGACGGCTGGTCAGCACCAGGTGCTTGGCGCCGTGGGCGGCCAGGTACCCGGCGATCTCCAGACCGATCGACCCAAGGCCGCCGGTCACCAGATACGTTGCGTCGCTGCGCAGTTCCAGCGGTGTACCGCTCGGCAGGTCCTCCCGGCGGACCAGACGGGGAACATGGACCGCTTGATCGCGTACCGCGATCTGGTCTTCCCGCCGGTTCGGGTCGGTCGATAGCGCGATCCGGTTGAGCAGTGTGGTCCATTCACCGGCACTGCCCACGGACAGATCGGCCAGTCCGCCCCACAGCTGCGGGAGCTCCAGTGCGGCCGCGCGACCGAATCCCCACAGGGCAGTCTGTTCGGGCGCCACGGTGTCCGCATCGGCGACGTGCTGTGCGCCGCGGGTGACCAACCAGATCGGAGCCCTCAGGTCGGCCTCCGCTGCGGCGCGGAAGAGACGCCGCGTTCCGGCCAGGACGTGGTGTTGCATCCGAAGCAGTGATCGCATCGAGGGCGCGGACTTGGCTTCCGGTTCCCCGTCCAGCGCTGCCACGTGAAGGATGCGCAGTGTCGAACCGTCGGCGGCCGCGGCCCGCAACGCGTCGGCGAGTTGAGCGGTCTCGGCGTCGGACGACGGGAGCCCGAGGAACCGGAATTGCTGCCCGCGCGAGGTCAGCGCGTCGACCAGCGGCTGGACCACCGGTGACTGTTCACCGATGAGCAGCCACGTGGACGGCTGCGCGGAGTCGGCGCCCGACAGCGGAGTGACCGCTTTCTCCCAGCGGAACTCGTAGCGGTCGTCGGCGATGGACTGGGTCGAGCGCTGGCGGTTGTGTTGCGCTGCAAGCTTTGTCAGCACGTCCAGGGTCCGACCGTCGCCGTCCGTGCCGCCGAGCAGGGTCGCGAGCTCTTCGAGGCGGCCGTCTTCGAGAAGGCGAACGGCCTGCGTGCGCGGACCGGCAACGTGCTGCTGCTGGTTGGGTTGTTCGCGATTGTCCCGATACCAGTACTGGCGATGCTCGAACGGGTAGGTGGGCAGATCGAGCTTCCGTGCCTGCGCCTGCCGGAACGCGCCGAACTCGGGCAGGTGGCCCAGGACGTACGCGTCGGCTACGGCTTCGGTGATCTGCCGCTGGTCAGCGGTGTTGCGGCGCAGCGACGCGATCACCCGCGGTGCGCCGGCCGGGTCGGGCCAGGCACCCAGTGCCGTCGCGGTGAGCACTGGCCGAGGGCCGATCTCGACCAGCAACTTGCAGTTCATGTCGGCCAGGGTGCGCACGCTCTTGGCGAACTCCACCGGTTGGCGGGCGTGCCGACGCCAGTACGCGCCGTCGAGCTTCACGCTCCGGCCCAACGCGGTGCCGGTGCGGTTGTCGATCAGAATTCGTTGCGGTGCCTTGAAAGTGAAACGGTTTGCGTACGATTCGAATTCGTCGAGGATCGGATCCAGCAGCGACGAGTGGAACGCGTGGCTGGTTTCGAGCCAGTCGCACCGGACACCGTCGGCGGTAAGTCCGGCGACGGCCCGCTCCAGGTCCTCCGCGAGTCCTGACAGCACAGTGTTGGTGCCGTTGTAGGCGGCAACCGACAGGGCGGGGAACTCGTCGGTGAGGTTCTCCACCCGCTCTGCGGAGGTGAACACCGCGACCATGCGGCCACCGGCGGGCAGGCTGCCGAAGAGGCGTCCTCGTTCGGCCATCAACTGGGCGCCGTCCTCAAGACCGAACACGCCCGCGACGCACGCCGCAGAGTACTGGCCGACGCTATGGCCGAGAACCACGTCGGGTTCGAATCCCCATGATTGCCAGAGCCGGGCCAGACCCATCTCGACCGCGAACAGGGCGGGCTGCGCGTAGGAGGTCTGGCGCAGCGTCTCCTCGGCATCGTCATCATCCAGGCCGAAGATCACGTCCAGCAGAGGCTTGTCGAGCTGGTCGGCGACGGCCGCCGCGCAGCGATTCAGCGTCTCGGCGAACACCGGCTCGGAGTCGAACAGCTCGCGGGCCATCCCGGCGTACTGGCTGCCCTGGCCGGTGAACAGCCACGCGGTCTTGGGCTTGTCGTGGGATTCACCCCGGATCAGTCCCGGTGCCGGACGGTCGTCGGCGAGGGCGCCGAGCAGTTCGATGGCGGATTCCCTCGAATCGACCACCAGCGCGGCGCGGTGCTCAAGGTGAGCCCGGCCGACCCCGGCGGTGAAGCACACGTCGGCAAGGGTGGCCTCGGGGTGGGCGCTCATCCAATCGCGATATTGCTCCGCGACCTGCACCAATGCGGCAGGCGTGTGCGCCGACAGCGGAAGGATGCCGAATCGCTCAGCGTGCCCGGCGACGTCCAACTGCGGCGCCGCCCGTTCGGGCGCCTCCTCCAGGATGACGTGCGCGTTGGTTCCGGCGAAGCCGAACGAACTGACACCGGCGATGCGTGGCGCGCCGTTACGTTCCCACGGGGTGGCCTCCTTGACCACTTCCACCGCGAGTCGGTCCCACGGGATGTGCGGCGACGGGTTCTGAAAGTGCAGGTGCTGGGGCAGCAACTCGTTCTCGAGCGACAGGACCACCTTGATGACTCCCGCGATGCCTGCGGCGGCCTCCAGGTGTCCGATGTTCGTCTTCGCCGAGCCCATCAACAAGGGCCGGTCGGGTTCGCGTCCGGCACCGAGTGCCGCACCTGCGGCCTGGGCCTCGATCGGGTCGCCGAGCGAGGTCCCGGTGCCGTGCGCTTCGAGGTAGCCGACGTCCTTGGGTTCGAGGCCGGCGCGCTGTAGAGCATCGGCGATGACACGCTGCTGAGCGACGCCGTTGGGCACCGTCAAACCGCCCGATGCACCGTCCTGGTTGATCGCGCTGCCGCGGATCACGGCCCGGATGTGGTCACCGTCGCGGATGGCGTCTTCGAGGCGCTTGATGACGATGACGCCGCAGCCTTCGCCGCGGACATAGCCGTCCGCGGCCGCGTCGAACGTCTTGCAGCGGCCGTCGGGCGCCAGCATATGCGCACTCGAGAAGGTGATCATGGTGGCGGGTGTGAGCAGCACGTTCGCCCCGCCGGCCAGCGCCAGATCGCACTCTCCTAAGCGAAGTGCTTGGCACGCTTGATGGATCGCCACCAGCGACGAGCTGCACGCGGTATCGACCGCGACCGAGGGGCCCTGCAGGCCTAATCGATAGCTGATCCGGCCGGCCGCCGCGGCATTCGAAGTACCGATGGCCATGTAGGCCTCGATCTCGGGGTAAGTCAGCTCGTCAGAGGCCATTCCGAGGTAATCGTGGGTGGCCAGTCCGACGAACACGCCAGTGTTGGTGTCAGCCAATGCCGTTGGCGCGGTACCCGAGTGTTCCACGGCGCGCCAGGCTGTTTCCAACAGGATCCGGTGCTGCGGATCCATGAGCCTGACCTCGCGCGTTGACATACCGAAGAACGGGGCGTCGAATCCGGTTACGTCATCGACGAAACCGGCGCGCCGGGTCACCACCTTGCCTGGTGTGCCGGGCTCCGGATCGAAGAATTCATCGACGTCCCAGCGGTCTTCGGGTACCTCCGAGATCGCTTCGCGACCGGCTCTCAACAGGTCCCAGAAGCCATCGGCGTCCGGAGCCCCTGGAAAGCGCGCAGCGTAGCCGACGATGGCAAAGCGTGCGGTCTGTTCATCTGGACGTTCAACGGATTTCATCCCGTTGTCCTCCTCGCATCGGCGTGCAAAACTACACCTCCGCGCACCCCCCGAAAGCGCTTGAAGATCAACCCGAACCACTATTGCATGCGAACCTGTGGTGCGCGCGACTCCCCTTGCCCGGTCAAACTTCCCTCGTCAAGCTCAGGGAACCGTCTCGGCGGAACGACGGGTATGTTGATGCCCCGGGGGGTCCTGCCGGTCCGAGAGCGGCCGAGCATAGAGCACAACTGGGAGGGCCTGAGCTTTGCGGATCGGTAAGATAACTGTTGGCGCACTTGATGAATGGTCGCTGAGCCCTGGCTCGGTGACCTCGTGGCACCCGACGCCCGCTGCTCAGGAAACCGCAAGAAACGCACCTGTGAGCTCGGTGCCGGTTAGCTACATGCAAGGCCAACATCTGCGTAATTACACCCAGCGTAAAGCTGCGGGGTTGAACTTCTCGCGACAGATCATCGCCAGCTGTGAGGTTGCTGGACAATGCGATATCTCGGCGATGGACCACGCCGTGAATACCTACCTACGCAGGCATGACACATTCCGGAGTTGGTTCAAAGAAGGCGACGACGGCCAATTCATCAGGCATGCAATCGAAAACCCGGATGATATTGAATTCGTGCCGGTCGATCACGGTAACTTGTCGGTCGACGAAATTCATGCCCACGTCGTGGGCATACCGAATCCCCTGGAATGGGGCTGCTTTACGTTCGGCATCATCCAGAACGAGGGATGCTTCACTTTCTTCGCTGCCATGGATCACGTTCATGGCGACGCGACATTGATCGGCACCACAATGATGGAAGCCAACGGAATGTATTCCGCGATGAGCGGCAGTGGTCAGGCCCTCACGCTTCCCGACGCCGGTAGCTTCGACGACTTCTGTGTCCGCGAGCGTGAGTACACTTCGGCGCTGACCCTGGAATCACCGGGAGTGCGTGCCTGGATCGAGTTCGCCGAGAACAACCAGGATGGATTTCCGGAATTCCCGCTGCCGCTGGGGAATCCGAACGAGTCGACCAGCAGCGCCTGGACCTCCGAAGTCCTGTTGAGCCCGGCGCAGACGGAACGCTTCGACGCGGCGTGCTCGGCGGCCGGCGCCCGTTTCGTCGGCGGCCTTTTCGCATGTCTGGGCCTGGTGGAGCATGAGTTCACCGGTGCGCTCACGTATTACGGCCTCACGCCGAGAGATTCGCGGACAGCCGGCGACAATTTCATGACACAGGGCTGGTTCACCGGTCTGATTCCGATCACCGTCCCGGTGGCGGCGACCTCTTTCAGTGAGGCTGCCTGGGCGGCGCAGCAGTCTTTCGATTCCGGCCTGGACATGGCGAGAGTTCCGTATTACCGCGTGTTGGAGTTGGCGCCGTGGTTGAACTGGCCACAGCCGAACTTCCCGGTATCGAACTTTCTGCACGGTGGAGCGGCGCCGCTCAACGCCATCCTCGCGGCGGGCGACATGGGGCTGGCGAACAACATCGGAATGTATCCGGACAACCGGTTCTCCTACCAACTGACGATCTACATCTTCCGGTACGGGGAGGGCACGATCATGGCGATCATGCACCCCGACAACCCGGTCGCCGAGAAGTCGGTCACCCGCTACCTGGAGGCGATGAAGTCGGTGTCGTCACGCGTTGCTGACAGCGGGCACTGGGGCCGGGTCGCGTAGCGGAGAGCAAACAATGGTCATGGACTTTCCGCTGAGCTCCGCCTTCGAGGTGAAGGTGAGTGCGACATGCGACGGTTAGCCGATTTCGTGGTGCGGTGGCCCTGGGCAGTGATCGGGGCTTGGGCCGCATTGCTGATCGCCCTACCGCTGACGTTCCCCTCCCTCGGCGCGATGGCCGAGAAGCACCCGCTGGCAATCCTGCCGAACGATGCGCCGTCGAGCGTCGCTGCCAAGAAGATGACCGAGGCGTTCCACGAATCGGGCAACAACGATCTGTTGTTGGTGGCCCTGATCAACGAGAACGGGCTGGATTCCTCGGACGAGGCGACCTACCGCAAGCTGGTGGACGCGCTGCACGACGACGTGACAGATGTCGAGAGCGTTCAGGATTTCATCGGCACCCCGCAACTGCGACAGTTCCTGACCAGCAAGGACAAGACCACCTGGGTGCTTCCGGTGGGCCTGGTTGGTGAGTTGGGCACACCGCGGGCAATGGACTCGTTCAACCGGGTTTCCGAAGTCGTCAGACTCAGCACGGCCGGCAGCCCGCTGGCCGTGCACCTCACCGGTCCGGCGGCCACGGCCGCCGATCTGACCGTGGCGGGGGAGAAGGATCGACTCCCGATCGAGATCGCGATCGCGATCCTGGTGTTGGCCGTGTTGTTGCTGGTCTACCGCAGCGCTGTCACGATGCTGCTGCCGTTGATCACGATCGGGTCGTCCCTGCTGATCGCGCAGGCACTGGTGGCGGGCTTTTCGCAGCTGACCGGCGCGGGTGTCTCGAACCAGTCCGTCGTATTTCTGAGTGCGATCATGGCCGGTGCCGGCACGGATTACGCGGTCTTCCTGATCAGCCGCTATCACGACTATCTGCGGTCGGACAACGATTTCGACGAGGCCGTCCGGGCCGCGATGATGTCGATCGGGAAGGTGATCTCCGCATCTGCCGCCACGGTGGGGCTGACGTTCCTCCTGTTGAGCTTCACGAAAATGGGTGTGTTCAAAACCGTCGGGGTGTCGGCCGCGATCGGTATCGGCGTGGCGTATCTGGCGGGAATGACGCTGTTGCCTGCCATCCTGGCTCTGGTCGGTCCCCGTGGCTGGGTCAAGCCCCGTCGCGAGCTGACCGCCCGGTTCTGGCGGCGTTCGGGCATCCGCATCGTTCGCCGTCCGGTTCCGCATCTCGTCGCCAGCGTTCTGGTGTTGGCGCTGCTGGCCGGCGCGGCGATCTTTGCCCGTTACAACTACGACGATCGCAAGGTGGTGGCGGCGTCGGCGCCGAGTTCGATCGGGTACGCCGCGGTGGAGCGCCATTTCCCCATCGCCCAATCCATTCCCGAGTACATCCTCATCCAGTCACCGCACGACCTGCGTTCACCGCGTGGTCTGGCGGACCTGGAGCAGCTGGCTTCACGTGTCGCCCAGCTACCGGACGTCGGTCTGGTCAGCGGCATCACCCGGCCCCTTGGTGAGGTACCCGCGGAATTCCGGGCGACCTTCCAGGCCGGCATCGTCGGCGACCGGTTGGCCGACGGTTCCACCCAGATCGACCAGCGTTCGAGTGACCTCAACCGACTGACGGCCGGGGCCGATACGTTGGCCGACAGCCTCGCCCAGGTGCGCACCCAGATCAACCAGATCGCTCCGAGTCTCCAGAGCGCGGTCGACGCGGTTTCCTCCGTACGCACGGAATACGGTGGCGACAAGCTGGTGAAGGATGTCGACACCGCGGCCAAGCTGATCGACAGCATCAACGCGTTGTCCAACTCCATGGGGTACAACTTCTCCGCCGTCAAGAACGTGTTCGCCTGGATCGGGCCGGTGCTGATGGCGTTGAACGGCAATGCGGTTTGCGATGCCAATCCCTCGTGCAGTGACAGCCGCCTCCAGATGCAACGGCTCATGGACGCGAACCAGGACGGCAGCCTCGACAACATCAACGATCTCGCCCATCAGCTCAATGGCGTCGGCGGCGGACAGACTCTCAACGCCACGGTCAAGAAGCTGAACGCGGCACTGGCCAGCGTCACCAAGGCGGCCAATGCCATGGGGATGAACAAGCCCGGCGGTCCGCAGTCGGGATTGAAGGACTTGCAGAGCGGCGCCAACCGCCTGGCCGGTGGAAGTCGCGAAGTGGCCGGTGGCGTGGACGAACTCGTCAAGCAGGTCAAGGTGATCTCGGCCGGGTTGGACCAGGCCTCGGCGTTCCTGCTGACGATGCGCAGCGATGCCGCGGATCCGGCGCAGGCGGGGTTCAACATCCCGCCCGAGGTGCTGAACATGGAGGAGTTCAAGAAGGCCTCCGCGGCGTACGTTTCGCCGGACGGCAAGTCGGTGCGGTATCTGGTGCAGACGAAGCTCAACCCGTTCAGTCCCGAGGCCATGGACCAGGTCAACGAGATCCAGAACATCGCCCGGGGCGCGCAGCCGAACACCACGCTGGCCGACGCCTCGATATCGATGGGTGGTTTCCCGGCCGGACTGCGGGATACGCGTGACTACTACCAGCAGGACATCCGGTTCATCATCATCGGCACCCTCGTCGTCGTGATGCTGATCCTGATGCTGTTGCTGCGTTCGCTCGTCGCGCCGATCTACCTCGTGGCGTCGGTGGTGATCTCCTACCTGGCCGCACTGGGTATCAGTGTCGTGGTGTTCCAATCGCTACTCGGCCAGCAATTGCATTGGAGCGTGCCACCATTGGCCTTCGTGGTGCTGGTCGCGGTCGGAGCCGACTACAACATGCTCCTGGTGTCGCGAATGCGCGACGAGTCTCCGCACAGCATCAGGTACGGCATCATTCGCACACTGAGTTCGACCGGAGGGGTGATCACCGCAGCGGGCCTCATCTTCGCCGCCTCGGTTGCCGGACTGATGTTCTCCAGCATCGGCATGGTGGTGCAGGGCGGCTTCGTGATCGGAATCGGCATCTTGCTGGACACCTTCGTGGTGCGCACCATCACGGTGCCTGCCATCGCTGCGCTGCTCGGCAAGGCCAACTGGTGGCCGTCACGAATGAGCGAGCAGAAATCGCCACGCACACCGGCGACCAGCGCGTGACCACGGCGGGAAGCGCGCATACGTGATGTATGGAAAACTCGAAACGAAGCAAAGCGGGCAGGTGCAGAGATGAAGAAGCTACTCGCAGGACTGACGGTGCTGGTAACTGCCGGTGTCACAGGGTGTTTCGGCGTCGGATCGGCGGCCGCCGATGACACTGCAGCCCCCGGCGTATCGAATGGTGGTACGCCGCCCCCTGCACCGGCAGACCCCGGGACCGCGTACGCCCTGGGTGGAGCTCACGTTCTCGGTATCCCTTACGACGAGTACATCCGCATGACCGGTGAGCAGTGGTTCCCCGGGATGAAGCGGGTGAAGGTCGACTACCCGGCCGGGCAGGTTCAGGGCCACACCCTGGAACGTCTCTTCCCCGGGATCGGCCCGATCGGCGAGCAGATCTACCCGGGCCTCGGTCTCGACGGTCCCAGCATCGGCGAGTCGGTCGATGAGGGTGAAGGCAACCTCGACGCCGCCATCCGCAAGGGCGGCAAGGGACGGGCGATGGGGCTGTCCGAGGGAGCGCTCGTGCTCAACGCCGTGAAGGCGCGGCTGGCCAACGATCCGACCGCCCCGCCGCCCGACCAGCTGAGCTTCGCGACCTTCGGTGACCCGATCGCCAAGAGTCCCTTCGGTGAGAGTTTCCTGACCCAGAACTTTCCGGTCGGCAGCGTGGTGCCGTTCATGGATTACCGGGTACCGGCTCCCGTGGAGAGCCAGTACCACACCGACCAGTTCATCTCGGCCTACGACAGCATCGCCGACTGGCCGGACCGGCCCGACAACTGGATGAGCGTCCTCAACGCCGTCGCCGGCCTTGCCACCGGTCACACCGCGATCGCGTTCACCAATCCCAGCAATGTTCCGGCGCAGAACATCCGGACGACGGTCAACTCCAAGGGCGCGACGACGACGACGTACCTGGTGCCCGAAGAGCACTTGCCCCTGGTGTTGCCTTTCAAGTACCTCGGGTACGACAAGGGGACACTGAATCAGCTGGACGCGATACTGAAGCCCCGGGTTGACGCGGGTTATTCGCGCAACGACGACCCGGCGACCGCGCCGATCACCGTGGATCCGGTCCATGGCTTCGACCCTGCGGAGGTCACCGCACCGGCCAACGACGCGACGTTCGGTGGCGGCACCGATCCCATGTCGGAGATCGCAAACGGTGCGTTGTCCCTGTTGTCCGGCGGACATTGACAGCGGCGCTCGAGCCGACGAATTCGACGAGTTAGTACGGACGTGAAATGACGCTGACGACGCCTTCGCCCCAATCAACCATTCTCTCGATGCTGCACGGACGTGCCAGCCTGCGTCCGGACGACGTGGCGTTCACGTTCACCGATTACACCGACGACCCGGCCGGGGTGGCCGAGACGGTGACGTGGTCGCAGCTGTCCCGCCGGACGATGAACGTCGCACGACAGATCCGCCTGAACGGATCGGTCGGTGACCGGGCGGTGATCCTCGCTCCGCAGGGCCTGGAGTACATCCTGGCTTTCCTCGGTTCCATGCAGGCCGGGTTGATCGCGGTTCCGCTTCCGTTGCCCCATCGCGGCTCCAATCACGACCGGGTGAGTGCGGTCTTCGTCGATACCGCGCCGTCGGTCGTCCTCACGACCTCCGCGGTCGCGCAGGATGTCGGTGATTACGTGGATCAGTCACGACTGGACACCGCACCGAAGATCCTTCAGATCGAGTCCCTGGACGTGGATGTTCAGGACGGATCGGACATGCCGAGCTTCGACACGTCCGACTACCCGGAAACGGCATATCTGCAGTACAGCTCGGGTTCCACCCGACTGCCGACCGGTGTGATGATCTCGCACCGCAACCTGCAGTCGAATTTCGAGCAGTTGATGCGCTGCTTCTTCACGGATACCGACCAAAAATCGATACCGAAAGCCACGATCGTGTCGTGGCTGCCCTTCTATCACGACATGGGGCTGGTCCTGGGTGTTTGTGCACCCATCCTGAGCGGCTATCACGCCGTGTTGACCAGCCCGGTTGCGTTCCTGGAGCGCCCGTCCCGCTGGATCCGGGCGCTGGCCGAGAATCCCGATTCGTTCTCGGCCGCACCCAACTTTGCGTTCGACCTTGCTGCCCGCAAGACCAAGGACGCCGACCTTGCCGGGCTCGACCTCGGCGGGGTGGTGGGCATCATCAATGGCGCAGAGCGCGTGGAGCCGGCCACCTTGGAGCGCTTCGCCGACCGGTTCGCCCACTTCAACTTTGCCGACCACATGCTGCGCCCGTCGTACGGGATGGCGGAGGCCACCGTCTTCGTGGCCACCGGCTCGTGGTCCGAGTCGGCGGACGACGTGTATTTCGATGTCGACGAGTTGGCGGCAGGCCGCGCCAAGCGCTGCGCGGCCAGAGCCGGCACGGCGCTGGTGCAGTACAAGCTCCCGCAGTCTCCGATGGTCCGGATCGTCGACGTCGACACCCACCGGGAATGCCCGCCGGACGCAGTCGGCGAGATCTGGGTGCATGGCGACAACGTCGCGGCCGGCTACTGGAGCAGGCCACCGGAGGAGCAGCAATGTTTCGGCGCCGCTCTGGTCGACCCGTCTCCGGGCACGGTCCGCGCACCATGGCTGAAAACCGGTGACCTGGGCTTCGTCTCCGGCGGAGAGCTGTTCATCGTCGGTCGCATCAAGGATCTGCTGATCATTCGCGGGCGCAACCACTACCCCGAGGACATCGAGGCGACGGTCCAACAGATCACCGGCGGCCGGGTGGCGGCCATCTCGGTTCCGGTGAACAGCACCGAGAAGCTGGTCACCGTCATCGAGCTCAAGAAGCGCGGCGAGTCCCCGGTGGAGGCGGGGCATTGGCTCACCACCATCAAGAGCGATGTCACCTCCGCGATATCCAACGCGCATGGCCTGAACGTCGGGGATCTGGTTCTGGTACCCCCGGGGTCGATACCCACCACGACGAGCGGCAAGATCCGCCGCGCCGCCTGCGCGGAACAGTACCGCCAGGACGAATTCGCCCGGTTGGACGCCTGAGCGCACACCCGCTGCGCCCGGCATGGCCGACGTTCGGTGGCGGCGTACACCGTTGTCCCGGCGCGGATTTCGCGATGGCCGAAATCGATGCCGCGCCACGGGTGCACCGGGATTTTCACGGCAGAGGCGCGCACGCGGGTTGCGATCAGTGCGATTGCGAACCTGGCCGCCGGTGCCGGACGCGATGATGATGGCTGCGGGCGGATCAGGGTGGAAGGGTGCTGTGTGAAGATGGAGGTGTTATGAGCGCAACAGAACTGAGCCCGACGTCCCTGCGCGAGGCGTTCGGCCACTTTCCGTCCGGTGTCATCGCGATCGCTGCCGAGGTAGAGGGCACTCTGGTCGGCTTGGCGGCCAGCACGTTCGTGCCGGTGTCGCTCGATCCGCCGCTGGTGTCGTTCTGCGTGCAGAACTCTTCGACCACTTGGCCCAAGCTCAAGGACCTCCCGTCGCTGGGGATCAGCGTGCTGGGCGAATCCCACGACGAAGCGGCCCGTACGCTCGCCGCCAAGACCGGGGATCGGTTCGCCGGGCTGGAGACCGAGTCACGCGAATCGGGCGCGGTGTTCATCCACGGAACCAGCGTGTGGCTGGAGAGCGCCATCGAGCAGTTGGTGGAGGCCGGCGATCACACCATCGTGGTGCTGCGGGTCAGCGACATCACCGTGAACGCCGATGTCGCGCCGATCGTGTTCCACCGCAGCACGTTCCGCAAACTCGGCGCCTGACGTCCAGGGCCTTGGGCCCGTCTCAGGGACGTGCAGCCAGTTCGTCGCGGTATTTGGCGATGCGCTGTTCGATCTCGCCGGCATCGTCCGGACGGCCCTCTTTCCGGGCCAGGTCGGCCCTGACCGACAGTTCGCGGATCGCAGTCCGGATCTCGGTGACGCTGTGAGTCTGTCCCATGCTCATGGAGCTGCCTTTCGACGGTGATTGGCTGCTTTGTCACGAGCCTACGCCGTCGGCCAAACGTCGAGTGCGCGCTCAGATCGCGATCCGAAGCAATTATGCGATCTGAGCGCACACCCGGCGGAAAGCTAGCTGTGGTATTTCCTCTTCGCGCAAGCGCTCATCGGCGGAACAGCTTGTTGCCCAGCCACACGATCGGGTCGTACTTGCGGTCGGCAACCCGTTCCTTCATCGGGATCAGCGCGTTGTCGGTGATCTTGATGTTTTCCGGGCACACCTCGGTGCAGCACTTGGTGATGTTGCAGTAGCCCAGGCCGAACTCGTCCTGAGCCATGTCCTTGCGGTCCAGGACATCGAGCGGGTGCATGTCCAACTCCGCGATCCGCATGTGGAACCGCGGGCCGGCGAACGCCTCTTTGTTCTCCTCGTGGTCACGCACCACGTGGCAGACGTTCTGGCACAGGAAGCACTCGATGCACTTGCGGAATTCCTGGCTGCGCTCGACATCCTCCTGCTGCATCCGGTACTCACCGGGTTGCAGGTCCTTGGGCGGCGTGAATGACGGGATCTGGCGCGCCTTCTCGTAGTTGAATGACACGTCGGTCACCAGGTCGCGCATCACGGGGAACGTCCGCAGCGGCGTGATGGTCACCGTCTCGGACGGGTCGAAGGTCGACATCCGGGTCATGCACATCAGCCGCGGCCGACCGTTGATCTCCGCCGAGCAGGATCCGCATTTGCCGGCCTTGCAGTTCCACCGCACCGCGAGATCCCCGGCCTGGGTGGCCTGCAGACGGTGGATGATGTCGAGCACCACCTCGCCGTCGTTCACCTCGACGGTGTAGTCCTGCAGTTCCCCGCCGGTGTCGTCGCCGCGCCAGACCCGCAGGTTCGCGTTGTAGGCACTCATGCTCATCCCTTCCGATCGGGGTGCTCGGCCAGTTCTTGTGCGGTGTAATACTTTTCGAGTTCGGACACTTCGAACGTGGCCAGCAGGTCCTCCCGCATGGGCAGCTGCGACTCGGGTGTCACGGTCACGTCCGGTACCACCTGATCCTCGCCGGACGCCCGGCACACCAGCAGGGTGTTGCGCCAGTTGGCGTCCATCTCCGGATAGTCGTCGCGGGTGTGGCCGCCGCGGCTCTCGGTCCGGGCCAGCGCGGCCTTGGCGACGCACTCGCTGACCAGCAGCATGTTGCGCATGTCGATGGCGAGGTGCCAGCCCGGGTTGAAGACGCGACCGCCCTCGACGCTGACATTGTGCACGCGGGTCCGCAGCTCGGCGAGCTTGGCCAGCGCTTCCTCGATCTCTTCGGCCTTGCGGATGATGCCGACCAGGTCGTTCATGCACTGCTGCAGTTCGGCGTGCAGCGTGTACGGATTCTCCGGGTTCGTGTGAGTTTCGAACGGAGCCAGCGCGAGTTCGGTGGCCTCGATGAGTGCGGCCTCCGACACCTTGGGGCGCTCTGGCAGCGCTTGCACATAGTCGGCGGCACCCAGACCGGCGCGCCGGCCGAACACCAGCAGATCTGAAAGTGAGTTGCCACCAAGGCGATTCGAGCCGTGCATTCCGCCCGAGCACTCGCCTGCCGCGAACAGCCCGAGGGTGGCGGCGCCTCCGGTGTCGGGATCCACCTCGATACCGCCCATCACGTAGTGACAGGTCGGGCCGACTTCCATCTCGTCCTTGGTGATGTCGACTTCGGCCAGTTCCATGAACTGGTGGTACATCGAGGGCAGCCGGCGTTTGATCTCCTCGGTGGGCATACGCGAGGCGATGTCGAGGTAGACACCGCCGTGCGGCGAACCGCGGCCCGCCTTCACCTCGGAGTTGATGGCGCGGGCCACCTCGTCGCGGGGGAGCAGGTCAGGGGTGCGGCGTGCGGAGTCGTTGTCCTTGAGCCACTGGTCGGCTTCTTCCTCGGTCTCGGCGTACTGGCCCTTGAACACGGAGGGGATGTAGTCGAACATGAACCGCTTGCCCTCGGAGTTCTTCAGCACCCCGCCGTCACCGCGGACACCTTCGGTGACCAGGATGCCCTTCACCGACAGCGGCCAGACCATGCCGGTCGGGTGGAACTGGATGAACTCCATGTTGATCAGGCCGGACCCGGCGCGCAGCGCCAGGGCGTGCCCGTCACCGGTGTATTCCCATGAGTTCGACGACACCTTGAACGACTTGCCGATACCGCCGGTGGCCAGCACGATCGCGGGAGCCTCGAACAGCACGAAGTTGCCGGTCTCGCGGTAGTAACCGAAGGCGCCCGCGATCCGGTCGCCGTCTTTGATCAGCTCGGTGATCGAGCACTCGTGGAAGACTTTGATCCGGGCTTCGTAGTCGCCGAGCTCGGCCTTGTCCTCCTGCTGCAGCGAGACGATCTTCTGCTGCAGGGTGCGGATGATCTCCAGGCCGGTGCGGTCACCGACGTGGGCCAGCCGAGGGTAGGTGTGCCCGCCGAAGTTGCGCTGGCTGATCCGGCCGTCCTTGGTCCGGTCGAACAGCGCACCATAGGTTTCCAGCTCCCACACCCGGTCCGGGGCTTCCTGCGCGTGCAGCTCGGCCATCCGCCAGTTGTTGAGGAACTTGCCGCCACGCATGGTGTCACCGAAGTGCACCTGCCAGGAGTCCTTGGTGTTGACATTGCGCATCGCCGCGGCGCACCCGCCCTCGGCCATCACGGTGTGGGCCTTGCCGAACAACGACTTGGTCACCACAGCCACGCGCAGGCCGCGTTCGCGCGCCTCGATCACGGCGCGCAGTCCAGCCCCACCGGCACCGATCACGACTACGTCGTAGGAGTGCCGTTCCAATTCCGATGTCATGCAGTCTTTATCCCTAATTTGTGTAAATGGTTGCTAACCAATGAATCTCAGGTCAGAGATGGTGCCACTGGCTACCAGCATGATGTAGAAGTCCGTCAGCATCAGAGTGCCCAGCGTGATCCACGCGTACAGCTTGTGGCGGACGTTGAGCTTGCTGATCTGCGTCCACATCCAGTACCGCACAGGGTGTTTGGAGAAGTGCTTGAGGCGTCCGCCCGCGACGTGGCGGCACGAATGGCACGACAGTGTGTAGACCCACAGCATGATGACGTTGCCCAGCAGGATGAGATTGCCCAGCCCGAAACCGAATCCGCTCGCGGTCTGGTCCGAATGGAATGCGGCGATCGCGTCATAGGTGTTGATGAGCGAGATGATGCCGGCGATGTAGAAGAAGTACCGGTGGGTGTTCTGGATGATCAGCGGCAGCCGGCTCTCGCCGGTGTACTTCGCGTGCGGCTCGGCGACGGCGCATGCGGTGGGCGACTGCCAGACCGAGCGGTAGTACGCGCCGCGATAGTAGTAGCAGGTCAGGCGGAACAGCAGCAGGAACGGCAGTGACAAGGCCGCGTACGGCAACCACCACACGTCGGGGAAGATCTGCGGCCAGAAGTGGCTGGCCTCCGGGGTGCAACCCTGGCTGACGCACGGTGAGTAGAACGGCGTCAGATAGTTGTACTGCGGTACGTAGTAATTGCTCTGCAGGAAAGCGCGCACAGTCGCATAGACGACGAAGGCGGCGAAGCCGAGATCGACGACCAGGGGCGACTGCCACCACCGATCGGTCCGGAGGGTGCGCTCGGGGATCTGCGCTCGTGTCGACGAGAAGACCCCGGTCGCGCGACGGTCAGCAGTGGGTGCGCTCACGGTTCCCTTTCTTCAGTTCAGTTGTTCGGCGGGCGCAGGCGCCCGCGTGCTCAGCGGTAGCCGCCGAGACCCTCGTCGGCGACGTCCTGCCAGAACTCGCTTCCGTATTGGGTGTCGGGGATGCCGATCTTTTCGCGGCCTTGTTTTTGGCGAGTCACGCCGTGACGCATCTCCAACTCTTCGGCGTCGATGTCCAACCGCTCGATGTCGTTGAGGATCCGCTCGGCGTCGTTCACGACGCGGCGCATGGCGGGGGAATCCCCGTACTTCGCCGCCAACGTGGTGACGCAACGACGCATGTCGCCGATCAGGTTGTGCAGTTCGGAGAACTCAGTGGTGGTGGACAAGTGACCTCCTCGGGCTGAAGGTGTCGGGGCTCACAGTACGACAACCAATGCTAGCCACATCACGATCGGGACGTGATGCGCATCACGTCCGAACGGTCGGTGGCCCGCGCATCCGATGAGCTCCGGGAATCGAGGTCGTAGTGTTGGTTTCGGCGGCTTCGCGGCTGGCCGAAGGACATCTGAGCAGCACATCTGAGCATCTGGAGGACGTATGAGTGAGACCACGTTGCAGGATCGGGCTGCGGCGTTGCTGGCGCTGCACCGGCCCGGCAACCCCGTCGTGCTGCCCACGGTATGGGATGCCTGGTCGGCCCGGTTGGCGGTCGGCGAGGGGTTTCCCGCACTCACGGTGGGTAGCCACCCGCTGGCCGAGTCCATCGGCAAGTCCGACGGAGAGGGAATGTCATTCGACGACGTGCTGACCCGGGTACGGCAGATCACCGAGGCGGTGGATGTGCCGGTGTCGGTGGACATCGAATCCGGCTACGGCGAGCGGCCGGAGCGGCTGATCGAAGGCCTGCTCGACGTCGGAGCGGTCGGTTTCAACCTTGAGGACACCGTGCACAAGGAGGACAAGCGGCTGCGCAGTGCGGCCGAGCATGCTGAGCTGGTCGGGCAGTTGCGCGCGGCAGCCGACGCCGCGGGTGTGCACGTGGTGATCAATGCGCGTACGGACCTGTTCCTGCGTAAGGACGGGGACGCCGCAGATCGGGTGGATCGGGGGATCGCGCGCCTGTCCGAGGCGGCGGCCGCCGGCGCCGATTCGCTGTTCCCGGCCGGCCTGGCCGACCCGGAAGGGCTGGGGCGCTTCGTTTCTGCCGTGCCACTGCCGGTCAGCGTGACAGTTCCGGCGGACTCCGCCGACCTCGCCGCGTTGGCGGACATCGGAGTGGGGCGGATTACCTTCGGTCCGTTCCTGCAGGCCGTGCTGAGTGCGCGGGCCAAGGACGTCCTGAGGCGCTGGCGCTAGCCGTTCCCGGCCGACGGGTCTTTTTGCGCGAACTTCCGCTTCTCGGTGTGTGATCTGTGCCAATAATGACGCACTGATACGTCGAGCAGGTGGGATGCGGCGATGGGTTGGCGCATGAGAAGTGTGGTGACACTGGTGGCGGCCGGTGGGGTGATGCTCAGTGGCATCGGTGCGGTGCCGGCTTCGGCGACGACGATGGTCCCGTTGTCGAACCACATCCGGGGGTGCGATTTCCAGAAGGGGCTGTTCCTCGACGGTATGGGGTCGGGCAGTGGGGGCGGGTTCGCCCACATCGGATCTGACGGCGCTCAGGTAAGTGCCCAGGTGACCATGCAATCGGCAACGCCGGATACCGAATACCGGGTCCGGCTGATCCAGCTGCCGCGGGCGAGCGTGGCCATGTGTAACCCGGGAGATCCGGGAGTGTCGGCCACGGTGCTGCACACCGATGCCAGCGGCTCCGCCACCGTCACCGTCTCTGGACCGGCGATGGACGGTGCCACGCAGGCGTGGGTGTCGGTCGAGGGGCCACCGCCACCGGGACGCATTCGCGGTGACGTCTACAGCTCGGACTTCCCGGTTAACATTTGACCCATGCGAAAGCCGGTGGAACCCAAGGGTTTCCACCGGCTTTCGGCGTCGGTTTGAAAAATCACCGCAGGCTGACGCGCACGGCCAGCGCCGCACATCCGATCACCACCGCGCCGCCGAGCACCGTCGAGAGGGCCAGCTGTTCGTGCAGCAGCAGCGCGGCCCAGCCGAGGGTGAGAACCGGCTGGATCAACTGCACCTGGCTCACCTGCGTCATGGGTCCGATGGCCAGTCCGCGGTACCAGGCGAAGAAGCCCAGGTACATGCTGACGGCCGCGAGGTAGCCGAACGCCGCCCACTGCGCCGGCGTCGCATGCGGCGGCTGCTGCACCACGGCCAGCGTCGTCAAGGCCAACATCACCGGCGCAGCGACAACCAGGGCCCACGACACGGTCTGCCACGCGCCCAATTCCCTGGCCAGCAAACCGCCCTCGGCGTATCCGATCGCCGCGGCGAGCACCGCTCCGAACAGCAGCAGGTCCGGCCAGCTCAGATGACCGAGGCCGGCGCCGTGCACCATGACGAACACCACCGCGGCGAGCGCCCCGGCGGCGGCCAACACCCAGAAGGTGACCGGCGGACGCTCGCGTCCGCGCAGCACCGCGCACACCGCGGTGGCGGCCGGAAGCAGCGCCACCACGATGGCCCCGTGGCTGGCCGGAACGACGGTGAGCGCGTAGGAGGTCAGTAGCGGAAACCCGGCCACGACCCCGGCGGCCACCACGGCCAGCCGCGCCCAGTGCCGGCCCCTGGGCAGCGCCTGTCGAGTCAGGGTGAGGGCGGCGATCGCGATAGCGGCGGCGACGACGGCGCGCCCGGCGCCGATGAACAGGGGAGACAGTCCGCCGGTGGCGACCTTGGTGAACACGATGGTGAATGAGAAGGCCGTCACGCCCAACAATCCCCACCACAACCCGGGGTGGGATAGCGCTGACGAACTATGTGGAGTAGCGCTACTCTGTATCAACATGGATAACGATAGCACTGACCGCATCGTGTCCGGTCTGCGAAAGTGGGTCGCCACCGCGCCGCCGGGCGCGCAGCTACCGTCCAACCGCGCTCTGGTGGCGGAATACGCGGCCAGCCCGGTGACGGTGGCCAAGGCCATGCGCACGCTGCGGAGCCAGGGCCTGGTGGAGAGCCGGCCGGGGGTCGGAACGTTCGTGCGCGCGGTGCGCAGCGCGCGCCTTCCCGATTACGGCTGGCAGACGGCCGCCCTGCGGTCCCCGCAAGCGCGGATCCCGGCGCTGTCGACTCCGCTGCGGAGCGTCGCGCCCGACCTGATCGCGTTGCACTCCGGCTATCCCGTTCACGAACTGCTTCCTGCGCGGTTGGTCCGCACCGCATTCGCCCGGGCGGCCCGCGGTGACGCCGCGCTGAGCCCGGCGCCCGCGCCCGGCCGCCCCGATCTGCAGGCCTGGTTCGCCCAGGAACTGGCCGAGTCGTTCGGGGCGGGCGTGACCGCGCCGACGGCACGTGAGGTGATCGTGTTGCCCGGGAGCCAGAGTGGCCTGAGCTCCATCTTTCGCGCCCTGGTGGGATTCGGGCAGCCGATGTTGATCGAGTCGCCCAGCTACTGGGGGGCCATCCTGGCGGCGGCCCAGAGCGGTGTGCGGCTGGTGCCGGTGCCGAGCGGGCCGAAAGGCCCTGACCCCGAGGAACTTTCGCGCGCGTTCGCCGAGAGTGGTGCGCGGGTGTTCTACGCTCAACCCAACTTCGCCAATCCGACCGGTGCGCAATGGGAGCCGGACCTGGCCGGCCAGGTGCTCGAGGTGGTGCGCGGTCACGGCGCCTTCCTGGTCGAGGATGACTGGGCACACGATTTCGGTATCGACAGCACATCCCGTCCGGTGGCGGCATCCGACGACGCGGGCCACGTCATCTATCTGAGGTCGCTGACCAAGAGTGTGTCGCCGTCGGTACGGGTGGCCGCGATGGTGGCCAGAGGTCCTGCGCGCGACCGGATCCTCGCCGATCGCGGAGCGGAGTCGATGTATGTCAGTGGGCTGTTGCAGGCTGCCGCGCTGGACGTGGTGACCCAGCCGGCCTGGCGGACCCACCTGCGCGACGTGCGCCGGCAATTGCGGGCCCGACGTGATCAGTTGATCGCCGCGCTCGCCGAGTACGCACCCGGCACGCAGTTGGAGCAGGTGCCCCGCGGCGGGCTGCACCTGTGGCTGCGCCTGCCCGACGCGATCAACCTGGCGCGCCTGGTGCGTGAGTGTGAGGCCGAGTCGGTGCTGGTTGCGGCGGGCAATGAGTGGTTTCCCGCCGAGCCGGCCGGGCCTTACCTGCGACTCAACTATTCCGGGCCCGATCCGCAGCGTTTTGACGAGGCGGCCCGGGTCATCGGCCGGGCGCTGGAGCGTCAAGCGGGCTGACCGGCACACCGCCCGGCAATCTCACATCTGCGGCGCGCGGGCCGTGAGCACACCGTGACGGGCGATTCACACAGCGCGACATTTCGGCAACGTCGGGTTTCTAACCTCGCCGTATGTCGTCAACACAGAACGTCGTGGTCATCGGACACGGCATGGTGGGACACCGCTTCGTCGAGGCGTTGCGGTCCCGTGACGCCGCGGGCACCTGGCGGGTCACCGTCTTGTCCGAGGAAGCTGACGCCGCCTATGACCGGGTCGGTCTGACCGGTTACACCGAGCACTGGGACCGGTCCCGGCTGGCGCTGCCCGGCAATGCCTACTCCGGCGACGACCGGGTCGACCTGCGGTTGGGCTGCGCGGTCGCCGAGATCGACCGGGAGGCCAAGACCGTCCGCACCGCCGACGGCGAGAGCCTCGCGTACGACGCGCTGGTGCTGGCCACCGGTTCGTATGCCTTCGTGCCGCCGGTGCCCGGCCACGACCTGCCGCACTGCCACGTCTACCGCACGCTGGACGACCTCGACGCCATCCGGGCCGGCGCACTTGCCGCGCGTGATTCGAAGACGCCGGTCGGAGTGGTGATCGGTGGCGGCCTGCTGGGCCTGGAGGCCGCGAATGCGTTGCGCGCGTTCGGGTTGGCGACCCACGTCCTGGAGATGTCACCGCATCTCATGGCGGCACAGCTCGATCCGGCCGGTGGTGCCCTGCTGAATCGGATGATCAGGGGCCTCGGCATCGAGGTGCACACCGGCGTCAGCACCGAGAGCATCCAGCCGGTGCAGCGGCACAAGCCGCTGAAGAAATCTCGGATCGACGATTCGGTGCGGGTGGCGCTCAATGACGGCAGCAGTGTCGATGCCAGTGTGATCGTGTTCGCGGCCGGTGTGCGTCCGCGTGACGAGCTGGCCCGCCAGGCAGGTCTCGACATCGCGCAGCGCGGCGGTGTGATGACTGATTTGTCCTGTGTCACCAGTGATCCCAGCATCTTTGCGATCGGTGAGGTGGCGGCGATCGAGGGGCGCTGCTACGGCTTGGTGGGCCCGGGGTACACCAGCGCCGAGGTGGTCGCCGATCGGCTGCTCGGCGGCGCGGCCGAGTTCCCCGAGGCCGATATGTCCACCAAACTCAAACTGCTCGGCGTGGACGTGGCCAGCTTCGGCGATGCCCAGGGCCGGACGCCCAACAGCCTGGATGTCGTCGTCAATGATCCGGTGAAGCAGACCTACGCCAAGCTGGTCCTCTCCGACGACGCCAAGACGCTGCTCGGCGGCATCCTGGTCGGTGACGCGTCGGCCTACGGGGTGCTGCGTCCGATGGTGGCCAGCGAACTGCCGGGCGACCCGTTGTCGTTGATCGCACCGGCCGCTGAAGGCGCCTCCGGGGCCTCGGCTCTCGGTGTCGGTGCGCTGCCCGACATCGCCCAGATCTGCTCGTGCAACAACGTGACCAAGGGCGATCTCAAGGAAGCCATCTGCGGTGGCTGCGACGATGTGCCCAGCCTGAAGAAGTGCACGCTGGCCGGCACGTCGTGTGGATCCTGCGTCCCGCTGCTCAAGCAGCTGCTGGAGGCCGAGGGGGTCGAGCAGTCCAAGGCGTTGTGCGAGCACTTCAGCCAGTCGCGGGCCGAACTCTTCGAGATCATCGGTGCCACCGAGATCCGTACCTTCTCCGGTCTGATCGAGAAGTTCGGTACCGGAAAGGGTTGCGACATCTGCAAACCCACCGTCGCGTCGATACTGGCCTCCACCAGTTCCGACCACGTGCTCTCCGGTGAACAGGCCTCACTGCAGGATTCGAACGACCACTTCCTGGCCAACATCCAGAAGAACGGCAGTTACTCGGTGGTGCCGCGGTCGCCCGGCGGGGAGATCACCCCGGAGCAGCTGATCCTGATCGGTGAGATCGCAAGGGATTTCGATCTCTACACCAAGATCACCGGTGGTCAGCGGATTGACATGTTCGGTGCGCGGGTGGAGCAGTTGCCGCAGATCTGGGCGCGTCTGGTCGAGGGGGGTATGGAGTCCGGGCACGCCTACGGCAAGTCGCTGCGCACCGTGAAGAGCTGCGTGGGCAGCACCTGGTGCCGGTACGGGCAGCAGGATTCGGTGAACATGGCCGTCGAGATCGAGAAGCGTTACCGGGGCCTGCGCGCGCCGCACAAGATCAAGATGGCCGTCTCGGGATGCGCGCGTGAGTGCGCGGAGGCGCAGAGCAAGGACGTCGGCATCATCGCCACCGAACAGGGCTGGAACCTCTACGTGTGCGGCAACGGCGGCATGTCACCGCGGCACGCCCAGCTGCTGGCCGGGGATCTCGATGACGAGACGCTGGTCCGCTATATCGACCGTTTCCTGATGTTCTACATCCGCACCGCGGATCGGCTGCAAAGGACGGCCCCCTGGCTGGAAGCTCTTGATGGCGGCCTGGACCACCTGCGTGAGGTCGTGTGTGAGGACTCCCTCGGTCTGGCAGCCGAATTCGAGGCGGCCATGGAACGCCACGTTGCCGGCTACGCCTGCGAATGGAAGGGCGTGCTCGAGGATCCGGAGAAGCTGTCGCGCTTCGTGTCGTTCGTCAATGCACCCGATGTGGACGATCCGACCATCACCTTCACCGAGCGGGCCGGCCGGAAGGTGCCGGGCGCTACCGACATCGGCATGCCGAAGGTCCGTGGATTCCAGGAGGCGAAATGACCTTGCTCGACGACGGCAAAGACGTCTGCGACTCCCCGCTGTCGGAGTGGACGACGGCCTGCCGCTATGACTTCCTGATGCCCTGCCGTGGCGTCGCGGTACTGCTTCCCGACGGCTCGCAGGCGGCGCTGTTCCGTCTCGACGACGGTTCGTTGCACGCGGTGGGAAACATCGACCCGTTCTCCGGAGCCGCGGTGCTCTCGCGGGGGATCGTGGGAGACCGTGGTGGACGCGCAACGGTGCAGTCGCCGATCAAGAAGCAGGCCTTCGCACTCGATGACGGTCGTTGTCTCGACGACACCGCCGTAGTGATCCCGGTCTACCGGACGCGGGTCACCCCGGGAGGGTTCGTTCAGCTCGCGGCCTGATCGGTCGCCCGGCTCCAGTGCGCGTCCCGCCCCTGGAGTTTGCGGCGTTCGACGGCGCCGCGTCGTTCGAGCACCGTCAGATTGCGGTACACGGACTCGATGACGACGGGTGCACGGAAATGCTCGTGCATGTCGTCGCGTAGCTGGGAGGTCGTCATCGGCCGGGACGTGCGTTCCAGAGTGTTCAGCAGGTGTTCACGCAGACGTTCGGCCGGGACCCGGTTACCGGGTCGCACGGCCGAGTACGCCGCCGTGGTGGGCAGCGCCCACCGGTGTTGTCACCTGCACCTTTACCTGCACTCCCGTCGCATCGTCCGATGATCGCGATAACGATAGCTGAGTTCTCAGGTCCGATCTGACACGGTGAGCCGCCGGCAAACGATCGGGAAATTTGTTACCGCGTCAACTACCTGTACAACGGCTATTTCCCTGGGAAATTTGCCAGAATTGCACCATCGGTGAATGTCATCAATGGCGTGGCGTACCTCTCGCTGGCTAACTAGAATAGTTCGCTGGGTGTGTTTAGACTCCCTCTCAAGGAAGCGGCGTCAGAGGGGCTGACAAGGGATGTTTGCGCGTTCGGTTTTGAATCTGGTGGGGGCGGCAGCGATGCTGGGCGCACTCGGGGCAGCATTGGTGCCTCTGGGTTTGAATGCCGTGGATCGTGCCGGCGAACCCATTCCGTGCGGTAACGGAGCGCATCCGAACTACCAAATTGCCGCCCAGCAGGACCGCCTGAACCTGGATCAACACACGCTCGCGGGGCCGGGATACATGGCCAGTGACTACGTCGAGCAATGTTCGGAGCTGGTCAGTGCGCGACGATCTGCGGCCTTCTCGGTCGCCGGTGCCGGTGGCGCACTGATGATCGTGGGCTGGGCCGGGCCCCTCCTTGCGGACTCGATCCGGCTACGCCGCGGCAGGCAGGCTCAGTACCCCAGCGCGCCGGAAGCGGTTCGCAATCAGCCGAACCATGCCGGGGTGGGTGCCCAGTGGTTCACTGACGAGGTCGGCGCCGGATTCACGCAGCCGGTCCTGGAAAAGCCCGTCGGCGAGCAGGTAGGACGCCACAGCTATGCGGCGATGGCCGCGGCTGCGTTGCGCGGAGACGGCTTCGGCAACACTCGGCGCGCCGGTGGCGGCGAAGGCCAGTTCTACGCGATCGCCGGTCATCGCTGACAGCAGCGCGGCGGTGCGGCGTAGGTCGGATTGGGCATTTCTGTCCGAGGTGCCTGCGGCTGCCAGGATCACTGAATCGCCTGGCCGCCATCCCGATTCGACGAGCCGGTCGGCGAGAACCCGGACCGTGCCGGGGCAGGGGCCCAGTGGCTTGGTGACGGTGACGGCCGGATGCTCACTGGCGGTCACGTGCGCGGGCACGTCGACCCGGACGTGATATCCGGCAGCCAGGAATGCCGGTACCACCACTGCGGGGGCGTCCGTCGGCAGCGATGCGAGAACCTCACTGGGGGTCGGTCCGACCACGTCGACAAACGACTCATGCACGGGCCGGCCCAGCAGGTCGGATACCCGCGCGGCGAGATCGCCGATCATCGCCACCCCGTCCGGCTTGCGGGTTCCGTGCGCCACCAGGACCAGGCTCATCGGGTCGGGGCCATCTCGGCGTCATCGACTGCCAGCCGGTAGCCCCGCTTGACCACCGTTGAAACGATGTTCTTGTCTCCCAAGGCAGTACGAAGCCGCAGCACCGCCGTCTCGACGGCGTGGGTATCGGTGCCGGTGCCCGGCAGCGCGCTGAGCAGATCGAACCGCGACACCACCGCCCCCGGCCGTTGCGACAGAGCTCTGATGGTGGCCATCGAGGCCGGAGAAAGCGATTTGACCGTGCCGTCGACCAGGACGCAGGTGCCCCGGATCTCGAGCGAGTGTCCGGCGACGTGGACGGTCCGCGCCTGGAGCAGGGGCAGTTCATCGGTGATGTGACGGGCCAAGGCGCCCAACCTCATTCGCTCCGGTGCCGAGGTCGGCACACCGAGCCGGACCAGCGGCCGCGCGGTGACCGGACCGACGCACATGGCGTGGACGTCGGTGCGCAATGCGGCCAGCACCCGGTCGGCGAGATCCATCTCGGTGGCCCGCATCAGGACCGAGGCAACGGCCATGGCCGAGGTGAAACTGACTGCGTCGAAACGTCGTTCGGCGATCCCGGCGACCATCTGGTCGAATTCGCCGTCCCGTGGCGCGGGATGCCAGCGATACACCCGGATCGGCACCACGTCGGCTCCCGCGGCCCGCATCTCGTCGAGGAACTCTGGGAACGGGTCCCATTCGTCGGTGGCTCCGTGCAGTTGTACGGCGATCCGTTGTCCCGCCACTCCCTGCTCGATGAGGTAGCGCAACACTTCCCGGGAGGATTCCGATTCCGGCGACCATTCCTCGGGCAGGCCCGCGGCCCGCAGGGCCCCGGTGGCCTTCGGGCCACGGGAGACGATGCGGGCCTTGCCCAGCGCGTCGGTCAGTTCGCCGGCCAGGCCCCACCCGTCGGCCGCGGCGAACCAGCCGCGGAAGCCGATACCCGTGGTGGCCACCACGATGTCCGGGGGCGAGGCGATGAGGGACTCGGTGTGTGTGCGAAGTTCCTCATCGTCAGGCAACGGGACCATCGTGATGGCGGCCGCACTGGTAACGGTCGCGCCGCGCCTGGTCAGCAGCGCGCTGAGCTCATCGGAACGTCGGGCGGAGGTCACCGCCACGCGAAAGCCGGTGAGCGGTGCCCAGTCGGGCTCGGTCATGGGTCCAGTGAAGGTATCTCGTGTTTCCACGTGGTTACCCGGCCATTGCGGAGGCGTGTCGGTCTTCGGCGGCCGTTGTGACGGCCGTCGCAGCAGGCCGGCGGACGTACCGGAACCACGTGCACGCCGAGGCCACCACGTAGAAGACCAGGAAGATCCAGAACGCGGCGGTGGCTGAGCCACTCGAGAGGTACGACTGACGCAGGGCCAGGTTGATGCCGACACCGCCAAGGGCACCGATCGCGCCTGCGAATCCGATCAGCGCGCCCGACATCGACAGTGACCACCGCTGCCGCTCCTCCTCGCTGACCTGGAGGGAGTGGCTGCGGGCCTCGAAGATGGACGGGATCATCTTGTAGACCGAGCCGTTGCCCAGGCCGCTGAGCAGGAACAGGGCGACGAAGCCGATCACGTAGCCGATCATCATCAGGCCGTTGGCCGCACCGGTGGTGTGATCGTCGATCGTGCTGATGGCGACCAGCACTCCGGCCGACAGGATCATGCCGCCGAACACCGCGAGGGTCACCCGTCCACCACCGATCCGGTCGGCAAGCTTGCCGCCGTAGACGCGGGACAGGGAGCCGAGCAGCGGGCCGATGAAGGCGATCTGCGCGGCATGCAGGGATGCCTGTCCCGCGGTCTGGCCGCCTGCGGCGAAGTTGATCTGCAGCACCTGGCCGAAGGCGAAGGCGAAGCCGATGAAGGATCCGAAGGTGCCGATGTAGAGCAGCGAGATCACCCAGGTATCACGTTCTGCCAGAATCGCTTTCATCGCACCCAGGTCGATCTTGTGCTGGTCGAGGTTGTCCATGTAGAGCGCTGCACCGATACCGGCGACGGCCAGCGCGACAAGGTAGACCGCGCAGACCCAGTACGGGGCCCGGTTGCCCGCCGTGGCGATGACCAGCAGCCCGACCAGCTGGATCATCGGCACCCCGATGTTGCCGCCACCGGCGTTGAGTCCCAGTGCCCAGCCCTTGAGCCGTTGCGGGAAGAACGCGTTGATGTTGGTCATCGACGAGGCGAAGTTCCCGCCGCCGAAGCCTGCCAGGGCCGCGCACAGCAGGTACGGCCACAGCGGCAGGCCCGGATTGGCCAGCAGCACCATGGTTCCCACCGTGGGAATCAGCAGCACGAAGGCGGAGAACACGGTCCAGTTGCGGCCGCCGAAGGTGGCAGTGGCCAAGGTATAGGGAATCCGCAGGCAGGCGCCCACCAGGGTGGCGGTCGCGCCGAGCAGGAACTTGTCCCCGGCCGTGAAGCCGTAGACAGCCTCGGGCATGAACAGGACCATGACCGACCAGATGGACCAGATGGAGAAGCCGATGTGTTCGGCGAACACCGACCAGATCAGATTCCGGCGTGCGATGTATTTGTTTCCGGATTCCCAGGCCAGCGTGTCCTCGGGATCCCAGTTGGTGACGCGATTCGACTTCAGCAGAGTGGGCATGCGGCAACGCTAGGAAGCGTTTATTGCCCGAATGCGCCCCGCGGTGACCCGGCCGTGAAATTCCGCTCACCCGCTCGGCATCAACGGTGTGAGCCTCTGCTCTTCTGGTGGTTACCAGACGTCCCCGTCGCGCCAGTCGCAGGTGATCTCGGCTGTGGTGTCGAGTTCCAGGCCTGCCGGGAGATCGATCGGTAGGACGAACAGCCCCCGGTCGTCCTCGGGTGTGCGGGTCACACCGGTGGGCCGCAGCACCGAGGTCGTGCCCTGCCAGGGCACCCACCCGCGGGAGAGGTACATGTGGCGTGCGGCCTCTGATGAGCTCAGTGCGCCGAGTTGGTAGGCGCCGCGCAGGACCTGTTCGACGGCGTCCATCACGGCGGTGGCCAGGCCCTGGCCGCGCCAATCCTCGCGCACCGCCACGGCTTCCACGTAGCCGCAGCGCAGCGCGGTGTCGCGGTAGATCAGGCGGCGCTGGATCACGGCGGCGTGGGCGATGAGGGCGCCGTGATGGCAGATGAAGGCGTGCATCCCGCCGAGTGAATGCTCCCAGTCGGCGTCACTGAAGTCACCGTCGAAAGCCTCGAGGAGCATGCGTCGCGCGCCCTCACGGGTCTCGTGGTCGAGATCGGAGGTGTGGACGAGTCGCGCGGTGTGCAGGATCCCGCCTCGGACGGACGGCGAACTGACATCCTGTATGGGCACACCCATGTTCTACCAGCGCTGCGCGCCGGTGTCTTTACCTTCCGGGCCGTCCAGCGCATAGGCCGTGCCGTGCTGGACGCGCGACGACGGGAATGGTCCAGACGGCTAGCCCTGGAACGGCCGTCGGGGGTGAGCCCAGTGCAACCGGACGGTCTGCCCGGGCCGGGCCTGGCTCAGTTTGTCGATGTCCTCGTCGGTCACCACACCGATCACCGGGTAGCCGCCGGTGACGGGGTGGTCGGGTCCGAGAATCACCGGAAAACCGTTGGGCGGTATCTGGATTGCTCCGCGGGTCGCCCCCTCGCTGGGCAGTTGGCGATCGGGCCGGCGGTAGTCCAGCGGCATGCCGACCAGGCGCATCCCGACCCGGTCGCTGCGGGTGGTCACCAGCCAGTTGGTCCGGATGAGAACGTCGGGATCGACGAACCAGTCGTCGCGCGGACCCGGCACCACGTTCAGTTCCAGAACGTCTCCGCTGATGGAGGCGACGGGAGCCTGGTCGATCTCGGGCAGGTCGGCGGTGTGCTCACCGACCGGCAGAATGTCGCCGGGTCGTAGCGGTGCCGGCCCGATCGCCGACATCACGTCGTAGCTCCGTGACCCCAGGACGGGTTCGACGGCGATGCCGCCGCGGACCGCCAGGTAGCTGCGCAGCCCCGAGTGTGGGGCGCCCAGCGAGATCACCTCGCCGTCGTGAACGTGGTGAATACTGTTGGTGCCGAACGGAATACCGTTGACCGCCGGGTCGGTGTCGGCGCCGGTGACCGCGATGGAGACGTCCCCGCCGCGCACCCGGGCCGAGAACCCGCCGAACATCACCTCGATGGTGGCGTGTTCACCGGGGTTGGCGACGAGTCGGTTGGCCAGCGTGTGGGACCGCCGGTCGGCCGCCCCTGAGCGGGTGACGCCGAGGTGGGCCATGCCGGCCCGGCCGAGGTCTTCGACGAGGGCCAGAGGTCCGGTCCGCAGCACTTCGAGTGTGGTCATGATGTCCTCCCGCCGACTAGTCGATGGCCCGGAACTGCACCCACGTACCCGGGGTGAGCAGTGCGGGTTGGTCCCGATGAATGTCGAACAACACCGCGTCGGTGCGCCCGATCAGCTGCCAGCCGCCGGGCGACTGGCGTGGGTAGATGCCGCTGAACTCACCGGCGAGTGCCACCGCTCCGGGCGGGACGTTGGTGCGGGGCTCGGCTCGGCGCGGTACCTGTAGTCGTTCGTCGCCGCCGACGAGATAGGCGAATCCGGGCGCGAACCCCATGAATCCGACCTGCCACTGGCTGCCGGTGTGCGCCGCGATCACCTGTTCCGGGGTCAGTCCGGTCAAGGCGGCCACGTCGCGCAGGTCGGCGCCGTCGTAGACCACGTCGATGGTCACGTCGGCCTGGCCGACCGGGCGGACCGGGGCCGTGCCGGGTTGTAGCTGCAGCTTGCCCAGCCGTTGTCGGGTGGGCGCCTGGTAGCGCGGATCGGCCAGCTTGATCAAGATCGTGCGTGATGCAGGCACGATATCGACCACACCGAGCAGTTGGGCCGCCGTGAGAGTGGCGGTCCACGCCAAAACATCGGCCGTGCTGTCGAACTCGAGCAGCAGAGCCTGATCGCCATAGTCGCGAGCGGTGCCCGGGTTCAGGGTCGGTCCGGTCGCGTCCATCACCTCTGATGTCACACTCATGACCTGAAGCTACCCGCGAGTAGCTAAGAAAGCTCCGGCTCTGTGAACCTTGCCAGAGGTGCCTTAACGAAGCCTCACACGGCGGCCTGATAAGTGGGCTCGCGGCGCTTGATGGTGGCGATCACGCGGTAGGTGATCGGCAGCATGATCACCTCGACCGCGGTCTTGTAGACCCAGCCCAGCGCGGCGTAGGTGACGAAGTCGCCGAAGGTGCTGATACCGATCGCGCTGGCCGCGATACCGCAGAAGACCAGGGTGTCGCCGAGCTGGCCGGCGAAGGTGGATCCGACCAGCCGGGCCCACAGGTGCTTTTCCTTGGTGCGTTCCTTGATGGCGACCACGACCCAGGCGTTGATGGTCTGCCCGACGATGAACCCGGCCAGGCCCGCCACGATCAACTGGGTGTAGGCGTGAACGATGTTCTCGAAGTGCTCCTGGTTGGCGTAGAAGTCCGCCGCGGGCAGATAGATGGTGGCCCAGAATGCCAGCGCGGCAAGGGCATTCATCGAGAAACCCAGGAAGATCGCTCGGCGCGCGGCCTTGAACCCGTATACCTCGGAGAGTACGTCGCCGATCACGTAGGTGAGCGGAAAGACGATGAACCCGCCGTCGGTGATGATCGACCAGTTTCCGATGATGGGTCCGAAGGCGACGCCTTTGGTGGCGGTGACGTTGGAGATGATCACCAGGGCCGTGAATACCGCGACGAGCACCGGATAATAGGCCGAGCCGATGCTGGCGGTGCCGCGGTGTTCGGAATGTTCCTGGGTGCTTGTCACCCGGTCATCTTGTCAGGTGAGTGCCTGGTTGAGCAGCGGTGGCAGCTGGTCGGCGACCAGCGGATAGGACAGCGGCGAGGCGAACGCGATGGCACCGGACAGCTCTTTGGGCGTGAACACGTGCCGCTTGCGGGTGGTCGCTTTGAGTTCGGCGATGCCCGGGTCGGCCAGCAGGGCGTCGCGCTCAGCGTCGTTCTCGGTGGTCCAGATCAACACATCGGCGGCGTCGAGCACCGACGCGAAATCTGAGCGCGGGATCAGGTCGGGTGTCGGGGGGACGGCGAAGCCCATCTGGGTGAGGAATTCGGTCCGCCATCCGGTCTGGGCCTGGACACTGTCGCGGAACAGGGTGCCGGCGAGCAGCATCGCCTTCTTGCCGGCGAAACGCGGATTGTTGGTGGCCACTGCCTTGAACTTGTCGTCGACGCCGGTGACCAGCGCCGTCATCGCGTCGTTCTGGAACAGGGCCTGGCCGATGAGGGTGGCCTGGTCGCGCCACGGTTCGAAGAACGCGTCCGGTCCGGACTGTGCGATGGTCGGGGCGATCTCGGAGAGTTTGGCGAAGGTGTCGGCGTCGAGTCCGGCGTTGGTGGCCACGATCAGGTCCGGTTTGAGCGCCGCGATCGCGTCGACCTGGATCCCGTCGGTCAGGCCGAGCACGGTCGGCTGGGCGGCGCCGAGTTTCGGTTGCGCCCAGGGCCACACCGCGAACGGCTCACCGCCGAACCACTCGGTCGTCGCGACGGGCACGACGCCGAGGGCCAGCAGGTTGTCCTGTTCGGTGAATCCCGCGCTGACCACACGGTGCGGTGGGCCCGGGATGTTGGTGTCGCCGAAGAGGTGGCGGACGGTCACCGAACCGTCTTTCGCAACTTCGCCGGGTTTTTGCGTGCTGCATGCGGCGACCAGGGCCATCCCAGCGGTGACCGTGAAAAACCCTCGCCGCGACCAGGTTGTCGGCACTTAGCCAGGGTAACCGTTTAGCTACCCCGTGGTGAAGGTGCCGAACAATCCGCCGAACAGGATCGAGGCCAGACCCAGTGCCACCACGATGTTCACCACGGTCGCCGCGGCGAACAGCACGATCGGCCGCCAGCCGGCCTCCTTCAGGCCGCGGAGCGTGAACTCCAGCCCGATGGCCACGAACGCGAAGATCAGGAACCAGGTTCGCAGGTCGTTGACCGTGGTGATGGCCGCCTTACCGTCGGCGGCGAACTGCAGGTACAGCGTGCCGATCACCGAGGCGGCGATGAAGCCGAGCACGAATTTCGGGAACCGGTCCCAGAATTCGCGCAGAGACGGCCGTGCCACTGCTGGGTCAGGTGTGTCAGTTCGGCGTTCGACCTTCAGGGCGAAGTACGCGGTGAGGGCGATGGCGACGATGCCGATCAGCGCGTTCTGCGTGGTCTTGACGATCGTGGCGATCTGCAGTGCCTGCTCACCGGCGATCGTGCCTGCCGCGGCGACGGCCGCGGTGGTGTCGATATTGCCGCCGATCCAGGCGCCGGCGACCGCATCGGACAGTCCGAACACGTCGGCGAGCCAGGGCAGCAGGAAGATCGAGGGGAGCGCGAACACGATGACGAGCGAGGCGGCGTAGGCCAACTGCTCTTTCCGGGCCTGAACCGCGCCGGCGGCGGCGATGGCCGCACTCACCCCGCAGATGGAGACCGCCGAGGCCAGTAGTGCGCGCAGTTTGTCGTCCAGGCCCAGTCGTCCACCCAGCCACCAGGTGAATCCGAAGACGATCGAAATCAGAAGGAGTGCCTGGATGATCGCCGGTCCCGCGGCGGTGGCGAGCACCTTGAGGTTGATCGACGCTCCGAGCAGGACCAGGCCGGTCTTGATGAAGAACTCGGTGCGAAACCCTTGCGACAGGACGTCGCGGAGCGCGAACCTGGCCAGGACGGCGTTGCCGATGAGCCCGAGAGCGATTGCGTAGACCGGGAATTCGATCGACTTGGCGACTTTGGCCAACGGTGTCCCCGCCGCCCAGTGGGGCACCTGGGTTTCCAGGAATCGGGTCGCCGCGCCCAACGCGATCACCACGAGCACACCGGCGACGGCGTAGCCGACCTTCGACGATCGCTGCTGTGAGCGTTCCTCGGTGCTGGTCATGGGATCACGCTGCCGGGGATGGCGCCGACGAGCACGAGGGCCAAGAGGGTGAGGCCGACGATCACGGCCAGCCAGTCTTCGTTCACGCGCGTCAGGCTAGGTAGCGCGCATCTCCGCGGGGACCCTTGAGATCTTCACGAATACAACCAGTTACGACCGCCGCGAGTGGCACTGCGTCATGGCTGCTGACCGGCTATTGTCGTTCCCGCATATTGGGCGTCCCCCGAGATCTATTCTCGGTAGAACGCGGAGCGACTGAGGAGTGGCCATGCGGATCACGTGGTATCCGGCATTGCTCGGATTGACCGGTTTGACCATCCCGATCGCCATCTCCATTGCCGCCGCGCCGGCCGCCGTTGCCGACTGCGTCGACGCAGGCGGTTCCACGGTGTGCGCGCAGGGCAATGTCCGCGGCGGTGGGCCGACGCCGCCGAAGGCCGGTCCGTACTACCCGTATCCGTGTGCCAACGACTGGTACTGCGGCGACTGGGGTCTGGAGATCAACCTCGACCCGGGCCGCCCTGACAACGGTGGTGGTGGCGGCGGTGGCGGTTGGCGCCCGGGGCGGCCATGAGCCTCAGCTCATTCATCCGAGTCCACTTAGGAGCCACGATGTTCACCCGTGTGATCGCCTCCGGCGCAATCAGTCTGTCGCTCTTGGCCGTTGGTGCGCCTGTCGCCGCGGCCGAGGAGCCGAACTGCACGGCCGCCGACCTGGCCGGTGTGATGGCCGGGGTCCGCGCATCCACCTCGGCGTATCTGTTCACCCATCCCGAGGTCAATGCGTTCTTCACTAGCCTCAAGGGGCAGTCGACCGAGCAGATGGCCGAATCGGTGAAGGTGTATCTCCAGGACAAGCCGCAGATCCGGGCCGAACTGACGGGTATCCGGCAACCGGCGATCGACTTCCGCAACCGCTGCGGCGGGTAGGCGAGTTACGACTGTGCGAGCCCGCGCAGCAGCACCGCCAAACCGAACTCGAACGCATCGTCGGCGCGTGCGGGTCTGGGTGCACCGGTGTCGAGCGCAGCGGTCAGTTCCGGGCCGACCTCGGCGCTCGACTCCCAGGGCCGGTCGGGTGCGGTGAGGTCCAGCGCGGACCCCAGCACGTAGTTGTCGACCAACGTGATGATCCGCAATGTGTCGGTGGGGTTGAAGCCTCCGCGGGTCAGGGTGACGGCAATGGCGTTGTACATGGTCAGCGCCTGGCTGCTGTTGACCGCGTGCGCCGTCAGTAGGGGAATCAGCTGCGGGTAGCGGGCGAAGCTGCTGCGGTATGAGCGCATGATGTCGGCCAGGATGTCGATCCACGGCCGCTCGGCGTGCAGGTCGGGCAGGTGTACCTCTGACATCGCCCGTTCACGGAGCAGTTCGACGATCTGCTCGCGCCCTGACACATGGTTGTACAGCGACGACGGGCTGACCTTGAGCTTGCGGGCCAGCTCGGGGATGGTGAATCCCCCCGTTGTGCAGACGAGATCCATTGCCGCACTGGAGATCCGGTCTATCGACAGGATCGGTGTCGGTGGCCGCCCCATGGTCTGTTCCCCCCTGGTCGAACTTAACTCTTTACAAATGGTGTCCTGGCTCACACAATAAACGAATCTCATTCGTTTTAGGAGTCCCATGATCACGCTCACGGCGAGCGCCGCCGACCCGCTGTCGCGCAGTACCGCTTCACAGCGACCGCCCCTGCGGGTGGGGTTGGTGCAGCACCGATGGCGGCCTGACGCCGACAAGCTCACCAAGGTGCTGCGCGACGGCATCGACCGCGCCGCCGGTGCAGGCGCAACCGCGGTGTTCCTGCCCGAGATCACGCTGCTGCGCTACCCGGCAGACACCCCGGCCGGGCCCAACCCGGGGGAGTGGGCCGAGGACCTGACCGACGGCCCGACCTTTGCACTCGCGGCCGAGGCGGCGCAGGCCAACGGGATCTTCGTGCACGCCTCGCTGTATGAGAAGGCTCCCGCGGCCGATGGCCTGGGCTACAACACCGCGATCCTGGTGTCGCCGTCGGGAGAGCTGGTCGGACGTACCCGCAAGATGCACATCCCGATCTCGGCGGGGTACTACGAGGACACGTACTTTCGGCCGGGCCCGGGTTCCGCGGACGACGACCCGTACCCGGTGTACGACCCCGAGGAGCTGGGCGCGCGGATCGGCCTGCCTACTTGCTGGGACGAATGGTTCCCCGAAGTGGCCCGCAACTATTCGCTGGGCGGCGCCGAGATCGTGGTCTATCCGACCGCGATCGGATCGGAGCCGGTCTTCCCCGCGTTCGACACCCAGCCCTTGTGGCAGCAGGTGATCGTGGCCAACGGCATCAGCAGCGGATTGTTCATGGTGGTGCCCAACCGAACCGGGGACGAGGGCACCGTCTCGTTCTACGGTTCGTCGTTCATCTCGGACCCCTACGGTCGCGTGCTGGTGCAGGCGCCGCGCGACGAGGAGGCCGTGCTGGTCGCCGATCTGGACCTGGACCAGCGACGTGACTGGCTGGAGCTGTTCCCGTTCCTGGTCACCCGCCGCCCTGACAGCTATGGCCGGCTGACCGCTCCGGTCGACCCTGCCCACCCGTACGGCGACGGCCATGAGGCCACGCCGGTCGTGAAATAGGAACGGTCGGTTGACCTCGTATCTGATGCCCGCCGAGAGCGCACCGCAGGATCGGGTGTGGATGGCCTTTCCTTCTGAGGGCTATTCGCTCGGCGACACCGATGAGGCGCGTCATGAGGCCCGGTCCACCTGGGCTGCTGTGGCTCATGCCGTGGGGCAGTTCGAACCGGTCACGATGCTCGTCGACCCCGCCGAGCTCGCGGTCGCCAAACGCTATGTGTCTCAAGATATCGAGCTCATCGAGGTACCTCTGAACGACGCCTGGATGCGGGATATCGGGCCCACGTTCGTGCACGCTGACGACGGGTCGGTGGCCGCCGTCGACTGGACGTTCAACGGTTGGGGCGCCCAGGACTGGGCACGTTGGGACCGCGACGCCGAGATCGGGGCGATGGTGGGCGAACTCGCGGGCGTCACCGTCGTGCCGTCCGCGCTCGTCAACGAGGGCGGCGGCATCCAGACCGACGGGCACGGCACGGTACTGGTTACCGAGACCGTGCAACTCGACCCGCACCGTAATCCCGGCGCCACCAAGGTCAGTGTGGAGACCGAACTGGCGCGCACCATCGGCGCGACCGACGTGGTGTGGCTGCCGTACGGACTGACCCGCGACAGCCAGCGCTACGGCACGCGCGGTCACGTCGACATCGTCGCGGCTCTCACCGCTCCGGGTCGTCTGCTCCTGCACACTCAGCGTGACGAATCGCATCCGGACAGCCTGGTGTGCAAAGGGGTTCGATCGTCCGTCGAAGGCAGGTTCGACATCGTCGAGATGCCCGCACCGGCCACTCTCACCGATGCCGACGGTTACGTCGACTACAGCTACATCAATCACCTGGTCGTCAACGGCGGCGTGATCGCCTGTTCGTTCGGCGATCCGCATGACGCGGAGGCACAGGCGATCCTGGCCGAGCAGTATCCCGGCCGCGAGGTGGTGGCCGTCGACGCCCGCCCACTCTTCGAGCGTGGCGGCGGAATCCATTGCATCACCCAACAACAACCATCCCCGCTTCGGAAGGAGTCCGGCGCATGACCCCCCGCGATGTGCCACCCGCGCTCGATACGACGGCAACCCTGTTCCACAACGGCGTGATCTGGACGCCCGGCCTCACCACCGATGCACTGCTCGTCGCCGGCGGTGTGGTGCGAGCAGTCGGCGCCGATGCACTGGCGGCCACGGCGGACCGGACGGTCGACCTCGAGGGTGGATTCCTGATGCCGTCGTTCGGCGACGGTCACGCCCACCCGCTGTTCGGCGGCCTGGAATCGGCAGGCCCAGCGGTGCGGCCATGTGAGTCGATCGACCAGATCGTTGCGGCCGTCAAGGACTTCGCAGATTCGAACCCCGATCAGGAATGGATCGTCGGGGCGTCGTATGACGGCAGTCTCGCTCCCGGTGGACTGTTTGACGCGCGCTGGCTCGACGCCGCGGTCCCGGACCGCCCAGTGGTGTTGCGCGCCTGGGACTATCACACCCTGTGGGTCAACTCGGTCGCACTACAGCGGGCCGGCATCACCGCTGACACCCCGGAGCCGGCCCTCGGGGAGATCCCGCGCCGCGAGGACGGCACCCCGCTGGGCACGCTGCGGGAATGGGGCGCCACGGACCTGATCACCGCGGTCATGCCGCCCCGTGACGAAGCGGTGCGGATCGCCGCACTGGGCACGGCTGCCGACTATTACCTGGCCCGTGGTGTGACGTGGGTTCAGGATGCCTGGGTCGAACCGGCCGAGCTCGACGCCTACCTCGCGGCGGCCCGTAACGGCGCCCTGCGGATGCGCTTCAACCTGGCGTTCTACGCCGATCCGCGTCACTTCGACACGCAGGTAACGCAATACGCCGCGGCCAGAGACCGGGTTGTGGCGATGGGTTCGCCGCTGCTGACCGCCCACACCGTGAAGTTCTTCGCCGACGGGGTGGTGGAAAACGAGACCGGCGCTCTGCTCGAGCCGTACTGTTCGGGCCTGCACTCGCACGGTATGCAGTTGTGGGAAGGCGATGCCCTGGCGGAGGCGGCCAGGAGAGTCGACGAGCTGGGTCTGCAGATCCATATTCATGCCATCGGCGATGCCGCGGTCCGCCAGGCGCTGGACGCCATCGAATACGTTGCACGGCACAACGGCCCGCGCGACCGACGCCCGGTGATCGCGCACGCTCAGCTAGTCGACGACGCCGACCTCGGGCGATTCGCCGAACTCGGGGTGATCCCGAACATGCAGCCGTTGTGGGCGCAGATGGACGCTCTGATGACGGTGCTCACGATCCCGCGACTGGGAGCCCAGCGGGCGGATCGGCAGTACCGGATGCGCACCCTGGAGAATTCCGGTGCGGCACTGGCGTTCGGATCGGATTGGCCCGTCTCCTCGGGTGCGCCGTTGGACGGCATCGCGGTCGCGGTGTCGCGGTGCACCGCCGACGGCGAGCCGGCCGGCGGGTGGACACCGGAAGAGGTGCTCCCGATCGAGCCCGCCCTGGCCTCGTACACCGGAGCCGTGGCATATCAGGCCTATGCCGAAGACGATTGGGGCCACATCGCGCCAGGGGCGAGTGCCGATCTCGTCTGGCTGGACCGTGATCCCAGGTATATCCCCCCATCGGAACTGTCACAGGTGCAAGTGCGCGCCACCTATCTCCAAGGCACACAGGTCTATTCGGCCGCAGAATGAGAGGAAATGTCATGGCCGATTTGGCTGAGGCCACCGAGGGGCGGTTGCGCCGCGCGCTCGGGCTGCCGTCGTTGGTGCTGTTCGGTCTGGTCTACATGGTGCCGCTCACGGTGTTCACCACCTACGGCATCGTCACCCAGACCACCGGCGGCAGGTTGTCCGTCGCATACCTGGTCACCCTGGCCGCCATGGTGTTCACCGCGCGTTCCTATGCCAGGATGGCGGTCGCCTATCCAGTTGCGGGGTCGGCATATACGTACACACAGAAGTCGTTCGGCGCGCCGATCGGATTTCTCGCCGGCTGGTCGCTGCTGCTGGATTACCTGTTCCTGCCGATGATCAACTACCTGGTGATCGGCATCTACCTCAACGCCGCGGTTCCGGCGATCCCCGGCTGGGTGTTCGTCGTGCTGTCCATCGTGGGGGTGACGGTGCTCAACATCGTCGGCATCGTGTCGGTGGCGCGGGCGAATCTCGTCATCATCGCGATACAGGCGATCTTCATCGTGACATTCTTGGTGTTGGCCTGTTCCAAGGTGTTCAGCCTGGGCTCGGTGGACCTGATGGCCCCCTTCCATGGTGACGGCGGCGCAACGGGATTCAGTCCGGTGCTGGCCGGCGCAGCCATCCTGTGCCTGTCGTTCCTGGGATTCGACGCTGTGTCCACGCTGTCGGAGGAGGCCAAGGATCCCAAGCGGTCCGTTCCGCAGGCGATCATGATCGCCACCGTGGTGGCGGGGGTGATCTTCGTCGTGCTGTCCTATCTCGGACAGCTGGTGTTCCCCTCCAACCAGTTCACCGATGTCGAGTCCGGATCGCTGGATCTGATGCTGACGGCCGGCGGCCAGTTCCTTCAGACCTTCTTCACCGCGGCGTATGTCGCCGGTGCGCTCGGATCGGCGATCGCGTCGCAGGCGTCGGTGGCCCGGATCCTCTACGCCATGGGGCGCGACGGGATCCTGCCGCGCTCGTTCTTCGGTCACGTCTCGCCGCGGTTCGCCACCCCGGTGTACGCGATCCTGGCGGTGTCAGTCGTGTCGCTGCTGGCGACCGTGATCAGCTTGACCACGCTGGCCTCGGTGATCAGTTTCGGTGCGCTGGTGGCGTTTTCGGTGGTGAACCTGTCGGTGATCAAGCACTATTTCGTCGACCGGCGGGAGCGCGACGGTGCCAGGGTGATCAGCAATCTCGTGCTGCCGCTGATCGGCTTCCTGCTGACCGTGTGGCTGTGGACCAGCTTGTCGGGGCTTACGTTGGTGATCGGGTTGTCTTGGCTGGCAGTGGGATTCGTGTGGCTGGTCGGGGTTACCCGCGGCTTCCAGCGGCCGACGCCGGTACTGGACTTGAAGGAGTAACTGGCCACCTGTGAATGCCAGCCGAGTGGCCACTTGCGACACGCGCTGACGCGAAAGGCGTGCGACAAGTGGCCATTCGATCTGTTGCTCGGTCAGGCGACGCTGATGGTGACGTCGATGTTGCCGCGGGTGGCCTTCGAGTACGGGCAGACCTGGTGTGCGTCATCGGCGATGGCCTGGGCCGTCTCGCGATCGACACCCGGGATGGTGACGTTCAGCCGTGCCCGCAGTGAGAATGCCCCGTCGGTGTTGAGCAGGTCTACCTCGGCATCCACGGCGGTCTCGGCGGGCAGCTTCACGTTGTGCTTGCCCGCGGTCAGGCCCATGGCGCTCAGGAAGCAGGCCGACCAGCCGGCCGCGAACAACTGCTCGGGGTTGGTGCCGGAGCCGTTGCCTCCCGGCGGGGTGAGTTGGATGTCGAGGTTGCCGTCGGAGCTGTAGGCCTCGCCCTGGCGTCCACCGGTGGTGTGGGTCTGGGCGGTGTACAGCACGTTATCGGTCTGGCTGGTGGTCACGGCGTTCTCCTTCGGGTGGATGGTCGGCTCCAATTGGATGCGTTAGAGATGAACACGGGATGACCGTGTATTTCATCCCGTCCGACTAAATCGGATCCGATATAATTTGGGCATGGCGCCCGAGGCTCCGCAACTTTCCGATTTCCTGTGCTTTGCCGTCTACTCGGCCAATCTCGCGTACGGCAAGGCCTACAAGCCGATCCTGGATCGGCACGGCATCACGTACACGCAGTACATCGCGCTCGTCGCGCTCTCGGAACAGGATCACCAGACGGTCGGCAGCCTCGGGGAGAAGCTGTTCCTGGAGTCGAACACGCTGACTCCGATCCTCAAGCGGCTCGAAGCGCTGGGATACGTGACGCGGCAACGCGATCCCGACGACGAGCGTCAGGTGCGCGTCAGCCTCACCGACGCCGGTCGCGCGCTTCGTGCGCAGACCCTGGAGATGGACCTGTTGGCCGCGACGGGGCTGTCAGTGGACGAACTCAAGTCCATGCAACGGGGCGTGTCCACGCTGCGGGACAACCTGCGCAGCTACTCGCGATCCGCGGTCGATCCTGCGGCCACGGCGTGAACGTTCGAGTGGACCGCGCCCTCCACACAGGATGAACGTCGACAGTCCTCCGGGATGACCAGGACCGGCGTTGTCGAGTGCGCGACGACGGCGCCGGCCACGCTGCCTTCCAGGTGGCCCAGCAGTCCGCTGCGCCGGTGCGGGCCGACCACGATCAGGCTGGCGTTGTGTTCCTGAGCGGTCTCGACGATGCCTTTCCAGATGGGAGCCGCTTCGACGGTCGCGCTGCGGGCGGAGAAACCCGCGTTGGCGGCCAGCGATGCGCCGTGAGCAGCCGTCTGCTCGGCAGCCCGTCGTACCTCGGTCGCCTGGTCGGCGTCGAAATGCGTCGTCTCGACCGGCGTGAATCCGACATCCACCGGTTGCCAGACACAGACCACCAGGGCTTCGCGACCGACCGGAAGTTCGGCCGCGGCGCGTTCGATGGCGCCGGCGGCGCGTAGCGATCCGTCATAGGCGAACAGCACCGGTCCGGTGGCGGCAACAGGCATCGCGCCCGCCTCGGATGCCGTCACCCGCCGGTCACGGCTTGGTGTGGGAATCGGTGTGGGCAGGCCGCGACGGAGCCGCGCCAGCAGGGGCGGCGAGTACCAGGCCGGTGATTCACCGTCGAGGAACTGGTCGAGGTCGGGTGTCTGGGGCCGGGCACCGCTGAGTGCATAGACGGCCACTCCGAAGACGGCGCCACCGACGGCCAGTCCGAACCCGATCCACAGGGCGTCGCCGGCGCCCGCGGTGAGACCGCCGGCCGCTCTGGCCGCGAAATGGGCGAAGATCGGCGCCACCATGAAAGCGGCCACCGCCCGCAACAACTCGATGATCGCGAACACGCGTTGAAGGCTGTTGGACTGGAGCGAGAATCCGGCGACGAACAGTGCGGGGGCCACCGTGGCGCCCAGCGCCAGCCCGGTCAGCGCCGAGGCGAGCAGGGCCAGCGGCTGATTGGCCGGAATGGCGAGCCGAAACAGCACGATTCCGGCGGCGAGCAGGCCCATGCCGACGAGCGGAAGGTAGTGCATCGACCGTTTCGAGATCACCGAACCGAACACGAACGCCATCACGATCGCGCCGCCGAGTTCGGGCAGGTACAGCAGCCCCACCTGTACCGGGCTGTAAGTCTCCATGAAGACCTGGGCTGTCAGCGCGGTCGCCGCCACCGACGCGGCCGCCGCGAACAGCGCGACACCGACGCCGGCGACGGGGATCGCACTGGTCAGCATGGTGCGGACGGTCAGCAATGGCCTGCGGGACCGGAACTGATACACGATGAGCAGCACGATCAGAGCGAGGCCGCCGAGCATCGGCACGATCGCCACCGGGTCGGTGAATTCATGGCTGGTCAGTTGTGCGGCACCGATGAACGCGGCAGCGCAGCCGACCGACGCCAATCCGATGGCCCGTAGGTCACGCGGTGCATCGAGGTCGGCAGGCGGGGCATCCTCGAAGGTCAGGGCCGCCATGACAAGGGCTCCGACGGCGATCGCGGCGATGATCCAGAACAGTGGCCGCCACGCGAGAGCTTCGGCCTGCGCACCACCGATGAACGGGCCGAGCGCGACGGCCCCGAACACACACATGTTCATGATCACCGCGGTGTGCCGCAGCTTGTCTCTGGGGAAGCCGATCGTCAGCGGCGGCGCAGCAGCGATCAGCAGCATGCTGGTGGCCAGACCCTGCAGGATGTGGCCGCCGATGAACATCGCCCCGTTGACCGCCGACGCGGCGATCACCGACCCCAGGACCAGCACGACGGCATAGGCCAACAGCATCCTGCGCTGGGGCAGGTGCTGGGCGAACTGCACGGCCAGGACCGTGCCCACGGCATAGGCGGCGTTGCCCAGGCCGAAGCCGAGGCTCATGGTCTGCGCCGACAGGTTCAGCTGCGCCGAGATGATCGGTACCAGCGGATCGACCGCGGCAGATAGCGCCAGGTAGGGGATCAACGCCAGGGTGACCATGGCGGCCACCGCGGGATACCGGCCGGCGAGCGGGCCCTGACGCATCAGCGCCACCCGGCGGGGTCGGTGGGAAGTGCTTGGCGCTGCGGCGCCGCGTTCGGACAGTCAACTAACGAGTTCGATTGGCGCACGTGTTCGTTTAACCGCCGACGGCGCAGCGCTTATTCCGTTGTCGGCGAGTTAATTCCGGAGTGTGAAGCGACTCACGAAAATTTGCATAGAACAACGATGTGTTGTAGCGGGGCCGATTGCGCCGAGGGGGAAGGTTCGTGAAATTCACAGCGAATTGACAGTGAAATCGATCAAGGCCCCGTGGCTTTGCGTCAAAAGCCGTGTCTACCAGTGCAACTGAATGTCGGTCATGGCTTGAGCTGCACCTTCAAGTCCTCGCCGGAGCGGGAGAACGCCTTGGCGTAACCGTCGGCGGCTTCATCCAGTGACATCGTGGTGGTGAAGATCCCGTCGACGTCGAGCCGGCCGGCCTGCAGCAGCGGGATCAGTTCCGGCCAGGTCTGTTGTACCGGTGCGGTGGTGAAGCGGATCGTCAGGCTGCGCAGCAGGCAGCCCAGGGCGGGCATCGGGTAGGGCTGCAGATCGTGCACACCGACGACGGACACCGTGCCGCCGGCACGGGCAGCGTCGATGGCGTCGTTGATCGAGGCGTCCATGCCCACCGCGTCGATGACCGAGTCGACACCGAGGCCGCCGGTGGCTTCGCGGATTGCCTGTGCTGAGGGCGGGGCGAAGGTGATGGCTCCCGAGGCTTCCGCGCGTTCGCGCCGGGCCTCCACCGGGTCGACGGCGAAAACCTTTGCCGCACCGAGGGTGATGGCGCTACGTAGAGCGCACATGCCGACCGCGCCCAGCCCGATGACTGCGACGGAGCCGCCGACCGGAATGTCGGCGCGTTTGGCCGCTGCCCAGCCGGTGGCCAGGTTGTCGGTGAGCAGCAGGGCCTGCTCGGTGCTGATGCCCTCCGGCATCTTCAGGAGCTGGAAGTTTGCCGCCGGCACCGCGAGCAGTTCGGCCTGAGCGCCACCGAGGAATCCGGTGCCGAAGATCTGGGGACCCTGCACGCAGCGGATCGGGTCGTGGGTCGCGCAGCCACTGCAGTGGCCACAGCCGGCCACCGAGGACACCAGCACCCGATCGCCGACGGCGAATCCGGTGACCTCCGGGCCGATTTCGACGATCGTGCCGACGGCCTCATGCCCGACCGACACCGGATCGACGATCGGGTAGTGGCCCTCCAGGAAGTGCAGGTCCGACCCGCAGATCGAGGCGGCCTCGACCTTGACGACAGCCCCGTCGAGACCGGGCAGGACCGGGTCCGGCCGGGTCTCGACGCTGACCTTTCCAGAACTGTCGACGACGACCGCGCGCATACTCACGCCTCCTGCACTGTGAAGTCCGACCAGACGGGTTCGTTTATGGCAGAACGGTATTCGCTCAGCCGCCACGGGCTGACGGTGTGGATCTCACCGTCGGAATTTTTGAAGTACGAGTGCTTGATCGAGGGCTGCGCCCACACGGTCTGGCGGATCGCTTCCTGCGAGCGCCGGTGCCATTCCTTGGTCGGTTCGGGCAGCGGCTCCATGGTCCGCAAGCCCTCGGTGATCAGGTGCTCCAGGCACTGGTTGATGTAGCGCATCTGGAGTTCGGAGTTCAGGATGAGGCTGCCGCCGTGGGCCAGGTGGGTCCCTGGGCCGTACGTCATGAAGAAGTTCGGGAATCCCGGCACCGTGATGCCCCGGTATGCGTATGGACGCTGTCCCCAGGCGTCGTGCAGGTCGATGCCGTCACGCCCGGTGATCTTCATCGGGAACAGCACATCGGTGGCCCGAAAACCGGTGGCGTACACGATGATATCGACGTCGTAGGTCTCGCCGTCGGTCGTGACGACCCCGCTCGGGGTGATGCGTTCGATCGGGGTGCGAATCAGGTCCACGTTGTCGCGTTTGAGGGCGCCCAGCCAGCTGCCGTTGTCCTGCAGTGTGCGCTTACCGGTGGCCGGGTAGTCGGGCAGCACCTTGGCCAGCAGGTCGGCGTCCTCACCGACCTGGGTGGTGATCCAATCGGTGAACATGATGCGGGCGATGGCGTTGATCTCGCTGACCGCGTTCCCCTGATCGTTGTAGCCGGGGTCCACCCGGGCGGCATCCAGGCCCTTGTCGGCTCCGGGCCACAACAGCAGGAAGCGGTACCAGCGGCCGTAGTACGGCAGGTGTTCCATGGCCCAGCGGACACCGTCGGCGACGGGCTCGTGGTACATCGGGTTGGGGAACATCCACTGCGCGGTGCGCTGGAAGACCGTGAGGTGGGCGACCTTGCCGGCGATGGCCGGGGCGATCTGGAAGCCACTGGCACCGGCGCCGATCAGCGCGACCCGCTTGCCGGTGACGTCGACGTCGTGGTCCCACGCCGCCGAGTGAAAGGCCGGTCCAGCAAAGGTTTCCGCGCCGGGGAAGTCGGGGATCTGGGGCCGGTTGAGTTGACCGACGGCGGTGATGACGGCATTGGCCCGGAAGGTCTCTGTCCCGTCCTTCGAGCGCACCGTGACATTCCACATCTCGCAGTCCCACGCGGCCGAGACCACCTCGGTGTTCCAGCGGATGTTGGGCTCGAGGTCGTGGCGGTCCACCACGTCGCGGAAGTACTGGCGCAGTTCGTGCTGTTCGGCGAAGAAGTGATCCCAGTGGTTGCTGGGTTCGAAGCTGTAACAGTAGAAGTGGTTGGCCACGTCTACCCGAGCGCCGGGATAGCTGTTCTCCCACCAGGTTCCGCCCGGACCGGCGTTCTTCTCCACGATCGTGAAATCGATGCCGGCCTGCTTGAGTCGCACTCCGGCCAGCACCCCGGACTCGCCGCAGCCGATCACGATGACGCTGAAGTCTTGCGTGTCCTGCAATGGTGCGGGTCGCCGCGGGTCGACACCCTCGAGGTCGATCTCCTCCAGCATCAGCGGCAGGTTGTCCTCGTCGACCGGTTCACAGGCCGCCCAGTCCAGCATCTCCCTCACCAGTTCGGCGGGCAGCGGCTCGGGCACTGGGCAGCCGCGATCGCGGTAGTCGGCGATCACCGGCAGCGCCACCTCACGGGCCCGGGCCTTGTCTTCCTCGCTCATGAAGCCCTGGACCTCGTTGAGGAACAGGCCGGCCTGTTTGAACTCGCGGATGTACCGCGGGTCGCCGGTGATGTGCACGAGCGAGAGCAACAGCGTCGGGACGCTGACCTGCTCCAACGCTGCCGCGATGTCGGCATCGGGGGTGTTGAACGGCTGGCCGACATGGAAACTCCGGGTCACGCGGCGTTACGCTACTGCCCGTAGCGTTATGTGACAAGGGGTGCGAAGGCCCCGGGCCAGACGTGCACGCTTTCGCGCTGCGCGCCGACCCGGGTGCCTTTGCCGTGCGGGCGGCGTCAGCTCAGTTGAGCGTTTCGCCGGCGGCCGCCCGCGCGACCAGCGATTCCGGCGGCAGGAAGTGGTCACCGTAACGCTCGGCGAGTTCACGCGCCCGGTCGACGAATCTTTGCAGACCACCCGGGTAGCCGTTGATGTACTGGACCACTCCGCCGGTCCATGCGGGGAACCCGATCCCGAACAGCGAGCCGATGTTGGCGTCCGCGACCGAGTTCAGCACACCTTCGTCGAAGCATCGAACGGTGTCGATGGCCTCGGAGAACAGCATGCGTTCCTTCAGGTCCTCGAACGGGATCGCGGCGCCGGCGTCAGTGGTGAAATGCTCCCGGATCCCCGGCCACAGCCGGGTACGCTTGCCGTTCTCGTCGTACTCGTAGAACGCACCGCCGGTGGAGCGGCCCTTGCGGTCGAACTCATCGATCATCCGGTCGAAGACCACTGCGCAGCCGTGCTCCACCCAGGTGCCGCCGGCAGCCTCAAGGGCAGTCCTGTTCTCCTGACGGATCTTTCGCGGCAGGGTCAGGGTCAGCTCGTCGAGCAGTTGCAGGGGCGGTGCCGGATATCCGGCTTGCAGGCCCGCTTGCTCGATGACGCTGGGATCGACTCCCTCTCCGACAGCCGCCAGCGCCTCTTCGATGAATCTGCCGATCACCCGGCTGGTGAAGAACCCTCGGCTGTCGTTGACGACGATCGGTGTCTTGCGGATCTGCAGCGTGTAGTCGAACACCTTGGCCAGCGTGGCTTCCGAGGTGTTCTTGCCGGTGATGATCTCCACCAGTGGCATCTTGTCGACCGGTGAGAAGAAGTGGATTCCGATGAAGTCCTCCTGCCGGTTCACGCCTTCGGCAAGGGTGGTGATGGGCAGGGTGGACGTGTTGGATCCCAGTACGGCGTCGGGATTGACGATGTCCTGTATTTCTTGGAAGACCTTCTGTTTGAGCTCGACGCTTTCGAATACGGCTTCGATGACGAAGTCGACGCCGGTGAAGTCCTTCGGGTCTTCGGTCGCGGTGATGAGGTCCAGCACGGCCTGCGACTGTTCCTGGGTCTTGGCTCCGCGCGACACTGCCTTGGCCTCAAGCTTTTCTGCGTACTGCTTGCCGCGGCGTGCGCCCTCGATGTCGACGTCCTTGAGCACCACCTCGATGCCTGCCAGCGCGGAGACATAGGCGATGCCGGCGCCCATCATGCCGGCTCCGAGAATGCCGACCTTGGTGGCGCGGAACGTGTCACAACCCTCGGGGCGACTCTTACCGGCGTTGATGGCCTGCAGATCGAAGAAGTATGCCTTGATCATGTTCTTGGCCACCTGACCGGTGGCCAGCTGGACGAAGTATCGGGTCTCGATCAAGCATGCGGTGTCGAAGTCGACCTGTGCACCCTCCACGGCCGCCGCCATGATGGCTCGCGGCGCCTCCAGCGGTGCACCTTTGAGCTGCTTGCGCAGCACGGCCGGCAGCATCGAGACGGTCGCCGGGATCCCGCCCGGAATCGAGTACCCGGGCTGGTCCCAGGGCTGTCCCGCAGCGGGATTCGCGGTGATCCAAGCCTTGGCGGCAGGCACTAGATCCTCCACGGTCGCCACGGTCTGGTCCACCAGGCCAAGCTCGGCCGCCTTGGCGACGTTCAGCCTGGGACCCTGCAACAGCACATCGTTCAGCGCACTGTCGATACCCAGCATCCGCACTGTGCGCACAATGCCGCCGCCACCGGGCAGCAGACCCAATCCGACCTCGGGCAGGCCGATGACGACACCGCGGGCGTCTACCGCGATCCGGTGATGGGTCGCGAGCGCGATCTCCAGACCTCCGCCGAGGGCGGCGCCGTTGATGGCGGCCACCACCGGCTTGCCGAGCTTCTCCAGTCGGCGCAGCTGACCTTTGACACGGTTGGTATGGGCGGTCATGTCCTCGGCGTCTTCGGGCTTCGCCGCGAGCAGCTCGTTCAGGTCGCCACCGGCGAAGAAGGTCTTCTTGGCCGAGGTGATGACGACGCCGGTGATGGATTCCCTCTCGTCCTCGAGGCGTTGGACCACCGCGCCCATCGACTCGACGTAGCGGGCGTTCATCGTGTTCGCGGACTGCTGCGGGTCGTCGAGAGTCAGCACGACGACGCCGTCAGCGTCCTTTTCCCAACGGATGGTTTCGAATTCGCTCATATCTTTGCTTTCCCTTACATGCGCTCGATGATGGTGGCGATACCCATGCCGCCACCGACACACAGATTGATCAGTGCCCGTCGCTGGTCGCGCCGCTCGAGCTCGTCGATCACGGTGCTGACCAGCATGGCTCCGGTGGCACCCAACGGGTGGCCCATGGCGATGGCGCCGCCGTTGACGTTGAGGACGTCGTCGGGAATGGACATGTCCTTCTGGAACTTGAGCACCACCGAGGCGAAGGCCTCGTTCAGTTCGAACAGGTCGATGTCGGAGACTTCCAGGCCCGCCACGTCGAGCGCCTTGAGCGCGGCTGGGGTTGGGGCGGTCAACATGATGGTGGGGTCGGAACCGGTCACAGCGGTGGCCACGACGCGGGCGCGCGGTGCCAGACCTGCTTGCGCCCCGGCCTTTTCGTTACCGATCAGCACGACGGCCGCGCCGTCGACGATCCCCGAGGAGTTTCCGCCGTGGTGCACGTGGTCGATGCTCTCGACCGAGGTGTACTTCTGCAGGGCGACGGCGTCGAAACCGAGCGCGCCGACCCCGGCGAACGACGGCTTCAATCTGGACAGGCTCTCCACGGTGGTACCGGGACGGCGGTGCTCGTCGTGGTCGAGGATGGTGACACCGTTGAAATCCCGCACGGGGACCACGGATTTGGTGAAGTATCCGCCCGACCAGGCCGCCTCGGCGCGCTCCTGGGAGCGTACTGCGTAGGCGTCGACGTCCTCGCGGCTGAAGCCCTCGATGGTCGCGATCAGGTCGGCACCGACACCCTGGGGGACGATGTAGTTGTCGTAGCCGATCGCCGGATCGTTGAACAATGCGCCGCCGTCGGAGCCCATCGGCACCCGCGACATCGATTCCACACCGCCGGCGATCACCATGTTCTCGAAACCCGAGCGGACCTTCTGTGCCGCGAGGTTGGTGGCCTCCAGCCCGGATGCGCAGTACCTGCTGATCTGCACGCCGGCGACGGTGTCGGGAAGGCCGGAAGCGATGGCTGCGGTCCGGGAGATGACGGCACCCTGGTCACCGACCGGGGCGACCACACCGAGCACGATGTCGTCGATGGTGGCCGGGTCCAGGCCGGGGTGTCGCGACCGGAGTTCGTGAATCAGCCCGACGACCAGGTCGACGGCCTTGACGCCGTGCAGACTGCCGTTCTTGCCTTTGCCGCGCGGTGTGCGAATTGCCTCGTAAATAAGTGCTTCGTTGGTCAACGTTGAGCCTTCCAGATGGATTGCCGGATGAAACTTCGAATGATCGGGGCAACGAGTTGCCAATCGGTGCCGAGATACTGTCCTGCACCGATAGCGGAGGAACAGCCCTGTGACTTCAGCGTGCCATCCAGCGCATCAGTCGTTGCATGACGGCGCTGAAGGGGGGATAGGCGAAGGACGGATCGAAGGATGCGGGCTTGCGCAGCACCGCCTTTCGGTGGCTGAACGTCTCGAATCCGACCTTGCCGTGATAGGCGCCCATGCCCGATTCACCGATACCGCCGAACGGCAGATCGGGCAGCATCGTCTGGTAGTAGATGTGGTTGACACCGACCGAACCCGATGAGGTCTGTGCCAGCACGGTTTCTTCCTCCGCGGTCGAGGACGAGAACAAGTACAGTGCCAGCGGCTTGTCTCGCCGGTTGATGAAGTCGATCGCGGCGTGCAGGCTCTCCACTTCGATCACCGGCAGGATGGGTCCGAAGATCTCTTCCTGCATGATCTTCGAGGACGGATTCGGGTCGACGATCACTACCGGAGCGAAGGTGCCGTTGTCTCGCGGGCCGCCCTGCACGGCCTCGATGCCGCCGTGATCGTCGAGCAGCGAGGTCAACCGGCGGGTGTTGCGTTCGTCGATGATCCGGGTCGTCTCGGCGAACCGGTCGGCCGACTTGGTCTCGTGCACCAGTGCTTCGATGAATGCCGCCCGCACCGACGATTCGACCAGGACGTAATCGGGTGCGACACAGGCTTGGCCGGCCGCGGTGACCTTCGCCCACGCGAGCCGGCGGGCAGCGACCTTGATATCGGCCTTCGCGCTGACGATGGCCGGGCTCTTGCCCCCGAGTTCCAGCGTCACCGGGGTGAGATGCTTGGCCGCCGCGGCCAGCACGATCCGTCCGATCCGGCCGCTTCCCGTGTACAGAATGTGGTCGAATCTGGCTTCCAGCAAGGCCGTGGTGGTCGCGACACCACCCTCGACGATCTTGACGGCCTCGGGATCGACATAGCGCGGCAACAGCCGAGCCAGCGTGGCCGACGTCGCGGGCGCCATCTCGGACGGCTTGATCACCACCGCATTTCCGGCCGCCAGCGCGTTGGCCAACGGTGCCATGCACAGCAGTACCGGGAAGTTCCACGGCGCCACGACCAGCACGACGCCCTTCGGCTCGGGCTGGGTCCAGGCCTTCGCCGGCGCGAAGGACATGGGTACCGCGGCGGCAGTCTTCTTGGTCCAGCCGGCGAGGTTCTTCAGTGCGTGCCGGGCCTCGGCCAGCGGGGGAGAAATCTCGCCGAGGAAGCAGTTCATCGCTGGTTTGCCCAGGTCGGTCGACAGCGCCGCCGCAAGTTCCTGCTCGTGTTCTTGCAGCAGTCGGATCAGGCCGTTCAGTTGCGCCCGGCGCCAGTGCAGGCTCTTGGTGCGGCCGGTCGCGAACACCGCGCCCAGATGATCCACCAGCGCGAGAGCCTGATCGGTATCGAGTTCGTCGGGGGCCAGAGTGGTTGCCATCGATGCTCCGTCGTAGTTGCCGAATGCCCGGGTTCGGGGCGCCGTGAGCGCACCGATGTCTGAAAGCTACGCCGTGTACATACAAAATGTCTAGCCATTGCGTACGATTGGCCGACTGGCCCCGAAAGCGTCTGCGGCCGTGGCGCCAAGGGACTGCATAGCGCCGTATACACAGCGTATGGATTCTATGTATGCTACCCCCATGTCCACGCCTGTCAGCACGAGCGCCCGTCGCAATCTGTTCGATAACGACCACGAACTGTTCCGGGAGAGTTTCCGCCGTTTTCTCGACACCGAGGTCGTCCCGCATTACGACCAGTGGGAACGCGACGGCATCGTTCCCCGCGAGGTGTTCGGCTCCGCAGGCAAATCCGGGTTCCTCGGTATGGCGATCCCGGCAGAGTTCGGGGGTGGCGGCGTCCCCGACTTCCGCTTCAACACCGTCATCGCCGAGGAGGTCGCCAAGACCGGCACGGTCTCGTTCGGGATCAACCTGCACAACGATGTGTGTCTGCCCTATTTCCTGGAGTACACCAACGAGGAGCAGAAGCGTCGCTGGCTACCCGGTCTCGCCTCCGGTGAGCTGATCGCCGCCGTCGCGATGACCGAGCCGGGAACCGGCTCGGATCTGGCCGGAATCAAGACGACGGCGACCCGCAGGGGTGATGACTACATCCTCAACGGCAGCAAGACCTTCATCTCCAACGGGATCAACGCCGACCTGGTCATCGTCGCCGCCGTGATCGACGATGCACCCGAGGGGCGTCCGGGCCTGTCGCTGCTGATCGTCGAGCGCGACACCCCGGGCTTCGATCGTGGCCGCAATCTTGAAAAGATCGGCATGCATGCCCAGGACACCGCCGAGCTGTTCTTCCACGACGCGCGCGTGCCGGTGGCCAACCTGCTCGGCGAACCCGGCGGTGGCCTCAAGGCCCTCAAAACCAACCTGGCTCAGGAACGTATGACCATCGCGGTCGCCGGGATCGCGTCAGCCAGGCAGGCACTGGACTGGGCAGTGGAATATGTGAAGCAGCGCAACGCCTTCGGCCGGACCATCGCAGACTTCCAGAACACCAAGTTCGTGCTGGCCAGTGTCAAGACCGAGACCGAGGTCGTGCAGACGTTCGTCGACGATTGCGTGCGCCAACTAGTCGATGGCACGCTGACCGCCGATCGGGCGGCCATGGCGAAATTGGCGGCCAGCGAACTGCAGGGCAGCGCGGTCGACCGGTGCCTGCAGTTGTTCGGCGGGTACGGCTACATGACCGAATACCCGATCGCGCGCGCCTATGTCGACGCCCGCATCGGTCGTATCTACGGTGGCACCAGCGAGATCATGCGGCAGATCGTCAGCAAGTCGATGGGGTTGTGAGCATGCGGCGCGACCTCTTCGATGACGAGCACGAGCAGTTCCGGGAAATGGTGCGTGCCTTCCTGATCAAGGAGGCGGTGCCGCATTCGGAGGCCTGGGAGTCCGCAGGCATGGTCGACCGCGAGTTCTGGCGTACTGCGGCGGCCCAGGGGCTGGTCGGCTTCGCCGCCTCCGAGGCGCACGGTGGGGCGGGGCAAGCCGACTTCCGGTTCAACGTCGTGCTGGACGAGGAGGTGGTGCGTACCGGTGCTGTCGGAGACGGGTTTTCGCTGACCAACGACATCGTCCTGCCGTATTTCTTGGAGCTCACCACTGATGAGCAGGTCGACAGGTGGGTGCCCGGCATCGTCGACGGGTCGCAGGTGATCGCCATTGCGATGAGCGAGCCGGGGACGGGATCGGATCTGCGTGCCATGACCACCACCGCGCGCCGGGACGGGGACAACTGGCTGGTCACCGGCACTAAGACGTTCATCACCAACGGCCTACAGGCCGATCTGGTGATCGTGTGCGCCCGGATCCCGGAGCCCGACGGCGGCGGTTTTGGTCTCTTCGTCGTCGAGGCCGGCCAGGACGGTTTCGAACGCGGCCGCAAGCTGGAGAAGATCGGGCGCCGCGCGCAAGACACCGCCGAACTGTTCTTCCACGACGTCCGGGTCAAGCCCGCCAACGTCCTGGGCGAGCCAGGCAAGGGACTGCGCTACATGATGGCCAACCTGTCCCAGGAACGGCTGTCGATGGCGGTCACAGCCGTAGCGAGCGCCGAGCATGCGCTCTCGATCGCGTTGGACTATGCCAAGGAGCGTAAGGCATTCGGACAACCGATCGGAAGTTTCCAGGCGAACCGGTTCACCCTGGCCGAGTTGGCCACCAAGGTGCAGATCGCGCGGGTCTATATCGACCGATGCGTCCAGTTGCACTGCGCCGGAGAGCTTTCCGCCGCGGACGCCGCCGGCGCGAAGTTTTGGTCGACTGAACTGGAGTTCGAGGTCCTGGACACCTGCCTGCAGTTGCATGGCGGATACGGATATATCGAAGAATACGAAGTGGCGCGGCGTTGGCGAGACTGTCGAGTTCAGCGTATTTACGGCGGCACCAACGAGATCATGCGCGAGATTGTCGGCCGGTCGCTGGGACTGTAGTCCGCGCCCGACTTCTACCAATAGTCCATACATGGCGTATGGTTCCGTCGCCGGGCCAGCAGTAGCGTAGCGCGAACAACAGATCGGGGAATCTCCTTTATGACAACACATTCCACCACACAGTCGAGCATCCTTGCGGATCTCATGTACCGCCGTTGGAGCTGCCGCGGGTTTCTCTCCGAGCCTGTGCCGCGCGATGTGATCGATCAGATAATCGACATCGCGCGTCGCACACCATCGTGGTGCAACACCCAGCCGTGGCACCTGCACGTCACATCGGGTCCGGCTACGGACAAGTTCCGGACCAGTTTGGCCGACAGCTGGGCTGGTGACCCGCGGTTGCATACGGACTTCGAATTTCCGGCCTCGTACGAGGGGGACTATCTGGAGCGGCGGCGCGCCAGCGGATGGCAACTCTATGAGGCGCTGGGGGTCGAAAGAGGGGACCGCGCGGCTTCGGCGCGTGAGATGCTTCGCAACTTCGAGTTCTTCGGCGCGCCACACGTCGCCATCGTGACGGCACCCGCATCGCTCGGTGTCTACGGAGCTGTCGACTGCGGACTGTTCGTGCAGAGCTTCCTGCTGGCCGCACAGAGCTACGGGGTGGCCGCCGTGCCGCAGGCGGCGCTGGCCAGCCACTCGCACTTCATCCGCGAACATTTCGACCTGCCCAGCGATCGCAAAGTACTGTTGGGCATTTCGTTCGGTTATCCCGATATGGACCATCCGGCCAACTCGTATCGGACACCGCGTCGGGCGGTCGAGGACGTCGTCACGTGGACCGAGGCGTGAACTCGTTTGTCGATGTGGGTGAGGGTGTCCGGCTACGGACGCGGATACTCGGCGTCGGTAAACCGGTATTACTGATTCACGGATGGACCCTCGCGCACGAGGTCTGGGATCGCCCCATGCAGGTGCTTGCCGCCGCAGGCCATCAGGTCATCGCCATTGATCTGCGCGGCCACGGGGAATCCGATGCTCCGCTGGACGGTTATCACGTCGAGCAGTTGGCCGCCGACGCCGCCGCAGTATTGCGCGCGTACGAGGCAGAATCCGCCACTGTGGTCGGATGGTCGCTCGGCGGTCTGGCGGCCTTGCGAATGGCTTATGCCTTCCCCGAGTTGGTGTCCAAAGTCGTGACAGTGGCCTCGGTGGGTGCGGCCCATGTCCGACATGAAGCCTATCCCTACGGGGCTCCGGCAGGGGAGGCTGCCGAGTCTGCGTTGCGGAGTTTCGAGTTCGCTGATCGGGTCAGGTTCCGCCGGAAGGCGATCGGGGACCTCTTCAAGGATGCTCCTGCCCCGGATGTGTTGGATTGGCTGCACCGGATCTCGTTGCGGACGCCTGGCTGGGTGGCCGACGCGTGCCTGTCGACACTGTTTCGGACCGAGCAGACCGCGTTGCTCAAAGACATCGCCGTTCCGGTCGCCCAGATAATCGGAAGCCACGACCCGGGCCTGTCCGTCGATGGTGCGCGCTGGGTCCAGCAGCAGGTCGAGGGCCGGCTGATCGAGCTCGATTGTGGTCACTATCCGATGCTGGAGTGCGCTGACGACTTCGACGTGGCGTTACTGTCCGTAATTTGACGGCTTGTGCTTCAAACGCTGTCTCCCACAGTACCTTTCGCAACGTGATCAACGGACCAACCCATTGACACCACGTATGAACGCTCTGTATGGTCAACGTATGCACAATGGCACCGATCCGTTCTCGCAGCTGGCGTCGTTGACCGACGTCGAGCTGTCGACCCTGCTGCAGTCGGCTAATATCCCGACCCTGCTGGCGACGCTGGCGCATCTGACCGGCGAGGATCGGTGGATTCGGGCGCCGTACACCCCGACGCCTCGGCGTGATATCGACGACCATGACGACGGCGGCCTTCCCGCCGACGTTGTCCAAGAGATCCGCGACGGAGCGTTCATGGTGTTGAGGGAGCTGCGCGATGGTGTGCGCACCCCGGCTTCAGAGCCGACGCCCGAACGGCTGGTGCGAATCCTCGAGGTGTCGGTCGGCGAATCTCTACCTGCCGATTACGGCCGGCTTCTCGGCGAGGAACTGGGTATCTATCCTCGCAGTGGCGTGCCGCAGGCCCCCGCCGAAGTCCGTAGCGCGTTCCACGTCGCGATCATCGGCGCGGGGCTGTCTGGGCTGTGCCTGGCGATCCGGCTGGAACAGGCCGGTATCGGCTTCACCGTGTTCGAGAAGAACGACGATGTCGGCGGAACGTGGGAGGAGAACATCTATCCGGGGTGTGGCGTGGACACGCCGAGTCACCTGTATTGCTTCTCGTTCGACCAGAACCCCGACTGGACGCGATATTTCGTGCACCGCGATGAGTTGGCAGCCTACTGGAGTGAGGTGGCCGACCGTTGGGGTGTGCGCCGGCATATCCGGTTCGGCACCACGGTGGAATCGACCCGGTTCGATGAGGATACGTTGCGTTGGCAGGTCTGCGTCAACGGTCCCGACGGCACGGTCGAGGTGATCGAAGCCAACGCTGTCGTCAGCGCGGTTGGTCTGTTGAATCAACCTGCGCTGCCGAAGATTGCGGGTATCGACTCATTCGAGGGCCCGTGCCTGCACACTGCGCGCTGGGACCGTTCGGTCGACCTGACCGGTAAACGGGTGGCAGTGGTGGGCACCGGCGCCAGCGCCATGCAGTTCGTTCCGGTCGCAGCCGAGACCGCCGCCGCGGTCACGGTGTTCCAGCGCTCGCCGCAGTGGGCGATGCCGCACCCCAACCAGTCCCGGGAGGTGCCCGACGCAGTTCGCAAGCTGCATCGGCACATTCCGCACTATCTCGGCTGGTACCGGCTTCGGGTTTTCTGGCGGATGGGGGACCGGCTGCACAGCCTGCTGCAGGTGGACAAGGGCTACGAGCATCCCGACCGCGCCATCAACAAGGGCAACGACGCGCTGCGCAAGATGCTCACCAGTTACATCCAGACACAACTGGATGCCCGCCCCGATCTGATCGAAAAGAGCCTGCCGGACTACCCGGTGTACGGCAAGCGGCTGCTCATCGATCACGGTTGGTACTCCACGATCCGCCGGGACAACGTGCGCCTGGTCACCGATCCGATCGATCGCATAACTCCCGTCGGGATCCGAATGGTCGACGGTGCCGAGCAGCGGTTCGATGTCATCACGTTTGCAACAGGTTTTGATGCGGTCAACGTACTTGGCTCGATTGACGTCTACGGGCGTGGCGGTCGCTCGCTGCACGAGCAGTGGGGCGCCGACGACGGCCGGGCCTATCTCGGTATCTCGGTTCCCGGATTCCCCAACTTCTTCTGCCTATATGGACCGAACACGAACACCGGCCACGGCGGCACGGTCATCGCTGGTACCGAGATGCAGGTGCAGTATGTGACACACCTGATCGCGCGGATGATCGACGACGATCTGGCAACCGTGGAGGTGCGCCAAGACGTCTTCGACGCCTACGACCAAGAACTGGGCGACGTTCTCGCGAATTCGATCTGGACGCACCCGGGGATGAGCACCTACTACCGGAACTCCAAGGGTCGCGTAGTGACCAACAGTCCGTGGAAGTACATCGACTACTGGCGCCGCACCCATGAACCCAGGCTCGAGGAGTTCAGCGTCGCCCGCGCCGTATCGAGCCTTCAGTCGCACACGTGAGACCATGGGCCTGCAAACCGGGGCGGCAATACATGGGTGATGGTTACCGTGTCAAACGACACATCATGAAGCGGCCTTTGTCCGAACGGGATGACCAGTCACTGTATCCATACACTGTTATTCTGGACCAGTGAAACCAACGCTTCCCGTTCGGCAACGTCCCCGGTCGCACAGCGGCGCAGGTAATGCTGAACGAGCCATCTTCGCCGCACTGGAGGAGTTGCTCGCCGAAACGTCCTTTCAAGACGTCACTGTCGCGCAGATCATCAAGCGCGCCAAGCTGTCCCGCGCGAACTTCTACCACTACTTCGCGTCCAAGTATGACGTGTTGGTGGCGATGGTGGCGCGATTGCTCGATGAGGCCTACTCGCACGGTCCTTGGGAATTCGGCGAGGGGAAGTCTCGGGAGCGTGCCATGGACGCTTCGCTGCGCCGGACCATCGAGATGTGGACCGAGCATGGCGCGGTGGTCTGTGCGGCGGTCGAGCACATGCACGGTAATCCTGCTCTGGCTGCGGCATGGAACCAGATGCTGGAGCGTTTCGTCACCGCCATCGCCGAGCAGATCACCTACGAACGCGAACGAGGCAAGGCGCCCGTCGGTGATGCGGCGCCGGACTTGATCGCAAGAGTGTTGGTGTGCGGGCTGGAGCGGTCGTTCTACGTGGGAGCGCTCGCACTGGACCCGCGGATTCCCGACGCCGAATCGGCGGTCGAATCAATCGTCGAGCTGGTTTTCGCGGCGACGTATGGCACCAAACGGCCGGCGTCGCGGCTGCGTCGGAGGGTCAAACCGAAACCCAAGGCGTCATCGATTCCGGTACCACTGGACCGTCCCGAACCGGAATCCGACACCGCCCCGACTCCGGCAGAACCCGACATGGCGGCGGGAATCCTTAATGCGATGACTGCAGTACTCGCTGAACGGTCGCTAGACGAGTTGAGTGTCGCCGAAGTCCTCACCGCGGCGAATGCGTCTCGCGCATCGTTCTATTTCTACTTCAGCAGCAAGGAGGACGCGTTCGTCGCGCTGTTCCGGAGCGCTTCCGAGGTCATTGCGGCCGGCTTTGAAGTGCTCGCCGAGGCCGATCGGTCCGATCCGGCAGAGGTAGAAAAGGTCATTACCGAGTGGCTGAGCTATGACACCGAGACATTGGCGGTGGCGCGCAATGCGATTCACGAATGGCCCAGACGGCCCGAGCTGCGTGAGCTGTACCTGGCGACGATCACCAGGATGACCGATGCGCTGGAAGCGGTGATCGAAGCCGACCGGGAGAGCGGTATCGCCATCGAGGGTCCCCCGGCCGCGCAGTTGGCGGCGGTGCTGATGTGGACCTTCGAGCGTAGTTTCGCCGGCGCGATGGCCGGTGAGGCGCACCTGGGTGACACTGACGAGTTGGCCGTCTTCCTGGCCAAGTTGTTGAATGCTGTGGTTTACGGGCGCTGATATCGCGCCGGTGCCAAGCCAGAAACTAACGTTTCCGTCAACGTAGCAAATTTCTTCGCCGTTTATAGTCAGGCTGTCTGAACATCATGTATGTTCGGTCCATGCGTTTCTGGAGTTGTGCCGTAAGGCTCTCAAAAGCACTGCTGTGTAAGGGTGTTGCTGTCGCCGGCCCGCTCGCAGCGATGCTGGTCGCGTTGACGCTGCTGTCCGGCAGTTACACGGCGGCGGCCGAACCCGCGCCGGCCGCGGTCAGTCCATTCCCCGACATCGATTACTACGATCGGGTAGACGCACTGCCGTTCGCCGTCCCTGGTGGGGTGTGGTTTCTGACCCCCAACGGACAGAACTGCGGTATCTGGCGGCGCGGGAGCTTTGGTTGTGCGGGCCCCATTCCGGGTGCTCCGCAGGGGACGCAGCATATCGGGTGGATCGACGGCGACCGTGCCGTCCACTATGACTGGACGGTCGCGGTGCGGTTCCCGAACTCGCAGGCGCAACTTCCGTTGAGTCCGTTTACCGCGATCACGCACGAGGGGACCACCTGCGCCATCACGCCGGCCGGTGGAACCTACTGCGAGCGCGGGCCGTTGCGCTTTCTCATCGAGGCGACCAAGACCTGGCTGTCCGCTTCGTGGATGGATCTCAGCTGGACCGAATTGGGGCCGGCATCGTGCAGCCCGCCTGACAACCCAGGCGGGCCCTGCTACAGCTGATTGCGCGCGGCGTCAGCAACGAAAATGCTGAGCCGGACTAACTGACCATACGCAATGTACATACGTAGTGTACTGTGAACCGGAATCAACGTGGCGTGGAACACACTCACGCGGGTGCTGTGAGGCGCCGAACCATAACGAGCGCTACCGACACGTGGAGGGAAGAGCGCTAGATGTCAGTACAGACCAAGGGCGACGTCATCGAGGGTGCACCGGCATACTCTGACGGCTCCGTGTTCTCGGAGACGCCCACGTCGCAGAAAATGCGGCACGGATCCGGCGGATCCTCGGCCCGAGCCGCACTGAATAAGGGTGTAGCGCGAATCGCGGCGATCCCGGTGAACAGTGCGACAACCATGGGCCGGGCGGTGCTGTTGGCCGCGTCGGTGGCGCGCTATGCCGTTGTCGACGCTCTTACGCTGCGGCTGCCGTACGGAGAGTTCATCATTCAGGCCTGGCAACTGCTCAAAGTGACAGCACTGCCGGCGATGCTGATGGCGATTCCGTTCGGCGCAATGATTGCCGTGCAACTGTCCGGCCTGGTCAACGAGGTGGGCGCGAACTCGCTGGTCGGTTCGGCCACCGGAGTCGCGGTGCTGCGCCAAGGTGCGCCGGTGACCGCCGGTTTGCTGATGGGCGGTGCCGCAGCCGCAGCCATCGCATCGGACTTCGGCGCTCGCGCCATCCGCGAGGAACTGGACGCCATGCGCGTTTTGGGCCTGGATCCTGTTCGGCGCCTGGTCGTTCCGCGCTTCCTGGCGCTGATCGCGATTGCCCCGTTGCTGTGCACGATCATCATCGCGATGGGCGTTGGCGCCGCATTCGTGATCGCGGTGACCATCAACGATGTCACGCCGGGAAGCTTCTGGTTGTCGTTCGGAGCCTTCGCCAAGCCTGTCGACGTATGGTTCACCATTGCCAAGGCCATGATCTTCGGTGCCATCGTCGCGGTGGTGTCGGCCCAGCGCGGTATCGAGGCCAAGGGCGGACCCCGCGGCGTCGCCGATGCGGTCAATGCGTCCGTCGTGATCAACGTGATCGCGATCGTCTTTGTCAATCTTGCTGTCACGCAGTTCCAGTCGATGTTCTTCCCGATGGCGGTGGCGTGATGGCCGTCGCATCTACTGGGCGTCGCAGCGCCCCCGCGAGATACCTGCGGATGCCCAAACTTCTTGCTGGGCCGCAGAAAATGCTGCAGGAAGCCGGTCAATGGGCGGTCTTCGTCGGGCAGACGTTGTATCTGCTGCCCACGACCGTCCGTCGCTACCGTCGCGAGACGCTGCAGGTGATGAACAACCTGGCGTGGGGCAAGGGCTCGCTGATCGTCGACGGCGGTGTCATCAGCGTACTGGCCATTCTCGGTATCACTGTAGGCGCGATCGTCGCCATCGAGGCGTTCGCGACGCTCAACCTGATCGGGCTGGGATCGCTGTCCGGGATCATCGGCGGCTGGGGCAACGTGCGCGAGATGGCGCCGCTGGTGGCCGGTGTCGCGTACGCGTCGCAGGCCGGTTGCCGGATGACCGCCGAGATCGGCTCGATGCGTATCGCCGACGAGATCGATGCCACCGAAGCTATGGGCCTGCGGTCCATCCCGTTCGTGGTGGGCACCCGGGTCATCGGCGGATTGCTCTGCGTCCTACCGGGATTCCTGCTGACCCTGGTGATCAGCTTCTACATCTCCAAACTGATCATCGGCGGGGCCTACGACCAGCCGAAAGGCACCTATGACCACTACTTCGTGCAGTTCCTGACGCCCCACGACATAGCGCTGTCGCTGCTGAAAGCAGCAGTCTTCTGTACGGCCGTCACCATAATCCATTGCTATTACGGCTATTTCGCCTCTGGTGGACCGGTGGGCGTAGGGCAGGCATCGGGCCGCGCCATCCGATCGAGCCTGGTGACGATCATGGTGCTGGACCTGGCAATGACCATCCTGCTGTTCGGCATTCAACCCGACTTCGTGTTCAAGGGATAAGGGAGCGCCGTGTTATTGCGAATGACGGCTGACGCCGAGGCCCGCCGGCTACGACTGATCGGTGGGGTGCTGCTGATCTGTTGCGCGCTGGTGGTCACCTTCGCGGTAGCCAACCCGTTTCGGGAGCGGCCTGCCGGCCTCATGTCGGTCGCGCTGACCGTCCCGTACCTCGGGCAGGGTGTCACTGACGGCACACCGATGATGTTGCACGGGGTCGAGGTTGGGACCATCGCTTCAGTCACCAAGCTGTCCAGCGGGCAGGTCCGCATCGACGCCGACCTCCAGACCCAACCAACGCAGGGGCTCACCGACGCGATCCAAATCGACTTCCGGACCGCTAACTACTTCGGCGTCACGGGTGTCAACATCACCCCCGGCGACGGCGGCAACGCGTTGCGCGACGGTGCCAGCATCACGACGACGCCTAAGGGCAACTACACCCTGCAGACCCTGCTCTACCGCCTCGGCGAGATCACGGATGGTGTCGTCACACCCCAGTTGATCAAGGTCATCGACCGGGCGACGCGCTATACCGATGGGCTTACCCCCCTGGTCGAAACCATGGTCGTCGTCGCCGAGGCGGTCACCAAGGTGCAGACCGTATCCACCGAGCAGTTGCTGCGGCACGCCGCCGGTGTGAGTGTGGCGCTCCCGGGACTGATTCAAGGCATTTCAGACGCGGGCTGGGCCATCAACGAGCGATCCGGATTCGCAATCGCCAAGGTGACAGCAGCCGATTCGCTGCTGGGCCACGATCAAATACCGGTGATCGGGCAGCCGTTGTCGGAGGAATACTGGAACACACGGGCCCGGCCCACCTTCAAGGTCATCTCCGGTGAATTCTTCGGGGCCCTAGGCAATCTGCTGTCCTCACACTCGACGGATCTGGTACCGGCGGTGAACATCGTCAAGACGCTGACCGATACCGTGCCCGGGCTGTTGGCGCCCGAAGACATCGGGGCCAGCCTGACCGAACTGCGCAGCCGCTTCGAAAAGATGTATGCCGGCTCGCCAGAACAGCGTGCGCTACAGGTGCACATCGTGCTCGACAACCTTCCCGGGGTCGCGGCACCGATCGATGCGATGGGTGGTGTGTCATGACAGCTCGGTCTGCACTGTGGAGGTTCGTCGTCAGCGCGGCCATTGTGCTGGTGATCTTCATCGTGATCATGAATGTGCTGCGGCAACCGGTGGCCGGTGAGACCCGGGTGTTTACTGCCGAATTCGCGGATGCCTCGGGCCTGCGCCCGGATGCCGACGTGCGGGTGCGTGGCGTCCGGGTGGGCAAGGTGCAGGACATCGCATTGGAACGCCGGTCGGGTCAGAGCGTGGCCGCCGTGCGGTTTAGCCTCGCCGACCGCTATGGGGTGGTGCCGACCAGTCGACTGTCGATCAAGTACCAAGCGCTCACCGGGTTGCGTTACCTGGACATCACCAACCCCGTCGAATCCGACGCCATGCCGGAGTCGATGACCAGAATTCCGGTCAACATGACGCAGCCGTCCTTCGACATCACCACCCTGTTCAACGGACTTCAACCGGTACTGGCGACGCTCAGCCCGCAGGAGATCGACATCTTCACCCAGAACGCAGCGAACTTGCTGACCGGTGACGGCGGCGGCCTGGCGCCGATGCTCGACAGCATCCGCAGGCTGACGCAGTTCACTTCCGACCGTCAGCAGGTGATTTCCACCCTGATGACAAATCTGAACGCGGTGGCCGACGAAATAGGCGGGCACTCGAAGGATCTGGTCCAGATCATCGAATGGGTCAACCGGCCTCTCGACGCCTCGCTGACAGTTCTCGACGAGTTCCGCAAGTCCGAGCTCTACGGCCCGGGCTTCACCTCGGCGGCCTCCCGGTTGCTGCTCAACATGGGGTTCGACGGTAAGACGGCGGATATCGACCTCGGTCTCGACCGGGCATTCACCGTGCTCGACGACTTCACCGAGTCGGTCAAGAAGATCCCGGTCATCTGGGACGACATCGGCCCGCCGGCCGCGCCGGGTGATCCGGTGCCCTGCTCGAGGGGACGGGCGCAACTGCCGGAGTCGATGGATGTGCTCCTGAACGGACAAAGGGTGATCCTGTGCAATCAGTAACGAATCTACGGTCCAACCCGACCATCTGGGGCACGGCCGCGCTGGTGCTCCTGGCGATCCTGGCAGTGGTGGCTGGTCTGCTCTACATCAGTCCGCCCGGGCAGCGCGCGGTGGTCTTCTACACGGATGATGCCGCCTCGCTGCGCTCCGGTGAGGACGTCCGAATTGCCGGCATCACGGTCGGCAAGGTCAAGGAGCTGACGATGGAGCCCGAGCGGATCAAGGTCACCGCGCTGGTCGATTCCGACGCCTTTGTCGGTGACCAGTCCCAGGTCCAGGTCCGGATGCTCACCGTGGTCGGCGGCTACTACGTCAATCTGGTCTCCCTCGGCGACAAACCTCTTGGCGCGGGGAGCATTCCGGTCAAACGGGTCACCACGCCCTACAATCTGATGACCGCGCTGACCGATGCCACCAAGATCACCGAGGATGTCGACCCGCAGCCCATCCGGGAGTCACTGGACCAGATTCAGGCCGGCATCAACGACGGCAACGTCAGCACCATCTCGGCGATCATCGATGCTGGCAATGCGTTGACTGCGACCATGGAACGCCAGCGTGGCCAGATCACGAACATCCTCAACGTCTCGGATGAGTATCTGGACCAGCTGAACGGGTACACCGACCGCCTGCGCCAGATGATTTCCAAAGTCGCCATCCTGGAGCAGACACTCACGGTGTACAGCAAGGGTTTTGCCGCGGCGCTCACCGGTATGGGTGACATCGGCGATCGTTTCCTCAAGCCGTTCGGCGAGTTCTGGGTGAACAACCGTGACGCCTTCCTGCAGAAGGTGCGTGACGCACAGGACCGCGTGCGGCGTTGGGCCGACAACAACAGCCGGATCATTCCCCGGTTGCGCGCGGTGCGCGACAAGATCACCCGAATGCTCGACGCCCAGAACGCCGCTCCGGAACTGTTGGCCACCAATTTCTGCATCCCGATGCCCGGGAGCCCGTGCTGATGGGCGCCGCAAACCGGGGCCGCCGGCTATGTCTGCTGGCCACGACACTGGCGGTCGGCACGGTGATCGCCACAGTGTCCTCGTGCGGTGCCCAGGACACCCCGGCGGCGACGACGCGCTGCGCGATGATGCCTGACGCGATCGGACTGTACGTCGGAAATCCCGTGACGCAGATGGGATATGAAATCGGTCAGGTCAGCGCGATCACCCCGCAAGGGACGGCGGTGCGTGTCGACTTCACCCTCACCGAGAACCGGCAGCTGCCCGAGGACGTTCGGGCCGTCATCCGGTCCCCATCGATCGTCGCCGACCGCGCACTGGAGTTGGTCGGCAACTATGTCGGCGGCCCAGAACTGACCGCGCAGTCCTGCGTCCCGTTGGACCGGTCGTTCTCACCCAAGACGATCTCGCAGGTGATCGGGTCCGCCCACGACTTCCTCAATGCCATCTCCGCGGACGGCTCGACGAACATCGCCGGCACCATCAGCGGTATCGATCGGCTGGCCCAGAACAACGGTGCCGGCACTGCGCAACTGTTGCGGTCATCGTCCGCGCTGCTGGACAGCCCGGACCAGGCAATCGGGGACCTGGGCTCCATCACTCGGAACCTCGCCGAGCTCACGACCATGCTGACCGATATGCGCGAGCCCATCAAACAGATCATGCTCGATGCCCAGCAGACCACACCGGATCTGGCGCAAGCCCTCGACGGCGGTGCACGCATGGGCGGGGCGCACGAGATGAGCAACTTCGGGCCGCTGGCCGAGGTCGTCGCCGTCCTGGAGACCCGAATGGGCGACGAAACCCAGATCACGCTCGATACGTTGAGCGCACTCATCAGGAAGACGACCCCTCATGCCAATGCCATCTCCGATCTGTTTACGCCGGTTCCGTGGTGGATCAACACGTTTGCCAACCACATCAATAACCGGCAGTTCCACACCTTCAACATCGCGTACCGCCCGCCGATGTTCCGGGTTCCGACACACAACGGATTGGCGCTGTGCGGCATGATGAACGCCTCGACACCGGGCAGCTGCGCTGATATCAACGGGGTGCCCTACGCCGTCGACGTCGCCCTGCTGCAGTACGCCTTGACCGAGGCGGCCCGCAAATGACGATACGCACCCGCAGGGCAATGGCGGTCGCGATCGCGGCCGGATCGGTGGCCGTCCTGGGGTCCTCATGCGCTTCGCTGACCGTGAATTCACTACCGCAGCCCGGGAATGCGTACCGCGACGGCTACGACCTGACTCTGGAATTCTCCAATGTCTTGAACCTGCCGGATCGTGCGAAGGTGGTCTTGGACGGTACCCCGGTAGGCGTGGTGACCGCAGTGAACGTCGAACAGGGCCGGGTGGATGTGACCGCCCGGATCGACTCGGTGGTGACTGTGCCCGCAAACTCGCGGGCCACCCTGCAACAGGCCACCGTGCTCGGTGACACCTATCTGGCGCTGGAACGGCCGGGCGCCGGTGCCGTACAGGGCGCGCCGATCCCGCCGGACGGCCGAATTCCGTTGGCACAGACAGTCTCACCTCCGCAACTGGAAGACACTCTGGCCAATTTGGCGAACTTCATCGGAAGCGGCTCCATCCAGCGTGTCCAGACCAGCATCATGGGTCTGAACCGGGTCACACCGAAGCGTTCGAATGAGTTGCGCGCCATGGTGTCGCGCGTCGCCGAGGACCTTTCCGATCTGAGCGACAACATCGACACCGTCGACCATGCGCTCGACGGGCTCTCCCAGACGGGTACGGTCCTGAACGGCAACCGGCCCAACTATCGGTTCTGGTTCTCCGATACCGGCATGCTCGGATTTGACCGGGCCACTGAGACATCCAGTTACATCGGCACGCTGGTGCCCTCGATTGGCAGCATCTACAGCGGCGGCTACTGGATGACCCCGATGCTGAACTCGCTGGCCGATGCGATGGGTGCGGTCCAGCAGAGCAAGTGGGCCGTCGAGGACGAGCACCCGAAGTGGCAGAAGCTGATGACCGAGGACTTCATGCCCGCGGACAAATACCCCGCGATCAACATCACGTCCATCACCGCCCCGGACGGCAGGGAACTGCTGCCCAACGTGCAGGACGTGCTCCGGATTCTGGGGGCGATGCCATGAGAACCGTGCGGAACCTGATGTCTTTCGGCGCCTTCGGGCTGATCATCGTTCTGTCGCTCGTCTACATCAGCTCCTTCGGGCTGCAGGCCAAGCCGGCTGACGACCGGGCCAATTACTCGATGGACGTGCCCGAAATCAAGGGTCTGGTCGTCGGGTCCTCCGTGCTCTTGCGTGGCGTGCGGGTTGGCGAGGTCACCGGCATCCGGTCGGGGATCGATGATGCGACCATCGACTTCTACGTCAACCGCGAGAACAAGATTCCGGTCGACACTGACGTCCGACTGGAGAATCTGTCCGCACTCGGCGAGGCTTTCGTCGGGCTGGCGCCGCGCACCACCGACGGACCGGTTCTGCAGGACGGGCAGCACATCGTGGCCGAGGCCGTCACCGTGCCGCCGTCGATTTCCGAACTGGCCACCAGCGTGGTCCGGGTGCTGAATCAATCCGATCCCGAAGAGCTCAAACGCGTTCTCGCCGAGGCGGATACCGGCCTGCCCGAACCGCAGGAGGTGCTGCCGAACCTGGCTCGGACCAGCGAATTGCTGCGCGCCACTGTCGAAGGCATGCAGGGGCAGGGGCAGCAGACGCTGGCCAACTTCCAGACGCTGCTACGCAACGCCGACTGGGTCGGCCCGGTGCTGGCCGACCTGGGACCGATGGTCGGTGAAACAGGACTCAACGCCGGCCGCATCTTCACCTCGTTCACCACGACCGTCGCCTGGAACAACCCGAGCAACATGGTCGAATTCGGCAAGTTCCTGGCCCGGATCCAGAAGTTTCTCGACGACCGTGCACCCGATATCAAGGTGCTCACCGAGGCGTTGCTCCCACAGTTCAAGGGCATCGGCGGAGCGCTGATGAACTTCGACTCGGGACAGATCCTGGACAACATGCTCAACAACATCCCCGCCGACGGCGCGGTTCAACTGCACGTCACCATCCCTGAAGCCCATAAGCCCTAGATAAGGAGGTCAGTAAATGAGCAAATCAGTCCTGGAAGTCGAGGCCGAGGTCGAACGCGACCATGACGTTGTCGAATCGGAGTCCGACTCGCCGACGGGAGAGGGCACCGGGCGGTCCGAATCGAGTGCCGGTAAACGGTTGTCGATCTCGGTGCGCAGCCTGGCGGTGTCGGTGGTCATCGCGGTGCTTGTCGCCGCGGTCGGGGTGCTGGCGTCGTTGTACATAGGCGCTGCGGGCAAGCTCGACGCACACGAGATAGCGGCGGCGAATGAGCAGCGCGCCAAGGAGGTGGCGTTGACCTACGCGGTCAGCGCCGCCCAGATGAACTTCAAGGACTTCGGCGCCTGGAAAGGCAAGCTGGTCGACAACACCACCCCCGAGCTGAAGGAGAAGCTGGACCGCGCGGCGACCGATATGGAGCAGGTGCTCGCGCCGTTGCAGTGGAATTCCACCGCCCGTCCTTTGGCAGCGGCGGTGCGTTCCGACGCCGCGGGCATCTATGTCGTGGACACGTTCGTCAGCGTGCTGACAAAGACCGCGCAGGCCCCCGAAGGCATGCAGTCCACCGCCACCTACGGAATCACGATAGACAGCAACAAGAATTGGCAGATCAGCGATGTCGGCGGGATCGACGCCGTGCTCGGACAGAAGTGAGCATCGGAGCGGTCATGCGTGTAGCAGCCTGTGTGGCAACACTTGTCGCTTGTGCGGTGATGAACACACCGTCGGCCGCAGCCGACCCACCCCGTTACAACGACGCGCCCCCACCACCGCTGCCCGACGTCGTCCTGACCGCCGGCGACTGGCAACCGCAGTTCCCGTTCCCGTTCGACAAGCTTCGCAGTCACATCACCGAGGCGGACATCAACGCCGAGCGCGAAATGTGCCAGTGGTTCCCGCAGTACCACCAGTTGAAAGACCAGATCGAGGATCTGAACAACCTGGTGATCCGCAACAACGGCCGTTTCGACGCGCCTGGGGTGTCCGCCTACGCTGACGCGGTCACGGTCAACATCGACAAGTCGGTCGCCTTTCTGACACCGCGGGTGCAGGCACTCACCAAGGATCAGGACCACGCCGGCGACATCTCTTTCCCGCTGTATCAGGGCGAGAGCTTCTACCGACTGTGGGAGCAACTGTCCAACGTGAGCAACGGCATCAAGGCACGGCAACCGACCTGGTTCGTGGGACCGTCGTTCCAGCACGCGCAGCGCTTCGGCAGCAAGATCAACCGTTCCCACGTCTGCGGCTAAGCAGCGCGACACCCTAGAGAAGGAACTTCGCACGTGCCACATCGCTTCGTTCGGTCCGCCCGCGCCGCGGGCGCGCTGCTGACCGCGGCCTCGTCGGCGTTGGCCGGCACCGCGGTGGCCGCCCCCGCCTCGGCCGACCCCAATTCCAGCTTCACCCAGGCGGTCGTCGCAGCGCGCGCGGCCTCCAGTTGCCAGCCGCTGAAGTACGACCCGAACCTGGAGCGTGCCGCCGGCATCGTGAATCGCTCCACGGAATCATATTTTGAGACCACCTCAGCGGTGATTCCGGCCGACACCGCACCCCAACCTCTACCCATCCTCAAGGACCTGGGCAGTCCGGCTGGCCGGGCCACCCTGCTGCAGGGCGCCTCCAAGGCCGGCGGCATGGAGGTCAAGGGCGCGATTGTGCAGGGGTACACCATCATCCCCGATTGCTCTTACACCGACTTCGGTACCAGCACGCTCTATTCGCAGTCCACCGGATACACCATGGTGGTCGCCGTGCTGGCCGGTCCGTGATCACAGACAGGAGAGTGCAGTGAACAGGCTGGTATCGCTGATGACCGGCGCGGTATGCGCTCTGCTGCCATTGTTGTGTGTGCCGACAGCCGCGGCCGACAACATTGTCGCGGAACCCCCCACACCCGAGGATCTCGTGACGTACGAGGTGGTCTCACCGGTGGTGGGCATGGCGAACATCGAGTACGTCACCACCTCAGGTCGGATCCTTGTTCCCAATGTGGCGTTGCCCTGGAGTTTCACGGTTCCGGTGCGCGACGCGCTGGCACCGCCGCCGGACGGCAGCCAGGTACGCGCCGACTGGCGGTCAACTGCGGGGCCGGCCCGGTGGGTCTCGGTGCGGGTGTACGTCAACGGTGAGCTGATCTGCCAGAACACCCTCGATATCGGCAACGCTGCTTGCTACGGAAGTACCCGGCGCATCACCTGATGGGTTGCGGAGCGGGCGCCGCGCAGGTGATCACTCAAAGATGATCAGCGGACGCCCGCGCAGGCCACCAGCCTCGACGCTGCGGTGTGCATCTGCGGCCTGTTCTGGTCGGAACCGTGCGGTGACGTCCAGAAAATCGAAGGCGCCGTCGCCGGCGAGCGCGCTCAGTTCCATCAGGCCCGCCGTGTCGAGAAGGCGTTCGCGCACCCAGATGGGTCGGACGCTGATCCCGCGAGGCGCCGGAGTATCGAAGGTGCGTACTGCACCCAGCCGCCCACCGTCGCGGAGGGCGTCGAACAGTTCGGCCCCGATCAGTGCGGTGTCCAGCACAGCATCCAGGCCACCGCCGGCAGCTTCTGAGAACCTTTGTGCCACTTTGGGTCCGCGATCTACGACGATATCGACGCCGCGCGTGCGCAGGGTGTCGTGGTCGTCTGGACGGGCGTCGGCGATCACGGTGAGGCCGGCCCGTTTGGCCAGCACCGTCACGAACGCCGACAGGTAACCGGCACCACCGGTGATGCCCAGGGTCTCCCCGGGTGACAAGTCGAGGCAGGCCAGTGCCTCCAGGGCGGTCAGTCCGTTCATCGGCAGCATGGCGGCCTGCTCCACCGACAGGCCGTCAGGGATGGGGACGACTGCCGCCTCGGGTACGACGATCAGAGCCGCATGCGCGCCGCCCTCGGGGCGTCGAGGCATGACGATGGCCATCACGGGGTCGCCGGGGGAGAACCGGGTAACCCCAGCTCCCACCGATTCGATGGTTCCTGCCGCGTCCATCCCGGCGATGTATGGCGGTGTGAAGCCGGCATAGGCGGCCGCCACCAGGCCGCTGCGGGTGGCGATATCGGTCGGGTTGATTGCCGCGGCCTGCACGGCGATGCGGACCTCGCCGGCGCCGGCGGGCCGGACCTGCACGGTCCCTACCTGCAGAACGTCCGGTGCGCCGAATTCGGGGATCAGAACTGCGGTGGTTTCGGTCATGTCAACCTCAATGCATTCACGGGGCACGCCGAAACTGCGCGACGGACGTCGGATTCGCGTGCGGAGGGGATGGTCTCGGCGACTTCCAGTTCATCGTCGTCGTTGATGCTGAAGATGTCCGGGGCGTGGGATTCGCACATGCCGATGGCGGCGCACCGGCTCCGGTCGACGCTCACATGCATGCGGAATCAGCTCCGGGCGGCGGGCGCGAGTTTTCCGTCAGTCACTGCCACCGGTGCGGCCGGGCCGCACCCAACCAATCCGCCGTCGACCGGAATCACCGCTCCCGTAACGTAGCGGCCCGCCGATGATCCCAGGAAGATGGACATGCCGGCGATCTCGTCGGCGGTTCCGAAGCGGCCGAGGGGAATGGTCGCGTCGATGGCCTGTTTTGCGGTGGCGTCTTGCACGACGAACTTGGTCATCTTGCTCTCGAACAACCCGGGCGCGATGGCGTTAACCCGGATTCTCTCGGGCGCAAGACGTTTGGCGAGATGGCGGGTTAGGTGATGTACGGCCGCCTTGCTGGCGCCGTAGCTGTAGCTCTCCATGGTCGGGACGTTGATGCCGTCCGCCGAACCGATGTTGATGATGCTCGCATCGCCGGTTGTCTCGACCGCGGCGCGCAGTGCGGGCAGCGCGGCGGTGGTGAAGTGGAAAAGACCCTCCACATTGGTGTGCATCACCTTGTCCCAACCAGATTCGGGGAAGGAGTCCAGCGGTGCCCCCCAGGTCACGCCGGCATTGTTGACCAGCACGTCGAGGGTGCCCAGGACGTCGGTGGCGGCGGCCGCCAGCGCCCGAGCGTTGGCAGGGGAGGACACGTCGCCGACCAGGGCGGTGACCGCACCGACGGTGCGCAGTTCGTCCTGCGCCTGCGCGGCGGCCTCGGCGTCGCGGGAGGAGATCACGACCCGGGCGCCGGCGGCGGCGAATCCGGTGGCGATCATCCGGCCGATGCCCCGGGTACCGCCGGTGATGACGACGTGTTTACCGGCGACATCGAACAGTCGGGATACCGCATCTGATGGGGACATGTATCGCCTCGATTCTGGTCGTTTCCGGCCAGCATACATAGTGTTCATACAGATACAACAGACACGTTGACTTATGGCCTGGGCCACAGTAGCGTCGATCACACCGCAGCAAAACCGCAGGCGAAGCGGGGCCGAGCCGGATAGGGCGACGGCTGCTGTGCGAACAGACGAGGAGGAGTGTCATGACGACCGATCAGGCCGTGTACCGCGAGGGATCGCTCGACGTGCCCAAAGGTTTGCCTCGGGGGATCGACCTGGGACGGATCAACAATCGTGAAATCGCGCTGGCGCGGTACGGGCGTGAGTACGCCGAGCGCCTGACCGACCATGCGCTGCTCGGCGATGACTATGCCTACCGGGCGTTTCTGGACTTCAAGGACAAGTCCAAGAACGCCAATTGGCGCATGTTTGAGCAGGCTCTGGACCATGGCATCGATTCACTCGATGACCCGTCCGACGGTTTGGTGGGGTTGTTCGAGCAGCTCGATCACGTGCCGGACTGGGTGGACTGGGACCAGCTGTATCGGGGCGCCATCGCGGTGTGGCGGGTTGGTCCGGCTGCTCCGATGGTGCTGACCTATTGCTCGATCGGAGCAGGGTTCTCCATGTACAGCTCCACCCGCCCAGTCTTGTTCAGTGGTCGGCTCAAGGATCAGCAGGAAGTTGGCGGTCGGCTGACGGAGAGCTTCCGCTATGTCGTGTCCGCTTACGGCCCCGGTGAAATGGTGCGCAAGGGTGCGGGTTTTCGGCTGACGGCCAAGGTGCGCATGATCCACGCCGCGGTCCGCAACACGCTGAGTCACTCGCCGCACTGGGACTGGGAGGCTTGGGGCATGCCCATCAGCAACCTGGATTCGATGAACACCCAGGCCGGCCAGTTTGGCGTCACCCTCGTTGATGGCATCCGGGCGGCGGGGATCCGGCTGAGCGATCAAGAGGAAGAAGACATCTTCGCCTTGAGCCGATACGTCGGTTGGGTCATCGGTGTCCCGGAGTCCGTGCTGCACACGACCGTCGACGACGCTCGGATGAAGGTCAAGTTCCACAAACTGGTCGAGCTACCCGCCGACGACCTATGCCGCGAGGTCGTCAAAACCATCATCGAGTACGCATCGGAGAAACCGCCGGGCGACGCCGAGATCCTGCCTGCTGCGGTCGCCAAATTCATGACCACCGAACGTCGTACGCACCTGGCATGGGGGTTGATCCAGAACTGGCAGCCGAAGTACGTCAACGAGATGCTCGGCGTGGAGAAAACCCCGTGGCGCTTCGCGATGCCCATCGCCAAACCGTTCATCTCTGCGGCAGACCGCATCTCGCGACTACTGCCTCACGATGACGAGGCCAAGGCGATGAAGACGATCAAGATGCTCGGTGGGGCCATTGAGCTTCCCGACGACCAGCGCGAGCAGGAGGTCGCAAACCCGGAAACACTCACTGCCGATATTGCCGCCAACAAGGGCAAGGTTCCTCGCCGTAACAAACAAGCCGTCGGTGTCTGACGGGTTGGGCTGACTCGGAGTTTCATCATGGCCGCGTCCGACGCGGGCGTGTTCGCAACGGCGCGAGCATGCCCGCGGTGCGGGCGCGGCCATTGCCGTTTCGGGGCGTGTGAGTGGTCGGCGAACCGCGCAGGGAAGTGACGATGAGACATCTTCTGAATATCGTGTTCGTCAGCGCGACAGCACTGTTCGTCTTTGCGCCAACCGTGGGACTCGGCGGAGTGTTCGAGGTGCTGATGCTGGTCGTGGCGTTGGCTGTCGGTTGCGTCAGTGTCGCGGAAGGACTGATTCGCGCCGGCCGTGCGCTGCGGCAGATCGAGGCCGAGGTGCAATCGGGTGTTGGCGCCTGAGCGCCGCAGCCCTACTTCGCGCCAAAAGGCCAGTTATCGCAGACGAATTCGTGAATTGAATGCGATAACTGGCCGTTGATTGCTTGGTCGGGGCGGCGTCAAGAACCGGCGCTGAGCAACGGCAGCGGGCGTCTCACCCGCACGCGGTCGTAGATCGCCTGCGGGATGGCCTTCTCGGACTTGAAGATATTGAAGCGACAGTGCCCGGTAATCTTTCCGTCTTTGATGCCTGGTTCAACGAGCAGAAAATGTGGCCTGCCGTTTTCCAATACGTGCTTGTTGGTTCCCGGGCAATGCATGCAGTACACGGGCATTTCTTCGAGGCCGAAGCTTTCCACCGAGCGACCTTTGACCATGGGAAAATTCTTGGGCTCCTCGTAGGCGCCCTCGTCGATCAGTCGCCCGCCGCTGCCGCACGGCGCGGCATCCAACGCCAGGCGGTCCTCGTCCTCGTACCAGGTGTACTTCATCCCGTGCTGGTGGAACAGCGTCGAAAGCCATTGCACCTGATCGCGGTACGGCATGACGTCGACCTGGCCCAGCACGGCTCCCATCGTGGGGAGGTTGTAGCACTGGTCGACGGCTTCCCAGCAGTGCTCCACGCCGTGATTCTGCAGGATCCACCCGGTCTGCGCGGTGATGAGGTCGCGACCGAAGTGATGGCCGAGATACCACTCGGTTTTGGACAGCACGAGGTGGCGGCGAGCGCGGGCGTAATCGCCGGCGTCGATCGCCCTGACCGCAAGGGCGTACGCCTGGAATCGCATGTCCTGTAATTCGTCGGAATCGAACAGGAGGGCTCCGGAGACATCGAAAGCCGCGCCGATGCGTGCGATGTCGCGTTCCGCGCCGAGCCTGCGAAACACTTCGTCGGGGACGTCCAGCGGGTTCTTGTAGATGGTGAGCCGCAGCGGTGCACCATTCTTCCCGTCCTCGAAGATGAATGGGGGGTAACCGAGCCATTCGCAGCACCACCGTTCGATGGCGGTGCTGAACAGGCGTAGGTCTCCGCCTCCGGGAATGGCATCTGACCGGTTGCCGACCCATCCCGAGGAGACGAGGACGATCATCGAGTCGTCTTCTTCGACTGCGTCCAATTCGGCACCATCCATCCGGAAGATCGTCGCCATGGAGGCGACCGCCTCTCTCGACACGCCGTTGCGGAACCATTCGGCCCACGGTCGCGAGATTGTGCGCACGGCAGCCGGTACCGACGCGGTCAGTGCATCGGCGCCGAATTCACGCACGATGTAACTGATGGTCAGGCTGTTCCACGCAGTGTAGATATCGCGGGTGGAGAAGTGTGCGTCGATCGACTCTTCGGCGATCGAGCGTGCCGCCGCCGCATCACCACGCTCGAGCGCGGCGATCGCCCGGTCGCCCGGTGCGGTGGCAAGTTCGATGAGTTCGTCTTTACTGAAAACCAGTTCTGTCATGCGTCATCTCCTGAACGGTGGACGGGAATCCGAGCAGCGAGCCCGATGGACGGGCTGTCGGCCGGCCCTTGGGAACTTGGGGTCGCCGTAGGGTCAGATGGACGCGGCCATCAATCCACCATCGACGGGGTAGGCGACGCCGGTGACCCAGCCGGCCTCCTGGGAAGCCAAGTGCAGGACGACTTTTGCCACATCTTCGGGCTGTCCGATCCGGCCTTGCTTTTCCGAGAAGTACGCCTGCGCCGATGCGCCGGTGGCCGCCTCGAAGCCGATCACCAACGCGTCGGAGAACGGTGTCTCGACCAATGCCGGGCACACGCAATTGACGCGGATACCCAGAGGACGAAGTTCTGCGGCGGCGGTCTTGGTCATGTTGATGATGCCCGCCTTGGTGGCCCCGTAACCGCCCAACAGTGGCGCGCCGTTCAGCCCTGCGGTCGAGGCGACGTTGATAATCGCGCCTCCAGAAGGCATGTGACTGACTGCGGCCCGGATCCCGCGGAACGTCCCCTTGAGGTTCACCGCGATCATCCGGTCGAAATCGCGGTCGTCTAGCAGGTGCAGTGGGCCCAGTGTGCAGACCCCGGCGTTGTTGACCATGACATCGAGTCGGCCGAACTCGTCGACGGCCAGCGCAATGGCGGACTCAACCGATCCACGTTCGGTGACGTCACAGCGGATTGGCCGTCCGTTGTCGCCGAACTCGGCGGCGACGGCTTTTGCGCCGACCTCGTCGAGATCGGCGACAACGACGCGAGCACCCTCGGCCGCAAACCTCCGGGCGACCTCGCGGCCGATACCGCTGGCACCTCCGGTGACGACTACCGATGAACCTTCGTGGGCTGACATGGGAATGCTCGCTTCCTCGCGTTGTGTCCGAGCCCGCGTAGTTCGGTGCGGGCTCGGTGACGGGTCACTGGATGTGACGCACGCCACCACGATACATAGCGTATGGACAGCGTGTCAACAATCGGTTACGGTCGCAACCGCCCCTTCGCCGGTCGGCACCGTTCGGCGTCATCCATCACGAATTCAGCTGCAAAAATGAGGGATTGAGGAATCATGTCGGAAAGCAACGCGCCGCTGGCCGGGGTGCGCATCATCGAACTGGCGGGTATCGGTCCGGGCCCATTCGCTGGGATGATGCTGGCCGATCTCGGGGCCGATGTGGTCACGGTCGACCGTCCTGGCGGCAACCCGTGGGCTGAGGGAGGGCATGACGTCATGTTCCGGAGTCGACGGTCGGTGGCGGTCGACCTGAAGAACCCAGGCGGTGCGGACGTCGTCAAGGAGCTCTGTCGTACTGCCGACGGGATCATCGACACCTACCGTCCCGGTGTCGCGGAACGGCTTGGGATAGGTCCGCAGGACTGTTTCACCCTCAATCCGGCGCTGGTGTACGGCCGGGTCACCGGGTGGGGGCAGGAAGGCCCGATGGCATCAATGCCCGGCCATGACATCAATTACATCGCTCTCACCGGTGCTTTGCATGCGATCGGGCGCCGGGGTGGTCCGCCGACCGCGCCGCTGAATCTAGTGGGCGACTTCGGCGGCGGTGGCATGCTGATGGCTGTCGGTATGCTCGCCGGCATTCTCTCCGCTCGTCAGACGGGCTGCGGCCGCGTTGTCGATGCGGCCATGATCGATGGAGCGTCGGCGCTCATGGCGATGTTCCACGCATTGCGCGGCAAGGGTGACTTCAACGATGAACGTGGCACACACCTTCTCGACACCGGAGCCTTCTTCTATGACGTCTATCTGACCCGCGACGGGCAGTGGGTGAGCATCGGGGCGATCGAGACTCAGTTCTGGAATGAGCTGTGCGACATCCTGGATCTACCGGAGGATATGCGGCGCAACCAATTTGACCAGAGCAGGTGGGAAGTGTTCCGTACGGTACTTGCCGGTCGCATCGCGGCGTATGACCGCGCCGAACTCGACGAAATTTTCGCCGGGAAGAACACCTGCTATGCGCCGGTGCTGAATCTGGCAGAGGTCGCGAATCATCCTCACAACGCGGCTCGTCGCACGCTTATCGAGGTCGACGGGGTGCTGCAGGCCGCGCCCGCTCCGCGGTTCGATGGGCGGCCGCCCACCATGCCCCGGCCGCAACGACAGCCGGGTGAAGACAGCCGGGAGGTCCTGTCCGAATTGGGATTCACCGAGGATGACATCGCTCGGCTGATCGAACAGGGTGCGGTTTGCGCACTTTAGGCGATCCTGTCTCGGGATTCGACGACACCATTCACAACGTCCATACACTATGTATAATTGAACGGTGAGTACTTCGATAGCCGCACCGGAGGCGTTGACGGCAGCCTTGACCGAAGAAGTAACGCTCTGTGGCCTGTTTCAGCGCACCATCGCTGCCGATCCGGATGCGGTCGCGATCCGGGCGCACGGCGAAACCGGCTTCATTACGCGGCGTGAGTACGGTGAGGCGGTGGAGCGCATCGCCGGGGCTCTGGCCGGCCTCGGTGTCCGGCGCGGTGACACCGTCGGGCTGATGATGTCCAACCGTCCCGAGTTTCATCTGATCGACACGGCGGTACTTCATCTCGGAGCCACGCCGTTCTCTATTTACAACACCTCTGCTCCACAACAGATCTCGTACCTTCTCAATCATGCCGAGAATCGGGTGATGCTGTGCGAGCAGCAGTACGTCGAAACGATCAGGGCAGCTGAAGGGCTCAACCACCTCGAGCACATCGTCGTGGTTGATGCCGAAGGCGGCTTGCCGGCGGGAACTACCAGTCTGGGCCGGCTATCCACGCCGGACGACTTTGATTTCGAATCAACTTGGCGTGCAGTGCTTCCGGAAGATATCCTGACGCTCATTTACACGTCCGGGACGACGGGGCCGCCGAAGGGTGTCGAGCTCACCCACGCCAATGTGATGTTCGTCTTGCAAGCCTGCAACAACCGTTTCCCCTTTGTGGCCGAGGGCCGGTGCATTTCCTATTTGCCGACGGCCCACATGGCGGATCGCATTTTCTCGCATTATCTGCAGATGGCGACCGGTTGGACGATTACCACGGTGCAGGATGCGCGCCAGATCTTTTCTGCTGTCGCACAAACACATCCGTCGTGGTTCATGGGCGTGCCCCGCATCTGGGAAAAGTTGCGAGCTTCGCTGTTGGCGCGCTTCAAGGCGCAAAGCGCGTCAAATCAATCGGCGATCGACGCGGCGATCGACGTTGCCGTGATGAAGCTTCGCATCGAAGAAGCCGGCGGCGAACTCAATCCGGAGATGGCAGAGCAATGGAAGCTCGCGGACGCGGAGATCCTGGCGCCGCTGCGCAAGGAACTCGGACTCGACCAGGCGGACTTGCTGATGACCGGTGCCGCGCCGATCGCGCCGATCGTTCACGAGTTCTTCCTGGCGCTCGGTTTGCCTTTGGCCGAGGGGTACGGCATGTCCGAAACCGGGGCACTCGGTATGACGAATCTGCCGGGCGACATTCGAATGGGAACGGTCGGTCAACCGATGCCTGGCACGCTGGCGAGCCTCGCCGAGGATGGCGAACTGCTGCTCAAGGGTGCCCATGTGATGCGCGGGTATCGGAAAGATCCCGAGAAGACGAAGGAAGCCGTCGATGAGGACGGTTGGTTGCACACCGGAGACGTTGCCACCATCGATGCAGAGGGATTTGTGCGGATCATCGACCGCAAGAAGGAGTTGATCATCAATGCGGCCGGGAAGAACATGTCCCCGGTCAACATCGAAAGCACACTCAAAGGGGCGTCACCGCTGATCGGTCAAGTGTGCTGTGTCGGGGATGCACGGCCTTACAACGTCGCTTTGATTGTGCTGGATCCCGACGTTGCCCTGGCTTTCGTGCGTCAGCACAAGCGTCCCGTTGCCACTGCCGTTGAACTGACTGCCGACGAGCACATCCGGAAAGCCGTCGCCGACGCGGTCGACACTGCAAATCGCCAGTTGTCGCGGGTCGAGCAGATCAAGCGTTACCGGTTGCTGGCCAGCGAATGGTTGCCTGACGGTGACGAGCTGACGCCCACATCGAAGCTGAAGCGCCGCGCGATCGCGGCCAAGTATGCCGACGTCATCGAAGCGATGTACCCGGCCGAGTGATCGAAAGGTTGTCGCTATGGGCGTTCAGATCGATGTGACGGGGCTGAGCAAATCTTTCGGGTCTTCAAAGATCTGGGAGGACGTCACGTTGACGGTTCCCGAGGGCGAGGTCAGCGTGTTGCTGGGCCCGTCGGGTACCGGTAAATCGGTGTTCCTGAAGTCCCTGATCGGCCTGCTGCGCCCGGAGCGTGGCTCGATCGTGATCGATGGCACCAATATTCTGGAGTGCTCGGCCAAGGAGCTCTACGAGATCCGCACGCTGTTCGGTGTGCTGTTCCAGGACGGCGCGTTGTTCGGCTCGATGAACATCTATGACAACACCGCCTTCCCGCTGCGTGAGCACACGAAGAAGAGCGAGTCCGAGATCCGCAACATCGTGATGGAGAAGCTCGACCTGGTGGGTATGCCCAATGACGGGCACAAATTCCCCGGTGAGATCTCCGGCGGTATGCGCAAGCGTGCTGGCCTGGCCCGGGCCCTGGTGCTCGACCCGAAGATCATCCTCTGCGACGAGCCGGACTCCGGTCTGGACCCGGTCCGTACCGCCTACCTGAGCCAGCTGCTGATCGACATCAACGCCCAGATCGACGCCACGGTGCTGATCGTGACGCACAACATCAACATCGCCCGGACCGTGCCCGACAACATCGGCATGCTGTTCCGCAAGCAGCTGGTCATGTTCGGCCCGCGTGAGGTGCTGCTGACCAGCGAGGAGCCCGTCGTCAAGCAGTTCCTCAACGGTCGGCGTATCGGGCCGATCGGTATGTCGGAGGAGAAGGACGAGGCCACCGCGGCCGCTGAGCAGGCCATGATGGAGGCCGGGCAGCACGACGGTGGTGTCGAGGAGATCGAGGGTGTGCCGCCGCAGCTGATGGCGACTCCGGGTATGCCGGAACGCAAGGCCGTGGCTCGGCGTCAGGCCCGGGTGCGCGAGATCCTGCACACCCTGCCGCCGGCCGCCCAAGCCGCGATCCTCGACGACCTCGAGGGCACCCACAAGTACGCGGCGCACGAGTTCGGCGACGAGCCCACCGCGCGCCACCAGCGCCCGGTTGAGGACGCCGCCCGACCGAAGCTGTCATCCCATGATCACTCCGGTCACTGAGGCACAGACAGGGGACGAGTGATGAATAGAGCTGAAGAGTCCGCGTTCGTATGGGCGCTGATGGATTCGGCGGAGGCGTTCCTCACCAAACGTGTTCGTGCGTGGTTGTGTGTGCGGATTGGGGCCGGTGAGTTGGACGCCGCCATCAGGGAGCTTCTGCATGGATTTCTGACCAGCAATACTGCGATGCCTGCGGCTCTCGGGGCGCCACTTTGGGCTTGGGTGGGCGGGTTCGCCGGCAGCGATGGTGAGGCAGGACTTCGGGAGCTGGCCTCGCGGATCCGGTTGTTCAGCAACTATGCCGAGAGTAACGAACACCCGAAGTCCATACTTCCGCCCTCTGTTGTCACAACGAGATGAATACGGAAGACACACATATGGATTCAGAACGGATTGTCCTCGTCGAAGGTGCGCGTACTCCTGTAGGCAGTTTCGGAGGAGGAGAACTCGGTGTATTCGCAGGCGGCGACGTCGCCGGCCACTTCGCGCGCACATCTTCATATTTAAGTCCCGCCTCGAAGACCGTGATGGTGACTTCGTAGTTGTGAAGGGGCGCGTCCCGCCGGTCGGGCTGGCATGCCAAACAGCTCCGGGTGCAGGATGGGTCGGTGGGGATAGTCGCAACGACGCCGTAGTCCCTGGGCCCCGTAGCTTCGCGCGGAGGCCACCCGGGGCAGCTTCACCCGGCGCCACGAGAGCGTGCCGTTGCGCCTATCTTCGACGTGGAGCCGCCGATGCGTGCAGATCGTGCACCACCGTAGCGTTCTGGGATTCGCCATCCAGAATGCAAAAACCCGTCCGCCAAACCTGATGCAATCGCGCGAAAACGCGGGTCAGAGTACCGCGACATGACACGGAGTTTTGCAACCTACAGGCGCGCACCCGTTGCGACGACCGGCGGCACAGGCCGGCAGCAGCGCGTAGCTACTCGGTCAGGCGGCCGGGCGCGGCTTGCCGCCATGAGTCAAGCAAAATGTCGCGGAGTTCCTGCGAATCCTCGAGTTCGGCCAACCGGACCCGTACCCAGGCTGATGCGGCCTCGTGTTGGGGCACCCAGAACTTCTGCGGTTCGGCCGCGATCAATTCCTCGCGGTCAAATCGGGGGCAGCGCACGGCAAATGAGGTTTCGTCGTCGGGCACCGTAACGAACATCTTGCCCGCCACGTCGAAGGTCGGATGGCCCCAGCGCTCTTTCTCGGCGGTCTCTGGGAAAGAGAGCGCGATGCTGCGCACATCGTCAGCGTCGAGCACGGGTATCGGCCTCCGATCGAGCAGGGGTATGCCGCTCAGGCAGCCTACCGAGGTGCTCGATCGCGCAACTGCGCTCTGTTGCTGGTCGGCGTTTTGAACCCGCAGTGCGGCTGCTGTCCCTAGTCGCTGTCGACCCACTCCTCATAGAACGGCGGCATCTCGGAAGCCCGCCCGGTGAACTCTGGGGTGCGCTTGTCGAGGAAGGCCCGCACGCCGTCGTGGCCGTCGCCGATGCTCGTGTAGAACATCGCCAGCGAGTCGACCCGATGCGCGTCGACCGGGTGTGGCTCGGCGGCGTTGCGGTAGAGCATCTGTCGCATGAGCGCGACCGAGACCGGCGAGCGGTCGCGGGTCCACGCGTCGGCCAGCGCCCGCGCCTCGGTGATCAACGCGTCTGGTTCGTGGACGGCCTGGGCCAGCCCGATCTCCCGGGCAGCGTCCGCGGTGAGAATGTCAGAGCGGTAGACCAGGTCCAAAGCCGCTGGCATGCCGACGATTCGGGGGAGGAACCAGGTGGAACACGCTTCCGGTGTGATCCCGAGCTTTCCGAAGACCAGCCCGAACCGGGCCTTCGCCGACATGAGCCGGGCATCCATGGCCAGCGTCATCGTTGCGCCGATTCCGACCGCGGCCCCGTTGATGGCCGCGATGACGGGCTTGCGGCAGGCGTAGATCGCCAGGGTGACCCGGCCGCCGGTGTCGCGGACCCGGCGCAGTTCGGGATTGTCGAGGTCGGCCATGTCGGCCAGGGTCGGCGACTTCGACTCGTCCAGGCCGAACACGTTGCCCTGGCTCGACAGGTCCATGCCGGCACAGAATGCCCGGCCCTCGCCCGTCACGATGACGGCACGCACGGTGTCGTCGTCGTTGACGGACACAAAGGTGTGCTCCAACTCTTCGGCCATCTCGACAGTGAAGGCATTGAGGTTGTCGGGGCGATCGAGGACGACGGTGAGGATGCCGTCGTCGAGCTCGTGCCGGATCGTTGTGTACTCCACGGGCGCTCCTTCTCGGGTGAGTTCGTACTCAGCTTGCCCAACGCGGGATTCTGGCGGCAACGGAGGCAACGGAAGTCATCCGTGGGCGTGCGGTGCCGGTGCGTGCCGTGGCGGTCGCAGATCGAGTGTGCGTCGGGTCGCCGTGACCAGTTGCTCGTAGAGCTCGCCGTCATCGAGGCCGGCGAATTCCACCCCGACGGCCGCCGAGATGCCGGCCATGACGATGGCGGCGCGGACCTGGCCGGCCACGCCAGGCTCCGCACCGGCGAGCAGATCGGCCTGTCGTTTCACGATCGCGCGCCATTGCGGCTGCCCTCGGAGGAGTTCGGTGACGCCGGGGTCGCCGGTGAGGATGGGAAACAGGTCGCGGTGCGACACGGCGAGGGAAATGTAGCCGGTGAGCATCGATTCGGCCTGCGCGCGGCTCCCGCGCTGGGTTTCGGCGGTCTCCACGAGGGCGGCAAGCTCGCTGACGACGGGTTCCATGATGGCGGTCAGCAGCTCATCGCGAGTGCGGAAATGGTGGTAGATGGCAGATTTCGTCAGGCCTAGCTCGTCGGAGATCATCTGCAGCGAGGTGCCGGCGACGCTGTGCCGCCGGAACAGCTCGATGGCGGCCTCGATCAACTTCTGCCGGGTCGTGCCGGTGGCCCCCGACGAGGAACCGCTCACCGGGCCGACCTAAATGTAGCTTTCCTAACAAAATCGCCCTGGCTGACCATTCGTACAGTATATGCCTGTACGATTGGTCAGGAATCAGCTGTACGTTTGGTCAGTCTTTCTGGGCCAAGCTGGTCAGCTTGCCTCAGCCCAGTCGAGGAGAACGCCATGCCGTTGAACACCGCTCCGCAGCAGACTTCGTCCCCCGATACGTCCCCGCTCCGGGGCGTCGATTTCTTCCACGACGCCGCGTTGGTCGCGGATCCCTACCCGACCCTTGAGCGCATGCGGACGGCCAGTCCCGTGCTCCGAGAGCCGTCGCAGAACGTGGTGATCGTCACCGGATACGACGAAGCGTTGGCGGTGGTGAGTGACCACGACTCGTTCTCGTCGTGCAATACCGTCACCGGCCCGACGCCTGGGTTCCCGGTGCCACTGGAGGGGCTCGACGCGGCGGAAGTCCGTGCGCTGATCGAGGCCCACCGTGACGAATTGCCGTTCAGCGACCAACTCCCGTCGTTCGACCCGCCGAAACACACCGCGCACCGCTCGCTGCTGAGCCGTCTGATCACCCCCAAACGCCTGAAGGAAAACGAGGCGTTCATGTGGCGCCTTGCCGATCAGGTGCTCCAGCCGTACGTCGCCGGTGGTGGGGGCGAGTTCCTCGGTGTCGTCGCCAATCCCTTCGCGCTGTTGGTCATTGCGGATCTCCTCGGTGTTCCCGAGGCGGACCGTCCCGAGCTCACCGAACGGCTGACCGGGGACAACTCGCTGGGCAGCACGGACGACACGGTCATGACGCACGCGCCGCTGGAATTCCTCTACCACCGTTTCGCCGACTACATCTCGGAGCGGCGCCGCGAACCTCGCGGTGACGTGATGACCGAGATGGCGCACGCGACGTTCCCGGATGGATCGACCCCGGAGGTCATGGATGTGGTGCGGGTGGCGGCCAATCTCTTCTCGGCCGGTCAGGAGACCACGGTCCGACTGCTGTCCTCGGCATTGAAGATCCTGGCCGAGAATCCCGAACTCCAAGAGCAGCTGCGCCGCACTCCCGATCAGGTCCCGAACTTCGTCGAAGAGGCGCTGCGCTTCGAGAGTCCGATCCGCGGGGATTTCCGGCTCGCCCGTGCCACCACGACCGTCGGCGGTGTCGAGATCCCTGCGGGCACTGTGGTGATGGTGCATTACGGTGCGGCCAACCGAGATCCGCGCCAGTTCGACAACCCTGACGTCTTCGACCTCGACCGGCACAACGCCCGCCGGCACATCGCCTTCGGCCGCGGTGTCCACAGCTGCGTCGGTGCACCGCTGGCCCGGGCCGAGGCGAAAGTGGTGATCCAGCGGCTGCTGGCGAGCACCGGTGCGATCGAGATCGACGAAGCCCGACACGGCGCCGCCGATGCGCGACGTTACGACTATGTGCCCACCTACATCCTGCGGGGTCTCACCGATCTGCACCTCAACCTGACCCCGGCCGCGGACACGACAAAGGTGTCCCGATGAAAGTCGTCGTCGACGATGATCTGTGCCGCGGACACGGCGTATGCGCGGCGCTGTGTCCGCAGGTGTTCACGCTGACCGACGGCGGCTACGCCGAGGCCATCGACACCGACATCCCTCCCGAGCTCGAAGGCGCCGTCGCCCAAGCGGTCGACGGTTGCCCGGAGCGGGCTATCCGCATCTAGCCTATTAGTCAAGGAAAGAGTAATCATGTCAACAGATTTCGAGCGTCCCGACCGCACCGTGTTCGACCTGGCCGGCAAGGTGGTGGTCGTCGTGGGCGGCGGCCAGATGCCCGGCCCCAAGATCGGCAACGGCCGCGCCACCGCCATCGTGGCCGCGCGCCACGGCGCCGAGGTGGTGGTCGTCGACCGCAATCTCGCTGCCGCACAGGAGACGGTGGACATGATCACCGCGGAGAAGGGCAAGGCGTACGCCATCCAGGCCGACGTCGCCGAAAAGGACGACTGCCAGCGCATCTTCGACACCGCGATGCAGAACAGCGGCCGCGTGGACGGGATGGTCTACAGCGTGGCGATCAACCCGCCCTTCGACCGGGTGAACAACTCGATGAGTGCCGACGACTTCAACCATGGCATCAACGTGAACATGTTGGGCTGCTACTACTGCAATCTCTTTGCCGCACAATGCATGGAGAAGAACGAGGGCGGTTCCACCGGCAGCATCATCAATATCTCGTCCATCGCCAGCATCAAGAACGAAGTCGGACTCAACATCGGGATCATGCCCTACGCCCTGGGCAAGTGCGGGTTGAACTACATCACGGAACTGACCGCCGCACAGTTCGCGGCCGCAGGCATCCGCGCCAACACGCTGATGCTCGGCCCGATCGACTCGACGCTGGGCAACACGGATTCCCAGTCGCTGTTCGGGTTCGAGCCCGATGAGGTCGACGAGGCCTACGCCGAAGTGGTGAAGCTGAAGATGGGCCGGGCCAGCGCCTGGGAGACCGGCTATGCGGCGCTGTATCTGCTGGCCGACGAGTCGCGGTTCATGACCGGACAGCAGATCAGGTTGGACGGTGGTGCCACTCTGGTGCGCTGAGGCTTGATGCCGCCGGTTTCAGGACTGTGGGTGTGCGGTCGGGTTCTGAGTCGACTCCCACTTGGACTCCAAAGACCGCGTGACCGGTGTGCCGGCGGCCACCTCCCGCTGGAACATCTCGCCGTCGTCCACCTCGAAGGTGACCAGGAAGCCCGATTCGGTCGGCTCCTTGTGGACTACCTTGCAGGCCGGTTCACCGCCATCGAGACTGATGATGTCACCGGGGGCGACGTCGTCGATGCGGTTGCCGGTGTTGGGTTCAGACATGCCTTTTTCGGTAGCCATTTTGAGTTGACGCCAAACGGTGCGTCTCAGGTGGCGGGAAGGTCATCGGTGATCTGGCGAGGTGGATGCGTTGGCGACCGTCGCGTCGAAACCCGCCCCCGTCGTCGTCGGCGGTAACTCACCGCACGACGCCGGCGCGGTCTAGGTTCATGGGGTGGACTTTGACGAGTACCGGGCGCACGACGCCACATCCCTGGCGAAATTAGTTGCTGATAAGCAGGTTTCGGCAGCTGAGCTGCTCGAGGCAGCCCAGGAGCGTGCGGCGGCGGTCAACCCGAAGATCAACGCGATCGTGCGTGACGTTCCGGCAGTGCCGAAGGACGATCTGACCGGCCCGTTCGCCGGGGTGCCCTTCTTGATCAAGGATCTTGCGCAGGACTACGCGGGCTTGCCCACCTCGGCCGGTTCACGTGCGCTGATGTCGCTGAACGTCCCCGAGCACGCCACTGTCGTCCAGCGCTGGATCGACGCGGGCCTGGTCATCTTCGGCAAGACCAACACACCGGAGTTCGGCGCGAAGGGAATCACCGAGCCCGGCGCGTGGGGGCCGGCCCGCAATCCGTGGGATCTGACAAGGTCGCCGGGCGGCAGTTCGGGAGGGTCGGCAGCGGCCGTCGCCGCGGGCATCGTGCCCTGCGCCGGTGCCAACGACGGCGGCGGATCGATCCGCATTCCGGCGGCCAGCTGTGGTCTCGTCGGGCTGAAACCGGGCCGCGGGCTCACACCGTCGGGTCCGGTAGTCGGAGAATCCATGCACGGCGCGGCAGTTCAAGGCGTCGTCTCACGGACGGTGCGCGACACCGCGACGATGCTCGATGTCCTCAGCGGCGGGGAAGCCTTCGGGCCGTACGTGCCGAGTCTGCCGGCCGAGTCGTTCACATCCTGCGTGGGGGCGGATCCCGGGAAACTGCGTATCGGGCTTCGGGTGCCCACGGTGATCAATCCCGCGCCACACCGCGAGGCGTTCGCAGCCGTCGAGACAACTGCTGCCGCGCTCACCGAGCTTGGCCACCATGTCGAGGAACTTCCTCAAGCGCCCTTCGACGACGCCGCGCTTGCCCGCGACTTCCTGCTGACCTGGTTCGTCTACAGCGCGTGGGAGCTCGCCGAGGCCAAGCGGTTGACCGGTGCAGGGGACGAGTCCTTCGAACGGGACACACTCATCATGGCGGCGATCGGCCGCGCCACGAGCAGCGTCGACTATCTGGATGCGGTGCAGCGTCGCCAGGAACACACTCTGCGGCTGAGCACGTTCTTCGAGTCGTACGACCTGCTGTTGACGCCCTCCCTGGCGACCCTGCCGCCGCGGATCGGCGAGTTCGATCTGCCAGTCGTGCTGCAGCATGCGGCGGACGCACTGATCAAGACGCGTACCGCAAGCCTGTTGCGCTACACCAAGATCGTCGACGACATGGTGGACAAGAACCTCGGCTGGGTGCCCTACACGCAACTGGCGAACATCACCGGCCGCCCGGCGATCTCGCTGCCGCTGCACTGGACCGCGGAAGGTCTGCCGCTCGGTGTCCAGTTCGTCGCACCGCTTGCCGGTGAATCGCTGCTGCTCAAGTTGGCGGCTCAGCTCGAGCAGGCAATGCCCTGGGCCGGTCGCCTCGCGCCGATCTGAGTTGTGGCCCTACGGATGGAGGTTCCACTGGCCGACATCTTGGGCCAGCGCATCGTTGACGTCGACTTCGAGCCCGCCGACCACGGGTCCCGGATTCGAGGCGGTACTCACCACGCGTTGGTAGAGAACCGCGGCGGGATGGACCTGCCCGCCAGACCAGGACCGGGTCTGCCATGCCCAGGCACGGCCTGGCGTGCTCGACCTGCCGACGACGCCATCGCCAATTGCCCACTGGCACGGTCGGATTCCCCCGTAGATGCCGGTGCGCTGCACACCGAGCACCGAGTTGATTCCGCGGAACCACTGCAGTGCGACGTTGTTCCAGGTGTTGCGGTCGATATCGTCGTCGACGCTGAAGAAGATCGGTGCACTCTGGCCGCCACCGGCCGCGGTGTGTAGTTGCCAGGCGGTGCGGGCGTCGGCCACGCCGCCGGCGTACCCCCGGGTGAAGTCCGATGGGGCGGTTCCGCCGGGCTTGCCGTACTGGTAGTTGCTGACGATCACCAATCCGGCGGCGGTCAGCTGCTTGGCGTAGGGCAGGGTGATCGGTTTGGCGCCCATGGATGAGCCCGGACGTGACGTCGAGACGTAGTTGATCACCCCGGAGTGGCCGGCGGCCCGGATGTGCTGCGCCGGAATCTGACGCATGGCGAAGTCGATCAGCGTGGGGGCGGCGGCCGACGCCGCAGGCGCACCGACGCTTGCCGCTACCGCACCCAGCCCGGCCAGCGCCGACACGGCGGCGGCGTAGCGCAGCGCGTCACGCCGGGAAACCGGACCTGTTCGGCGCAGGTCGCTGCTCCCAGGCGAGTCCTGCATGCCGCGATGTTAACAAAGTGACTGCTGTTAACAGTGTTGCCTCGCGGTCTGTGCTTCATTCGTGATCTTGAAGGGCAACCTCACTCTGACGGGGCCGGCGTCACATCGCTGCCCGAGCCCTTGACCGAGGCCTTCGCGCGGTTTTCGGCCCGCACGGCCCGGCGTCCGCGCACGAAACCGGTTGCCGAGATCGCCGCCGACAGCAGCGCGTCCTCGCCCTTGACGAACGGGTGGAACCCGACACCGGCGCCGCCGCGGCCCTTGACCGGGATGTCGGCGACTTCGGTGACCTTCCAGCTCTTCTCGGACGTGGAAAGGATGGCCTCGCCGTTTTCGCAACTGATCGGCAGCGCGGCGATCACTTCGTCGCCGGCGTCATCGGCGACCAGCTTCACCCCGGCCACGCCGTTGCCGGCCACACCCTGCGGGTTCACCGCGGCCGGGTCGATGCGCAGGATCTTGCCACGCCGCGTCACCAGCGCCAGGTGATAGCCGGTCGGCATCACCCCGGAGCGCAGCAACCCGGTGATGTCCGGCGCCACCGGGATATCGCGGATCTTGAACGGCAGGCCGTTGCCATTGGTGAACTTGACCCGGCCGTCGGTCCACACCGCCCATCCCAGACCCGAGGTGAGCAGTTCGCCGTGGCTGTCGGAGAACACGCCGCGGTCGTCGAGGCGCCAGGAGGTGTTGACCTTCCGCTCCCTGGGGCCGTCCTCGTCGGCAGAGGACGCGGTCGGGGTGGCCTCGAGGTCCAGCACGGTGCGGCGGTCGAATTCGGGGCCCTTGAACAGTTTCGCGGTCTCCACCAGCTCCTTGTCGATCACCTTTCGGCGCGCATCGGGGTTGGAGACCAGTTCGGTCAGCTCGGCGAACTCGGCGTCCAGCTTGTCGGCTTCGGCCTGCAGCTCGATCACATCGAGCTTGGTCAACCGTCGAAGCTGCAGGGCCAGAACGTAATTGGCCTGCTCTTCGTCGATTTCGAATCGCTGCTGCAGTCCCTGCCGGGCGTCGTCGACGGTATCGGAGCCTCGGATGACCGCGACGGCAGCATCGATGTCGAGGTGGATCTTCATCAAGCCTGCCACCAGGTGGCGACGCGCGGTGACCTTCTCCAGCCGGTACTCACTGCGGTGCAGCACCACCGAGTCGCGCAGATGCAGGAACGCGGAGATCAGCTCCCGCACCGACCACCAGCGCGGCACCCGGTCCTCGTCGAGGGCGACCAGGCTGGCGGCGAACGTCGACTCCAGCGGCGTCAGCGCCAGCAGTTGCTGGCGGATGGTCTCGGCGCTGTGGCCGCGTTTTGCGGTAACGACGATGCGCAGCCCGTTGCGACGGTCGGTCAGGTCCGACATGTCGGCCACGCCGGACAACTCGCCGGACTCGACCAGGGCTCGGATCCTGTCCTGCACAGTGTTACTGGCGACACCGGGAGGTAGTTCGGTGACGATGACGTTCTTGCCGTCGACCGTCAGGGTGCCGCGGACGGTGAACATGCCGCGGCCGGTGGTGATGTACTCCCGCAGGCCGTTCGAGCCGACCACGGTGGACCCGCAGCCCCAGTCGGGTCCGGGGATGAGCTTCATCAACGTGTCATCGGTCGTGTTCGGTCTGGCCAGCAGAGCCCGGCAGGCGGCCATCACCTCACGCGGATTGTGCGCGGGCACCTTGGTGGCCCACCCTTCGGCGATGCCGACCGCGCCGTTGCAGAGCAGCACCGGCCACTGGGCCGGCAGCATCGTCGGCTCGGTCCACTCGCCGTCGAAGGTCTGCACCATGGGTACGGCGTGATCGTCGAGTTCGGCGGTCAGCGCGGCACCGGGAGCCGACAGCCGCATCTCGGTGTAGCGGTCCGCGGCGGGAATGTCGCCCTGGATGCGGGGGAACGCGCCTTGTCCGTCAATGACTTTCACGCGCTGGAACTCGGCGGCCATGAGCGCCGCGGCCCCGTACATCGACGCGCCGCCGTGCGGGTGCAGGTTACCGGTGACCGCCGAGCAGATCTTCGAGGACTTCTGCGGTTTGTTGCCGGGCAACAGTTTCGACTCGTGCATCTGGTAGAGCAGGCGGCGCTGACCCGGCTTGAGCCCGTCGAATGCAGAGGGGATGGCGCGGTCGCTGACGCTGTAGAGCGCGAACGTCAGCTGGTAGTGATTCCAGTAGTCATCGGCGCTCTGGTCGAGCACCAGGTCAGGGTTCTGCTCAGGAACGTCCAGGGTGGCGGTCACAGTACTTCTTCCTAGGTCAAGTCGAGCGCTGCGGTGTCGACACGGGCGGCGACTTCGGCCATCCACGTGCGCCGGCCTTCCGGCGGCCCGCCGAACAGGGTGTGGTGCAGCTTGGCTTCGCCGTCGTCGAGATTCACTCGAATCACGGTGCGCCGCTGCGGATCCAGCACGGTGTTCCAGAAATCGTCGGCATCCATCTCGCCCAGGCCTTTGTTGCGCTGCACTTCCACCTTGCGCTTGGAGGTGGCCTTCAATTGCGCCACGGCCGCGTCGCGTTCGGACTCGTCCTGGCAGTAGATCCGGTCCTGGCTGTCCTTGACCACGAACAGCGGCGGCAGCGTCACGTAGACCATCCCGGCCTCGACGAGGGGCCGGTAGAAGTCGAGGAACATCGAGATCAGGCTGGAGTTGATGTTGCCGCCGTCGGGGTCGGCGTCGGAGGCGAACAGGATCCGGTCGTAGCGGCACAGCTCCGGATCGCAGTGATCGCGCACGCCGCAGCCCAGGATGCGTTCGATCGAGTCGAATTCGTCTTTGGCCCGCGCCTTGCTCAGCGCAAACCCATAGACGTTGGGCGGCTTGCCTTTCAGCGGGAAGGCTGCCTGGAACGTGGCGTCGCGTGCGGCCTTGATGGTGCCCAGCGCGGAATCGCCCTCGCACAGGAACAATTCGGCGCCCGAACCCCGGCCGGTCTCCCGGCTGGGCAGCAGCTTCGGTGGTAGCGACAGGTTCGTCCCCAGCCCCTTGGCTTTCGATGCCGCGCGGGAGCGGGCCTTCGCGCCTTCGGCGCTGCGGCGCGCGCGGGCGGATTCCAGCGCCAGCTTCGTCCACAGCGACACCGCGTCGTTGTTGGCGGGGTTCGCCGCCCAGATGGTGACGCTGCGTGCGACATCCGGGGCCATCGCCACGTTCAGCGACCGCGACGACACCGCCGTCTTGGCCTGCGAGTCCCAGGCCACGTCCGGTGCTCGGGTGTCCACGGCCAAGGCGGTGACGGCGACGAAGTCTTGTGGTTCCGGGCCGTCCTCGCCCTTGGCCAGACCGAGGTCGCGGATGCGGGACGCCCGGTCGGCCAGGGCCTCGGAGAGTCCCTTCATGGCGGCTGTCAGGTGAGACCCGCCGTTGGGGGTCCGCACGGTGTTGCAGAACGCGGCGACGGTGGCTGGTTCGGCCGGGCCCGCGGTCAGCGACCAGCGGAACGGGGTCGGGCCGCGGCCGGTGGTGTACTCGCCGCGGCCTTCGACGACGGCACGCACGCCGGGCAGGGGATTGCCCGAGGTGGTGCACATCAGGTCCAGCAGGGTGTCGGTGCCCCACGGGCCGCTGAACTGTTCGAGCAGGGCGGGCGGGACTTCCTCACCGGGCCAACCCTCGTCGATGACGACCAGGTGCACCCCGGGCGACATTCGCGCCGCGGCATGCGCCCGCAGCAGGACCTCGCCGATGTCCACGGTCGAGTCCGGCACCACCGTCGCGTCGAACAGGATGCGCACCGTGGTGCCGTGCGCGTCGGGCTTGCGGTTGCCGGTGCCACGCAGTTTCTGGGTGTCCGAGCGGGTGAACTCGGCGTCGGGGTCGAAATCCTTGCCCTCGAAGGTGCCGGGGTAGCCGCCGCCGAAACTCTGCAGGTAGGTCTTGCCGGCCCGGCGTACGGTCACGTCGGTACGGGCGGAGATGAACACCGCTGCCGCGGCGCCGATTCCGTTCAGGCCGGCGCCGGTGCTGGTGGCGTCGGTGTGCGCGGAGAACTTGCCGCCGGCCCGCGCAGTGCCCAGGGTCTTGACGATGCCGTTCTTCCCGGTGGTGGGGTCGGAGTCGACCGGAAGGCCACGACCGTCGTCGGCGACGCTGACCGAGCCGTCGGCGTGCAGGGTGATGGTGACGGTGGACCCGCCGTGGCTGGGATCGGCGACCTCTTCGATCGCGTTGTCCACCAGCTCGCGCAGCGCCGTGTTGAGCACGTCGAGCCCAAGGTTGACCGCCGGCCGCAGGCGGGTGTGCTGGACATCGTCGAGCTCGGTGATGTCTGCGGCGTTGTAACTCACTGCTGGTCCTTTCCCACCAGGGCCGATGCCGGAGCGATCGGTTCCAGCCGCTCGCTTTCGGCGGGCGGCGTAAGCATTCTCTCTTGGAAGGCAGACAGCCTCCGACAGCCACGGCCGAAAGAATGGGCGTCGAATCAAGATCAGATGCCTCGGGGATTGTGCCGGGCCGATCCGCGCGCTGACAATGTCATCTCTAAATGAGATGACATTGATTCAAAACAATCGTTGGACTAGATCAGCGTCCTCGGGTCAGATGAATCGGGTGGCGTTCGCCTCGGCTGCCGGCCCCGCGCAGCTACCAGGTGAATGTCGGTATGTCCCAGTTCAATCCCGAAGGAGCAAGCAATGCCCGTGGTTCGGTTCCAGATGTCCTCAACGCTCGACCACGTCGCCCTCATGGACGTGCTGACCGACTTCGGGCCGTCCCGGCCAGATCGGTGGCCGACGATCGACGAGGAGCATTTTCAGGTGCATGCGTTGGGGGACACCTGGGCAGACGTGACCGAAGGCACAGCGTCGGCGTGGGAGCGCGCCCGCTACGACTGGGACACCGAGCGGCGGCGCGTCACCGTGACCACCCATGACTCGAAGGTCTTCGGCCCGGGCGGCGGCTGGACATTTCAACTCACGCCGCAGGAGACCGGCACGCGCATCGACATCGAACTCGTCCGCACTCCCACCGGGCTCAAGCGCAAACTGCTGGCCGCCTTGTTGCCTGCCGTCGCCCCGAGCGCGCTGAAGAAGTCATTCGCCGGGCCGTTGGCCGCTAGGTGATCGACCAGAACTCCAGCAGCGTCCGGATCGTCGCCACCAGCGGTAGGGGCTGATCCAGCATCGGGTGGTGGCCGGCCTCGGCGAGTTCGACGAACGGGCCGCGCAGTTGCAGCATCGACCGGATCTGGGCCGCCATGGGCGGTGGGACCACCCCGTTCTCGCATCGCAAATACCCGACCCGGCAAGGGATTCGGGCAAACGTGTGCTCCAGGAGTTCCTGGTCGGTGGCTGTCTCGTCCATCAGATGGCCGCCGAAGATGTCCGGGTCGAACTTCCACACCCACCCGTTGTCGGTCTTGCGCACCGACTGCACGGCGATGTGGTGACCGATGTAGGGCAGCGTCACGTCCTGCTTCGGCACTGCCCGGAATCGGGCCAGGATCTCGTCCTCGGTCGGGTATCCGGCGGTGTCGCGACGCCGGTTGCGCAACCGGACCTCCTCCGGGGCGCGATCACGCAGCGGAGAGTCGATGACCAGGATGCTGTCGATCTGCGCGCCGTAGCGGGTGGCGGCCGAGGCCCCCACCCAGCCGCCCATGCTGTGGCCGACGATCGTGGGCCGCGCCGTGGACCCGGAGGCGTCCGAGGCGGCCAGCACTTCGCGGGCCCAGATCGACAGGGCGTATTCCTTGCGGGTGTCGCTCTCGCCGTGCCCGCTCAGGTCGGGTGCGACGACGCGATGGGTGCGGGCGAAGAACGGGGCGATGTGATCCCACCAGCCGGAGTGAGCGCCGCCGCCATGAACGAACACCAGCGGCGGATTGTCCGGATCACCCCAGCTCCGCACGTGGATGGCGCAGCCGTCGACGTCGATGGTCGAGTGCTCGGGGGTCTGTTCCAGGGCAGAGGTGAACCAGGCCGGGGCATTCGCAAAGGGGTGCGGGGCCTCCGTCGGCACTCCACGCCGGAACATGCGGTTCACCTGCTGATTCTGTCTCATCGCCGGAAATCGATCGAGACCCGCCCCGGCGTATGTCGGGCAGAGCGTCCTCCGAGGCTCAGGACAGCGCGAGGCTCGTGCCGAGCGCGATCATCATCACGGCGATCAGCCCGTCGAGGATGCGCCAGGTCATCGGGGTGGCGAACAGTCCGGCCAGTCGGCGGGCACCCAGGCCCAGGCCGGTGAACCACACCGCACTCGCGGCCACCGCGCCGGCGCCGAACAGCCACCGCTGCTCGTGATGCTCGTTGGCCAGCGAGCCGAGCAGCACCACGGTGTCCAGGTAGACGTGCGGGTTCAGCCAGGTCAGCGCCAGACAGGTGACCAGCACCTCGGCCAGGCGAGCCGGCGTGCGCTCGGACGGGTTGAGGGTCGAGGGCCGGAAGGCGCGCCGCGCGGCCAGTGCGCCATAGCCGATCAGGAAGGCCGCCCCGCCGAACTTCGCGACCGTCATCGCGTCGGGATGTGCGGTGATCAGCGCGCCGACCCCGGCGATGCCAGCGGCGATGAGGATCAGGTCGGAAACCGTGCACAACGCGATGACGGCGACGATGTGCTCCCCACGGATGCCCTGACGCAACACGAAGGCGTTCTGCGCGCCGATCGCGGCGATCAACGCCATGGTGGTGAGGAATCCGATGAGCACAGGTGAAGCCATGCGTTCGAGGCTATGGACGTGCGTCGATCAAGTACAGCTAATGATTCTTCAGATGGATTAAAAAAATTTATGGGTGGAGCAATGAACGCGGTCCTCCTCGGGATGGAAGGGTGCCATGGTCTCGGGGCTGCCGAACTTCGCGTTCTGCATCGGATACACTCGACTGTCCTGGACACTGCGCGCCGACCTCTCGTCGCGGTTGCTGTGCAAGGTGCTGAATTGGATGAAGGCCAAGAACCTCGACGCCGTGGTCCCCATCACCGGTGACTCGATGGAGGCGTTGCCGCTGTTTGAACTCACCTCTGGATACGTGCAGCGATCGGTCGGAGCATTCCCGAAACAGTCCATCAGCGCGCCGTGGAAGATGGAACAGAACTACGTGCTCGACGCGGTTGCCACACTGCGCAACGACTTCACCCGCACCCTAAGACCCGTGGCGGGGACAGGCCGCAATGCCGCTTGATTCGGGCCTTGGGGCCTGCTCGACCGGATCGCGGCGGCCCCGTATCCGCCGTTCGCACAATCGAGCCCCGATGTCGCGCGCGCGGCCATGCGCGCCTTCACCGTCGGCTCGCTGCCCGGAACGCTGCGCCAACAGGTCGTCGCGGTGGAATCCACTAATGCGGGAGGCCTCACAGCACCCGCGTGCGCACATTGGACAGCCCGCGCCGAGGAGCTTCTGCCGCTTCGAACGCACCGTTGTCCTAGGGGACCGGATCTGGTGTGCGCGGGAACAACCGCGGTATTGCGTCTGCCCGTAGGTGGCAATTGCCGGAACCCCAGAGCTGAGTAAGCAGTGGCTGAGGGGCCCGACAGTCAACCCGAGCTGCAACCTGATCAAGTCAAGCCAGCCGGGATCAAAAGCCTTCGCGGCGACTACCTACTTATTTGCGGCCAGCGATGAATACAACTGTGCGGCCGTCCACACCTCGGCCTGGCGGGGAAACACTCTCTCCAGTAGGAAGTCGTGCACCTCGGGATCGGGGTCGGCGGTACAGCCGGCGACCACGATGATGCGATAGTCGCGGTCGGCGGCTTCCCTGATGGTGGTCAGTACCGCACCGCTGGTGTGGCTTCCGGTGACGATGAGGGTCGTCACACCGTAGTTGGTCAGTTGCTCGTCCAGATCCGTGGTCGAGAAGATCCCTAACCTGGTAGTGCGCAACTCGATATCCTCGGGCCGCACGGCCAATGCCGGGTGCAGCGCGGCGTCAGGAGTCCCGTTCTGCAGCCGATGCTCCTGCACCACGGTCGCGAACTCCTTGTTGGTCAACGGTGGGAACCGATAGTCCATTGGGTCGAAGGCCGTCCGCGCATGGACCACGATTCCCTCGTGGATACGGACGATATCGACGGCCTTGTTTGTCTTCGCGATGAGTTCGTCGCGCTGTGGTATCGAGGCGAGGATCTCGGGTTGGCAGCCCAAGACCAGCAGTGCGCATTCACTGGGCGTAATCTGTCCGCCCGCGTAAGAGCCGCTGTCCGGCGATGCTGATCGGGCCGTCGCGCGAGAAGCGCCGATACGGGGTTCGGCGGCCGTGGGTGGGGGAACCCGCACCTGTCGATACCGGCTGACCGGCCAACTGAGGTTACGCCATAGTGATCCAGCCAAGGCCGAAATATCCTCCAGTGAAAACGATTTGGATTCAGTGATCTTCACCAGTTTGTCCCTGCGGTTGTGCTGAGCCCGGCCACGGTGGTGAGGGGCGGGGCACTACACGAGCGTGGCGCGAGTGAACGCGATGGGGACCGATACCGCTCCCCATACCTGGCTCTGCACGTACTTGACCTGCTCGCCGGGTGCGACATGGAAGTCGTCGAACGCGCGGAATACCTCTTCGATGGCCACTCTGAGCTCCAGCCGCGCCAGGTGCATGCCCAGGCACTTGTGAATGCCGCTCCCGAAGGTCAAGTGGCGGACGTTATTTCGGTCGAACTTGGGCTGATCAGGTTCGGCGAACTCGGCCGGGTCGCGGTTGGCCGCCGGCAGCGCGAGCAGTACCCGCTCGCCCGACTTGAGGGTCTGGCCCGCCACCGTGGTATCGGCGGTGACCGTGCGCCCGGTCACCACGGGCGCGAACAGTCGGAGGGCCTCCTCCACGACCTGGGCTGACGGAGACTTCCGCGCCTGCTCCTGTACGTCCGGATTCTCGGCGAAGTAGGCCAGCGTCGTGGCCAGCGTCTTGTAGGTCGTGTCGAAGCCGGCGCCGATCATGCTGAATCCGATTGCGGCGATCACATCGTCGGTGAGTTCCGCCACTTCCGGCTGCTTGGCGAGCAGGTAGCTGAGCAGGTCGTCACCTGGGTTCTCGCGCAGCGGTGCGATGATGACGTCTTGGACGAAAGTCATTGCGCCCTGCCATGCGTCGATCGCGCCGCTGGTGTCCTGACCGCCCTGGTCGACCATGTATCGGACTCCGTCACGGATGAGATCCATGTTCTGCACCTGGACGCCAACCACCCGCAGGATCATCTCCATCGGGATGGGCAGTGCGAAGTCGGTGGCCAGATCTGCCGGCGAGGTCAACGATGCCAGCATTTCGGCCGTCAGCTCTCGCAGGGCCGGCTCGAAGCCTGTGATGCGGCGCGGCGTGAACCAGTCGCGCAGCAGCGTGCGGTAGAGACGGTGTTCGGGGTCCTGGAGCATCTGCGGAATCAGCGGATTGCCCGCGGTCATGTCTGGAATGAGCGCCTCGCCGGAGGTGAAATCGTCTGGTGCCGAGGCGATCGCGTGAATCGGTTCATATCCGGTCGCAATCCAGAAGCCGCCGTGGCGATCGGTCCACTGCATCGGGTTCTCGCTGCGCAGATCGCGATATACGTCGTGGATGCGGTGCGCGATACGCTGATCGTGGTGGTCGAAGTCCACGGTCGGACGCCGATCGGTGGCCGGTTGAACCATGTTTGTCACTCTTTCTCTCGCAAGCGCCGGGCGCTGCGGGGTAGCCCCCAGTGCCTTGTTTCAGCTTTACTGATCGCAACGGCCTTGGGAAGAACACTGCGTGGTGTTGGCACTACTCCGATCAACCACGCACCTTCAGCGTGAATCTCCGCCTCCTGTAGGCATACTGGCGGCATCGTGCGGAGGACTTCCGTATACAGCGACAACCACAGTGCGATCCAGCGAGTTCTCCGACCAGACCCCGATATCGGTGTTCGCACAGTTTCGCATCACTGCGAGGTCCTCCGGGTGCGAGTACCACATGTTGATCAGTTCCATCGAACTGATCGCTAGAGCGGGGTTGATCGCCACTGTCTCCTGGACAGAGCCTGGATATCCCGCTGCCGCCGCGCGCTGTTGAGCTGTGGAGCCGTCGGATCCGATATGGCCGGCCAGCGCCCGGTCATCGCGGACATTGAGCGCATGCCGTTGGGCGGCCTGCTGCAGTTGAGCGTGGACTCGGACCTTGTCCCGGCAGCCCGCCTTGTACTGCACGATGCTCACCATCTGCACCACCGAGGAGTTGAGCCGATTGCTATCCGCATTGGCCGGGTGTGCGGAGATGACAACCGCCAGCGCGGCGGTTGCCGCCGCAATCGGTGTCTTCATGTGGGTCCTGTTTCTGTTCAGATGGGCGCGAAGTCAGAGATCAGCCATCGTCCGTCGATCTTCTCGAGACCGACTTTCACGCTGGTTGTGGTATCGGTAGGTGGATCGTCGGCGACCACGGTGGTTTGGTTGACATAGACCAGCACGGTGGCGTGGGCCTTGTCGGCCGCTACCGAGGCGGCGGCGGGAACCGTTGCGCTGGAGTGGATCTTCTTCTCTCGTGCACCGGGGATCACCACATCGTTCACCAACGCGGTGAACGACTCGCGGAAATCGCCGGTAAGTCGGTCGCGCACGGCCAGCAGATCCGTATCGACGGTGTCGGGGGAGTAGCTGAGCATCGCGATCGTGCCCTCGGTAGCGGCGCGAACCGATTCCGGACCGCCCAGCAGTGCCGCACTCTGTTGGCCATCGTGAAATCTGAGCCAACCCGCACCGCAGGTCAACGTTAGCGCCACGCACCCGACGATGACGGCGGGTGCCGGGCGGCGATCAGGGAACAAATTCCACATTGGATACCTTCATCGTCGATCCGTCCTGTTGAACGCCGATCCGCATGCGCCACTGCCGAGGTGGCGCCTGGGCGCCTTTGATCGATGTCGTCACCGCCATCGTGACCAGAACGTCGGCCTCATCCCCGCGGATCTGCTCCAGGCCCGCCTCCAGCACGGTGCCGCGGGACGTGGACTGGGCTCTTGTCACCGCCTCGACGAAGGACGGTGACCGCCGCTGGAAGTCGTCCAGGAACGGTCCGGTGGAGGAGGCGATGATCCGGGCCACGTCGTTTTGCACATTGGCAGCGTCGATGGTGGTCAGCATCTCCGCGCCCTCACGGGCCTCCGCCAGAAATGACTCTTGGCGGCGTAGCTGTTGACTGTCGTCGTAATAGCGGACACCGAGGAATACGCACAGCGCGGTCAGCACCAGAATGGTCGCTGCGTACAGCAACCAGGTCGGCCGTAGTCGCACGCGGCGAGGCGGTCGCGGTTTGTCGTCATCATCGTGATCGTGATCGTGATCGTCATCGGAGGACGTCATCTCCGGGCATTCCGGGGCAACCATTTCGCTCAACTTGGCCCTGCGCATCCGTCTCGTGGTTGACAGCTTCTTCGCCATTGTCGGCTGAGGTTCCACGCTGCGGTCAAGTCCGGGCACTTCAAATGGTGCGAGTGGTGGATGGCGTCAAATGTGCTCTGCACCATTTGAAATCGCTGTCGTTGCGGGTCCGTACCGCGACCTGTTGCACTCAGCTGAGCAGCGGTGCCCCCTCGCGCCGCAACCGATCGAGAGCGGGTGTAGTGGTCAGCGTCGACTTGATCGCCAAACCCATGCGAGGCATCGGTGGTTTCATCGCAATGGTCATCGACACCGCGATGCTGCTGCCGAGACCGCCGTTCGCATGGCGCGAGTGCATCTTTCAGATGTGGTTCGTGGCGCGGGTGTCCATCGTGCCGACGGTGATGCTGTCCATCCCGTTCACCGTGCTATCGGTTTTCATCTTCAATATCCTGCTGGTCGAGTTCGGTGCGGCCGACTTCTCGGGTGCCAGTGCCGCCTTCGGTGCCGTCACCCAGATCGGTCCGTTGGTAACGGTTCTCGTGGTCGCGGGAGCTGCGGCCACCGCGATGTGCGCGGACCTGGGCGCACGTACGATCCGCGACGAACTCGACGCGATGCGGGTGATGGGAATCGATCCACTACAAGCGCTGGTGGCCCCCCGTGTCGTGGCCACTGTGATCGTCGCGCTGCTGTTGAACTCGGTTGTCTGTGTGGTGGGGATCCTGGGCGGATTCTTCTTCTCGGTGTTCGTCCAGCATGTGACACCCGGTGCATTCGTCGCCGGGATGACGTTGTTCACCGGCGGCGCCGAGATCGTGATCTCGTTGGTCAAGGCGGCGCTTTTCGGACTGGTGGCCGCTCTGGTCGGCTGCTACAAGGGAATCTCGGTCGGAGGCGGGCCGGCCGGAGTCGGCAACGCCGTCAACGAGACGGTGGTGTTTTCGTTCATGGCGTTGTTCGTGATCAACCTATTGGTCACGGCTGTCGGAGTACAGGCGACGATGTGACCGGGGTCCCGAGCACGCTCCGGCCACGCCTGCGGCGCGCGACACGCACCATCCGCGACGGCTGGAATCAGTTGGGTCTGCAGACCCAGTTCTACGGGCAGACCGTCCGTTCGGTCGGTGACGCCGTCGTGCACTACCGCTCCGAGGTCGCTGTTCAGATCGCCCAGATGAGCTTGGGCGCAGGAGCATTGGCGGTGGTGGGCGGGACGATCGTCATCGTCGCGTTCCTGACGATGTCGGCGGGCGCACTGATTGCGGTGCAGGGATACAACACGCTGGCGGGTGTCGGGGTAGAGGCTCTGACTGGTTTCACCTCGGCGTACCTCAATGTCCGGATCATCGGGCCCTTGACGACGGGTATCGGGCTGGCCGCCACCATCGGGGCCGGAGCGACCGCACAACTGGGTGCCATGCGCATCGCTGAGGAAATCGATGCGCTCGAGGTCATGGGGGTGCGGTCGATCTCCTACCTCGCCTCAACCAGGCTGATGGCCGGTGTCATCGTCGTTGTCCCGCTGTACTGCGTAGCCGTATTGATGTCCTTCGTATCCGCGCGCGTGGGAACGACGGTGGTCTATGGGCAGTCGACGGGCGTCTACGACCATTACTTCAAGACCTTCCTCAACCCGATGGATCTGGTGTGGTCCTTCGTCCAGGCGGTGGCAATGGCATTGGCTGTCATGGTCATTCACACCTATTACGGATTCAGCGCCAGCGGTGGTCCGGCGGGAGTCGGGGAGGCGGTCGGCCGCGCGGTTCGGACCTCGCTGATCGTCGTCGTATTTGTCACCTTGGTGATTTCTCTTTCTGTCTATGGACGTTCCGGCAACTTCAACCTGTCTGGGTGATCGACATGCTCCCGGTGAAAAACTCACGAATCCGCCCCGCGTGGTCGGCCGGTCTGTTTGTGGCCGCCCTGGTGGCGGTGGCGGTGGCGACCGTCGCACTGTTCAACGGCTGGCTCCGGTCTTATGTTCTGGTCACGCTGACTGCCGACAGATCCGGACTGGTAATGGAACCCGGCGGCAAGGTGAAGATGCGCGGGCTTGCCGTCGGCCATGTCACCGATGTTCGATCCGCTACCGGCGGGACCGCCGTCATGACGCTGGCGATCGACCCGGAATACGTCAGGTACATCCCCGCCAACGTGGCCGCTCAGATAAACGCGACAACTGCCTTCGGCGCCAAATACGTCGACCTGATCTACCCGAGCGACCCGAGTCCCGAACGGATCACCGCTCACCAAACCCTGCGGTCCAGTGACACGACCAGCGAGGTCAACACCGTGTTCGAGAACATCGTCGGGTTGCTCGACAAGATCGACCCGGCGAAATTGAATGCGACCCTGAGTGCCATCGCCGAGGGCGTGCGCGGGCAGGGCGAAGCCATCGGCCAGGCCACCAGCGATGCGAACCAGGTCCTACTGGCGCTCAACCCGCGAAGCGAGACCATTCGCACCGACCTGCACGCGGTGCGCGACTTCGCCACCACCTACGGTGCGGCCGCGGGCGATCTGTTGACGGCTCTGGACGCCCGGAGCACGACTTCGACCACGGTGTCCGAACGCGCCGGGGATGTCGATGCGCTGCTGGTCAATGTCCTCGGATTTGCCGACAGCGGAACACAATTGCTCGGTACCGCCAAGGATGATCTGGTGCGCACAGTCGATGTGCTGCAACCCACGACGTCGCTGCTCTTCGAACATCATCCGGCGCTCACCTGCACATTGCTGGGTGCCCAGTGGTTTATCGACAACGGTGGGGCGCAGGCCGAAGGGGGCAATGGGTACTCGATCATCCTGGACTCTTCGCTGGCTTGGGGACAGGATCAGTACCGGTATCCCGACAACCTCCCCATCGTGGGTGCCAAGGGCGGCCCCGGAGGTAAGCCCGGTTGCGGATCGTTGCCCGACCCGAGCAAGCAATTCCCGGTCCGGCAGTTGGTGACCAACACCGGGTGGGGCACCGGCAACGACATCCGGATCAACCCAGGCATCGGATTTCCCGGTTGGGCGAACTACTTCCCGGTCACCCGCGCCGTTCCCGAACCGCCGAGCATTCGTGACTTGGAAGGCCCTGCACCCGCACCGGTTCCGTATCCCGGTGGCCCGCCCTATGGTGCCCCGCAGTATGCAGCGGATGGCAGCCCGCTGTATCCAGGTCTGCCTCCGGCCCCGCCACCCGGCGCGCCGCGCGCACCCGGGCCGACGCCGGGATCCGAGGCGTTCGCGGCTCCGTTCCCGATGGGGACACCGCCGACCCCGCAGAAAACCGCACCCACCCCTCCGATAGGAGCGTCCTCGCCATGAACGCACGATTGGGGGCCGTCCTGTGGCGCCTGATGATCTTCTTTACTGTCTGCCTGCTGGGGTTGTTCGCCCTGGTGGCGGTGTTCGCACAGGCGCGATTCCAGCCGCAGCAGGCCTACCGGGCCTTGTTCAGCAACGTCGGCGGACTCAAGAGTGGCGACTTCGTCAGGATTGCCGGTGTCGAGGTCGGCAAGGTCGGTGATCTCACGATCGGCCGGGACAATCTGGTCGGTGTCGAGTTCAAGGTCGACGACTCCGTGGTGCTCACCCAGAGCAGCCGCGCTGTCGTCCGTTTCGACAACCTGTATGGCGACCGCTATCTGGCACTGGAAGCCGGTGCTGGCGGCGGGGCCCCGCTGAAACCGGGCGACACCATCGCGGCGGCCAACACCGCACCCGCGCTGGACCTCGACACACTGATTGGCGGATTCCGCCCCTTGTTCCGCGCATTGGACCCCGACCAGATCAACGCTCTGTCCGGACAACTCATCCAGGCCTTCCAGGGTCAGGGCCGCACCATCAGCTCCCTGCTGGGACAGACCGCCACGTTCACCGACGCGCTGGCAAACCGTGACGCGTTGATCGGGGACCTGATCAAAAATCTCGATCTCGTGCTCGGCGCGATCGGTGACAATGACGCCGATTTCGGCAAAGCGCTCGGTCGGCTCGACGAACTGACCGCCGCCCTGGCCGCACGCAAGGACGGGATCGCCGATGCGACGGCGAACATCGACACCACCGCCGGTGAAGTCGCCGATCTGCTCGCGCAGTCGCGCCCGGCTATCCAAAAGGTGCGACAGGAGACCGACCGGGCGGCGACCATCGTGCTCAACAAACACGACTACTTCGACGACCTGCTGAACACCCTGCCGGACGCCTACCGAATGTTGGGCCGGCAAGGGCTCTACGGGGATTGGTTCGCCTTTTACATCTGTGAAGCGATCATCAAGGTCAATGGCAAGGGCGGCCAGCCGGTCTACATCAAGGCAGCGGCCCAGACTTCGGGCAGGTGCACGCCGAAATGAAACCGATGGCAGAACGCAACCCGGTCAAGGTGGGTGTGGTCGGGTCGGTGGTAATCGCCGCCGCCATTGTCGGCGCCACGAACTACAACGTGATCCCGTTTCTCAGCAGTGGCCACAGCTACACCGCCCAGTTTGCCGATGCGGCCGGGCTGCGAGCGGACTCACCGGTGGAGGTGGCCGGCCTGCGGGTCGGGCAGGTGTCCTCTATCAGGCTGGACGGCGATCGCGTCGTGGTCGGCTTCGACATCGACCGCAGTGTCTTCGTCGGGGATCGTTCCGAGGCCGCTATCAAGACAAAAACGGTGCTGGGCGCCAAGGTGGTCGAGGTGACACCACGCGGTGACGCACCGCTCGAGGGGCCGATCCCGCTGGAGCTGACCACATCGCCCTATCAGTTGGCCGACGCGCTGGGTGACCTGTCCGTGACCATCAACGGTCTGGACACCGATGAGTTGTCGACTTCGCTGCAGACGCTCGCCGAGACGTTCGCCGATACGCCCCCGGAGTTGCGCGCAGCGGTGGACGGAGTCTCCCGCCTCTCTGGAACCTTGGCCGAACGCGACACACAGCTGCGGTCACTGCTGTCGGATGTGGGCAAGGTGTCCACCGTGTTGGGCCAGCGAAGCAGCCAGATCGTCGATCTGATCACCAACTCCAACGCGTTGCTCGCGCAGATCCGGACCCAGAGTGCCGCGCTGGATTCCATCTCCACCAGCATCGTCGCGGTCAGTAGGCAGATCCGCGCCTTCATCGCGGATAACCGCGAGTCGTTCACGCCGACGCTGGACCGTCTCAACGGGGTGCTGGCCATCATCGACAACCGCCGGAAGCGACTGCAGGACGCCGTCAAACGCCTCAACTCCTATGCGATGGCGCTTGGGGAGTCGGTGTCCTCCGGTCCGTTCTTCAAAGGGTTCGTCGTCAATCTTCCACCCGGGCAGTACATTCAGCCATTCATCGATGCGGCGTTCTCTGACCTCGGGCTGGACCCCAACGTCCTGGCGCCCTCTCAGCTAACCGACCCCCCAGTCGGGCAACCGGGCACCCCGGCGATGCCTGCGCCCTTCCCACGTACCGGGCAGGGCGGTCCACCGCGGATGACGGTGCCCGATGCGATTACCGGGAATCCGGGCGACCTGGGGTGCGGGCCGCCGGGCCTGCCGCTGCCCGGCCCCACGGGGTGTTACCCGTATCGGGAACCGATTCCGGCTCCCGCCCCTGGCGGCCCACCTCCGGGGCCGCCGGCACCCGGCGACGCCTCTCCGGTTCCGCCCACACACGGACCGGTATTCGTCCCGGCACCTGGTGAAACGCCGACCGACGGAGGCCCATACATCGAAGGAGGACGATGACGACATCCAAGACCGGGCGGCTCGCGGCGGTCATCGGCCTTGTGGTCCTGCTCGCTTGCGGAGCTGCCGCACTGCGGTTCTGCGAGTCAGCCGGCCCCACGTACATCACCGCCTACTTCGCGAACAGCACCGGCATCTTCCCTGGTGATGACGTACGGATCCTTGGGGTACGTGTCGGTGAGATCGCGACGATCGAGGCGCAACCGGACCAGGTGCAGATCACCATGTGGGTCGATGACACCTACCGAATTCCCGCCGATGCCAAGGCGGTGATCCTGTCACCCTCGCTGATCTCGGCGCGGGCGGTGCAACTGGTCCCCGCATACACCGGTGGACCGGAGATGGTCGACAACGCCGTGATACCGATCGACCGCACCGCCGTTCCGGTCGAATGGGATGACCTGCGTGAGCAGTTGGGCAAGTTGGCCGAGGCGCTGCGGCCGACCGCGCCCGGCGGGGTGAGCACGCTCGGCGCCTACGTGAATTCAGCGGCGGACAATCTACGTGGACAAGGGAACAACATCCACGGGGCGTTGAAGAGCCTCGCAACGACTATGTCCGCACTCGGTGATCACAGCGACGACATCTTCGCGACTGCCCGGAATCTGGCGCTGGTGGTGTCGGCGCTGCAGGACAGCAAGGACGTGATGCGCGAGCTGAACCGCAACCTGGCTGCTACCACGGAGCTTCTCGACAATCAGCCACAGGAGATCGGAACGGCCATCGACGAGCTCAATGCGGTCGTCGGCGAGGTGGCGGGTTTCACCGCGGACAATCGCGAGACGATAGGGGTGACGGCCGACAAGCTGGCTTCTATCAGCCGCGCACTGCAGGAGAGTCACGATGACCTGGAGCAAACCCTGCACGTTGCCCCGACCGAATTAGCCAACTTCGTCAATATCTATCCGCCCGCCATCGGTGGATTCGCCGGGGCCTTCAGCCTCAACAACTTCGCCAATCCGATCCAATTCCTCTGTGGTGCAATACAAGCCGCTTCGCGCCTGAATGCCGAGCAATCGGCCAAGCTCTGCGTCCAGTATCTGGCGCCGATCGTGAAGAACCGGCAGATGAACTTTCCGCCGGTGGGGGCGAACCCTGTCGTCGGCGCTTATGCCCGCCCGAATGAGATCACTTACAGCGAGGACTGGATGCGCCCTGATTACGTACCGCCCCCCTCCCCACCGGCTCCGGATGCGGTCCAGCCGCAGTTGCCGGCCGAGCAAGCACCGCGGGACTTGTACGGCATGTTGGTGCCACGGGGAGCGGGCTCGTGATGAGCCGAAGCCGGTCGGCATTGTTGACCGGCCTGGTGACGACAGTGGTTCTGGCGGCCGGGTGCAGTTGGCAGGGGGCCAACTCGCTACCGCTGCCTGGTACGGAGGGCAGCGGCCCCGGGGCTTACACCGTGCAGGCCCAGCTGCCCGATGTTGGTAATATTCAACGAAATTCGCGTGTACGCGTAGGGGACGTCACCGTCGGTACGGTCACGGCGATCGAGCGTCAGGGTTGGCATGCGTTGTTGACGATGCGACTGAACGCCGATGTCGACCTGCCGGCCAACTCGACCGCGACGATAGGCCAGACCAGCCTGCTGGGCTCGCTGCACATCGAACTGGCGCCGCCTGTCGGCGTCGACGCTGAGGGCCGCCTGCACGAGGGTTCGCTGATCCCGTTATCCGCGGGCGGCAGCTATCCCACCACCGAGCAGACACTTGCCGCGCTGTCGATGGTGCTCAACGGTGGTGGCCTCGGCCAGGTCCATGACATCACCCAGTCCTTGAGCACGGCGTTCGCCGGCCGGTCCGGCGATCTGCGCAGTCTCATCGAGCAGGTCGACGTGTTCGTCGCCAACGTCGAAGACCAGACTCAGGACATCATCGACGCAGCAGACAGCGTCAACCGGCTTGTCGTGCAGTTCGCCTCGCGTACACCGGTTCTGGATCGTGCCCTCGACACCATTCCGCGAGCACTAGAGGTGCTGGCTGACCGCCGCACCGAACTGGCGCAAGCAATGGAAAAGCTCGGTCAGTTCGGTGCCCTCACCGCCGAAGCGGTCAGCCGCACCAAGGATGACTTGATAACGGAGCTCAGCGATCTCGGTCCCGTGCTGGAGTCCCTGGCCAATGCCGGCCCGGCGATGGTCACTTCGCTGAGCTACCTGACGACCTTCCCGTTCGTCAAGGAGAATATCGGCAACTATTTTCGCGGTGACTACGTGAACCTCACGGGGGTCTTCGACCTTACGCTCAGCCGACTCGACGCGGGCTTTCTCACCGGAACCCGATTCGAGGGCAACCTGACCGAACTGGAGATGCAGTGGGGTCGAACGATAGGGCAGATGCCGAGCCCGTACACCAGTGGGAACCCCTTGACCGCACCCTATATCGCCGATCAAGGACGTTGAGATGAGACTTAACAGACGGATCAGATTGCAGCTTGCACTGTTCACCGTGGTGTCAGTGGTGGCGGCCGTGGTGATGGGCGTCGGATTCATGGAAGTGCCCGCCCGTGTGCTCGGCATCGGCCAGTACCGGGTGACCATTCAGCTGCCCAGCACCGGCGGGCTTTATCCGTCAGGCAATGTCACCTACCGCGGCTTGGGCGTGGGGCGCGTCGCCGACGTCCGTATGACTGATACCGGCGTCGAGGCCGACCTGTCCTTGACCTCCGATGTGCCGATCCCTGCGGACGTGACGGCCCGCGTACACAGCAGGTCGGCGATCGGCGAACAGTACGTCGAACTCACCCCGCTCGCCGAGGCACGCGGCACCACATTGCGCGATGGCGACGTCATCGCGGCCGACCGCACCGGAATCCCCGTCGACATCAATACAGTTCTCGACGAGACCAACCGGGGTTTGACAGCGATTCCTGCGGAAAACCTGCGCACCGTCATCGACGAGAGTGCGCTCGCATTCGGCGGACTGGGTCCCGACCTTGCCCGGCTGGTCCGAGCATCCACGAAATTGGCCTCGGGAGCGAAGACGGATCTGGGGGCGCTCACCACAGTGATCGATGAATCGGCACCGGTTCTGGATACCCAGAACGACACCGCCGATGAGATCAGGTCATGGGCAGCGCGGCTGGCCGGCATCACCGGTCAGCTGGCCGAGCGGGATGCCTCGGTGCGGAATCTCCTTCCTGACGGGGCCGCTACGGCGGGGGAGGTCCGCCAATTGTTCGAGCGGCTGCAACCGTCCTTGCCGATCATGCTCGCCAATCTGGCTGGGATTGGCGAGCTGGCGGTCACCTACCAGGCCGGCGTACGTCAGGTCCTGGTGCTGGTACCCCAGGCCATTGCCGTCCTGGGCAGTACGCTGGTGCCCGGTATGGGCGCCATGAGCGCCTACAAGGGGCCGTTTGTCACCTTCGATCTCAACCTCAACGTGCCACCGCCCTGCCTGACCGGGTTTCTTCCGCCCAGCCAGCAACGATCGCCGGCATTCGAGGACTATCCGGACCGCCCCGCGGGTGATCTGTATTGCCGAGTGCCGCAGGATTCTCCTTTCAATGTGCGTGGTGCGCGAAACCTCCCGTGTGTCAACAAGCCAGGCAAACGGGCGCCGACGGCCAAGATGTGCAACGGCGACGAGATGTATGTTCCGCTCAATGACGGGTTCAACTGGAAGGGAGATCCTAACGCCACCACATCGGGTCAGGGGGTGCCGCAGGTCGACTCCGTCCCGCAGGCGCCTCCGGGCCCCGCGCCCCAGGTTGCACCGGCCGCCCTTGCGCCGCCCTTGATGAACCAAACCGAGGACATACCAATAGCTTTCACGTCGTACAACCCGGATGACGGATCGTATGTAGGACCGGACGGGAACATCCACGCACTGACCAATCTGGCGCACCAACGTCCCAATCAGACCTGGCAATCGATGCTGACCGCCGACGGGTGACCGAACCGGGCGCTGGCACAGTGTTGTTCAGAAGCACATCTCCATCGCCGGTGATGTCTGCGCAGCGTTTCACGCGGCCGGTGACGTGGGTTCATCGGTGTTACCGGAAGTGCTAGCAACGAACTACCCATTGTCCCTGCGGTCGTCGGCTACCTAGAGTTCGTTGCGTACGAACAAACACTCACTCGGCCCAGAGCTTCGGGAGATGCGGTGGTAGGCGAAGAGCAGACCCTGATTCGATCACTACAGCGCGGTCTGCGGATCATGAACGTGGTGGCCACGCACGGTCCGCTGCACGCAAAGCCCGTTGCCCGTCAGGTCGGGCTTTCCCTTCCGACGGCCTACCACCTGCTGCGGACGCTGGTCCACGACGGATATCTGATCCGGTTGGATGACGGCGCCTATGTGTTGGGTGGGCGGCTGGACTGGACTGGCTTTTCCACCGCTCCGGCGGGGCCGCGGTCGTTGGCTACCTTGACCGGTGCGGGTTGAACCCGTGGACACGTCTGCTCCCACTCTGATCCAAAGCCTGCAACGGGGGATGAAGCTCGTCGACGTAGTCGCTGAGCGTGGTCCACTGACTGCCAGATCTCTCAGTGATTCAACCGGAATCGTGATCGGCACAGTGTATCGCCTGGTGCGGACGCTGGTGCATGAGGAGTATCTCGCACGCACTCATGACGGTCGCTATGTGCTGGGTTCGCAGTTCGCCACCGTCGCGGAACTGGAAGGTCGTGCGCGAGACTATCGACTGGTGCGCGAGGCGATGACACGCCTGGCGACCGCGACGCGGTCACACGTCATGATCGGTGGCTTGATCCACGGCGAGGTCGAAGTCTGGAGCATGGTCGAGCACCCGGCCGCCCCGAGGGTCGACTGCTGGCCCGGCGTCCGCCTTCCTGGTCATGCCACCGCGGTTGGCAAGAGCATTCTGGCGCAGGCCGAGAGTGGCCAGCGAGAGGCATATCTTTCACGAAACCCGTTGCACAGATATACATGTCATACGATCAAGGCCAGCTCACGGCTTGAACGCCAACTGGCGTCGCCTGCGCTGTCGATCAGTGACCAGGAGTTTCGCTACGGGGTCACCTGTATCGCCGCGCAACTGGCCGTTGCGAGCACACCCGCGGCGTTGGGGCTTGCCTACTCCTCGAATCGCTCGGTGCGTGCTCAGGACGAGCTGGAGAACATCCTGCTTCCTGCCGCCTCGAAGATATCGAACCTGTTGTCGCACAACAGAGTTAGTGGCCCTCTGGGCGTCGTCTGACGTGCACATGGGGGTATCCTCAACACCCCTGTCTTGCCTTTCATCGCTTGGTGCCCGGCGGTATAACTGAGGCTGTTCTTCCTCTGAGAGGGCCTCCATAGCCGTGAAAGAGCCTAGATGACTACGCTTTCCGCTGACGAGCGAGCAACGCTCGCCTCTTCGGTACGTGCCGCGTGCACGCGTCTGTTACCCGAACACCGGTTGCGTGCGGTCGCCTACGAGGCACCCATGGCCGACCGTGGCTTCGACCGCGCGCTCTGGCAAGCCCTGTGCGCTCAGGTCGGTGTCGCTGCCATCGGTATCCCGGAAAGTGACCAGGATGATCACCGTCCGGCTGTGGCTCACGCCGTAATCGGTCACGAGATGGGTCGCACGCTCGCTCCGGTGCCGTTCCTTTCGTCGGCGGTCCTGGCCACGAGACTGCTCACCGCAACCGGTGGTGCCGCCGATGTGTTGGACGACATGGGCTCCGGCATGCGCACCGCGGCAGCTGGGGTGCCCCTCAGGTGCGGCCGCGTACGCGAGGACGAATTGCCGGTAGCGGTCAACCATGGTGGACGGTGGCGTCTTTCGGGATCGATTAGCCATGTTCTCGGCGCCGCGAGTGCACAGGACATTGTCGTTCTCGCGGAGTACGACGGCCAGCAACGGCTCTACCTTGTAGACCGCGATCAGCCGGGGGTCTCGGTCGCCGCGCAACCGGTGCTGGATGCGACCCGGCCGATGGCTACTGTCGACCTGGACGCTGCGGCGGCCCGCCATCTCGCTGCACATCGACCGGTCGAGGATATCGTCGAAGACAGCCTTCGGTATTCCATCGCCGTGCTCACTGCCGAGCAGGTAGGCGCCGCCGAGCGGGTCCTGGAGATGGCGGTCGAATACGCCCGGGTGCGTAGGCAATTCGACCGCCCGATCGGATCGTTCCAGGTGATCAAACACCGCTGCGCGGACATGCTGGTGGAATTGGAGATGGCCCGGTCGGCGTCGCTGGCGGCGGTGGAGGCCATCGACGCGGCCGACCCAGACGCGTCGTGGCTGGTCAGCATGGCCAAGGCGGTGTGCTCGGAAACGCTGCGTGATGCCGCACATGCGAACCTGCAGATTCACGGTGGTATCGGTTTCACCTGGGAGCATGCCGCCGGGTTGTACGTCAAACGGGCCCGCACCGACGAGGTGCTGTTCGGATTGCCGACGGCGCACTGGACGGTGCTTACACAGTCAGCCGCGATGATCGGTATGGCATCGTGACCGGCGACCCCGACACCGCTTCCCCGACGGTCACTCGTGCCGAACTGCGGGCCTTCCTGGCCGACGCGCCCAAACCGGCGGCACTGCGCAATTATGGTCCCACCCCGACGGGGGCGGATGTCGGGCCGGGATCGGTATGGCATGCCTTTCTGGCCGAGCACGGCTTCACCTGCCTGCACTGGCCGGTCGAGTACGGCGGACGGGACGCATCCGTGGCGTTCCAGGCGATGTTCGCCGAGGAATGTGCGTATGCCGGAGTTCCTCGACAGTTCAGCATCTTCGGACCCGACCTGGTCGGCCCGGTGCTTATCCGTTACGGCACCGACGAACAGAAGACGCGACACCTCGAACCCATTCGTACCGGCGAGCACATCTGGTGCCAACTGTTCTCCGAGCCGGAGGCGGGCTCGGATCTGGCCTCCTTGCGTACCCGCGCCGAACCCACCGAGACAGGCTGGCGGGTCGACGGACAGAAGGTGTGGAGTTCCGGTGCCGCGGATGCTGACTTCGGAATCCTGTTGGCCAGGACTGGATCCGACAAGCATCGAGGATTGTCGATGTTCATCGTCGCGATGCGGTCCCCGGGTATCACGGTGCGTCCGCTGCGTCAGATCGACGGGGAGTCGAAGTTCAACGAGGTCTTCCTCGACGGTGTCGAACTTCCGCCGCAGGCCCTGGTTGGCCACCCGGGCCAAGGCTGGGAGTTGGCACTGGCGATGCTCGGTCGGGAGCGGCTGACCCTGGGCACCCATGCCGTAGCGATGTTCCGCCGCCTCGACGGCCTGATTGCAGCCGCGCGCAGCCGTGGTGACCTGGACCCGGTGTTGGCTCGGTCGATGACGCGACTGTGGGCCAGAACCTGGCTGTTGCGGTACACCTGGCAGCGTGCCGTGGCCGGAGGTGACGTTACCTCGGCGGAGTTTTCGGTTCTGAAACTTGTTGCCTCTGAGACCGATCGCGACCTGTCCGACCTAGCTACCGATGTACTGGGCGTCGATGCCTGTATCGATCCCGAGCTCGACGAACTGGTGCGGCATATGCTCGTAGGGCGGGCCCAGACCATTCTCGGCGGCACCAGCGAGATTCAGCGCAACATCCTTGCCGAGCGGGTTCTGAAGCTGCCCCGGGAACCGCATTGACCATGCTGGCCCTCGCCGATGCGTTCCGGGCGCGGTTGCGTCCGGGGATGACGGTGGCCCTCGGCGATGGGGTGGGGGTGGCGGGACGACTCCCCGACGGCACCTCGGTGTGCGCGGAACTGTGCAGTGCGGCAGCCGAGATCGGGGGGATCCGACTGGTGGTCGGCTGGCTGCCCGAACCTGCAGTCGGGCTGGATGCGTCGGCCTTCGCGGAGCTGATCGTGTTGATGCCCGGCGCTGGAGCGCGGCCGCTGATACGCAGTGAGACAACACGATTCGTTCCAGCCAGGTTCTCGGCGTGGCCGGCGTTGTTAGCCGATCGGCTACGGCCGCAGCTGCTGATCACCCGGCTCGTCGAACGTGCGGGTGCACTGCACTTCGGCAGTGAGGTGTCCTACCAGCGCGCATTGGTCGACGACGGGGTGTCGGTGTTGGCGGTGATAGACGAGGCCACCACGATGGCCTCAGCCGAGCCACCACTGAATCCGGACCAGGTCGAAATCATCGGCCGCAGCTGCGCCGGGCCGGTGCGTCACCACCGTGAACCCGACCCGGTTCACGAGGCGCTCGCCGACGCGGTGCTGCGGTTCATTCCGGCCGATGCCCGGATCCAGTACGGCCCCGGGCAACTGGGTACCGCGCTGTTGCGGCGCGCGAAGGTACCGCTGCATGTGGACACTGGCCTGGTGACCGATGCGGTGGTCGAGTTGGACCGCCGCGGACTGCTTCGCGGCACCCCGTCGGCGACCTATCTGACCGGAACCGAGCGGCTCTACGACTGGGCGGAGGGGCGACCGATTCTGCGCGGGGTGCAGTACACCCACGATCTGACGCGGCTTTCGCGGGGTATTCCGTTCGTGGCCGTCAACACGGCCGTCGAGATTGACCACGTGGGACAGGTCAACGTCGAGGGGCAGGGCGACAAGGTCATCGGCGGGATCGGCGGGCATCCGGACTTTTGCGCCGCTGCCCGAATGCACCCGCGAGGACTGTCAATCATTGCCACCCCCTCGATGGTGAATGGTCGCAGCCCGTTGGTACAGCAACTCAGCCGGCCGGTCTCCACACCGGCCGGGGATGTGGACCTCATCGTGACCGAAAACGGTCACGCAGACCTGCGCGATGCAGATTGGCCGTTGCGGCGCAGAAGGATAGCCGAGTTGTTCGGCGTCTGATCGAGAAGGGATCGGGTATGTCAGCACTGGACGGTCACGTGGTTCTGGTCACCGGAGGAGGTCGCGGTATCGGACGTGCCCACTGCCTGGAGCTCGCGGCGCGTGGCGCCGCGGTCGTGGTCAACGATCCCGGGGTGGATCGTGATGGCAGCGGTGGAGGCGTCGGCCCCGCCGAAGCCGTGGTCGCTGAGATCACCGGCGCAGGAGGAACCGCGTTGGCGCACACCGGGTCGGTCACCGATTGGGACGATGCCCGGGATATGGTCGCCCGGGCGGTATCGACGTTTGGAACGCTCACCGGCGTGGTGAACAACGCGGGGATTCTGCGCGATGAGGTGATCACCGGCGCAACGGAGCAGGCCTGGGATGCGGTGGTCGATGTCCACCTGAAGGGCACTTTCGCGGTCACCAAACACGCCTGTGACTATTGGCGCTCGATGGCCAGGAGTGGACACTCAGTGGACGCCCACATCGTCAACACCGTCTCGGGTGCCGGGCTGTGGGGTAACCCCGGCCAGGCGGCCTACAGCGCGGCCAAGGCGGGTATCGGCGCGCTCACCTTGGTTACTGCGATGGAGATGCAGCGTTACGGGGTCGCGGTCAATGCGATCTCCCCGCTGGCAGTCACCCGGATGAGCGCATCGTTCTTCGGTGAGGAGCGGGCCGCGGATCCGGAACTCGATCCGGCATGCATCTCGGCCGTGGTGGCCTGGCTGCAATCTCCGCAGGCATCGTGGCTGACTGGGCAGATCCTGCGCATCGACGGCCGTCGACTGATCCGCATCGAGGGATTCACCGAGGCGCCGCACCACTATGTGGCGCGCAACGGTGAACGCCTGGAATTCGATGAACTGCACCAGGCAGCGCGGTGGCTGTGGGGTACCGCGCCGCGCGGACTCGCCGGCCCTCTGCCGGTGCGGCCGTGAGCACCGACGCCATCCGCTCCGTGGACGGATTCTTCGCCGACCTGTCCGCCAACAGTGCTGAATTGGCGGCGATGAGAAAGGGAATCCGGGAGTTTCTGCGCGCCGATCGCGATACGCACGGCTGGGTCCCCCAGGTCGACTCATGGTTGTCCTGCTGGGACGAAGGTTTCAGCGAACGCCTCGGTGGCGCGGGCTTCCTGGGTATCACCACACCACGTGAGTACGGCGGGAAGGGACTGGGCCATCTGCACCGCTACGTGGTCACCGAGGAACTGCTGGCCCACGGCGCGCCGGTGGCCGCGCACTGGATCGCCGATCGGCAGGTCGCACCCGCACTGCTCACTTACGGCACGGAGGAACAGCGTCGCCGCATCCTGCCGCGTATCGCTGCGGGCCGTTTCTATTCGGCGATCGGTATGAGTGAGCACGGTGCCGGTTCGGATCTGGCTGCGGTCTCCACCCGTGCGACCAGAACGGAGGGCGGATGGAAGCTGTCGGGCACCAAGGTGTGGACCAGCGGAGCCCACCACTCGCACCAGATCGTGGTCCTCGCCCGCACCGGTGCGCTCGATCCTGAACACAGGCATGCCGGCTTGAGCCAGTTCCTGGTGTCGTGCGACACGCCTGGTGTGACCATCAGTTCCATCGAGTTGATGTCCGGCGAGCATCACTTCAACGAGGTACTGCTCGACGATGTGGAGATCGCCGAGGCCGATGTACTCGGCGAGATCGGCAACGGATGGCACCAGGTCACATCTGAGCTGTCCTTCGAGCGCAGTGGGCCCGAACGCATTCTGACGACGATGCCGCTGATCTCGGGCGCACTGGCTCGGCTGGCCGCACAAGTCGAACCCGATGATGCGCTGTTGGCCGATGTCGGCCACCTGATCGCTCGCTTGACGTCGTTGCGGCAATTGTCGGTGGCGGTGGCCAGAGCATTGGTGGCCGGGCAGTCGGCTGCCAATCAGGCTGCGTTGGTGAAGGATCTGGGAACTCGATTCGAGCAGGAGTCGATCGATATCGTCGTCGATCTGCTGGATCGCTTGCCGACCGACCCGGGCCTGCAGGCAATGGTGAATACCGCGTGGCTGCATCGGCCGCTGTTCACATTGCGGGGCGGAACCAACGAGGTGCTGCGCGGTGTCGTAGCGCGGGGAATGGGATTGCGATGACGAACTTCGACTCTGTGTTGGCCAATGGTGTCTTCGACGCCACGTCCGGGACCGGCGAGTTCGATGCGCTTGCCGAACTGGCCGGTGATCTCGGTAGACGCTCCTTCGATGCCCGTGTCGGGTGCCGCCGGCGGCCGGACACCTTCGATCAGCAGCTCTGGGATACGTTGGTCGCCAGCGGCCTTGACCGGTTGACCAGCGATGCTGACAACCAGGCGGGACCCGCCGAACTCGCGGTGGTGCTGTACTGGTTGGCGCGCAGCAGCGCCGCGGTTCCGGTTGCCGAGACGGATCTGCTGGCGGCTTGGCTGATGCAATGCGCCGATATCGACGTCCCGGCCGGCAGACCGTTGACCGCCGGCCGGGCCGTGGGGACGGCGCTGGGGGGGTTGGTCACCGGCGTGGCGAGTGCGGTCCCATGGGCGCGTTCGGCCGCCCGTGTGGTGTTGGTCGAGGTGCGCGAGCCCGGCGCCGACGACGCGGCCTTGCACGTCGGGCTGGCCGATCCCGCCGACGCGGTGGTCACCGATGGTATGAATCTGGCCGGTGAACCGCGCGACGAGATCGCCTTCGCTATCGCCAACCAGATGTTGCGTCCAGTTGATGCGTCCGTCGTCGCTGAATACGAATGCCGTGGCGCGTGGGCCCGGTCCGTCCAGCTGATCGGTGCGCTCGATGCCGCGGCAGACTCCTCGGTGCGGCACTGTCGCGAGCGGGTGCAGTTCGGCCGGCCGTTGAGCAAGCTACAGAGCGTGCAGCACACGCTGGCTGTCATGGCAGGTGATATTGAACGTGCCCGCGCCGCAGTGACATTGGCAGTGGCCGCCGCCACCGACTTCGGATTCGGGGATAACCGTACCGAGTACGCGGTGTCGGTGGCCAGAGCGGTCCTGGGCCCGGTGGTCGGTGCAGTGACCGGGTCCGCGCATCAGCTGCACGGCGCGATCGGAACCAGCATCGAGCATTCGCTGTGGCCGTCGACGTTACGCGCGAGGAGCTGGGTCGACGAGTTCGGCACCGTGAGCCACCACGCCCGGCACGTCGGTCGGACTGTTCTGGGTGCCGCTGATGCCTGGGCCTGTGTCACCGGCGCGAACTGGCGCTGAGCACCGGTGAGACAACCGGGTGGATGAAAGGTAGGAAATCAGATGGACCACCTCGAATTTGCAGTCGCCGACGGTGTCGGCACCCTCGTCATCAATCGACCAGAGGCGCGAAATGCCTTCACCATGAGTATGATCCGAGACTGGGAGGAGATACTTCGACATTGTCGAACTGATGACGAAGTGCGCGTGGTCGTGTTGACCGGAGCCGGTGACCGAGCCTTCTGTGCCGGAATCGACCTTGCTTGGCTCACCGACCCGCTGACCCCCCTCGAACGAAAGACAGACCTACACGCCGGGATTCAGCGAATTGCCCTGGCGGTCGAGGATCTCGGCAAGCCGATCATCGCCGCGATCAACGGGGTGGCCGTCGGTGCCGGCCTGGACATGGCCCTGATGTGCGATCTACGGGTGATGTCGAGTACGGCACGGGTCTCCGAGGGATACGTCAAGCTTGGGCTGGCACCCGGTGGCGGGGGCGCGTACTTCCTGCCACGGCTGGTCGGTCTGGCCAATGCGCTGGAGCTGCTGCTCACCGGCGAACCCGTGGATGCCGCCGAGGCGCTGCGGATCGGACTGGTGAACCGCGTGGTGCAACCGCACGAATTGTCCGACGCGACCATGACGCTGGCTCGGTCGATCGCTGCCAATCCGCCGGCGAGCGTGCGGATGATCCGACGGGTCACCAGACAGTCGGCAAGTCTGGAGCTGCGTCCGGCGTTGGACATGGTGTCTTCGCATGTCGCCGTGCTGGCTACGACCGATGATGTCGGCGAGGCCCTTTCGGCGATGACGCAGCGGCGGACGGGTAGTTTCACCGGCCGATGAACTGACCCGCTCGCAGCTGACTACCCAGCAGGGCCGAACACCATTGGTGTTCGGCCCTGCTCTGCATGGCTGGCGACATTTGATCAGGGTGTTCCGTTCTTCCAGCACGGATCGCTGAGCACCTCATCGCGGCTGGCGTCGAGTTCTTCGCCGGTCCACCGGATGGACCCAGGGGTTCGGCTGAACCGGGGAACCACCGCGGGCATCCGCATCGGGCCGTACACCGGGTCCTGCACCGTTTCGATGGCGCCCCGCGCCTGATAGTGGGCATCGGAGAAAATATCGGCGGCGTCGTACTCGACACAGTAGGCGACATCGCTGTCATCGCAGATGCGGGTCAGCTCTGCGGTGGTGTGACTGCTCACCCAGGAAGCCAGGATCGCGTCGAGCTCTTCCCGGTTGGCGACCCGCAGCGAGTTCGATGTGAACCGGTCGTCGGCGGCCAACTCCGCGCCACCGACGGTCTGCAGCAATCTCTCCGCCACCGGCTGTGTGCTGGCGGTCAGGGAGAACCATTTTCCATCAGCGGTCTTCCAGGTACCGACCGGTGCCACATACGTGTTGGAGGTACCCTCGCGGCCGATCACCCTGCCCTCTTGATCGAATGTGGCAGTCATCAGTTCCATGAGGCGGAAGCACGCCTCATACAAGGCCAAGTCGATCTCTTGACCTTCACCGGACTGCTCTCGTTCCAGACAAGCTGCCAGCACGGCGGCAGTCCCGGTGAGGGCGCCGAAGTAGTCGCCGACCGGGATGCCGGGGTGGATGGGCGGCCGGTCGGCAAACCCGTTCACCGAGGAGAATCCACTGAAGGACTGGGCAATCCGCCCGAACGCCCGACTCGTGCGGTTCGGCCCGGTCTGGCCGAAGCCGCTGACGCGCAGCATGATCAGCCTCGGGTTGATCGAACGAAGTGTCGGATAGTCCAGCCCCCAGCGTTCCATGGTGCCGGGAGTGAAGTTCTCGATGAAGATGTCGGCCGAGCGCACCAGCGTCAACAGCACATCGCGGTCGTTCTGCTCATGCAGGTCGAGGGCGATGGAACGTTTTCCGCGGCCGTTGATCTTCCACCACAGCGGTGCGCCGGAGTGTGACCCGAGTTTGCGGATCGGGTCACCTACTCGAGGTTGTTCGATCTTGACGACATCGGCGCCCCAATCCGCCAGATAGGTGCCGATCATCGGGCCCGCGACGAGCTGGCCCACATCGAGCACTTTCAGTCCCAGTAGCGGACCGCGTGCTTCGGTTCGGTGGTTCTGCGTCGTCATCGTATCTCTTTCGCTGTGAGTATCATTGGGAGGAGCCATATTCGAAGGCAACCATCATTCCGTCAGCAGGTTAACCGCGGTTGCCGACGGCGAAAATGGTTGCGATGACACCATGGTCAGGACACAGCGCGCAATGGTGCAGCCAGCGTATGGGCATTGGTGATAGTGCGCGGTCCACCACGTCGCGGCCCATAACTTCCGATAGATTCGGCTTGTGGACAACCCTTTTCGGGACGCGGCCGCAATCGTCGGTGTCGGTCGTACGCAATACTCCAAGCGCTCGGGCGTCTCCACGCTCACCCTCGCGGTGCAGGCCATCAGCGCCGCGCTCGCGGATGCCGGCCTGACGGCACGTGACGTCGACGGGGTAGCGTGTCACCGTATCGCCGACTCGGCGGACCCAGCACTGGTTGCTCAGGTGCTGGGCATCGCTGATGTGAGATTTATCCGAGATGTATTCGGGGGCGGTAGTTCGTGTATCGCACCGCTGGCTGCGGCGGCCAGCGCGGTGGCCGCTGGGCAAGCCCGCTGCGTGGTGGTGTGGCGGGCGCTGAACGCGCGTTCGGGTCCGCGTATGTCGGGTGCGGCGGCCATGACCGGAATGTCCTCTGATGCGCAGTACTGGCTGCCCTACCAACACGTTTCCGCGCCCGCGCAGTTCGCCATGTTCACCCGCGCCTACATGCACCGGTACGGACTCACCGAGGAGGATCTCGGCATGGTGGCGATCAACCAGCGCGACAATGCAGTTCGCAATCCGGCGGCGATGATGCGGCAACCGCTCAGCATGGACGAGTATCTCGGTTCGCGGTGGATCTACGAACCGCTGAGGCTATTCGACTGCTGTATCGAATCCGATGCTGCTGTCGCGATGGTCGTGACGTCCCCGTCTCGCAGTCGGGATACCCGGCGTCTTCCGGTGACCATCTGCGCCACCGCATCGGGTGGGGGCAGTCAGTTGGCGTCCAACCACCGTTCGGATATCACCGTGTCGGGGGCGGCGCGGATGGCACCCCGGCTGTACGAGGCGGCTGGGATGAGCCCCGAGGACATCGATGTGGCCGAGTTCTACGACGCGTTCTCCTCACTGGTGCCCTTACAGTTGGAGGCATACGGGTTTTGTGAACCCGGCGCGGCGGCATCGATGATCGCGGAGGGGGAGACGAGGATCGGGGGTCGGCTTCCGGTCAACACCCATGGTGGTCATCTGTCCGAGGCATACGTGCACGGTCTCAACCATGTCGTCGAGGCGGTACGGCAGCTGCGCCACGAATGCGGTGACCGGCAGGTCGCCGGTGCCGAGGTGGCGCTGTCGACCGCTCAACCGGGGATCAACAGTGGTATCACCGGTGCAGTCATCCTGAAGCGGGGAGGGTAGCCATTATGACCGATCATCCTCTGGCCGATGCTGATTCGGCACCGTGGTGGGATGCGTTGGAGCGGGGCGAGCTACTTGTCCAGGATTGCGCACGCTGTCGGCGGCTTCGTTGGCCAGCCCGTGTGGTGTGCGGTGACTGCAGTTCACTGGAGTGGAACTGGGTTGCGGCGAGCGGTCGTGGCACCATTGCGTCGTGGACTGTCGGTCACCGGCCCGGCGTTGAGTCGGCGCCCTCGGTCGTCGTCATGGTCCGGCTCGAAGAACAGGACGATCTGCTGGTGCCCGGGTACATCGACGGACCGGCCGATGGCCGCGGTCTGCGGATCGGGCAGTCCGTCGACGTCGGATTCGACGATGTCGAGTTCGGGTCCCAGGGCTGGCGGGTGGCGGTCCTGCGCTGGCGCCGGCGGTAGCGCCGCCGATGTCAGCCGGCGAGCAGGGCCTGCATGCGTTCCCGCGATTCGGCGTCGGCGAGCATGTGCACCATCAACAACATGTTCGGATGCTCCAGCGGGCGCAGCTGCATCAGCCGGGCACGCACATGACCGACCTGGGGGTGGTCGATCGTCTCGACATGGTCTGCGGCACCCTGAACTTCGTGGCGTTCCCAGATGTCATGAAAGAAGCTGCTTTCGGCGGTCAGCGTGTCGACGACGCTGGCGAAATGCGGATCACCGGGGTACTTGGCAGCTTCGGCGCGGAAGCGGCCGGCGGCGCGACGCGTCTCCAGTTCCCAATCCACGAGGCGGTCGCGCATCTCCGGACACATGACCTGGATCCACAAACCGTTGCGGTGTTCCGGGGGCAAGGTCGCGGGGTCGACGAACAGCTGAGCATAGGAGCGGTTCCAGGTCACCAGGTCGGAGGCCGGGAGCATCAGGTGCGCCGGGTTGGGCAGCAGATTGTCGACAAGGGCCTTCATACTCGAACCTATATCGCGCGCGTCGGTATAGGTGGTCCGCGGTGTGACTCCCGCGAGTCGGCGCAGATAGCTGTGCCCGCTGTCATCGAGTTGCAGTGCGCGAGCCAAGGCTTCGATGACCTGCGGGGTGGTGTGGATATCTCGTGCCTGCTCCAGCCACGTGTACCAGGTGACACTCACCGCTGCGGTGTCGGCGACCTCGTGCCGGCGCAGTCCCTTTACGCGTCGGCGTCCGCGTCGCGGAATCCCGATGTCCTCTGGCTGCAGCGACTCCCGCCGGGCTCGCAGGAACGCGGCCAGCGAGTTGCGCCTGGCCTGGTCCTCCGTGGTCCGGCCGCGGCCGACCGCGGTGACCAGTTGCGGCGCCCCTGGATCGGTGCCGAGGGCCGGTGCGTGACCGGGAAGAGTCAGGGTGCGGTCGTCCATGAGGCAGTCTCCTCGTCGCGGGGGCTGGGTCCGTCCGAGGGGGTCGGACGGTGAGGGGGTCGCGAACAGGGCCGCGCTGAAAGGCGCGATGGTGTCGAGGAACTGACGGCACCGGACGTACGCCGCGGGGCCTGCAAGATGACCGATCCGGTTGCATCCATATTTTGTGTTGCACCTGGAACACCATTGTTCACAGATTCGAAACTACACTACACCGACTAGTTTAGTTTGATATTCGTCACACTTTGGAGTTGATTCAGCACATGACCACCGGGACCACGGGCTCGAGCCGTCGCGGCCGCTCGGAGATCAAGCGTCGTGCGATTCTCGACGCTGCTCAGGAGCTATTTCTCACCGCGGGGTTCAAGTCGACCAGCGTTGACGCGATCGCGGCCCGCGCCGATGTGTCCAAGCGGACTGTCTACGACCACTTCGGGGATAAGGAGAACATTCTGTCCACGGTGGTGGAACGACTGGCGGACGGCGTGGTGGTGACCGTGGCGGCCGCACTCGCCGACGAACTACCCGCGGGTTGCGATCCCCGCACCGGGCTGCTGGCGTTCGTGCGGCGGATCGCGGTAGAGGCGCTGCCCTCCACCGACTACCTCAAATACCGCAATCTGCTGAGCGCCGCCTCCGGCGGCAATCCCGTACTCGGACTGGACCACAGTAAGCCGATGGCGCTGTTCACCGAGCGGATGGTGCAGTTCGCCCAGGAAGGGGCGATCCGCACCGATTCCCCGCTCCGGGCCGCCGAGCATTTCATCGCACTCACGGTCCTGCTCGTGCAGGACACCGTCGACGCATCGGCCGCATCTGCCGGAGATGTCATCGACTCAATTCTCGTCGACGGTGTTGATGCCTTTATTCGGGCCTACACGTGAGCGTGAGCCATCACCATCGATCAGTCATCGATGGTGATGGCTCGCTTCGGACACGCATTGATCGCCTCATAAACCTCGGCGCGCATGGTTTCGGGCGGATTGTCGTCGAGGACATACAGCAGTTCATCCTCGCGCACCTCGAAAATTTCCGGTGCCGCGAAGCAGCACAAGGCATTGGACTCACACAGATCGTAGTTCACCGAAATCCTCATGGCTGCAATCGTGCCGAAATCGGCTCTGCGCAGCGAGAGCGAGGCGATGAGAGCACCGAAAGCACCACTTACACGAGTTCGACGATGGTGGCGTTGGCCGTCCCGCCGCCCTCGCACATCGTCTGGAGCCCGTATCGAATCCCTTTGTCGCGCATGTGATGAATCATCCTCGTCATCAGCACAGTGCCAGATGCCCCGAGCGGATGGCCCACCGCGATGGCGCCTCCGAGCGGGTTCAGGCGTTCTTCGGGTACGTCGAAGTTCTGCTGCCAGGCCAGTGGTACGCAGGCAAACGCCTCGTTGACCTCGAACACGCCGATATCGGAGATGCTCAATCCCGTTTTACGCAAAAGCTTTTCGGTTGCGGGGATCGGTCCGGTCAGCATCTGTACGGGGTCTGAACCGGCCACGACGCCGGTGTGGTAGCGGGCGATGGGTGTCAGCCCGAGTTCACGGGCCTTGGTGGCGCTACAGATCAGAGTGGCCGATGCGCCGTCGGAGATCTGCGAGGAATTGCCCGCGTGGATGACACCGTCGGCCTGGAACGCCGGTTTCAGGCTGGCCAGGGTTTCGGGACTGGTGCCACGGCGCAGCCCCTCGTCGGCCGAGAAGTCCGGTTTGTCCGGCAGTGGGGCCAGTTGGGTGTCGAACGCCCCGGCGTCGATCGCCGAGGCCGCCAGCTCGTGCGAACGGGCCGAGAACTCGTCGAGGCGCCTACGGGTCAGCGCCCAGCGCTGCGCGATCAACTCCGCGCCCACTCCCTGATTGAAATCCTCGTTCGGGAAACCCCCGTCGCGTAACTCGGACTGATACCGCTGCCGTGCGCGTGGGCCGAACGGGCGGCCGAGATCGCGCCCGGCGCCCAGCGGCACCCGGCTCATCGACTCCACGCCGCCGGCCACCACCATGTCGTAATGCCCCGAGCGGACCAGGGCGGCAGCGAAATCGAACGTCGATTGGCTGGAACCGCAAGCCCGGTTGACGGTCATCGCGGCGACGCCCTCCGGCCAACCGGCGGCCAAGACCGAGTAGCGACCGATCTGGGCAGCCTGATCGCCCACCTGGTTCACGCAGCCCCACAGCACATCATCGACCATCGCGGGGTCGATACCGGTGCGTTGGGCCAGCGCGCACAAGACATGCGCGGACAGATCGGCGGGGTGCACATCGGCGAGGGAGCCGTTGCGTTTACCGATGGGTGTACGTACCGCGTCGATGATCACGGCCTCGTGCATGTGTCCTCCAAATTGAGTTGTGACGCGACGGATCCCGATGCCGGTCCGGCGGTCGGCGACGCCATTGGCGCGATCCGTCAAAATCGTTGTGGTACGGCATCTCTGGGTGCGGCACAGATGTGCGTGGCGATGCTACTCGGTGGGCCGTCGGTCAGTGTGGTGCCGAGACTGCCAGGCCGTGCCATCGACGACGCAGCGTGGCAGTGCTGCTAATGGCATGGTCGCAATCTGTTCCGTGCGGTCCGGTGCTGGAAATACTGAACGGGACTGACGGAGGTTATATGGACGACAACAATCGCGATTCGGGTGTTCTTCTGGTGGAAGGCACCGGCAGTGTCCGGACGGTAACGATGAACCGGCCGGATTGGATGAACGCGGTCAACGAGGAGTTGCATTCGGAACTGGCGGATGTCTGGGCCGGACTGCGCGACGACGACGAGGTGGGCGCGGTCGTGCTGACGGGAGCCGGTAGGGGTTTCTCGGCCGGCGGCGACATGGATTTCCTCAACCGCGTCTCCAACGATCCGGACTTTCGCTACCGGACCATGGCCGAGGCACGCCGCATCGTCACCGAACTGATCGCCTTCCCCAAACCCGTCATCGCCGCCGTCAACGGTCCGGCCGTCGGCCTGGGTTGCAGCCTTGCGGTGCTGTCCGATGTGGTGTTCATGAGCGAGCGGGCGTTCATGGCGGACCCGCACGTGACCCTCGGGCTCGTGGCCGCCGACGGCGGTGCGCTGGCCTGGCCGTTGGCGATGAGCATGTTGCGTGCCAAGGAGTATCTGCTCACCGGCGACCGCATCGACGCCGCCACGGCTGAGCGCCTGGGGATGGCGAACCACGTCGTGCCCGCCGAGGAGGTGCTGCCCAGCGCACATGCCCTGGCCCGAAGGCTGGCCGACCAACCGAAACAGGCGCTGCGGGACACCAAGCGCGCGCTCAACATGCACGTGACCGCCGCTGTCGGCAACGTGATCGACTTCGCGTTCGCAGCGGAAGCCGAGACGTTTGCCCTGCCGACATTCCGCGAACAACTGGACAGCTACACCACCGAGCGAAACATCGGTAACTCAAGGGCCGCCGCGTCGTCGTGACGCGACCAACAATCGAAGGAGAGAAGATGACGGACATTTCATTGGACTGGCTGGTCTCCGTCGACGACCACGTTCTGGAGCCGCCGCACGTCTGGCAGGAACGGCTTCCGGCGAAATTCAAGGAGGCCGGCCCGCACATAGTGAATGACGCCGACGGCGAAGCGTGGGTCTTTGAAGGCAAGCGCAAGCCCACCACCGGACTCTCCGCTGCGGCCGGGAAGAAGCGCGAGGACTTCAGTCCGTTGCCCATCACCTACGCCGATATGCGGCCAGGGTGCTACGAGCCGAACGCGCGAATCGAGGACATGAACCGCGCCGGTGTGCTTGCCTCGCTGTCGTTTCCGTCATTCCCGCGGTTCTGTGGACAGGAGTTCACCGAGGCCGAGGACCGTGAGCTCGGGCTGCTGTGCGTGCAGGCCTACAACGACTGGATGATCGAGGAGTGGTGCGGGGCAGCTCCGGACCGGCTGATTCCGATGGTGATCCTGCCCCTGTGGGATCCTGCGTTGGCCGCCAAGGAAATCGAACGCACCGCAGCGATGGGTGCAAAGGCGATCGCCTTCAGCGAGAATGCCTATGAGCTCGGGTTGCCGTCCATTCATGATCGCAGCGGGTACTGGGAACCGATGATCGCCGCCGCCAATGACACCGGGATGCCGCTCTGCATGCACCTGGGCTCGTCGTCGCGGCTGCCCTCGACATCTCCTGATATGCCCATGCTGGGCGTGATCGCGCTCTCCCCGGTGGCGAGTACCGCTGCGGCCTGCATCGACTGGCTGTTCAGCCCCTGGCTGCCGAAGTATGAGAATCTCAAGTTGTGCCTGTCCGAGGGCGGGATCGGCTGGATTCCCTACGTGATCGAGCGGTGCGACCACGTGGTGGAGGTTCAGCGTGGCTGGGCGGCCAAGGACGGTTTCAGCGCGGATGACTATCTCAAGGGCTGGGGCGGCGACGAGAGCAACTCCGGTGGACTGGATCTCTCGGCCATGCCCTCGGAGCTGTTCCGCAAGCACATCTTCGGCTGCTTCATCGAGGATCCGTTCGGGGTGGCGTCCATCGAGAAGATCGGTGTCGACAACGTGATGATCGAGACGGACTACCCGCATACCGATTCAACGTGGCCCAACTGCATCGAGGTAGCGCACAAGGAGCTGGCGGGGCTCTCCGATGAGGTGAAGCGAAAGGTCATGCAGACCAACGCATCGCGGGTGTTCAACTTCGCACTGCCCGAGCCTCCCGCGACCCGGCAGTGACCGCGGGCCACCCCCGCAGGATGGACGTGTGGCTGTCGCTGCCGTTCCTTCCCGCGGAGGGTCTGGTTGCACTCACCCTCGCGGCTGAGCGGGCCGGGGTCACCGGGGTTGCGCTCTCCGAGCACCCCGCGGTGCCCGCGGAGTTCTCTTCCCCGTATCCCTACGGAGGTGGTCGACCTGCCAGCTTGCCGACCGACACCCTGTTACCAGATCCGATCGTCGCGATCGCCGGTCTGGCAGCACGTACTTCGAGCATCCGCTTCATGACTGCTGTGTTGCTCGCGCCGCTGCGCCACCCGGTGATGCTGGCCAAGGAGTCCGCGACCGCTGCGGCAATGGCGGGCGGCCGGTTCGAGCTGGGTGTGGGTGTCGGATGGCTCCGTGAGGAATACGAGGCGCTCGGCAACGAGTGGTTCTCGTCCCGAGGCGCTGTGTTGGATGAGATGTTGGGGCTGATACCGAAATTGTGGACCGGCGCCCCGGTTGCGCACGAGGGCCGCTTCTTCACGTTCGATGCCGTCGCGGTCAACCCCACGCCGCCAGGGCCGATTCCGATCTTTGTCGGGGGGACATCGGAGGTGGCGGCTCGGCGCTGCGCTGCCGTCGCCGATGGCTGGGTCGGTGCCAACCACACCGTCGAAGATGTGGCAGCGATGATGGGAAGGCTGGAGACTGCAAGGTCCGCTCTCAACGCGCCGTCGCGCCCGTTCACGACGCGAACCGGGTTGCGCGGAGCCGTGACACCGGAATCGGTGCGGGCGTTGCGGGATGTGGGAGTGGATTCACTGCTGCTGGCGCCCTGGCAGGTGGGGGAGCGGCGCCCTTCGATCCACAGCCTCGACATCGGCGCGATCGCCGAGGCCTTGCCGAACTTGGTCGACATGATCACGAACACATAGGAGTTTTCCGAATTGAAGCGAACCCTCTTTGATGACGAGCATGAGATGTTCCGGGATTCCGCCAGAACATTCATCGGGCGCGAGCTCACCAAGAACTTCGAGCAGTGGGAGCACGCAGGAATCATCGACAAGACGGTCTTCACCAAGGCCGGGGCCGCCGGAATACTGGGTGTGGCCGTCCCCGAACAGTTTGGTGGCGGCGGCCTTTCGGATTTCCGGTTCAATGCCATCTTCCTTGAGGAGGTGTGCCGGGCAGGTGTGATGAACGCCGGGCTGGGCATCTCCAACCATGCTGATGTGGTGGTGCCGTACATCATCAAGTACGGCACCCCCGAACAACAGCAGCGGTGGTTGCCCGGGCTGGCCTCCGGCGAGCTCGTCGGTGCCATCGCGATGACGGAGCCCAATACCGGCTCGGACCTTGCGGCGATCTCCAGCTCAGCGATTCGCGACGGAGACTCCTATGTGCTCACCGGCAATAAGGTGTTTATATCCAACGGGATCAACGCAGATATCGTCATCGTGGTGTGCCGTACCGGGTTCGAAGGACCTGCGCAGCGAAACTTGAGCCTGCTCGTCGTGGAGGCAGATAGCGCGGGCTTCAGCCGTGGCCGCAATCTGGACAAGGTCGGCCAACACTCTGCCGATACGGCGGAACTGTTCTTCGACAACGTGGTCCTGCCGGCGGACAACCTGCTCGGCGAGGAGGGCCGCGGCTTCTACCAGTTGATGACCATGCTTCCGCAGGAACGGCTTTCGATCGCGGTGATGGCCCTGGCACACGCGCGTGCCGCGTTCGACGAGACCTTGACCTACTGCAAGACCCGGCACGCGTTCGGTCAACCCATCGGGTCCTTTCAGAATTCGAGGTTCCAGCTGGCGACCATGCGCACCGAGCTAGACGTCGCACAGGCCTTCGTCGATGCTCAACTGACCGCGCATCTGACCGGCGAGCTGACCGGTGAGGAATCGGCGCAGGCCAAGTGGTGGTGTACCGACCTCAACAGCCGGGTGCTGCACACCTGCGTCCAATTGCACGGCGCCTACGGTTACATGGAGGAATGTGCCGTCGGGCGGGCCTGGCGCGACGGCCGGGCGATGGCCATCTACGGAGGCACAAACGAGATCATGAAGGACATCATCGGCCGCCGGATGCTGGGTGTCTGATGGATTTGAGTAGTGCCGGGCTGCGGGTCGAGCGTCGCGGCCGTACCGCGTGGTGCACTGTGGATAATCCCCTTCGGCCCCACACCATGTCGGATGCCATGTACACCGGACTCGGCCGCCTCATCGACAAGGTCGAGGCCGACCCCGACCTCGACGTACTGGTGGTGACGGGCAGCGGTGATGTCTTCATCGCCGGTGGCGATCCGGCCGCGCACACCGAGGACGGGGAAGATGGTGAGGATGTCGAACTCCCGTTCCCGACATTGCACCGTACCGGGGTTGCCATCATCGCCGCGATCAACGGACACTGCCAGGCCAGTGGCGTGTGGTTTGCTGTGCTTGCCGATGTGGCGGTGGCTAGCGACCGGGCCCGGTTCCGGCTGCCGGAACTGCGCCTCGGCGTCGCCGCGCCGTGGAGTTCGGCGATACTGCCGGCCGTGGTGGGCCTGGCGCGTGCCAAAGAACTCGCCCTGACCGCACGCTCGTTCTCGGCCGACGAGGCGCTTTCGATGGGTCTTATCGGCAGGGTGGTGCCGCATAGCGACCTCGAAGATGCGGCCGAACGTATCGCCTCCGATCTCCGCGAGGCCGGTCCTGCGGCCCGAGCAGCCTGGAAAGCTGCTGCACACCAACATATTCCGTTGGTCAATGATCGCAGTGTGGGTGCCTCGATCAGGACCGCGGAGGCGCACGAAGGATTCACCGCATATGCCGAACGCCGGCCACCGGTCTGGTCGCCGCGGCACACCGGAAGCGAGAGTGCACAAACAGATGTCTGATGTGTGGTACGGACCGCGGGATGAGCCCAGCGTCGTCGGGTTGCTTCGGGAACGTGTCGATGAGGTGGGCGATGAGCTGTTTCTCGACTTCAGTGGCCAGGAGTACACCTATCGCCAGATCTTCGAGCGTGCCGCTGCGTTCGCGGCAGGGCTGGGCAAGGCCGGGCTGATGCCGGACCAGACGGTGGCCACGATGCTGGACAACAACGTCGACGCAGTGTCGCTGTGGTTCGCTACCAACCTGCGCGGTGGTATCTGGGTGCCGGTGAACACTGCCCTCAAGGGCAGCTTCTTGGCGCACGTCGTCGCGGATTCCGGTGCCCGGGTCGTCATATGTGAGGCGGACTTCGTCGACCGGTTTCGTACCGAGATCACGAATCTTCCTCAGTTGGAACGTATTCTGGTACGCGGCGCTACCGAGTGCACCTCGATCGGTGCGGTCTCGGTGGAACCGTTGGCCCACTACCAACTCGAGCCCGACGAAGCCGCCCATGTGGTGCGGGGTGCGCGTGATACCGCGCTGATCATCTACACCGGAGGAACGACGGGTCCCTCGAAAGGCTGCGTGATCTCCAATGGGTACGTGTTCAACTCCGCCCGTGGGTTCATCGAGCAGTGCGGGCGCAAAGAGGGCGAGCTCAACTGGAGCCCGCTGCCGATCTATCACTTCAACCTGGTCAGCGGCACGGTCGTCGGCAGCATGTTGCTGCGTAGTCCTGCATCGATCGCCAGCCGGTTCTCGGTTTCGGGTTTCTGGCCGGAGATGCAGCGCTGCGGCGCGCAGGTGGTGAACCTGCTCGGGTCGATGGGTTCGCTGATCGCTCGGATGGACGACACGCCGGAGATGTCATCGTGCCACGGCCAGATCCGTGTCGTGCACGGCGCACCGTTTCCGGCTGAGCTGCAGGATATCTGGCGCTCACGGTTCGGTGTGCAGGTGGTCGGCGGCAACGCCTACGGGCTCACCGAGGGATTTCCGCTGACCACTCTGCCCGCCGGCATCGCGGCACCGCCGGGAAGCTCAGGCAAGGCCAACACCGAGTGCTTCGACGTCCGGATCTTCGATGACAGCGACCGAGAGGTGGAGCCCGGGGTGATCGGTGAGATCGTCTGCCGTCCCAAACGTCCGAGCGTGATGTTCGAAGGATACTGGGAGCGTCCGGATGCCTTCGCAGCTGCGATGGGTAACTTGTGGTTCCACACCGGAGATCTCGGCCGCTTCGACGAGGATGGCTTCTTCTACTTCGAGGACCGCAAGAAGGACTACCTGCGGCGTCGTGGTGAGAACATCTCCAGCCAGGAAGTCGAGCAGGTGATCCTCGGTCACACCGCGGTCGCCGAGGTGGCCGTGCATGCGGTGCGCTCCGAGGTGACCGAGGACGATCTCAAGGTGACCGCAGTGCTCAAGGCCGGCGCGCAGCTCAGCGAGATCGAGCTATTCGAATGGCTCAAGGACCGGATGCCGTATTTTGCGCTGCCCCGCTATATCGAATTCCGTACAGCGCTACCGGTCAGTGCGGTCGGCCGGGTGCACAAGTATCAACTGCGCGACGAGGGTGCCACCGCGGCTACCTGGGACCGGGAGAAAGCGGACGTCAGCTGGGACAGGCGATAGTCGTGTGGCCCCGTCCGGATTTGGGCGGGGCCACACGGTTGTTCAGTGTGCTGGGGGAGTCCCGGTTCTGACATCGATGAGCAGCGGACCGGTGCGACCCGCGAGCGCAGTGGCGATTCGGTCAAGTTGATCGGGGCCCTCGATGCGCACCGCCGGTACGCCCATTGCCTCGGCGACGGCGGCGAAGTTCACATCCCCGAGCAGCGGCAGATCATGGCCCATGCCGATACGGTCGGTGATCGCGAGTTCGGCGCCATAGGCGCCGTCGTTGTACACCACCACAACCATGTCCAGTCCGTAGCGCGCGGCGGTCAGCAACTCGGCGACGCCCATGGTCAGGCCGCCGTCTCCGACGGTCACGAGCGTCGGCCGGTCGGGCCTGCCCACCGCTGCACCGACTCCCGTCGCCAGCCCGAGGCCGATCGATCCGAACGCCACCGTCTCGATGAAGGCCGAAGGCTCGGTCACGTGCAGCCACGAGTAACCCGGCAGCATGAACAAACCTGAATCGCAGACATAGGTGCGCTCGCGCTCGAACACCGCATCGAGCAGTAGTGTCAGTTCGCGGTGATCGACCACATCGCTTCGCTGCGCGGTGAATTCCGTACGCGGGTCGTATTGGGCCAGTCGCTCCGCGAGTTCCGGAGTGCACAATGTGCCCGATCGCGGCAGATTCACCTCATCGAACCAGTCCACCAAGGTGACCGCAGTCTGGGCGGCGTCGGCGTGGACGGCGGCAGCGACCGGAGCATGCCGGCCAAGGTGCGCGGATTCCAGGTCGACCTGCACGATGCGTTTGCCCTCCAGCAGGGACCCTCCCGCCGTGGTATCCGAATTCAGGCTGGCCCCAAAGACGATCAGGCAATCGGCCGCCAGGATGGTATCGGTGGCGATCTGGTGGGAGAGGCTGCCGCAGATCCCCAGATCGAATGGCTCACCGCGGAAGTAATCCTTGGCGCACAAAGTGGTGGCGAGCGGGGCTCCGATCCGCGCGGCCAGGGCTCTCAGCGGGGTACGAGCATCCGCCAGCACCGCCCCACGCCCGGCCAGGATGACCGGACGACGGGCATCGGCGATCGCTCCGGCGGCCAGATCCAGGGCCGCCGGGTCTGGCGCAATGGCCTGTAACGCAGCGATATTGACCTGAGTGGGTTGATAGGTGGTCGAACGGCGCTGGACGTCGACCGTCACGTTGAGCACGATGGGTCGACGTTCGGCGCGGGCGCGGCCGAAGGCGTGCGCCACATCGTCGGAAATGGCGTCGGCGGAGTACACCTGCTGAAAGCCCGCGCCGGTCGGCGCGACGATACCGGCCTGGTCGACGCGCTGGCGACCGTGCGGTAGCAAAGGGTCGGTGTCGCCCGCGAAAACCACCACCGGAATCCGACGGCGGGCGAGGTGGGTCAGGGCGGTGACCGCGTTGGTCAGGCCGGGACCATGCGTCACCGAGGCGAAGCCGACCTCACCGGTGACCGCGGTGTACCCACCGGCCATCAGCACCGCACCGTCCTCACGGGCGGCCTTCACGTAGTCGACGCCATGGTCGTCCCGCAGCTGGGCGAGCACCTGGATGTTGCCTTCCCCGATCACCCCGAAGGCGGTTGTGACGCGCTGATCGACGAATGCCTGAGCAAGGGCCGTATGGCCAGAGATTTTGTGCGACATTCTGGTCATAGAACCATGCGCCGATCATCGGGATCGACTCTGCCAAGCCGTAGTTGAACTCTTACGGGGGTTGATCTGATACCAGCACCAGCACCGACTTGTGCCTTGCAGGCGGCCAGCGGAGCATCACCGTAAAGGCTGGAATATCCCAAGGAGGAAGACGTGTCAACGGTTCTCGACGTCGATAGCCACGAGATGGCGCCGCTGGAGCTTTGGGGTGAGGTGTTCGGCGAAGAGATCGCCCGCCGCATCAATGAGGTCGGATTCGACATCCTGACCCGAACCCGGGCCAATTCGCTATCGGTGCCGGGGCTGGAAGGTGACACCACTGCGATCAACCAGGAATCGGTGTGGCAACTCAAGGGCGCGACCGCCCCGTCGGCCATCGACCTGCGTCGCCGTCCGGCGGTTCTCGACGAGATGGAGATCTCTCGTCAGCTCGTTTTCCCGACCTTCGGCCTGTTCGCACTGATCCTGGTGAACGACCCGAACGCACCTGCCTGGCTCGGATTCGATGCGCAGAAGTTCGATGGCCGCGCGATCGGCCGCCAAGCGGTCGATGCCCATAACAAGTGGGCCGCTGAGATCACCCGGTCGACATCGAATCGGGTACGGCCGGTCGGCATCGTGATGACCGACGCGCCCGCGGAATCGATTGTCGAGCAGGCGAAGTGGGCGATCGAACAGGGTATCCGCGCCCTGATGATCCCGGCGAACGTGCCCCCCGCGGGTGCGTCGCCGGCCCATCCCCAGCTGGATCCGTTCTGGCGGCTCGCGGCCGAGGCAGACGTTCCAGTGACCATCCATCTCGGTACCGACAGCGGATTCATCAGCTCGTCGGCGTGGTCGCAGGGTGTCGAGATCTTCCATCCGTCCGATAAATCGAGCATCGAGCTGCCGATCGAGCCGTATCGAGCCACCAACATTCACTACTGCGCGGAGAACATGGTCTCCACAATGGTTCTCGGTGGAGTCTTCGAGCGGCACCCGGCGTTGCGATTCGGAGCCATCGAGCTGGCCGCCGGCTGGGCAGGCCCACTCGCTGACCGGCTGGATGTCTGGGCTGACACGATGTTCAAGTCACGACTCAAGGACACGCTCTCGCTGCGGCCCTCCGAGTATCTCGCCCGCAACGTGCGCGTCACTCCGTTCTACTTCGAGCCACTGGGGCGTTATTACGAGCAACACACCAATGTGTGGCCAATGTACTGCTACGCCACCGACTTCCCCCATGTCGAAGGCGGCAAGGATTCCCGGACGGTGTTGACCAAGGCGCTGTCGTCGGCACCGCAATCGGCGGTCGAACAGTTCTTCAACACCAACGGCGAGTTATTGCTGCCGGCGTGAGCCGCACCTTTCCCCGCCCGGACATCCGAAACGCAAGGTAACCATGACACAGACGCAAGCCGGTCACGGCCTCGAATCCGACGACGCCGCAGGTGCGGTGACGACATTCGACCACCTCGATCCGGAGCTCAACTACGAAAGACTGCAACAGGTTTACCGTGGCCTCAACTCGGGTTGTCCGGTACCGAAGACCACCGCCCATGGTGGTTACGCCCTGGTGACCCGATACGACGATGTGATCGAGGTCGAAAAGGACGCCAAGACGTTCTCGTCGGCCAGTGGCGTGCTGCATCCTCCGCATGAGGGCCGCCCGCCCAGCATCCCGATCGAATTCGATGGGGCTGAGCACATCGCCTACCGGAAGCTGTTCATGGAGGTACTCAGCGCACCCCGGGTGCGTAAGCTTCTGCCCTACCTGGAGGGCCTCACCGAACGCATGCTCGACGGGTTCGCCGCCGGGGATGAGACCGATTTCGTGCAGAATGTCGCGGTACAGATCCCGGTGCGCGCCGTGGGACATCTGCTCGGTCTCGGCGAGGATGCCAATGAGATGATCCAGGCCTTCGCTACAAAGATCCTGGAGAACGCCGGCACACCGGCCATGGTGGAGGCGCTGCAGGAGCTCGATGTAGAGGCCGCCCGGTATTTCGGTGAGAGACGGGACAATCCCGGTGACGACTATCTGAGTCGACTGGTACACATGGACTTCGGCGGTCGCAAGCTCACCGACGACGAGCTGAAGAACATCTTCCGGACGTTCGTGTTCGCCGGGTTCGAAACCACGGCTCATGCCATCGGAAGTCTGGTGCATCATGTGGTCAGCGATCCGGACCTGCAGGCCGGCATGCGCTCGGGTGCCATTCCGTTGGAGGGTGTCGTGGAGGAAGGTCTGCGGATGCTGCCGCCCGTGCAGACCATGTTCCGCACCACGACCTCACCCACCACGCTCAACGGGAGCGACCTGTCCGCCGGTGAGCGGCTGGTTCTGCTCTACGCGGTTGCCAACCGCGACCCCGCACAGTTCGAAGATGCCGAGTCGTTCTGTCCGAACCGCGTCAATCCCAGACAACACGTGACGTTCGGCATCGGACCGCACTACTGCGCGGGAGCGACTTTGGCGCGCGCGGAGATTCATGTCCTGTTGAAGGCTCTCCTGAACCGGCCGCCGCTGGAACTGGTGGGTGAACCGAGACACAATCCGCATCTGATGATGGGCCAGATGATGGGCATCGATTACCTACCGGTGCGTTTCCAGGAAGGGCCATGCTGATGAGGTCCGCGGTTCTGCATGAACTTGGAGCCGACCTCTCGGTCGAGACCGTCACCCCGTTGCCGCCGGGCCCGCGGGATGTCATCGTGGAGGTCCGGGCCAGCGGTATCTGTCACACCGATCTGTCCATGCGCAATGGCCTGTTCCCTACGATGTTCTCGGGCCCGATGATCGGCGGACACGAAGGCGCAGGCATCGTCCTCGACGTCGGCTCACAGGTGTCTCGCGTGGCAGTCGGGGATCGGGTGGTCACCTCCTTTCGGCCCGCGTGCGGCACGTGCACGTACTGCACCGACGGCCGCACCCACCTGTGTGACTCGCTGGCCTCGTTGATGCAGCGCCCGCGCGCGGTGCGAAGTGACCACACGCGCGTCAACACGATGAGCGGTATCGGGACTTTCAGTCAGTTCCTCACCTGTGACGAAGCATCGGTGGTACCGGTGCGGACCGACCTGCCCGACGCGCACCTGGCGCTGCTCGGCTGCGGCATGACGACCGGGGTCGGCGCGGCCCTGTTCACCGCGCATGTCAGGCCGGGTACGACGGTGGCTGTCGTCGGGTGCGGCGGGGTGGGACTGTCGGTCATCCAGGGGGCGGTGGTCGCCGGGGCAGCTCGGATCATCGCGATCGACCCGGTCGCATCGAAACGTGAACTGGCACTGCGGACTGGGGCCACCGATGTCATCGACCCGTCGGCACACCCGGCAGCCGAGCAGGTGCGGGAGATGACCCGCGGACGTGGTGTCGATTTCGCCTTCGATGTCGTCGGTGGACCGGTAACGTTCGCATCGACCTACGCCATGCTCGACAAGGGCGGATTGATCGTCCTGGTCGGCTATGGTCCGATCGACAGTGAACTGCGACTGCCGGCATTCGACCTGCAGTCCCAGGAGAAGATGGTGAAGGGCTGCGTGGCCGGATCGGCCCAGATACGCCGGGATTTCCAGAAATTCATCGATCTTATCGAGCACGGTCGGCTCAGGACCGATGACATGGTGTCCCACGAGGTGGCCTTGGACGGCATCAATGACGCGATGCAGGCGATGCTGTCCGGGGACGTGATTCGCAGCGTCATCACCACCTTCTGATCGCCGCCCCGCAAGGTGGTGGTAACGGCACTAGCATGACCGGGCCTCTTGGCCGCCGCCCCAGCGCTCCCTAACGTCACAAACAGCCCAAGGATAGAAAGGTCGTCCATGCCGAAGTACTACAAGGTCAGCGATCCCGGCTTCTTCGATGCCATCACCCCGCCCGAGCTGAGGTTCGCGGGGGCGGCGACGCGTGAGGTGATGCCCGGGTGGGATCTCGGTTCCATCGTGATGGGGGAGAACAGTACCGACCCGGACAATGCGGTCGTCTCGATGCTGCGCATCGCTCCGGGAGACACGCTTCCGCGCCACGCGCATGACTGCTATCGGGTCGAGGTCGTCATATCGGGCTCCATCACGTTGCCTGACGGCGACATTCTGCGGTCCGGAGACATCATGACCTCCGATCCCCGCGAGTATTACGGTCCGCACGTTGCTGGTGAACAGGGTTGCCTGTCGGTCGAAATCTTCTCCGCGGCAAAGGGAATGTTGCCTATCGGTGATGCCGACGACGAGGTCGCCGGCGATGTTGCCGGCCGAGTGAACGAGGCGCTCTCGCGGCTGCAGGGAAGCTCCAACGCTCCAGCGGTGTAATCGCATACCCAGCAAAGCCAGCGTCGGACGTGACACCAGCTCGTCCGGCGCTGGTCGCATGTCCCATGAACACCAGACATAGAAGGTGACGGTCCTGTGCAAACAAAGAAGCCCCTGGTGGTCGGTATCGGCGGCACGCTGCGTGCCGACTCATCCACCGAACGGGTGTTACGGCACTGCCTGGCCTCCGCCGAGCGCCTGGGCGCCGACACGAAGCTGTTCTGCGGTGACGACCTGGACCTGCCGATGTACAACCCCTACGGCACCTTACGGACTGCCAAGGCGACCGCGCTGGTGGCCGGTTTGCGGGCCGCCGATGCGGTGGTCGTCGCCTCGCCCGGGTACCACGGCGCGGTCTCGGGACTGGTGAAGAACGCCCTGGACTACGCTGAGGATCTCCGTGCTGACGGGCGTACCTATCTAGCTGACATCCGTTGGGGCGCCATCGCATGCGCGTACGGGTGGCAGGCCGCAGTCGGAACGCTCGGACAATTGCGAACGATCGGCCACGCACTGCGTGCGTGGCCGACTCCCTTGGGTGTGGCGATCAACTCCGCGACGGCGACATGGGGTCCGGACGGCTCGATCCAGGACGAGTCCGTCATCGGTCAGATCGACTGTCTTGCCGCGCAACTCCTCGACCAATCCACCGACACCGTGTGATACACCGGAGCATGCACGATTGGGGGCGGGTAGCCGAAGCTACCCGCCCCCAATCGCGTCATACCGCATCGAGGTGTGCGCGCCGTTGCGCTATCTCGGTGCGAGCAGTACCGATTCGTCGAGCATGGACTGCGGTGGCTCCGGGTGGTGATACAGCGCCGCGGCGTTGCCGTAACAGATCTTCTTGATGGTCTCGGTCGGTAGTGTTTCCAGCTCGGCGCGGAACAGTTCTTGGCTGTCCGGCCAGGAGCTGTCGGTGTGCGGGAAGTCCACTTCGAGCATCATCCGGTCTTCGCTGATCACATCGAGGCGCTGGAATGCGGACGGATCCTCGATGGAGGTGAACCAGAAGTTGCGGTGCAGAACGTCGACAGGGTGAATTGTCGAACCCGCCCAGACCTCGGGTTCGGCTTCCCGCTGGCGGTAGGCGCGGTGCAGGCGCTCCACGACCATCGGCACCCAGGAGATACCGGCCTCCGACAACACGATGTGAATATCGTTGTAACGCTGCGCAATTCCAGAGAAGATCCAGTCGACGACGGTTTCGATGCCGTTGAGTGGGAACAACGCGACCTGGGCCGGTACCGGGGTATCGGGCGAGGGGCAGCTGATCCGCCCGGACGACCCGATGTGCAGATTGATCGCGGTCTCGGTCTCGGCGCAGGCCCGCCAGAACGGCTCCCAGTGATCGGAATGCACGCTGGGGAATCCGAGCTGGGCCGGATTCTCGGTGAAGCTGACCGCGTGTACGCCGCGCTCCGCGTTGCGGTAGATCTCCTTGGCGGCCAGTTCTGCGTCGGCCAGGTAGCTCAGTGCGCACGGGATGAAACGATCGGGATGCGAACCCGCCCACTGCTCGACCGCCCAGTCGTTGTAGGCCTGCACACACGCGAAACCCAACTCCTTGTCCGGCATCCGCGACAGCGTGGTGCCGGCAAACCCCCACGTGATGGAGGGGAAACACAGCGAACCCCAGACACCCGCGATATCCATGTCGCGGACTCGCGCGTCGGTGTCGTAGACCGACGCGCGATAGTCCTCGAGTCGCATCTGCATGGACCGCCACTCGGTGATGGGCCGCCCGGCCGCACCGTCCATCCCGCTGAAGAAGAACTGCTTATCGGCGATCTGCCACGCCGGACGGCCGTCGACATCGACCAGCCGCGGAACGTCATCGCGAAACTTGGCCGGCACGGTGTCGAAGAGTGTCGATGGCTCGAAAGAGTGATCATCGACCGAGATGACCGGGCACCAAACGGGTTTGGGTTCGGGCTCGGGCAGGAACGACAACTCGTGGTCGCGGCCGATCGTGAAGATGCTGGAATCCGAAAGCGAATCCTCCAGATCACTGGGCATGACATCCGTACCTTTCCGCCGCCGGAGCGGCAATCACCGAATTTGGAAGGGATTAGAACAGGGGAACTTGTTTGGGTTCGGTGTAGGCCAGCAGGCCTTCGATACCGCATTCCCGGCCGATACCGCTCTGACCGAACCCGCCGAACGGCCCATCGAAGCTGGCGCCGGCGCCGTTGACGAGGATCATGCCGGCCCGCACGCGCTTGGCCAGCGCAGTCGCGCGGCCGACGTCGGTACCCCAGATGCTTCCGGCTAGGCCGTATTCGGAGTCGTTGGTGATGGCCAGTCCCTCCTCATCATCGGTATAGGGGATGAGGCAGACCACGGGGCCGAAGACCTCCTCCCTGGCGATGCGCATACCGTTATCGGCCCCGGTGAACACAGCCGGCTGCACGTACCAACCGGTGTCGAGGCCGGCCGGCCGGCCGCCGCCCAGAACCAGCTTGGCGCCCTCCGCCTGCCCGATGGCGACATAACCCTCAACGCGCTCGCGCTGACGCTGCGACACGAGTGGGCCGATCTCGGTGGCTGGATCGGTCGGATCGCCGACCACCATCGACGACACCATGTCGCAGAAGGCGTCGGTGAACTCGTCGATTCGACTGTGTGGAACCAGAATTCGGGTCTGGTTTGTGCAGGTCTGGCCGCTGTTCCGAAAGGCTGCATCGCGCAGGCCCGCGACTGTGAGGGCGATATCGGCGTCGTCGAGAACCAACGCGGCGGACTTACCGCCCAGCTCCAGCGTGCAGCGCCGCAGGTCGCGACCACAGATCTCGGCGACGCGCCGACCCGCCTCGGTGGATCCGGTGAAGGCCACCCGATCCACACCTGGATGGCTGATCAGGTGTTCGCCGGCCTCTCGGTCTGCGGGCACGACGTTGAGCACCCCCGGCGGCAGCCCGGCCTCGTCGAAGATTTGGGCCAGCAGCAATCCGTCGAGTGCGGTTTCGGGAGATGGCTTGGCCACCACCGTACAGCCGGCTACCAAGGCGGGCGCGATCTTCATCAGCAACAATGCCTGCGGATAGTTCCAGGGAGCGATGGCAGCCACCACCCCGGACGGATCATGGATCACCGATACCGGGGCGCTGAGCTCCGTGCGTTGCTGTTCGACCTCGAAGCGGTCACCCAGTGCGGCGAAATACGCGAGAACATGTTGCGCTATGGGGCCTTGAGCATTACGCGAGAAGGTGATCGGACTGCCCATCTCTGCGGTGATGAGCTCGGCGATCTCGTTGGAATGCTCGGCGTAGATCTCACCGGCACGGCGCAGATAACGGGCGCGATCGGTGATCGGTAGTCCCGACCATCCGCCGTCGTCGAAGGTCTTGCGTGCGGCCGTTACCGCACGATCCATATCGGCGGCTGTCCCGTCCGGCGCGTATCCGATGACCTCGACGGTGGCCGGTGAGACGATGTCCCGGCGGGTGCCGGTCGATGCCACCCACTGGCCGCCGATGTAGATCGTGTCGCGCTGACGGGAACCCAGTGCTTGTCCAGGAGCTGACATTGCTGACCGCCTTACAAATCGACGTTGTGACGTGAGCACCGCTAGTCATTCGTCTCCGAAACATCGTGGGCGCTAATAATTTCCCATTGTCAGAACAGATGATTCAGGCAGCTGCGGCGGTGTATCCCAAGCTTCATCGTTCCCGCCGGGACGGTCAAGGAGGCTAAGTGGTGGCGACAGTGCCCTGTTTTGTGCGGGGGTGTCAACGCAACCACCCATTGTTTATGCGGTCGGACTAGCGTCTGCGGTAGGTGAGGGTGCAGGACATAAAGAACGGAGGCACCTCGCGCAGATGAGCGACCGATGGGTACCAGCTGAGGTGGACGCGCTCGATGTTCTTGCCACCGCCAACATGACAGATGTCTGTATCGAGTGCGTCGAGGTGCGATACCTGGGTATTCCCACCGGGATTCGTCCGTTTCGACTACCGAACGGCCGGCTGACGCCGACGGACATGCCGGTCATGGTGCTCAGGTTGACCGACCGTGAAGGCTTCCAGGGCTTTTCACTACTCTGGTTTCAGCAGCAAGCCCAGGCCGCGCTGGTCGGGGCCGGGCTGAGCCATCTGTGCGCAGAGGTGACACCTGGGTCCAATCTGGCGGAACTCGACGCTGGTATCCGGGCTGCGACGAGATTCATCGGGGAGCACGGTGTGATGGCGTTCGCATCTTCCGGCCTTCGGATGGCCGCCGAGGACCTGGTCTGCCGGCGTCGCGGTGTCGGTTTAGCCGAGTTGATCGGGCGACGGCGTGATCGGGTGCAGCTGTACCAGACGGGGTTGATGCTGCAATCGAGCATCGACGAGTTGGTGGCAGAAGCGACAAGCATGTGCGCGCGCGGTGTCCGCGCAATGAAGATGCTGGTCGGCAAGCCGGACCTCGACGAGGATGCGGACCGGATTCATGCGGTCCGAGACTGTCTTCCTGCGGATGCGGTGATCATGGTCGATGCTCTGCAACGCTGGGACAACGCGGAAACCGCGCTGCGTGCCGCCGAACGTTTCGAGCCGTTCGGAATCAAGTGGATCGAGGATCCACTACCGCACGGTGACATGGCCGGTTACCGCGATCTCGCGGAGCGGTGCCCCATCCCCATCGCCAGCGGCGAGACTTTGTTCGCCCCGGCCGATGTCGACCAACTCGTCGGCGCCGGCGTGCCCTACATCGTCGGAGAACCCGAACGTCTCGGGGGACTTTGGGCTTGGCTCCACATCGCTGAGAAAGTCCGTGAATCCGGCGCCACGATGCTGCCACATCTGTATCCGCATGTGTCGGCACAGCTGCTGGCGACGCTTCGTCAGGATGACGTGTGGCTGGAGTACGTGCCCTGGTTCGATCAGCTGGTATCCCAGCAGCTGTCGTTCTCCGCTGACGGGACAATCCATGTGGATTCCGGTCCCGGAGCCGGGTTCACACCATGTCCCGATGCGCTGGACCGCCTTGCCTCGGGCCCCTGGCGCCGAATCGATCGATGAGGGACCGGAGGCGGGCAACCCCTCGGCCGAGTGATGGTGTCAGACCTACCCGTCCGGCCTGTTGACTGTTCGTCTTCGTAGCCGTGAAATCTTAATTACCAACATAATTGGTTCTTTTGGTGCAATGCGCTGGATTGATTTCGAGCGACGGAGGGTAGGCGTGACTATGGACTGGTTCGACCGGAGGATCGTGCAATACATGCTGCGCTGGCAGCCATTCGGTGGACCGCCTGAGGATGAGGTGCTGCCGCGTTTCGGGATGAGCCTGCCTCAATTGCACCGGCGTTTCAACCGGATCGTCAAAAAGATGGAAGCCCAGCGAGACTCATTGCGATCCGAGGACTTGGCGCTGCTTTCCGCTGTGAATCGAGCCAAGGGTGAGGCTGCAGTCAAGCGTGAACTGGAGTCGATGGCATCGTCGCTGAAGCTGCCAGTCCCGACTTCCGTCGAGCAGCGTTCCGCGTGAAAGGACATGCATATGACCATTTCTGGTGACGTGTCCGGCTACGAGGTGGCGCTCTTGCTACTGCGGGCGGTTCTCGGGTTAACGATGGCCGCGCACGGCTGCAACAAGCTCTTCGGCCCCGGTGGCATTGCGGGCACCGCCCGGTGGTTCGACAGCATCGGCATGTCGCCCGGTGCTTTTCATGCGCGAGTCGCCGCGGGCGCCGAGATCGCCGCCGGGGTGTGCCTGGCGGTCGGATTCCTGATGCCGCTGGCGGCTGCCGGATTTGTGTCGTTGATGGTGGTGGCGGCGTGGACCGTCCACCGTGGCAACGGATTCTTCGTCACCAAGGATGGGTGGGAGTACAACCTGGTGCTCGCGGTCGGCGCTTTGTCTGTGGCAGGTACTGGGGCCGGCCGACTCAGCCTGGACTATATGGTGTTTCGCGATACCGCCTTGTGGCCGCTGTTGCATGGATGGGCGGCCCTGGCGATTGCGGCGACACTGGGAATTGTCGGCAGCTTTGTCCAGCTGGCCGTCTTCTTCCGTCCGCCTCCGCGCGCTTCCACTTGATCGGGTCGTCGCTCGATTCATTTGGAATCCTCTGGACGTGGGGGTGTTTCGGTCGGACGAGCGATGCCGAGACTGGCACAACCGGTACCCGTTCGTAACCTCTGCAGGACCTTGACCCTCTCCGAAACCGTTGGCTATAAACGGCAGAGCCGTCAATTGTGACGCGCACAACACTCCGATGCGGGTGTTGTTCCATCAAGGAGTTGAGAGCGATGTCTACGAATCCTGGGCCTACGAGTGAGCTGGATCAATGCGATTCCGCGCAGAACGGGCACCAATCCGGCCACTCGTGTAAGCATCCCGGCGGAGATCACGCGGTCTCCTCGGTGGTTCGCAGTCCGGCGAGCAGACCGCTTGCGTCGACATCCAGAACTTGGCTTCTGATACCTGAAACCTGGGGTCAATGGCTGCGTGTCGGTGTGGTCGCCGCGGGAATGGGCCTCGCCCTGACAACCGGGCACGGCATCGCCGCGGCGGACACGTCGTCGGGTGGGTCAGATTCGTCGGGTGGTTCGTCGTCGGGTGGGTCAGATTCGTCGGGTGGTTCGTCGGGTCGTGGTTCATCCCAATCTGGTTCGTCGCGGCCAACATCCGGTACCGATCGTGGCGACCGTTCTGACGACACCGGTCGCGGTCGCCGCAGCGTGGCAACCGGTGACCGCGCGGACCGAGATCGAACAGCTGACGATAGCGAGAAGAGCAGTGGCAACAAGGGCGCTGAGAAGAAGCGGGGTGTCAGCAAGCGCGTTGACAACAAGCGCGTTGACAACAAGCGCGTTGACAAGCGTGAGGTCAGTAATGAGAGTGATGACAACGTCTCGCGCGCAGAGCCCGCCGCGGCGAGAGTGTCTGCGCCGCAGGGGCTGGTCGAGCTGAGCATTGCGCGTACGACTTCGCAATCGGCAGCGGAATCGGCTGGGGCGGATCCAGCGCTACCGATCACGCCACCTGCCGGCGCACCTGCCTTCGTGTTCGGCGCGGCTCGAGCAGCCGACGAATCGTTGACCGCACGAGGGGCGGTGCCGTGGTCGGCGGCGTTTGGTGGGCGTTGCGGCCTGATCTGTGACGGAGCCGCGGGGACACAGGCCAACCCGAACGGTGTCGGCGGCGGCTGGCTGCTGGGCAACGGTGGTGCCGGTTGGTCGAGCACCGTCGCGGGCGTGGACGGCGGACGGGGCGGCGCAGGAGGGTTGTTGGGGGGCAACGGCGGTGATGGTGGTGCTGGTGGTCTCGGCGCAGGGGGAGGACGCGGCGGCAACGCTGGACTCTTGGGCGGTAACGGTGGCCGAGGCGGCGACGGTGGCAGCGGGCTCACAGGAGTTGCGGGCGAGTCCGGTGTGAACAACGGCCGCGGTGGTAACGGCGGAGTCGGTGGTGATGGCGGTTCCGGTGGCCGTGCCGGTCTGCTGTTCGGCTGGGGTGGACGAGGAGGGGATGGCGGTGCTGGAGGTGCTGGTGGTGCCGGAGCGCACGGCACGACTGCGTCGAGCGTTGAAGAGGACGGTGGTCCAGGTGGTGACGGCGGTAGCGGAGGCACGGGGGGTGTCGGTGGTTCCGGCGGAAACGCCGGTCTGTTCGTCGGTGACGGTGGCAACGGCGGCTCCGGTGGTGCGGCCGGCATCGGTGGTACCGGTGGATTCGGTGGCACCGGAGGAGCCACCGTTGTCACGCTGGCCGGCGGCCAACTCACGGACAGTGCCGGTGCCGGTGGCACCGGCGGCTTCGGCGGTGCGGCCGGTTTTGCGGGGCTCGGTGGCGTTGGCGGCACACGCAGCATGTTCGGCCGCGTCGGCTCAAATGGAGCCAACGGTGCGAGTGCGTTGGCCGGCGCCGGTGGTGGTCTGGGCGGAAACGGCGGACTCGGCGGACGGTTGCCGTTGATCGACCTGAACTCCGCCACTCCCGCACAGGTGGCGCTGGCAGCACTGATGAAGCGGCTGGGGCTGCCGATTCAGCAGGCGACCGGAATTCAGTTGGAGGATGTCAACGGGCTGTTGTTGGGCCCGCTGAACGCTTACCTGTACAACCCGGTTGTCGGTGAGGCGATCTTCAACGTCGGCAATACGTTCTCCTCGTCGGTCTTGTCCCCTCGGGTCAAGGAGATCGTGATCCTCTCGGTCGGAGGCAAGTGGGGGTCGTCCTATGAGCTGTACGCTCATGAGCTCGTCGCCCGCATGGTGGGTGTGCCCGAGGACGCCGTCGTGTCGCTGGCCAGTGGTCAGCCTCCGGTCGGTCTGACCGGAGACGAACTCGTTGCTGCACAGTTCGTGCAGGAGCTCATTTCGACCTATCGGGTGAGCACGGCAACGTACCAAGCGGCCGAGGCGGCGTTCGGTCGCGCCGGTGTCGTCGACATGGTCACTTTGGCGAGTACCTACCTCGGTGTCTCGGCGACACTGAACGCTTTCAACGTACGTGGACCGAATCCGGCGGCGCCTGCGGTGCTGCCGACGCCGGCGCCCGCCACGCCGGCGTTACCGGACGGCCCGAACGGGTTGGGCGGCAGGTTGCCGTTGCTGGATCTGGATACCGCCACACCGGCCCAGCTCGAGCTTGCGGCGCGGGTCAAGGCCCTCGCATTACCGATCCAGCAGGCGACGGGTATAGAGCTGGTGACACCAGATGGGCAGTTGATCGGTCCGCTGAACGCCTATCTGTATAACCCCGTCATTGGCGGAGCGCTGTTCGACGTGGGCAACACGTTCGCATCTTCGACGCTGTCCGCCCGCGTGAAAGAGGTTGTCATCCTGTCGGTCGGCGGGCTCTGGGGTTCGGAGTATGAGGTCTGGTCGCATTCGAAGGTGGCCCGGCTCGCGGGCCTGCCGGAGGAGGCAATCGTTTCGCTGGGCAGCGGTCAGGCTCCGGTCGGGCTCAGTGGCGATGAGCTGATTGCCGCCCAGTTCGTACAGGAACTGGTGTCGACCTACCGAGTCAGCGATGAGCTGTACTACGCGGCCGAAGCCGCATTCGGACGGGCGGGGCTCGTCGACCTGGTCAATCTGGCCAGCACCTATCTCGGCGCCTCGGCGGTGCTGAATGCCTTCGAGATTCCGGTTCCGCACGAGGCGCCCGTCACCGTATAGGCCCCCGTTCGCACTCTCGGCGGGGTGTCTCTCGACTATGGCGGAAGGCGCCCCGTTCGGGCAGCCGGGTCCTTATGCGGGTGGGTCAGCCAGTGGAACTTGCGTGATGGCGCGGTTGAGCCTCGTGATGATTGCGTTCCACGAGGGTAAGGCCTGGGCACATGGACATCGTGCATCAGACCCTCTGCCTAGCCTCGGCCATTGCTCCGCGCGCCCCGCCGACGCAAACGGGGACCGATCAGCCTGCCGACCTCAACGGCCCAGCCAACCTTCGCGAAACCAGCGCATCGCGGAAAAGCCGGGCTCACACCCCGGTCGATCAACACTGACAGCCGGCCGGAAAGCTAGATCGCGATGCTAGCCAGATCTCCGGGTGGACTACGCGTAGCCGACCCATCCCCGGAAGTTGAACGCCAGGAAGAAGTCTGCGACGTCGCTGAATCCGGCCTCCTCGAGGATGGTGCGGTCTTCCTCTGGTGACATGACGGGGACGCCGGATTCGATTGCAACACGAGCCTTCTGCGCATCCGCGGGATCGATGCCTGTTGCGACGAGGTATGCCACATGCCGGTCTATCCAGGTCTGTCGTTCAGCCTCATCGCGGTGCGCAATGCTGAGATGCATCACGACGAACGGGGCCCCGGGCGTCAGCCGGCGCCGTACCTCGGTCGCTGTACGCAGTCGTTCGTCGGGTGTAAGGAAGTGCAGTGTCAGCAGACTGGTCGCAGCGTCGAAGAGGCCAAGCGGTGCGTCGTCGATGTATCCGTTGTGCATCGTCACCCGCGACGCGTCTGATCCGAGGGTCTGCACCGCGAGATCCAGCATCGCAGCCGATGGGTCGACCGCATCGAAGTTCCACCCTGGGTGAGTCTCCGCGAGTGCCTTCGTCTCCAGTCCTCCGCCGGCTCCCAGCACCAGCACCCTCGCGTCAGACGGCGCGCGTTCCTCGATGAGGACGCCGACCAGGCGGTGAATGTCGGCCAGAGCGGGCACCATCTGCCCGGCGCGCTTGGCGTACATGGCGACGTGGGCGGGATCGTCAAATGGGTTCGGTGGTGTGGTCACGCCACGATGGTGGCCGCCTGGGGTCAAGGGTGGCAAGTAATCTTGCCATCTGGGCAACATGCACGTCGTCGCCGAACTTGCTGCGCCGCGGCACCGCACCTCAATGCGTTAGCGCAACGTCGACATCCACGCCTTGGCCCGATCGTGCAACGGCAACCTCGCTCGACCGTCTGGACCAATCCACCGTTCAAATCCTGGGCGGCATCGGAATCTACTGCGCCAGAATCAACTACTCACGACTGGCCAGGAACCGCCCCGGCACCACATTAGGCGCGAGCGGCGGCCTCGGGCGAGTCGCTCGCACCGGTCCCTGTGCTGTGGCGGTCGATGTCTGAGCCGATCTGCCGGTTCGCACGGCGGACTGCCCAGTACACCACCACAGACACCGCGCCGAGCAGTGGATAGCCCATGGCGATCCGGGCAACGGCCAGCCAGCCGGTGAAGCCGCCGTCGTAAAGCCATTGCTGCACAACGAATCGCGCGGAGAACAACGCCACGAATGCCAGCGTGGCGACGTCGAACGCGTGCAGCGCCACGGTGTCGGCGCGCCATGACCGATCGGGCCCGGCGCTACGCAGCAGGTTCCATATCACTCCGACCAACGGGCGCCGCACCAAGAGGGATACGGCGAACGCCGCCGCCATCGCCAGACTGAGCCAGATTCCAGGCAGGAAGTAGTCTTCGGCGGACCCGGTGTAGTAGGCGATCAGCGCGGCGACGACGACCCCGAGTAGTCCCGATACCGCCGGCTGAACAGGCTGCTTGCGCAACAGCCGGAGCACGATCAGACCGACGCTGACGCTGACGGATATCACGACCGCGGCGTCCAGACCGGCGATCACGTTCGCGATGACATAGGCAAACGTGGGCAGGCTGGCGTACACCAGCCCGGACACTCCGCCCACCCGTTCGAGCAACGTTGGTGAATGTCCTTGCCCCGGTCCGTTGGTCACGATTTCCGTCCATCACCGAGGTGCTCGGCGAGGAAGCGGTCGACGGTCTTGTACATGTCGATCACGTTGTCCGGGTTGATGAATCCGTGCCCCTCGTCGTGTTTGATCATGTACTCCACCTCGACTCCGCGGTCGCGCAACGCCTTGACCAGGTTGTCGGATTCGGCCTGGACCACGCGAACATCGTTGGCGCCCTGGATGACCAGCAGTGGCGTGCGAATCTGATCGACCTTCGTGATCGGCGAACGGGACAGCATGTCGGCCAACTGGTCCGGGTCGTCCGGGTTGCCGACGAACAGGTGCCAGTTGTTGGCCAGGTGCGGGCGGGCGATCTCGGGTAGCGTCCGCATGAAGTTGCTCAGATCAGAGATGCCGACGTAATCGACTGCGGCAGCGAACACATCGGGAGTGAAAGTGACGCCGACCAGCGTTGCGTATCCGCCGTAGGAGCCACCGAAGATGGCGATCCGCTCCGGATCCGCATACCCCTGCTCGACGGCCCAGTCCACACTGTCGATCAGATCGTCGTGCATCTTGCCGGCGAACTCACCGACCGCGGCCTTGGTGAAGGCCTTGCCGAAGCCCGCCGACCCGCGGAAGTTGACCTGCAACACCGCATATCCGCGGTTGGCGAGCAGCTGCACCGGCGGGGTGAACATCCAACCGTCCCGCGTCCAGGGCCCGCCGTGCACCAGCAGCACCATCGGCAGATCCTTCGGCAGCACCCCGACCGGCAGGGTCAGATACCCGTGCAGATCCAGCCCGTCGCGCGAGCGGATGGTGACGGGCTCCATCGCCGCCAGGATCTCGGGATCCAGCTGCGGATGAGACCCGAACAGCAGCCGGCTGTCCCCGGTGTCGTGGTCGTAGAGGTAGGTCGTCCCGGCTTCGCGGTCATGGGTGAAGCTGACCACCCAGCGGCGGCCGGTCAGGTCGGAGCTCAGGGCGTTCACGTCGCCATCGGACAGCTTCTCCAGGTTCGCCAGCACCGCCGCGAAGTGCGGGTCCAGCGGCTGAATCACCTGACGCTCCAACAGGTACCGCACCCCGAGCAGATCGCCGGTGTGCCGGTCCAAGATCAGCGGTTCGGCCAGTGTGGTGAACACGCTGGCCCGGGTGTCCACGTCGTAGACCGGATGACTGTCGACGTGGGTCTGCTCGCCGGTGATGACGTCGACGCGCACGATGCGGGTCCGGTCGGTGCCGTCGTTGGAGCCGATCCAGATGCCGGTGCCGTCCGGGGTGACGGTGATCGGGTACAGCCCCATCGTGTAGTCACGGCCGTCGAAGGTGACAATAGAGCGCAGCGTCTCGGTCCGCGGCTCCCACTGCAACAGCTCCACGTCACCATCGGAAGTCAGTGCGGTGGAAAACAAGTCGCCGTTGCTGCTGGCCCGCCAGCCTGCTCCCTTGCCGGGGTTCTTCGCCACCATGGTGAGTTCACCGGTGGCGATGTCCAGCTCGTAGGCGTCCATCAGGGTCGGTGTGCGCTTGTTGGAGTACACCATCGCCTTGGCCGGATCGCCGAGCAGTTCGTGGGCGGCCATCGCTCCCGGGAACGGGGTCAGATCGACCCCACCGGACTCGGGGTCCTGCGGGTCGGCCCGGAAGACATGCCAGTTCTCGTCGCCGCCGGTGTCCTGTAGGTAGAGCAGCCAGCGGGAGTCCCTGGTCCACTCGTAGTGAATGATGCTGCGGGTGCTGTCGGCGGTAACGCGCCGCGGCTCGCCGTCGAGGTCGTCCACGTCCTGGATCCAGATGTTGAGGCGGTCCCGCCACGGCGCCAGGTAAGCGATAAGGGTGCCGTCGGGTGAGATCGATGCCTGCGCACGGGCGGGCGGCGCGAACAGATCATCGACGGAGAGCAACTCAGGTGGTGGCATGCCTCCATCGCACACTCGGACGTAACGGCACAGTCAAGTCCCGGGCATGGGCATGATGGACAGGTGGCGTGGAGTACTCGGGAGATCGCCGAACTGGCCGGCACCAGCCTGCGAGCCGTCCGCCATTACCACCAGGTGGGCCTGCTCCCGGAGCCCGAACGCCGGTCAAATGGGTACAAGCAGTATGGCGTGGCGCACCTGGTCCGGTTGGTCCGCATCAAACGGCTGGTCGATCTGGGGTTCTCGCTGCCGCAGATCGCGGCGTTGGGTGACACCGACGAGCATCCCGAGCAGGCGTTGCGGGAACTGGATGCCGAGCTGGCGGCGACCATCGACCGGTTGCAGCGGGCCCGCGAGGAGCTCGGCGAGCTGCTGGAGACTTCCGCGCCCATGGATATGTCGCCGGAGTTCGCGCCCGTGGACGCCGTCGCCAAGATGACCGATGCGGATCGCAAACTGGTGGTGGTCCTGAGCCGGGTGCTGGGCCCGCGCGGCCGACAGATCTATGCCGACCTGATCAGGGACACCCGCGAGGATCCGGCCGCGTCGGAGCTGGACACTCTGGCTGCCGACGCCGATGAGACGACCCGCCAGGACCTCGCCGAGCGGCTGGCGCCCTACATCGTGTCGGTCCGGCAGGCCCATCCCGGGCTCACTGAAGCCCGCGCCGACGCGCCGCGCGGTGCGAACTTCGTCGAGAAGGCCATCGATGACGCGATGGCCGATCTGTACAACCCGGCGCAGCTGGACGTGCTGCACCGGGCCGGTCAGATCGTGCGGCGGCTGGCCACCTAGGTGCGGCAGCGGCGAGAGCCGGTAGCTGACGGCAGCGCGTAGATCCCGATTCAATCTGGTGGATTCTATCCCTAGGTCTGCTGCCCTGTTAGCTACAGGATGACTCCTCATGTCCACCGAGATATCAACGCCCAGAGAGGATTCTGAGCTAACTGCGGCAGGGGGAGCCGCACCTCACAACAGAATCGAGAGTCGCTCCATCGACTGGGTCACACCGGCCGAACGTCATGGCACCGCGTGGCGAGTGAGCCCGCTGTTTTTCATTGCCAATTGGAGCTTCTTCACCATCGCTTTGGGGTTCACCGGCCCGGCGTTGGGTCTTAGTGTCGGGTGGTCGATCACCGCGTCCGCGTTGGGACTACTTGTCGGGACGTTCTTTACGGCTTTCCATGCCACGCAGGGGCCGCGCCTGGGCTTGCCTCAGATCCTGCAGTCGCGGGCGCAGTTCGGGTTCTACGGCGTAATCGTGGTGGTCGCGATGTCGGTCACCTGCTATCTCGCGTTCGGTGTGGTGTACACGATCTTGACTGCGCAGGGCCTGGCCCAGACCTTCGGATGGTCCCCGGTCATCGTCGGCTTGATCGTCAACATCGTGGGCGGCGTATTCGCCGTCGCCGGCCACGATCACCTGCATCGCATATCTCAGATCGTCTTCTACATCACCGTCCCGTTGGTGTTCGTGTTCACCGCGGCCATCGTGCTGGGCCGGGCGGGAGGAACCTCGCCGGAGCCGGGTACAACGGGGTACGTCGCGTCCGCGTTCTTCACGGTGTTCGCGATCTCAGCGGCCTACAACATGGCGTTGTCGCCGGTGGTGTCGGACTACACGCGGTACCTGCCGGTGCGGACGCCGGCTCGATCATTGATTGCATCGGTGTACGTCGGTTCGGGAGTTTCGGCGTTCTGGCTGATATCAGTGGGTGCCTGGTTATCTGCGCACTATCACGCCGAAGACGCGTTGGCTGCGCTGCACGGCGCGGGCAATGCGGTGTTCCCGGGATTCGGAGCGGTTCTCGCGTTGGCCTCGGCGGCCACCCTTATCGTCTGCATCGCGACCGCCGCCTACAGCGTCACGCTGCAGTTCCTGACCGGGGTCGACCTGGTCAAGCGAATCACCCCGTCACGGGGACTGCGTGTCGCGATCACCGCAGGCGTTATCGGGGTGTACGTCGTTGTTGCATTGCCATTCGGCGATCACGTGATCAACATCGCCAGCAACGCGTTGACTCTGATGCTGTTTCTGTTGGTGCCCTGGACTGCGGTCAACCTCACCGACTTCTTCTTCGTCCGACGGGGGCAGTACGCCATTACTGATCTGTTCAGCCCGCGCGGGGTGTACGGCCGCTGGGCGTGGCGTGGAATCGCCGCCTACTTCCTAGGATTCGCCACCATGATTCCCTTCGCGGTGTTGCCGTTCTACACCGGTCCGATCGGGGCCTGGCTAGGCGAAATCGATGTTTCGTGGCTGTCGGGCTTGGCAGTCTCAGCGTTGCTCTACTTCGTGTTCAGTCGCGGCCAGGACCGAAGCGCCGAACTGGGCGCGCTGGCTGACAGTGAGACCGCACTGCGGGACGCCGAAGATGTTGTGCTCGCACCGAGTCATCAATCTGCACTTGAGTTCGGACTGCTCGACGGACGCGATTGATCGGCGACCCCGCGACCGTCCATGTGCGCTTCGATGCACATCTGACACTTCCACGTAGCGGCTCGCTGCACTGCCGCGTGCGTGAACATCACCAAGAGAGATTAAAAAGTGAGTAACGCCAACAAGTTTCACCTGGGCTGGTTCGCCAACTTCTGCACTGATGCGTGGAATGACCGCTGGGGTTCAACGGGTGGCCAGGACTGGACGGGCAGCTTCTACATCGAGTTGGCGCAGCATCTCGAACGGGCGAAGTTCGACTATCTGCTGCTCGAAGACAAACTCATGGTGTCAGACGCCTATGGCGGAACCTATGAACACGAGCTCAAACACGCACTGCACTCGCCCAAACACGATCCGGCACCGCTCATTCCGCTGTTGGGGCACGTGACCAACAACCTCGGGCTGGTCGTCACCCTGTCCTCGACCTTCTACCCGCCGTACCTACTGGCCAGACTGTGCAGCACCCTTGACCACCTCACCGGTGGGCGACTCGGCTGGAACATGGTCACCTCAGCCGAGGATCGAGCAGCGCAGAACTTCGGACTCGACGAGCTGCCCCGACACGATGAGCGCTATGCACGCGCCCATGAATACGTCGATCTGGTTCGGCAACTGTGGGATTCGTGGGAGCCCGACGCAGTGGTCAGGGACCGGGAGACCGGCACCTTCGTGGATCACACAAAGGTGCATACCATAGATTTCGAAGGCCAGTACTACCGCAGCCGAGGGCCACTGAACACCGTCCCTTCTCCCCAGCTACACCCTGTGCTGGCACAGGCCGGAGGGTCTCCGCAGGGCAAGGATTTCGCTGCCAAGTACGCCGACACCGTCGTCGGAACCGCGACCGACCCGGCCGGAATGATCGCCTACCGCGACGACATCCGAAACCGCGCCATCCGGTACGGACGAAACCCCGATGACATCAAGGTGCTGTTCCTGATCACACCCCATGTCGCTGACACAGATGAGGAGGCACGCGCCAAGCTCGACAGAATCGTGAGCAGCGACTACTACATCGACAAGACACTCGCTCACCTTTCCGCGATCGTCGAGATCGATTTCACGAAGTTCGATTTCGACGAGCCCCTGCCTGATGACCTGCATACCAACGGGGAGCGCGGCTCCCTTGAGGCCTTCCTGCAACGTGGCAGCGGCAAGACGCTGCGGGAACTGACCACCGCGTACCTGTCGACGGAAGATGCGCTGGTCGGCACCCCCGCGACCGTGGCCGATCGTCTTGAGGCATTGATGGCCGAGGTCGGGGGCGACGGCTTCCTCATCACGGCGCCGGGCATGAGACTGACCCGGAAATACGTCATCGAGATTGTCGACGGCCTGGTACCCGAACTGCAACGGCGCGGGCTCACCCGCACCGAATACGAGCACCAGCTGTTCAAGGACAACCTTCGCGCCTTCTGAAACGCCTAGCTCAAAGGTCTTTCGCGGCGGACGTCACCCGCAGCGCACCCGCAAGATCGCCGAGTCCATGCCCTGGCTGGCCGACATGTCATTCGCCGCTGGGTGAGGTGAGTGCCTTGATCGCTGCGGTCGACATCGTCTTGACGATGGACTCGTGGTCCAGGCCCTTGTTGAGAGTCGCCACGGAATTGAGCATTGAGAACACCGTATGGGTGAGTAGCCGAACCTCTGGCTCGGACAGGTCGGGCCGCAATGCTGCGACGATGGAAATCCATTCCTCGGCATAGAGATTCATCTCGCGCCGGATTCGCCGCCGGTCCTTGTCCGGTAAGGCGTGTTCGTTCTTCATGAAGACGAGCGTCGTCGGAGCTGAGGTCACCACGCTCCTGATGTGGAAGTCGACCAAGATCTCGAGTGCCGCCCGCGGATCGGGCTCCGCCTCCGCCGTTTCCCTGGCGAACCGGTGCAGAGCCGCCAAGGGACTCTCCACCACGGCGATCAAGAGAGCCTGCTTGTTCTCGAAGTGGTTGTAGAGGCCCGGCCCGGAAATCCCCGCCGCTGTGCAGATCATGTCCACGGTCACTCCGTCGTAGGAGTTTCGCAAGAACAGGTCGGCGGCCACCTTGAGCAAGACATCCCGGCGTGAAGTGCCGGCGGACGGCTCGTGCGCGGCAGCGTCAGTGGTCATGGCAAACAACGATAGCCACGGTGCCAGGCGCCGCCGAGTTCGGGAGCGGTCGAGGGGCGCGCACGAGGTTGAGGCCACGTTGCACCTCCGCTGGCCGGACGGCTGGGCAGAGCGACATTAATGATCATTAATATCTCGTAACTAGGGTCAATCGGGCGCCCTGGGCCGACGGGACCGTGTCCGCACCGCCTAATCTCGGCATACTGCCAGTTGAACTGGGTTAAGTCGGCAGCGCGGGACGCACTCAAAACTCGATCGAAGTTCTGCGTTGACAACCAAGGCGTCGCGTCTTACGTTAAGAAGCGTTCACCTAGTGGAAAGTGGTGTGAATATGCGGTTCATTTTCATGAGCGAAGGCGAGACGGTCCCGGGGCATACCCATGAGCACCGCTACCGCGAGCTCGTGGACGAGGTCCTACTTGCGGAGGAGGTGGGGTTCGACGCGTTCGGAACGTCCGAGCAGCATGTCGCGATCGGCACGGCCACAACCTCCGCACCTGAGGTCATCTATCCCTACTTGATGGCGCTGACCAAGCGCATCCGATTCATGCACTTGGTCACCCTCTTGCCCACGCGCATCAACCATGCCCTTCGTGTTGCCGAACGGTTGGCGACCGAGGACATCCTGTCGAGCGGCCGAGTGGAACTCGGAGTGGGGCGGGGGAACACGACACTTGCGCTGCGCGCCTTCGAAGTTGAACCAAGCGAGAACAAGGCTCAGCTCATAGAGGGCCTGGAGGTTATTCGGCGGGCCCTGCACAATGACGTGTTCTCCTACGTTGGCGAGCACTACAAGATCCCGCCGCGAAGCTTGGTGCCCAAGGCGATTCAACGGCCATACCCCCCCATCTCGATGGCTGCCGGAAGTCCGGAGTCGGTTCGTAAGGCCGCCGAGCTCGGCATCGGGGCTATCGTGGGTGGCTTTTACCTGGGCTTCGAGTTTGTCGAGAGCATGTTGCGCATCTACGACGATGCCCTCGAGGCGGCCACGCATACCTATCCGCTGCAAGCCCAGAAGCTCGTCGCCGTCGGAGGCGGAATGCACTGTGCCGAGACACGTGACGAAGCCCTCAAGTGGGCGCGGAATCTCAAAGAGACGGTCGCACTTTCGACTGACGCGTATCAGCGCCTGTCCAAGTTGTCGGCCGACTATCAGTACATGGGCGCGGTGCGGAACGTCGACTTCAACGATGAGCGATACATGTTCGAGGAGTCATCCGGATTCATCGTGGGCGACCCGGATGACTGTGCGGCACAAGTGCAGCGATTCGCCGACCTTGGCGCAGACGCCATCGTCATGCGAATCGATGGACTCCCACACAGAGAGCTGATGAAGTCGATCGAGCTCTTCGGCAAATATGTCATCCCCAGGTTCAAGAACCCACGGGCTGTGGTGCGCCCCGCTGACGCGATCTTGGCCGACATCCGCACGGCCCGACCCGCTCACTATGCGGAGCTCGAAGCGTTCGAAGAGTCCAAATCCCAGTCCAATTCCCATAAGAGTGTTGTCACGGTAGGAGAGACACGATGAGCAACTTGGCCACTGATGACATCTTCAGCCGCTACCCCGAGGAAGTCCTGATCGAGCGCAGGCCCAATGGCGTACTGCTCATCACGATCAACAAGCCCGACCGGCTCAATGCCTTGACGATGCCGATGTTCGACCATCTGTCGGACATCTGGGTAGACGTCGACCGCGACCCGGAAACACGGGTTGCCGTTATCACGGGCGCCGGCCGTGGCTTCTGCACGGGCATGGATGTACGCCAGCCGGAGCCGACGCTGGACGAAGCGGTGGCCCTCATGGAGGGTGAGCGCAGACGTATCACGGCCCTCCTCAACATGGACAAGCCTCTGATCTCGGCAATCAACGGTCCCGCAGTGGGCTGGGGTCTGTCGATGGCGCTTCTGGCCGACATCAGCGTCGCCGCCGAGGATGCATTGCTTCGAGACGGGCACACCCGTGTCGGCGTGGTCGCCGGCGACCATTCCTCGCTCATCTGGCCGTTGCTCGTGGGGATGGCCAAGACGAAGTACTACCAGTTGACTTCGGCAAGCATGACCGGCATCGAGGCGGAACGAATCGGCTTGGTGAGTCTCGCTGTACCGAGGGAGAATGTGCTGGATCGCGCCCTCGAGATCGCCGACGAACTTGCGCAGGGCTCGCAGCAGGCGATCCGCTGGACAAAGCGGTCCCTGAACACCGGATGGCTCACCAATGCCCTTCCGCAGCACGAGCTTTCCGCGGCGCTGGAGGTCATCGGATTCGCGAGTGCAGACTACTTCGAGGCCCGGCAGGCCTTCCGCGAAGGCCGTCCGCCGGAGTATCCGTCCGCACGCGGCGAAGCGCACTCTGTCCTGGGAGCGCAACCGGCGAACGTAGCCAGGTGACCTATGAGCGCACTCGCGACCGGCCAGTCCGCGACCCTCGACACCGCTGACCACGATGGTGTTCTGGTGGTCGCGTTGGACAGGCCACCGGCAAATGCGATGAACCGCCAGCTCATCCACGATCTTGCCGGCCTGTTCGAGCAGCTCCGCGCCAGGCCGGACGCACCACCGATCGTCCTCACCGGTAAGGGAAAGCGGTTCTTCAGCGGTGGAGGCGACATCAAGGAGCTGGAGGGTGCGCTCGCCGGCGAGATCGAGATCCGAATGCGGGAATTCCACGCACTACTCGTGGCGATGGATCGCTACCCGCGTCCGGTGGTCAGCGCGATCAATGGGCACTGTGTTGGCGGTGGTATGGAGGTCGCACTCTTTTCGGACAGTGCGTTGGCCGTCACCTCCGCGCGGTTCGGGTTTCCGGAGATCAATCACGGACTGCTACCGGCGGACAAGGGGATCCAACGAGCCAACCGGGTGCTCGGTGTGCGCGTTACCCGGCGAATCCTCTTGTCGGGTGAGCTTTTCGACGCGCAGCACGCTCTCGACATCGGCCTCACCGACGAACTCTTCTCCGGTCCCGAGGAGCTGATCCCGGCGGCCGTCGCAACTGCGCGCGCCGCCGGCTCGAAGGCTCCGGTGCTCTATGGTGCCTTGAAGGGCAGCGTCAACGCTGCGGACGACGTGCGCGATGAGGCGTCCCTGCAACGCACGCTGAAGGCCGCTGCCGATTATTTCGACGACCCGGCCGCACGAGAGTTGCGGCAACGGTGGAGTGGCAGGAGGGCTCCAGCGGCCAAGGCGCAGTCGTGTTGACCGTCGTTGTCGCCGGATTGGTCAGCGGCGCCGTTCTGTTGCTCGCGACAGTCGGCTTCGAACTCCTACGCCGCGTCGAAGGTTTCCTGAACATCGCGCATCCACAGCTCATCGTGCTCAGCGGGTTCAGTGCATACGGGTTCAACGTGTTGGTCGGATTGCACTGGATCGTGTCATGCGTCCTGGCCATCGTCGTCACGACGGTGGTCGGGCTGGTGAGCGCGAGAATGATCTTCTGGCCGATGCGCCAGCGCCCCCATTACATTCCGATGATCGCGTCCGTGGGACTCGCCTTCTTCCTGCACGCGATGATCGAGCTCTTCACCGGGTTCGGCGTGAAGACGCTGGATGTGCCGTTGCAGAAGACCATCAGCATCGGCGGGGTCGCGGTTGCGGGCGCCGACCAGATCGCCGTCATCGGCACTGCTGCCTTGGTCGTCGTGGCATTGCACTTTTGGCTCGCCAAGTCGTACAGCGGCAGGGCGTTGCGAGCCATGTCGAACAACCCGGCGCTTGCCCAGATTCGGGGGATTAACACCTCGCATCTGCAGTACCTCACCTGGGCGGTGGCCAGCGCACTGGCGGCACTGGCGGGAACTCTGATCGCGCTCACGGCGCGGATTTATCCCGAGCTCGGCTGGGATCAAGTGCTGGTCATCTCCGCCGCTGCGATCATCGGTGGGCTCGGGAGTATTTACGGCGTGATGGTCGCGGCGGTCGTTGTCGGGCTCACATCGAGCCTGGCCACCTTGGCGATTCCTTCCGAGTACACCCAGATGGTGGTTTTCGCCGTCATCGCCCTGGTCGTCTTTGTCCGCCCTGAAGGTCTCTTCAGCGGTCCGAAGGAGCGTGTGGCGTGAGCACTCTGCTGATTGCCGGTGGACTGGCCATCCTGATGGGCATCTACGCCGTCGCGGCCCTGGCGTTGAACCTGCAGTTCGGTGTTGGAGGCATGGTCAATTTCGGTGTCGCAGCGTTTTTCGGAATCGGAGCGTACTCCTACGCGCTCGCTGTGATGCCGGCCCAGTCCGGCTCGTACACCTACATTCTCGGGCTGGGCCTGCCATGGTGGGCCGGCACCATCATAGGCGGCCTGACCGCGGCACTTCTCGCTCTGCTGGTGGGATGCGGCCTGCTGAGGGTTAGCGGGGAGTACCTGGCGGTGGTGGCCCTGGCGTTGGCCGAGGTGATACGTCAGCTCTTCATCAACCAGCCGGCGATCGCCAATGGCGCGCGCGGCCTCCTGGACGCGCCGGTGCCGGATCTTGACAGCATCCCGGGACGAGCCCAGTCGTTGTACGTCGCGGCACTTGTGTTGGTGGTATTAGGAATTAGCTTCCTGGTCTTCCGTCGCGTGACGCGGTCAGCGTACGGCCGAAGTCTGCTTGCGGTAAACCAGAACGAGGCCGTTGCTCGCTCGCTGGGGGTCAACGTCTACACGGTCAAACTCAAAGCCTTTGTGTTCGCGTCGTTCTTCATGGGCCTGGCTGGGGTCATGTACGTCTGGTATCTGTCGATATTGACTCCGTCCTTCTTCAACGTAAACATCACCTTCACCGTCTTCATCGCGTTGATCATCGGGGGGATCGGCAGCAATGCGGGTGCGGTGCTCGGTGCGGTGGTGCTTCTCGGCCTACGGGAAGGGCTCACCTATATTGAGGCGGACTTTCTCACCTCTGAAGTAATGGCCAGTCTGCAGGATGCCCTGCAGGGCCTCGTCTTGATCGTGATACTGCTGTTCTGGCCCGGGGGTCTGTTCCGGCCGCGATTGGCCAGCTATCCGAGACCCGGCACAGCGAACCTCTCTCATCCTGTGCTGGCCACGGTCGCGGCAGGAGGTCGATGATGGCGACGCAGCCGGCGCTCGAAGTAGTCGGGCTGGTAAAAGCTTTCGGCCAGTTACGGGCCCTCGACAGTGTGGCGATGAAGATCAGCCCCAGCGCGGTTACCGGCCTGATCGGACCAAACGGCTCCGGGAAAACGACGCTGTTCAACGCGATCTCCGGGTTCCTCCGACCTGACGCAGGGGCGGTGATGTTCCACGGCCGTGACATCACGGGCATGCCGACGCATCGGCTCGCGCGGATGGGACTCAAGCGGACTTTCCAGAACACTGCCGATTTCACCGACATGTCAGTTCTGCAGAATCTGCTGACGTCGGCCCGTTCGGCGCCGGGTGAGCGCCTCTGGCGCCTCTTCACGTCACCACGCGACGTGGCCGTCGGGGAACGTGCGCTTATCGACCGCGCCTGGGAGTTGCTGGATCGGATGGTGCTGACCGAGCTGGCGAATACTCGGGCAGGAGATTTGTCGATCGGGCAAGGACGTTTGCTCCAGATCGCACGTCTGCTCATGGAGCCGCCGTCGTTGCTGATGCTGGATGAGCCGTCGTCTGGGCTCAACCCTGAGGATCAGCATCGGCTGTCGTTGACGGTGCGGGATCTGTGCACCACAGAGAACATGACGGTACTGGTGATCGAGCACAACATGTCGTTCATCAACGCGATTTCCGATGCGCTGTATGTCATGTACGACGGCCGAGTCATCGCGAATGGTCCACCGGCGCAGGTCATCAGCAATCCTGTCGTTGTCGATACCTATCTGGGAGCGCGCCATGCCACTGCTTGATGTAGACAGTCTGACCAGTGGCTATGGTCGCAACAACATCATCCGAGGCGTCACCCTCACTGCCGGGCACGGGTCCATCACCGCCATCATCGGCCCGAACGGGGCGGGTAAGACGACACTCGTCCAGACCATCGCCGGCGTAGTCGATGCACGTGGTGGGACGGTCAAACTTGACGGGGAGAGGCTCGAGCAGCTGCCTGCGCGTGACCGGGCACGCCGCGGATTGGGCTATACACCGCAGTTGCGCAACGTCTTTGGGGCATTGTCAGTAGAGGACAACCTCGAGGTCGTCACCCGCGCGATGGGACTGCCGCGCGAACGCCTCGACGAGGCCTTCGACACTTTTCCGATCCTTGCCGAGCGACGCAAGCAACGAGCGGGAACCCTTTCGGGTGGTCAGCGCCAGCAGCTCGCGATTGCCTCGTCCTTGCTGATGAGACCAAAGCTGTTGATCCTCGACGAGCCCACGACGGGTCTCGCTCCCCAGATCGTCGATTCGCTCATCGAACAGATCTGCCGCGTCGAACGCGGGGGGACCGGCGTGCTCTGGGTTATCGAGGAGCACCCGAAGCAGATTCTTCCCTTGTGCGAGCGAGTGTTTCTGATGGACTCGGGTCAGATGCGACACGAGGCGAGCGGGCCGGAGCTGCTGGCCGACCCGAACTTCACCGAAATATTCTTGGGCGCCCGGATTCCGACCGCCTGAATTGGTTCTGGTACAGGAGATTTGAGATATGGACACAGTCGGGATTACGGCGCGCAAGCTATCGGTGATGGCCGTCGTCGTTGCTTCCGGGGCAGCCCTGATGGGCTGCGGCGACGGCGACGGGGCGGCAGTCATCGGTGTTGCCGCACCGTTGTCCGGAGAAGCCGCGGTATGGGGTGGCCCGGTCGATGCGATGACCCGCGCGGTTGTGGAGCACGTCAACAAGCTTGGCGGCATCAACGGAACCAAGCTCAAAGTGGTGAGCGAGGATGAGAAGTTCAACGCCGAGGACGGAGTCCGTGCGGTGACCAAGCTCATCAACAGCGACAACGCACAGTTTATCGTCGGTCCGACATCGGCGACCTTCATGGCGACGCTCAACCAGGCCGAGCGCAACGAAGTGGTGATTGCATCGCCCTACGCGGGCATGGTGGAATTCGACGCCCGCTCCAATCCCTACACCTTCCGCACTGTCGGGCCAGACACTTTCGACGGTTTGACGGTGGCGAAGAACCTCTGGGACCGAGGCTTCAAGACCGTGTCCATCCTGTACGAGAACGTGGACTCCGCGCGCAGTACGTCCAACTGGGTCGACAGCTTCTACACAAAGCTCGGCGGCAAGGTCGTGGCGAAGGTCGCGTTCAACGGTGGCCAAACTTCTTATCTCCCAGAGGTCCGCAGCGCCTTCGAGCCCGAGCCCGATGTTGTTTTCCTCGCCGGCTCTGTTGAGCCGGCTGTGCCGATCTTGCGCGAGTGGGCGCGATTGGGGCTACCCGGAAAGTGGTCTTTCATAGCCGAGCTGTCGTATCCGGTCTTGCTCAAGGAGGTAGGCGCTCAGTACCTCGAAGGCGCATTTGGTCAGTCCGCCATGGCCGCTGATTCCCCGGCCATTGCGGGTATGCGGAAGCTTTTGACCGAAGCGTACGGAGAGCAGAAAGGCAATGAGATTGCTGAACAGCCAACTGCCGGCTTGAGCTATGACGCAATCGTCTCGGCTGTTCTGGCGATGGCGGCCGGGGGACAAGCGACCGGAGTCGCGATCTCCGAAAACTTGCACAAAGTAACAGATCCTGGTGGAAAGCCGGTCTATACGCTCGATGAAGGACTGGAACTACTGGCGAAAGGCGAGAAGATCGACTACCAGGGAGCATCCGGTCCTGTCGACTACACGCCGACGAACACAGCGACGCCTGACTACGGCGTCTTCCAGGTGACCGATGGCAAGTGGAAGGTCACGCAGCGTTACGCGGGGACCGAACTCTACGACTTGGCTGAGGAACTGGGCTGACTATGAAGATGCAAAACCTGCGGGCAGCGACCTCGTCGTCGACGGGATATACGGAGGTGCCAGTGTTGGACATCCTGACGGGGTTCGATGCCGTGAATCGGACTTTCGCTCAGATGCTCTGCGACCGTGCTGAGCGTGAACCCGACGTGATCGCGTATTGCAGCTGGGTCAACGGGGCAGCCCGCCCGACCACGTGGAGCGAATATCTCCAGCAGGTGCGGGAGGTCGCGCTGGGCTTACATGATCTCGGTGCCATGCCAGGCGACCGGGTGGCCATCGTGTCGTCTACCCGCCACGAGTGGGTCGTGGCCGCCCTCGCGATACTCAGTGGAGGCGGTGTTCCAGTAGGCGTGTACCCCACGAGCTCGGCCGCCGAAGTCAAACAGGCACTGGAGAGTTCCGAGGCCACAGTCGTTTTCGCGGAGAACGCGGCAGACGTCGCGAAAGTTGCCGCGGTATCGGCCGAGCTGCCACGACTGCGTGCGACGATCGGGTTCGACACCAAACCGCAGGGCCTGGCGGAATCTGTGCAGGCCGTGCACTGGGGAGAACTGCGCCATCGCGGCCGATCCCGCGGGGTGACCGAACCCGAGCTGTTTGCGACGCTGGTTGAGGCGGGCGATATCGACCAGCCCGCGGCCCTGTTCTACACGTCGGGTTCTACCGGTGCGCCGAAAGGTGTGATCCACACGCACCGCACCTTGCAGTACTCGGTGCTCGCCTTCGCCATGTCGTACCCAGAGGTCGGCAGGATCAGGCACGACCTCGTCGCGTTCCTGGGCCTCTCACATGTTGCACCCGCGCTGATCGGAGTATTCACCCCGATCATGACTCGCCTCGTCATCACTTACTGCACCATGGATCAACGCCTGGACGCGCTCGTCGGCGTGCGACCGACAGCGGTCCTGTGGCCACCGCGGATGCATGAGAAGCTGGCCGGCGAGGTGTTGCAGAAGCTCTCGGAGTCTGGCGTCGCCTTCCGGCTGCGGTACGCGATAGCGATGCGGATTGCTCGCAGAGTAAGCGAGGTGCGCTGGACAGATCGGGACGTGCCTTGGTATTTCAACTATCTGTACAACATCTGTCTCCGTTGGGTGTTCATTCCCCTGCGTGCAAAGGTTGGCATGGACCGCATCAGGGTGACCTGGACGGCTTCGGGCAGCATGTCTCCCGAGGTGACAGCGTTGTGGCAGATGTGGGGACTCGACCTTCGTGAGCTCTTCGGAACGACAGAGACCTGCGGATCGGTTCTTGCCCAGTGGGATCGCGCATTCCCGCCACCCGGAACCATCGGGAAAGCCATGCCTGACCCACGGTGGAAGGCGCGCGTATCTGGAGAGGGGGAGCTGCAGTTGCGCAGCCCCTGCCTCTTCAGCGGTTACCTCGACGACCCCGAGGCGACGGCCGCTGCGATGGACCACGGCTGGTATCGCACAGGCGATCTGGTGGAGATGGACCCCGATGGGGAAGTGCGGATCATCGGCAGAATCAAAGATGTCCTCAAGACCAGCGGCGGAAAAACTGTCAGCCCTCAGCCGATCGAGCTCCGACTCAAGGCCAGTCCACTCATTGACGAGGCGATTGTCGTCGGTGAAGGGCGCAAGTATCTGACCGTACTGGTCGGCGTGAGTGCGGAGGCACGGGCGATGCCCACGGCTGACCGAGATGTCGCGCTTGCCACATGGATCGACGAAGTCAATTCTGAGCTCTCAAGGCCGCTGCAATTGAAGAAGTTCCGCGTCCTGCCACGGTTGCTGTCGGCCGCGGACGGTGAGTTGACCCTCAAGGGCACCATCCGGCGCTCGGCGATCCTCGCGTCTTTCCGCGACCTCGTCGATGAGATGTACGACGCCGATGAGCAGGGGGAGATTGCCCGCCAGGCGCGGTTCGCCGGCGGCGGTCCGAAGTAGGTGAATCGATGAACGAGGTTCGGATCGAGTTCATGACAAGCGCCGAGGTCAGCGCGGCGATCTCGGAAGGAGCGCGCACAGCAGTTCTGCCGTTGGGAGCGGTCGAACAGCATGGTGGGCATCTACCGCTGTCGATGGATGCCGATCATGCTGACGAGCTCGCGGTGCGGGTCGCGCGCCGTCTCGGGGGCGCGCTGGTTCTGCCGACTGTGCGGGTGGGGTATTCCCCGCACCACCTCGGATTCACCGGCACCCTGTCGCTTCGCGCGTCGACGCTGGAATCGGTGTGCGAAGACTACTGTCGGCACCTCGCCAAGGATGGCTTCGAACGAATCGTCATGTTCTCCGGGCATATCGGGAACCATCCCGTGATGCGTGACTTCGAGGTGCGACTCACGGTGGCACTCGCGCCGCTGACAGTCATCGTCTTCTCCGATACCGAGGCCATCTTGAACGCGTGGCAGCGGGCGGCGGACTGCGTGGCATCTCTGGGCGCCAACGTGGGAGGGCACGCTGACATCGCAGAGACGTCGGTGATGCTGGCCCTTCACCCGCAGAAGGTCCGCATCGACCGGTTCGCACGAGGCTACATCGGCAAGGTGGACCAGCAGCTACTCGATCGGGCATTTCAAGACGGAATCGGAGCAGTCTCCGCCAACGGGGTTCTGGGTGACCCAGAAGGCGCCTCGGAACGGATCGGGGAGGCGTGCCTCGACGCGGTCACCTCCCTTATTGCCGACTACGCCCGCGCCCGGGGCGCGTGACATCCACGAGAACGGAGTGCAAGCGATGACTACCCTCGATCCCGTTTCTACCGGGAACTCTGACTGGGATATGGCGCAACTGCGCAGGCTTTACGGTCGTTATCCAACTGGCGTCGCGGCGGTGTGCGCACTGCGTGATGGACAACCGGTCGGGATTGTTGCCACCTCGTTCACCCCGGTATCCATCGATCCGGCGTTGGTGTCGATCTGCGTGCAGCACACGTCGACGACCTGGCCGCATCTGGCTGACGGACGCCATCTCGGCGTCTCCGTCCTGGAATCGCGGCAAGAAGCCGCGTGCCGGCAGATTGCGGCGAAGAATGTGGATCGATTTGCCGGAGTGTCCTGGTTCGCCACCGAATCCGACGCGGTGCTCCTGTCGGATGCGGTGGCCCAACTCGACTGCGAGATCTCCACGACCGTTTCCGCCGGTGACCATGATGTGGTCATTCTCGAAGTCAAGGCCGCTGCGGCGGACCTCGACGCATCGCCGCTTCTCTTTCACGACAGCCGATTTCGAACGTTCGCGGTCGGACATGACTCATGACGGCGCACAGCTGTGTGTCTCGGCTGGCGATCGAGCGCGCCGGTGCGGCTCTGCGCGCTGGGACTCCGGTTCTGGTTGTCAACGGCACTGAAGACCAGGTCGTCGCCGACGTAGTGATCGCGGCTGCTCATGCCACGCCGCATTGGACGGCATGGTTGGTGAGGTTCACCTCGGGGCTGATTTGTGCGGCGCTGCCCGCACGTCGAGCAGAGGAACTGGATCTGCCGACCATGGCCCGCGACGATGACTCGAATGTGGAAGCTCCCACGTTTGCCGTCGCGGTAGACGCCGCATCCGGTATCGGTACCGGCATCAGCGCGACCGACCGCGCCCGCACTGCGCGCGTTCTGGCAAGCGACAGCTCCCGGCCAGGTGATCTGGTGCGGCCCGGTCATGTTCTCCCAGTGAGGGTTGCAGGCTGCGGGGTGCTCAAGCGCCGGGGAAGCGCAGAGGCGACGGTGGATCTTTGTGACATAGCGGGGCTTCCACCGGTAGGACTTACCGCTGCCCTCCTAGGGGAGGACGGCGAACTACTGCGGGAACCCGCGGTCAGTGTGTTCGCTCAGAACCATCGCTTGCCGATGGTGCACATCGACAACGTCGTACACCACCGCCTGTTCCATGGTGACGGACGTCGTAAACGGGTGATGCTGGTTCAGAATCGGCTAGACCAGCTTGGGAGTCGGACGATCAAGACAGTCGACTTTGAAGACCAGCTGACTGGCGCTCGACAAACGGTGTTCATCGGCGCCTCCGGACCCGGTATCGATCCAGACGTGTATGTCGTAGAGGAGTGTGTGCACCGCGAACCACTACTCGCCTCTGGCTGCGAATGCAGAGTCGAATTTGAGCGGTGCTACCAGCGTATCGCTGCGCGCGGCGGAGTCCTCGTGTACCTGCGGCCGCCCATCGCGTCAGCGCCGCGGTTCTCGGTGGCGCAGTCAGAGGTGGTACAAGGTTGCATCATTGCCATGCTGCTCGAACTTGGTTTCACCGCAGTCAATGTGGCCAACAGCATGCACAACGCACGTTTGACGTCCCGGTGTGACTTGGCCATCTCAGGGCTTCCCGTGGTATCGGAATCGTGCGGGCTCTCCGCTGCGGCGCATTGATTCGTCGGTCCTTCTGGAGCTGCGACTGCTCTCTCCACGTGTGATCCGCAGAACCGCCGACACGGTTGCACCGCTGGCTTCTTCCTAAGGCCCATTGACACAGACGATCGGAGAGAACACATTCATGGACATCCGCGCCACCATGCAGAACGTCCCGCTGACGCTCACGGCAATCCTAGACGGAATTGACGGTACCTTCGGCGATTCAGAGGTCCTCACCTACGCGGGCCCGAACACCGTTGCACAAACCGCCACTTTCTCTGAGATTGCCACGCGCGCAGCTCAACTGGCCAACGGACTGGCTGGTCTTGGAATCGTTGCCGGTGACCGAGTTGCGACTTTCATGTGGAACAACCAGCGGCACCTCGAGGCATACCTCGCCGCACCCTGTTCTGGTGCGATCCTGCACACCCTCAACATTCGCCTCACACCACATCAACTCGGCTACATCGCCTCCGATGCCGGCGACAAGATCGTCATCGTCGATGCCAGTTTGCTCGACACGTTGCTCCCAGCGTTGCCGCTGATGCCGGAACTGACGGCGCTGGTAATAGCTGGTGACCCGACCGACGCTCAGCTGGCCGAGGTATCACGTCTGGTGCCCAACGTGATCGCTTATGAGCAACTCGTGAACAGTCAGCCGACCACGTTCGCGTGGCCAGTGCTCGACGAACACAGCGCAGCGGCGATGTGCTACACCAGCGGAACCACCGGGGATCCCAAAGGCGTGGTCTACAGTCATCGGTCGGTCTACCTGCACGCGCTTGCCGTCTGCACGGCGAACGTTGCGGGAATCTCCGCCCGTGACCGGGTGCTTCCCATAGTCCCGATGTTTCACGTCAACGCGTGGGGCATTCCATATGCGTCGCTGATGGCCGGCGCCACACTGATACTGCCGGACCGCCACCTCAAGCCCGACACGCTCGTCGACATGATCGCGAAACACGGCGCCACGTTGTCTGGCGGTGTCCCTACGGTTTTCAACGACATGTTGCGGTGGCTGCGCGACAATCCCGGTCATCGAATCGACTCGTTGCGTCGAGTGCTGTGTGGCGGCGCCGCGGTTCCGGCGTCCCTTGTCACCGCGTATCGCGATGAATTCGCGGTTCCGCTGGTCCAAGCGTGGGGCATGACCGAAACCAGTCCCATCGTGACCATCGCCGACGTCCCAGGCAACACGGCCACGACCGATCAGCAGCGAAAGCTCAACAGCACAGGCCGATTCCTGTTCGGCGCCAAAGGACGCATCGTTGACGAGGCGGGAACTGTTCTGCCCCGCGACGGCCGATCGGTTGGCGAAGTGCAGGTGCGTGGTCCCTGGATCACTGGCGGCTACCACGGCGGCATCGACGCCGAGAGCTTCTCCACCGACTCGGACGGACAACTCTGGCTCCACACGGGCGACATCGGACACATCAGCGCAGACGGATACCTGACGCTCACCGACCGAGCCAAAGACGTCATCAAATCCGGCGGCGAATGGATCAGCTCCGTGCACCTTGAAACCACTCTGGCCGGTCATCCCGATGTGATCGAAGCTGCCGTGATCGGCGTACCTGACACCCGTTGGGATGAGCGGCCACTCGCATTGGTGACCTTGCGCCCCGGCTCCGCCGCGCGGGTCGAAGATCTGAAGGCTTGGCTTGAGGAGCGCGTACAGCGATGGTGGCTGCCTGAGCGGTGGGCCGTGGTCGGCGCTATCGCGCGCACCGGTGTCGGCAAGTACGACAAGAAGCTGATGCGGCAGCGATACCACTCCGGCGAGATTCCAGTCACCGTGTTGCCCCGCTGAATCGACATCGCCACTGCGGTCACATCAAACCGACGCGGATGGATCAGAATGCAGATCGAGAACAAGGTTGCTGTCGTCACCGGCGGTGGATCAGGAATCGGCCGGGCACTGGCGGTCGAACTCGCCAGGAATGGGGCACAGGTCGTCATCGGCGACCTCGACGAGCGTGACGCTGCCGAAGCGGCCGGGAGCGTCGGTGACGCGGCGACGAGCATCCGGGCGGATGCATCCACCGTTGACGGCGTCACAAGCTTGATCGCTGAGGCCGAACGGCACTTCGGGCCCGTGGACATCTTCGTCGCCAATGCCGGCATCATGGGAGCTGCGGGCCTCGGCGAATCCGCCGACTGGGACAAGGTCCTTGCGATCAACCTGCGCGCTCATGTCAATGCCGCCAGGCTGCTGTTACCGGGATGGCGCAGCCGCGGCAGCGGTTACTTCGTGTCGGTCGCCTCCGCGGCCGGCCTGCTGACGCAATTGGGCGCGGCGGGGTACGCGGTCACCAAACACGCCGCGATCGGATTCGCTGAATGGCTTGCAATCACCCACGGCGAGGAGGGAATAGGCGTGAGCTGTGTGTGTCCGCTCGGAGTCGACACGCCCCTTCTCACCGCAGTGCGGTCCTCCCCAGGCCTGTCGCGCCGGATCGGCGCACAGTCGATCATCAAGTCCGGCAGCGTCATCAGCGCAGCGGAGGTCGCGGCGGAGACGATCGGCGCCGTACGCGCGGAGCGATTCATGGTTCTACCCCACCAAGAGGTTCTGGGTATGTTCCGCGGCAAGGCCGCGGACTATGACGGGTGGCTTGCGAGAATGCGTCGCCTGCAGCGGTCCCTGAGCGACGGTGCCGCAGCACCGAGTGACGGTTAGCGACGGCGAAGGGCTCTGCACCAGTCAATCCAGCAGACCAGAAGGGAATCTCGCGGTTTCGTGGGCACCGGAACGGATCGACGCTGGTGGTCAGACATATTGGGGTGCAGAGGAATCCGGATAGCTGTCCAAGACCGTCGCTCGCTACGGCCGAGTTGATCTGCTCTGTATTGACGAGCTGGGCTACATGGAACTCGATCGTCGCGGCGCCGAGCTGCCGTTCCAGGTCCTCACCGAACGCGAAGAGAAGGCCTCGGTCGGATCGTCTCCAACGAAAGTCTGTCCGGGTGGACCAAAACGTTATCCGACCCGCGGTTGTGCGCAGCCATCGTCGACCGACTCACCTTCGGCGGCAACATCATCGAAACCGGCACCGACTCCTTCCGCGTGGCCCACCCCCGCCCTAGAACCAGCAATCAGACCCGGCCAGCCGGTCACTGAGAATCCCGACGGGCCGGTCGAGGATCCCGCGGAGGTCAGCGATGGTGAGCCAGGCAGTGAGTCAGGAGTGCGAGCAACGTCTCGCGATTCTGCATTGTGGTGTGCTGTGTCGAATGGAAAGCAAGTGCCGCCTGCCTCAGGATGGGACGTGTACTTTTGCCGACCGGAAGAACGTGCGACCGTGCAGCCAATGGTGAACCCAAGCCGCAGGAACGCGGCGCCCGAGGCGGCTGCGGCCGAGGATGCAGCTGCACGGGCCTTTCTAGCCCGGACACACTGGCAGTCCAACGGCATGCAGTTCATGTTCGCCGCTGAGGCTGTCAACACGCCGACCGACTGGCAGTTCAACAGCCCTGATCACGTCCTGGTAGTGCACCGCGCAGGCGACCTCACGACGATGGAAGTCGAATTCGAACGCGGCCCGAGCGGACCAGCGCTGCCCCGCATCGGCGACGTCTGGCTGATCCCCGCCCAACAGCGCTACGCCGCACTAGCACAAGGAACCTCCGTTCAATTCTGCGAGATCCGCATTTCCACTACGGACTTCGAGGATCGCGACGTTGCGGCGACGGTGCAGCATCGCGACCTTCTGGCGCTACATCTGACCCAACGGATGTTCCGAGCAGCGACCAGCTCCGACCCGTTGGAGCAGATGTTGTGCGAGTCATTGGCAGATGCAGTACGCCTGCAGTTCCTGACAACGCTCACCGCCCCGGGCCTAACGTCCGCCGCCGTCCGGTCACCGACCGCCTGGGACCACGCGACGCGGGCCAAGGTTGTCGAATACCTCGAAGACAATCTGGACGCCGACATCACTCTGTCGTGCTTGGCAAAGCACCTAGAGCTCTCAGTCACCGAGTTGACCGCCCGATTCAAGCTGACGTTTCGAACTACCCCCCACCAGTACTTGGTCGACCGTCGAATCCGGCGCGCAAAGATGTTGCTGACCTGCACCACCAAGCCCATCACCGAAATCGCCCATGCGGTCGGCTTCTCCACCCCGAGCCACTTCGCAACGACCTTCCGGTCGAGGGTGGGCGTCACTCCGACCGCCTACCGCCAATACTGCTGAAGCCTGACAAAACCCATCGGAGTTTTTCGCAACTCCGGCATGTGTTTTCCGACAACGCCACACGGGGCCCTCCGGATACCGTTGCTGTGCGTCCTACGAATTAGGCGACGTCGACGCGCGGCCTGGATGCCGAACGAGCAGTTTCGTGCGGCTCCCAGCCATCGCGGTGCACGAGCGCGGCGCGGCACCTGTGGCATACGGCGTGGCGGTCGCACTCTTCTGGGGTCGGTATGCGTCAGTCTTGGGGTCTCATTGACACCCGCAATCGAGTACGGCGATGCGCGTCAGGTGCACGTGCATCGGAACCGGCAACATTACTGAGACCAGTCGATACGCGCAGGCGTGGTGCAGGACCGGCTCTGGCGGATGAAGGTCATCCGGGAACCCGCTTGAGCGGCTCGCGGTTCGGCACCGCCTTGCGATCGCGCACCACGACCAGGTTGGAATTCACCACCAGTGACACCGAGAACTGGAGGTTATCGGCAAGTGGTCGGATTTTTCGAAAGCGTCCGCAAGGAGCGATTCGTATCCTGGGCACGCGTCACACGAATAGGCGTCGTAGGCGTGCGATCCGGTTGCCGTTTTGATCCCATTTCGGTAACCGGATTTTGCGTTCAGCGCCCAACTGCGCGCCACTGAAGGAACGCCGGCAATCATCACCACAGACGAACTAGGAACCAGATGCGAACCCGCACAATCCGCCTCGCCTCGGCGCTAGCTGCGCTCACTCTGGTGGCCGCAGCGTGCGGGGCCCCCGAGGACGCACCTGCGCCCGCCTCGAGTAAGGCACCGACCCGCACCGTCACGGTGACGCCCAAGCCTTCCGCCCCCGCACCCGGTGGCAACAACAACCAGCCGAGCTGTACCGGTCCGGACCAGGGCACGATCTGCACCAACCCGAATCACGGTGCAGGAGAGGACCCATCGGAGAACGGCGGCGCTGTGATGCCGAACCCGAACGGCGACGGATCGGACGTGCCGTGCGAGGGCACCATCTGCACCAACCCGAATCACGGAGCCGGTACGGATCCGGGCGAGAACGGTGGGGACGGTAACACCTCGGCGCCGACCGAGCAGCGCGACGACGACCCGGGCGGCTCGGCTTGCACCACCGGCATGGGCGCCCCCGGCGTGTACGTGTCCGACAGCGACGGCGGATGGGTCTGCCAGATCGGCTGACCACCCGGTCTACGAGAAGTCCCCGCAACCAGATTCGGCGCCGGGCCTTCTCATACGCGGCGCAGGCAGTCGCGATGCTCATCTAGAGCCCGCCACATCTCCAGGACCACAGAGTGCGAGGCCGTCTCCTTGGGCTGATCCGCGAGGCGCTTGACGCCGGGCCTCCATCCGGCGGAATCAAAATGGCGCCGGGCGGGACGGTATGAGGCCCGACCAGGGGCTGAGCCAGACCAGCCTCAGTGGGTCCGGCTCAACCGGCAGGTTAAGTGTGCTTCTCGAACCAGTCGGCCACGTGACCGACGGTGCGGTCGACAATGTCGGGCTGGTCGTAGTACTGGAAGTGATTGGTCCCGTTCTCCCAGATCAGCTTCTTGTCTGACGTCGGAATGGACTCGAAGTGCCGCCGCGCGGCGGCAGGATTCATGCAGGAGTCGGAGTGTACGAGCAGTGCCGGCTTTTGCAGTTTGGCTACGCCGGGCACGGTGGTGTAGTCGAAGTGGTCGAGGTCGCTCATGATCGCGTAGCGGTTCTCCCAGCCTTTGAGCGTCCATGAGCCATACCAGCTCCACACCAGCGGCCCGGGCAGACCAGCATCCGAACCCTTGATCGGATCGCCGAGGTCGGGCGAAACGAGCGGCTGGTAAACGACCTCACCGGTTTCCTCGTAGAGCGCCTTGGCCTGGCGGGCACGCTCAAGTCGGGCGGCCAGAAGAGCCTCGAGTTGTTCGGTCGTGGGTGCGGTGGCGGGGTCAAACGGGTTCTCGCTGACACCGGCGGCGATCATGAACAGGTCGGTTTCATGGTCGCGGTAGTAGCCGGTGACTGCTGCTACCGCGCACACGCGGTCGTCGTAGGACGCGATGTCGAGCCACTCCGGACCGCCCTGACATACCCCGAGCCCGTACACACGGTCCGAATCGATGTCGCCGCGGCCGACGATGTAGTCCAGAGCGGCGACCGCATCCTCGTTCTTCATCTTGGGGTTCTCCAGGCGCCGCGGCGTGCCGCTGCTTTCCCCGACGGTGCGTGGATCGAACGCCAGCGCGGCATAGCCTTCATCGGCCAGACGGGTGGCGTAATGGGTCGGAGCCTGTTCCTTTTCGAACGAGTAGGGCCCCAGGATCACGACGGCCGGAAATGGTCCATCGCCGTTCGGGCGGTACAGCACCCCCGCGATGGGCTCTCCGTGCGAGTCGAAGCTGACCTTCTCTGGGTTGTAGTTGCCGTGGTTAGCCATGGAAAATGTCCTCCTGCTCAAACTGATGCTGGCGTCCGCGGTCGCGGCCGGCGACGCTATTGGGTATCGGCGCGCCTGGATGCCCCGCTGGACCCTGTAATGCAGAGGTGCATGCCGCCCCCTGGCGACCAAGTTAGTGACCCGGCAGCAAAGAGCACCTTCGAAAACCGCTCGCCTATCAAAAACCCCACAGCCGCCGCCTTGTCACATTGCTAATGTGCAGCGAACGGGTCGAATATGGACTGATGCCGTACCTCCGGCGCAGCTACGAGGTACTCGAATACTTGAGCCCTTCAATGCGGCAGGAGAGCGTCCAGAGCTATGAATGTCGATTTCGAGTATGTCAGCCAGCACCTCGATGGATCGGCGGACTGCGAATTTCTGCAACCCGCCCACACCATCATGGTCTACCGCGGCGGACGTGTCCTCGCCAAGGAATACGACGTCGAAAGTATGGGCACACGCCGAGTCGAGACACCACAAGCGGGCAGTGTCTGGATACTTCCTGCTGAACACCGAGGCGCTGCGCTTGCTCGCGGCAACACGGTGGCCGACTACTGCCAACTCACAATTCCCACTGCTGCGCTAGGGGCGTACCCCCTGGTGCCGGCGGTAGGGCGCGATCACCTGCTGTTTGAGTTGGTGCAACGCATGTATGGCCTGCGGGACCGCAGCGACGTGGGTGCTCGGCTGCTACAAGACTCGTTGAACGAGACGGTGCGTCTGCACCTCAGAGATCGCTACATCCCCGCCGCCGCGGTCGATGTCGAGCAGGCACCCAAGACCCTCAGCGCCAACATGCAGTCTCTGCTGCGCGAATACCTCGAAGACAGTCTCGACGTACATATCAGTCTGCAGGAACTTGCTGATATCGCCCGCATGCCTATCAACCGGTTCGCCGCAGCCTTCAACGAAGCGTTTCACACCACCCCACACCAATACGTCATCGACCAACGCATCTCGCGCGCAAAACACCTGCTGGCTACCTCAACGTTGAGTGTTACTGAGATCACCACAGCCATAGGATTTTCGACACCCAGTCACTTCGCGACCACGTTTAAAAGCCGGGTCGGATTGACCCCCAGCCAATACCGACGGCACGCACAGTAAAGGCAGCAGCGGATCTTCCCCGTAGGGGTCGCCCGCCGGTGATTTCTCAACAGCCTGTGAGTTTTCCGGAAGCGAACTCGACGTTCTCCCGCTAGGTTCCACTCGGTTTGCGCGGGACTGTTCGGCCCCGGCCCCGAGTGTGAGGACAACCCCGTGCTGAAGAAGTTTGCCGTGGCCGCAGCGCTGGCGCTGGGCGCCGTGATGGCCACCGCCGGCATCGCGCACGCCGACGACGTGGTCGTGCGGGACGCCAACGGTATCCCGCGCAGCTGGCCGACGGAGGCGTCGTGCATCAAGGACGGACCCGATCAGCGCCTTGAGAACATCGATGACGACGCGTTCCTCAAGTACTGGCATTGCATGCAGCACGACGACGGTCTGTGGTATCTGCACAACACCGACAGCCCGACCGAGCGGGTGAACTAGCGCCGTAGTTTCCCCGGAACCATGACTCATCGTTGCGACCCGAACTCCCCATCGGGTCGCAACGGTGCGATCGGCAGCCCCGGCCGGGGTTTCGGGGCTGCCGATCGGTATTCGATGGCGCTGCAACGTGAGGAGTACGCGGCGCCCCGGCTACTGCCGCCGTAGACGAGACCCTGCGGACGGGGCCAAACGGGATCGCCTACATCAGAACCGAGTTGGGGCGCACGCTGTGCGGCATCGACAGCGGTCACGTCAGTTGCACCGTGCAGTTCGTCAATCCGCCGCTGGTCAGCCGGGCAACATCGCAAACTCGGTGTCGCTCAACGAGAGCGGCACCTTCGCCTACCTGGCCGCCGACCTGGGCGTGATCGACCACCGCACCTGATCCGCTACGACCAGACCTATGTCGTCAACAGCTGGGCGGTTGAGGCGCTCAACGATGGAACCTGGTTCACCAACAACCGGACCAACGAGGGATTCTGGGTGAGCGTCACCGAGGTCAAGGCAATCGGACAGCCTGAGCGCGCGAGAAGCCCTGCGGGACAGCGACGGTACTCTATCGCTGCTCGACTTGTCGCGCAGCCACGGACCACCGGCTATGACCACCCTGGCTATCACGCCGCGCTGCTCATCGACCAAATCAGCTTCACCGTCGCAGCTCTCCGCGGCCATCGGCCTCCTACGGGCCTTGCTAGGTCACCAGCTCGGCGGCATTCCCGCTTGCCGACGCCGGTTCAGCCTCCCAGGCAATGCACCTGGGCATCCAACCACACCCTGACGACTCCGAAATTCACGATCAACACCACGGAGAAGAGGCCGATCCGAAATAGCCGGACAGTCAATGACGTGCATCACGTCTCGCAGGCAATGTGGTTCCTGTCACTGTCATCGGCCCTCGGGTATATCGGCGGGCCGTCACGTTCGATGGGAGAACACCATGGGAGCCAGCACAATTGGATGCGTCACCGGAAACCTCAAGATGCTGTCAGCGGTGTTGGGTGTGGCGGCAGCGGTAGGGATGGGTGCGATGTCCTTCACTCATGGAACTGACGTCGCCGGAACCAGCGTGGCGCGTAGCGACGATCTATCGTCGGCCACGGTGACGCGGTCAACGGCTCCGAGGGAGCTGGCAACTTCATTCGCCCGGCCGACCCACACCGCTAGACCGTGCGCCGCGAGAGCCACCATGCCTTGCTGACAGGCGGGCTCGCGGATCGCTCGCGCACAACGGGATTGGTCAGACGACGTTGACGGTTCAGTGCGGCGGAACTGCGTTCTCGACGAGGCTACGCGCTGTCCGCCTGGCGATGCGAATGTACTCTTCTCTGCGGTTCAGAAGCCGTTCCGTTGGTGCGCTGATCGACAATGCCGCAATCGCCCGATGGTCACGCTGATGGATGCCTACGGCAACACATGACTGGTCCGGGATGGTTTCACCGTGCTCTATTGCGACGTCGTCGCGTCGGGCGCAGATGAGCTGCGCATGAAGGATATTCACGTCAACCACCGAGTTCTCCGTGAGCCTCGGCAATCCGTTGCGGGCGATGAGTTCTTCAACCGTGGGCCAAGGTTGCTGCGCCATGAGCAGCTTCCCGAGTGCCGAAGTGTGACCGGAAATGTGAACTCCGCGAGTAACTATCGGATCCGTCCGATCTGCGGATGCGTTGGCGATGCAGACAACGCCTCGACCATCCCAAGCGCCTACGGTCACCACACCTGAGAGCTGGTGGGCGAGCGCTGCCACATGGCGAGTTGTATGGGCGTTGAAACAGCTGGAACTCATGAGCCGACGACTGATGAGCAGAACGCGCCAGCCGAGTCGATAGCGGTCGCCTGAAGTCTGTTGCAACAGACCAATCGCCGCGAGACTGGACATGATGTCGAAGGTCGTCGACTTCGGCAGGTGTAGTCTCGCGGCCACCGCCGTCACGCCCCACTCTGGTGTCTCAGCCGTGAAGAGATCGAGCACCTTCCCGGTGCGGTCGATCGTGTTCAGCACGATGCGGCCCTACGCACGAGAGGGCATTCGGCCTCGGTGGTCAAGAGCTCTGCGCGTGATCGGTCGCGCGAGCTTGGTCGGAATGACCGAGAGCGGCGAGTTTCGCCGAACAGATTCCGATGACCCGTTCTCGATCGGATCCGCGCATCGCCTGCGGTGGTGCTTCCTGTACGAGCGCCAGCACGCGACGATAGAAGGTCGATGGTGCGATGCCGAACTCCGGCAAGATGTACTCGTCGCCGTGATCGAATGGTGCCCATCGAGCCACGAACGAGAGCATGCGGCCAGTTTCAGTAAGCATGTGCGAGTTGATATTTGTAGGTCGTCCCGCTTTTCGCGGTTCTTTTGTCATCGAAGGTCCGCATCGTCGAAGCCGCGCTCCAGGCGATGGCGCACGGTGCCGAGATAGCGTGCGGCGTCGGCGCCGTCGATGATCCGATGGTCGTAGGACAGCGAAAGGTAGGCCATCGAACTCGTCTTCACCACGAGGTTGCCAAGCTCGTCGCGCCCAGGAACCAGTCGTTCGACCACTGTCCCGACACCCAGGATGGCTGATTGGGGTTGATTGATGATGGGGGTGTCGAACAGCGCACCGCGGCTTCCGGTGTTGGTGATCGTGAAAGTACCTCCCGACAGATCGTCAGGCCGTACCGTCCCCGATCTCACCGCCAGGGCCGATGCCGCGATGGCCGCTGCCAAGCCGGCCAACGTCATTGACTCGGCGTCGCGGATCACCGGCACCATCAGACCCTTGTCACTATCGACTGCAACACCTAGATGGACGGCACTGTGATAGGTGACCTCGGTGCAGTCGGCGTTCAACGAAGCGTTGATCACCGGGTGTGCCGCAAGGCCTTCCACGGCAGCGCCAACGACAAACGGCAGATAGGACAGCTTCTGGCCGGTCCTGCCCTCGAATTCGGCTTTGTTGCGGTTGCGCACCACCGCGACATTGGTCAGGTCGACTTCGACCACCGTCGTCAACTGTGCCGATGTCTGCAGCGATGTCAGCATGCGCTGAGCAATCGTGCGCCGGATCCGCGAGAGCTTCTCGACACGCTCCGTTGCTGATTCAGCCGGTTCAGGTTCCGGCTCGGCGACCTCTGGAACGCTCTCTGGCTCGTGGGCCGTTTCCTCGGTGGGCGCTGCGTCGGTAGCGCTGATCACCGCGATGACCGCGCCGATCTCGACCACGGAGTCCTCCGGTTCGATGATCTGAGTCAGGATCCCGGCTGCGGGAGAGCAGACTTCGGTATCGACCTTGTCGGTGGCGACCTCGAGCAGGGGTTCGTCAGGCTGCACTTCATCGCCTACTGCTTTGAGCCACCGGGTGATGGTGGCCTCGGTGACCGCCTCGCCAAGAGCGGGCAGTTCCACATTGGTCATGCTTGTGGCGGAAGTCATTTCACGCTCCGTTCGGCCAGGTCGAGTGCTGCGCTGACGATGCTGTCGGTGTCGATGCCGTGGTACCGGTAGACATCGTCGAGCGAGCCGACCTGTCCGAATCGACTCACTCCCAGAGCGGCTCCCGCCACATTGTTGATACCGGTGAGAAACGCCAACGTATGTGGGTGTCCGTCGAGCACGGTCACCATCGGGGCCGCTCGCTCGGCCGGGAAGACCTGGTCGAGGATCCAGCTCGGGCTCTCGGAAAGCCCGCGGCGAGCTTGTAATGCGTCGAACAGCAGGCCGGGACTCGTCACGCAGATGACGTCGGTATCGATGCCCTGCTCGGCGAGCCGATCCGCCGCCCGCAGGGACTCGGTGATCATCGCTCCCATTGCGACCACAGCGACCTGCGGTGTGCCACCGGCTCGTCGCAGGATGTACGCACCGGCGACCACTTGTTTTCTGCGGCGTTCTCGGGCGGCGGCGTCGTCGGGAACTGATGCCAAAGTCTGGTCCACGGGCCGCGTGGAAAGCCGCACATACGACGACGAGCCGTCCGGCCGACCCAACTGGCCGATGCATGACAGCAAGGTCCACTCGACATCGATGGCAAATGCCGGCTCGTAACTGATGCAACCGGGTTGCTCAAGGCCGATCGACGGTGTCTTGATGGACTGATGTGCGCCGCCCTCGGCCGCGAGTGACACACCGGAGGGGGTCCCGACCAGAATCGACTGTCCGCCTGCGTAAATCCCGTAGGACCACGGCTCCAAGGCACGTTCCACGAATGGGTCGTAGACCACTCCGATCGGAAAGAGGGGTTCGCCCCACCGGCTCCACGTCGCGCCGAGCTCACCGATCAGGCCGACAAGATTGGTCTCGGCGATACCGAGTTCCATGTGCTGTCCGGTCGGTCTCTCCCGCCAGTGCATGATCGTCTCGGGGTCGTCGTCGAACCAGTTTCGACGTTCGTTCGGCGACCACACGCCAACCTTGTTGAGCCAACCGGCCAGGTTGGTCGTTGAGCTGACGTCGGGGCTCACGGTGACCACACGCTTGGCCGCGTCCGGAGCCTGACGGCTCAGGTCGAGCAGAACCCGGCCCAGAGCCGCCTGGGTAGACGATGTGCCCGAGGGGGTACGACCGGTGTCGACGGGAACGGCAGGCGGAGTCGACAGTGCCACCGGCTCGCGCCGCAGCCTCTCGGCAGTCGTGGCGCAGAGCGCTCCGGGCGCACTATCGCTGGCGAAACACTGCCAAGGACTGGTCGGGTCCATACCGAGTTCCGTGGCGAACTGCTGGTACTGCTCGACGGTGAGTAGTGACGAATGATTCTGGGGATGGCCCTGGGTGGGCAGTCGGTGGCCCTTGATGGTGTAGGCGATGATCACCGTCGGGCGGGTGTCATCGATCTGGGCGTAGGCGGCGCGCAGTGCGCCGAGGTCGTGGCCGCCCAGATTGCGGATCGCGGCCAGCAACGTGTTCTCATCCAGGTCGCGGATCAGCGTCGAGATCTGCTCGGCACCTATTCCGTTGCCGGGCAGCCTCTCCCGTAGCTCTTCGGCTGAGCAGCGCAGCAGACGCTGGTACTCGGGGTTGGGCATCTCGAGGATGCGGGTGCGCAGCGCGGCCCCACCGCTGTGGTCGAACAATGACTCAAGCTGGGCACCGAACTTCACATTGATCACTTGCCATCCGGCGCCCGAGAACATTGCCTCCAGCCGTCCGGCCGCGATGTTCGGCACCACGCGGTCGAGTGATTGGCGGTTGAGGTCGACGATCCAGACAATCTCGCCGAGCTCGGCGACGGAGTTGTCCAGGATGGCTTCCCAGACCGCGCCCTCGTCGAGCTCGGCGTCGCCCACCAGCGAGTACTGGCGACCTTTTCCTGCGGCGCCGATCTGCGTATCGACGTAGCGGCGGGCGATCGTGCCCCATATCGGCGCAGTCGCCCCAATTCCCACCGATCCGGTCGAATAATCAACGGGATCAGGGTCTTTCGATCGGCTCGGGTAGGACTGCAGACCACCGAATTCGCGCAGGGTAGTCAAGTACTTCTGATCGAGCTCGCCCAGTAGGTAATTGATGCTGTGCAGCACGGGCGAGGCATGCGGCTTCACCGACACCCGATCACCTGGTTGAAGCTGTTCGAACCACAGCGACGTCATGATCGAGGTCATGGAGGCGCACGACGCCTGATGGCCTCCCACCTTCAGACCGGTCGGATTGGGCCGAACACGGTTGGCGTGGTGGATGATCGACGTCGATAGCCACAACACGCGGTCCTCGATCTCGCGGAGGGTGGTGTCTGCTGACGTGTCGGCGACACGAGGCCGTGCATCGACTGATTGCGATCGGTCCATCGGTGGTTTCCTTGCATGCGAGTTCCAGATTGTGGGGTGACCGGCCTTCGCCGTGCTCAGGTCGTGAACACGGCGACTGCGCGTCGCAGCAAGCGGGCTCGAGTGAGAGCGCAGGCGCTGCCGACCGCGGTGACACGGTCGTCGGAGCTCCGTAAGGGTGCAGAACTCGCTGTCAAGTCGAGCATCGATCTACACTTTGAACAAGTTCGAGCGGCGCGATTGAGCATTTTGCTGAAGTCGGCGTTCGGGCAGTCAGTTGGAGGTTGTCATTTTGACCACGCAAACCACAGTCGACGCTTTGGATGCTCGGATCCTCAAGGCTCTCAACGATGATCCTCGCGCCACCGTGATCGCGTTGGCCGACGAGACCCGCTTGTCGCGCAACACTGTCCAGGCACGCATCAACAAGTTGGAGCGATTGGGCGTCCTGCGCTCGTTCGAGAGACGCATCGATCCCGCCACACTGGGTTACCCGTTGACGGCGTATATCCTGACGCGCGTCACGCAGCGCAAGCTCGCTGCCATTGCGCGAGCGCTGGAGCAGGTTCCCGAAGTCGTCGAAGTTCAAGGACTCGGGGGTACTACTGATCTGTTGATTCACGTGGTCGCCCGTGAGGCGGACGATCTCTACCGGGTAGCCGGCCGGATACTCGATATTGACGGTGTTGAGCAGACCAACACCTCGCTGGTCATGCGCAAGCTCGTTGACTTCCGGCTGACACCGCTTCTGGAGAAACTGGCCGAGGAAACGAAATGATCGCCTTACCGCGACAGGTTCGGGGTAACTCAGGAACGAGGCCTGCAGGCCGGTTCACATGTGATCTGTGCAAGATCTCGCTGGACGACCTGATCACGGTGACTGACACCGCCGTGTTTCACTGGGGGCATGGACCCAGAGCGCTCCGAGACGGTCACGGGGCGAACGCGCGGCCGGCGTGCTCGGCAGGGGCCGACCCGGCGGACGGTGAAGCGGGCAGAACGGCACGACCGGGTCTACGAAGCCGCCATCGCGCTGTTCGTCGAACGCGGATTCGAGGCGTCCTCGATGGACGACATCGCCGACCGGTCGGGACTGTCGCGCAGCACCGTCTTCACGCATTTCCCCCGCAAGACGCTCTTTCTTGAGGAATGGATGCGGCGACGACGGACCGAGGCCTGGCGGTCCGCGCGAACTGACGGGGTGGCGGGTCGGCCACTTCGTGAAGTGCTCGGCGCTTACCTGGACGCCCTGGCCACCTCGAACTCCGCTGCCCGTGCGGAGATGTGCGCGCTCGTCCCTCCCGCCCTCCTGCACACGACGATGCTGGTCGACCATCCAGTCGGGGTGGACTTCGCTGCCCTGATCGTGGAAACCGAGGCGGTCCTTCGACCGTCCGTGCGACCGGAACGGGTTGGACGGCTGCTGGCGTCGGGCTACGTCTCCGCGATGTCGCAGTGGATCCAGGAGGAGCCCCCGGAGTCCGATCTCGGCACCGAACTGAGCGCGTTGCTGGACCTCGTCCTGTCGGGCGCCCAGTCGAACGCGCTCGAATAGTTGCTCGACCTGCCGCGATGTCATGAATCCGGACTCAAGTCTTGTTTCGTCGCGGCTTCGCTCGTAGGGTTTCAGCGGTGACCGCACTCATCACCGGCGCGACGGGTGGAATCGGAGCGAGCCTGGTTGGACGATTGGCGTCGGCCGACCAGGCCGTGAAGGCAGGCAGTCGCGATCCCCGCAAGGCAGCAGGACTGGGCGTCGAGATCGTCGAACTGGATCTCGCCAAGCGGGAAACCTTCGACAAGGCATTGGCGGGCGTCGACCGCATCTTCCTCTACGCGGAACCCGCCGCCATCGAGGACTTCGTCGACTCTGCAGAGCGCGCAGGTGTCCGGCGCGTCGTCCTACTCTCCTCGGACTCCGTGGAGATGGCGAACGCGGAACGCAACGCCCTGGCGCAACATCACGATGTAGTCGAAAAAGCCATCGCTGCTGCGTCTTTCAGCACTACGGTGCTACGGCCGGGAACATTCGCCACCATGACGCTCGACTGGGCATCCTTCATCCGCGCCGGAGTCCCGGTCGAGCAGCCCTTCTGGGGAGCCTGTCTCGACGTGATCCATCCCGAGGACATCGCCGACGTGGCCGAATGTGCGCTCATCAACGACGATCTGGAGGGGCTCACCCTGACTCTTGGCGGCCCCGAGGTTCTGAGCTTCCATCAGCAACGCGACACTCTGGCAAGCCTGCTCGCGCGAGAGCTGGATTGGCGGGAGCCCAGCAGAGAACAAGCTGTGCAACATCTTTCGCGACACGCTCCGCTTCCTCTGGTCGACGCCATCCTCGACTACTGGTCGCAGCTGCCGCGACAACACGACAAGGCCGGCGATCCGTCGAGCGCATCACCGGAAGGCCCGGACGCACGTTCCGGCAGTGGGCCGGAGAGCGGCTCGACGCGTTCCGCTGATCACCGGCGGCGGCGAAGGTTTCGCTCGACCAGTCGATGATCCGCGCACTGTGGGATCAGTCGAGGCCGAGCGGTCCGGCCAATGCGGTAAGTGAGGGAATCAGTTCGTCGGGTCCGGTCAGGACTTGCACGGACACGTGGGTCGCGCCGGCAACGAGATGCTCTTTCAGTCTGGCGGCGACGGCATCGGTTCTGCCATACGCGACCAGGGCGTCGATCAGGGCATCGCTGCCGGGGGAGGCAACGTCGGAGTCGTTGAACCCCAATCGCTTCCAGTTGTTCACATAGTTGGTGCCTTTGAGGTAGATGGCGAGAGCTTCGCGTCCGACGGTCCTTGCCTGAGCCGCGTCTGTGTTCAGCACCACCTTGTGTCCCGGGGCGATGAAAGCATCCGGCCCGACCAACGCGCGCGCCTGAGCGGTGTGTTGCGGGGTGGTCAGGTAGGGATGGGCTCCCGCGCTGCGGCGTGCGGCCAGCTTCAGGACCTGGGGGCCGAGCGCGGCTACGACGCGCTGGTCCTTGGGCACGCCGTATTCATCGAGTTTGGCGAGGTACTCGGTGAGCGCGTCGTAGGGTTTCTTGTACTCGGCGATCAGCTCGGGATGTCCGGCCCCGATCCCGAGCAGGAATCGTCCGGGGTGCGCCGTATCGATACGGTGAAACGACTCGGCGACCTGGCCGGCGGCCGCCGACCAGATGTTGACGATGCCCGTCGCCACCTTCAGCGTCTTGGTCGGCTCAAGGATTGACTCAACCCAGTCGAGTTCGGCCGGCGGCGAGCCGCCTGCCCAGATCGCGCCGTAGCCGAGCGCCTCGATATCCCTCAGTTGCGCGGCGGTCACTTGTTTCCACTGCTGGAAAAGACCGAATACACCGAAGGTGCCCATATTCAAACTAGTCATGGGTGAGTCAACCAATCGTGCTCCCCTAGATATTCCGATATCCACTGCAGGACTTCAGCTTTGAGCAGTTTCCGTCGAGCCTGCGCCGGCTGAATGTGAGACTGTGGCGGGCATTGCCAACGAAACCGACTTAACGCCAAGGCGTAACGCCATTTCATCATTCGTCTGGACTATCCATCAACGCCGAGCGAGCAGTGCATCCATCGCGTTGTCGTACTCGCGCCGGAGCCGAGCTACCAGCTGTGAGGTGGGGAGTGTGGTGTTGATGGTCCCGATGCCGTGTCCGGCACCCCAGATATCCCTCCACGCTTTGGCGTTGATGTTTCCGCCCGCGCCGAAGTTCATCGCTGAAGGTTCCGATATCGGCAAGTTGTCCGGATCTAGGCCTGCGGCCGAAATCGACCCGCGGAGGTAGTTGCCGTGTACGCCGGTGAAAAGGTTGGTGTACACGATATCTGCCGATGTGCCGGTGGCGATCATGTCCTTGTACGCGGGGGACGCATCGGCCTCTTGTGTGGCAAGGAAGGCGGATCCGATGTATGCGAGGTCAGCACCTGCGGCCTGGGCGGCCAGAATCGAGCGGCCGTGCCCGATGGCCCCGGATAGCAGTAGCGGGCCGTCGAACCACGTTCTGATCTCCTGCACCAAGGCGAAAGGAGAAACTGTTCCTGCGTGGCCACCGGCACCCGCGGCGACGGCAATCAGTCCGTCAGCGCCCTTGTCGATGGCCTTTCGGGCGAACTCGTTGTTGATGACGTCGTGGAACACCACCCCGCCGTAGGAGTGGATTGCCTCGTTGATCTCTGGTCGTGCGCCCAGCGAGGTGATGATGATCGGAACCCGGTGATCGATGCAGGTCTGCACATCTTCGTCGAGGCGGTCATTAGACCGGTGCACGATCTGATTGACCGCGTACGGAGCTATCGGTAGTTCAGGGTGAACCGCTTTGTACTCAGCGAGTGCTGTGGTGATGCGTTGTAACCATTCGCCGAGGACAGGAGCCGGACGCGCGTTGAGCGCGGGGAACGATCCCACGATTCCGGCGGTGCACTGTGCGATCACCAGCTCGGGTCCCGAGCAGATGAACATTGGCGCGGCGACTACCGGAAGTGCGAGGTTTCCGAGGAGCGCAGGGAGGGTCATTGAGATCGCTTTCGTTTTGTCGACATGCGCCGGTCAGAACCAATTCGGGTGGCTTCGGTGTTCACTGCGACAGCTGACTGCAGGTAGGTGAGGTGGGCACGCCGCTGAAGCGGTCGGCGATCCAGGCAATGCTTCGCTCACCGTCGACGAAGGCGGTCAGGAGTGAGTTGGTATCCGTCTTGTTGAGGAAAGGTGGTTGCTCGTTGGTCCACAAGGTGACGTCGGCTCCGAGCGCACACCAATCTCTCGCGGTTGCCACCACCGACTCGTATGGCGCGAAAGAATCCCACCGGTTGTGCGAAAGATACACCGGTCCAGTGGGTTTCACGTTTCCAATCCGCTGCATCGCCAGGATGGAGCTCAGTGGCTCCTCACGCACCGATTGATAGAGGTCTTTCTTGAACCATGGCTGCAGATGGCGGAACGCATAGTTGATGCCGGTTTGGATCATGCACTGCCGGCTGGTGTTGGCCAACATCTCCGCACCGCGCGGGGTGAGGGAATCCGCAATCGGTTGGGTCATATCGGGATACGCTTCTTGAATCCCTCGCAGCACCCACCCAAGGGATCCGGCGAGCTGGTTTCCGTCAAGAGGCGGCAACATGCTTGGCAGATCGGTCGTGGCGCCGTTGGCATAAGTGCCAACCACGTTGAGTTCGGGTGCGTACGCACCGGCCAGCTCGGCCGCCGCCAAAGCGGCATGTCCGCCGCCCGCCAGCCAGCCCCAGAAGGCAACGGGACCACGTGGATCCAACGAGGTACCGGGCAGTTTCATCGCCGCCCGCGCGGCATCGTTCAGTGCGGTCCCACCTGCGACGCGGTTCAGGAACTGGGGCGCCATCTGACCGTGCACCCCCAATCCGACACCATCAGTGACCACTATGGCGAAGCCACGCGCCAGCAGGGTCGCGATGAATCCCTCCTCGAGGTTGAACATCAGGTCGAAGCCTGTATCCAACGAGGCATGGATGCCTTGGTTGAACAGGCGCGACGGAGCGCACTGCTCTCCCATTCCGTACGGCGCTGTGGCGTAGGCAAGCAGCGGGCGGGGCCCGCTGCCGGGCCATGCGACATCAGGCTCGATATAGGTGCCCGTGACTGCCACGGGATGCCCCTGAGCATCGGTGCTGCGATACATGATTCGGGTTCCGGTCCCCACGAAGGAGCCCAGTTGTCCGGAAGGCTCCAGAACCAGCCTGGAAGGCTCGGTTCGGATGAGATCACCCGGTGTGCCCGCGGGCAGGGGATCCGGCGGCGTATAGAAGGCCCAGTACTGCGATTCGTCAGCTCGAGCAACCGGCGTGTTCACCGAAAACGGCACTGACGCAACGACACACAGGACGATGATCAACGATCTGACCCAGCTTCGCGCGCGGCATTTCGGGACATGTGCAGATTCGTCACCCGAAAAGGGAATCATCGTTGGTTTCCTTTGGTTGGACTGGTTGACGGCGGAAGTGGCGCCGCCTGGAGCGCGCGCAAGTCAGCACAGCACAACGCGGTAATAGCTTGTGCTGGCGCGTATTTGAACCAGTGGTGAACGGCCCGATGGGCCGGGTCAGAAAGCTAGCTGAGGAACGCCGCGAGTTCCCTCGCGAATACGGTGATGGCGTGATCGCCGTCGTCGAGTACGCCTGCCAGTAAGGGGAAGCTGTGCGGCATGCCCTCGTACTCGTGGGTTTGAACCTTGACTCCCGCCGCGGCGAGTTTGCCACCGTAGCGGTGCGCGTCGTCGGCAACGGGATCGATCTGTGCGCTGACGATCACTGCAGGCGGAGCGCCCACGAGGTTCTGTGTCAGCAATGGCGAGGCGAGGCTCGAACTACGGTCGTCCAGTTCGGGTACGTACATGTCGTAAGCCCATTCAAGAGCGGCCCGGGTGAGGAAGGGGCCGTCCTTGTACCGTTCGACCGAGTCGCTGCTCATGGTGGCATCGAGTGCGGGGCACAGCAGACCTTGGGCCTTGACGGGAGGGCCTTGTTCTCGCGAAGCAAGCGCAACGCTTGCCGCCAGTGCGCCCCCGGAGGAATCACCCGCGACCGCAAGGGATTCGGGGTCGATGCCTAGTTCATCGGCGTGTTCACTCACCCAAGTGAATGCATCCGCGGCGTCATGATGAGCGTGGGGAAACTGATCTTCGGGAGCCAGGCGGTATGCCACTGAGATCACGATGAGCTCGCCCCGCACGCAGAGTTTCCGGCACAGCCGATCGTGGGTGTCGAGGCTTCCGCGTACGAACGCCCCGCCATGCAGATACACAACGGCCGGCAGTGCCGGCGAGGCTACGGGTGGGCGGTAACACCGGGCCGCGACCACACCATCGCGGACGGGGATCGTGAAATCGCCTACTGTGCAACGATTATCAACGTCGCCCGCCAACGTGATCAGCTTCTCCCCGGCCTCCCGGTACGCCGCGATCGACATTTCCCACGGTTGCGCAGCAGGCCGTTCGGACAGGGCGCGCAGTAGCTGCTGGACCTGGGTATGCAGCGCACTCATGCCGCGACTCGGAAGACTTGGAATTCGACGATGGGTCCGGGTTGGATGCGGCCTTGTCCGACGAAGATGCTCTGGTTGACCCAGGCGTATTTGGGGTCTCCGGATTCCAGGCGTGGGGTGGTGACGAAGTAGTGGTCGCCGAAGTCGGTGCCGGTGTCGGCGCCGCCGAGGGCGCCTGCGGCTGCTTCGTTGACCTCGACGAGGCCTTGGTAGCTCATGTAGATGACGGCGCCGTCGTCGGTGTAGAACTGGGCGCGCACGTCGAGTCGGCCGTAGCCGTCCTCGCCGGCCAGTAGCCAGTCTCCGCCACCGGGGGCGGCGGTGCCGCTGAACCGTTTTCCGGTGACCTTGCCTCCGGTGACGGCCAGGACCTGACGCAATCCGTACGGGCCCGGACCCACGATCTGAGGTTCGGCGAGCTCTGCGGTGTAGCTGAACTCCGGCTCCAACTTCACTGAAGGACCTCCGTTTTCGAGCGGGACTGCCGTTCAGGCCCGCGGTGGAACCGAGCGTGCACTATGCGTCGGCGATAGTCAACACATTGTTGAGTTTGGGCGCGACCGGATTTCTGTCCAAAAGTTGACAGTGTGTTGACTACAGTCGACTGTGAGTCTAGTCTCAACTTCGCCAAGGCCGTGACGCCGGACACCGGCGCACGGCGCACAACGACGAAAGAGGATTGACATGGCCACGAGATCGGACGTCGACCAGATCCAACCGTCAACTTCACGCGATGGTGAGAGCTACGTCTCCCACCGCGAGGACATCCACTTCAACATGACCGGTGACTTCATGACCGGGGTGGATTTCTGGATTCATGCGACCGGTGAGACCACGAACGGTCAGCTCATCGTCATCGAGACCAACTGGGTGCGCGGTACCGAACCGGTCTGGCACATCCACCACCGCGAAGAAGAGGGCTTCTTCGTGATGGACGGCGAGATCAAGATCCACACCGAAGCCGGTTCGTACAACGCCAAGAAGGGCCAGTTCGTCTGGGGGCGTAAAGATCAGCGGCACACCTATGAGGTGGTCGGCGACGAAGCCCGGATCCTCGTGGTGTTCGTACCCGGGCCCGACAGCTCGGGTTTCGAGCCCAACGGCGGTATCGACAAGTACTTCTACGAAGCGCGCGATCGTGAGCTCCGGACACCCGAGCAGCTGCAGGCCGAGGTCGAAAACCTGAAGGTCAACTACGGCCTGGAGATGTTCCCCGAAATTCCGCATCCCCGCCAGAACGCGTGAGTGTGGTTGTCGTTTCGGATATCTGGCATTACTGAACCATTGGAGTTGCTGTGACCATCGATGTATCTCTTGACACCGTTCCGCATTGGATCGGCGGCGCGGCCGTCTTCTCGGCGGAGGGGCCGCGAGCCGAGATCCATGATCCCGCTACGGGGCGCGTGATCGGGGCCGTCGTGCTGGGCGGTTCCGATGTCGTCGACGACGCTGTCGTCAGTGCGCGCACTGCGGCGGAGGCCTGGGCCGACACCCCCGGCCCGGCCCGCGCAGCGATACTGCATCGCTTCCGGGTTTTGCTGCACGAGCAGGTGGACGACCTGGCGTCGATCATCACGGCCGAACAGGGCAAGACGCTCGCAGACGCCCGGGGAGAGCTGGCGCGCTCGATCGAAGCCGTCGACGTGTCGCTTTCGGTGGTGCAGCAACTCAAGGGGGAGTACGCCGAGCAGGTTGCCAATGGGGTCGACACGTACTCCTTCCGGCAACCGCTCGGTGTATGCGCCGGCATCACGCCGTTCAACTTTCCGGTCATGGTGCCGGTGTCGATGTTCGCAGCCGCGATTGCTTGCGGGAACGCGTTCGTGCTCAAGCCAAGTGAGCAGGTGCCATCGGCATCGGTGCGGTTGGCGCAGATCGCGAGCGAAGCAGGATTGCCCGACGGCGTGCTGAATGTTGTGCACGGTGGTGTGGAGGCAGCCGAGGCACTCATCGACCACCCCGATGTCGCGGCGGTGTCGTTCGTCGGGTCCACCCCGGTCGCACGTGCGATCTACCGGCGTTCGGCCGAGGCAGGCAAAAAGGTGCAGGCTCTTGGGGGTGCCAAGAACCACCTGGTGGTGATGCCCGACGCCGATCTCGATGCCGCGGCCGATGCGCTGGTCTCGGCGGCCTATGGGGCTGCGGGGCAGCGATGCATGGCGGTGACGGTCGCCGTCGCGGTCGGATCGGCGGCAGATGCATTGGTGGACAAGATTGCCGAGCGCGCCAACACGTTCAAGGTGGGCCCGGGCGCGGTGTCGGGTTCCGACATGGGGCCGTTGATCTCGGAGCGCGCGCTCGATCGGGTCCGAGGGGCGCTGGAACGCTCCGTCGAGCAGGGGGGCCGATTGATCGTCGACGGCCGTGATCGGACAGCACCAGGAGCCGGTTACTTCATCGGTCCGAGCCTCGTCGACCACGTCGGCGTCGAGAGCGACCTCTATCGCGACGAAGTGTTCGGACCGGTACTGAGCGTGCTGCGCGTCGAAGATCTCGAGCAGGCCCTGCAGATCGTCAACGACAATCCCTATGGGAACGGCGCCATCATCTTCACCGGCAGCGGCACCGCTGCGCGTCGGTTCAGCCGGAGCGTGTCGGCGGGCAGCGTAGGGATCAACGTACCTATCCCCGTGCCGATTTCCTGGTTCGGCTTCGGCGGATGGGGGGACTCACGCTTCGGAGACGACGGACTCAACTACGACGGCTACCGTTTCTACACGAGGTCCAAAGTCGTCACGCAGCGTTGGACCGAGCCGAGGCCCGGCCTTGCTCCGCACTTCGTCGCGGCAGGCAGTCAATGACCTCGCCACCCGCTGCCGGCCTCCCTCGGCTCGACCACGTCGGCATCCTGGTCCGCGACCTGGACTCGGCACTCGCGCACTGGTCCCATCGGTTTGGGGTGGAGGTTGCTCGTTCGGTCGAGGTTCCGGCCATGAGCCTTCGCGCGGCGTTCCTCAACGTTTCCGGCGCAGAGGTCGAGCTGTACACCATGCACGACCTGGACGCGCTTGAGGAAGCCCTCGACGGAGCACCGGCAAAACTCGACCACCTGGCACTACGGCTGCATCACGCCGACGGCCCTGAACTCGCGGGCTGCGCCATCCGAGGGCCTGGTCGCCCGGACCCGATCGGAGCACCGATTCTGATGGGGGAGGCCACCCATGTCTGGACCGAACCTCCGGGTATCGATGTTCTTCTCCAACTGATCAGACCGAGTGAGTGAGTTCTCAACCTATATCTGTTGCACCACAGGCGGTCTCGCCGATCGGCCGGCCGTAAACCAATCACCACGAGGAGTAAACATGGGACGCATGGAAGGAAAGGTCGCCCTGGTCACCGGAGCGGCCCGAGGCCAGGGGCGAGCACACGCCATCCGCCTCGCGCAGGAAGGCGCGGACATCCTCGCCTTCGACTGCCCGGCAAATGGACGGGTTCCCTATCCCGTCGGCACGGCAGCCGACCTCGAGATCACAGTCAAGGAAGTCGAGGCGCTGGGCCGGCGAATCATCGCGCACCAAGGCGACGTTCGTGAGCAGGCCCCGCTGGACAAGTTGGTCGCTGAAGGCGTGAAGGCTTTCGGCGGACTCGATGTCGCAGTGGCCAACGCCGGCATCTGGACCGTGCACCCGTTTGCAGACATTCCCGAGGACGAGTTCCTGGATGTGCTCAACGTCAACATAATGGGGCCCTGGCGAACACTGAAGGCCGTAACTCCCGCCATGAAGACCCGCGGAGGTGGCTCGGTGATCATCACCTCGTCCGGCAACGGCGTCGAGGGATCTCCCCATTACGTCCACTACGTGGCATCGAAGCATGGCGTACTCGGCCTGGCGAAGAGCGCAGCACTCGAGTTCGGTCAGTACGGCATCCGGGTCAACTCACTTCTTCCCGGACCTACCGATACGCCCGCCCTGGACTGGCAAGGGGGCTACGACCTCTGCGCAGGCAAGGGACCTGGCCAGGGTGTCAAAGAGGACCTGCAGGGCGCGAGGTACTGGGCAGTTCTGCGGGATGTAGGCCTGCTGCCGCCGCAGGCGATGAGCGAGGCAGTGCTGTGGCTGGCCTCCGACGAATCACGATGGACCACTGGCCTCGAGATGTTGGTCGAAGGCGGCCACATGCTGATGCCCGGCCTCAACATGACGAAAATGGCCTTGGACAACCAGTAACGATCCGAGCGGCCGTAGCGGTCAGGCGGAGCCCTCCTCGAAGCCGTCGATCACGTCTTCGAGGAGGGCTTGCGGCGCTTACCGGGCTTCTCGCGCGGCTTCCACTCAAGGCCGTAGACCGTCCGCAGCCAGATCGTCGTCACCGTTTCGGCCATGTCCTCCAACGGGATTGCGTTGTCGCTGCGCAGACTCATCAACGCGAGGTTCCGTTCACCCATCCACATCAACGCAGCAGCCAACGACCTGGCCGGCGGGCCGGCGATCGCCACGCCGGTCTCTCGGTCGCGCTCGATGCCCGCCGCCGCAGCGTCGATGAACCGACCGAGGATCGAGTCCCACTGGGTCTGCAAGTCCGGCTCGGCCGCAGCAGCGTCGGCTACTTCACGAAGAACGTGACCGTGCTGTTCCCACACCTGAATGACTTCGTTGACCGCGTGCTCGATGGCAGCCTCCGGCGGCATACCTGCTGGGCGTTCAAAAATCAGTTGCGATGCTTGGAACACGTCGGACGTGACCCGCGAGAGCAGCGCCGACAACAGCTGCCACTTGGACTCGAAGTAGAAGTAGAACGATGACCGCGACAGCCCGGCGCGCTTGGTGAGATCGTCGATGGAGATGTTGCGCAGCGGCACTGTGCGCAACATGTCGTACGCACCTTCGAGGATGGCTTGCTCGCGTCTGTCACCTTTGATGTTTCGTCGGCCCACCCGCGTTTCTGTGGTGCTCAGGTTGAAAGATGAAGTGGACGCCATGCGAAACATGATAGGTCAGGCCATCTGCGAAACAGGTGTACCAAAGGCCGAAGTACCGGTAATTATCGACATTGTGTTGAGTATCACCAACGATTAGTGCATACTATGAGCGTTGCATCGGCCTCGCCTTCAACGTTCGTGCCGGCGCCGGCCGTCGATTCAGATTCGGCCGCTGTTCCGCCCGCGCTCAAACGCGATTCGCACGCCCGGCCGCGGAATGAAAATGCGAGCTCTCTTTCGAAGTAGGAGTCAACCGTGTCCAACCTCGCTGGCAATCTGGTCGCGACTGCGCACGAATACGGGGACCGGCCGGCCGTGAAGCTCGACGCATACGTGCTGTCGTACCGGCAGCTCTATGACCAGGCTTCGGCTGTGGCCGGAGATCTGCGGGCCCAAGGTGTGCTCCCCGGCGACCGGGTGGGCCTGGTGATCCCCAACGTCCCGGCATACCCCGTGCTGTTCTACGGCATCCTTCTGGCGGGAGCTGTCGCAGTTCCGATGAATCCGCTGCTCAGTGCACGTGAGGTCGAGTACTACCTCACCGACTCGGGTATGACGATGGTGTACGGGTTGGAAGGCAGCGATTCCGTCGTGCCGGCCGCAGCGGTGAGAGTGGGAATTCGCTCGGTATTGGTGCCCCCTACGGGGCCAATCGACCTGTCCGGCAGGCCAATCCGTGAAGCGATCGAGCGAACCGATAACGATACTGCCGTGATCCTCTACACCTCGGGAACCACCGGCAAGCCCAAGGGAGCAGAACTCACCCACCGGAACATGTCCTCCAACGCCGCGACGACAGTGGACACACTGATCAACGTGGGCCCCGAAGACGTGATCCTTGGGTGCTTGCCACTGTTCCACGTCTTCGGCCTCACCTGCGGACTCAATGCAGCAGTCAAAGCCGGTGCCCTCCTTACGCTCGTTCCCCGCTTCGATGCCGCCAAGGCATTGGAGGTCCTGGCCCGCGATCGAGTGACGGTTCTCGAAGGCGTGCCCACCATGTACGCCGCGATGCTGCACTCTCCCGATGCGGACAACACCGACATGTCCTCGCTCCGCACGTGTATCACCGGCGGTGCGCCCATGCCTGTCGAGATTCTCAAAGCGTTTGAGCACAAGTTCGACTGCGAAATCTACGAGGGGTACGGGCTCTCAGAGACGGCGCCCATTGCCTGCTTCAACCAGCCAGGCCATCGGCGCAGGCCCGGCACCATCGGGATACCTGTGCGGGGCTGCGCACTGCGTATCGTCGGCGACGCTGGCGAGGACATTGCTGATGGCGTACCTGGTGAGATCGCCATCCAGGGCGAGAATCTGATGAAGGGATACTGGAACCGGCCTGACGCAACGGCCGAAGCCATCCCCGATGGCTGGTTTCGTACCGGCGACATCGCCATTCGCGATAGCGACGGGTACTACACCATCGTCGACCGGAAGAAAGATCTGATCATCCGGGGTGGGTACAACGTGTACCCACGCGAAGTCGAGGAAGTGCTCTACGAACATCCTGCTGTCGCCGAAGCGGCGGTGATCGGCATCGAACACGCAGATCTGGGAGAGGAGATCGGCGCGGCCGTTGCCCTCAAATCTGGGGCGCACGCAGAAGTTGGCGAACTGAAGGTGTTCGTACGAGATCGCCTCGCCGCGTATAAATACCCCCGCGAAATCTGGTTCGTCGACTCCGTGCCGAAGGGCCCGACCGGCAAGATCCTCCGACGCGAAGTGCAGCCGCCCAACCCACGGGGACCGGCTGAGTAGTACGCCATTTCGAGCTCGTCCCATCGCTAGACGTTCGTGCCCGGGAAGCGCGGCGTCTCCCGCGAGCCGGATCAGCCCTCCATGGTCCGGAAAGACGTGGGAGATGCATGCGGTGTGGTGTCACGGAAGCTGTTCCAGTGCAATTTCTTTCACAGTCCGTTGCCGCGCCACCCGCCGGTGACTTACCACCGGTCGGGTGACGCGCGATTCATAAACGGGCTACGGGAGCGGTGCGACCCGGACGATTGCCTTTCCGCGCGCGCCGCCGGAAAGTGCCTGATTGAGGGTTTCCCGAGCACTTTCCAGACCTTCGACGACGGTTTCGTCGTACATGACCGAGCCCTCGCCCAGCGCCGCGGCGAGTTTGCCGATGATCTCGGCGTAGCGTTCTATATGGTCGGTGACGATGAAGCCGCGCAGGGTGGCTCGCTGCATGAGCAACTGGTTTGCGTTGCGCAGGCCCGGTTGGTCGCCGTCGTCATTGTAGGTGTCGTACTCGGAGATCAGACCGCACAGCGCCACTCGTGCTCCGATGTTCAACCGGCCCAGGACGTGATCCATGATCGGGCCGCCCACGTTCTCGAAGTCGACGTCAATGCCGTCGGGGGTCGCCTCGTCGAGTTGCTCGCGCCAGTCGTCCGAGTGCCGGTCTACGCATGCGTCGAAGCCCAGTTCCTCCACCAGGTGCCGGCACTTCTCGGTGCCGCCGGCGATACCGACCACGCGGGCGCCTCGCTGCTTGGCAAGCTGTCCAGCGATAGAACCGACGGCGCCCCCTGCGGCGGAAACAACGACCGTCTCACCGGGCTGCGGATCGCCCAGCTCGATACCGATGAACGCTGAAATGCCAGTGTGGCCAAGTACTCCCAGGAATGCCGAAAGCGGCGCCGGTAGTGGGTCCGGCAGCACTGTGAATGGAAACTCCAGAACGGAATCGTCAGCGACACAATATTCTTGCCAGCCGGTGAAGCCGAGGACGAAGGCGCCCACCGGAAGGTCGTCCCGCCGGCTTTCGATCACCTGTCCGACACCGAGACCACGCATCACCGCACCCAACTCAACCGGCGGGATGTACGAACGCAACTGGCTCATCCAGACACGGTTCGTAGGGTCGAGCGACAGGTACAGCGTGCGGATCAACGCCTGCCCCTCCGCAATGTCGGGGACGGGCTCCTCGGCCCACACGAGATCTTGTTCGGTGACTTGGCCTTGCGGCCGCCTCTGCAGACGAAACAGCCGGTTGGTGAGTGTTTTCATGGCGAATCCTCGTTGTCGGCGGTGACTGGAATGGTGGTCATCAGGGCGCGCAAGCACCGCATCCACAGGGATCGCGCCAAGACCTGGATTCATCCTAGACTCGGTGTTGAGTTTAATCAACGGTATGTCTAACGCTGGCGGCGTTCGTTTTGAGGGTTGCGAGTCACGTTCGGGCGCAACGGGTGTGGCATTCCTCGACACACTGTTGACTATCAACGACGTATGGTGCACTCTCGACTTGTCATTCGACTGTGACGGCAGTCGACCGAGAGATGGAGGCGGGCGCATGAGCGTACAAACGGACAATCGCGCGACGGTTGAGCGATTCTGGGGGGCCCTCGATGACGGTCCGCCTCAGGGCGAGGCTCTGGAGGCGTGGAAGGACAACTTTGCCGAAGACGGCGTCTGGGAGATGCCCTTCGCGCCCGAGCCGCTCGCCGACACCGTCCCTGGCCGACACCTGATCGGTCATTTCATCGACTGGTTCTTCGCCTCGGTGCCCGACCTCCGGATCGATTCGCTTGTCGTGCACGACACGACCGACCCGGAACTCTTCATTCTGGAACTGCACGGAAAGGCGACGGTCACGCAGACCGGCAAGATCTACGCCAATACGTATTGCACACACATGCGGATCCGGGACGGCAAGGTTGTGCTGATCCGCGAGTACTTCAATCCCAATGTTGTCCTCGAAGCCTTTGGGCGCGACGTGATCGCCGAAGGCATGTCCGCTGTGATGGCAGCCGCGGGAGTGGGGGCTGTCCAGTGAAGTTGGAGCCGGAGTTCAGCTACACCGCAGAGCTCGCCGAACCTCAGATCGTGGGTCCGGGCCCGTACGGATTGCGTCAGGTCCTGGCCGTCACCGGAGGCAAGGTCACCGGAAAACGGTTCAGCGGCACCGCCGCCCCCGGTGGCGGAGACTGGCTACTGGCCGGCGAGGACGGCTACGGCCGACTCGACGTGCGCGCCCAGTTCTACACCGACGACGGCGCCGTCATCTACATGAGCTACCAAGGCCTCGTCGAGGTCAACGAAGCAGCCGCAGGCGCCCTCGGCGGCGCCGACACCGGCACCGACTTCGGCGACCACTACTTCGTCACCACCCCACGCCTGGAATCCGGAGACCCCAAATACGCCTGGGTCAACCAGAGCATCTTCGTCGGACAAGGCCGCATCCAACCCGGACCCATCGTCGAATTCCAAGTCTTCCGAGTCGTTGTCTGACCGGCACGTCGCCGGCCAATAGGTGAGGTCAACGCCGACATTGGGGTGGGGTTACCGTTCCAGGTTTCCATCCGGGCGCGAATGTCGGCGTTGAGCCCACACCCCGTGGCCACCCCAAACGAGCACTTGCGCGCAGGCCACAACTGATGCAGTAGATGTATCAATAAGCCGCAAATTTGACTTGGACATGTATTTATTGGTGGTCGTACGGTGCCAGTATGACCACAACCGTGATGCTGGACCTGACCGGACAGATGCTGATCGCGGGGACTCCTGTGCGAGGTACCGGTGATGAGATCCGCGGCGTCGACCCGCAGACCGGCAACCCCATCGAACCTGCGTATGCGTACGGCGACAGCTCCCATGTCGGGGACGCCTGCGCCGCAGCTGCGGAGGCGTTTCTGGCGTACCGGTCAGCCCCCATCGAGACGAGGGCCCGGTTCCTGGAAACGATCGCGGCCAATCTCGCGTCGATGCGTGACGCCCTCGTGGACCGCGCCCACGCCGAGACCGGCCTGCCCCGGCAACGGCTGACCGGCGAGGTCGGGCGCACCGCGGGTCAACTGCGGTTGTTCGCCGCTGTGCTGCGCGAGGGCAGCTGGAACCAGGCCCGAATCGACCCGGCCCAACCTGACCGAACCCCGTTGCCGCGTCCTGATATTCGACAGCGCAGCGTGCCGCTCGGCCCGGTCGCGGTGTTCGGCGCGAGCAACTTCCCGTTGGCCTTCTCAGTGGCCGGCGGCGATACCGCGTCCGCCCTGGCTGCGGGTTGTCCCGTTGTGGTCAAGGCGCACGATGCCCACCCCGGCACCTCCGAACTCGTCGGGCGTGCGATCACCGACGCTGTCGCCGCCGCTGGGCTGCCGGCCGGAACGTTCTCCTTGTTGTACGGCTTCGGCCCGGAACTGGGCACCGCCCTGGCCACCGATCCCCGGATCAAGGCGGTCGGGTTCACCGGCTCCCGTGCGGGCGGCATGGCATTGGTCGCCGCCGCCGCGGCTCGTCCTGAACCGATCCCGGTGTACGCCGAGATGAGTGCGGTCAACCCGGTATTCCTGCTCGGCGGTGCACTGGCCAGCCGAGGTGCGGAGTTGGGCCGTGCCTTCGTCGGTTCGCTGACTCTGGGGTCCGGACAGTTCTGCACCAACCCCGGGCTGGTCATCGCGGTCGACGGCCCCGAACTGGACACTTTCGTCGCCGCCGCGGGTGATGCGGTCGCAGCGAGCGCGCCGACCGTGATGCTCACGCCGGGTATCGCCGCCGGCTTCCGCGACGGCGTTGAGACGCTGGAGGCCGAGGCCTTGCTGGTTGCCCGCGGTTCCGAGATCGACGCGCCGGCCGCCTCGTGCCGCGCCGCACTGTTCGCCACGGATGCGGCCACCTTCCTGGCCTCGGAGGCGTTGCAGGGTGAGGTGTTCGGCGCCGCCGGCGTCCTCGTCAAGTGCTCGGATGCCGCTGAGATGCTGCGGCTCGCCCAGTGCCTGGAGGGGCAGCTGACCGCCACGATCCAGGCCGACGAGCCCGATCACGGACAGGCGGGTGAACTGCTGGACGTCCTTGAGCTCAAGGCGGGCCGAATCCTGTTCAACGGCTGGCCCACCGGCGTCGAGGTCGGTCACGCCATGGTGCACGGCGGACCGTTCCCGTCGACCTCCGATTCGCGCACCACGTCGGTGGGCGCCCGGGCCATCGAGCGGTTCCTGCGCCCGGTCTGCTATCAGGACGCCCCGAAATCGCTGCTGCCCAGTGCCATTGCCGACGGAAACCCGGACGGCCTGTGGCGGCGTATCGATGGCGAACTCACCAAAGACTGACCTGAAAACACAAGGAGTAGACAAATGCTGGACGGCGTCCTGTTCTTCCCGGTAACCCCGCTCACCACCGCTGGTGGCATCGACGTGGACCTGCTCGCGCAGCACATCTCCAAGGGCGTCGATGCCGGGCCCGGCGGTGTGTTCATCGGTTGCGGCACCGGAGAATTCCACGCCCTCGATCCCGACGAGATGCGCATCGTGGTGCGTACCGCCGTCGAGACGGTCGGCGGCCGGGTTCCGGTGTACGCAGGGGCGGGGGGTTCGATCGCGTCGGCCAAGGCCTTTGCCAAGGTAGCCGCCGACGCCGGTGCCGACGGCCTGCTGCTGCTGCCGCCGTACCTGGTAGAGATGCCGCAGGCCGGACTCGTGGAGTACACCCGCGAGGTCAGCGCCGTCACCGACCTACCCGTCGTCGTCTACAACCGCAACAACGCCCGCTACACCGAGGAGTCGGCGGTCGAGGCGGCCTTGATCCCTAGTGTCGTCGGATTCAAGGACGGCACTGGCGATCTCGATCGGGTGTCACGCATCGTCCGTGCGGTCACCGACACGTTGGAGCCGCTCGGCAAGCCGTTCCAGTTCTTCAACGGGCTGCCCACTGCCGAGGTGTCGCAGCAGGCGTATCGCGCGATCGGGGTGACGTTGTACTCGTCGGCGACCTTCGCGTTCGCCCCCGATGTCGCACTCGCCTTCTACCAGGCACTGGAGGACGGCAACGAGCCGATTATTGCGGCCTTGACGCGCGAGTTCTACCATCCGCTGGTGCGGCTGCGCGACACTGTTCCCGGCTATGCGGTCTCGTTGATCAAGGCCGGGGTCACCCTGGAGGGGATCCCCGCCGGACCGGTACGCCCGCCACTGATCGATGCCAGGCCCGACGATGTCGCTGAGCTGCAACGCATCCTGGCAGCCGGCCGCTCCGTGCTCGACGGCGCCCTGGTGCACTGATGGCGCCGGTCCGCATCACCGGTGCGCGCATCACGCCGGTTGCGTTCGCCGATCCGCCGTTGCTCAACACTGTCGGCGTCCATCAACCGTTCGCGCTGCGGGCGATCATCCAACTGGACACCGACGCAGGTCTGACCGGGCTCGGCGAGACCTACGCCGACACTCGGCATCTGGAGCGCCTCGGCGCCGCGGCCGACGCGATTGTCGGGCTCGATGTGTTTTCTCTCAACGCCATTCGTGCAGCTATCGCGCGGGTGCTGAAAGGCGACACCGCCGCGGTCGGTACCGCCGGCATGATCACCACCGCCAGTGCGGTCGACCAGGTCTTCTCACCGTTTGAGGTGGCGTGCCTCGACGTCGCGGGGCAGGCCACCGGCCGGCCGGTATCGGATCTGCTCGGCGGTGCCGTGCGTGACGCGGTGCCGTTCAGCGCCTATCTGTTCTACAAGTGGGCCGCACACCCCGGTGCGGAGGCCGACGGGTGGGGCGAAGCGCTCGATCCCGACCGTATCGTGGCCCAGGCCCGTCGCATCGTAGACGAATATGGTTTCACTGCAATCAAACTCAAGGGTGGCGTGTTCGCGCCCGAGGAAGAGGCCGCCGCGATCGAGGCGCTGCGGGTCGCGTTTCCCAACCATCCGCTGCGGCTGGACCCGAACGCCGCGTGGACCCCCGAGACATCATTGAAGGTGGCTGCGCGGCTGTCAGGTGTGCTGGAGTACCTGGAGGATCCGACGCCGGGGCTGGACGGGATGGCCGACGTGGCAGCACAGGCACCCATGCCGTTGGCCACCAACATGTGCGTGGTGGCGTTCGACCAACTGCCCCCAGCCATCGCGAAAGATTCAGTGCGCGTGGTGCTTTCCGATCACCACTACTGGGGTGGGCTGCAGCGTTCCCGCCTGCTCGCCGGAATCTGCGACACCTTCGGTCTGGGGCTGTCCATGCACTCCAACTCGCATTTGGGCATCAGCCTGGCCGCCATGGTGCATTTGGCCGCCGCCACTCCGAATCTCACCTACGCCTGTGATACCCACTGGCCGTGGAAGACCGAGGACGTCGTGCGTCCCGGCACCCTCGAATTCCACGCGGGGTCGGTGCCGGTGCCGACTGGCCCCGGACTCGGGGTTGAGATCGACGATGACTCCTTGTCCGCGTTGCACGAGCAGTACGTGCGCTGCGGGATCACTGACCGCGACGACACCGGCTACATGCGCACGGTCGATCCGTCATTTGAGGCCATCAGCCCGCGCTGGTAGTGCGATCCTGGAGATCCGACCGTCCAGGAGCGCGCCATGGAACCTTCACGCAGCTACCGCCTACTCCAGATTGCCCTCGTGGTCTTCCGTGCGGTGATGATCCTGCTCTACCCGCTCGCCGTGGTCTGGCCTGCGGGGTCGTCGGCGTATACGTGACGTTGGGCCTGTTTCTCCTCAACGCGGCGCGACGACCCGAGGCCAACATCAGTCTGATCTGGTTCGCCGTTGTCTCATGCGTCGTGCACGCGGCGATCATGGCGGTGCAGTCATTCGGGGACGGCCATCACATGGGGCACCTGTGGGGTGACGTTCCCGCGCTGCTCATCGCCGCCGCCGTGTTGGCGGTACTGGTCTGGACTTCCGGAATTGGACGCGAACCCGCCTAAAAGGGCGGGGGTTTGTCTTGTTCGGTGTTGAGTCGGCGTTCGGTGTTGATGCGTTGGGTGCGGGTTTGTTGCTGTCTCTTATACACATCT
>NZ_LZSO01000032.1 GCF_001665785.1 Mycolicibacterium peregrinum
GATGTGTATAAGAGTCCTGGACACCCCGGACGGCTGGCACGTCACGGTGGCCGGCTCTAACGAGACCCTGTTGCCCGTGGCACCGTTGACCACCGCGGTGTCGTCTCGCGAGTATCTCGTCGGTGGCACGTTCACCGGAAAGGTCTCGGGCGGCGGCAAGACCAAGCTCACCGGCGGCACGCTGGAGGCCGGCGCCCAGATCGGCTGCGGCATCATCAGTGACGAGACCGAGATCAACCCGGGCATCAGCTTCACACCCGGCATCAAGATTCCGTTCACCGGCTCTGCGGGCGATGCCAGCCTCGGTACCGGTATCAGCTTGCAGGGCAAGGTTTATCTGAAGCCGGGCACGGTCACCATCGTCCCGATCGACAAGAAGTCGTTCAAGGGCACGGGTACCCGCGTGACCATCACGGGCGTCCGGATCAAGTTCGACCAGTGCGCGGGTCAGTCGTTCATTCGCACCTACGCGACCCTGACCAGCTCCACCGACAACACCGACGACGTCATCACCTACCTCGGCGTCACCAAGGCCGTCTGACCCGGCGCGGATAAGACACCGACCATGATTCGCCCTGATCACCACGCTGATCCCTTGGATTCGACCCCCACGAGAGGCACAAGTTCCCGCATGTTGAATCGTTTCGCCACCCTGGCTGCTGTCTGCCTGCTGGCCCTTATACACATCT
>NZ_LZSO01000033.1 GCF_001665785.1 Mycolicibacterium peregrinum
TGTTTCGGGGGGGGGTCTCTCGCGCTCACTTTGTCCACTCTTCCACAAAAAAACCGGAGCGGGCGGCCGGGCCGGGGGGCCCCCGGGCCACGCCCGCCATGTCGGGAGATCAGCTGCAGGACACCGTGATGGTGAACGGCTTGCTGATCATCCCGGCCATCGGGTTCTTCATGTCGGCGCCCGACGCCTCACCGGTGATGGTGTAGGTGTCCCCGTCGACCTTGACATCCGCCGAGCCCACTTTCACGCCCATCGCCTCGCTGACCGCCAGTGCACTTCCGTCGAAGACCAGGCCGAGCGACTCGACCTTCGGGGTGGCCTCGTCGGTCATCACCACACCCAGGCCCTGCTGGCCGCCGATCGCGGCGCTGGCCACGTTGATCTTGCCGCCCTGCTTCACACAGCTGACAGAGTTCAGGTCGAGGCCGGCCAGGTCCGAACCGTCGACCTTGACCTGGGTGTTGCCCCCGGTGCTGACCTTGGCTTCACCGGCCGGCTGGTTCGCCGATGCGGCCGGCTTGTCGGCGGGCTTGTCGTCCGAGCAGCCCACCAGCACCGCACCGGTCGCGAGCAGTCCCATGGCGCCTGCGATAACTCGATTCATGCTCATTCCGTCTTCCCCTTCGTCTCACGTTGCCCCGATGGCTCCGTCCTGCGCTCAAGTGAAGGCGGGCCCAAGTGCTACCGATCCCAAGAAATGTCGGTTGCCGCAGGTAACGTGGATTTCGTGACGAAGGACCCCGCGCATCCGGATCAGCCAGAAGAAGCCGGGACAGCCGAGGCTGCCTCCGAGGTGGAGGGCGAGGTGGTTCCCGCGGCCCCGGCCACGGGTCCTGCTGCTCCCGTCGAAGTGCCCGACACCGGCTACACCGCCGCCGGGGTGCCGACGTTCGACGCGGTCCGGGAGAAGATCGAGACCCGGTACGGCACCGCGATCGGGTCGGCCGAGTTGGCGGCCGAGACTCCGGAGGGCCGGTCCATCGAGGAGCAGTACGAGAAGCGCCAGCAGGCGGCGGCCGAACGCTTGCAGCAGATCCGTGAGTCCATGCACAAGGACGACGCCTGATCCGTGCGCACGTTCACTGTTGCGGAGCGGCGGGCCCGGCTGGCCCGACGCCATTTCCTGAGCCAACCGGCGTCCTCCGTCATCGACACCACGGGCACCTTCGTCGGCCTGCACGCCACGGACCCCTCGACGCCCTATCTGTCCCTCTTTGCCCGGCTGCCGGGCTTCGCCGTCGACGATCTCGACGGCGAGCTGTACCAGCGGCGCACGCTGCTCAAACACCTCGCGATGCGCCGCACGCTGTGGATCGTGCGTACCGGGGACCTGCCGCTGGTGCAGGCCGGGGCCAGTGACCGGGTGGCAGGCAACGAGCAGCGCAAGCTCGTCGGCGATGTGGAGAAGGCCGGCGTGGCCGCCGACGGCGCCCGATGGCTGGACACGGCATGTCAGGCAGTACTGGCCCACCTGCGCGAGCACGGACCGACCCCCGCGGCCCAGCTGCGTACCGCACTGCCCGAACTCGCCGGCAGTTTCGACCCGGCACCCGGAAAGCGCTGGGGTGGCCAGACTCCGCTTTCCCCAAGGGTTTTGACGGTGCTCGGGGTGCGCGGCGAGATCGTTCGCGGTCCCAACGACAGCGGCTGGACCAACTCACGACCGCGGTGGGCGGTCACCTCGGATTGGCTCAAGGCACCGCTGACGCCAGTCGAGCCCGACCATGCCCGCGGCGAGCTGGTGCGCGCCTGGTTGCGGACGTTCGGCCCCGCCACGGTCACCGACATCAAGTGGTGGTTCGGCAACACCCTGACCTGGGCCCGCCACGCCCTGCGCGATATCGGTGCGGTCGAGGTCGATCTGGAGGGCACCACGGGCTACGTGCTGCCCGACGACCTCGACGTCGAACCCGAGGCTGAGCCCTGGGCGGCTCTGCTCCCGGGCCTGGACGTCACCACGATGGGGTGGTTCGACCGCGACTGGTACCTCGGCGACCATCGCTCAGAGGTGTTCGACACCAACGGCAACGGCGGGCCCACGGCCTGGTGGAACGGCCGGATCGTGGGCGGCTGGGGCCAGGACCCCGACGGCCGCGTCCAGCTGCACCTGCTGGAGGAGATCGGCCGCGACGGCACCCGCGCGCTGCAACGACGCGCCGATGCGCTCACGGACTGGCTGGCCGGGGCACGCGCCAATCCCCGGTTCCCGTCCCCGTTGTCCAAGCGCTCATGACGCGGCTCGCCGGTTGGGGGCTGCCGATCGTCGTCGGCTTCGTGCTGATCGGCATGATGGTCGGGGCCTCCGCCCCGGGCGACGCGGGGATTCTCTTCTATATCTCGGCACTGCTGCTTTTCGCGCTGGCGTTCGCCTGGCTGGTGGCCGTGGTGCGTCTGCTGAGCGGCTCCGGCAGACGACCGCGGCAGTGGATTGCCGTGGTGGCGCCGCCCATCCTGACCCTGGTGGCCCTTCTACTGATCCACGCCGGCGTGCCGATTCAGATTCGTTGGTACACAGCACAACCGGCGTTCGAGCGGGCGCTGCAGGCGTTCAACAAGAATGCCGCCTTCGGTAAACACCCCGGACATATCGCCGGCTACCCCATCGAGTACATCTCGGGCCGGGCCGACAACTTCGTCGACTTCACCTACCGTGACGACCAGAACGGGTGGAATGGCTTCGCGTACAGCGCCGACGGCAACCCGCCTCAGACCGAACACAAGTCATCGGGCGACTACGTCATCGGGTGGGCGAAACGGCTCGGCCCGCACTGGTTCGCGTTCCAGAGCTATCACACGATGCACTGACCGATTCAGTCGCCGCTCACGAAAAGCTAACGCCGCGTTCGTACGACCCGCGACTCGTCCCACACCGGGTCGGTCGATTCATAGACAAAGCCATCGGCCCCGAACACCAGGAAGCGGTCGAACGACCGGGCAAACCAACGATCATGGGTGACCGCGACCACCGTACCCGCATAAGCGGCAAGTCCGTCCTGTAGCGCTTCAGCGCTGGCAAGATCGAGGTTGTCTGTCGGTTCGTCGAGCAGCAGTAGTGTCGCGCCGCCCAGTTCGAGTAGCAGAATCTGCAACCGGGCCTGCTGGCCTCCTGAAAGTGTTTCGAAAGGCTGTTCCGCGCAGACCTGCAGCTCATAGCGAGCCAACGCGCTCATCGCTTCGGTGCGCAGCCTGGCGTGCTCGACCATCACGATCTCGCACGGTGTTCTGCCGGCGAGATCCGGGCGTGCGTGGGTTTGAGCGAACAGTCCCGGCGACACCCTGGCACCGAGTCGCGCAAGACCGCTGTGTGCCACAGGCTCGGCGGCGACTGCCCCACGAGGCAACTCGTCGGCCACCGCGGTCAACAGTCGCAGGAAGTGCGACTTGCCAGAACCGTTGGAACCCAGCACCGCAACGCGCTCACCGTAGAAAATCTCCAGGTCGAACGGCTGCATCAGACCGGTGAGTTCGAGGTCATTGCAGATCACCGCGCGTCTACCGGTGCGGCCGCCCCGCAATCGCATCTTGATGTCCTGGTCACGCGGCGGCACCTCGGGAGGACCGGCCTCTTCGAACTTGCGCAGCCGCGTCAACGCGGCCTGATACCGCGACGCCATACCGTCGTTGTACGCGGCCTTCTGACGCAGCTCGACGACGAGGGTCTTCAGCTTGGCGTGCTCCTCATCCCATCGCCGGCGCAGTTCTTCGAGACGTTCGTTACGGTCCCGGCGCGCCTGCGCATAACTGGCGAACCCGCCGCCGTGAATCCAGACATGCCGCGATTCGACCGTCACGATCCGTTCCGCGGTGCGGCTGAGCAGTTCCCGGTCGTGGGTGACCATGAGGATCGTCTTGGTGGTCTCCCCCAGTCGCTGCTCCAGCCACTGTTTGCCCGGGACGTCGAGATAGTTGTCCGGCTCGTCCAGCAATAACACCTCGTCGGGTCCGCGGAGCAGCGCTTCGAGCACCAGTCGCTTCTGCTCGCCACCCGACAGCGTGTTCACCAGACGCCAGCGACAGGACTCGTAGGGCACTCCCAAAGCGGCGATGCAGCAGGCGTCCCAAAGGATTTCGGCGTCGTATCCGCCGGCGTCGCCCCAGCCGGCAAGCGCGTTGGCGTAACGCATCTGGCTGGATTCGTCGTCGCGCTCCATCAGGACGAGCTCGGCTGCATCCACGTCGACCGCGGCGGCACGCAAGCGAGGCGGCGCCACCGACAACAGCAGTTCGTGAACCGACGTGGAATCGCGGATACCCCCGATGAATTGGCGCATCACCCCCAGGCCACCGCTGTGGGCGACCGTGCCCTGCTGGGGTTCCAGATCGCTGGAGATCAGCCGCAGCAGTGTGGTTTTGCCTGCGCCGTTGGGACCGACAAGTGCCGCCGTCGTGCCGTCGGCGATCCGGAACGAGACATCATCGAGCAGCTGCCGACCATCCGGCAGCGTATGACTGATGTGTGCGACCTCGACGTGGCCCATAGGTGCCAGTCTCCAAAACCGCACCGCCCTGGTGCAACCGAATTATCGGCCGCACCGGGTCGATCAGGCGCTGACCTTGCGCCGCTTGGGTTTTGGCGCGGGCGCATCGACCAGCTCGGCCAGGAACTGACCGGTGTAGCTGTCCGGGTTTGCCGCCACGTCCTCGGGCGTGCCCTGCGCCACGACCGTGCCGCCTCCGGCGCCGCCCTCGGGCCCCATGTCCACGATCCAGTCCGAAGTCTTGATCACGTCGAGGTTGTGCTCGATGACGATCACCGTATTGCCTTTGTCGACAAGGCCGTTGATCACCTTGAGCAGCTTGCGGATGTCCTCGAAGTGCAGGCCGGTGGTCGGCTCGTCGAGGATGTAGACCGTGCGCCCGGTGGACCGCTTCTGCAATTCGGCGGCCAGCTTGACGCGTTGCGCCTCACCGCCGGACAACGTCGGCGCGGGCTGCCCCAACCGCACGTAACCCAGACCCACGTCGACGAGCGTCTTGAGGTAACGGTGGATCGAGCTGATCGGCTCGAAGAACTCGGCCGCCTCCTCGATCGACATGTCCAGCACCTCGGCGATGGTCTTGCCCTTGTAGTGCACCTCAAGGGTTTCCCGGTTGTAGCGGGCGCCCTGGCACACCTCGCACGGCACATAGACGTCGGGCAGGAAGTTCATCTCGATCTTGATGGTGCCGTCACCCGAGCAGGCCTCACACCGGCCGCCCTTGACGTTGAACGAGAACCGGCCCGGCTGATAGCCGCGGACCTTGGCCTCGGTGGTGGCGGCGAACAGGGACCGGATCTTGTCGAACACCCCGGTGTAGGTGGCCGGGTTGGACCGCGGCGTGCGGCCGATCGGCGACTGGTCGACGCGCACCAGCTTGTCGAGCTGGTCGAGTCCGTTGACGCGGGTATGCCGGCCGGGCACCTGCCGCGCACCGTTGAGCTTGTTGGCCATCACCGAGGCCAGGATGTCGTTGACCAGCGTCGACTTGCCAGAACCCGACACCCCGGTGACCGAGGTGAGCACGCCGAGCGGGAACGCGACGTCGATCTCTTTGAGGTTGTTCTCCCGCGCCCCGACGACCGTGACCTGACGACGCTTGTCGGTGGGCCGCCGGATGGCCGGAAGCTCGATGCTCTCCTTACCGGAAAGGTAAGCGCCCGTGATGGATTCGGGATTGGTCAGCAGATCCTGGTAGGTGCCGCTGTGCACGATCCGGCCACCGTGCTCGCCGGCTGCCGGGCCGATGTCGACCACCCAGTCGGCATGCGCGATGGTGTCCAGGTCGTGTTCGACGACGATCAGCGTGTTACCCAGGTCCCGCAATCGGACCAGGGTGTCGATCAGCCTGCGGTTGTCGCGCTGGTGCAGGCCGATGGACGGCTCGTCGAGGACGTACAGCACGCCGACCAGACCGGAGCCGATCTGGGTGGCCAACCGGATACGTTGTGCCTCACCGCCGGACAGCGTCGCGGCGGCCCGCGACAGCGACAGGTAGTCCAGCCCGACGTCGAGCAGGAACCCGAGCCGCGACTGGATCTCCTTGAGCACCTGCCCGGCGATGGCCTGCTCGCGGGTGCCCAGCGTCAGATCGTTCAGGAAATCAGCACAGTCTGCGATGGACAGCTCGGCCACTTCGGCGATGGATTTCGCGCCATGGTCCCCGGCGGTCATGGTCACCGCGAGGATCTCGGGCTTGAGCCGCGTGCCGTTGCACTCCGGGCACGGGATGTCGCGCATGAAGCCCTCGTAGCGTTCCTTCATCTGCTCCGAGTCGGTCTGCTCCATGCGGCGTTGCAGGAACGCCATCACGCCTTCGAAATCGGCGTAGTACGACCGGGTGCGGCCATAGCGGTTCTTGTACCGAACGTGGACCTGGTGATCCGACCCCTCCAGAATCGCCTTGCGCGCCTTGGCCGGAAGCTTCTTCCACGGGGTGTCGATGTCGAACCCGAGCTGATCCCCCAGACCGGACAACATGCGGGTGAAGTACTCGGCGCTCTGCCCCACTGCCCACGGCGCGATCGCACCGCCGGCCAGGGTCAGCTCCGGGTCGGGCACGACCAGCTCGGGGTCGACCTCCTTGCGGATACCCAGGCCTGTGCACTCCGGGCAGGCGCCGTACGGCGAGTTGAACGAGAACGACCGGGGTTCGAGATCATCGACGGCCAGCGGGTGGCCGTTGGGGCAGGCCAACTTCTCGGAGAAACGCTGCTCCCGGTGCGGATGGTCGTCCTCGCGGTCCACGAACTCCAGCACCACGATGCCGTCGGCCAGATTCAGCGCCGTCTCCACCGAATCGGTGAGCCGCTGCTTGGAGCTGGCCTTCACCGTGAGCCGGTCGACGACCACCTCGATGTCGTGCTTTTCCTGCTTCTTCAGCTTGGGCGGATCGGTCAGCGGATGTACCACGCCGTCCACCCGCACGCGGCTGTAGCCCTGGGTGTTGAGCTTTTCGAACAGGTCGACGAACTCGCCCTTACGGGTGCGGACCACCGGGGCCAGCACCTGGAAACGCAGGCCTTCATCCATGGCCAGGACCTGGTCCACGATCTGCTGCGGGGTCTGCCGGGCGATGCGCTCACCACACACCGGGCAGTGCGGGGTGCCCGCGCGGGCGTACAGCAGGCGCAGGTAGTCGTAGACCTCGGTGATGGTGCCCACGGTCGACCTGGGGTTGCGGTTGGTCGACTTCTGATCGATGGACACCGCAGGCGAGAGGCCCTCGATGAAGTCGACATCGGGCTTGTCCATCTGGCCGAGGAACTGCCGGGCGTAGGCCGACAGCGACTCGACATAGCGCCGCTGCCCCTCGGCGAAGATGGTGTCGAAGGCCAGCGAGGACTTGCCGGACCCGGACAGGCCGGTGAACACGATCAGCGCATCACGGGGTAGATCGAGGTCGACTCCCCGCAGATTGTGCTCCCGCGCACCCTTCACGATCAGGCGGTCAGCCACGCGTTTCCTTTCCCACGACAGACTTCACGCCCATGCTATGTGCGCCCACCGACAAGCCGGATACGGTGGCGCTATGACCAGCCCCCACATCGCGGTTGACGACACCTACACCGGCCACCAGGAGCCGCAGACCGCCGCCCGGCGCACCCTGCCGAACGCCTCGATCATCAAGGTGTCGGTGGGCCCAATGGACAACAACGCCTACCTGGTGACCTGCAATTCCACCGGAGAAACGCTGCTCATCGACGCCGCCAACGACGCCGAGGTGCTGCTGGACGTGATCAAGCAGCAGACGCCCAAGCTGTCGCTGATCGTCACCAGCCACCAGCACTTCGACCACTGGCAGGCGCTGGAAGCTGTGGCAGAGGTCACCGGGGCGCCGACGGCCGCCCACTCCCTGGACGCCGAACCACTCCCCGTGACGCCCGACCGGATCCTGGCCGACGGTGACACGATCACGATCGGCGACCTGACGTTCGACGTGATCCATCTCCAGGGCCACACCGAGGGCTCCGTAGCGCTGGCACTGAAGTCACCCGACGGGGTGACCCACCTGTTCACCGGCGACTGCCTGTTCCCGGGTGGGGTCGGCAAGACCTGGCAGCCCGGTGACTTCGAGCGGTTGCTGGGCGATGTGAGCACCAAGGTGTTCGACGTCTACGACGACCGCACAGTGGTGTACCCCGGCCACGGAGACGACACCACGCTCGGCGCCGAACGTCCCCATCTCGGGGAATGGCGCGAGCGCGGTTGGTAAGTCGGGCAGCAGCTCAGCTCGTGTGGACGATGAGCACGTCGGTCTTGGACCGGCGTGCCACGTTCGCCGGAACCGAGCCCAGCAGACGGCCGGCAATCGTGCTCAGGCCGACGTTGCCGACCACCAGCAGATCCGCCTGGACGTCCTCGGCCAGCTCGACGAGCGCATCGACCGGAGCGCCGACAACCGGCCGCTCCTCGATTTCTGTGGCGCCTGCGGCCTTCGCGCGGTCGGTCGCCTCGCGGAGGATGGCGTAGATGGGCGCGTTGCCGGCCATCTTGTAGCCCTCATCCTTGAGCACATCAGCGGCACGCTGGTCTTCGCTCTGGGGGAAGTACGCGGTTGCCACGATCAGTTTGGCATTCGAGCCGGCGGCAATCTGACCGGCGCGGTCGACTGCACGCAACGACGAATCAGATCCGTCCGTGCCGACCACCACGGTTCGATACGCGCTCATCAATACCCTCCCACTGTCAGTTGCAACGCCACCCGAGACAGTAACCCGTCGCCCGCTGACCAGGGGTGCAAATCACGACACCCGCACGGGCGGCCGACAACTGGACCCACCCTTGGCATCCCGGTCCGGCGAACCGGCCCTGATATTAACTCGCAGAGGCGCTAATTCGGTGCCGACCGTGACGTAGTCGACGCCCGCTGAATCCGGGTTGTCGCCAGGACGATTCATCGCGGGAGTGATCCAGCTCATCTGGCGGCACCGCCCGGCAATGGCACTGTCGGATAAAGCGAGTCGGCTCCCCTCAGGTTATTGTTTGCCATCACTTGAGGGGGTGACACCGTCGCTGACGTGGATCTATCGCTGAATGAGCGCGCCGACGGCGCGGACCGGCGCGTCGGTCGAGACACCCGATTCGACGCCCTGGCGGTGGCGGCATTTGCCGTCGCGCTGTGCGCGGCGGGAGCCGCCCGGCCGTCGCTGTGGTTCGACGAGGCCGCAACCATCTCGGCTGCCACCCGATCGGTGCCGCAGCTGTGGGACCTGCTCGGCCATATCGACGCGGTACACGGGCTGTATTACCTCGGCATGCACGGCTGGTTCAGCATCTTCCCCGCGACGGAGTTCTGGTCCAGGTTCTCCAGCTGCCTGGCCATCGGCGGCGCCGCGGGCGGGATCGTGGTTCTCGGGCGGCAGTTCGGCACCCGCACGCTATCGGTCTGTGCGGGAATTCTTTTCGCGATGCTGCCGAGGATCACGTGGGCAGGTATCGAGGCCCGCTCCTACTCGTGGTCGACGCTGGCCGCGGTGTGGCTGACAGTGCTGCTCGTCTGCGCCATCCGGCGCGACCGCAGTGCATTGTGGCTGTCGTACGGTGCGCTGCTGGCGGTTTCGGCCGTGCTGAACATCTTCGTGGTGCTGATGGTCGTCCCACACGCGGTGGCCGTCGCGGTCCTCTGTAGCCGTCGTCGCACCCGTATCAGGTGGGTATCGGTGACAACCGCTGCGATTCTCGTCCTGGTTCCGTTCGCGTTGTGGTGTCGCTCGCAGAGCTTCCAGGTTGGGTGGATCTCACATTTGGGCCTGCACACAGTCACCGAAGTCCTGGTCAGACAATATTTCGACCACAGTGCGGCGTTCGCGGTACTGGCGGCCGCCGTGTTGGGAGCACCGCTGGTGGTCAGAAGGCTGCGGCCCACCGATGACGGCACCCGGCGGCTGGTGCTCGTGGCCGCGGTATGGGTTGTCGCCCCGACCGCGGTGTTGCTGGTGTATTCGGCTGTTGCCCAACCGCTTTACTACCCTCGCTACCTCAGTTTCACCACGCCGGCGATGGCGCTGCTGCTCGCCGTGTGCGTGGTAGCGGTGGCGCGCAGCAAAGAGTGGATCACGGCCGTACTGGCGGTGTTCGCCGTCGCGGCAACACCCAACTACCTGATGGTGCAGCGCGGCCCGTACGCCAAGGAGGGGATGGACTTCAGCCAGGTCGCCGACGTCATCTCGGCGCACTCCTCCCCCGGCGATTGCCTGATCTTCGACAACACCACCTCATGGAAGCCGGGCCCGATCCGCCCGCTCAAGGCCGCCCGGCCGGCCGCATACGCCGACCTTGTCGACCCCGGTCGCGGCGCCCCGGCCTGGAAACGAAATCGGTTGTGGGACGCGCATCTCGGGATCTGGGGCGTCGCTGACGAGGTGCGCCGCTGCACCGTCTTGTGGACGGTGTCCGAACGCGACCCGTCGGTACCGAGCCGACAGAGCGGAACAGGGCTGAAGCCCGGGCCCCGGCTCGACCGGGCCCCGGCCTATCAGGTTCCTGAAAGCATGGGTTTCCACATCGTCGAACGCTGGCAGTTCAACTTCGCCCAAGTGGTCAAGTCCACCCGCTGAGTCAGTCGCGACGGCGGCCGAAGTACATCTCCTGCGTCGTCGTGCACACGAGTTGCCCCGCGTGGTTGTAGAGGGTCGCGCTGGCCAGACCGCGCCCGTTGATGCCGCTCGGTGAAAGCTGGTCGGACAACACCCAATCCGTCAGATCCGCGGGACGGTGAAACCAGATCGCCATGTCGATCAACGCAGAAAACGTGGTCACATGGGTGGCACGCCGCATAGTCACCGTGGTGTCGAGCAGTGCGGTACCCGCGAAGTAGGTCAGCAGAGCACTGTTGATGATCGGATCGTCGGTCACGGGTTCGGCCGGACGCCACCACATCCGGGTGCGCTCCGGCGGCTCCGCCATCTCGATCGCCAGCCGTGGCGGCGGGTCGATGTAGCGTCGCTCGATCCACTGCGGGCGCACCCAGAACCCGTCGGCCTCATCGGCGAACGCCTGCAACTGCTCCTCGACCCGGGGAAGAGTTTCGGGGCCGGGCACCTCGGGCGCGCGTCGATGGTAGTCCGCCGCATCCATCGGGACGCTGAACGAGATCATCGCCTCCAGCAATATCTCTCCACCCTGGCGGGCGGTGACCTGACGCGTGGACAGCGAGCCGCCGTCGCGCAGGTTGCTCACCTCCATCTGCACCGGATACCGGGCGTCACCGGCCCGCAGCAGGTACACGTGCAGGCTGTGCGGCAGTCGGCCAGGCACGGTGCGACCGGCCGCGATCAGCGCCTGGGCAGTGAGGTGACCGCCCACGATGTGATGGGTGGGGTTGTCCCGCTGTTCGGCGACGAACGTGCCGTCCTCCGACTCGACCAGCTCGAGGGTGGACAGGATGTCGGCGAGAGGCAACATGGGCACGGCTGCATTATTCGATAAGGCCCCCGCCCATCAGGTGGGCGGGGGCTGTCATCCGAGCGAGTGACGGGATTCGAACCCGTGTAAACGGCTTTGCAGGCCGGTGCCTAGCCACTCAGCCACACCCGCATCGATTGGTTACTGTGCCAGCCGCTTCAACCCGGGCCCATAGTTTCGATCGCAATGATCACTAACTACTCGGAGTCCCCTACCGGCCTGCCGACCACGGGTCCGCCCTGGGGCCACCCGGCCGGCGAGTCCTCCCACGGTTCCTGCCGCCCGTACGGGGTGAGGTCGAGGAACGGGTATCCGACCGCGCTGTGGTCGAGGCCGCGCGCAAACGCCGAGTAGGTGTGGAACACCTCGTCGCCGCGGCGGAGGAACACACTGGCTCCGGGCCAGTCACCGCGGAGATCGTCGTCGGAGAAGCCGTCGGCGCGCAGCTCGTCGGCAGTCTTGTAGTTGTATTCGATTGGGGCACGGGCGGGGTCGAGCGTCACGTGATAGTCGTAGGTGAAGTCACCGTCCCGCGACGAGTACCACGGGAACGTCCAGCCGTGGCTGTCCCGGTAGGCCGCGATGCTCGCGTACGGCGCACGGGACACACAGGCGAACGTGACATCCTTGCCGTGCAACAACTCTCGATCACCTTCGGTGAAGGTGAGGTCGGCAGCGGCCGTGCAACTGGGGCAACCGGCATCGATCGCGTCGATCCACATGAAGTGGTGGATGTAGAGCTGGCTGCGGCCCTCGAACATGTCGAGCAGCGTCACTTCACCGTCGGGCCCCTCGAACGTGTAGTCCTTCTCCACCTTCACCATCGGCATCCGGCGGCGTTCGGCGTTGACCGCGTCGCGCAGGTGCGTCGACTCACGTTCGCGGGCCAGCAGCTTCCTGCGCGCCTCGAGCCACTCGTCCCGGGTAACGACATCTGGGTAGGCATTGAGTGTCAGCGGCATCGAATCACTCCTCGTGTTGGTCCTATACGAGTGAGACCCGCGGTGCCTCCGAAACTCATCGCGCACTGGGGCGCGAGCTAGTGGGCCCCGCGACCGGACCGGAACGAGGCGAGGGCACCGACGGCGGCGAGCACCGCGAATGCGGCGAAAAGCCAGCGCGCTGCCGCCGCGTCCGCGGCATCGCTGAGGTTGACGACGACACCCGCCAATCCCGCGCCGAACGCCCCGCAGATCAGTTGCACGGTGTTGATGGCCGCCGCCGCGGCCGGTCCCTCGGCCGGATCGTCGACGCTGCCCATGGCCCAGGCGGACAGGTGAGGCCAGGCGATGCCGATCCCGGCGCCGGTGACCACGAGCGCCGCCGCCCAGGCCCCCACCAACCACGGTGTCATGCCGTCCCGGATCAGCACCGCGCCCAAAGCCAGACCGGCCGCCATCACCAGGGGCGCGACCGCCACCGTCCGCCCGATCACGCGCCGATTCTGCAGCGACGCGCTGACGATCTCCCCCGTGGTCCAGCCGACCGAAAGCACCGCACCGAAGAATCCCGCCAGCACCGGAGTCAGGTGCCCCAGACGTTGGCCGAACAACGGCACATACATGTCCACCATGGTGGCGGCCATCAGCATCCCGAGGCTCAGATAGATCCACTTGAGCGGACCGGGCCGGAATGTGCTGGGCGGCAACACCGATGACCGGGCGCGCCGGTCGACGAGCAGGAACCCGGCCACCAGTGCCAGCCCGAAACCGAGCAGTGCTGCGGTCCCCCGCCAGTCGTGCGGGATACCCGCCACGCTGACCGACATCGCCGCGGCACCCAACAGGGCCAGCGACCACACCGGAATGCCGGGCGCCGCAGCCGACGCCGTCCCCCGAGCAGGCAGCGCGACGGGCACCAATACGGCCATCGCGACCGTCAGGATCACCAGCACACCGAACGCCCACCGCCAGTGCCCGAACTGCGCGAACAGCCCTCCCGCCGCCGGACCGATCAGTGTGCCCACGCCCCACATCGCCGACACCAACGCAGATGCCTTGGTCCACAACATATTCGGCAGTGCAGTGTTGATCACCGCGTAACCCAGGCCGGCCAGCAGTCCGCCGGCGAAGCCCTGCACGGTACGCCCGAGGAGCAGCACCTCCATGCTGGGGGCCAGGGCACAGCCCAGGCTCCCGGCACCGAACACCGTCAGGCCCAACAAATATGCGTGTCGCGGACCCAGCCGCATCAGCAGCGAGTGAACCGTGGTGGCCGCGACCACCGACGCGACGAGGTACACCGTCGTCACCCACGCGTAGAACCGCTGCCCGCCGATGTCGGCCACCGCGCTGGGCAGCAGGCTGATCGTCAGGAACTCGTTGGTCGCGTACAGCAGCACGCCGCCGGCCAACACGGTGGACGCGCCCAGATAGCGGGCACCCAACAACTGTCGCCAGGTCCCGGTATCGGGCATCACGGTGTCGGTCACACCGAAGACGCTAGAAGCTGAACCGCCGTTGAGGTCAAGCGGGAGCGGTGCCGGGCTCTACTGTCGCGCATCACACCGTAGTAGGAGAGTCGGACTGCCGGCTGTCAGACCTGAGAGCGATCCGCCCCAGGGTTGTCGCGACCTACCGTCGCGCCATGACCAGCCAACGAATCGTGGACGTAGTTCCACGGATAGCGGCCCTCGACGTCCTGCGCGGCTGCGCACTGGGCGGGATTCTCATCGTGAACATCGCAGTGATGTCGAATCCCTCCGGTCTCACCGCAGGGCCCTTGCGCACCTTGCTGACGGCGCTCTTCGTCGACAAGTTCTACGTGCTGTTCTCATTTCTGTTCGGCTACTCGCTGACTCTGCAATTTCGCTCGGCCGAACGCGACGGCGTCGACGCTCGACTCCGTACCGTCCGGCGCTGCCTGGCGCTGATGACCATCGGCTTGGTTCACATCGCATTCTTCTTCAGCGGCGACGTGCTGTTCGGCTACGGGATCCTTGGATTGATCCTGTTGATTCTGAATAGAATTCAGCCCGCAACGGCGATCCGGTGCGCCGCGATCCTTTATGGATCCTTCGCCGTCGCACTAACCGTGCACGGCATGCACGCACAGCCGACTGACGTTGACGACCGTGCGGCCGCCAGCCTCCGCACGGGCTGGCTCACCGCCGCCTCGTATCGATGGGACACCTTCTTCGAGCGGTTCGACCTGTTTCTGCTCTTCGGGCTCCTCAACGTCCTGCCCTTGTTCCTCGTGGGCTTCGCCGCCGGTAAGACTCGACTGCTCGAGACACCGGGCAGATATCTGCCGCTGTTACCGAGGCTTCAATGGATCGGATTCGGCCTCGGCGCCCCCATGTCGCTGCTGATGGCGATCGCGGACAGGCCGGCGCTGGCTGGGGCGACAGCAGTTCTCGATCTCCCGCTTGCCGCGGCGTATGCGGCGACGATCCTTCGGCTCGCCCACAACAGCCCCAGGCTGATGAAGACGTTCGGGGCCGCGGGAAAGTTCGCGGCAACCAATTACATATGCCAGTCGGTGATCACCTCGGTGATGTTCACCGGATATGGCTTCGCCCTCGTCGGGCAACTGCCGAACTGGCAGGTGCTGGTCATCGCGGCGGCCATCTACGGCCTTCAGCTCATCGGCAGCCGGCTCTGGGCACGTCGACACCGATACGGCCCGATCGAATGGGTACTCCGCCGCGCCACCTACGGGCGCCGAGAGACGTGGTCGCCCCGATGAGAAGGGGACGGGCGATTCATCCCACAGGAGGAGGACACAACGGTCCACACTTCCTACAGTCCTAGATGTGGCAAGCATAAAGCGATCGCGCCTCGATCGGATACTGAGCGCGGTCGTGTGCGCGGTGTCGCTGTTTCTGTTCATCATGGCTTGGTCGACTGTTGACGCAACCTATACGGTGTGGGCTGGTGTCCGGCCTGTCATCGCCGCACTGGCAGCGCTTCCTCTGGTTGCCATTCGGTCGAATCCCCTTCTTGGGTGGGCGATATCGGCAGTGAGCGCGTTGGTGGTCCCGCTCGTGTATCCGCCGGCTGACAGCACCTTCCCCTGGCAGATGGTTCATGTGTTGGTGCTGGTGGCCCTGCTGTTCGCGGTGGCCGTCGGTTGTCGCCTGCCAGCGGTCATGTTGGCCTGGACGTCCACGTGTCTGCTGCTTCTGGTGACCGCCGCCGGCCAGACAGGTGCGGGTCTCGCCGGCGGGGTGACCGTAGTCGTCCTGATCGGGTTGCTGATTCGCGGACTGCTGGTGTCGCGACGACAGCTCGCCAGTCAGCGCCGCGCCAACGAACTCGAGCGGGCCCGCCGATCTGTCCTTGAGGAGCGGGCACGGATCGCACGCGACCTGCACGATGTCATCGCACACCACATGTCGATTGCCGTGGTGCAGGCGCAGAGCGCACCGTACCGACTCACCTCTGTCAGCGACGAAACCAAGGCCGAGCTCGACGCGATCGGGGCCAACATACGCGCGAGCCTCAACGAAATACGGTCCCTGCTCGGCGTTCTTCGCAGCGACTATGAATCGACGGAGCTGAGCCCGCAGCCCGGTGTCACGAGAATCACCGAACTGATCGAAAACGGCCGTCGCGCAGGAGTTGATTTGTCGCTCAACATTTCCGGGGATCCGCCGCAGATATCCGAGCTCTCCGGCGTCGCCCTCTACCGGATTGTTCAGGAATCGATCGCCAATGCGGTCCGACACTGCCCAGGCGCACCCGTGACGGTGACGATGGAGCACGGGCCCGACGCCACGGCGGTCACGGTGAGCAACGGAGCGGCTGCCAGGCCGGGGTCAAGCGCAGACGACTCGGGAGGAAGCGGCATCGCCGGCATGCGGGAGCGGGCGGCTGCAATCGGTGGCAGCGTTGACGTGCGAATCCTCCCCGACGGTGGATTCGAGGTGCGGGCGCATATTCCTGCCACTATCGGCACGACACCGGGAGCCTAGGCTGTGACGCGGATGATCAACGTCTTCATCGCCGACGATCAGGCGATGGTGCGTCAGGGATTTGGTGCCCTGCTGGCCGCACAGCCCGACATCAGCGTCATCGGGGATGCATCGAACGGACGCGTCGCCGTCGCCGAGGTGAAACGACTACGGCCCGATGTGGTCTTGATGGACGTCCGCATGCCAGAGATGAATGGCCTGGACGCAGCGCGCGAAATCCTGTCGATGACCATGACTCCACCGGTGCGAGTCCTGATGCTCACCACATTCGACATCGATGAGTACGTGTACGAAGCGCTCGGTGCCGGAGCCAGCGGATTCCTGTTGAAGGACGCACCCGCCGACGACCTGATCCGCGCGGTGCGCATCGTGGACGCCGGCGAAGCGCTCCTCGCCCCGACCGTCACCCGACGTCTTATCGCCGATGTTGTCCAGCGCCGTCCGACCCCTCGGCCGTGGAGCCAGGGGCTGTCAACTCTTACTCCGCGGGAACACGAAGTACTCGAACTGATCGCCAAAGGGCTGTCGAACGCGGAGATCGCCGATCGCCTGTTCGTTACCGAACACACGGTGAAGACGCACGTCGGCAACGTCTTTGCGAAACTCGCACTCCGCGACCGTGCCCAAGCCGTGGTGTTCGCTTACGAGTCAGGTCTAGTCAACCCGCACTCGCTCGGCTGACCTGCCCGACGATCACGTCACGCCCCGCTTGCGACAGCCCGGCTTACTTCAGGCCGGCCGCGTCCATCCCTCGCAGCTCCTTCTTCAGGTCCTGGATCTCGTCGCGGATGCGCGCCGCCAGTTCGAACTGTAGATCGCGAGCGGCGGTCATCATCTGCTCGGTCAGATCCTTGATCAGATCGGCCAATTCGGCCCGCGGCATGTTCGTGGTGTCGCGACCCTCGACGATGCCGGCACTGACCGACCGCCCGGGTTCGCCCTGAGCGCGCCGGCCGCGCGAGGCGTTGCGCCCAGAACCGCCGACCTCGACGGACTCGGTGTCGTCAGCCTCGCGGTACACCTGGTCGAGAATGTCGGCGATCTTCTTGCGCAGCGGCTGCGGGTCGATCCCGTTGGCCTCGTTGTAGGCGACCTGCTTGGCGCGGCGGCGTTCCGTCTCGTCGATCGCCTCACGCATCGAGTCGGTGATCTTGTCGGCGTACATGTGCACCTCGCCCGACACGTTGCGCGCCGCGCGGCCGATGGTCTGGATCAGGCTGCGCGTGGAGCGCAGAAACCCTTCCTTGTCGGCGTCGAGGATCGCCACCAGCGACACCTCGGGAAGGTCGAGACCCTCACGCAGCAGGTTGATACCGACCAGCACGTCGTATTCGCCGAGGCGTAGCTGCCGCAGCAACTCGACCCGTCGCAGGGTGTCGACCTCCGAGTGCAGATAGCGGACCTTGATGCCGAGCTCCAGCAGGTAGTCGGTGAGATCCTCGGCCATCTTCTTGGTCAGCGTGGTGACCAGTACGCGCTCGTCGCGCTCGGTGCGGGCGCGGATCTCACCGATCAGATCGTCGATCTGGCCCTTCGTCGGCTTCACCACCACCTTCGGGTCGACCAGACCCGTCGGGCGGATCACCTGTTCGACGAACTCGCCGCCGGCCTGGCTGATCTCGTAAGCACCCGGCGTGGCCGACAGATACACCGTCTGTCCGATCCGGTCGGCGAATTCCTCCCAGGTCAGCGGCCGGTTGTCGACGGCCGAGGGCAGCCGGAAGCCGAAATCGACCAGGTTGCGCTTGCGCGACATGTCCCCCTCGTACATGCCGCCGATCTGGGGCACGGTGACGTGGGACTCGTCGATGACGAGCAGGAAGTCTTCGGGGAAATAGTCCAGCAGTGTCGCAGGTGCCGAGCCGGCCGGCCGGCCGTCGATGTGCCGCGAGTAGTTCTCGATGCCAGAGCAGAACCCGACCTGCTTCATCATCTCGACGTCATAGTTGGTGCGCATCCGCAGCCGCTGGGCCTCCAGCAGCTTGCCCTGCCCCTCCAACTCGGCCAGCCTCGCCTCGAGCTCGGCCTCGATGGTGGAGATCGCATGCTCCATCCGTTCCGGCCCGGCCACATAGTGGGTGGCCGGGAAGATCCGCAACGAGTCGACCTGGCGGACGATGTCCCCGGTCAGCGGATGCAGGTAGTACAGCGCCTCGATCTCGTCACCGAAGAACTCGATCCGCACGGCGAGCTCCTCGTAGGACGGGATGATCTCCACCGTGTCACCGCGTACCCGGAAGGTGCCCCGGGTGAACGCCATGTCGTTGCGGTTGTACTGGACGTCGACCAGCAACCGCAGCAGCCCGTCGCGCGGCACCTCCTGACCGACCTCCAGCTCGACCGAACGGTCGAGATAGGACTGCGGCGTACCCAGGCCGTAGATGCACGACACCGAGGCCACCACGACCACATCCCGCCGGGACAGCAGGCTCGACGTCGCCGAGTGGCGCAAGCGCTCGACGTCGTCGTTGATCGAGCTGTCCTTCTCGATGTACGTATCGGTCTGAGCGATGTACGCCTCGGGCTGGTAATAGTCGTAGTACGAGACGAAGTACTCGACAGCGTTGTGCGGCAACATCTCCCGCAATTCATTGGCGAGCTGCGCAGCCAGCGTCTTGTTCGGCGCCATCACCAGGGTGGGCCGCTGCAACCGCTCGATCAGCCAGGCCGTGGTGGCCGACTTTCCGGTACCGGTGGCGCCGAGCAGCACGACATCACGTTCGCCGGCCTTGATCCGGCGCTCGAGTTCGTCGATCGCAGCCGGCTGGTCACCGGCCGGGTCGTACTCACTGACCACCTCGAACCGGGCGCCGGTCCGCACCAGACCAGTTACGGCATCGGCAGCCGGTCGGTACTCCGAATGCGCGAGCACAGGGTGTTCGGTCGCGAAGGCCATGCTCACCAGCGTAGAACTGTGCACCGACAACTTCCGCCCGCGTTCGCTCCCCGCGTAGGCTTGGCCCATCCACCCGCCCAAGCACGAGACATTCGACCTGGTGGCCCGCACGAACACCGACCCCAAAGGCATCGTGCGGGCCGTCGACGTCTACACGGTCGAGCCCTGGGGCCTCTACATGGCCCGGCCGACGCCCGGCCGGGCCCAGTTCCACTACCTGGAATCCTGGTTGCTGCCCTCGCTCGGGCTGCGGGCCAGCGTGTTCCATTTCAGCCCCGGCTACGAGCGTGACCAGGACTTCTACCTCGACATCGGTAGCTACACCGCGGGTCCGGCGGCCTGGTACTCCGAGGACCACTACTTGGACCTGGTGATCCGCACCGGGCGCGGCGTCGAACTGTGCGACATCGACGAGCTGCTCACCGCCGTCCGCCACGGATTGCTGAGCCCGGAGGTCGGAGAACAAGCGGTGCAAACCGCGGCCACCGCGATCGAGGGCCTGGCGAGCTGCGGGTATGACCTGGATCAGTGGCTGTCCGGCAACGGAATGGCCCTGACGTGGAGGGGAGCGTAAGGTCAGGATTCATGAGCTCAGCTAAGTACGTCTGGGGAGCCCTCCCCGCGCTGGCAGGACTGCTCACCGGCGCACTGTTGATCCCCGCCGCGGCGCAGGCCGACCCGGAGGCCCCGCCCAAGGTGGAACCGCTGCCCGATCAGCAGCTACACAACGTCACCTACCGCGCCAGGATCGACGGCGTCTCGCGCAACGCGACCATCGCCTACAAGATCGACGACGCCAACATCAACACCGCCGACCCGTCCATGCTGCCGGGCCGGATCTTCGAAGCCACCGGTGTGGTGTCCGATCCGGAGACCGCCGGAATGGCGGTCCGCATCGACTGGCCCTATTCGGCGAACCTGCACTGCGAGATCCTGGTGGACGACCAGCTCGTCGCGCAGGCCGACACCTTCGTCGGCCCGCGCCTGACCCGGCCCAAGGACGATCCGAGCTACGGCAGCCTGCCCTGCGGCGCCCCGTTGAACACGCCGGTACCGGGCGCCATCGCCGGCACCGTGCCGCCGGGCACCGATCCCGCGCTCCCGCCGGCCGACCCCGCGCTCCCGCCGCCGGCAGAAGCCGAGCCGCCGGCAACGTAGCCGTCAGCGCTTCAGCCAGGACTCGACCGTGTGCCGGGTGTCGTTGATATGAGCCTCCATCTGTGTGGCGGCCAGGTCCGGATCACGGTTCGCGATCGCTTCGAGGATCGATTCGTGGTAGTCGTTCGCGTTGGGCTCCAGGCGGCCGAAGATCGCACCGACCGGTAGCCACATCCTCCGGCGGGCGTCCGCGACCGCCTCGGCCAGCCGATCATTCTGCGAAGCCTGGGCGATAGCCAGATGAAACGCCGAGTCCAGAGTCTGAAAATCCGCGGTGTGCTGCGCCGACTGGTCGTTCATCCCCGTCTGGAGCGCGGAATCCATGTCCTTGAGCAGCCTGCGCAGCTCGGTCACGTCCGTGGCGCGGCGACGCTCGGCGGCCATCCGGGTGGCCCCGGTCTCGACGATCACGCGGTAGTCGAAGGCATCGCGTATCGCACGCTTGTTGCGGCGCATCTCCCGGCGCATCACGGCCGCGTCGTAGTGCGGCGCCTGGACGGTGAACCCGCCGCCACGACCGCGCCGCACGGTGATCAGCCCCTCTTTCTCGAGCACAGCCACGGCAGCGCGCACGGTCGTGCGAGAGACGTCGAGCACGTCCGAGAGTTCGCGTTCGGTGGGCAGCCGATCGCCGGGCCGGAACTGACCGCGTTCCAGTGCACGCCGCATCTGGTCGACGACCAGCTCATGTGCGGCGATCTGGCGGACCGGCACCAAGGCCGGCTTCGATGTTGGCACGTTCGTCCCCCCTTTGGACGCTTCGAACGCTACCGCACAGCTGATGAGCGGCCCACACAGCCGGACCGCTGGGTGCCCACGTGCGAAACCTGGTGCCGCCCAGCGACCTAGGGCTGCCAGCCCGTCGTGTCTGCCCACTTCCACGCGCGTCGGTAGGCATCCAGGAACCACGGCTCTTTGGCCACGGCGTAATCAGCCGTCGCGAGCGCGGCACGCTTGGCCGCCAGATAGTCGGCCTGCACGCCGGGGTTTGCCCGCAGCCAGTCGACGAACATCAGCGCGAAGCGCTGATTGGGCCGACCATCCACCCGGATGTGCACATTGGTCGGCCGGCCCGGATCAGCCGAGGCATGGAAACGCTTCTGCCACAACGCCGGATCGTCATCATGCGGTGTGTCGGTGGTGATGTCCGGCACCACGGGATAGCCGGCGGTCAACAGCGCCTCGGCGAGTTCGTCGGCGATGTCGAGCGACCCGACCGTCACCTGCACATCGATGACGTCCTTCGCGTCCATCCCCGGCACAGCGGTCGAACCGATGTGGTCGATGCGCACCGCGCGGTGCCCGCAGGCCGTGTTGAGCCGGGCCAGGATCCGTCGGGCCTGATCCGGCCAGGTCGGGTCATAAGGCACCACGGCGGCGTCTCGACGGGCCGGCCGGCGGATCTGCAGGTTGTGCGCGAAGGGCAGGATCCGCTCGTGCCAGAGGGCGCGAGCCTGCTCGACGACGGCGCCCGGGCTGCCCGAGTTGTCCAGCCACACATCGGCGACGGCGCGGCGCTGCTCCTCGGTGGCCTGCGCGGCGATGCGGGCGCGGGCGTCCAGCTCGGTGAATCCGCGGTATTCGATGAGCCGCTTGACGCGCAGTTCCGCGTCGGCGTTGACGATGATCACCAACGGGAACATCGGCGCCATCTGCGATTCCACCAACAGTGGGATGTCCTCGACAATCACCGCGTCTTCATGCGCGGCGGAGATCAGCTCCGACCGGCGGTGCGCCACCAGCGGATGCACGATGCCGTTCAGGGTGGCACGCTTCTCGTCGTCACTGAAGGCGACGGCCGCCAGCGCAGGACGGTTCAAACCCCCCTCGGGCAGCAGGATTCCGTCGCCGAACGCCTCGACCAGCTTGGCCAGGCCCTCGGTTCCGGGCTCGACCACCTCACGCGCGATGACGTCACCGTCGACGATGATGCCGCCGAGATCGCTGAATGTGGCCGACACTGTTGACTTCCCGGCGCCGATACCGCCGGTTAACCCGATGCGAAGCACGCCCAACAGTGTGTCAGGCCCCCGGAACGACGAACGCCCCGACCCAAGAGGGCCGGGGCGTTCGTTGCCAGAATTACTTACGCATTGCCTGCGAGCTTCTCGCGCAGAGCGGCCAGCTGAGCATCGCTGGCCAGCGTGCCACCGGTGGACTCCTCGCGACCAGCGCCGTTGGACGACGACGAGGTCGGACGGGCAGCTTCCTCGGCCTCGGCCGCGGCGAACTTCTCCATCTGCGTGGTGTGCATCTTGTGGCGACGCTCGGCCTCGGCGTAGCGGGCCTCCCACTCCTCACGCTGCTTGTCGAAGCCTTCGAGCCATTCGTTGGTCTCGGCGTCGAAGCCCTCGGGGAAGATGTAGTTGCCCTGCTCGTCGTAGCTGTCGGCCATGCCGTACTTCGACGGGTCGAACTCCTCGGTGTAGTCCTCGTTGGCCTGCTTGAGGCTCAGCGAGATCCGGCGACGCTCCAGGTCGATGTCGATGACCTTGACCATCGCGTCGTCGCCGACCTGGACCACCTGGTCCGGGACCTCGACGTGGCGCTCGGACAGCTCCGAGATGTGCACCAGACCCTCGATGCCCTCCTCGACGCGGACGAACGCGCCGAACGGCACCAGCTTGGTGACCTTGCCCGGCACGATCTGACCGATCGCGTGGGTGCGGGCGAAGTGGCGCCACGGGTCTTCCTGAGTCGCCTTGAGCGACAGCGAAACCCGCTCGCGGTCCATGTCGACGTCGAGCACCTCGACGGTGACCTCGTCGCCCACCTGAACCACCTCGGACGGGTGATCGATGTGCTTCCAGGACAGCTCGGAGACGTGCACCAGGCCGTCGACGCCGCCGAGATCGACGAAGGCGCCGAAGTTGACGATCGAGGAGACGACACCCTTGCGGATGGCGCCCTTCTGCAGCTGGTTGAGGAACTCGCTACGCACCTCGGACTGGGTCTGCTCCAGCCAGGCGCGGCGGCTCAGCACCACGTTGTTGCGGTTCTTGTCCAGCTCGATGATCTTGGCCTCGATCTCCTTGCCGATGTACGGCTGCAGATCGCGGACACGACGCATCTCGACCAGCGATGCGGGCAGGAAGCCACGCAGACCGATGTCGAGGATCAGGCCGCCCTTGACGACCTCGATGACGGTGCCCTTGACGGCCTCGTCCTTCTCCTTGAGCTCCTCGATGGTGCCCCAGGCACGCTCGTACTGAGCGCGCTTCTTGGACAGGATCAGGCGGCCTTCCTTGTCCTCCTTGGTGAGAACGAGGGCCTCGACCTCATCGCCCACGGAAACGACCTCGTTGGGGTCGACATCGTGCTTGATGGAGAGTTCGCGGGAAGGAATGACACCTTCGGTCTTGTAACCGATGTCGAGCAGGACCTCGTCACGGTCAACCTTGACGATGGTTCCCTCGACGATGTCGCCATCGTTGAAGTATTTGATGGTTTTGTCGATGGCGGCGAGAAAGTCCTCAGCCGAGCCGATGTCGTTGACGGCTACTTGCGGCGAGGTGACGGAGGGAGAGGGCATGTGGTGGGTTGCTCCGGACAGGTTTACTAGTAGGGACAATTGTGTTGCGTGTATTGCGTTCGTGCGGATCCGTGACGGCGACTAGAAGATGTCCAGCTGTACGCACAGATACGTAACGAGGGTACTCGACCAGGCACACGCAGGACAAACCGGCTCCCCCGAGGGTCGTTCCGACGGCCCGCCGGAGCGTCCGCCGAATTTGTGCGGGATGGCAGACCAAACTTCTGCCAGGGACGGCAGCTGCCCACCGTTACGCTTCGCACGTGGCGTACTCCCCGACTCCCGGCCCCCATCATCGGCCGTGGTTTCCGATCACCGCACCAATGCCCCGGCCGGTACGCAAGGTCGGGGCTCCGCTGGCCGCGATCATCGCCTGCGGTGTCGTCATCGGCGCGCTGGTGCTGTTGTTCACCGCGCTCAACCCGGCCGGTGCGATCATCGGGTTCACGCTGTCCAGCATCGTGATGACCGGCGCGGTGTTCGCCTACCTGTGGCTGGACCGGTGGGAGCCGGAGCCGCCCCGATTGTTGCTGTTGGCGTTCGGCTGGGGTGCCGCGGTCGCCGTCGTGCTCTCCCTGATACTGGGCCTGTTCGCCGATGCGCTACTGGCGACTCCCGGGGTCGACTCGTCCCACAGTTTCGCCTCCGTGGCGATCCGCGCGCCGTTCATCGAAGAGGCCGCCAAGGGCTTGTTCCTGCTGGTCATGATGACCGGCAAGCGCCGCAATGAGCTCAACTCGCTGACCGACTGTCTCGTCTACGCCGGCCTGGTCGGTCTCGGATTCGCCTGGCTGGAAGACATCATGTACATCTCCAGCGCGGATTCGTTGGGGGGATCCCTGCTCACCGCGGCGCTGCGACTGGTCATGGCGCCGTTCGCCCACTCACTGTTCACCACGATGACCGCGATCGGCGTCTACTTCGCACTGCAGCGGCGCAGCGGCGTCGCCAAAGCGCTGTGCATCCTGACCGGCTACCTCGGCGCGGTGCTCATGCACGGGCTGTGGAACGGCTCGTCACTGCTCGGCGCCGGAACCTACTTCATCGTCTACATCGTGTGGATGGTGCCGATCTTCATCATCATGATCGTGGTCGCCGTCACCAGCCGTCGCCGCGAACAGCGCGTGGTGGCCGCCAAGCTGCCCGGCATGGTCGCCGCCGGGCTCATCACCCCCAACGAGGCCACCTGGCTCGGATCGTTGAAAACCCGCCACGGCGCCATCCAGCAGGCGACGATGGCCGCCGGGCGCCCCGCGGGCAAGGCCGTCGCGGCGTTCGCGGCCGCCGTCGTCGAACTGGCCTTCGTCCGCGACCGCATCGACCGCGGTTTCGGCAATGCCCAGGTGTACGCGCTGCAGCAGGAAGAGGTGTATTCGGTGACGGCCGCCCGCTCGGCCGCACCGATCCTGCAGTGGCTCGCCAACTATCAGGCGCCCGCCCGGTACTGAGCGGCCCCTCCCGATTGCGCGATCACGGCACAATCCGGGCATTCCGACACCAGCGGGTGCACGCAAGTGACCACGTGCGTGAGGAACTGCTCGGCGCGCTGCAGCCGGGAGATATCCGTCCTGATCCGCTCCAGCGTGGTGGCGATCAGGCCGATGCGGCCGTCGCGGTCGGCGGCGCGCAATGCACGAATCTCCGCCAACGCGAGGCCTGCCTGTTGAAGGAGCCGCACCAACCGGGCCCTGGCGATCAACTCGTCGTCGTAGCGCCGGTGCCCTGACGCGCTCCGCAGCGGGACCAGGACCCCGACGTCCTCCCAGTGCCGCAGGACGTGCGACTCGACGCCGACCGCCGCGGCGGCTGCCCCGACCGCGTACAAATCGCCCATGTCGGTTCTCCTTGACTTCAGGTCGACCTGAAGTTCTAGCTTCGCACACATGACTACCACTGCCGTCCAAAGTCCGGTTCGACAACCGAGCCTGTGGGCCTGCTGCTCGGCGTTCGCCCAGGCACCGGTCGGACTCTTCCGGCCGCGACGCGCCGACCGGAACTTCCTGCAACAGCTGTCCGACGCTGTCGACGCCGGCCTGCCGCCGGCCACACACACCGTCAGAGTCCGCGCGCTGCGCCAGATGCCCAAATGGGTCCCAACCGCAGGCACCGTCGAGGGAACCCGCTCTCCGCGCCGTATCCCCATCGCCCTGACAGCGTTCGTCATCGAGCATCCGCGGGCCCGCTTCGTGGTGGATCCGGGCATGTGCGCCGATGTCGGCGTCCGGGTGCTCAGCCAGCTTCCTGCCGTGCTGCGTCCGGCCGTCGGGCCGCCGGCCGAGGCGATCACCACCGCGGCGGCACTGGCCGAGGAGCTCGACGAGAATCACGTCGACTTCGCGCTGCCGACCCATCTGCATTGGGACCACATCTGCGGGCTTCTCGATCTGCCCGCCATGCCGGTGCACGTACACAGCTGCGAACTCGAATGGGTCACCCGCGGGCCCGTCGCACCCGTCGGCGGTGTGCGGGAATCGCTGCAGCACAGGACGATCACGACCTTCACGCTCGACGGCCCGCCGGTCCTGACCTTCGAGCGAAGCCACGACCTGTTCGGCGACGGCGCGGTGCAACTCGTCGACCTCGCCGGCCACACTCCCGGCAGCATCGGCCTGCTGCTCAACACAGCCGGCGGACGGGTCCTGCTGGCCGGCGATGCCGCATGGCACAGTCTCGGAGTGGAACACATCCGGCAAAAGCCCAGTTACCCAGGCGCATTCGCCGACGAGGATCGCGACGCGAGCTTCCGCACTCTGCACCGGCTGCACGCGGTCAGAGACCAGGTCCGGATCGTCCCGACACACGACCACGCCGCATCGACATCGCTGCCGCAGAGCTAGTCGGACGCACCGGCCGAACGGCTTGATTTGCCCTGGTCAGCAATAATTCCTCCATGCTCGCCCACATTCTCGACGTCCTGCCGGCCTTCCTGGTCGCATCGGTGATCCTGGCCGCGCTGCCCGGACCGGCGACAGTGCTGTTCCTGCACCGCTCGGTGCGGGATGGCCGGACCGCGGGTCTGGCGGCGGTCGTGGGCAACGAGATCGGCATCTGCGGTTGGACGCTGGCCGGCGGCGGCGGACTGTCGATGCTGCTGAGCGCCAACCACATGCTGTCGCTGGCGCTGCACATCGTGGGAGCCGCCGTCCTGGTCTGGCTCGGAATCAGTGCCTGGCGCAGCGCCAAGGGCACCGGCGATGTCGAGGTGGCGCTGCCGCCGCGCGGCCGGACCCCCGCAGCGGCGTTTCGCGCGGCACTGCTGTCGATCGCCGCAAATCCCAAGGCGGCGGCGTTCGGCATCGTGGTGCTCCCCCAGTTCCTGCCCACCGGCGGACCCGTGCTGCCGACCTTGCTCGTGCTCGCGGCCATCCAACTGGTGGTCGACACCACGTGGTGTGTCGGCGTCGTGCTCGTCGCCCACCGCGCCCGAAACATCCTGAACCGCAGCCATATTCGCCGCCGGATCGAACGCGTGATGGGGGCCGCACCGGTGGCGCTGGGTATCGGCCTGGGCGCCGACGCCGGCTAATGCGCGGCTCCGGCCCATGCGCCGCTAATGCGCGGCTCCGGCCCATGCGCCGCTAGTGCGCGGCGGCGTCCCAGCTGCGGCCGTACCCCACCGACACCTCCAGCGGCACATCCAACGGATACGCGTTGCCCATGTGCTCGCGCACCAACGCCTCCAGCGCGTCCCGCTCCCCCTCGACCACCTCGAACAGCAGTTCGTCGTGCACCTGCAGCAGCATGCGTGACTTGAGCCCGGCGTCCTTGATCGCCTCGTCGACGTTGATCATCGCCACCTTGATGATGTCGGCGGCGCTGCCCTGGATCGGCGCGTTGAGCGCGGCCCGCTCGGCGGCCTCGCGCACGTTGCGGTTGCTGCTGTCGAGCTCGGGCAGATAACGCCTGCGGCCGAACACCGTCGACGTGTAGCCGTCCTTGCGGGCCTGATCGACGACGTCGCGCAGGTAGTCACGGATACCGCCGAACCGCGCGAAGTACTGCTCCATCTGGATCTTGGCTTCCTCGGTGGAGATCTTGAGCTGGCTTGCCAGGCCGTAGGCGCTCAACCCGTAGGCCAGGCCGTAGGACATCGCCTTGACCCGCCGGCGCAGTTCCGGGGTGACCTCGTCGATCGGCACGTCGAAGGCCCGCGACGCGACGAACGAGTGCAGGTCCTCGCCGGTGTTGAACGCCTCGATCAGGCCTTCGTCGCGAGACAGGTGCGCCATGATCCGCATCTCGATCTGGCTGTAGTCCGCCGTCATCAGCTCGGAATACCCGTCGCCGACCACGAACGCGTCCCGGATGCGCCGGCCCGCCTCGGTGCGGATCGGGATGTTCTGCAGGTTGGGCTCGGTGGACGAGAGCCGACCGGTGGCGGCGATGGTCTGGTTGAACGTGGTGTGAATCCGACCGTCGGTGGCGACCGCGGCCAGCAACCCGTCGACGGTCACCTTCAGCCGGGTGGCGTCCCGGTGTGCGAGCAGATGCTGCAGGAAAGGGTGCCCGGTCTTGTCGAACAGCGATTGCAGCGCATCCGCATCCGTGGTGTAACCGGTCTTCGTGCGCTTGGTCTTGGGCATCTCCAGCTCGTCGAACAACACGACCTGCAGCTGCTTGGGCGAGCCGAGATTGATCTGCTTGCCGATGACCGCGTACGCGGCCTCGGCGGCGTCGCGGATCTGATCGGCGAACTCGCTCTGCAACTCCGTGAGGTAGTCGCTGTCCACCGCGATGCCGGTGTGCTCCATCTGGGCGAGCACCCGCTGCACCGGCAGCTCCATGCGGCCCAGCAGAGACGACGAGTCGATCTTGGCCAGTTCCTCGTCGAGTGCATCGGCGAGGTCCAGCACCGCGCAGGCCCGCAGGATCACGGTCTGCACCGCCTGCTCGTCGACGCCGTCCGAATCATCGAGCAGTGAAAGCTGTTGTTGCTCGGGGCTTTCGGCGCGAAGTTCCCGCTTCAGGTACCGCACCGACAAATCGTCGAGGGCGAAGCTGCGCTGCCCCGGCCGAACCAGGTACGCCGCCAGCGCAGTGTCGGAGGTGACCCCGCGCAGCGTCCAGCCCCGGCCGGCCAGGTCATGCATGGCCAGCTTGGCCTCGTGCAGGGCCTTGGGTGGGCCGGGGTCGGCCAGCCAGGACGACAACGCTTGCTCGTCCTCAGCCGTCAGCCTGGCGGTGTCGATGTAGCGGCCGTCGCCGTCGGCCGAGACGATGGCCAGGGCCGTGGCGTCGGCGTCATACGCCAGGTGCGTGCCGACCACCGCCATCCCGAACCGGTTGCCCAGGCTGTGTTCGGACAGCCACGCGGCCAGCTCACCCGGTTCCAGTGCCCGCCCGCGCACGTCGAACCCGTGCTCGACCTCCGGTTCGGCGGCCACCAGCGTGTCGAACAGCCGGTCCCGCAGCACCCGGAACTCAAGATCGTCGAAGAGTCGGTGGATCTGGTCGCGGTCCCACGGCAGCAGGCGCAATGTGTCCGGGGTCTGGGCCAGCGGCACATCCTTGACCAGTTCGGTCAGCTCGCGGTTGAGCACCACGCTGGACAGATTGGACCGCAGCGACTCGCCCACCTTGCCCTTGACCTTGTCGACGTTGTCGACCAGCGATTGCAGCGAGCCGTACTCGACGATCCACTTGGTGGCGGTCTTCTCCCCCACCCCCGGGATGCCGGGCAGGTTGTCGCTCGGGTCGCCGCGCAGCGCGGCGAAGTCCGGGTACTGCGTCGGCGTCAGGCCGTACTTCTCCACCACCGCATCCGGCGTGAACCGGGTGAGCTCACTGACCCCTTTGCGCGGGTAGAGCACGGTCACGTCGTTGCTAACCAGCTGCAACGAGTCACGGTCGCCGGTGACCACCAGCACCCGGTAACCGGCGTCCTCGGCCTGGGTGGCCAGGGTGGCGATGATGTCGTCGGCTTCGAACCCGGGCTCGGCCAACACCGTGATGCCCAGCGCACCGAGCACCTCCTTGGTGATGTCGATCTGTCCCCGGAACTCGTCGGGTGTCGCCGACCGGCCTTCTTTGTACTCGGGGTACTTCTCCTTGCGGAACGTCTGCCGCGACACATCGAAGGCTGCGGCGACGTGACTGGGCTGCTCATCACGCAGCAGATTGATGAGCATCGCGGTGAAGCCGTACACGGCGTTGGTTGTCAGCCCACCCTGCGTCTTGAAGTTCTCCGCAGGCAGCGCGTAAAACGCGCGGAAAGCCAGGGAATTACCGTCGAGCAGCATCAGTGTGGGCTTCGCGTCCGTCACGGCCCTAACTCTATGCACCGCCGCCGACGAGTTCGGCGGCCATCTCGATCAGCGCCCGCGCGGCCGGGCTGATCGGCCCACTCGCGCGCCAGGCCAGCACGAGCTGACCACGCAGTTCGGGCCGGATCGAAATGGCGTGGACATCGGTGCGTTGACGTGCCACCGAACCCGGGACGATCGCCACGCCCAGCCCCCTCGCAGCGAGGTCGGCGAGCGCGTCGGGTGTGGCGGCCTCGAACACCACGTGCGGCGCGACGCCGGCCGCTGCGCAGGCCAGGTCGAACTGCCGACGGATACCGCCACCGACAGGCAGCGAGATGAGCGGGCGCTGCGCGAGCGCGGCCAGTGTCACAGTCCGGCGCTTCGCCCAGGGGTCGGAGCGGCTCACCACAGCCTCGATCGGTTCGTCGGTCGTGGTGGCGACCGACAGGCCGTCGGGCACCTCGCCGGAACCGACCGATGTGATCACCACATCGAACCTGCCGCTGCGGACACCGTCGATCAGCGCATCCGAGGTATCGGTGGACAAGGTGATCTCCACCGCCGGGTGGGCCCGGTGGTAATCGGCCAGCAGTTGCGGCAGGTCTACGTTATGGGCCGTCACGGTGCCCACCGTCACCGAGCCGCGGACCAGCTGGGTCAGCTCGTCGACCGCGGTCTTGGCGTGCCGCACCGCGTCGAGGGCGGCACGCGCGTAAGGCAACACCGCAGCGCCGGCCGCAGTCAGCCGGACCTCGCGCCGCGACCGATCCAGCAGCGGCTGACCCAATTCCCGCTCCAGCCGGGCGATCTGAGCACTGACTGCCGGCTGCGCGACATGCACACGCTGCGCGGCGCGGGTGAAGTTGGCCTCCTCGGTGACGGCGACGAAGTACTCGAGCTGCCGCAATTCCATAACGTTTGATTATAGTTTGTGTACTGAGTAGGTATTGGACTTATAAATACTGCTCCGCGCAGGCTTGAGTCATGGACATCGTCATCGCAGGGGCCGGTATCGGCGGCCTCACCACCGCACTCGCACTGCATGCCCGGGGCATCGGCGTCACCGTCGTGGAATCGGCGCGCGAACTCGCCGCGCTCGGTGTCGGTATCAACCTGCTGCCACACGCCGTACGTGAGCTGACCGAGCTCGGCCTGGGCGACGAGATCCGCGCCATCGCGGCCACCCCGGCCGTCATCGATTTCTACTCCTCGGACGGGACACTGTTGTTCCGCGAGCCGCGCGGAATCGAAGGTGGCTACGGCTACCCGCAGTGCTCGGTGCACCGCGGCAAGCTACAGATGGTGCTGCTCGACGCGGTTCGGGCCCGGCTGGGAGCCGCAGCGGTCCGGACCGGTGCCGGCGTGGTGGATTTCGCCGAAACGGCCGACGCGGTGCGCGTGCAAACCCGTGCCGGCGATGTCACCGCCGACGTGCTCGTCGGCGCCGACGGGGTGCACTCGACGGTACGACGCAAGCTGCACCCGGGCCCCGATCCACTCGCCTGGTCGGGAGTACGGATGTTTCGCGGCGCCAGCCGGATTCCCCCGTTCCTCGACGGCCGCACGATGGCCATCGTCAAGGGCCCGCACGGCGTCGAGCTGGTCACCTATCCGATCGGCGGCGACATGGTGAACTGGGTGCTGCAGGTCCCCGAAGCCGGGCCCGGCCCCCTTCCCGGCGACGCGAACTGGAACACCCCGACCGATCCGGCGGCCGTGACCGCCCACATGTCCGGGTGGCACCTGGACTGGCTGGACACCGCCGAGCTGGTGGGCCGCTCCGACGTCGTGTTCGAATATCCGATGGTCGATCGGGAGCCACTGCCGCACTGGGGAACTCAGCGCACCACGCTGCTCGGCGATGCTGCGCATCCGATGTATCCCGTCGGCGCCAACGGCGGATCCCAGGCCATGCTCGATGCCGCCGCGCTGGCCGACGAACTGGACGCCGGCCGCGGCGTCGCCGGTTACGAGGCGCGCCGCGTCCCGGAGACGACGGCCGTGGTGAACGCCAACCGTGAGATGCACGCCGGTGACCCGCGCGACCTGGGCCGCGTGACCGCCGCATACCGGCGAAACACCCTGGCCGACAGGAGTTCCCGATGACCACTTTCGTTCTCGTCCCCGGCGCCTGCCACGGCGGCTGGTGCTTCGACGACCTCGCCGCTGCGCTGCGGGCCGACGGCCACCGAGTGCTGACACCGACCCTGACCGGTGTCGCCGAGCGCGCCCACCTGGCTCATGTCGGCGTGAACCTGGACACCCACATCGCCGACGTGCTCGCCGAGTTCGACGGCCACCGCGTCACCGAGGCGGTACTGGTCGGGCACAGCTACGGCGGCATGGTGATCACCGCGGTCGCGGACCGCATCCCGGATCGTGTGCGCACGCTGGTCTATCTGGATGCGTTCGTCCCGCGCGACGGCGAGTCCTGCTGGTCGCTGACCAACGAGAAGCAGCGCCAGTGGTACATCGGGGTCGACGCGACCGGATACGGCGTGCCCCCGCTGCCGTTCTTCGACGAACGCGCGACGGCCCACCCGCTGGCGTCACTGTTGCAACCGGTTCGCCTCGGCGACGAGCCGCCGGGCATTCGCCGGATCTACGTCTGTGCCCGACGGTGGCCGACGGAGTCGCCGTTCGCGCCGACCTACGAGCGGCTCCGCAGCGACCCCGGGTGGACGACGTATGCCCTGGACGGGGCGCACAACCTCATGCGGGACAACCACACTGATCTGGTGCGCATCCTGCGGGACGCCGCCGATACCGTCAACCTCCCGCCCGGCGCAACTGGTCGCCGATGACGTTCGCCTGGCTGCTGACTGCGCCGATATAACCGTCGGGACGCACCGACACGTAGGTGCCTGCGGGTATGTCGTAGTCCGGACTGGGCCCGAGGCTGACCTGGGGTACATCGAAATCGACTGGTTTGCAATCGAATTCCAGCACAGTCCAGTGCGGGCCGCGGAACACGTCGAACAACCGACGGCCATCGGGCAACAGACCGTCGGGTGCCCGGTCGCCGGGTTGCAGACCGTCCAGGCACTCATCACCGGCCGCCAGTGGACCGCCCCGGTAGCTGATGTCCAACTGGTGGATCGCGGCCGGCGCAGGCCCCGTCCCGCCGAACCCCTGGCGGTGTAGCGCACCGCTGAGTTGCAGTACCTCGGCGGCAACGGGCAGGCGTTCGGCCTCATAGCTGTCCAGCAGGTCAGCGGGCGCCCCAGCGATCACCGCGGCCAGTTTCCAACCGAGGTTGTAGGCGTCCTGCACCCCGGTGTTGACACCCTGTCCTCCGGCGGGTGAATGCACATGAGCGGCATCCCCGGCGAGGAACACGCGACCGATTCGGAATTGTTGCGCCATGAGCAGATTCACCCGGTAGAGCGAGATCCACCGCAGGTCCGACAGTGTGACGTCGCGGCGGCCCGACCGTTGTTCCAGCACCGCCTGCATACCCTCGAGGGTCAGCGCGGGCGGGTCCTCGCCCGGCGCCACGGTGACCACCAACTGGTAGTGCTCACTGCCGGGAAGGTTCCACAGCGAGAACCGTCGGGACTGATCGCCGTCACGAGTCAGCAGGTGACAGCAACGGCCGTCGAGTCCGGCGGCCCGCACGTCACCGACGATGATGCGTTCCTCGGTCAACGCACCTCCGAGGAACTCGACACCGGACACCTCGCGTACCGTGCTGCGGCCGCCATCGGCGCCGACCAGGTAGTCGGCCCGGATCCGCCCGCGGTTGGTGTGCACCGTGACGCCATCGTCATCCTGCGTGAAACCCGTTACCTCGTTGTCGAATTCGATCGTGCCACCGAGTTCGGCGAACCGTGCCGCCAGGATCTGGTCGGTGCGCCACTGCGGGATCAGCCAGGTGTACGGATAAGGCACCGCCGGTACGGGTTCCAGCTCAGGCAGCCCGAGGAGCTCGCAGATCGGCTTCTCCCAGACCACGTCGGCGCCGCGGTACAGCCGCATGGGAGGAAAAGACTCACCGGCGGCCAGAACCGCACCGATGACCCCGAGGTCGTCGAACACCTCCAGCGTGCGCGGCTGCAGCCCCTTGCCGCGCGAGCCGGGAAACAACGTCGCCGCCTTGTCCAGCACCCGGGTCGGCACACCTCGACGGGCCAGTTCGATGGCCAGGGTGAGTCCGGTCGGTCCGGCGCCCGCGATCAGGACCGTCATCGACCGACACCTCCCAACAGGACCAGCAGCACGTCATCGATCAGCCGTGCGCTGAACGTCGCGTCGATCGGCAGGTCCAGGTGGATCTGGCGCAGGATCATCGCCTCGGCCACGTCATGGATGAGCTCGACATCGGCGTCGGTGGCGATGTCACCCCGGGTGATGGCCCGTTGCAGCGCGTCGTGGAACGGCGAGAGCTCCTCCTTGGCGAGGTGTTCGCGGATGGCCTCGGCCAGTTGTGCGTCGTGCCGCATCAGCGTCGAGAGCTCCGCGGTCACTCGCGTCAGCGGGTCGGCCACCTCCGCGGCGACCGCATCCATGACGGCGAACAGGTCACTGCGCAGCTGCCCGGTATCCGGCATGGCGGCGTTGCGGGCAGCATCCGCAGCGTCCAGCGTGGCGCGCACCAGCTGAGCCTTGTTCGGCCATCGGCGGTAGATGGTGGCCTTGCTGGCACCTGCCCGCGCGGCGACGGCGTCCATCGTCAGTGCCTGATATCCCCGCTCCGCCAGCAGGTCGGCCGTCGCAGCCAAGACTGCCTGTTCACGCTCCATGCCTCGCACCATGCTCGAAGCGTACGAAACCGTTTCGTACTCTTCAAACCAATATCCTGGTCCGCGGGACAAAACTGCAACACGTTTCAATTTTGCGGTCGTGATCGTTTAGGCTGGCCTCGTGCCAGCAGCATCTTCGCAACCCGCGATCGACGGATGGTTCGCCACCGACGACGCCGGTGCCACCCACCTGATCGGCGGCAAGTGCACTCAGTGCGCCACCTTCGTGTTCCCGCCGCGCGAGAACAACTGCCCCAACCCGGCCTGCGCCAGCGACACCCTTGACCTGGTGCCACTGTCCCGCCGCGGGAAGGTGTGGAGCTACACCGAAAACCGGTATCTCCCGCCGTCGCCGTATCCGAAGACCGACCCGTTCGAACCGTTCGCGATCGCCGCGGTCGAACTGGCCGACGAAGGCCTGATCGTGCTCGGCAAGGTCGTCGAAGGCACCCTCGCGGCCGACCTCAAGGTCGGTATGGAGATGGAGCTGACCACCATGACGCTCTACACCGACGACGAGGGCGTCGAGCGCACCACCCACGCCTGGAGGATCGCCTGATGAGCGCAGCAACAACATCCCCCGAGTCGCTTCGCTCCAGCCCGCCGGAACCGCTGTACATCCTCGGCGCGGGAATGCACCCGTGGGGCAAGTGGGGACGCGACTTCACCGAGTACGGCGTCGTCGCCGCCCGCGCGGCCCTGGCCGAGGCCGGACTGGACGCGCAGCAGATCCAGTTCATCGCCGGCGCGGACACCATCCGCAACGGCTACCCGGGCTTCATCGCCGGGTCGACGTTCGCCCAGAAGCTGGGCTGGAACGGCGTGCCGGTGTCGTCTTCGTACGCGGCATGCGCGTCGGGCTCGCAGGCGCTGCAGAGCGCCCGTGCCCAGATCTTGGCCGGGTTCTGCGATGTCGCACTGGTGATCGGCGCTGACACCACCCCCAAGGGCGCCTTCGCGCCCGTCGGCGGCGAGCGCAAGAACGATCCCGACTGGCAGCGCTTCCACCTGCTCGGCGCGATGAACCCGGTGTACTTCGCCCTGCTGGCACGGCGCCGGATGGATCTCTACGGCGCCACCGCCGAGGACTTCGCCCAGGTGAAGGTGAAGAACTCCCGCCACGGCCTGCAGAACCCGAATGCGCGCTACCGCAAGGAATCCGCGATCGAGGACGTGCTGGCCAGCCCGGTGGTCTCCGACCCGCTGCGCCAGCTCGACATCTGCGCCACCTCCGACGGCGCGGCCGCTCTGATCGTCGCTTCGAAGTCGTTCGCCGAGAAGCACCTCGGCTCGCTCGAGGGTGTGCCGTCGGTTCGCGCGATCTCGACGGTGACCCCGCGCTACCCGCAGCACCTGCCCGAATTGCCGGACATCGCAACAGATTCCACTGCAGTCGTGGCGGCGCCGGAGCGGGTGTTCAAGGACCAGATCCTCGACGCGGCCTACGCCGAGGCGGGCATCGGCCCCGAGGACGTCAGCCTGGCCGAGGTCTACGACCTGTCCACCGCACTCGAGCTGGACTGGTACGAGCACCTGGGCCTGTGCGCCAAGGGTGAAGGCGAGCAGCTGCTGCGTTCGGGCGCCACGACCATCGGCGGGCGTGTGCCGGTCAACCCGTCGGGCGGCCTGGCCTGCTTCGGCGAGGCCATCCCGGCCCAGGCCATCGCGCAGGTGTGCGAGTTGACCTGGCAGCTCAAGGGTCAGGCGACCGGTCGACAGGTCGAGGGCGCGAAGGTCGGCGTGACCGCCAACCAGGGCCTGTTCGGCCACGGCTCCTCGGTGATCGTCGCCCGGTAGGCGTCACCCGATAGAAGATGACGGTGTGAGCGAGAGCGTCGTCGTCCGCGTCAAGCCCGGCAGCCGCAAAGGCCCGCTGGTCGAGGTCGCGGATGACGGCGGTCTCACCATCTATGTGCCAGAGCGCGCCGTCGACGGCAAAGCCAATGACGCCGTCACCAAATTGCTTGCCCAACATCTGGGTGTGCCGCGCAGCCGCGTGGAGTTGATCTCCGGAGCGACCGCGCGGCTCAAGCGTTTTCGCATCAGCTGACGTTGCGGTTCCATTCCAGCCAGCCGATGCCGGTACGCCCGTCGGCGGTGCGAACCTTCGCCCAGGCGCGTGGGAACTGGCTGATACGACCGTCCGCAGCCACCAACAGCACCGGCGCGTGCCCCTGGATGTCGACAGTCGCCTCGATGTCGCCGGGCTGAAGAGTCAACGTCGTCGACACGGGTAGGTCGTCGGCACCGACCATGTATTGCGCTGTCACCGACTGCAACTCGACAAGCGGTTCACCGTCGCGCTGCGAATAGCCGATACCGATCGGCGGCATCCCGGAGATCCGGATGTCCACGCCGTGCAGGTGGGTGCCGTCGTCGAGATGGATGGCGCTCCACACCCAGTTCATCGACCACCAGTCCCGGACACCCCACGAATGGTCGCGCTGACCCGACACGGCCTTGATGTCGAACGTCTGCTCCCCGACCGTCACCGTGCCCGCGACCGTGCAGGGAATCTCATAGCGGGGCGTGATGCGGTACTGGTACGGGGTTCCGACTGTGGTCCAGGTCAGATCCATGCTCACGTCAACCGGCCGACCGGTCTCGCCGCGCAGCAGCGCCGCCGGATCATCGTGAGCCTGACCGGTACCCGACGCCGTGACGCGGTAAGTCTTGAACGGTTCGACCAGTTGCAGACTCAGCTCGATCCCGTCACCCTTGATCAGCTCCGGTTCGGCCGGTACGGCATGAAAGTCGTTGAGCGCCACCGTCGGCATGCCCGGACCGCAGAACAGCACATTGATCCACGCGGTGTCCTGGTTGGGGATCAGGCCCAGGCGAACCCAACCGCCGAAACCCGCGGCGGGATCGGTGAAGTCGAAGTACCAGCTCTCGTTCCACAGCTCTTCGTCGGTGGCCGGGTGCGGAGAGTCGTCCTCGGCGGCGGGCACCAGCGGCTCCGGAACCGACGGTGACGCAAGGATATCCAGTGCTCCGGTGTCCAGAACATGACTGCAGTGCCGGTCGAGCATCGTCATGAACATGTGGTCGCCGCGTTCGGTACGTTCCACCAGCATCGAGGAGATGATCGCCATCATCACGCCGAAGAAGCTCTGCCGGCGCACGCCGTCGCGTACCTGGTCGAGCGTCAGTGCCGAGTCCGAACCCAGCGCCTGGTGATACACCGCCAGCAGCTCGTCGTAGTGCGCGCGGCGCTGTTCGACGGGTAGGGCGCAGCCGATGAAATAGGCGACATCGGTGAACGCCGGCCCCTTGGTCACGGTCTGCCAGTCGACCACCGTCAGGGCCCGGTCGGCACCCGCATCGCCGAACAGCATGTTGTCGAGTCGATAGTCGCCGTGCACCAGGCCCTGAGGCCGGTCGGACGCGCCTTCGTCGGCCAGGTATGCGTCGAAACTCTCGACGAGTCGTTCGCAGACGTGGCGCTGCTCCGGCGTGATCAGACCCGCGTACCGGTCGACGAAGGCCGCGTACAGACCCGAAATCAGCGCCTGGTTGACCGGTGCCTCACGGTTGAGCCATTCAGCCTGATCCAGGGCCTCGGCGCCGGCCTTCGATCCGTGCACGCGACCGAGCTCGGTGAGCGCCACGGCGGCCTGTTCGGCTGTGGCTCCGCGGATCTCGTCGCCCACCACGGCGGGAACCGCATCGCCGAGCAGCAGATCGAAGGCACCGGTCTGGGTGTCGATCGCGGCGTGGTAGCACGGCGCCACGGGCCCAGGCACCAGGGCGGGCGCGACGTCGGTGTAAAACCGCACCTCGCGCTCGTAGAGTCCCAGGGACAGTCCGGTCTGGCGGCTGTTGGGATCGGTGGCGGCCACCTTGAGCACCACCGAGGCCGGCCCGGCGGCGTCACCGGCGTAGCTCAGCGCGACGCGGTAGCACTCACTCATCTGGCCGGTGCCGATCCGCTCGAAAGTGAATGCGCTGACCTGGCCGGCACCGAGAGCAGCGGTCAGCCAGTCACAGGTCAGGTCTTCGGGGCGGTCGAGTACGGCTGTCTGAGTCGGTTGCACACAGGCAACCTAGCAGTGTTCCGGATCACACATGACAGGTGTCAACTAATGGTGTGCCGCCTTGGCGTGACCATGGGCACAGGCGTCCGGCGGGGTGGGCGCCACGTCCAGCGCCGGGTTGCGGTCGAAGAACCCGAACGGCTTGAGCCAGAACGAGACCACGTCCACCGGCATCACCGGCCAGTCCTCCGGACGGGTGATGTGGTGGATGCCGAACACGTACCACAGCACCACGTCGGTGTTGTCGATCGACCGGTCGGCCTTCGTCCACTCGCCCAACCCGGTATCGGTCGCCGACTGGTTGACGAACTCCCCCGCCGGCCAACGCTCGTCCGGCCGGTTCGGGGTCACCCACAGCGTGTGGGCGATGACGTTGGCGCGCTGGATCACCGGCGAGGCGGGGTCGAACATCGCCGGGATCGCCCCGGTGGGAACCAGCTTGTACGACGGATGGGTCCCCAGGCCGTTGACGACGTTGGTATTGACCACCTTCCAGGCCCGCTGGGTGGCGAAGTTGACGTCCTGTCTACCCTCCTGCTCGGTGCGCAGCGCCTGATTGCGCACCACCAGTGACAGGCCGTACGGATTGTCCGGGCTGATCGGTTCTGCGTACGACTCGGTCATGTAGACCGTGTTGTCGGTGCCGTCGACATCCAGATCCAACCGGGCGATCAGGAAGTGCTGATGGAACGGCGCGTAGGTGCGCTCGTCGACAAGTGTGCCGTTCTTGGGCGTCGGCCCGGCCGGGAACGGTGTGGTGACCATGATCCCGGTGGCGCGGACCTCGCACTCGATGTTGCCGTCCTGGTACAGCCGCCAGTACACCAGATATTCGTAGTTGGCGACGGTGACGTGGAAAGACAGTGTGAGCCTGCGCATCCGGCGTACCTCGGCACCCGCATCGTGGTCGACGTGCTTCCACAGCACGGCATTGTCTTCCTCGTGGATGCAGATCGCGTTGGTGATGGTGTACGGCTCACCGCTGCTGTTGTGCAGAACTGCATCCAGATAACGGATCTCACCGAGGCAGTCGCAGCCGAGCTCCAGCGAGGTGGTCATGAATCCCAGACCCCACTCGCCGATGTCGAACGCCGTGCGCCGGTAGTGATCGACCGAGGAGTCCCGGTACGGCACCACCATCTCGGCGAACGACATCCGGTGTGCCACCGAACGATCCACGTCGCCGTCCCGATACCGCACGGTGTGCAGAGTCATGCCCTCACGATGGTTGAACCCGATCCGTAGCGACCAGTTCTGCCACCGCAGCAGGTTGCCGTCCAAGGTGAACGAGGGCCCCTCGGGCTGCGTGATGTCGAGCCGCCTGAGTGGGTCCCGGCGCGATGCCGCCCGGATCCGTTCCGGGATGTGGTGCGGCACGTATTCGCCCATCACGTCCGGCTTTTCGGCGCTGCCGTCATCTTCGACCCGCAGCACCTCCATGCTGTTGACGTCGATCACGCAATGCAGACCGCTGACGGGGTGCGCGTACGGATTGGCGCCGGCGGCCTGCTTGTACCAGGTGTCCGACCAACCGATCCGCCGGTCACGATATTCGGGCGGCGCGACGGCGTCGCCGTAGGTCCAGGTGTCCATGAAGATGTTGTCCAGGTCGGTGATGCCGCGTCTGGCCAGGGCGGCGATCACGTCCGGGTGCCGGCGCAGTACCTCGTCGCATTCGACGAACTCGTCGACGGTGAAATTGGCCTGGACGCCCGGTACATGGTCGAAGATCTCGACCCGATCGTCGGTCAGCGACACCACGCCCTTGTACGTGGCGTTGGCTGCCCGCTCCAGGCAGATCACGGCCGCTCGCCGGGCCGGAGCAGCGCCACCACCGTCGAACGCGGCCAATTCGGCCTTGGACGGCTCGACGAGTTCCACCGAGGCCACCCGCCAGCCCGCACCCACTCCGCGTTCACGCCGCAATATCGCCGCCACCGCACGAAACTCGTCGGCGGACAGCGGATCCAAGGGGTAATCCACGTCAAATACGCAACCACACCGGAGGATTCCGTGCAGCGAATCGCTCAGAGTGGATCAGACGAACTCAGCGCTCGGCGAGGGTGAACCCTTCCCATGCCTGGCGTCGCACCGCCCGCGGGTCGTACTCGACGCGGGGCCTACGGTCGAACACGAATACCGCGCGCTCATCGCTGTCATAGGCGGGCCAGCCCGGGCCCGGCTGCCCGGACCGGCTGAACTCCCGCCACCGGCGCTGCACGTCTCGGCTGACCCGCCGGGCTGACGTGCGGTCACCCACGGCGGTCAGCAGCGCACCGTAAGTCGTGTGGTACGTGTCGAACACGGCCAGCAGTTCCATCGCGTGCGTCGCACCGAGCCCCGCCCAGTGCAGGGTGCGGGGCGCGTAGTCGTAGCGGTACACGTAGGTGGGTGCATTCTTGCTGTGCGCCTCGGCGATCTGCCAGGTGGCCGAGGCGAACGCGAAATCACCACCGAGGCGCACACAGGCCGCGCTGCTCGGATAGTCCGGGTAGGCCGCGACGATCCGACGGCGGTCCTCGGGATCGGTACGGGCGAACAACTTTTCGATCATCGGCTCATTGGTCGGCAGCAGCGGGAGGAACCGGGTGAACAGCCGGCCCTCGTCGGCGTTGTTGCCGACGATCAACGGCACCCGGTGGGCACTGCCCTCGGCCATCGCCGTCACCGGATCGACCGGCAGGTACTCGGTGCCGAACGTCGGGCCGACCGGAAACGCGCCCGGCATGTCCGTCTGTCCGCGCATGATCAGTGATTCCAGAGCCCGGCCCAGGTCCGCGGGGCGGGCGGACATGAGCGCGGCGGCCGCCGATCCCCCATCGGGACTGACCAGTTCGGCGAGCTGATCCGCGAGTCGGGCCGCGGCATCCATGGAGCTGACCATCCCGCTGGCCGGGCTCTCCGAGATCACCTGAGCGAACAGCCCTTCGGCCTCCGGCACCGCGAGCAATGTCGCGACCGCGTGCGCGCCCGCACTCTCACCGAAGATCGTCACGTTGTCGGGGTCTCCGCCGAACACCGCCACGTTGTCGCGGACCCAACGCAGGGCCAGCACCAGATCACGCAGGAACAGGTTGTCCTCGATCGGATGGTCGGGAGTCGCCAGCGACGACAGTTCGACGCACCCGAGCATGCCGAGCCGGTAGTTGACCGAGACGAACACGCACCCGCGCCGAGCCAGCGCTCCACCGTCGTAGACGGGCGTGGCCGAACTGCCCATGATGTAGCCACCGCCGTGGACGAAGAACATCACCGGCAGCGGACCGTCGGTGTCAGGTTTCTCCGGCGCCACCACATTGAGGGTCAGGCAGTCCTCGCTCATCGGCTGGTGCTTGCCCACACCGACGAGCGTGTAGCGACGTTGCTGGGGCGCGCAGTAACCGAAGCCGTGGCAATAGCGCACACCCGGCCATGGCTCGGCGGGCTGGGGCGCCCGCAGACGCAGCGGCCCGACCGGCGGTTTGGCGTAAGGGATGGAACGCCAACGATGTACGCCGTCACGCGTGAACCCCTCGACGATGCCGGTACTGATCTTTGCCCGGACAGTCCGCTCGTGCATAGACCGACCGTATCGAACAACACCATTGGGGGCGGACAGGCGGTGGGCGTGGCAGGCGACCGCTAGCCTTGCGGGTATGCGAATCGCTGTGACTGTTGGGGCTGCTGCGCTTTTGGCAGCGCTCGTGGCGGCCTGCTCACCGGGAGGGGGGCACGAGACGCAGCCGAACTCGCAGCCCCGGATGTCGATGCCGGCCGGCGCCCCGCACACCAAGATCACCACATCCACCACGACCACCACCTCGCCGCTGCCCACCACGGCGCCGGGCCCGGGTACCCCGATGAACCGGGTGATCAAGTGGGTCGAGGCGGGTACCCCGGCCGATCCGTCGGGCTTCCATACGGCAACGCGCGAAGGACAATCCACCAATCTGGGTGACGATGTCGCGTTCGTCGCTCCGTCGGGTAAGGCCCGCTGCGCCACCGACAAGATGGCCGAAGGCCAACTGGCCTGCCTCATCCAGGCCGGCGGCCTCCCCTCGAAGCCCTCGGACGTCGAGGGCCAGTGGATTCCCGGCTGGGTGGATTTCGGCGGGGAGACCGTGGATATCGGCTCGCTCCACGGAGATCCGGGCCGGTTCAACTACGGCGACGGCGCGGAACTGGCCGTGGGCAAGTCACTGGCCTTCGGCGACTACCGGTGCCGCGCCGACGACACCACGCTGGTGTGCGTCAACTACGCGCACCAATCCGCAGTGCTGCTGAGCCCGTCGGGCGTCGAACCACTGGGCTGTCTCAAGCCGGTCCCGCCGCCAGTCGGCGTCGGGCGTCAGCTCAGCTGCCCGCCCGACTAGCGCCAGCCGTCGGCGGCCTTCGCGGCCTGTAGCAACGCATCGCACAACTGTCGCAGTTCGTCGGTTCCGGCACCCTCGTCGACCGCGATCGCGACATCCTCGGCCGCACACCGGACCTGATACACCCGGTCGGACAGCTGGGCGGCTTCGTCCGCGGAGAGCACCACCGAATCCGGGGCCAGCGAGGTGCCTTTCACCATCGCGCGTTGTTCGTAGGCTCGCTGCCGGCAGGATTGCCTGCAATACTGGCGTCGCCGGCCCATCTGCGCATCGGCGACCTCACGACCACACCACCGACAGGGTTGCGGACGGTTCTTTCGGTGGTGGTGCGCCATGGGTCCCGACTGTAGACTGCCCGACGCCGCGACCCGCGTATCATCGATGGTCGAGTCGGGAACTTCGCAACGCCGTGCTGCGTTGATACATCCGGACAAACGCCGAACAAGGAGTGTTGACGATGGCTGATCGCGTCCTGAGAGGCAGTCGCCTCGGAGCCGTGAGCTACGAGACCGACCGCAACCATGACCTGGCGCCGCGTCAGGTCGCGCGCTACCGCACCGAGAACGGTGAGATATTCGACGTCCCGTTCGCCGACGACGCCGAGATTCCCGGCACCTGGCCCTGCAAGAACGGCATGGAGGGCACCCTGATCGACGGCGACGTGCCGGAGCCCAAGAAGGTCAAGCCGCCGCGTACCCACTGGGACATGCTGCTGGAGCGCCGCTCCGTCGAGGAGCTCGAAGAACTGCTCAAGGAGCGCCTCGACCTCATCAAGACCAAGCGTCGCGGTAGCTGAACCCGATAAAAAACCGCGGCCATGCCCTTCTGGGCATGGCCGCGGTTTTTTCGTCGCCGACTAGCTGCGCACCACGCCCCTGGCGCGGTCCAGGCGCCCGCGGATACCCCACTCCGCGACCTTGAACATCGCCTCACGAATGTTCGAGCCACTCATCTTGGAGACCCCGAGCTCACGTTCGGTGAACGTGATGGGCACCTCGACCACCTTGAAGCCGTTGTTGATCGCACGCCACGTCAGGTCGATCTGGAAGCAGTACCCCTTGGAGTCCACCGCGGACAGGTCGATCTTCTCCAGCACCTCCCGCCGGTACGCGCGGTAACCGGCGGTGATGTCGTGGATACCGACACCCAGCAGCAACCGGGAGTAGGTATTGGCGGTCTTGGACAGCACCAGCCGCCGAACGGGCCAGTTGCGTACCGTGCCGCCGGAGACATAGCGCGAACCGATGGCCAGATCCGCACCGGCGTCGACCGCGTCCAGCAGCCGGCTCAATTCCTCCGGCGCGTGACTGCCGTCGGCGTCCATCTCGACCAGGACCGAGTACCCGCGTCCCAGCCCCCAGGCAAAGCCGGCCAGATAGGCCGCACCCAGACCCGCTTTGCTGGTCCGGTGCATCACGTGCACCCGATCCGGGTCGGCCAGCGCCAGCTCGTCGGCCAGCTTGCCGGTGCCGTCGGGGCTGCCGTCGTCGACCACCAGGATGTGGACCTCGGGGCTGGCGTGGTGAACACGCCCGACGATCAGCGGCAGATTCTCCCGCTCGTTGTAGGTGGGAATGATCACCAGGGTGCGCTGACTCGGGCGTTCACCGTCCCGGCGAGGGCTGGATTCCCCCGGCCGCTTCGCTCCGTCACCAGGGACTGTCATGTGGCTCCTTCATCGTCGCGGGCCTTCGCCGGTGCGACGCCTCATTCTTTGCACGAACCCTCCATTGTGCAGTATTGCGGCGAGCAACGCCCCAAATCCAATCGTGACCAGCGCCACCTGCAAAGCCGGTCCCCACTCGGTGGCGGGCGTCAGCTCGGTTTTCAGCCTGACCTGGCTGTCCAGATAGGCGGGCTGGAAGAACTCGGTGCGAGCCAGCTCACGTCCGTCCGGTGCGATCACCGCGCTGATCCCGGTGGTCCCGGCGACCACGACGTACCGATCGTGTTCGACGGCCCGCAGTTTGCCGAACGCCAACTGCTGCGCACTCATGCTCTCGTCGAACGTCGCATTGTTGGTGGGCACCGTCAGCACCTGCGCGCCGCTGAGCACCGATTCCCGCGCGGCCCGGTCGAAGATCACCTCCCAGCAGGTGGTCACCCCGATCGGCACCCCCGCCGCGTGCACGACGCCGTTGCCCTCACCCGGCACGAAGTAGCCGGCCCGGTCCGCATACGACGACAGGTGCTTGAAGAAGCTGCGCCACGGCAGGTACTCGCCGAAGGGCTGGACGATCTTCTTGTCGTGGCGCTCCCCCGGGCCGTGTTCCGGATCCCAGACGATCACGGTGTTGGTGGCGACCGGGTTGTCCGCGGTGTAACCGTCGGCCTTGGTGACGGTTCCCACGAGGATCGGCGCGCCGATGGCGTCGGCGGCCGCGGTGACCTGTGCCGCGGCGTCGGCATTGGCCAACGGATCGATGTCGGAGGCGTTCTCGGGCCAGACCACGAACATCGGCTGCGGTGCTCTGCCCGCACGGACGTCGTCGGCCAGCCGCTGCGTCTCTTTCACGTGGTTGTCGAGTACCGCACGCCGCTGGGCGTTGAATTCCAGTCCGAGCCTGGGCACATTGCCCTGCACGGCGGCCACGGTGACAATCTGCTCATCGCCCGCACCGGTCCCGGAATGACGGACCTGCGGCCACAGCATTGCGGTGGACAGCAGCACCACCGTGATGCTCAGACCCGGCAACATGACCGCAGGAGCGGGGAAGCCCGGCTTGTGCCCGTGGCGCCACCACTGCGCGATCTCCAGTGCCAGCAGCGTCGCGCTGAAGCCGACGAGCGCCACCGCGAACGACAGGAGCGGGGCGCCGCCCCAGCGCGCGATGGCGAGCAGTGGTCCGTTGGTCTGGCCGAATCCGACCACGCCCCAGGGAAATCCGCCGAACGGCACTATCGATTTGAGCCACTCCTGGGCACTCCACAGCGCCGCGAACCACAATGGCCATCCGGGCAATCGCCTGACCACGACCGCCGACAGCCCGAAGATCCCGCAGAACACGGCCTCCATGGCGGCCAGGGCCAGCCATGGCACAGCGCCGACCAGACCACTGATCCACGGCAGTAGCGGGATGTAGAAGGCCAGCCCCAACAGGAATCCGTAGCCGAAGCCGCCGGCGAGGGTGGTCGACCGGAAGGTCAGCACCCAGCCGATCAACGCCAGTCCGACAAAGGCCGCCCACCACCAGCCGGTGGGTGGGTAGCTCAGGCACAATCCGAGTCCGCCGCCCACCGACGCACTCAACTGCGCCCACCGCGCCGCGGCGGCGCGGCCGAAGCGCGACGCCCGGACGGTCACCACGGACCAGCGGTCCGGCGTGCCCGCCGCGGTCAGGCGGTACTCGCGCTCCTCGGGTTCGTCATCCGGATCGATGTCGGCCACCGGATCACCGGTGACGTCCTCGTCCAGTTCGTCGAAGGACTCGTCGTCGAGCTCGTCGAGTTCGGCCAGTTCGTCTTCCTCGATGGCCGGGATCACATCGGTGGTCTCTTGGGGCCGCGGGCGGCCCAAACCTTCCGGCCGCGGCATTCGGGAGCGCTCGGATCGGTCTCTGGGTCGGTCACTGCCCATGAATGACGACACCCCGGTGGACGGTCTGACGACAGCGCGGCAGATCCGCGTCGGCGGCCAACCGCGGCAGTGCAGGAACGCGTGACCGCGGATCGGTGGACCAACGCTGGACAGCGTTGGCCGGCGCGCTGACCTCCAGATCGTCGGCATCCCACACCGCATAACTGGCAGCGGCCCCGGGCGTCAGCGTTCCGGTGACGCCGTCGCGGACCCCACCGGCCCGCCAGCCCCCGCGGGTAGCCGCAGCGAACGCCGCACGAGCCGAAATGGCGCTGCCCGCGCTGCGGTGTGACACCGCCGCACGCACGGTCTGCCAGGGATTCATGCTGGTGACCGGGGTGTCTGAGCCGAAGGCGAGGGGCACGCCTTCGGATGCTAACAGCGCAAACGGGTTGAGCCGGTGAACTCGGTCAACCCCGAGACGCTGGGCATACATGCCGTCTTCCCCGCCCCACAGGGCATCGAAGTTGGGTTGCATGCTGGCCATCACGCCCCAGGCACCCAACTGGGCGGCCTGCTCGGCGTTGACCATCTCCAGATGCTCCAGACGGTGACCGCAGCGGGCCACGGCCGGGCCACCCAGCCGCTGCGCCACCGCCTCGAATCCCTCGACGACAGCTGCGACAGCGGCATCACCGATCACGTGGAACCCGGCCGGGATACCGGCCTCCGTGCACGCCTGCAGATGTGTGGTGATGGCAGCGGCATCGAGATAGGAATTGCCGCAGGTGTGAGGTGCGTCGTGGTACGGCTCGTGCAGCCACGCGGTCCGTGAACCGAGGGCGCCGTCGACGAACAGGTCCCCGGCCAGGCCCCGCGCGCCGGTCTCGGCAATCAGATGGCGGGCATGTTCGGCGTCGCGGGCCGGCTCGCCCCAATATCCGACGACCTCTACTCCGTGCTCCAGCGCACGCAGCTCCTGCCAGTCCAGCAGGCCGCCGATCTGCGGGCCCGCGCATTCGTGGACCGCGGCGATCCCCATCCCGGCGGCGTGGTCGAGCGCCGCGACGCGGGCGTCGTGCCGTTGCTGCGCGGTCAGCTGATCACGCGCGGCCGCGCGCACCAGGTGATGGGCCTCGGCACTGAGCGGGCGCCGCGGATCGAACCCGGCGGCCTCGGGCAGCGCGGGCACCAACCGGCGCAGCGCGGTGGTGGCCGCGGCCGAATGCACATCGACGCGGGCCAGATAGGCGGGCCGATCGCCCAGCACCCCGTCGAGATCCTCGGTGCTCGGGCCGGTGCGTTCCGGCCAGCCCGACTCGTCCCAGCCGTGCCCCCACACGGGCCCGTCCGGATTCCGGCGAGCGTATTCGTCCACCAGCCGCAGACAGTGCGCCAGCGAGGTGGCCCCACGCAGATCCAGGCCGCGCAGATTCAGCCCGGTGGCGGTCAGGTGGACGTGACTGTCGACGAACGCCGGGGCGACGAACCCGCCGTCGAGGTCGACGACCTCGGCATCAGGAAACTGTGACCGGCCGACGTCGTCGGTGCCCAGCCACGCCACAACTCCGCCGCGCACGGCGAATGCCGTCGCGTCGGGATAGCTGGGGCTGTGGATACGCCCGTTGATCAGGAGAGTCGTCAAGCTGTTTCGGCTGGCGGTCAGGCCTTGGGAGGCAGACGGTACGGATCGACGTCGTTGACGTCGATTACTTCGCCGTCAATGTAGTCGCCTGTCCCCCGTCGAAAACCGGCGGCACCGGTCGCTGCGCCGAAGCCGGCCGGGGCGGCGACGATGAGTGGCACCCGCCGGGCGACCAGGCCGGTCAGCACCGGCCGTGCGGCCGCCCGCGTGGGCGGCAACAGAAACAGGGCGCCGAGCACCGAGCTGGCCAGACCCGGAATCACCACCAGCACGGTGCCCAGCGCCACCAGCACGCTGTCGGACACCGTCTCCTGGGGATCGGACAGGCCACCGCCGGACAGGCCCGTGCGCAACCGACGGATGTGCCGGTTGAGCTGTGAACCCGCCAGCGCCAGCCCGATCACGAATGAGGCCAGCAGCAACAGCACGGTGTAGCCGAACCCGATGGTCGCCACCAGGGCGACCATCACCGCCATCTCTACGAGGAGATAGATCAGAAACAGCCGCTTTGCCATGCCAGGTCAACGACCGGGCGGGCGGTTCGGTTCCGGGCCGGGTGCCGGTGCGTCGGCGGCACGCACCTCGATCGCGCTGTGCACCTTGTCGATGCCGCCGCGCAACAAGGCCTGCGGCACGAAGTACCAGGCGTGATTCCAGTACCGCTTGATGATCGCCTCGAACACCCGCCGGGTCTCGGACTTCGGCAGGTTGTGGGCCACCGCCTCCACCGGGTCACCCTTCGGAGCGCCGAGCACACCGCATTTCTGGATGGTGACCCGCGGGGTGTTGTTGATGCGCTTGGTCTTCCACGATCCGTCGTCGGTGATGATCAGCAACTTGTCACCGTCCGGGACGCCCCACACCGCGGTCGGCTTGGGCTTGCCGGTCTTGGTGAAGGTGGTCAGCAGCAGGTACTTCTCCCGGTAAACGTCCTCGAAGGTCGGTGCCATGGGACTCAATTCACCGGTTTGAGCAGAAGCGAAACATTGTTCTGCATGCCGCCGCGCAGCTTGGAGAACACGTTGAACGTCTTGCCCAGCAGCCCGTAGCGCTTGCCGATCGCGTCGTAGGTGGCGCCGTTGGCCGATTTGGGCAGGATCTCGGCGACGGCGTCGACCGCCTCGCTCTTCGGATTGCCGCGCACGTCACACGCCGCCACGGTGACCCGCGGAGTGTTGCGGATCCGTTTGACCTTCCACGACGACTCCTGGGTGATCACCACCAGGCCGTCCGGTGACGGCGCGGCCCAGATCGCGGTCGGTTTGGGCCTGCCGTCCTTGGTGAACGTGGTCAGCAGAACGTAGTTGGCCTTGGCGACATCGGCGAAGGTGAGAGCCATGCCGCCCAATCTAAGCCAACAGCGTCAGCGCGGTCAGCCCTCGAGTTCGCCCTCGGTTTCCAGCAGCACCTGCCGGAGCCCGTCGAGGGTGGCCTGCTCGGGTTCGGCCCACATGCCCCGGCCGGCGGCCTCCAGCAGGCGCTCGGCCATGCCGTGCAGCGCCCACGGATTGGATTCGGACATGAACTTGCGGTTCTCGTCGTCGAGTACGTATTCGGCCGAGAGCCGCTCGTACATCCAGTCCGCCATCACATGTGCGGTGGCGTCGTAGCCGAACAGATAGTCGACCGTGGCCGCCATCTCGAAGGCGCCCTTGTAGCCGTGCCTGCGCATCGCGGTGATCCAGCGCGGGTTGACCACGCGAGCCCGGAAGACACGGTTGGTCTCCTCCGACAGCGTGCGCGTGCGGACCGCATCGGGTCGGGTGTTGTCGCCGATGTAGGCCGCCGGGGCCTGTCCGGTCAGTGCCCGCACGGTGGCGACCATGCCGCCGTGGTACTGGAAGTAGTCGTCGGAGTCGGCGATGTCGTGTTCGCGGGTGTCGGTGTTCTTGGCCGCCACCGCGATTCGCCGGTAGGCCCGGTTCATGTCATCGGCGGCGGGGGCTCCGTCGAGTCCGCGACCGTAGGCGAATCCGCCCCAGGCGGTGTACACCTCGGCCAGGTCGGCGTCGTCGCGCCAGTTGCGGCTGTCGATCAGCTGCAGCAGGCCGGCCCCGTAGGTTCCCGGTTTGGAGCCGAAAATTCTTGTGGTGGCTCGTCTTTGATCACCGTGTTCAGTCAGGTCGGCCTGCGAGTGGGCGCGCACGTAGTTGTCCTCGGCCGACTCGTCGAGGCCGGCCACCAGTGCCACGGCGTCGTCCAGCATGGTGACCACATGGGGGAAGGCGTCGCGGAAGAACCCCGAAATGCGCACCGTGACGTCGATGCGCGGCCGGCCGAGTTCTGCCAGGTCGATCGGCTCCAGGTCGACCACGCGGCGGGACGCGTCGTCCCACACCGGCCGAACCCCCAGCAGGGCGAGCACTTCGGCGATGTCGTCGCCGGCGGTGCGCATGGCCGAGGTGCCCCACACGGACAGCCCGACCGATTGCGGCCACCGGCCGTAGTCGGTCCGGTAACGCTCCAGAAGCGAATCCGCCATCGCCACACCGGTTTCCCACGCCAGCCGCGACGGAACCGCCTTGGGGTCCACAGAGTAGAAGTTGCGCCCCGTGGGCAGCACGTTGACCAGGCCGCGCAACGGCGAACCCGACGGCCCGGAGGCGATGAAGCCGCCGGCCAGAGCGCGCAGCACCTGGTCGATCTCGCAAGCCGTGCCGGCCAACCGGGGCACCACCTCGGTCGCGGCGAAGCGCAGGATGCGGGCCACCTCGGGGTTGTCGGTGATCTTCTCCACCGCAGAAGCGTCCCAGCCGGATTCCTGCAGCGCGGCGACCAGTTCACGAGCGCCGGCCTCGGCGGCGTCGACGGCCGCCCGGTCGTCACTGCCGTCCTCGGCCAGGCCCAGAGCCTGACGCAGCCCGGGAACCGTCTGCTCGCCGCCGAACAGCTGCCGGGCCCGCAGGATGGCCAACACCAGGTCGAGCTCGCCCTCACCGCTGGGCTTCTGCCCCAGCACGTGCAGGCCGTCGCGGATCTGGACGTCTTTGATCTCGCACAGCCAGCCGTCAACGTGCAGCAGCATGTCGTCGAACACGTCCTCGTCGGGGCGGTCCTCCAAGCCCAGGTCGTGGTCCATCTTGGCTGCCCGCATCAACGTCCAGATCTGCTGGCGGATGGCCGGAAGCTTGCCCGGGTCCAGGGCCGAGACGGTGGAGTGCTCGTCGAGCAGCTGCTCCAATTTGGCGATGTCGCCGTAGGTTTCGGCACGCGCCATCGGCGGGATGAGGTGGTCGATCAAGGTGGCGTGCGCCCGGCGCTTGGCCTGGGTGCCCTCCCCCGGATCGTTGACCAGGAACGGGTAGATCAGCGGGAGATCACCGAGGGCGGCGTCGGTGCCGCAGGCCGCGCTCATACCGAGCGTCTTGCCCGGAAGCCATTCCAGGTTGCCGTGCTTGCCCAGGTGCACCACGGCGTCCGCCCCGAACGAACCCGGGAACGACTTGTCCAGCCAGCGGTAGGCGGCCAGATAGTGGTGGCTGGGCGGCAGGTCGGGGTCGTGATAGATGGCCACGGGGTTCTCCCCGAAGCCGCGGGGCGGCTGAACGATCAGCACCACGTTGCCGGCCTGGATGGCCGCGATGACGATCTCGCCGTCGGGATCGCGGCTGCGGTCGACGAACAGCTCACCCGGTGGCGGGCCCCAGTGCTCGACGACGGCATCGGCCAGCTCGGCGGGCAGTGTGGCGAACCAGGCCCGGTAATCCTTGGCCGGGACGCGAATCGGATTGGCGGCCAGCGCCTCGTCGGTCAGCCAGTCGGCGTCCTGACCGCCGCGTTCGATCAGCGAGTGGATGAGCGCGTCCCCATCACCGGAGTCGACGATGGTCGCGAGGTCGCCGGGCGCGGTGGCCTCACCGATGTCGTAACCCGCATCGCGCATGGTGCGCAGCAGTGCGACCGCGCTGGCCGGGGTGTCCAGACCGACGGCATTGCCGATGCGGGCGTGCTTGGTGGGATAGGCCGAAAACATCACGGCCACCCGCTTTTCCGCGGCCGGGATGGCTCGCAGCCGAGCGTGCCGTACGGCCAGGCCCGCCACCCGCGCGCAACGCTCGGGATCGGCGACGTAGGAGATCAGCCCTTCGGAGTCGATCTCCTTGAAGGAGAACGGCACGGTGATGATGCGTCCGTCGAACTCGGGAACGGCAACCTGGGTGGCCACGTCCAGCGGCGACATCCCGTCGTCGTTGGCCGACCACTGGTCCCGCGAACTGGTCAGACACAGGCCCTGCAGGATCGGAATATCCAGTGCGGTAAGGTGAGCGACGTTCCACGAATCGTCGTTACCCCCCGCGCCGACTGTCGCCGGAGTGGCGCCGCCGGCCGCGAGCACGGTGGTGACGAGCGCATCGGCGGTGCCGAGCAGCTCGAGGAGTTCGGGTTCGGCGGTGCGCAGGGAGGCACAGAACACCGGCAACGCGCGCCCGCCGGCCTGCTCGACGGCGTCACACAATGCCTCGACATAGCCGGTGTTCCCGGCGAGTTGCTGCGCGCGGTAATAGAGGACTGCCACGGTCGGCCCGTCGGCGACTGCGGTGGCGGCGCGCTCGAGGACGCCCCAGCTCGGGGTGCTCACCGGCGCCGCGAAACCGAACCCGGTCATCAGCAGGGTGTCGGACAGGAAGGAGTGCAGGTTCCCCAGATTTTCCAGACCGCCCTGGGCCAGGTAGATGTGGGTTTGCAGGGCGGCGCCCTGCGGAGCGGTCGAATGCCCCATCAGCTCTGCGTCGGGCGACTGCTCGCCGCTCACCACGATGGTCGGCAGGCCGCTCGACACCACGGTGTCGATCCCGTCCTGCCAGGCCCGGTACCCGCCGAGGATGCGGATCACCGCGATGTCGGCACCCTCGAGGAGCTCCTCGAGCTCACCGGTGACCAGCCGCGACGGATTCGCCCAGCGGTACCGCGCCCCACTGGCGCGGGCAGTGATCAGATCGGTATCCGAGGTCGACAGCAGCAGGACGGTGGGCGTAGTGGCATCGTTTGCGGCGGTCGAAGCGGCGGCGTCAGAAGGGTGGGACACCCCACATTCGTACCGCACCGGCTACCTGATCGGGGCAGCCGGTGCGGTACGGATCAGCAACGTTCAGGGTTGGGTTTCGCCGAACCGGTCGTGCCACGACTGCCGGTACGGCCGGCCCGGCGTCGCAACGAGCACCAGCACGAGCACGGCGAATGCACCGAAGGCAAGCATGGATCACTCCTTTCGTCAGAGCCACTGTCAAGCTGTTCAACTTCCCGGTACCGGTGGTCCCGGAAATTCCTCTAAACGGTACGTCCGGCGGCGTCGAAAATGGCCGATCTGTAAGCGACCGAACAGGTTTCCGCACCTATGACGGATGTCACAACACCGGCCGAAAGTAGGATGGGCTGCGAGATGACCAGGACCCGCGACAACGACGCCTGCCCCGGCGCACTGACGGTGCACCAGGCCGCCGACGGCGCCCTGGTGCGGATTCGGCTCCCCGGCGGGATGATCACCCCCGCCCAACTGACCGCGCTGGCCGAGGTCGCCGAGCAGTTCGGCTCGCCCGCAATGGAACTCACCTCTCGCGGCAACATCCAGATCCGGGCATTGACCGACACCGACGGAGCCGCCACCGCGCTGGCCGACGCCGGACTGCTGCCGTCGCCGACACACGAGCGAGCCCGCAACATCGTCGCCTCACCTCTGTCCGGCCGTTCGGGCGGCACCATCGACGTCCGCCCGCTGGTCACCGAACTCGACGACGCCATCCAGGCCGACCCGGCTCTGGCCGGACTGCCGGGCAGGTTCTGGTTCAGCCTCGACGACGGTCGCGGCGACGTGTCCGGGATCGACGCCGACACCGGGGTGCACGCCCGCGATGACGGCACCTGCGCGCTGCTGCTGGCCGGGCGCGATACCGGGGTGCGCCTGGACACCGGTGCCGCGGTCACCACCTTGATCACGGTGGCCAGACGGTTCCTCGACATCCGCGGAAAGGCCTGGCGAATAACCGAACTCGACGACCACTCGGCGCTGTTGGACGGCCTCACCGTCACCGCCCCGGCGGGCGCCACCTGGCCGCCGACAGTCCAACCACCCGTCGGCTGGATACCGCAGAACGACGGCCGCATCACCCTGGGCGCCGGAGTGCCCCTGGGTGTGTTGCAGGCCCGGACCGCCCACTTCCTCGCCGCGATCGAGTCGCCACTCGTGATCACCCCGTGGCGCTCGGTGCTGGTGTGCGACGTCGGCGAAGGCGAAGCGGACATGTCACTTCGCGTGCTCGCGCCACTGGGACTCGTGTTCGACGAGAACTCGCCATGGCTGCGGGTCAGCGCCTGTACCGGCAGCCCCGGATGCGCCAAGTCGATCGCCGATGTGCGCGCCGACGCGGCCGACGTTGCGAGCAACCCCGCCCCATCCGACGGCGCCGGTCCCCGGCGCGAAGCCCACCGGCACTTCGTGGGCTGCGAGCGGGCCTGCGGCAGCCCACCCACCGCCGAGGTGCTGGTCGCCACCGAGGACGGATACCGGCTGCGTATCGCGCCCCCGTAGGGTATGCGGGTGCTCGACTACATCCGTGACGCCGCCGAGATCTACCGGCAGTCATTCGCGACGATCCGTGCCGAGGCGAACCTGTCGCGCTTCCCCGACGACGTGTCGCGGGTGGTCGTCCGACTGATCCACACCTGCGGCCAGGTCGACGTCGCCGACCACGTCTCCTTCTCCGACGATGTCGTGACCAGGGCACATGCCGCCCTCGCCGCGGGCGCCCCAGTGCTGTGCGACTCGTCGATGGTCGCGGCCGGGATCACCCGCTCGCGGCTGCCCGCCGACAACGAGGTCGTCTCACTGGTGGCCGATCCGCGCGCCCCGGAGCTGGCCGCGAAGTTGGGATTCACCCGGTCGGCGGCCGCCGTCGACCTGTGGGCCGACCGCCTCGGCGGGGCGGTCGTGGCGATCGGCAACGCGCCGACAGCACTGTTCCGGCTGCTGGAACTGCTCGACGAGGGTGCGCCTGTGCCCGCCGCGGTGCTGGGCGGGCCTGTCGGATTCGTCGGGTCGGCACAGTCCAAGCAGGAACTGATCGAGCGCCCACGTGGCATGTCCTATCTGGTGGTGACCGGCCGGCGCGGTGGCAGCGCCATGGCCGCGGCCGCCGTCAATTCGATTGCGAGTGAGCGCGAGTGAGCACAACGGCGACAGAACGTGAAACCCGGGGCACCTTGTACGGCGTCGGGCTGGGCCCGGGGGATCCCGAACTTGTGACGGTCAAGGCGGCTCGCCTGATCGGCGCGGCGGACGTGGTGGCCTACCACAGCGCCAAGCACGGTCACAGCATCGCCAGGGGCATCGCCGAGCCCTACCTGCGCGAAGGTCAGCTCGAGGAACACCTGGTCTACCCCGTCACCACGGAGACCACCGAGCATCCCGGCGGGTACGTCGGCGCGATGGAAGATTTCTATGCCGCCGCGGCCGAGCGCATCGCCGCCCACCTGGAGGCCGGCCGCGACGTGGCCCTGCTGGCCGAGGGCGATCCGCTGTTCTACAGCTCCTACATGCACATGCACACCCGGCTGACCGAGCGATTCCACGCCGTCATCGTTCCCGGCGTCACCTCGGTGAGCGCGGCCTCGGCCGCCACGGGCACTCCGCTGGTGCAGGGCGACGACGTGCTGACCATCCTGCCCGGCACGCTGCCCACCGCAGAGCTGGAACGCCGCCTGGCCGACACCGACGCCGCCGTCGTGCTCAAGCTGGGCCGTTCGTACACCCGGGTGCGTGAAGCCCTGGAATCGACCGGACGACTCGACGAGGCGTACTACGTCGAGCGGGCCAGCACCGATCGGCAGCGGGTGTCGCCGGCGGGCGAGGTGGGCGGCGCAGGCAGCACGGATGTCAAGGTGCCGTACTTCTCCCTGGCCATGGTCCCCGGCCGGTCACGTTCCACCACACCTCAGGGCAGTGTCGTGGTCGTCGGCCTCGGACCGGGCGACTCGGACTGGATGACCCCGCAGAGCCGGCGCGAGCTGTCCGCCGCCACCGACCTGATCGGCTACGGCCCGTATCTCGATCGCGTCGGAGCCCGCGCCGGTCAGCACCATCACCCCAGCGACAACACCGACGAGCCGGCCCGCGCGCAGCTCGCCTGCAAGCTGGCCCAGGAGGGCCGGACGGTTGCGGTCGTGTCCTCCGGCGATCCGGGCGTGTTCGCCATGGCCACCGCAGTGCTCGAGGAAGCCAAACAGTGGCCCGGTGTCGAGGTTCGGGTGATCCCCGCGATGACAGCCGCGCAGGCGGTCGCCAGCCGGGTCGGCGCCCCCCTCGGCCACGACTACGCGGTGATCTCGCTGTCCGACCGGCTCAAGCCGTGGGACGTGATCGCCGAGCGTCTCACCGCCGCGGCCAAGGCCGATCTCGCGCTGGCGATCTACAACCCCGCCTCCAAGACGCGGACCTGGCAGGTGGGCGCCATGCGCGATTTGCTCCTGGAGTACCGCGATCCGAGTACCCCGGTGGTCGTCGCACGGGCCGTCTCCGGCGCCGAGGCGGGCCCGGGCGAACGGGTGTCCGTCGTGCGACTCGCCGATCTGGATCCGGCCCAGGTGGACATGCGCACCATGTTGATCATCGGCTCGTCGCAGACGCAGTGGTACACCGGCTCGGCGGCCGGTGACACCACCGAGGACCGGGTGTTCACCCCGCGCCAGTACCCCGGCTGACCCCATCGACTGACGCGCGTCGAGATTCATTGACAGCTGTCAGTAGGACCGATAGTGTCCGGCGTCACACCCGTTCGAAATGGGAGGGCCGGCCACCATGCCGACGGCACCACAGGGCGCACCCGCGCGGTCACTCCTCGACCGTCGGCAACCGCAACGCAGCGATCAGCGCCGCACCGCGATCCTGGAGGCGCTCAACGAGCACCTCCAGAAGACCGGCTTCGACGCGCTGAACATCGCCGAGGTGGCACGGCAAGCCGGGGTGGGCCGATCAGCGTTCTATTTCTATTTCGAGAACAAGGCAGCCGCCGTCGCAGCCCTGGTCGAGCCCATGTACGACGCATTGTTCGCTGCCAACAACATCCTGGCCGACGCCACCCGGCCACCCCGAGACCGTGTCCACGACACCATCGAAGCCGTATTGCGAACAGCCGAGGATCATCGCTACCTGGTGCAAGCGATGTTGGAGGCGCGGGGATCCAGCGGAGCGGTTCGCGATCTGTGGGACCAGGCGCGCGAGTCCTTCGTCCCCACCGTCTCCGCGGTGATCGCCGCCGAGCGCACCGCGGGCCGTGCGCCCGACGGCGCCGATCCGGTGGTACTCGCAAGCCTGCTCATCGAGTTCAACGACCGACTGGTCGAACGATTCGTCCTGGGTGGACCGCTGTCCCGACAACAACTATCGGAAGGTGCTGAGGCTATGTGGATGGGCTCGATCTACGGGACAGTTCGATGACCGCGGCGGATTCCATCCCCATGTCCATTCCGGGCAAACCTGCCGAGGTGACCGCCGGATGGTTGTCGAAGATCCTTGGCGTCGAGGTGGATTCGGTACAGACCGCACCGATCGGCACGGGCCAGACCGGTGCCACCTACCGGGTGTCGGTCACCTACCGCGGCGACGACGCCCTTCCGGGTACGTTCGCGATCAAGCTGCCGTCACAGGACGAGACAGTGCGCGACCGCGTCATCATCGGGTACCGGTCAGAGCACGCGTTCTACACCAATGTCGCCGACCACGTACAGATCCCGGTCCCACACTGCCACCATTGCGAGATCGCCGGAGAGGGAGCCGATTTCGTCCTACTCCTGGCCGATATGGCGCCGGCCGAACAGGGTGATCAGATCGCCGGCTGCACGCCGGCCGAGGCCACGCTTGCAGTCCTGGCACTCGCCGACCTGCACGGACCGACGTGGGCCGACCCGCGGTGGGCCAACTTCCCCGGAATCGCGATGCCCAAGCCGGAACCCGACTCCGCCAAGGGATTCGGTGACGTCGCCAAGATGGCCGCCGACATCACGCTGGACAAGATCGGCGCACGCCTGAGCACCGAGGACCAGGACACCATGCGCGCGGCGATGTCGGTCGTCACCCCGTGGCTGTTGGTCGAACCCGACCGGTTCGCGATCCTGCACGGTGACTACCGCCTGGACAACATGCTGTTCGACCCCGACCGGACCCGGATCACCGTGGTGGACTGGCAGACTCTCGGCTCTGGCCTGCCTGCTCGCGACCTGTCGTACTTCACCGCGACCAGCCTGGATCCAACCGTGCGGGCTGCCGCCGAAGCCGACCTCGTCACGGCCTACCACGACCGGTTGTTGTCGCACGGTGTCACCGGCTACGACCGCGAAACCTGTTGGCAGGATTACCGTTTGGGCATGCTGCAGGCGCCGCTGATCACTGTGCTGGGCACCGCGTTCGCCAGCTCCACCGAGCGAGGCGACGACATGATGGTCGTGATGGCCCAGCGCGGCTGTCAGGCCATCCGCGAACTCGGCACGCTCGATCTGATCAACGCCTGACGGGCGGTCCCGTGACCCGGGTGCCAGGGGTGACGCGGGCGATCCCCCGCACGATCCGAGGCATCCGCCGCGCCATCACCGCCATGGCCTGATCCGATCGACGCATCGTGGGCCCCGGACCAGGCGTCGGCACCGAGGACAGCTCCGCTTCGGGCGTTCCGGCCCGCGCACCGTGGCGATCGACCGCCAGGAGCCGCCAGGTGCCCGGCACCCCACGCAGCTCGACGTCGCCGCGGTCCTCGAAGCCGGTTCCCGAGCCCACGACCAGATCGCGGACGGTGCTCGACACCAGGATCTCCCCCGCGCCGGCCAACCCGAGGATGCGCGCCGCGATGTGGACGGCGATTCCCCCGATATCGCCGTCCAGCAGCTCGCATTCGCCGGTGTGGATGCCGGCGCGGATCTCGATGCCCATGGCCTCGGTCTGATCGCGCAGCGCCTCGGCGCAGCGGATCGCCTGTGTCGGACCGTCGAACGTGGCGAGGTGTCCGTCACCGGTGCTCTTCACCACGACGCCACCGAATCGGCCCGTCAGATCTGCGGTGATCTCCCCCATTCGATGCAGCACCGCCCGCCACCGCTCGTCACCGGTGGCCGCGGCGTGTTGGGTGGAGGCCACCATGTCGGTGAACAGCACCGTGCGCAGCGCCCGGTGGGACTGCGACGGTGCGGCGTGGCTGCCGGTGAGGAATTCCTCGATCTCGCTGGTGATCTCGTCGGGATTGGCAATCCAGGGCGCATGATCGGTGCCGTCGACCTCGAACAGCCGCGCACCTGGGATGCGGGCGGCGATATACCGCCCGCCCTGGATCGGGACCAGATCGCCGGTGGCATGGATGACCAGAGTCGGCGCCGTGATCGTCGACAGGACCGACCGCACATCGATCCGGAACAGTGCCCCCAGCGTGGCCCGGGCCATTCCCGGGCTGGCACTCATCCGCTCGACCATCCCGAGCTGGCGCACCGAACCGGCGTCGGGGAGCAGGAGTTTGAGTGCCGCACCGGTGCCCCACAGCGAGGTGCTGGCGCGGCCGAATTCCTGAAAGGTGGCCAGCTGCCGGGTCGAGGGAGTGTATTCCTCGCCCATCTCGGTCAGGATCCGCGCGTGCAGCTCGGCCGGGTCACGGTCGAAGTCAGCCCACTGGGTGATACCGAAGTACGCGAAGGTGCCGGCGAGGATCAGGGCCTGGGTGCGTTCGGGCCGGGTCGCCGCGAACAGCATTGCCGCGGGCCCGCCCTCGCTCAACCCGAACAGCACGGCGCGGCCGAACCCTGCGGCATCCATCACGGCCTCGATCTCGGCCGCCCGTTCGTCGAGCGTGCGTACCTGCGGGACGGGGTCCGACAGCCCGACGCCGGCCTTGTCGTACAGCAGGACGCGGCAGAACGTGGAGATCCGCTCCATGAAGGCCTCGAACTCGGGCATCGTCCAGAACAGCTCCAAATGGCTGACGAACGAACCGGCGTAGACAAGGTCGACGGGCCCGTCTCCGAATACCTGGTAGGCGAGACTCAGACCGCCGCACGGTGCATATGACGTCTCCGCCACGTTCGGAGCCTACTGCGGTGGGGTGCCTCAGCCTGCGGTTTTGGCCCTAACCCAGCTCGCGGCCTCCTCAACCGTGGCGACCGTCTGCACGCCGGGTGGCAGTGCTGGACGGTCCACCATCACCACCGCCACGCCCGCCGACTCGGCCGCCCGCAGTTTGGGCTCGGTCATCACACCGCCGCTGTTCTTGGTCACCAGGGCATCGATGCGGTGCTCCCGCAGCAGCGCCAGTTCCCCGTCGTAGTCGTACGGACCGCGCGACAGCAGCAGTTCGTGATCGGCAGGCAAGGTGTCGGAGTCGGGCGGGGTGACGGCCCGGATCAGGAACCAGGCGTCGACGCCTTTGAACGCCCGGGTGCCGGATCGGCCGGTGGTGAGAAAGACCCGTGAATAGCCGTTGCCCGTCACGGTTTCGGCGGCTTCGGTGTCCGATCCCACCACGATCGCCGATCCTGGCGCCCAGGCCGGCCGGGCCAGGACCAGATGCGGCACGCCGAGTTCGGCGCACACCTGTGCCGCATGCGCGGTGATGGTGACGGCGAAGGGATGGGTGGCATCGACAACTGCCTCGACACCCTCGTCGACCAGCCATCGCCGCATACCGTCCACGCCGCCGAACCCGCCGATGCGCACCGGACCGGCCGGCAGCGCCGGGTCGGGGACCCGCCCGGCCAGCGAGCTGATCACCTCGACGTCTGGGTGCAGAACGGCGGCCAGGGCCCGCGCCTCGCCGGTGCCACCGAGCAGAAGGACTTTCATCAGTGACTGGCCCCGCGGCGCCGATCCGACGAGTACAGGTAACTGTCGGAGAACCCCTCCGCGGCAAGGACATCGCCGACGACGATGACCGCGGTTTTGGTCACCTCGGCGGCATGCATCTTCTCGGCGATGTCGGCGAGCGTGCCGCGCAGCACGATCTCCTGCGGCCAGCTGGCGAATGCCACCACCGCACAGGGCGTGTCGTGTCGGTATCCACCGTCGAGAAGCTGCGGGACGATGTTGTCGATCTGGGCGGCGGCCAGGTGCAGCACCAACGTCGCGCCGGGGGCCGAGAGGGTGCGCAGATCCTCGCCGTCGGGCATCGCCGTGGACAGGGTGGCCACCCGGGACAAGGTGACGGTCTGGGCCACGCCGGGAACGGTGAGTTCGCGACCCAGGGCGGCGGCCACCGCGGCGAATGCCGGTACGCCCGGCACGATCTCGTACCCGATGCCCAGTTCGTCGAGCCTGCGGCATTGTTCGGCCAGCGCACTGTAGATCGACGGGTCGCCGGAATGCAGCCGTGCCACATCGACACCCGCCCGATCCGCGGCGACCAACTCGTCGATGATCTGGTCCAGATTCAGTGGCCCGGTGTCGATGACCCTGGTGTCGGGCGGACACAACGCCAGCAGGTCGTCGGGCATGATCGACCCGGCGTACAGACACACCGGACAACTGCCGAGCAGCTTGGCGCCGCGCACGGTGATGAGGTCGGCCGCGCCGGGGCCGGCGCCGATGAAGTACACGGTCATCGCTTGACCACCGCCCACTGGGTCACCGGCAGCGCAGGACGCCAGCCGGTGAATCCGCCGATCGCACCGCCCTGGTAGTGCTGATAACGCCGCAACTCGCCGCCTTCCTTCGAATACCATTGCGCGACAACTACTTCAGATTCCAGCGTGACGGCATTGACCACCAGCCGCCCGCCTGAGGGCAGCCGGTCGAAGCACGCCTGCAGCAAACCGGGCTGCGTGACGCCGCCGCCGATGAAGATCACGTCAGGATCGGGCGCACCGTCGAGCGACTCGGGCGCACCACCCCGCACGTCCACCCGGGTCCCGAACGCGGTGACATTGCTCGAGATCCGGTCACGTCGCTGCTCATCCCGCTCGAAGGCCACTGCCGCGCAACCCGCTGCGCTGCGCGACCATTCGATCGCGATGCTGCCCGAGCCTGAGCCGACATCCCACAGCAACTCCCCGGGCCGTGGTCCCAGTGCGGCCAGGGTGACGGCCCGGATGGACTGCTTGGTCAGCTGCCCGTCATGGGCGAACGCCTCGTCCGGCAGCGCCTGGGCCCTGCGGTCGTCGGGAAGGTAGGTCACCGCGATCACGTTGAGGTCGTCGATTCCGGCCGGCGGTGTCGTCGCCCAGTCCCGGGCGAGGCCGTCGTGGCGGCACTCCCCGGGGCCGCCCAGTTGCTCCAGCACGGTCAATTCCGAATTCCCCCGGCCGGATTCGCTCAACAGCCGAGCCAGCACGGCGGGAGTCTGCGCGTCGCGCGACAGCACGACCGCCCGGCCACCACGCCGCACGGCAGTGTGCGGTGGGGCGGTCACCAGACTGATCACCTCGGTGTCGGGCACCGTCCAGCCCATCCGGGCGCACGCCAGCGTCACACTCGACACGTGCGGCAGCACGCGCACCCGCTGCGCCCCGAACAACCGGATCAGCGTCGCGCCGATGCCGTGCAGCAGCGGATCCCCGCTCGCCACCACATGCACATCGGCGTCACCGAAAAGCGTCGGCAGCGCAGGCAGCATCGGCGACGGCCACTCGCGCCGGTCCGGCGTCACGCTGTCATCGAGCAGTTCCAGTTGCCGTGGTGAGCCGTACACGACGGTGGCGCGCCCCAACTCGTCACGCGAGGTCGCCGACAACCCGGCCATCCCGTCGGCCCCGATGCCGACCACCGTGATCGTCATCGGGGCCTTCTCTCTTCGCGCAAGCGGCTCATCGGGGCATCCTGCGCCAGATCGGCCGCGGCACGAACCGCGCCACGTTGATCATCGGCCGGATCACCCACGGCACCCACACCGCGCTCTTGCCCTTGCGCAGCGCCTTGGCCGTGGCCTCGGCCACCTGCGCGGGCGTGCTGGAGAACGGCGCCGGTTCCATCCCCTCGGTCATCCGGCCGATCACGAAACCGGGTCGCACGATCAACAACTGGACACCGGTCCCGTGCAGGGCATCGGTGAGCCCGGAGGCGAACGCGTCCAGTCCGGCCTTGGCCGAACCGTAGACGTAGTTGGCGCGGCGGGCCCGGGCCCCCGCGATCGAGGAGAACACCACCAGCCGACCCCGATCCCTGGCACGCATGCGCTGGGCCAGCACGGTGAGCAGGCCGACCTGGGCCACGTAATCGGTGTGTACGACAGCCACGGCATGGGCCGCGTCGACCTCGGCCCGGTCCTGATCCCCGAGCACGCCGAAGGCCAGCACCGCGGTGTCGATCGGTCCGTGCGCGGCTTCGACCGCGTCGACGACACCGGCGTGACCCGCGACGTCGTCGGCATCGAACTCGGCGGTGTGGACCGCGGCCGCACCGGCCGCCTGCACGGCCGCCACCTGCTCGACGAGCTGATCGGTGCGGCGGGCCGCCAGCACCACGACCGCCCCGGCGGCGAGCCGAACCGCGAGTTCGACACCGATCTCGCTGCGGCCCCCGAAAATCACCACGACACGGGGATCCGTGCCGGCAATCCCGGCCGTGTCTGCTGTGTCCTGCATGGCAGCGATTATGTCCTGCGCTAGCGTGGACCCCGATGGCTACACCTCGTGGCAAGGCAACCACCAAGCTCACCAGCGAAGCGCTGGCGTTCCTCACCGAACGTCACCTGGCGATGCTCACCACGCTGCGCTCGGACAACTCTCCGCACGTCGTGGCGGTGGGTTTCACGTTCGACCCGAAGACCCACATCGCGCGGGTTATCACCAACGGTGGTTCGCAGAAGGCGGTCAACGCGCACGAGCGTGGCATCGCAGTCCTCAGCCAGGTCGACGGAGCGCGCTGGCTGTCGCTGGAGGGCAAGTCCACGGTCAGCAGCGAGCCCGACGCGGTCCGCGACGCCGAGCTGCGGTATGCCCAGCGCTACCGCACCCCGCGGGTGAATCCCCGCCGCGTGGTGATCGAGGTACGGATCGAGCGCGTGCTGGGCTCCTCGGAGCTGCTGGACCGTAGCGAGGGCTAGTTCCTGGCTAGTTCACCGGCACCACGACGAGATCGTGCGGCTGGTTGTTGACCGACTCCGCGCCGTCCTCGGTGACCACGACGATGTCCTCGATCCGCGCGCCCCAGTGCCCCGGGAAATACACGCCGGGCTCCACGCTGAACGCCATCCCGGCCTCCAGCGGCAGATCATTGCCCTCCACGATGTAGGGCTCTTCGTGCACCGACAGCCCGATGCCGTGCCCGGTGCGGTGAACGAACGCCTCGGCCAACCCCTCGGCGGCCAGCACGTCGCGGGCGGCCGCGTCGATCTGTTCGGCGGTCACGCCGGGGCGCACGGCCGCGACGGCCGCCTGCTGGGCACGCTGCAGCACCGCGTAACGACGCGCCACCTCGGGATCCGGCTCGCCGATGCTGTAGGTGCGGGTGGAGTCGGAGTTGTAGCCGGGCTCATACGGTCCGCCGATGTCGACGACGACGATGTCGCCGGCGCTCAGCTCACGTTCCGAGCATTCGTGGTGCGGGTCGGCACCGTTGGAGCCGGAGCCGACGATGATGAACGCCACCTCTGAATGCCCTTCGGCGACAATCGCTTCGGCGATGTCGGCGGCCACGTCGGCTTCGGTGCGGCCGGGTACCAGGAAATCGGGCACCCGGGCGTGCACGCGGTCGATCGCCGCACCTGCCTTGCGCAGCGCGTCGATCTCGGCCGGGTCCTTGATCATCCGCAGCCGCCGCAGCACGTCGGTGGCCAGCACCGGAACCACACCGAGCAGGTCGGCGAGCGGCAGCAGATGCAGGGCTGGCATGGAGTCCGTGACCGCCACGGCGCTGCCCGGCCCGCCGAGCGCGTCGGCCACCATCTGGTACGGGTTCTGGCCGTCCACCCAATCACGCACCGTCACACCGAGTTCGGTGACCGCCGATTCGCGCAATGCGGCCAGCTCGAGGCGGGGCACCACGATGGTCGGGTCCCCGGTGGCAGGCAGCACCAGCGCGGTGAGCCGCTCGAAGGTCTGCGCGCGGGAGCCGACCAGGTACCGCAGGTCATAGCCGGGGGTGATGACCAGCCCGGCCAGACCGGCCTCTGCTGCGGCTGATGCTGCCGCGGAAAGGCGGTGGGCGTACACATCGGTGCTGAATCGGCTGACCGTCATGGCATCGAGGTTAGTGGTGCGGTAGATAACTGGCGATCTCGATCAGGTTGCCGTCGGGGTCGCGGCAATAGTGTGAGGTCATCGGGCCCAACGCGCCGGTCTTGGGAACGGGGCCCTCGGTGATCTCGACGCCACACGCTCTCAGGTGCTCACCGACGGCCTCCGGTTCGACGTCTGCGATGAAGCACAGATCCAGAGAACCCGGTGCGTCGACGGCACCGGTCACCCAGTTGGCCGAACCGGTCGGCCGCACGTTGAGCTTCTGATCGCCGAACACCAACGCGATGCGGCCGTCACCGAACACCTCCCTGCACATGCCCAGCACCCGCACATAAAACGCGACGGTGGCGTCGCTGTCCCGGCAGTTCACCACGACATGGTCAATACGGTTGACGGTGAAGGTCATACCTCACGCTACTGTCGCTGAATGTTGCGTGATATCCGCGATCTCACCGACGATCCCGAGGCGTACGCCGCTGAGCTGCGACGGCGCTGGGGCGGCCTGCTGAGTTACCGCTACCTCGGGCGCTCCTATTCCTCGATGGACCTGGGTCCCGCCGACGACACGGTGACGCTGCGCCGCGACATGCGCAACGCAACCGGCGGACTACTCCTTGCGGTGCTGGGCATCTCCTCCCCGGACAGTGGCGGCGTGAGCGATCTGGAGGCCGTGCCCAATCCGGTCATCCACTCCTGCCAGCTGCTGGACCCGGCGCGCGATGTGAAGCGCATCCGGGTGGACACCGAAGTGCTCAAGCAGGGCAGGCAACTGGCCTACAGCCGGTCGGTGATCGTCGACGCCGACAATCCAGACCGCGTGCTCGCGCTCACCGAGGGGCAGGGCATCTCGATCGGCGTGCCACCGGAGGGCCTGGAGAAGATGCCGGTGGACCCGATCGACATCGTCGACGGTCCGGATCTGCCGCCGCTGTGGCAGGTGTTCGGCGGGACCAAACGCACCGACGGGCACTGGGCGCTGCCGGAACTCGCGGTCGAGGTCGCCTCACCGGACGCCGCGCTGCACATCGGGCCGCAGTTCGTGATCCTGGAGGCGGCGGCGGCCGACGCCGCCGCGGGCGCGGCAAATACCGGGGCGCTGCAAGGTCTTTCGTCGCACGTGATGTTCCTGGCTCGCGGCAAGGCCGGCCCGTTCCGGGTCGACACCCAGGTGCTGTCCGGAGCGGATGGCACCATCGCGGTGCGGGCGACCCTGCACGACGAGGGTGCCGACGGCAAAGCCGTCACCGCCGCGTCCTATGTCTTCGGTCGGATGGAGGAAACCCGATGAGCGATCCTGTTCTGCTGCTCGACGGCGCCAGCATGTGGTTCCGGTCGTACTTCGGCGTGCCGTCGTCGATCAAGGCGCCCGATGGCCGGCCGGTGAATGCGGTGCGCGGGTTCTTCGATTCCATTGCCACGCTGGTGACCCGGGAGCGGCCACGCCGCCTGGTGGTGTGCCGCGACGACGACTGGCGACCGCAGTGGCGCGTGGACCTGGTGCCGTCGTACAAGGCTCACCGGGTCGAAGAGCCCCAGCCTGACGGAATCCCTGATGTCGAAGAGGTTCCCGACGATCTCACCCCGCAGGTCGACATGATCATGGGGCTGCTCGACGCGTTCGGCATCGCGACCGCCGGAGCACCAGGGTTCGAGACCGACGACGTGCTCGGCACGCTGGCCACCCGCGAGCAGCATGACCCGGTGGTAGTGGTCAGCGGCGACCGTGACCTGCTGCAACTCGTGCGCGACGAGCCGGCCCCCGAGGTCCGTGTGCTCTACATCGGCCGCGGTCTGGCCAAGGCGACGAAGTTCGGCCCGCTGGAAGTGGCCGAGCAGTACGGGGTTCCGATCGACCGGGCCGGGCCGGCATATGCGGAGCTGGCCCTGCTGCGGGGCGACCCGTCCGACGGTCTCCCCGGGGTTCCTGGGATCGGTGAGAAGACGGCCGCGACGCTACTGGCCCGGCATGGCTCGCTGACGGGCATCCAGGAAGCTGCTCAGGACCCGAAATCCTCACTGTCCAAAGCACATCGGGCCAAACTGCTGGCCGCCGCCGACTATATGGCTGCGGCCGAACCGGTGGTGCGGGTGGCCACGGACGCTCCGGTGACATTGTCCGGCCCGACCGATGAGCTGCCACTGGCCGCCGGTGACCCGGCGCGGGTCGCCGAACTGGCCGCAGCATACGGCGTGACCTCGTCGATCAGCCGGTTGCAGGCGGCTCTGGACCGACTGCCCGGCTGATCGCGCGGGTTCGCGGCCACTGGTCCGCGGAGAAGCTACCTGGCCGGAAAGGCTACTTGGGCCGACCGACCTCGTAGGTGCCCTTGTCATCCTTGAACGTCACCGTCACCTTGCGCTTGGTGCCGTCGATGGTGACCTCGCAGTCGAAGGTCGAATCCTTCTTGACCGTCGGGTTTTCGCCGTCGTTGCACTTGACGCCGGTGACCTTGGTGGCGCCGTAGCCGTTGGTCTTGTCGGTGAGGATCTGCTCGACGCCGCTCTGGGCCTTGTTGATGTCGAGCTTGGTCGTGACGAAAAAGCCCGGCTTCCAGAAACCGAGGATGCAGACCACCAGCACGATGACGGCGAGAACGCCGCCGACGACGCCACCGATCACCCCGAGGGATGCCTTCGAGCCCTGATCGACACCTGGAATGCCGTACTGACCGAACTGGCCGGGTGCACCGTACTGGCCCGGTTGACCGAACTGACCCGGCTGACCAAACTGACCCGGCTGACCAAACTGACCCGGCTGACCGGGTTGACCCTGCTGTCCGGGCTGTCCGTACGGGGGTTGCTGCCCGTAACCGGGCACCTGGCCGTACTGGGGCTGCTGGCCGGGCTGCGGGTACGCCTGCTGCTGGGCGTACTGCTCAGGCCCGGGGTACTGAGGCTGCTGGGGCTGTTGCGGCTGCGAATAGTCCGGCTGCTGCACACCCTGCTGCGGGTACGACGGGTACTGCTGCGGTGTGTACGCCGGGGGCTGCCAGGCCGGAGCGTTGGTCGAGGCGTCCTCGGAGGCGGGAGTCGGCGGCTGCCACGCCTCGGCGCCGGCCGCCTGGTCCGCCCCGGGCTCAGGCTGCTGACCGGGCGATGGTTGTCCCTGGTCAGGTCCCTGCGGTCCGCTCATGGTTCTCCTTGATCCTGTTCGGTGTCGCCCCAGACACCCTACCCCGCATCAACAGCAACAACGCCGCGCCGAACATCGTTGACAGCGCGTTTCGCGGTATTGCGCAAGGCGGATTGCGGCGCGGCATTACGGACTTGGTCGAGCAGATCGAGCACCTGGCGGCACCACCGCACGAAATCGCCCGCCGAAAGCGCCGAACCCGACCCGACGTCGGAGGCGGCCAGGGCGGCTGCCAGATCACCGGTGGTGGCCCAGCGGTAGACGGCGGTGACGAATCCTTCGTCGGGTTCGCGGCTCGGGGCCAGCCGGTGGCGCTGCTCGTCGCCCCGCACGTCCGCCGAGATCCGCCGGGTCTGGGCCAGCGCGCGGCGCAGGCCCGCGGTGGGAATGTCGACACCGAGCACACCGCCGGCGGTGTCTCCCCGCGACTCGAACAGGACAGCCGAGAGCACCGCGGCCAGTTCCGCCGGTTGCAGGCCCTGCCACTGACCGCCCCGCAGGCATTCGGCGACCAGCAGATCGCTCTCGCTGTAGATCCGGGCCAGGAGCCGGCCGGCATCGGTGACCCGGATATCCGGCTTCAGGTCTCCGTCGTTGTCCGCTGTAATGAAGCCACGTTCGCGCAGCAGCGCCACGATCCGGTCGAAGGTGCGGGCCAGTGAGTTGGTCGCCGCGTTCACCTTCTGCTGGATCTGCGCATTGTCGCGTTCGATGCGCAGATAGCGTTCGGCGATCCGGGCCTGCGCTTCACGGCCCGGTTGTTGATGTGCCGGATGATCCCGCAATTCTTCTCGCAGGCCGGCGAGTTCGGGGTCGACGTCGCGCTCGGGGGCGGCGGCGCGCCGGCCCGCCCGGACCGAGGGCAGCGACAGGTCGGCCGCGGCCGAACGCAATGCCGACGCCAGGTCCCGGCGTACGCGCGGCTGCCGGTGCTCCACCCGCTTGGGTAGCGTCATCGCCCCCAGCGGCGCCGAGGCGCCCGAATAGTCGGCCGACGAAATCCGTCCGGCCCAACGATGTTCGGTCAGCACCAGCGGTCTCGGGTCGTCGCTGTCGCGTTGGGCAGGCTCCAGCACGACCGCCAGCCCGCCGCGACGCCCCTGGGTGATGGTGATGATGTCGCCACGGCGCAGCGCGGCCAACGCGTCAGTGGCCGCCTTGCGTCGCTGCAGGCGTGACGCCCGCGACTGTGCGCGTTCGCGCTCGCCGATCTTGGCCCGCAACCGGACGTAGTCGAGGATCGGTGCGTCGCTACCGCCGAGTTCGGCTGCCAGCTCGCCCATCATCCGCTCACCGCGCGCGATCCCGCGCACCAGCCCGACCACCGACCGGTCCGCCTGGTACTGGGCGAAGGACCGTTCCAGCAGTTTGTGGGCCTGTTCGGGCCCCATCTGCTGCACCAGGTTGATCGTCATGTTGTAGCTCGGCGCGAACGAACTACGTAACGGGAAGGTTCGGGTCGAAGCCAGGCCGGCGACCTCGGCAGGTTCGGCGTTGCTGTCGTCGGGCCGCCACAGCACCACGGCGTGGCCCTCGACGTCGATGCCGCGACGCCCGGCCCGTCCGGTCAGCTGGGTGTACTCCCCCGGCGTCAACGGGACGTGCTGCTCGCCGTTGAACTTCACCAGCCGCTCGAGCACCACGGTGCGAGCTGGCATGTTGATCCCCAGTGCCAGGGTTTCGGTGGCGAACACCGCCTTGACCAGGCCTGCGGTGAACAGTTCCTCCACGGTGTGCCGGAACACCGGCAGCATGCCGGCGTGGTGGGCGGCCAGGCCGCGCAGCAGGCCTTCCCGCCACTGGTGGTAATCGAGCACGATCAGGTCGGATTCGGCCAGGTCGGCGCAGCGTCGGTCGACGATCTCGGAGATCCGGCCGCGTTCCTCGTCCGTGGTCAGCCGCAGTGGCGCACGCAGGCACTGCTGGACAGCCGCGTCGCAGCCGGCCCGCGAGAATACGAACGTGATGGCGGGCAGCAGCCCCGCGGCGTCCAGGGTTGCGATGACGTCGGGCCGGCTTGGCGGCCGGTACAACTGGGGGCGGCCACCTCCCCGGCCACGTCCACGGCCCCGTGGTTCCCAGTCCGCCAGCCTGTCGGCCTCACGCCGATGGCTGATGTGGCGCAACAGATCCGGGTCGACGAGCGTACTGTTCGTGCCCTCGAACAGGTCGAACAGCCGCCGGCCGACGAGCATGTGCTGCGAGAGCGGGACGGGCCGGTGTTCGTCGACGACGACGGTGGTGTCGCCGCGGACGGTCTGGATCCAGCCACCGAACTCCTCGGCATTGCTGACGGTGGCCGACAGGCTGACCAGCAGCACCTCCTCGGGCAGGTGCAGGATCACCTCTTCCCACACCGCCCCGCGCATCCGGTCGGCCAGGAAGTGCACCTCGTCCATCACGACGTAGGAAAGTCCGTGCAGTGCAGGCGAATTCGCATACAGCATGTTGCGAAGCACTTCGGTGGTCATCACCACGATGTCGGCGTCCCCGTTGATGGACTGGTCGCCGGTGAGCAGTCCGATCTTGTCCGCGCCGTAGCGGGTCACCAGGTCGTTGTGTTTCTGGTTGCTGAGCGCCTTGATCGGTGTGGTGTAGAAGCACTTGCCGCCGGCGGCCAGCGCCAGGTGCACGGCGAACTCGCCGACCACGGTCTTGCCCGCCCCGGTGGGCGCGCATACCAGTACGCCGTGGCCGCTTTCCAGGGCGCGGCAGGCGCGGAGCTGGAAATCGTCGAGTGCGAACGGGTATTCGGCGGTGAACTTGGTCAGTTCGCCACCGTTCTGGTCACCCGGCTCAGGTGGCATCGTCGTCGATGTCGATCCGCGATGCCCCCGAGTCCGGCGCTGTTACCGGGTCGGGTCTCGGAACGGGCTCCACCGTGGGGATCGGCGCGGCCTCGTCCTCCGGCACCTCCAGAGCCTCACGCCGGGCCTTGCGCTTGTCGTTGATCCGGGCGACCTGGATGGCGAACTCCAGCAGCAGGCTCAGCGCGCAGGCCAGCGCCAGCATGGTGAACGGGTCCGAGCCGGGGGTGGCGAACGCCGCGAACACGAACAACCCGAAGATCAGTCCGCGGCGCCACGCCTTCAGCCGCTCGTAGGTGAGCATGCCGACGAGGTTGAGCATGATGATCAGCAGCGGGAATTCGAAGCTGATGCCGAACACCAACAGCAGGTTGATCAGGAATCCGAAGTACTGCTCGCCTGACAGCGCAGTGACCTGTACGTCACTGCCGACGGTCAGCAGGAAGCCGAGGGCCGTGGCCAGCACCACGTAGGCCAGTACCGCGCCGGTGATGAACAACACCGCGCCGACGCCGACGAACGCCATCGCGAACCGGCGTTCCTTCTTGTACAGGCCGGGGGTGATGAACGCCCACAGCTGGTACAGCCAGACCGGGCACGCCATCACCAGGCCGGCCGCCAGCGCCACCTTGAGGCGCAGCATGAACTGGTCGAACGGCCCGGTCGCCAACAGCCGGCACTCACCGTCGGGGGCGATGGTCGCCCGGGCCGAATCCGGCAGCGAACAGTAAGGACCGCGCAGCCATTCGCCCAGGCTGTGCACGCCGAAGAAACCGTGGGTGTACCACAGGAATCCGAAGACGGTGGTGACCAGCACTGCGGCCACCGCGATCAGCAGACGGTTGCGCAGTTCGTGCAGGTGGTCGACCAACGACATCGTGCCGTCGGGGTTGACCCGCGAACGGCGGCGGCGGGGATCGAGCTTCTTGATGAATCCGGAGGTCACGGGCGTGTTCTAAGAGGCCTGGTCATAGACGCGACACGGCATCGCGGGGCGATGACCGCGATCTATTGCCGGACCGGTCAGGCCGTGTGGCGGTCCGGGGACTGCTCCGGGGCGGGAGCCTCGACCCGCTCGGATGTGATCGGCTTCGCCGGTTGCGGCGCGTCGGCCGAAGACCCGGAAGAATCCGACTGCATCTCCTTGATCTCCGACTTGAAGATCCGCATCGACTTACCGAGCGACCGGGCCGCGTCCGGCAGCTTCTTGGCGCCGAAAAGCAGCACGAACACCGCGATGACAATGATCCAGTGCCAGGGTTGTAGACCACCCAATTTGGTTACCTCCAGACGTCTGTGCTGAGTCTACGCGCGTGTGTCGTCGGCGTCGTAGGCGTGCGGCACCACCGCGTCGTAGACGCGCAGAGCCTCCCCGGCAGATTCCTGCACCCGTTGCGCGAGGTCGGGTGGGTCCAACACCCGCACGGCCGAACCGAATCCGAGCAGGAAGCGTGCCATCCACTCGGGCGAGGCATACGTCATCACTGCCTCACACGCCCCGTCGGGCAATTCATTGACCACCCGCAACGGGTAGTAGTCGAACATCCACGAGGCGGAGCAGTCGATCAGCAGGGTGGCCGACGGCAATGACGGGTCCGCGGTGTCCGGATCGAACAGCGAGGTGTCGGTGCCGGCCTGCACCGCCGGCGACGGCGGCGCCGACGGATCGGCGAGACGCTCGGCCGCGACGATCCGGTCGAACCGGAACATCCGGACCGCCTCGGCGGTGCGACACCACGCCTCCAGATAACTGTTGTCACCGATCAGCACCACGCGGATCGGGTCCACCGTGCGGGTGGTGAGCGAGTCACGCGACGCCGAGTAGTACTCCAGGGTCAGCGCGCGGGCGTCACGCACGGCCGCGCGAACCGCCGCGGCCGCACCGGTTTCCTGGGGCACGCTCTCCTCAGAACCGGATTCCTCGAGGGCCGCACGCTGAGTGCCCGCAGCGGATTCGATCTTGGCGATGGCGCTGCGCGCGGCCTCCGGATCCACCATCCCGGGAACGTCGACCAGCGACCGCAGCGCCACCAGGATGCCGGTGGCTTCTGTGGATGTCAGGCGCAACGGGCGGTCGACACCCGCACTGAACGTGACTTCGACTGTGTCGCCTTCGAAGTCGAAGTCGATGAGATCGCCGGGACTGTAGCCGGGGAGGCCGCACATCCAGAGCTGCTCAAGATCGGAATCAAGCTGTTTGCGGGTAACCCCCAGCGCGGCCGCTGCTTCGTCACGCGTCACCTTCGGGTTCGCCTGGAAATACGGCACCATGTTGAGCATCCGGACCAGCCGGGTCGAGACCTGACTCATGCGCGATCCGCCTCCGGCTCCTCGCTGACCCTCATGCGCGCACCGCCTCCGGCTCCTCGCTGACCCTCATGCCCGCACCGCCTGCGCCCGCAACCTGCTCACCACGTCATCACGCAACGACTGCGGTTCCAGCGCGACGGCATCGACGCCGTAGCTGGCGATCTCACGGGCCAGCCGGTCCGACATTCCGATGTCGACGGTGATCTCCTCCCCTGCGCGCCCGCCCAGCGTGCGCGGAACGGTCTCGATGGCCTGACGGCGCAGCGCGGTGGCACGTCCGCCGGCGATCCACACCCTGGCCTGCTCCCCGGTCGGCAGTTCGGCGACCGCGCGGGCGACGATGTCGCGCAGGTTCACCCCCTCGGGCTTGGCCACCGCCCCGGCCGGCCCCTCGGTTCTCACGTCGGGATCGATGCGGGAAAGACGGAAAGTACGGGTGTCGTCGCGGTCGCGGTCATGCCCCACCAGGTACCACCGGCCGCGATGGGTCACGACGCCCCAGGGCTCGACGTGGCGGCTGGTGTGTTCGGCGTTGCGCGAGGCGCGGTGCCGGAACTGCACCGCATGCCCGGAGTCGATCGCCGCCAACAGGATTCGCAACACCTCTTCAGAACCGCGCAGCCCGGGCAGCGTCGCAGTCGACGCAATGGCGACACCGACCCCGTCGGCGTCGACGTCCACACCGGCGGCACGCAGCTTCAGCAGCGCCCCCTGCGTCGCGGTGATCAACTCGGGCGACTGCCACAGCTGCGTGGCCACCGCGACGGCCGCCACCTCATCACCCGTCAGCTGGACCGCGGGCAGCGCATACTCGTCGCGGTTGATGCGGTAGCCCTCGGTCGAGTCGAACTTGGAGACGCGCCCCGTCTCCAACGGGATCCCGAGGTCGCGCAGTTCGTTCTTGTCGCGCTCGAACATGCGGGAGAACGCCTCGTCGGTGGGACTGTCCTCATAGCCCTGGACAATCTTGCGGACCTTGTCGGCAGGCAGGAACCGATCGCTGGACAACAAGGCGATGACAAGATTTATCAACCGCTCGACTTTGGATACCGCCACGAGATGAAAGCTTAAAGCTCACATGCTGGCGATCAGGCGCTTGACCCGCTCGTCGACCGATCGGAACGGATCCTTGCACAGCACGGTGCGCTGAGCCTGGTCGTTGAGCTTGAGGTGCACCCAGTCCACGGTGAAATCCCGTCCGGCTTCCTGTGCCGCACTGATGAACTCGCCACGAAGCTTGGCTCGCGTGGTCTGCGGCGGGGTGTTGACCGCGGCGTCGATCTCCTCGTCGGTGGTGATCCGGGACGCCAGCCCCTTGCGCTGCAACAGGTCGAACACCCCACGACCGCGCTTGATGTCGTGGTAGGCGAGGTCGAGCTGGCTGATCTTGGGATCGGACAGCTCCATGTTGTAGCGATCCTGGTAGCGCTGGAACAGCTTGCGCTTGATCACCCAGTCGATCTCGGTGTCGACCTTCGCGAAGTCCTGGCTCTCGACCGCGTCGAGTTGGCGGCCCCACAGGTCGACCACCTGCTCGATCTGAGTGCTGGGCTCGCGGGTCTGCAGGTACTCCACGGCCCGGCCGTAGTACTCCCGCTGGATGTCCAGGGCGCTGGCCTGCCGCCCGCCGGCCAGCCGCACCGGACGACGACCGGTCAGGTCGTGGCTGACCTCGCGGATCGCCCGGATCGGGTTGTCCAGGGAGAAATCCCGGAACGGGACGCCGGCCTCGATCATCTCCAGCACCAGCGAGGCGGTGCCCACCTTGAGCATGGTGGTGGCCTCGCACATGTTGGAGTCGCCGACGATGACATGCAGCCGGCGGTACTTCTCGGCGTCGGCGTGCGGCTCGTCGCGGGTGTTGATGATCGGCCGGGAGCGCGTCGTCGCGCTGGAGACGCCCTCCCAGATGTGCTCGGCGCGCTGGCTCAGGCAGAAGGTGGCCGCTTTGGGCGTCTGCAACACCTTGCCCGCACCGCAGATGAGCTGGCGGGTGACCAGGAACGGCAGCAGCACGTCGGAGATCCGGGAGAACTCACCGGCCCGCACGATCAGATAGTTCTCGTGGCAGCCGTAGGAGTTGCCCGCCGAGTCGGTGTTGTTCTTGAACAGGTAGATGTCGCCGCCGATGCCCTCGTCGGCGAGGCGCTGCTCGGCGTCGATCAGCAGATCCTCCAGGACGCGCTCACCGGCGCGGTCGTGGGTGACCAGCTGCGTCAGGTTGTCACACTCGGCGGTCGCGTACTCGGGGTGGCTACCCACGTCGAGATACAACCGGGCGCCGTTACGGAGGAAGACGTTGGAACTGCGGCCCCACGACACCACCCGCCGGAACAGATAGCGGGCGACCTCGTCGGGGCTGAGCCGGCGATGGCCATGGAACGTGCAGGTCACACCGAATTCCGTCTCGATGCCCATGATTCGTCGCTGCACGCTAACGAGCTTACGGGGTGGTTCACAGTAACGGTGGGCAAGCACCGTCATTGTGTTCGTGGCGCCACCGATCTGGGACTTTTGGCCCTGGTCAGTCCAAGTCACGGGAAGATGGTCGGAAAGGAAGTCCGTGCAAAGGAGTGGTGATGACCCGCTACGAACTGCCCGATGTTGCCGACCTGATCCGCCTTGGCGAGCCGCACGAGAACGCCATCACGGTCTATGCGGAAACCGCACCGGGACCGGACGAGCGGGACAAGAGCGTGCTGACGGCGAAGAGCGCGGTGGACCGGGCCCTGCGCACCATCCGCGAGTCCGGGGCGCGCCACGCCGTGGAGGAACAGCTGCGATCACGGTGGAACGAGATCGCCGAATCGGAACTGTGGCTGAGCCTGTCCCGTTCGGTGGCCATCTTCATCGCCGACGACTTCCATGAGGTCTACGTCCTGCCCAACGCCCTGGAGAGCCAGCTTCAGGTGGGCAGCTACTTCGATATCGGCCAGCTGGTGCGGGCGGTCACCACCCCGCAGGAGGCGTATGCGCTGACGCTGTCCGCAGACGGTTGGAACCTGTGGCAGGCAACCGCCAGCACGCGAGCCGAGGAGTTGGAGCTCACCGGCGAGTACGCGGTCGACGTCGCCGATGCGACCAACCGCGCCACCGTGCGCGACCGGGGGCATGTGCGACGTCTGGTCGGTGACGAGGGCAAGAAGCTGTTGCTGGAGCAGTACGCCAAGCGGGTCGCCGATGCGGTGGACGGCGAACTGGGCCAGCTCGATCCGACATCGTCGCGGCCGCTGTACCTGTTCGCGACCGACCCGCTGCTCGACATGTACCGGGGCCTCGAACACAAGCGCCGGATCGTGGCGGTGCCCGGTGCGGCGGACCAGCTGCGGCCCGATCAGATCGACGGCGCCATCCGTGAGTCGCTGCCCGCCCTGAACGCCGAGCAGGCCAGCGCCTGGGTCGACGAGTTCGGCAACGACATCAGCAAGGGACTGGTGGCCACCGATCTCGGCGATATCACCAGGGCCGCGACGGCCGGGGCGGTGGACACGCTGGTGTACAACTTCACCGTCGATGTGGTGGGCCGGATCGAAGCTGCCACCGGAGCGTTGCATTACGACGATTCCGGCTATGACGTCCTGTCCCGAGTCGCGGTGACGGTGCTCGACAACGGCGGTGCGGCCTACGCCGTCCGGCCCGACGAGATCACCGCCGACATCTGGAACCAGAGCGCGGTCGCCAAGCTACGTTTCCCCCTGAGCTGACGCCGCCGGTCCATACAGTGACCCGGCGGGTACGCCGAGGATGCGTTCGAACGCCTGCAGGTAGGCACCCACCACCTTTTGAGCATTCGGCCCGCTGATGTCGGAACCCACGGCGCCGTCTGCCTCGATGGCGTCGATGAACGCGTCCGCCAGGTGGAGCCCCATGCCGGTGAGGATGCCCGCCGCCTCGTGCGGGTAGTCGGTGTCGAAGACGCCTTCGTCGCACCCCTGGCGGATGATCGATTCCAACATGGGTGCGGTGGTGCGCATCGAGCCCTGGGTCATCTTCTGCCGCAACAGCGCATTGTTCTCGTCGTGCCACAACCGGATCAGCGTTGCCACCTCTGTGACACTCTCCGATTTCCAGTCCCGCGACGCGTCGAAGTAGGCGTGCATCTTCTCGAGTGCACTGAGGTGGGGGTCCTCGACGATGCCGGCCAACCGCGTCGCGGCGATCTCGCCCATCTGCTCGATGACGCCCTCCAGCAATGCCCGCTTCGAGCGAAAATAGTGGTACAGCGCGCCTTTCGAGATCTGCAGTTCGGCCAGCAGATCCTCGATGGTCATGGCCTCGTAGCCCTTGTCGTGCATCAACTGCAGGGCGGCATCGAGGATCTCCCGACGCCGGGCGGCGTGTTCGGCTGGGTTCACCTGGCGTGCCACGAATCCTCCATTGACATTGGGCGTTGACGTTGGGCGCAGTTCGAGCCTAGCCTAAAAATAGACCGTCAGTCGGTTTATCAATCAGGAGCCGCACATGCCGCAATCCACACCACAGGCCCGGCAACGCACCCGCGCGTTCTCCCGGGTCCTCGGCCCGTTCGTCGCCGTCGCGACGCTGATCATCGCGATCCGGCTGCCCAGCCTGCAGAATCTGCTCGGCGACCTTTTCACCAGCGGAGCCATGCCCTGGGTTCTGGGCGCCGCCATGTTGCTGATGGGCCTGGTCGTGATCGCCTTCCACCAGTACTGGTACAGCGTGACCGCGGTGTTGATCTCCCTGTTCGGCTGGTTCGTCGCACTGCGGGGGGCCGCCATGATGGCCATCCCGTCGGCCATCGAATCCGGCGCCGACGCCACCGTGAACAGCCCTGGGCTGCTGATCGCCGCGCGGTGCTTCTTCCTACTACTCACCGCGATGGGGTTGTGGTTCACCTACGTCGGCTGGCGCCCCGAGAGCACCGACGGGCAGTGAGCCGGCCGGGGTCTTCAGTCCGTCCAGCACGAATCTCAGGTGGCGCCGCCATACGGCGTCGTCGCCGTCGGCCATCGCGATCACCTTCGACATGGCCCACATCAACGTGGCCAGGTCATCGGCACCGAAGTCGGCGCGCAGCACACCGGCGTCCCTGGCCCGGCCCACTACGGCTTCGAGAAGCCCACCGGCACGGCCACATTCGCCCGTGACGTCGACAGCACCTACCGGATTTCTGGCCACCGCGTCGTTGATGCTGCGGTCGGACGCCTGCATCGCGAACAGTCCGTCGAGGAATGCGGCGAATCCCCGCCACGGGTCGGCGTCGTCGAGCGCCTGCCGCGCCAACCGGTCGATGACGGCCAACCGGTCGGACAGCACCACATCCAGGAGTGCCCCGCGATTCGGGAAATGGTTGTAGAGCGTGCCGATACTGACGCCGGCCGCACGGGCGATCTCGTCGAGAGGGACGTCGACGCCCCGTTCGGTGAAGAGCTCGGCGGCGGCCGCCACCAAACGGTCCCGATTGCGGATCGCATCTGCACGCATCGCCGACATGCCGTTCAGCATAGCGAAGTTGAGGGGTCACTCAACTTATGCTAGTAAGTTGAGTATGACCTCAACTTCTTCTTCCCCGGTCCTGGTGGTGCTCGGCGTCGGACCTGGCCTCGGGTTGTCGATCGCTCAGCGATTCGGCGCCGACGGTCACCGCGTGGCCCTGATCTCGCGGACTCCCACGCGCCATCCCGACTACCTGGCAGCCCTGACCGGCAACGGCGTCGAAGCCGCCGCCTACGTGGCCGATGCGAACGATCCGGAACAACTCACGGCGGCATTGGGCGCGGTGCGCGAACGCTTCGGACGCATAGACGTCGGCTACTACGGTCCGGCCGCATTCGAAACGGCACCCACCGAAAACCTCGCCGATCTCGACGCCGGCGGCGCCCGGGCGGCGCTGAACAGCGTGGTGCCCGCAGTCGACTTCGCGAGTCAGCTCCTGCCCGAGATGCGCGAACGCGGCAGCGGCGGGTTGTTGTTCGCCGGCGGGCTGAGCAGCGTGGTACCGATGCCCCCACTCGGTGGCCTGGCACTGGCGGCAGCGGCATTACGCAACTATGCGATCACCCTGCACGCCGCCCTCCGCCCCGTCGGCGTCTATGCCGGCACCATCACCATCGGCGGACTCATCGAGCGCGGCGACATTCACCGGGCAATGGCAGGCAACGCCGAGCTGCCGACGATAAATCCCGACGAACTGGCAGAACAGGCGTGGGGTCTTTACCGCGACGGCACCGAGGCCGAAGCGGTGATCAACCTACTTTCCTGACTTCTTCGGTTTCTCCGACGGCTCTTCAGCGGCCGGCTTGTCCGAAACAGCCTCGGGCAGAAGCGCTTCCAGCGCCGCACCGGTGATGCGGCGGAAGCAACGACGCGGCCGGGTGGCATCGAGGACGGCCACCTCGAGCGTCGCGGGGCCGAGCGTCCGAGGCTCAGCGCCGTTGCCGCTCGCGCTCAACGCCTCCACGGCGATCTTGACCGCCGCACCCAGGTCAGGGTTTTCGCTGTACGACTCGTTCAGTGCGGCGATGATCGGCTCCGTGGTGCCGCCCATCACCACGAAGTGCGGCTCGTCGGCGATCGACCCGTCATAGGTGATGCGGTACAGCTCAGGGGCTTTCGTCTCGCCGTAGTGGGCCACCTCGGCCACGCACAGCTCGACCTCGTAGGGCTTGGCCTGCTCGGTGAAGATGGTGCCGAGAGTCTGCGCGTAGACGTTGGCCAGCTGACGACCGGTCACGTCGCGGCGGTCGTAGGCGTAGCCGCGGGTGTCGGCGAACTGGATTCCGCCGCGCCGCAGGTTGTCGAACTCGTTGAACCGGCCGACTGCGGCGAACCCGACCCGGTCATAGAGCTCGCTGACCTTCTGCAGCGACCGCGACGGGTTCTCCGCCACGAACAGCACACCGTTGTCGTACGCCAGCACCACGACGCTGCGTCCGCGGGCAATGCCCTTGCGCGCCAGTTCGGAGCGCTCACGCATCGCCTGTTCGGGCGAGATGAAGTACGGGAAGCTCATTTACCCCTCACCGCCCGTCCGGGTCCGGCGCGCGATGACGTCGCGGGCCAGCTCGGCGATGCGTTCCTCAGTGATCTCCGCGGCTCCCTCGGCACCGATGGTCACCGCGGTCGGATAGATGCCGCGCACCAGATCGGGACCGCCGGTGGCGGAATCGTCGTCAGCTGCGTCGTAGAGGGCCTCGATGGCGACCCGCAGAGCCGAATCCGCATCCACCACACCGGGATAGAGCTTCTTGATCGACGACTTGGCGAAGATCGACCCGGACCCCACGGACTGGTAGCCCTCTTGTTCGATGTTCCAGCCACCTGCCGCGTCGAAGGACACGATCCGGCCCGCGTTCTCGGCGTCGGCCGCGTCGATGTCGTATCCGACCAACAACGGCAGGGCCACGAAACCCTGCAGTGCCGCACCGAGATTGCCGCGCACCATGATGGCCAGGCGGTTGACCTTGCCGCGGAACGTCAGGGCGACACCTTCGAGCTTCTCGTAGTGCTCGAGTTCCACCGCATAGAGCCGGGCGAACTCCACGGCGATGGCCGCGGTGCCCGCAATGCCCGTCGCCGTGTAGTCGTCGGTGATGTACACCTTCTGCACGTCACGGCCGGCGATCATGTTGCCCTGGGTGGAGCGGCGGTCACCGGCGATCAGCACCCCTCCGGGGTACTTGATCGCGACGATGGTGGTCCCGTGCGGCACTGCGTTGGTGGGGTTGATCATGCCGTCGGCGACACGGTTGACCGGCAACAGTTCGGGGGCCTGCCGACGCAGCAGTTCAGAGAAAGACGACAGGTCCATGGCTACAGATTGGCTACCGGAGAGGGTGGGTCGGGGCAGAGACAGGTTTTCGCGCCAGGTCACTGGCCGCCCTTTTGGACGTATGCGCGCACGAAGTCTTCTGCGTTCTCTTCCAGCACATCGTCGATCTCGTCGAGCAGATCGTCGGTGTCTTCAGCCAGCTTCTCGCGACGCTCCTGGCCGGCGGCGGATGCACCCGGGAGGTCGTCATCCTCGCCGCCGCCACCGCCACGCTTGGTCTGCTCTTGAGCCATCGCTGCCTCCTGCAATTGTCATCGGCTGGGCTAACCGCCCAACCGGTTCTTCCACAGTACCGGTCGGCACCCCGATTGCCGGGGATAGCTCACCGGTCCAGATGGTCAGTTCGTGAGTTGATCGACGAGTTCGGCCGCGCTGTCCACGGAATCCAGCAGAGCGCCGACATGCGCCTTGCTTCCCCGCAGCGGCTCCAGGGTCGGAATCCGGACGAGCGAATCGCCGCCGAGATCGAAAATCACCGAGTCCCAGCTCGCCGCGGCGATGTCCGCACCGAATCGACGGAGGCATTCGCCCCGGAAGTAGGCGCGGGTGTCGGTCGGAGGGTTGTCGACGGCGTCGAGCACCTGCTGCTCGGTGACCAGGCGTTTCATCGAACCGCGGGCGACCAACCGGTTGTACAGGCCCTTGTCCAGGCGGACATCGGAGTACTGCAGATCGACCAGGTGCAGCCGCGGCGCCGACCAGGCCAGGTTCTCGCGGTTTCGGAAGCCCTCCAGCAACCGCAGCTTTGCCGGCCAGTCCAGGATCTCGGCACATTCCATCGGGTCGCGCTCCAGCAGGTCCAGCACGTGGGCCCAGGTCTCCACGACATGCGCGGCCCGTGGATCCGGGTCCCGGCTGTCCACCAGTTTGGCCACCCGGTCCAGGTAGACCCGCTGCAGTGCCAGGGCGGTCATCTCGCGGCCGTCGGCCAGCGCCACCGTGGCGCGCAGCGACGGATCACGGCTGATCACGTGCACGGCGTGCACCGGACGGGCCAGCGCGAGATCGGACAGGTCGAGCCCGAACTGCGGGCCCTCCTCGATCAGGTCGAGCACCAGGGAGCTGGTGCCGACCTTCAGGTAGGTCGACGTCTCGGCCAGGTTGGCGTCACCGATGATGACGTGCAGCCGGCGGTATTTGTCGGCGTCGGCGTGCGGCTCGTCGCGGGTGTTGATGATGCCGCGCTTGAGCGTCGTCTCCAGGCCGACCTCGACCTCGATGTAATCGGCCCGCTGGGACAACTGGAAGCCGGGATCGTCCCCCGAGGGCCCGATGCCGACACGGCCCGAGCCGGTCACCACCTGCCGCGACACCAGGAACGGGGTGAACCCCGCGATCACCGCGGAAAACGGGGTCTGGCGGCTCATCAGGTAGTTCTCGTGCGATCCGTACGAGGCGCCCTTGCCGTCCACGTTGTTCTTGTACAGCTGCAGCTTGACCGCGCCGGGCACGCTGGCCACGTGGCGGGCGGCGGCCTCCATCACGCGCTCACCGGCCTTGTCCCAGATCACCGCGTCCATCGGATCGGTGCACTCGGGCGCCGAGTACTCCGGGTGGGCGTGGTCCACATACAGCCGGGCACCGTTGGTGAGGATCATGTTCGCCGCGCCGACCTCGTCGGCGTCGACGATCGGAGCCGGCCCCGAGGCCCGGGACAGGTCGAATCCGCGGGCGTCGCGCAACGGCGATTCGACCTCGTAGTCCCACCGGGTGCGCTTGCCGCGCTGGATCCCGGCGGCCGCCGCGTACGCCAGCACCGCTTGAGTCGAGGTCAGGATCGGATTGGCAGTCGGATCGGACGGCGAGGAGATGCCGTATTCGACCTCTGTTCCGATGATCCGTTGCATGGGGCCAGCCTAGGTGACGGCTTGTGCGCCCCGAGCCGCCAGGTATTCGGGCCGTGGCTTCTTGGCCGCGAACGGGTCCGTCAGCGCGTTGTCCACCGAGTTGAACACCAGGAACACGTTCGAGCGCGGCAGGGGTGTGATGTTGGACCCCGAGCCGTGCAGCAGATTCGCGTCGAACCACAGCGCGGTGCCGGGCGGGCCGGTGAACTGGTGGATGTCGTGCTCGTCGACAGCCTTGGTCAGCGTCGTCTGATCGGGCACGCCGATGTTCTGGGCGACCAACGACGTGTCGTGGTTGTCGTCAGGCGTGGCGCCGACGCACGGATAGAACGTCTGGTGCGATCCGGGGATCACCATCAGCGACCCGTTGTACGGGTAGTTCTCGGTCAGAGCGATCGAGCACGAAACCGCGCGGATCTCCGGCATGCCGTCCTCGGCATGCCACGTCTCGAAGTCCGAATGCCAGTAGAACCCGGTCCCGGTGAACCCGGGCATGAGGTTGATCCTGGCCTGATGGATGTAGACGTCGCCGCCCAAAAGTTGCTGCGCGACCGGTAACACGGTGTCGAGCCGGACCACCTGGGCGACCAGGTCGCTCAGCAGATGCGGTTCGAAGATCGACCGGATCGTGCCGCCTGGCTCCCGGATCACCCGTGGATCATCGGCATCCAGATCCGCTGCGATCCGGTCCAATTCATGCCGGAGCAGCGGAAGCCAGTGATCCGAGACGGTCTCCGGCGCCACCAGGTACCCGTACTCCGAGAAACCGTCCAGGTGGGGCTGGCTGAGCGGGCCGTCCGCTGCGCCTCCCCACACCACAGGCTCGTGACGCGGTATCGGCTCGATGGCGTGGTCGAGCCGGGTCGGGTAGTGATCCGTCCGTTCCTCGCTGGGCAGGCCGATGGGCGATCCGCTTTCGGCTCCTCGATGGACTGCCGTCATGCCACCGACTGCGGCGCCGGGTAGACACCGTTTTCGTCGTGCACTTCCCGCCCGGTCACCGGAGGGTTGAACACGCACAGCATGCGCAGCTGCTCGTCACAGGTGACCCGGTGGCGGTCATTGTTGTTGAGCACGTACATGGTTCCGTCGGCAAGCGGGTACTCCTGCCCCGTCTCCAAGTCGGTCAGCGTGCCGGTGCCCTCTACCACCCAGACCGCCTCGATATGGTGCTGATAGTGGAACTCGTTGACCGAACCAGCCTGGATCGTGGTCTCGTGGAACGAGAAACCGACACCGTCGCCGGCGAGGATGATGCGCTTGGAGCGCCACGAGCCATCGGCCACATCGCGGTCGGTCCCGGTGATCTCAGCAGTGGTGCGAACAATCATGTTTCAAGCCTCCTCAGGCCAGCGTGACGGCGACGGACTCAGCGAGGATGTCGAGCCCCTCGGACAGTTCGGCGGCCGAAGTCGTCAGCGGCGGCAGCAGTTTGACCACCTCGTCGGACGGGCCACTGGTCTCCATCAGTGCGCCGCGATCGAAAGCGGCCCGGCACACCTGACCGGCCAGGTCCGCCTGCTCGAACTTGATGCCCTGCGCCATACCGCGACCGCGGGCGGTCACTCCGTCGTGGGCAGCGGCGATCTCCTCCAGCCGGGCCCGGGTCAGCTCGCCCTTGGCGACCGTCTCGGCACTGAATTCGTCGTTTTCCCAATACGTCTCGATTGCCGCCGTGGCGGTGATGAATGCGGGGTTGTGGCCACGGAAAGTGCCGTTGTGCTCCCCCGGCGTCCACACGTCGAGATCGCGGCGGAACAACGTGAGCGCCATCGGCAGCCCGTAACCGCTGACCGACTTGGATATCGTGACGATATCCGGCACGATGCCTGCGGCCTCGAAGCTGAAGAACGGCCCGGTGCGGCCACAGCCCATCTGGACGTCATCGACGATCAGCAGGATGTCGCGTTTGCGGCACAACTCGGCCAGAGCACGCAGCCATTCGATCCGCGCGACGTTGAGACCGCCTTCCCCCTGGACGGTTTCGACGATCACCGCGGCGGGCCGGTTGAGGCCACTACCCGAATCGTCGAGCACGCGCTCGAACCAGTGGAAGTCCTCGGTTACCCCGCCGAAGTAGTTGTCGTAGGGCATCGGGGTGGCGTGCACCAGCGGGATACCCGCTCCCGCCCGCTTCATCGAGTTGCCGGTCACCGACAGAGCACCCAGCGTCATGCCGTGAAAAGCGTTGGTGAAGCTGATAACCGACTCGCGGCCGGTCACCTTCCTGGCCAGCTTGAGTGCCGATTCCACCGAGTTGGCCCCGGTCGGCCCGGGGAACTGCACCTTGTAGTCCAGCCCGCGCGGCCTCAGGATGAGCCGTTCGAAGCTTTCGAGGAACCGCTGCTTGGCCGCGGTGGCCATGTCCAAGGAGTGCACGATCCCGTCGGAGGCGAGGTACTGCAGCAACGGCTCCTTGAGGGCGGCGTTGTTGTGGCCGTAGTTCAGCGCCCCGGCCCCGGCGAAGAAGTCGATGTAGGTGCGTCCCGAGGTGTCGGTCACCCAGGAACCCGTGGCGCTGTTCATCACAGTGGGCCAGCCACGGCAATAACTGCGGACCTCGGACTCGACCGAGCTGAACACGTCGGGCAGGTCAGATTCGGTCAGCGGAGCTGTCGTTGCGAGCAGCAAGGGACAATCCTTCCAATTCGGATCAAAATGGTTATCAGATAACTGATTTCAGCGCGAAAGCGGTGTGGTGATCGGCCCCATACGCAGGATGGGCTCATCCTCGTGCGCTCCGCCCGCGTCGAGCAGGTCGGACCCGAAGTGCGGGTCTTCGACCAGTGGGACGCCGTGACGGCGCGCGAAGGCACCGAAGAATGCGCGTGAGGCGGCGTTTCCGGGGGCGACCGTGGCCTCCACGGTCACCGGACGCCCGTCGCGCTGTGACCGCACGCGGTGGACGAGCGCGTCGAGCATTGTGCTGGCCAGCCCCCCGCCCTGCGCCGACGGCGCCACGGCCACCTGCCACACGAACAAGACATCGGGCCGCGGCGGCGGGTGGTAGCCCGTGATGAATCCGTGCAGGTCACCGTCACGTTCGGCCACTATTGACGTGGCAGCAAAATCAGTGGCCAGCAACAGATAGGCGTAAGTGGAATTCAGATCCAGCACCCCGGTAGCTTCCGCGAGGTCACGGATGCCAATCGCATCGGCACCCCGTGGTTGGCGCAGGAATTCTTCCCGGGAATGGCGTCCCGGGACGCTTTCTAAAACGTGCATATCGAGTTAAAAGTCACCACCGAACTTCTCAGCGATCATCGTCAGTTTCATGCCATCGGTGCCCTCGACGTAAGCACACCGCCCTGCCGTGATCAAGCGCCGACACTCCTCCGGGCGCGCAGATCCGTCTGCGGAGACAGCGCGTGACCTGCAAGAACTCCGACGTTCGTCAATCTCAGAAAAGTGTTAGCGCCGTTATCTAATCGTTACATTTGGGACGGGGGTACCAGCTCGTTGCCCGCGACTCTCCCCACCCCGTCGCCCAGTCCGACCAGAACAGGTGAACCGAGCACATCCGCAACCATTTGCGGACGACATTTCATCCGAAAAATTCCAATCGAAATCTAATAATCGCTGGTGCGGCGCGCCATAATTTCCCAGCCGAATAGCGTCGGGGGGTTTCCCTGCAATCGACGACCCCGTTCCGGTCGCCGTATCGCAGTACGGGCAACACCACGTGATCCGTAGCCCAGCACCACCCGCCCCCAGCCTGTGCCGGTCACGACGAGTACGGCGCCGGCGATACCGGCACCGGTGACGGAATCGCCGGCCAGGGCGACACCGAGGATCGCGGCCCACAGCGGCTCGGTACCCACCAGAAGGCTGACCCTGGCCGGACTGGACGTGCTCAGCGCCCGCAACTGAACCAGGAACGCGAACACCGTGCACGCCAGCGCCAGGTAGCCGACGAGGGCCCAGTCGGCCGGTCCGTAAGCAGCTGTCGTCGCCGCGACGGACTGTCCAGACGCCACGCACAGCGCCGACGCCACCGCAGCAACCGTCACCAGCTGCACCAAAGTGGTTCGTGCCGAATCGATCCCGCGACCATCAGAGAAGCGTGCCATGACGGTGACGTGGACCGCCCGCAACAAGGCCGCGATCACCATCACGATGTCCCCGGCGTGCGGGACAGTCAGGCCGCCGGACTGAGTGAGCAACCCGCAACCGATCACCGCCAGCATTGCCGCCAGGTAGAAGCGGCGGCCCACCGGCTGACGCTGCATCGCCGGCGTGGCCACGATGGTGAGCGCCATGATCAGCCCCGCGTTGGAGGCCGAGGTCATTGTCACCCCGTATGTTTCGGCGACACAGACGGCAGCCAGCAGACCCCCACCGACCACACCCGAAACCACCTCGGTACGGGTCAGACCCGGCAACCGCCGGCACACGAGGGCAGCCAGCACTGTTGCCGCGACCGCGAACCGCACCACCAGAAGCACGAAAATCGTTTGTGCCGTGGCGATTTCCTTGGTGGCCAGGTAACTCGAACCCCACACCACCGCCACGGCAAGCAAGCAGAGATCGGTGCGACGGGTCATACGGACAAGCGTGTCGCCTGGTCAATAATTCAGTCAAGCTAATGTTTCTACCGTTTATATGTAGTATCACTACATGGATGCTGGACGCCTGCGGATGCTGCGTGAACTGGCCGACCACGGCACCGTTGCCGCGGTAGCGCAGGTGCTGTCCATGACACCCTCGGCCGTCTCACAGCAACTCAAGATCCTGCAACGCGAGGCCGGTGTACCGCTGATCGAACCCGACGGCAGGCGGGTACGTCTGACCGATGCCGGACAGGTCCTGGTGGGCCACGCCGACGCCGTGTTGGCGACACTGGACCGCGCCCGGGCCGAGATGGATGCCTACCGAAGCTCGCCGCGTGGCACCGTGAGCGTGTCGTTCTTCCCCTCCGGCGCGGCAATGCTGCTGGCCCCGTTGATCATCCGGGCAGCCGAGCGCGGCGTTCAGGTCCTCGGTCGCGACATCGACGTTCCGGCCTCCCGCGCGCCAACACAACTCGCCGACTTCGATGTCGTGGTGGTTCACCGCGACGAGCGCGACGCGTCCCCGTGGGGTCCGCGCTTCGAATCAACCGAACTGCTACGGGAGCCTCTGGATGTCGTCCTGCCGGCGGGACACCACCTGGCCGGCCGCGACCAGGTGAAACTGGCCGAGCTCGCCGACGAACCCTGGATCGGCGTCGAAGGCGGGTTGATGGTCGACGACGTGCTCAACTCGATCGCCATCCTGTCCGGTGTCCAGCCGCGAATCACCCAGCGGATCAATGACTTCCGTGTGGTCGAAGAGCTGGTTCACGCAGGCACCGGCATCGCCCTGATGCCCCGTTATGTGAGGCTGACGCGCGAGTTGATGCGGTTGCCGATCACCGACATCTCGGTGGCCCGGCGCGTGGAAGCGATCACCCGCGCCGGCGCGAGCACCCGACCCGCGGTGGCTGCTGTCCTGGAGCAGTTGCGCACGATCGCCGTGGGCATCAGTTCAGCAACCGCCGGACATGCTCCCGGACGATCCGCTCGGCCAGTGCGGGACTGACCCGCTCCGGCTCGACGGCCACCGAGCAGGCCAGGCCGTCCCCCAGAGCCAGCAGTTCGACGGCGGCCGGCCCGGCATCCACGCCAGGGGCGGCGGCCGCGATCAGATCGGCCAGCCATTGCGACATCCTGATCCAGTCCTGGCGGTGCCGGATCGCGGTCTGCCCGTCGACCGCGGCGCGGGCCAGCCGCAAGAGCCAGGCCACACTGATGTCGCGATCGCCGGGTTCCGGGCACACCAGGGCCACGGACAATGTCTCGAGCCGCTGCGCCGCGGACATCTCGGCGGTCAGGCACTCCCCCAACCGGGCCAGGAACCGGGCCGAGGCGCGATCCATCGCAGCGGCAAGCATCGCGTCCTTGGTCGGAAAGTGGTGTTGCACGGCACCGATCGAAACCTCGGCCAGGGCGGCGACTTTGCGTACCGAGACACCTTCGAAGCCTTCGGCCACCAGGACGCGCAGCACCGCATCGGCCATCCGGCTATAGGGCGTACTCACGGCTTCAGCATAGGCGACCAATACGTTCGTATGGTAGCGTCCGCGGGCATGTCCTCGACCCGGCTGCAGTCTCTGGACGTCCTGCGCGGCATCGCGATCCTCGGCACGCTGGCCACCAACATCTGGATCTTCACCCATCCCGAGGGGCTGATCGGCTACCTCGACGGACCGCCGGACTCTCCGTGGCGGCCCGTCGAGATCGCGCTGCAGGTACTCGCCCAGGGCAAGTTCCTCGGCCTGCTCACCGTGATGTTCGGGATCGGCCTTGCCCTGCAACAACGTTCAGCGCTGCGCGCCGGTCTGCGGTGGCCAGGAAGCTACCCGTGGCGGGCGCTGTTGCTACTCGTCGACGGCATCGTGCATTTCGTGTTGTTCACCGAGTTCGACGTTCTGACGGGCTATGCCATCACCGGCTGGATCGTGTCCTACCTACTGGTGACCAGCCCGCGCGCACAGCGCCGGATCATCGCATGCGCCGCGCTCGTGCACATCGCGTTGCTGAGCGCCATCACCGTCGCTCTGCTCAGCGCTGCCGGTGACACCGGTTCGTCGCGGCCGCTCGACCCCAATCCCTATGCGGACGGCACGTTCTGGGACCTGGTGGCATTCCGCCTCGACCACGTCCTGCTGTTCCGGCTGGAGACCCTGCTGATCTTCCCGATGTCGATCGCCTTGTTCCTGTTGGGAGCCAGACTGTTTCACGCCGGCGTACTGGAAGCACGTGGCGCCGTGTTGCGGCGACGGCTGATCTGGCTGGGGTTCGCGGTGGCCGCACCGCTGGACATCGCGCTGGAGGTCGCCGGTGGCGGCCCGGGATTGATCCTGGCCCGCTACGGCGTCGCACCATTCGTCTCGATGGGTATCCTGGCGGTGGTGGCCGAGTTCTATGTCCGGCGCCCCACACCCGGATGGACCGGACACCGGCTGGCCGAGGTCGGCCGGATGGCGTTGTCCAGCTATGTGTTACAGAACGTGCTGGCGTCAGCGATCTGCTACGGCTGGGGCTTCGGGCTGGCGGCCCACACGCCGACGGCACAACGGGTACCGGCCACCGTGGCGGTCTACCTGGTCGTGGTCGCGATCGTGATGTGCTTCGCACACCTGTGGCTGCGCCGGTTCCGCCGGGGCCCGGTCGAGTGGCTGTGGAACACCAGCTACCGGGCGTTGGCCGACCGCACCCGTAGCCCACAACCGGTAGGCGGAAACCTGAGCACTCAGAGCTTGTAGCCGATGGCGCGCAACAGATCTCGCCGGGCCACCACATCGTCATCGGATTCGACGCCCAGCGGCGGCTGCCCGTCGATCACGCCCGCGATACCGCGGCCGAGCGGGGTGACGGCAACCAGCACCTCAACCGGATTGGCAGTGGCGCAGTAAATCGAACAGACCTCGGGAACACCCTTGATCGGGTTGAGGACGTTCACCGGGAACCCGTCGCGCAGGAAGATGACGAAAACATGCCCCGCACCGATCGCCAGCGCATTGCGGACCGCCAGCTCCACCATGTCGGGATCGTTACCGCTGCGGCGCACCAACCGCGGGCCGGATGCCTCGCAGAAAGCCAGGCCGAACCGCAGCGACGGGCTCACCCCGACCATCGCCTCGTGCAGGTCCTCTACCGTTTTGATGAAGTGCGCCTGCCCGATGACGACGTTGAGGTCGTCGGGCTTGTCGACGGACACCACGTCCCAGGACAGCGCCGGTGTGGTCACAGCTCAATGCTGCCACCGACGCCGCCGGGACGGGTGCCGAATCGACCAGGGACTTAGAGGTACTGCCCCAGGTTGGACTCGGTATCAATAGCACGGCTGGCCGACGAACTCTTCCCGGTGACGAGCGTGCGGATGTAGACGATCCGCTCGCCCTTCTTGCCCGAGATCCTGGCCCAGTCATCGGGATTGGTGGTGTTGGGCAGGTCCTCGTTCTCGGCGAACTCGTCGACGATCGAATCCAACAGGTGCTGGATGCGCAGACCGGGCTGACCGGTCTCCAGCACGCTCTTGATGGCGTTCTTCTTCGCCCGGTCGACGACGTTCTGGATCATGGCGCCGGAGTTGAAGTCCTTGAAGTACATGACTTCCTTGTCACCGTTGGCGTAGGTGACCTCCAGGAACCGGTTGTCGTCGATCTCGGCGTACATCCGGTCCACGACCTTCTCGATCATCGTCTTGATCGTCAGCGACCGGTCACCACCGAACTCGGCGAGATCGTCGGCGTGCACCGGCAGCGCCTCGGTCAGGTACTTGCTGAAGATGTCCTGTGCCGACTCGGCATCGGGCCGTTCGATCTTGATCTTGACGTCCAGGCGGCCGGGCCGCAGGATCGCCGGGTCGATCATGTCCTCGCGGTTGGAGGCGCCGATGACGATGACGTTCTCCAGCCCCTCCACGCCGTCGATCTCCGAAAGCAGCTGCGGCACAACCGTTGTCTCGACATCCGAACTGACGCCGGTGCCGCGGGTACGGAAGATCGAGTCCATCTCGTCGAAGAACACGATCACCGGGGTGCCCTCGGATGCCTTCTCGCGGGCCCGCTGGAAGATCAGCCGGATGTGACGTTCGGTCTCACCGACGAACTTGTTCAGCAGCTCGGGGCCCTTGATGTTGAGGAAGTAGCTCTTGGCCTCGCGGGCGTCGTCGCCACGCACCTCGGCCATCTTCTTGGCCAGCGAGTTCGCCACGGCCTTGGCGATGAGCGTCTTACCGCAACCGGGCGGACCGTAGAGCAGCACACCCTTCGGCGGCCGCAGCGAGTACTCCCGGTAGAGCTCCTTGTGCAGGAAGGGCAGCTCCACGGCATCGCGGATCTGCTCGATCTGACGACCGAGGCCGCCGATGTCGTTGTAGCTGACGTCGGGCACCTCTTCGAGCACCAGGTCCTCGACCTCGGCCTTCGGAATGCGCTCGAACGCGTATCCGGCCTTGGTGTCGACCAGCAGGGAATCGCCGGGACGCAGTTTGCGGGGCCGGTCGTCGTCTTGCCTCGCGTCGGGAAGGTCGGGCAGGTCCTCGGCCGCGACGAGCGGCTCGGCCAACCAGACGATGCGTTCCTCGTCGGCATGCCCGACCACCAGTGCCCGGTGTCCGTCGGCCAGGATCTCGCGCAACGTGCTGATCTCGCCGACAGCCTCGAAGTTCCCGGCCTCGACCACGGTGAGCGCCTCGTTGAGCCGGACCGTCTGGCCCTGCTTGAGCGAGGAGGTCTCGATGTTCGGCGAGCAGGTGAGTCGCATCTTGCGGCCGGAGGTGAACACGTCGACGGTGTCGTCGTCATGGGTGCCGAGCAGCACGCCGTAGCCACTGGGCGGCTGGCCCAGCCGGTCCACCTCCTCGCGGAGGGCGAGCAGTTGCTGGCGGGCTTCCTTTAGAGTGTCCATGAGCTTGGCGTTGCGCGATGCGAGCGAGTCGATCCGGGCTTCAAGCTGGTGGACGTCACGGGCACTTCGCAGCCCACTCTGGGGCCCTACCGCATTCTCCAATTGCTCACGCAGAACCGCAGCCTCACGGCGCAGCGATTCGAGCTCGGCGGCGTCATCGCTGGACATGGGTTGCGGGTGGCCGGCCGAGAAACTCTCGGCATAGCCGTCCGAACGCTCTGACTCACTCATATTGCGCTCCCTCCCGCACCGTAAGTTGGTGCAGTAACAACTTCAACGCTACCGGCGATTCAGCCATTGTGTGCGCTCTAGGAACGAGACACACCAGCACCACTGTTAGCCTCTTAGTTCAGTTGGTCCGATCGAAAGGACAATCGTGGCCTTGAAAACCCTCGTTACCGGCTTTATCACCGCAGCTGCTGCCGCCGCCGTGGTGGGCGGAGCAGCGGCGGGTGTGACTTCTATTGCATCCAGCGGCATGTCGGCCGCCCCGGCCATCCAGCCGGTCGTGTTCGACGCGCCCCTGCCGGCCACCCCGGCGCCGGACCTGGCGTCGCCACTGGTGCAGACCCTGCAGGCGCTCGCCAGCGGCGGCTCGTTCAGTGGCAAGGCCCCTTACATCCAGGGCGGCATCGGCCGGATCGAGAGCATCGCCGCGGACCGCGCGTACAGCAAGGCCGCCGCTGAAGGAAAGTTCCCGCTGACCTTCAACATCGCCAACATCGATGACCAGGGCGGCGTGGCCTACGCTGACGTCACCGCCACCTCGGCGACGGGCGGCACCGCCACCCAGAACATCCAGTTCGTGGCAGGCCCGAGCCCCACCGGCTGGCAGATCTCCAAGGGGTCGGCCCTGAACTTGCTGTCCTCTGTCGGCTGAGTAGGTAGTTGAACCACAGCCGTATCGCAGTCCTGAGTGCCGCCACGATCGTGGCGGCACTTGGGCTCTGCGGGTGTAGTAGCGACGAGCACCCGGCCAAGAGGTCACACCCGACCACCAGTGCGCTGTCCACGACCATGCCGGCGGCACCGCCCGAGGCACCACTGCCTGCACCCGAGGCGCTGACCGGGGTGTTGGACCGGTTGGCCGACGTCAACGTCCCCGGCGCCGACAAGGTGGTCCTGGTGGAACAGGGCACGGCCGAGGACGCCGCAGCGCTGGACAAGTTCGGCCGTGCACTGGCCGACAACGGCTTCATGCCGCTGACCTTCGAGGCCACCGACCTGGCCTTCTCGCAGACCGAGCCGAAGAACGTGGTGGCAACCGTCAAGGCCACCGCCGGCGGCGAGCATTCGGACCGTACCTTCAGCTTCCCGATGGAGTTCACCCCGCACGGTGACGGCTGGCAGCTGACCAGACACACCGCCGACATGTTGCTGGTCATGGGCGCGGGTGCCGAGGCATCCCCACCGCCCGCCCCGACACCGCCCCGCTGAGCCATGTGGATCGGTTGGCTGGAGTTCGACCTGTTGCTCGGTGACGTGCATTCGCTCAAACAGAAGCGCTCGGTCATCCGACCGGTGATCGCCGAGTTGCACCGCAAGCTCACGGTGTCAGCGGCCGAAACCGGAACCCAGGATCTGCACCGTCGCGCCGGCATCGGCGTCGCTCTCGTCGCGGCCGACCGTCACCACGTGGTCGACGTGCTCGATGCCGCCGAACGGATGGTCGCCGACCGCCCCGAACTCGAGCTGCTCTCCACCCGGCGGGGACTGCACCACAGCGACGACTGAACGGTCAGCGCGTATCCCGCGGATCGCCAGGCGCGCCCTACTCAGGCTCGAGCGCGGCGTCGACAGCGGCCTGGACAGCGAGCTGACGCTTCTTGCGCAGCGGGACCGGCGCCACCGCGCCCGGGGCCAATTTGCGCGCACTGACCAGAAACGCGGTGTGGCCTCGCATGTTGTGTTCCGGGCGTACTGCCAGACCCACCACGTGCCAGCCGCGCTGCATGCTCTCCCACGCCCGCGGTTCGGTCCAGCACTGCTGCTCGCGCAGCGCCTCCACGACCCGCGACAGCTGGGTCACGGTGGCGACGTAGACCATCAGCACGCCACCGGCGACCAGGGCCTTGGAGACAGCCGGCAGCACCTCCCAGGGCGCCAGCATGTCCAACACCACGCGGTCCATCTCCGGGCCGTCGTAGTCGGCGAGGTCGGCAACAACCAGGTCCCAGTTCTCCGGGCGCTCACCGAAAAACGTGATGACATTCTTCTCGGCGGTCGGCGCGTGATCGTCACGGATCTCGTACGAGGTAACCCGGCCTTCAGGTCCGACGGCCCGCAGCAGCGAGCACGTCAGCGCGCCAGATCCGGCACCGGCCTCCAACACCCGGGCGCCCGGGAAGATGTCCCCCTCGTGGACGATCTGCGCGGCGTCCTTCGGATAGATCACCTGCGCACCGCGCGGCATCGACATCACGTAGTCGACCAGCAGCGGCCGCAGCACCAGGAACTGATCGCCGTTGGTCGATTTGATCACGCTGCCCTCCGGCAGCCCGATCACGTTGTCGAAGGCGATGATGCCGCGATGGGTGTGGAACTCACCGCCGGGGTTCAGCACCATCGTGTAGCGCCGGCCCTTGGCGTCGGTGAGTTGTACCCGGTCGCCAACGGCAAACGGTCCGGTCGGTCTCTTCGCTGCCACGGACGTCCAGCCTGCCAGTACACCCACCGAGCCGGGTGCCCGGGGTTGCGCAACTTTGTCGGAGCACCGTCCTAGGCTTACCGGTGTGAGTGAAGAACCGGCCCCGACGCCGCGCCGCCCGGCGCTGTCGCCGTCACGGGCCGGCGATTTCAAGCAGTGTCCGCTGCTCTACCGGTTCCGCGCCATCGACCGGCTCCCCGAGCCGCGGTCCACCGCGCAGCTGCGCGGATCGCTGGTGCACGCCGCGTTGGAGCAGCTCTACGGGCTGCCCGCGGCCGAGCGGGTCCATGACACCGCGCTGACGCTGGTCGAGCCGGCGTGGGAGCAGGTCGTCGCCGCCGAGCCCGAGCTGGCCGACACCGAGTATCCGGACACGTTGCTCGCCGAGGCCAGGGCTCTGCTGTCGGGGTACTACCGCCTGGAAGATCCGACCCGGTTCGATCCGCAGTGCTGCGAGCACCGCCTCGAGGTCGAACTGGCCGACGGCACACTGTTGCGCGGATTCGTCGACCGGATCGATGTCGCGCCCTCCGGGGAGTTGCGCGTCGTCGATTACAAGACAGGTAAGGCCCCACCGGAGGCTCGGGCCCAGGCCGAGTTCAAGGCGATGTTCCAGATGAAGTTCTACGCCGTGGCGCTGCTGCGCTCGCGGGGCGTGATGCCGTCGCGGCTTCGGCTTCTGTATCTGGCCGACGGTCAGGTGCTCGACTACTCCCCCGCACACGACGAGCTGTTGCGGTTCGAGCGCACGCTGATGGCAATCTGGAAGGCCATCCAGGTGGCCGGGGCCACCGGCGACTTCCGGCCCAACCCCTCGCGGTTGTGCTCGTGGTGTGCGCATCAGAGTTTGTGTCCGGCGTTCGGCGGTACCCCTCCGCCGTATCCCGGGTGGCCAGAATCAGGAGCTGCATGATCGGGTGTCACTACCATCGGCTCGGCGTCGATGGTGAGTACCAGCTGTTCGAATCCACCGCCGACACCCGGAGCAACTGGGATCCGGCCATCCAGCACGGCTCACCGCCGCTGGCACTGCTGACCAAGGCGATCGAGGAGTTGACCGCGGACTCGGGTCTGCGGGTGGGACGGTTGACCCTGGACATCCTCGGCGCCATTCCCGTTGCGCCGGTGCGGGTCCGGGCCTGGGTGGACCGGCCCGGGTCACGTATCTCGATGGTCGCCTCGGAGATGGAGGCGGCCCGGCCCGACGGCACGTGGCGCGCGGTGGCGCGGGTGACGGCGTGGCTGCTGGCTCCCAGCGACACCAGTGACGTGGCCGCCGACCGCTTTGCACCGTTGGTGGAGGGCCAGGCCGCCGACGTCGCGCACAACTGGGAAGGCGCACCGGGCTATCTGGAAAGTGTGTCCTGGCGCAGGCAGCGCACCGCCGAGGGCGAGGCCGCCGTGGCCTGGATGAGTCCGTTGACACCGGTGGTCGACGACGAGGAGACGACGCCCCTTCAGCGCCTGGCGCTTGTGGTGGATTCCGCCAACGGTATTGGCGCAGCGTTGGATCCGGAGAAGTTCGTCTTCATGAACACCGACACCGCGGTGCATCTGCACCGACTTCCCGAAGGCTCGGACTTCGCGCTGCGGGCCCGCGGTTCCATCGGACCGGACGGTGTCGGTGCGACGACCGCGGAAATCTTTGATCGCAAAGGGTTTATCGGAACCTCGGCGCAGACACTGCTGGTGATGCGGGCACCGTGATCGCCGAGTTGCGCCGTCAGTTCGACCTGGCCTGGGCGCTGGCCGACCTGCACCTGTCCGCCCTGTCCGACGACGATCACCTGTGGGAGCCCGGTCCCCTGGTGTGGACGGTGCACGAGGATTCCTCGGGTCGGTGGTGGCCGGACTTCGCCGACGTCGAGCCCGACCCTGTTCCGGTTCCGACCATCGGCTGGCTCACCTGGCACATGATCTTCTGGTGGTCGACCGCCCTGGACCACGTCGACGGCCGGAGTCCCACTCCGCGTGCCGAGATCGACTGGCCCGGCCCTGAGGGGGCGGTGCAGCGGATCCGGGTGCTCAGTGCCCGCTGGAGCGGCCTGCTGGATTCGCTGACCGACACGGATCTTTCTGTCCCGGCGGCATTTCCGTGGGGACCGGACGCCGGCCGGACACTGGCCGACATGGTGTTGTGGCTGAACGTCGAGCTGGCGAAGAACGCCGCCGAGATCGGCCAACTACGCCTGCTGCGGGCCGCGCGCTGACCGGTCCGGCGATCGACTAGTCGTCCTCGCCCCAGCCATGGTCGCCATGCCAGCCGCCGCGCCACCGCGGACCGTCATACCAGCCGTTGTGCCAACCGGGGACGTCGACGCAGGCCTGCGCGTAGCCATAGGGACCGCTCACACACCACCCCGGGTCGGCCGAAGCCGGCCCAGCCCCGGCTACTGCGGTGCCGATGGGCACCACCACCGCACCTAGTCCGACGAGGCCTGGCCGCAAGGTTCGCTCCAAGACCCCGGAAGTCCAAGGGCGTCAGTTATTTTGCTGAGCGGAAATAAGGTTCAACCGTGCCACTGAGCTTGACGACCATGGGATTTCCGCGGCGATCCTTCGCGGTAGGGACTTCGACACGCACCCAACCCTCGGCCACGTCGTATTCGTGAACATTGGTTTTCTCGACGCCATTGAACCGAATACCCACGTCTCGGAGGAGCACCTCTTCGTTGTAGAAGGCGCTCCGCGGGTCGATGGAGAGGTGATTCGGTGGAACGTCTGCGTTCTGATCCTCGGACATGATGACCTTCGTTAAATGCTGCGTTAGGTGCTCGGATTGATCCTCAAAGAATCTACGCGACCCCGCAGTAGCGGGTTGCGCGTAGGTCTTGGCGGACCCGCAATATATTCTCTTGCGTCTATATAGACGCAGTGCAATACTCGATGCATGGACGTGTTCGAGGCAGTCGCCGAACCCAGTCGCCGCGCATTGCTCGACGCCCTCGTCGAGGGTGAGCGCACCGCGGGCGAGCTGGTGGCCACCCTCCCGGAGCTGACTCAACCCACCGTGTCGCGGCATCTGCGGGTGCTGCGCGAGGTCGGCCTGGTCGAGGTGCGGCCCGACGCACAGCGCCGCATCTACGCGTTGCGTCCCGAGGGCCTGGTGCAGATCGACGAATGGATCGAACGGTACCGCCGCTACTGGTCCGATCACCTCGATGCCCTGGAGCGTCATCTCAAAGCGACTCACAAGGAGACGAAATGACCAGCCGTGAAGGAAAGCTCACCGTCGACGGCGATCAGGCCGCACTGAATTTCGAGCGACGCCTCCCCTACCCCGTCGACGCGGTGTGGGCCGCCATCACCGATCCCGAACAGCGCAGTCAATGGATGGGCGAAACGACGATCGACGCCCGTGAAGGCGGCGCGATCGAGATGATCCCCCATTCGCCTCCGATCCCGCCGCAGCAGAAGAAGATGACCGGACGGATCCGGGTGTGGGACCCGCCAAGGGTTTTCGAGCACGAATGGAGCCAGGCGGTGTTGTCTGCTCCCGAGCCCGGTGTCGTGCGCTACGAACTGATCCCCGACGGCGACGGCACCCTGCTGCGGTTCAGCCACCGCGGCCTGACGGTCTCGGACGGCCAGGGCTTCCACCCGGGCACTCACGCCTATCTGGACCGGCTCGAGGCGCATCTCGGCGGACGGCCGTTGCCCGACTGGGCCCGGCGCTACCAGGATGTCGCCAAGAAGCTCGGCACCCAGTGGACCCGATAGAAGGAAACAACATGCCACACAATGGAACTGACATTGCCGCACCTACGATCGCGGTGGTCTACCACTCCGGGTTCGGCCACACGTCAACGCTGGCCGCCGCCGTCGCGGCGGGCGCTCGTGACGGCGGCGCCGAGGTCACCGTCATCCACGTCGAGGCCATGTCCGACGAGCACTGGGACATCCTCGACAACATCGACGCCATGATCTTCGGCTGCCCCACCTACATGGGCAACGTCTCGGCAGGATTTCAGGCATTCGCCGAGAAAACCGGCCGGCGGTGCATGGACGGCACCTGGCGCGACAAGGTGGCCGCCGGCTTCACGAACTCCGGAGGAAAGAGCGGCGACAAACTCAACACGCTCAGTTCCTTGGTGGTCTTCGCCGCCCAACACCACATGCATTGGGTCAACCTGGGTTTGAGAACCGGCTGGAACCACTCGTTCAGCAGCGAGGACGATCTCAACCGGCTCGGCTTCTTCCTGGGCGCCGGCGCTCAGACCAACGTGGACGCCAACCCCGACCAGGTGCATCCCTCCGATGTGCGCACCTGCCACCACCTCGGGCAGCGGGTCGCGCTGGTGACGCGTCAGCTCAACATCGGCCGCACGTTCAGTCCAGCGGCGTCAGCTCCTGCAGCATCGTAGGAACCAATTCACTGACGGTGGGGTGGATGTGCATGGTCCGTGATATCGCGGTGTAGGGCAGTTTCGCGGTCATGACGTCGAGAATGGAATGCACCACCTCGTCACCGCCGACACCGAAGATGGCTGCCCCCAAAATCTCTTCGGTCTCGGCATCCACCACCACCTTCATGAAGCCCTGGGTTTCACCCTTCTCCACTGCGCGGCCGACCCTGGTCATCGGACGCTTGCCCACCAACGCTTTCCGGCCGGACTTGCGCACCTGGTCGACGGTCATCCCGGCCCGGCCGAGCGGCGGGTCGATGTACAACGCATACGTGGTGACGCGGTCGCTCACGCGGCGCGGATCATCATCGAGCAGGTTGGCGGCGACGATCTCGAAGTCGTTGTAGGACGTGTGGGTGAACGCGCCCTTGCCGTTGCAGTCGCCCATCGCCCAGATGTGCTCGGCCGTGGTGCGTAGCTGATCATCGACCACGACGTAGCCGCGACCGTCGAGGTCCACGCCGGCGTTCTCCAAGCCGAGGTCGTCGGTGTTGGGGGTGCGCCCGACCGCGAGCAGCAGGTGCGTCCCGGCGATCGGTTCGGCTCCGTCGCGAGGTGTCACCTCGAAACCGCTGTCCCGCTTGGCAAACCGGATGTCTCTGGCATCGAGCACCACGTCGATACCCTCGGCCCGCAGGATCTCGGCAATGGTCGCGGAAACGTCCTCGTCCTCGCGGGAGGTCAGCCGCGGCCCCTTCTCGATCACCGTCACCCGGGCGCCGAACCGCCGGTACATCTGCGCGAACTCCAGAGCGATGTAACTGCCGCCCACGATCACGAGGTGCTCGGGCAGAACGTCCAGGTCCAGGATCCCGACATTGGTGAGGTAGTCGATGCCGTCCAAACCGGGAAAATCCGGAACCACCGCGCGCCCACCGACATTGAGGAAGATCCGCTCGGCCCGCAGCAGTTCACCGTCGACATCGACGGTGTGCGGGTCCACGAAACGGGCATGTCCGCGGATCAGCTCCGCACCGTCCATGCCCTGCAGCCAGTCCTCGACCCCGTGACGGTCGGCCAGCATGATCGCATCCTTGCGGGATTTGACCTTGCCCATGTCGACGGCGACTTCGCCTGTACCGATACCGAAATCGGATCCGCGCCGGGCCAGGTGGGCGGCATGTGCGCTGGCCACAAGGGTTTTGGTGGGGATGCAGCCGTAGTTGACGCACGTACCGCCGACCAGCTTGCGTTCGATCACCGCGACGGTCTGGCCCGCGGCGGTCAGCCGGCCCGCCAGCGGCGGCCCGGCCTGACCGGCGCCGATGACGATCGCGTCGAAACTCCGCGCGGGCGCCATGCGCTAGACGATCGCGGTCAGGGCTGCGATCGCGAAACCGCCGAGCACCGCAACCGCATCCTCGACGAGCGCGACCGGCAGATCATGCCCATCGTTGCGGGCGACCAGACGGCTGCGTGCCTCGTATCCGCCCAAGGTTCCCAGCACCGCGCCGACGAGACCCGCGCCCAGACCACCGAAGGTGTACCCCCACGCCGTACCGATCACCGCACCGGCGAAGGCGCCGGTGAGCAGGCGAGCGACAAACTGCACCGGCGTCTTACGACTCGGCGTGCGCGGAAGCTGGTCGGTAACCAACTCCACCACAGCGAGAACGGTCAACACGGTGACCGTGACAGGGTGCGCCAACCACTCGGCCCAGGTGCCGTCGAGGTTGATCCAGCTCAGTGCAGCAGCCCAGGCCACCGCGGCCGGGGCGGTGAACGCCCGCAATCCGGCCACCACGCCGATGAGCAGAGCCAACAACAGAACCAGAAAATGCGTCACGGCAACCTCCGAGGCCTGGATTCGTCCCCCGGACGCTAACACGCAAGACGTCGCGGCACGCGCCGATCAGAGACGGCGGTGCGTGCCGATCAGAAGCGGCAGAACCGAATATCCGATGCGAGTATCGCTTTGGCACCGATCGCGGCGATCTCATCCATGATCGCGTTGACGTCGCGGCGCGGCACCAGAGCCCGCACGGCCACCCAGTCCGGATCCGCCAGCGGCGCGATCGTCGGTGACTCCAGGCCCGGCGTCACCGCGGTGGCCTGCTCCAAAACCGCACGCGGGCAGTCGTAATCCAACATCAGGTACTGCTGGCCGAACACCACACCCTGCACGCGTGCCGTCAGCTGATCGCGCGCCGAAGCATTGTCGTCACCGTCGGCACCGTCGCGTTCGATCAGGACGGCCTCCGACTCGCACAGCGGCGCACCGAATGCCACCAGATCGTGCAGGCCCAGGGTGCGGCCCGAGCCCACCACGTCGGCGATCACGTCGGCGACCCCGAGCTGGATCGAGATCTCCACGGCACCGTCCAACCGGATGACCGAGGCCTCGATGCCCTGCGCCGCAAGGTCCTTGCGAACCAGATTGGGAAATGAAGTGGCGATCCGCTTGCCCGCCAGATCCTTCGGGCTCCACTCCCGGCCGGCGGGTCCGGCGTAACGGAAGGTGGAATTGCCGAAGCCGAGCGACAGGCGCTCACGCACCGGGGCGTCGGAGTCGGCGGCCAGGTCTCGTCCGGTGATGCCCAGATCGAGCTGACCCGAACCCACGTAGATCGCGATGTCCTTGGGACGCAGAAAGAAGAACTCGACGTTGTTGACCGGGTCGACGACGGTCAGGTCCTTGGGGTCGCGCCGGCGACGGTATCCGGCCTCGGCGAGGATCTCACCGGCCGCCTCGCTGAGCGAGCCCTTGTTGGGCACCGCGACGCGCAACATCTGATCGGCCACGGCTCACAACTTCCGGTAGATGTCGTCGAGGGTCAGGCCCCGGGAGAGCATCAGCACCTGCGTCCAGTACAGCAACTGGCTGACCTCTTCGGCGAGCGACTCGTCGCTCTCGTGCTCGGCGGCCAGCCACACCTCGCCTGCCTCTTCCAGGATCTTCTTGCCGAGCCCATGGATGCCGGCGTCAAGGGCGGCGACCGTGCCGCTACCGGCAGGTCTGGTGCGCGCTTTGTCGCTGAGTTCGGCAAACAGGGCCTCGAAGGTCTTCACAGGCATGAATTGTTTCATGCTCGGAGGGGGTCCATTTGTGGGGTTCCATAGAAGGGTGAGCGAATCTGTCGGCGACCCGCTGCCGACCTACACCGCCCGGGTCTCGGCGATCCGCACGATCCTGGCCAAACACCTGCCGGTCGCGGACCTGGTCCAGAACAATCGCCGCGCCAACCCGATCCTGCCGCTCGACTGTCTGTCGGCGTCCTGGGGCCCTGACTCGACCTCGCCCGCAACCCTGACACTGTCGATTCATCCCGTGCCGGACTTCGCTGCCGAGGTCGAGGAACTGCGCTACGGCGCCGACCCCGCCCGGGGAGCCTACGAGGCGCACTGCGCCGATCCCGACGAGTTCGCCCTGGTGCAGCCACACTTGTCCAGCGTCTGGGTGGTCGTCGGGCACTGCGAGGTCCATCTGGCCCACCAGAGTTGGTCGCCCGAGGAGCTGGTCGAGGCGGCTGTCGAGATCGCCCGTAACATCGGTTGGTCGCCGTATACCGACGATTTCGAGCCGCCGCTGCTGCCGCCGGACTGGGACCCGCCGGTTGACCGCTAGGCGCTCAACGCATTGGCGTGCATGTCTTCGAGGTTCTTGCCCTTGGTCTCCTCGACCCACCGCCACACGAACAGGAACGACAGCACCGCACAGATGGCGTAGAAGCCGTACGCCACACCCAGGACGTTGCGCAGTTCCGGGAACGACACGGTGATCAGCCAGTTCGCTGCCCACTGCCCGGCCGCGGCCAGGCCCAGCGCGGCCGCCCGGATGCGGTTGGGGAACATCTCACCGAGCAGCACCCACACCACCGGGCCCCAGGACATGCCGAAGGCCACCACGAACAGGTTGGCCGCGACCAGGGCGATCGGCCCGGTGATGCCGCCGAGATACGGTTGCAGCTCCATCAGCCCGGTCGACTTGTTGAGGACCTCGTGTGTCTGGGCGGTCCCGAAGATGACTGCCATCGTGCCCAGTGTCACCGCCATCCCGACCGAACCGATCAGAAGGAGCGGCTTGCGACCGATCTTGTCGATCAAGGCGATGGCGATCAGCGTGGTCACGATGTTGGTCACCGAGGTGATCACCGTGATGATGAACGAAGAGCTCTCGTCGAAACCGACGGCCTGCCACAACACATTCGAGTAGTAGAAGATCACGTTGATGCCGACGAACTGCTGAAACACCGACAGGCCGAGGCCCACCCACACGATGCCGTAGACACCGCCTGCGGGCTTACGTAGATCGCGCCAGGACGCCGGCTTCTCCTGCTGAAGGGTGTCCTGGATCCGGCCGAGGGTGATCTCCAGGTTCTTCTCCCCCAGCAGCCGCGACAGCACCTTGCGGGCTTCGGGAATCCGGTGTGTGGCAACGAGATACCGCGGCGATTCGGGAATCGTGAAGGTCAGCAGGCCGTACACGACAGCGGGCACCGTCATCAACAGGAACATCCACCGCCAGGCCTCCATGTTGAGCCAGAGTTCCTTGCCGGCTTCTCCGGCGATGTGGGCCAGCAGTGCGTCGATACTCAGGGCCAGGAAGATGCCGCAGACGATCGCCAGCTGCTGCAGCGATCCCAGCCGGCCGCGAATCCGCGGCGGCGAGGTCTCGGCGATGTAGGCCGGGGCGATCACCGAGGCGATACCGACGCCGATACCGCCGACGACACGGAACAACACCACCACCCACACGCTGGGAGCCAGCCCGGTGCCGATCGCGCTGATGAAGAAGAGCACCGCGGCGATCTTCATGACCGCGATCCGGCCGATCCGGTCGGCTATCCGGCCCGCCGTGAGTGCACCGACGGCCGCACCGAGCAGCGCCGAGGCCACCGCGAATCCCAGGATCTTGTTGTCGATGAGGAAGTGCTTCTGGATGGCGTCCACCGCACCGTTGATGACCGCACTGTCGTAGCCGAACAACAACCCGCCCAGTGCAGCGACCGAGGCGATGCGCACAGCGCTGCGTCCGGATGAGTAATAGTCGTCGTCGTGGACCGCGGGAGCGCCGCCATCGACCGGGCCGTGTGACATACCGTGTCCCCTCCGCACCATTGCGTGACTCGTCACAATCACCTTGGCACAGCGGACCGGCAGCTAGGGCCATATCCGGCAGCTGGATTCGACGCGGGTCAGGCGCTGCGCACGTCCGTATCCGCCGCCAGCTCGGCATGGATCATCCGCAGATCCGAGACATCGAGCGCACCGAGCGTTTCGGCATGCCTGCGCCGCGCGCCCACGGGAACCTCGACGTCGTTGGGTATCACCAACACCGGGCAACCGGCGGCCTCGGCCGACACCGTTCCGGTGACCGAATCCTCCACGGCCAGACAATGCCCCACGGGCACTCCGAGCAAGTGGGCGGCCCGCAGGTAGGGGTCCGGTGCCGGCTTGGCCCGGTCCACTTCGTCGCCGCAGACGCTCACCGTGAAGTAGTGGCTGCCAATGCTTTTAAGGGCCCGCTCGGTGAGCCCGCGGCGGGTGTTGGTCACCAGCGCCATCGGGATCCCGGCGGCGGTGAGACCGTCGAGCATCTCCTTGGCCCCGGGCCGCCACGGCAATCCCTGCTCGAACAGCTCGCCGGTGTAATCGTGCAGCCAGTCCGCCGATTCGGCCATGGCAGCGGGATCGGGGTCAAGGCCGAGATCGTCGTAGACGATACGCATGACAGTCTCAGCCGAGCCACCGACGGTGGATTCCCGCACCTCGTCGGTCAGCACACCGCCGTTGCGCGCATACAGCGCGTGCATGGCGATGTCCCACAGCTTTTCGGAGTCGACGAGCGTGCCGTCCATATCCCAGAGCACAGCGCGCATGGCAGCCATTCTCGCATTGCCGGACGGCGTCGACAGCGTGGGAGCATGACGGTACCGGTGACCGGAGCCACAGGAAACATCGGCGGGCGCGTCGTGGACGAACTAATTCGTCTGGGCGGCAGCGATATCGGCGAAAGCCGCGCATCGACCACAAACCCGGCGGAGGCGGCGTGCCCGGATCTGTGACAGCAATCACCGGATACCTGGGGTGACCGGAGTCGCTGGCGGTGTCCGGCGGTGCGCAGCCCGCAACCGAAGCCAGTTCGCCGCGCGAGCGCAACGGGTTTCGGTCAGTCCTCCGGGTTGTAGCCGAGGTTGGGGGCGAGCCAGCGCTCGGCTTCGGCGAGGGTCCAACCCTTGCGCTTCGCGTAGTCTGCGACCTGGTCCTGGGCCATCCGGCCGACGACGAAGTACTGCGACTGCGGGTGCGAGAAGTACCAGCCGCTGACGGCAGCACCTGGCCACATCGCCATCGACTCCGTCAGCTCGATACCGGTGCGCTCCTTGACGTCCATCAACTTCCAGAGCGTGACCTTCTCGGTGTGCTCCGGGCAGGCCGGGTAGCCGGGGGCCGGGCGGATTCCCACGTACTTCTCCCCGATGAGCGCCTCGTTGTCCAGCTGCTCGTCGGGCTGGTAGCCCCAGAACTCCTCGCGGACCCGTTGGTGCATCCGCTCGGCGAAAGCCTCTGCCAGCCGGTCGGCGAGCGACTCCAGCAGGATCGCGCTGTAGTCGTCGAGAGCGGCCTTGAACTCCATGATCTTGTCCTGGCTGCCCAGGCCCGCGGTGACCGCGAAGGCGCCGACGTAGTCGGCCAGGCCCGTGGACTTCGGTGCGATGAAGTCGCCCAGCGACCGATTCGGGATGCCGTCGCGGTGCTCACCCTGCTGGCGCAGGTTGCGCAACGTGGTGAGCACCTCCGTACGGGTGTCGTCGGTGTAGACCTCGATGTCGTCGCCGACGGCGTTCGCCGGGAAGAACCCGATCACGCCGTTGGCGCGCAGCCACTTCTCCTTGATCAGGGTGTCGAGCATCTCCTGGGCGTCGTCGTACAGCTTGCGGGCGGCCTCGCCCGACGCCGGGTTGTTGAGGATGTCGGGGAAGCGGCCCTTCATCTCCCAGGCGTTGAAGAACGGCTGCCAGTCGATGTACTCACGCAGCTCGGCCAGGTCGTAGTCGTGAAAATCCCGGACTCCCACACCCTGGGCCGGCACCGGCGGCGTGTAGCCCTCCCACTCGATCGGCGTCCGGTTCGCGCGGGCCTTCTCCAGCGTCAGCATCGGCCGCTCGTTCTTCTGGGCGTGCCGTTCGCGCAGAGACGCATAGTCGGCCTCGGTGGACTCCAGCAGGGCCGGCCGCTGCTTGTCGTCCAGCAGCGCGGCCGCGACCGGCACCGAGCGGGAAGCGTCCTTGACCCAGACCACCGGCCCCTTGCGACGCGGCGATATCTTCACGGCCGTGTGGGCGCGCGAGGTGGTCGCCCCACCGATCAGCAGCGGGATCTCCAGCCCCTGGCGTTCCATCTCGACGGCGAAGTTGACCATCTCGTCCAGGGACGGGGTGATCAGGCCGGACAGCCCGATGATGTCGGCGTTGTGTTCGTTCGCCGCGTCCAGGATCTTCTGGGCAGGCACCATCACGCCGAGATCGATCACCTCGAAGTTGTTGCACTGCAGCACGACCCCGACGATGTTCTTGCCGATGTCGTGGACGTCGCCCTTGACGGTCGCCATGATGATCGTGCCGTTGGTGTCCTTGGAATCTGCCGTCCCGTTTTCCGCCTTCTCCGCCTCGATGTACGGCAGCAGATAGGCGACGGCCTTCTTCATCACCCGGGCCGACTTCACCACCTGGGGCAGGAACATCTTGCCCGCACCGAAGAGGTCGCCGACGACGTTCATGCCGTCCATCAGCGGGCCCTCGATGACCTCGATCGGGCGGCCGCCCGCGGCGGCGATCTCGGCCCGCAATTCCTCGGTGTCGGCGTCGACATGGGCGTCGATGCCCTTGACCAGGGCGTGAGTGATGCGCTCGCGGACCGGGAGGTTGCGCCACTCGGCGGCGACCGGATCGTCGGCCGCATCCTTCTTGTTGAACCGCTCGGCGATCTCCAACAGCCGCTCGGCCGCATCCGCGCGCCGGTTCAGGACGACGTCCTCGATCCGCTCCCGCAGCTCGGGGTCGATCGAGTCGTACGGCACCAGCGCACCGGCGTTGACGATGCCCATGTCCAGACCGGCCTTGATGGCGTGGAACAGGAACACCGCGTGGATCGCCTCGCGCACGGGATTGTTGCCCCGGAACGAGAACGACACGTTCGAGATACCGCCGGAGATGTGCACGCCGGGCAAGTTCTCCTTGATCCAGGCGCAGGCCTGGATGAAGTCGATCCCGTAGGTCGCGTGCTCCTCGATACCGGTGGCCAGCGCGAAGCAGTTCGGATCGAAGATGATGTCCTCGGCCGGGAAGCCGACCTCTTCGGTCAGGATCCGGTAGGCGCGACCGCAGATCTCCTTGCGTCGCTCCAGGTTGTCGGCCTGCCCCTGTTCGTCGAAGGCCATCACGACGACGGCGGCGCCGTACTTGCGGCACAGCCGTGCCTCGCGGATGAACTTCTCCTCGCCCTCCTTCATGGAGATCGAGTTGACGATCGGCTTGCCCTGCACGTTCTTCAACCCGGTTTCGATGACCTCCCACTTGGAGGAGTCGATCATCACCGGGACGCGGCTGATGTCCGGCTCGGCCGCGATCAGCTTGGTGAAGCGGTCCATCGCGGCGACGCCGTCGATCATGCCCTCGTCCATGTTGATGTCGATGACCTGCGCACCGACCTCGACCTGCTGCAGGGCGACCGACAGGGCCGTGTCGTAGTCCTCGGCCTTGATCAGGTTGCGGAACCGGGCCGAGCCGGTGATGTTGGTGCGCTCACCGATGTTGACGAACAGGGAGTCCTCGGTGATGTTGAGCGGCTCCAGGCCCGACAGGCGGGTGGCCACCGGGATCTGCGGCACCTCACGCGGCGCCTTGCCCTCGACGACCTTGGCGATCTTCGCGATGTGCGCCGGGGTCGTTCCGCAGCACCCACCGGCAAGGTTGATCAGGCCGGCCTCGGCGAACTCGGCGATGTAGGAGGCCTGGCTCTCCGGGGACTCGTCGTACTCGGCGAAGGCGTTGGGCAGGCCGGCGTTCGGGTAGCAGGACACGAAGGTGTCCGCGATCCGCGACATCTCGGCGATGTAGGGCCTCATCTCCGGCGCGCCGAGGGCGCAGTTGAGCCCCACCGCGATCGGGTTGGCGTGCCTGATCGAGTTCCAGAACGCCTCGGTGACCTGACCGGACAGTGTGCGACCGGACGCATCGGTGATGGTGCCCGAGATGATCACCGGCCAGCGACGTCCGCGGTCCTCGAACAGCGTCTCGAGGGCGAATACCGCGGCCTTGGCGTTCAGCGTGTCGAAGATCGTCTCGATGATGATGAGGTCCGCGCCGCCGTCGATCAGCCCGTTGGCGGCTTCGAGATAGGCCGCAGCCAGCTGGTCGTAGGAGACGTTGCGGGCTCCGGGGTCGTTGACGTCCGGCGAGATCGATGCGGTCCGTGTCGTCGGGCCCAGCGCCCCGGCAACGTAGCGCGGCAAGGCCTCGGTGCTGAACTCATCGCAGGCCTTGCGGGCCAGGGCAGCGCCGGCGTAGTTCAGCTCGTAGCTCAGGTCCGCCATGTCGTAGTCGGAGAGCGAGACCGCGTTCGCGTTGAATGTGTTGGTCTCCAGGATGTCGGCGCCCGCCTCCAGGTACTCCCGGTGGATCGCCTCGATGATCTGCGGCTGCGTCAGGTTGAGCAGGTCGTTGTTGCCCTGAAGATCGCTCGGCCAGTCCTTGAACTGCTCGCCCCGGTAGCCGGCCTCATCCGGCCGGTCGCGCTGGATGGCCGTGCCCATCGCGCCGTCGATCACCATGATCCGCCGGCGCAGGGTGTCCGTCAGTGCCTCGGTGCAGTCAGGGCGGATGTTCGGCTCAAGCTTGTTCGGCTCGGGGGCGTTCACAGTGCACTCCTTCCATAACGGAAGGCGTCCTTGACTCTGCCGAGCGTGGCGGATACCGAGGGAGACCCAGTCCCCCCGGATAGCCGTTGCAACGCCTCTCGACCAGAAGAGTCTACGTCGTCACCTGATCGACGTCTGGACGCCCAACTCGTCGCTGCGATCGACTCGACCCGCTTGGCGACGCGCGCCTTGACCCGATTGCAGCCGAACGCATTTGGTCTCGACTGCACCGACGCCCATCACCACGCGCTGCGACAAGGTGTCGAGCAGATCAGCGTCGTGGGCAGACTTGTCGGCGGCAGCCACTCCAACAGGATAGTCGGTCTATCGAATGCCGCTGTTCGGTGCCGGCGCGACCCGCGCGTACAACGGGCTCATCGGCACCGTCCAAGGCTTACGCTGAACGTGTGACACCGTCGTATCCGAACGCCGGCCGGCCTCTGAATCTGCCCGAATTGAAGGACGCCACCATCGTGGCCGCCTTCGAGGGCTGGAACGACGCCGGCGATGCGGCCAGCGACGCGCTGGACCACCTGGATGCGATCTGGGAGGCCCAACCGATCGTCGAGATCGACGACGAGTCGTACTACGACTATCAGGTGAACCGCCCGGTGATCCGCCAGGTCGACGGCGTCACCCGCGAGCTGGTGTGGCCGTCGATGCGGATCTCGCACTGCCGCCCCCCGGGCAGCAACCGTGACGTGGTGTTGATGCACGGCGTCGAACCCAACATGCGCTGGCGCACCTTCTGCGCCGAATTGCTGGCCATCGCCGACAAGCTCAACGTGCAGACCGTGGTGATCCTGGGCGCCCTGCTGGCCGATACCCCGCACACCCGGCCGGTGCCGGTGTCCGGTTCGGCGTATTCGGCCGAGTCGGCGAAGTTCTTTGGCCTGGAGGAGACCCGCTACGAAGGCCCGACCGGGATCGCCGGGGTGTTCCAGGACGCCTGCGTGCAGGCCGGTATCCCGGCGGTGACCTTCTGGGCCGCGGTTCCGCACTACGTGTCGCAGCCGCCCAGCCCCAAGGCCACCGTGGCCCTGTTGCGTCGGGTCGAGGACGTGCTGGACGTCGAGGTGCCATTGGCCGATCTGCCCGCTGCCGCCGAGGAGTGGGAGCAGGCCGTCACCGAGATGACCGCCGACGACGAGGAGATCGCGGAGTACGTCGCCTCGTTGGAACAGCGCGGCGACGCCGAGGTCGACATGCATGAGGTGCTCGGCAAGATCGATGGCGACGCGCTGGCGGCCGAGTTCGAGCGCTACCTGCGGCGGAGGGGCCGTTAGGTCTCCGGCTTCTCCAGGGCCTCGATACGGGCGCTGGTCGAGCGGCCGAGTGCGGCGGCCTCGGCATCGAGTTTCGGAAGCAGCGTCGGGGTGAACTTGCGGATGTCGCGCTCGGCCAGTGGCGTGGTGACGAACGGCCGGATCCACCGGAACGCCCCCACCCATTCCGGGCTGTAGATCCGCTTCTTGCGGCCCTCGATGCCCTTGACGAAGGCGGCGCCGCAGGCGTCGACGGTGGTCGTCCGGTTCAGGGGCGGCGGCAGCTTGGAGAGCATCTCCCGGAAGGCCGACAGATCCGACTTGGCGTCCTGCACCAGCGGGGTGTCGATCCAGCTCATGTGTGCCGAGCCGACGTCGACGCCGAGGTGGGCCACCTCGAGGCGCAACGTGTTGGCGAAGTACTCGGCACCGGCCTTGGAGGCGTGATAGGCAGCCAGTCCGGGTGCCGAGGTGAACGCCGCGAGCGACGACACCACCAGTACGTACCCGCGGCGCTTGACGACGGAGGGCAGCGTGGCCCGCACCGTGTTGAACACACCCGTCACGTTGATGTCGACGACCCGTTTGAACGCCTCGGGATCGACCTGCATCACCGAACCGAAGCTGGCGATACCGGCGTTGGCCATCACGATGTCGATGCCGCCGAACCGCTCGACGGCGGCGTCGGCGGCCTTCTGCATGGCGGCCAGGTCACGCACGTCGGCCAACGCGGTCAGCACGTGCTCCTCGCCGAGCTCGGCGGCCAGTGCGCTCAACGGCGCCTCATCGAGGTCGGTGAGCACCAACTTCGCGCCCCGGCGCCGCAGTCGGCGGGCCACCTCGGCGCCGATGCCGCGTGCACCGCCGGTGATGAAGACGACTTTCCCGTTCACAGAACCCATTGCCGCAACGTACCCCACCGGGGCGCGCCCGACGAGGCCTAGAGCTTGACGCCGAGCAGCGCATCCACAGCGGCGGCGACCTGTCGTGGCGCTACGGTGTCATGTCCACCGTAGGTCAGCGCATCGGTACACCAACCATCCAGTGCGGCAAGCGCTTTGGGGGTGTCCAGATCGTCGGCGAGGTACTGGCGCAACCGGGCCACCACGTCGGTGCCATCCGGACCGGCGGGCAGGGCCGTGGCCGTGCGCCAGTGCTTCAGGCGGGCGTTGGCCTCGTCGAGCACGGCGTCGCTCCAGAACCGGTCACTGCGGTAGTGCCCGGCGAACAGCCCGAGCCGGATGGCCGAGGGGTCGACACCCTGCGCGCGCAACCGGGACACCAGTACCAGGTTGCCGCGGCTCTTGCTCATCTTGTGCCCGTCCCAGCCGATCATGCCGGCGTGCACGTAGTGGCGGGCGAATCTCCGCTCCCCCGTGACGGATTCGGCGTGGGCGGCGGAGAACTCGTGGTGCGGGAAGATCAGGTCGCTGCCGCCACCCTGGATGTCCAGCCCGGAACCGATGCGGGTGAGCGCGATCGCCGAGCACTCCACGTGCCAGCCGGGCCGGCCCGCCCCGAACGGTGACGGCCAGCTGGGCTCACCGGGCCGTTCGGCACGCCACAGCAGGGCGTCGAGCTCGTCGCTCTTGCCCGGCCGGTCGGGATCGCCGCCCCGCTCACCGAACAGCCGCAGCATGGTCTCGCGGTCGTAGCCCGACTCGTAGCCGAACTGCGTGGTGGCGTCGGCGCGGTAGTACACGTCGGGGTATTGGGCGTCGTCGACCACGTAGGCCGCGCCCGAGGCCAGCATCTTCTCCACCAGCTCGACCACCTCGGAGATGGTCTCGGTGGCGGCCACATAGTCGTGCGGGGGCAGCACCCGCAGAGCGGCCATGTCCTCGCGGAAGAGCTGGGTCTCGCGGTCACCGAGCTCGCGCCAGTCGATGCCGTCACGATCGGCCCGCTCGAACAGCGGATCGTCCACATCGGTGACGTTCTGCACGTAGTGCACGGTGTGCCCGGCGTCCAGCCACAGCCGGTGCACCAGGTCGAAGGTCAGGTAGGTCGCCGCGTGTCCCAGATGGGTGGCGTCATAGGGGGTGATGCCGCACACGTACATGGTGGCCGTCGGCCCGGGCGTGACGGGACGTACCTGACGGTCGGCGCTGTCGTACAGCCGCAGTTGCGGACCACGCCCTTCCAGCACCGGAATTGACGGTGCCGACCACGATTGCATGGCTTCGACTCTAAGGTGCTCGCTCAGGACGGCCTCCCGCCGGTCGGTCCCGCACAGTTCAGCAAGTCAGACAATGCCGCGGGCAGTTTCATTCCCGCATCTCCCGCATTGTTGTGCGCATTTCTCATCGGGCCATCCCGATCGCCTCCAACAGGATCGGTGCCAGCTCTTTGCGACACATCACGAAATCCGGCAGGTACGGGTCCGCGCGGTTGTAGCGCAGCTCCGAGCCGTCGAGGCGCGAGGCATGCAAGCCCGCGGCCAGCACCACACCCGCAGGCGCGGCCGAATCCCATTCCCACTGCCCTCCGGCGTGAATGTAGGCGTCGACGTCACCGCGCACCACCGCCATCGCCTTCGCCCCCGCCGAGCCGATGCGCACCATCCGGAAGTCGAGTTGTTCGCGCATCCGCCACAGCACCGCAGGGGGCCGGTTCGAGCTCGCGGTGATCAACAGCGGACCGTCAGGGCGCGGACGGGGCGGGCTCACCGTGTCGCTGCGGTACACCTCACCGCGGGCGGGCAGGGCCACCACGGCGTCCGACAGACCGCCGTCGACGCCGACGGAGCGCTGCCACAGGGCGATGTGCACCGCCCAGTCCTCGCGGCCGGGCAGGGAGAACTCGTGTGTGCCGTCGACCGGGTCGACGATCCAGACCCGGTCGGCGTCGACGCGGGACAGGTCGTCGACCGCCTCCTCGCTGAGCACAGAATCGCCGGGGCGGGCCTGGGCCAGCCGGTCCAGGATCAGGGCATTCGAGCGCCGGTCCCCCTCGTCACCGAGGTAGTACGGGTCGTAGAAACCGATCTCCTCACGCACACCCAACAACAACTCACCGGCCTCCTTGGCCACTGCGGCAGCCAGGTCGGCGTCGGTCGAGTGCACCCGACAAGTATCAGTGCCCCGCCGAATTGGTGTGCTGGCGGGTCCGATTGCCGGCGGTGGCACGCCACAATGCTGTCCGCACGTCGCTGAGCTTCACGACGTTTTCGAGTAGTCGATTACCCGCGCCGGGACCACTGCCCTGGCACCAGACTTCCGAGTGGCATTCCAACCACAGCAGTGTGTGACAGGGGGATTTGAAATGGCACTTCCGCAGCTGAACTTGCTTGACCTGACCGGGCCCAAAAACTCTCCGGCGAACGTGGTCCTACTCCAGGTCCAACAAGCACATGGAGGTGGCCGACGCCGGCTCGGCCGCGTACCGATGACTTTCAACGTCGAACTCGGGCGGAATCTGTTTGTGTTCGACGAACGAACATCCTCCGAACCATTTGAAAACCCGGAGCAATTCAGGATCGTCCTGGCCGACGACGACGGACGGGACCTGGGCGAAACCATCATCGACTCCAGCGACGGCAATAGCGACAGAGATCGACTGACGATCGACATCTTCGTGAACGGGATCATCGGCGGGCCGAATTACGAACTCGGTTACACGGTCTCGAAGGGCTAACGGTCCGAGCTCGGGTTCGTCCGCTAGAACGCCGGCCACGGGATCGGGCGATGCCGATCCGGTGTCGGCATCACCGGATTGCGCAGCAACCCAACGATTCTGGACCGCAGTGCGGCGACCTCGGCGTCGGTGACGTGTGCGCACAACTGCTCTGCCAGGTCACTGAACCCGTCACGCAGCGCGGTGACGTCGGCCAGAATTTCGTCGTCGACGGGCTTGCCGGCCCAGCCCCACAGCACGGTCCGCAGCTTGTCCTCGACGTGCAGGCTCACCCCGTGATCCACGCCGTAGACCGCGCCGTCGAGACCGGCCAGGATGTGCCCGCCCTTACGGTCGGCGTTGTTGATCAACACGTCGAACACGGCCATCCGGAACAGTCGCGGATCGTCGGCGTGCACCAACGTCACCTCGTCGCCGGCATAGTCGTAGGCCTGCAGGATCGGTAAGAAGCCCGGCGGCAGGTGCCCGGCCGGCAACAGGTCCACCAGGTCCGGGCCGGAATCCGGCTCGTCCCCCACCTGATCACCTGGCTGGTCCACCCACAGCTGCAGCATGCCCGGACCGGCCGGGCCGTCACGAATAATGGTGCGGGGCACGATATTCCAACCCAATGCGGCCGACACCAGGTAGGCGCCGAACTCACGGCCGGCCAAGGTGCCATCGGGGAAATCCCACAGCGGCGCCTCGCCCCGGATCGGCTTGTACACGCAGTGCACCTGCCGCGCACCCAGGTTGGCCTCACACAGGAAGGTGGCGTTGCTGGCCGACCGGATGCGACCGATCACCGTCAACTCACCGTCGGCCAGGACCGTGCTGTCGTCGGGGTCGGGATCTGGGCTAGGAATCTGCGTCATCTTCGGACCCGGCCACCTCACCGCGCCGATAGCCGTTGGTACGCACACAGATGTGGCCGTCGGGATCCAGTGGCTCATCGCACAGCGGGCAGGGCGGCCGTCCGGCCGAGATCACCCGGTTGGATCGGGTGGCGAACTCCCGGGCCGACTCTGGGCTGAGGAACACCCGCACCGCGTCGGGACCGTCTTCGGCATCGTCGAGGACCACCGAGGCATCGAACTCGCCTTCAGAGACTGCCAGCAGCTCGACCACCACGGTCTGTGCTTCCGAATCCCAGCCCAGCCCCATCGTGCCGACCCGGAACTCGGCGTCGACCGGAGTCACCAGGGGCAGCAGATCGCTGACTTCACCGGTGTCGGGCGGGATGGGAGTGCCGAAGCGGCGGTTGATCTCGGTCAACAAGGCTGCGATGCGTTCGGCCAGCACCGCGACCTGCTGCTTCTCCAAGATCACCGAGATCACCCGCTTGTCGTGGACAGCCTGCAGGTAGAAAGTTCGGTTACCGGGTTGGCCGACGGTCCCGGCCACGAAACGGTCGGGAGTGCGGAAGACGTGAATTGCGCGGGCCATGGCACCTTCCAAAATACCGGTATCGGTACCGCGGGTCAGTTGGTGGACCCACCCACCACGGCATCGGTGGCGGGTTTGGCGGCAAGCCCGGCGCTCAATTGCGTCCCGGTGTGGTTGATGTGCATCACGAACGGGCGCAGCTCGGTGTAGCGGATCACGCTCATCGATGCCGGATCCGCGGTGATGCGCTGGAACCCGTCCAGGTGTACCCCCAACGCGTCGGCGAGCACCGCCTTGATCACGTCACCGTGTGTGCACGCCAGCCACAGCACGTCGGCACCGTGCTCCTCGGCCAACGCGCGGTCGCGTTCCCGCACCGCGGCGACCGCCCGGGCCTGAACCTGGGCCAGCCCCTCGCCATCGGGGAACACCGCCGCGCTGGGCTGCTGCTGGACCACTGACCACAGGGGTTCCTTCATCAGTTCGCCGATGGCGCGCCCGGTCCAGCTGCCGTAGTCCACCTCGGTCAGCCGTTCGTCGACGACCGGCTCCAAGGACAGCGCCTCGGCCAGCGGCGCCACCGTGCGTACACAACGCAGCAGCGGAGAGTGCACGATCGCGGTCACCGGCAGCTCCCCGATGCGCGCGACGAGGCCGGCGGCCTGTTCGGTACCGCGCTCGTCGAGGTCGACGCCCTCGCTCCGGCCCGCCAGGGTGTGCGCGGTGTTCGAGGTCGAGCGGCCGTGCCTCAGCAGGATCACGGTCATATCGGCTCCTTGCGCCAGCGCTTGTCGGTCACAGTTCAGCTTGCACGGTCGGGGTCACTGCGCGGCGACCACCCCGGTGCCCAGCAGGGCCAGCACCACCACTCCCAGCACCACCCGGTAGCCGACGAACCAGTACATGCTGTGCGACACCAGGAATTTCAGGAACCAGGCGATGGCCGCGAAGCCGACGACGAACGCGATCACGGTGGCCACCAACAGTTGGGCGCCGCTGGCGCTCATTCCGTCTCCGGCCGGGTGGAAGGCATCGGGCAGCGAGAAGATGCCGGAGGCGAACACCGCGGGGATCGCGAGCAGAAAGCCGAACCGGGCAGCCAGCTCGCGCTCCATGCCAAGGAAGAGCCCGGCGCTGATGGTCGCGCCCGAGCGGGAGACCCCCGGCACCAGGGCCAGGCACTGGGCCAGGCCGACAATGATGCTGTCGCGCCAGGTCAGCTGCTCCACGCGGCGCACCTGCCTGCCGTAGTACTCGGCCGCGGCGATCACCGCCGAGAACACGATCAGCGCCGAGGCCACCAGCCACAGATTCCGTGCGCCGGTACGGATTTCATCCTTGAACAGCAGGCCGAACACCCCGATCGGAATGCTGCCGAGAATCACCCACCAGCCCAGCCAGTAGTCGGAGGACCGGTGTGCCGCATCGAACAGCCCCGCGAACCAGGCCTTGATGATCCGGCCGATGTCCCTGGCGAAGTACACCAGCACCGCCAGCTCGGTGCCGAGCTGGGTGACAGCCGTGAACGACGCACCCGCATCGTCGTCGAAGAACACCCGGGAGGTGATCGCGAGGTGTCCCGAGGACGAGACCGGCAGAAACTCGGTGAGCCCCTGGACAATCGACAACACAACCACTTGCAGCCAGGACATGGCACCGACGTCAGTCACGACGACGACCGTACCGTGACGCGGGCAGTGCGATGCGTCAGCGAGTGGCGCGCGAAACCCGTTGCGCGTCGGCTACCGCGTCCCGGACCGTTGCCGAGAGGCTGCGTTCATCAGAGAGGTCGATATCGGTCAGTTTGCGGGTGGCCATCGCCACCACATCGTCCTCGACCGGGACGGGGCCGGACAGCCGCGGGCGGTAGACCTCGATCACGAGTTGCTGACGCTCGATGTGGAAAGAAAAACTCCGGCCATCGCCAACTTGGCCAAACCCACTGGCGTGTACACCAGTGGAAATATCCTCCATAGCAAACTCTCGAGTGCCCAGTTCCCGGTCTGCGGCGAGGGTCATGGTCGAACCATACCTCTACTTATGCCGCGATGGTTGCAGACGCGACCATTTCAGATCCAGCGCCATGCCTAGACTGGATTCCTGCACGTCACCGACCATCCGATTCCGACCGAGAGCCCTCCGTTGCGCCCAATCCTTGCAGGTCAGCCAGTTCGCGCCGGCCTCCTTGCGCTGGCCCTGCTGCTCACCGCGGGCTGCACGTCCAACCCCGCCGACACCCCGCCGCCCACCATCGAGCCCGCTCAGGCTGCGGTTTCGCCCCCCGTCACCGCCGCGCCGGACGGCCAGATCCGACAATTGCGCGGGCATGCTGTGAGTGCGGTATTCGACCCAGCAACCGGCACACTGGCCGTTCTGACCCCCGCGTCAGAAGGCCAGTCGACGCTCAGCCTGTTGGCCGCCGGCGGGGCACCGCGCGAGGTGACACTGATGCCCGCGGCCACCGCGCTCAGCGTCGACGGCAAGGGTGATGTCCTGGCATCCACCCGCGGCGGATACTTCCGGGTCGGCCTGACCGACGCCAAGGCCAGCAAAATCGACGTGGAGGGCGCACAGGGTGTCGACTTCACGGCCATCGCACTGCGCGCCGACGGCAATCCGGTGCTGGGCAGCGCCGACGGAGCGGTCTACACGCTGGGCGGCGACCACACCGTGGCTGCCCAGCTCAAGATCTTCGCGCGGGTCGATTCGCTTGTCACACAAGGAAACACCGCGGTGGTGCTGGACCGCGGCCAGACCTCGGTGACGGCCGTCAACCCCAGCGGGACCAAGGCCGCGCAGGCGCTGCGGGCCGGCGAAGGCGCCACCACCCTTGCCGCCGACGCGCGCGGGCGGGTCCTCGTCGCCGACACCCGCGGCGACGAGCTACTGGTGTTCGGTGCAGATCCGCTGATCATGCGGCAGCGTTACCCGGTGCCCGCCGCGCCCTACGGCCTGGCCGGATCCGACAAGCTGGCCTGGGTGTCGCAAACCGCGACCAACAACGTGATTGGTTACGATCTCTCCACCGGCATACCGGTGGAAAAGGTGCGTTATCGAACCGTGCAGCAACCGAACTCCCTGGCCTACGACGACAAGACCGACACCCTCTACGTGGTGTCGGGGTCGGGAGCGGGGGTTCAGGTGATCGGCAGCGCGTCGGGTCGCCCATGACCACCATCCAGCAGGGCCGCATGCCCCCGGGATGGGACAAGGTCGTCGCCGAGGACCATTCCGAGGAATACGACTGGATCCCGCTGCGGCTACCGCCGGATGTCACGAGGATCAGCGCCTCGATCCGCTTGTCGATCGAGGCTGAGTACCGCGGCTGGGAACTGACCCGGGTGCGGGCCTACACAGATGGGAGCCGACGGGTGCTGTTGCGCCGCAAGAAATCCGCGTCATCCATGCCGGGTACTCCCCAGGCGCCTTCGCTGTGATCTACGCGGCCCTGCGGCGGGCGCTGTTCCTGGTGCCCCCGGAACGGATCCACCTGTGGGTGTTCGCCCTGCTGCGCACGGTGACCGGCCCCGCCTTCCTGCGTCGGGCGCTGGGGCGACGGTTGGCGCCCACCGATCCCGTACTGGCCAGCACGGTGTTCGGGGTGCGCTTCCCGGGGCCGATGGGGCTGGCCGCCGGGTTCGACAAGGACGGCCGTGGCCTGCAGGCCTGGGGCGCGCTCGGCTTCGGGTATGCCGAGGTCGGTACCGTGACGGCGCAACCACAACCGGGCAACCCCGAACCGCGGCTGTTCCGGCTGCCCGACGACCACGCGCTGCTCAACCGGATGGGCTTCAACAACGAGGGCGCCGGGGCGTTGGCCATCCGACTGGCCCGGTATACCCCCGACGTGCCGATCGGGGTGAACATCGGCAAGACCAAGGTGACGCCACCCGAGGACGCGGTGGCCGACTATGCCGAGAGCACCCGGCTGGTGAGCGCACTGGCCGCCTATGTCGTCGTCAACGTCAGCTCCCCCAACACCCCCGGACTGCGGGACCTGCAGGCGGTGGAATCGCTGCGGCCGATCCTGGCGGCGGTCAAGGCCGAGACGCACAAGCCCGTGCTGGTCAAGATCGCCCCCGACCTCTCCGATGCCGACATCGACGAAATCGCTGATCTGGCAGTCGAATTGGGCCTCGCCGGAATTGTTGCCACCAACACCACCATCTCGCGGGACGGGCTGGCCACGCCTGGGGTCGCCGGCCTGGGCACCGGCGGAATCTCGGGACGCCCCGTGGCGCACCGGTCGCTGCAGGTGCTGCGCCAGTTGTACCGGCGGGTGGGCGACAAGCTCGTGCTGATCAGCGTCGGCGGCATCGAAACCGCCGACGACGCGTGGGAGCGGATCACGTCCGGGGCGACGCTTCTCCAGGGCTACACGGGGTTCATCTACGGCGGCGGATTGTGGGCCAAGCAGATCCACGACGGCGTGGCCGAGCGGTTGCACGCCGGCGGGTTCGCTTCGCTGAGCGACGCGGTGGGATCAGCTACACGCTGACCCCGCCGCGCCCGCAGAATTGCTACTTCTGCTCAGTGCTGTTCATAGGTGCCGTGGATGACGGCACGGGCGATCGCCTGACCGAAAAGGTTGAAGCCCAGGTAGGCCGGGGTGGCACCCTCGGGCAGCTCCAACGATTCCACCGGCAGCGCATGGACCGCGATGTAGTAGCGGTGCGGGCCGTGACCGGCGGGCGGTGCCGCACCCAGGTAGCGCCGCAGGCTCGCGTCATTGGTGAGCGTGACGGCGCCACCGGGCAGGTCGCCCCCATCCCCGGCGCCGGCCGGCAGCTCGGTCACCGTGGCGGGCAGATCGGCCACCGCCCAGTGCCAGAAGCCCGAGGCGGTCGGGGCGTCGGGGTCGTACACCGTGACGGCGAAGCTCTTGGTCTCCGCAGGGAAGCCCGACCAGCTCAGCTGCGGCGAGACGTCTGCACCGCCGGCTCCCATGATCCCGCTGACCTGGTCGTTGGCCAGCGGCTGACCGTCGGTGACCGATTCGGAGGTCAGGGTGAACGTCGGCAGCTTCGGCAGGTTGTCGTACGGAGATGTGGTCATGGTTCCCTCTCGTAGTCAGTTCGTGTAACCAGCTGATGTCGTAGTGCGGTCAGCAGTTCCGCAAAAAGTGTTCCAGAACGCCCGCGCCGAACTGCAGCGCGTCCACCGGCACCCGCTCGTCGACACCGTGGAACAGCGCCGCGAAGTCCAGGTCCGGCGGTAGCCGCAGCGGGGCGAAGCCGAAGCAGCGAATCCCCAACCGCTGGAAGGACTTCGCGTCCGTCCCACCCGACATCATGTAGGGCACGGTGCGGGCCTCGGGATCCATCGCCAGGATCGCCGCGTTCATCGCGTCCACCAGATCACCGTCGAACGTGGTCTCGTACGACGGCAGGTCCCGCTCCCAGCTGCGCGTGACGTCGGGGCCGATCAACTCGTCGACCTCACGCTCGAAGGCCTCCTTGCGGCCCGGCAGGACCCGGCAGTCGATCACGGCCTCCGCCGATGCGGGAATCACGTTGGCCTTGTAGCCCGCTTTGAGCATGGTCGGGTTGGCGGTGTCGCGCAGCGTGGCCGACACGATCCGGGCCACCCCGCCGAGCTTGGCGATGGTCCCGTCCAGGTCCGGCGAGTTCACGTCGAAGTCGTAACCGGTCTCCTCGGCCACCGCGCTGAGAAACTGTTCCACGGCCGGGTTGAGCACCAGCGGGAACTGGTGGCGACCCAGCCGGTCGACGGCACCGGCGATGGCCGTCACGGCGTTGTTGTCGTGCACCATCGAGCCGTGACCGGCCCGGCCGCGGGCGGTCAACCGCATCCAGGCCAGCCCCTTCTCGGCGGTCTCGATCAGGTAGAGCCGGCGCTCTCCGCCGTCCTTTCGGGGCACGGTCAGGGAGAACCCGCCCACCTCACCGATCGCCTCGGTGACGCCGTCGAACAGGTCGGGCCGGTTGTCCACCAGCCAGTTGGCGCCGTAGGTGCCGCCGTGTTCCTCGTCGGAGACGAACGCGAACACCAGGTCTCGGGGCGGGACGATGCCGGACCGTTTGAAATGCCGGGCCACCGCGATGGTCATGCCGACCATGTCCTTCATGTCCACCGCGCCGCGGCCCCAGACATAGCCGTCCTTCACGGCACCCGAGAACGGGTGCACGCTCCAGTCGGCGGGCTCGGCCGGCACGACGTCGAGGTGCCCGTGGATCATCAGGGCGCCGCGGGATCGGTCGGCACCGGGCAACCGGGCAAAGACGTTGCCGCGGCCGGGTGCTCCGGCCTCGACGTATTCGGTCGTGTAGCCGACCTCGCGGAGCCGGTCGGCGACCCATTCCGCACAGTCGGCCTCGGGCTTGGTGGTGGCCGGGTCACCGGTGTTGGAGGTGTCGAATCGGATGAGCTTGCTGACGAGGTCGACCACCTCGTCTGCGCTGGAGGCGGGGACAGTCACAGTCACATTCGTACCACCGAGACGCCGGTTTGGGTCTAGGGCACTCAATCCGATAACCTTAGGCGCCCGACCCCGAGTGGTCGGTCGAGTCCGAGTGGCGGAATGGCAGACGCGCTAGCTTGAGGTGCTAGTGCCCTATTAACGGGCGTGGGGGTTCAAGTCCCCCCTCGGACACAGCGTGAGGCGAGCGAGATGAACGCTCGCCTCTTTTCATGGCCAATGGATGCGTTGAGCGGAGCACGACGGCGCAAGGCAGCTGTCAAACCCTCAACGGCCACAACAGATTCCACCGCAGCGGCTGACCCCGACCTCAATTACGGATCGGTCCGGCCATCGCGGTGAGGAGATTCTCCACTGCTGTCAAGGCCGGGAAGCGACCGCTGACAGATCTGACGTGCTTCCTCGGCAGGCAGTCCGAACATTCGTAATACATCTTCGGTAACCCGATCTGCGGCCGCCGCGTCGTCGCGTTCGGGCTCTGTTTGCAGGAGTTTGCCCAGCCCGAGAAGTGCCCCGGCAGCGACGGCCAGGGCCAATTTGGGATCGTCAACGGTGAATCGGCCGGCGGCGACGCCGGCCGCGATGTCCCGTAATGCGCGTGGACCCAGGCCGCGGTCTGAGCCAATAAGGCTGAGGCCATTGACCAGCAGGATCTGACTCTCCTGCGGGCGGCGCCGAAACAGCCGACCGGTCATCCGAAAGCTGCAGGCAAATTTTTCGGCCGGGTCGTCGATCGACTCGGTGAGTTGATCGAGCAGCGCGCCGTGGTTGTCGAGCACATCGGCTACGGCGGCCGCGAACAGCGCTTCCTTGCTGTCGAAGTGGTTGTAGAACGAACCCATTCCGACGTCTGCCGCCTGCGTGATTTCCAGGACCGGCACGTTGAGTCTGCCCTGGGCGATCAGCGCCTGCGCCGCCTGGATCAGGGCTGCGCGGGTGCGCTGTTTCCGCCGTTCCAGGCGGTTGACCGGCTCATCCTGCACTGCGCTCACCGGCTCAGAATAGCAGTGTCTATCAGTTTTGATGATTTCGTCAGAATCTCTTGACTGAGCATTGCATCGCATGTGACGATTTCGTCAGAATGAAAGGGGTCAGCGATGAACGACCTGGTCGGCGCACACAACGAGCTCCACAGCGAGCAGGGTGCCCGGAAAGGTGAGCACTGCGGACGCTCCCGCAATCCCGTGATCAAGGTGGCTGACATCGCCTGGCTGGAATTCGAGAAACCGGACCTTCAGCGGGCCGAGACGTTCGCGGTCGCCTTCGGTTTCGCCACCTCGCTGCGAACCGACGAGGAACTGCACCTGCGTGGCAGCGATTCGACCGCGCCGTGCGTGATCGTGCGCCGCGGCACCCGGAGCAGGTTCCTCGGGGTCGCATTTGCCGCTGCCGACGAAGCGGACCTGCTGCGGCTGGCCACCGCGACCGGCGCACGAACCAGGCCGCTGCCCGCAGCCATCGGCGGCATGGCGGTCGATCTGATCGACCCAAGCGGGGTGCCGGTGCACGTGGTGTCTGGGATACACGCCCTCGACCCGTTGCCTTCACAGACTCCGCACCGCTACAACATGGGACACGACATTCACCGCATCAACACCACCCAGCGCCCACGTCGGGAGCCGACCGCGGTGCAACGGCTCGGTCACCTCGTCATGCAGTCGACGAAATACCTTGCGACGCTGGACTGGTATCTCGACACCCTCGGCATGATCGTCAGTGACTTCCTCTACTTCCCGGGTCAGCGCAGCCGGGGACCGACCATGAGCTTCATTCGATGCGACAGAGGCGCAACGCCCGCTGACCACCACACGCTGGCGCTGGCCCTCGGACCACAGAACCGCTACGTGCACTCGGCCTATCAGGTATGCGATCTCGACGCGCTGGCCGCCGGCGGCGAATACCTCACGGAGCGAGGATATTTCCGGTCCTGGGGAATCGGGCGACACATCCAGGGCAGTCAGCTCTTCGACTACTGGCGTGATCCCGATGGCTTCATGGTCGAGCACTTCACCGATGGCGACCTGTTCGACTCGACCCTTGAACCGGGTTGGGCCCCGTTCACCGCCTCGGGCCTGGCCCAGTGGGGACCACCGGCGAGCAAAGACTTCCTCGGCACAACCCCGAAATCCCTACCGCACGAAGCACAGTCGATCTTCGCAGCCCTGCGAGGCGACAACGAATTCGATATCAACCGCCTCATCGGCCTGCTGAAAGTAGCGAACTCATGACCATCTCAATCCTGCGCACCGCCGACGCCTGGTGGGTCCAGACCGCCACCGGTGCCGTGCGAATCGACACCTCGGCCACGACCACCGGAGCGCTGCTCGCCGATCGGGCCGCCATAGACGCCGCGACGCGTAGCGGGGAGGCGGTGCCTGTCGACAGCCTCGATCTGCTCTCCCCCGTGACCGCTCCCTGCCGGGTGGTCGCCCAGATGACCAACTTCGCCTCGCATGTCAAAGACGCCGGCATGGACCCAAAGACCATCCCGCTCACCTTTTTTCGCAAGACGTCGGGTTCCATCAGTGGCCCGTTCGACGACATCGTCAAGCCGCAGCACGTCAAGTTTCTCGACTACGAGGTGGAGATCGGTCTGGTCATCGGACGCGAGCTGCCCGTCGGCGCCGAGGTGACCGAGTCGAACCTCGCCGACCATGTCGCCGGCCTGGTCGTCACCAACGATGTCTCCGCCCGGGATATTCAGCTTCCGCAAACGCAATTCTATGAAGCCAAGTCGTACCCGACATTCACGCCGGTCGGCCCGGCCCTGGTCTTGTTGACGGCTGACGAGCTCAAGCGGTTCGGCGACCTGCGCCTGGAACTGCGGGTGAGCGGTGAGGTTCGCCAAAACATGCTGGTCGATGGCGACATGATCTACAAACCCCTACAGGCACTGCAGTCATTGGCCCGGTTCCAACACCTCAGTCCCGGTGACCTCGTCTTGACCGGCACGCCTGCGGGTACGGCCTTGAGCGCGCCGCCCAAGCCTGTCGAGATCATCGGATCGCTGCTGCCGCCGGCCATGAAGTGGAAGGCGTTCTTCTCGCGTCAAGCCGGCAATCCCAAGTATCTGCGGCACGGGGACGTCGTGGAACTGTCGGTGACTACCGACGACGGTGCCATCGACCTCGGCACCCAGCGCACCTCGGTGCGGTACGCGTGAACGCGGGCCTGTTGTGGCCGCGCTATGCCACACCTCCGCGACCTCGTCGACGCTGAAGTCCGACATGGATACGGCTGTACCGGGCCATCCGACGAAATCCGTGCCCGTTGTCGTCGTCGGGGCGGGGCCGACCGGCATCACCGCGGCGACATTGCTCGCGGACTACAGCGTGCCGACGCTGGTTCTCGACCGCTGGAAATCGGTCTATCCCCAGCCACGCGCGGTCCACCTCGATGACGAGATTCATCGTATTCTCGCCCGCCTCGGCGTGGCCGAAGAATTCGCCGCGATATCCCGACCAGCGCTCGGGTTGCGCCTGCTCGATCAGAACCACCGCACGCTGGCACAGTTCGACCGCGACCCCGCCCGCAGCAGGCATGGCTTCCCCCAGGCCAACATGTTCGACCAACCCGTGCTGGAAGAGTTGCTGCGCGCCAACATGACCAAGCGCCCAAATGTGGAGCTGCGCGGCAATTCCGAGGTCACCGCCGTCACCCAGCACGAACCGGGCCGCGTGCGGGTGACCTACACCGACCGCGCCACCGGAACTCAGCACGTCGTCGAAACCCGCTACGTGTTGGGCTGCGACGGCGCCAACAGCATCGTGCGAGCCGCCATCGGTGCCGCCATGGAAGACCTGCGCTTCGAGCAGCGCTGGCTGGTCGCCGACGTGATCACCGAGGCCGAGCTCGATCAGTGGGACGGTGTGCATCAGGTATGCGATCCCGTTCGGGCTGCGACCTACATGCGGATCGGGCCCGACCGCTACCGCTGGGAATTTCGGCTGCTGCCTTCGGAATCCGCAGCCGACTTCAGCACGATGGCGACTCTGCGGCCCCTGATCGCCCCATGGGTCGGCGATCTCGCCGACGATCAACTCGAGCTCCTACGCGTGACCGAGTACACCTTTCGCGCACAAATCGCCGACAGCTGGCGGGACCGTAATGCGCTCCTCCTCGGCGACGCAGCCCACCTCACACCGCCTTTCATCGGGCAAGGCATGGGAGCAGGCCTGCGCGACGCGATGAACCTGGCGTGGAAACTCGCCGGCATCATCAACGGAGAGCTACCCGCGGCATTGCTGGCGACCTACGAACAAGAGCGGAAACCTCACACGCGCAGCATGATCGGCCTGGCGTTGGCCATGGGGTGGGCAATGACAGCCGGCGGGCACGTCGGAAACATGGTGCGGCGCACCGTCGCACCCCGGCTGCGGCTGATACCCGGCCTTCGCGACAAGCTCACCGACGGCACCACCCCCCGCCTGCACGAGTCGGCATTGGTCATCAGAAGCCGCAGGCCCCGCCACCTCGCCGGAACCCTGTGCCCCAACCCGATTCTGGCCGATGGGCAGCGCCTGGACACAGTGTTGGGCAACAGCTTTGCACTCGTCACCACCACGCTTCCCCTGGCCTATCAACTCACCGTGCTCGATGAGCGCGGCATCGAGGTTCATGTCGCCGAACCCGGCGGCGAGTTGGAGCGGTGGCTACACCGAGGCCACGCCACCGCCGCTGTCGTCCGGCCTGACCGCACAGTCATGTGCTCGGGCCGCGACGTAGGGAAACTGTGTGCGGCCATACCGGGGTTCATGTCGTCCACTCGGGCACGCAATGCCCAGCCACCCATCCAGACCAGTTAGGCGATCGCCCATGTCATCCACTCCCCTGGTGGACGTCCACGCGCACTTCCTCACCGACGACTACGTCGACGCCGCCATCAGCGAAGCCATACGGGCAACGGATACTCATGGGACGGCGGGTGTCGTACTTCTGAGCAACAGCGGCGGACTCTTCGTCCACCGCCCACAGTCATGAGAGGACCATCAATGCGACGCCCACCCACCGGCCTCCCCATCTACGAACCCGACATCTACTCTGTCGACGCCATCACCAACCCCTACCCCCACTATCAGAGAATGCGTGACCTCGGTCCGGTGGTGTGGCTGGCGAAGCAACGGGCGTATGCGGTGCCGCGTTACGCCGAGTGCAAATCGGTGCTACGCGACGACAAGACCTTTCTCTCGGGTCACGGTGTGGCACTCAATCCGATCACCAACCGAATGTCGTACGGCACCACGCTCAACAGCGACGGTGTCGAGCACGAACAACGCCGCAAGCGCGTCGCGCACCGCATGCTGCCACGGGCTCTGCGTGCCATCAGCGACACCGTCGACGACACGGCCCGTAACGTCGTCGAAACTGCGCTCGGCAAGGGCCAGATCGACGGCGTCAACGACCTCGCGGCCGCGCTCCCGCTGGCCGTCGTACCCGACCTCATCGGTTGGCCGCGCGATCAACGCGATCACCTGGTTGCCTGGGCCGGAGCAACATTCGACGTACTCGGTCCGCTCAACTGGCAGGCGATCAAGGCGGTACCCAACACCATGCGCATGCTGCGGTTCGCCCAACGCGTGGTCCGCGAGCGCGACGTCATCGAGGGCAGCATGGCGGATGAGCTGCTTGCCGCCGCGGACGAAGGCAAACTGGCGCACAAGGAGTGTCCGCCGTTGCTCGTCGACTACATCGCCCCATCGATCGATACCACCATGAGCGCTATCGCCAATGCGCTGAATCTCTTCGCCAACCATCCCGACCAGTGGCAACTGCTCAAGGACGAACCCGACCTCTTGCCAAACGCCGTCAATGAAACCATCCGCTACGAGCCACCGCTGCGCGCCTTTGCGCGGTGCACGGCGCAGCACACTGAAATCGCTGGAGTGCCAATCCCCTGGGGCGCGCGAGTCCTGGTGATCTATGCCTCGGCCAACCGCGACGAACGCGAATGGGAAAACCCAGCGGTCTTCGACATCCGACGTGACGCCGGCCGTCACGTCGGTTTCGGACACGGTGCCCACGCTTGCGCCGGTCAGGGCCTGGCGCGCTTGGAAACAATCGCGATGTTGCGGGCGCTGCTCGAGCGCGTGGACCGGATCGAGCCAGCGGGTGCCCCCACATGGGCGGTCAACAACATCATCCGCCGCCACGAACACTTGCCTCTCAAGCTGATTGCCGCATAGGCACACATGACAGGGGGGCTCAAGCCGAGTTCATCTTGCCGGCAGTCGCGGCAACCCAACTGAGTTCCTTGTGGAAAATGTCGCTGTGCGCACCCGATGGGCCGTCCTCCTTGGCCACCACGTCCGACGAATCCAGACTCAGGATCTGACCGGGCTGGAACGGGTACGTCGTGCCCTCATCGTCCAGGGGCAGTATGTCGGTGCGAAACGCCCCGAGCGCCCCCATGGCCCGCCAGCGCGCCAAGGGATCCTCGACGCCGGCCGCATCCTCGCCGGCCGTCAGTGACGCCAGCGGGTAGAACGTCCCCAATGCCTTGTCATGGCTGGAGAAGCAGACGGCCATCGGACCGTCGATCCGGGCCAGCCGACCGACCAGGGCGCCATCCCCGTCCCGGAACGGCAGCCCCTTGGTGAAGGTGAACCGGGAGAACGCACCCTGCAGCAGAGTCACCGATTTCACCGCTGACGGTGTCCGATCGGCGATCCCGTCGAGCGCGAACGACACCAGCCGGGCACCGAAGCTGTGGCCGACCAGATGAATCCGCAGATTCGGGTGGGCGCCGACCAGGCCATCGATTGCCGGGCCCAGTCCCTTTTTGCCGACGACACCGGCACGGTTCTTCATCTTCCAGTAGCTCAGCTGGCGCAGGACTTCCTTGGCACCGTGCCAGATCTTGCTGCCCAGATCGCCGAGACCGGCCTCACCGCCCCCGCCGTTGCCGAACTGCACGCCGCCGTCGGCCAACCGGTCGGCGAACTTGTTGAAGACGTCGACAGGCGGGCGCTGTTCGTCGAGCATGCCCGGGACCTGCACCGGCTTGTCCTCCTCACCGTCGTCGAAGCCGGTTTTCGTGGCCGCGTTGAACTTCCGTAACTCCTCGAACATCTTTCCGGCCCGCTCAGCGGTTGGCGGTTGTTCCAACAATGCAGCGATGGCATCCAGATGCTCGCTGCCGTCGGGGAACATGTCCTTGAGATCCCTCAGCTCGGCGGGATCGATGGTGGCCGGCCCGGCCACCGTCACCGCCCGCTCGTCCAGCGCGGCGGCACCCCCGCCGTTGCCTGCCGGCGCATCGTCGAAGTCCGGGATCGGTTCGTCGCGCCACAGTTGCGACGGCCAGCGGATACCGACGAAACCGACCTTGCGGTCCGGATCGAGCTGGTCGGCCAGCAGCCCGAACCAGCGGGCATACAACGACTCCGCCGCCGCCTCGTCGTTGTTCCAGCCGTGCGAAAAGAGCACCAGGTCGGTGATTCCCTCCGCACCGACGCCATCCCGCAGCTCGGCCAGCGTTGCCTCATCGACATCACCGTCGGCGTCGAATACCAACCGCCACAACGGCCTGCCCTTGATGGATTCGGTCATGTCGACTCCTTGAGACTCGTGAATGAACTCGTCAGACGGACTGCAACGCACGCATCAGATCCAGCAGACCGCCGCCCTGGAATGCCGGGTCACGGCCGAGGGAGGTAGCCGATTCGGTGAAGATGCGTTTGATCTCCTCGGGGTTGCCGATGAGTTCGCGCTGGACGGACAGAAACGCCGCAACCGCACCGGATACGTGCGGCGCGGCCATGCTTGTCCCGGTGGCCTCGACGTAGATCGCCGCGCTCTGCGGCGGAGCGTCGGTCTGCCGCAGCACATCGCTGCGGAACTTGCCTGCCGCGACCGACGTGATGCGCTCACCGGGAGCCAACAGATCGGGTTTGCACCGACCATCGCCGGTCGGCCCCTTGGACGAGAAGTAGGAGACTCCGGAGGTGTGCGGGGCGTCGCGGTGCGTCGACCCCACGGTGATCGCCCGCTGGGCGTTGCCGGGGTCGTTGATCGTCATGCCCGCGCTGAATTTCGTGACGTCGGTGGTGAACAGCGGATTGAGCGACACGTATCCGCTGTTGCCCGCCGCGGCAACCACGATCACCCCCGACCGCACGGTCTTGTCGACCTCGATGCACAGCGGGCTCTGCCCACACGCGAACCATTCCGCCGCGAACTCGTATCCCAGGCTCAGGTTCACACCGTGGATGCGTGGCATCCGCTCGCTCGCCGCGTTGACTTCCCGGACGTAGGCGAGGGCGCGCATCACCCGGCTCACCCGCGAGGCCTTCTCGCCTGGACCCAACACCTTGAGACTGACCAGCTTGGCCTCCGGAGCCATCCCCGCCAGCCGAGTGGGATCGCTGACCACCCGCTTCTGCAGGATGGGTATATCGCCTTCGGGTGCACCGACATTGAAGCGCTTCTCGGCCACGTACACATCGTCGGCGGTCTTGCCGACCAGCCCTCCGGCGATGATGCCCGCGACGTGAGATCCGTGCCCGTCGGCATCCTGCAGGGCGCTCGGCGCGAACGCCTTCTCACCACCGGAGACGGTGAAATCCCGGTGCAGGTCGTGCACCGTGGGATCGCTCACGGTGGCATGGTCGGTGAAGTGCGGATGTGTCTCGTCAATTCCGGAATCGACCACCGCCCAGACGATTCCTGACCCATAGCAGGCGAAGGCCCGCTGCGCCGGGACCGCCTTGACGGTGTTGCCAGAGGCATCGATCTGGGGGTGGGCATCGAAGTCCGGCCAGATCCGGTAGACCGCTCGCTCGGGCCAGCTCTGCGGGACGGAATCCGCCGAAACCAGGCCCTCGATCTGCCTGGTCGTCAACTCGCCGACCATGAACTGGTCGGCCACCTCGAGCGGTTCGCCTGGTCCGTCCAGCAGTCGCCACAGCTCACGCACCCGCGCCACCGCTGCCGCCACGCCTTCGGCGTAGCGCAGGTTCAGCTCGATCATGATCGGCCACAATGTTTCCCGAGCCTTCTCCGGGTCCTCGCCGGGACCCACCACGAACTTCTCCCGCAGCGGCGGGGTGATCACCCCGGCCACCAACAGGTCGCGATGCGGTGGCTGCTCGGTCGGGGCCGGCGCCACCGTGCGAGCTCGCTCGGGCGGCGTCATCGCCTGCGCGCACGCCTGCTCGGCAGCGGTCCGGCCGGCCGGGGTCAACCGCACAACCGGCTGCGCCGCATCAGCCCCGGCCTTCTTCCCCGGCCTGCGCCGCGTCGCCAGTTTCTGGTGCACCAGTTGATCGACGGCAGCGTCCACACTGCGGTGCCACCGGGGGGCCCCGTCTACGCCGAGGCGATCGTCGGGGTCGAACCGTGAAGCGAACCGGGCGGCCACCGCCTCAAGCAGCTTTTGCGGACTTGCGTCGATCTCCTTGGCCGCCAGGTCCGACAGGGCGCACTGCACCCGATCGGCCCAGAGTTCACTGTCAGAAGGACTCACCACGACACCTCGGAACTGTGCTCGATCCTGTAGAAGGCATTAGACACAGGATCGGGCATTGTGGAGGCGATCGTGCGCCGAATCGACATGCTGACGATCCTGGCTCGATTCCGGCCACACGGCACGAGTAGCCGACTACCCGAATCCGGAAACGGAGCGCACCCACGCGCTCACCCCCTCGGTCCCGTCGCGGCCGCACATCGGAAAACTCACGTAGTCGATTACTCGATACCGCGGGTCGGGGGGTTCCCTACCATCGGTTGACACGCCAGTCACTCGGGGCAGTAGGGGAAGTGCCATGAATACGCTTGAGTCGAATTTTCAACTGGCCCCGAACTTCCCCCTGTACCAGCAGATCTGACCCGGCGAACACATCATGCGACACCACGTCTTCGCCATCGTCGCGGTAAGGGCCTGGACCGAACTGCTCTCCGAATGGATCCACCGCATCCCAGGATTCGAAATGGTGGGCACCGCGGCCGATGCCACAGCCGCACTGGGCGACCTGGCGCGGATCGACCCCCCCGTCGACATCGTGGTGATCGAGGTCAGCACCCGTTTGGCGCTGGAGTCCGCAGCAGCGCTACGCCGCTGCGACCCGCCACGAAAACTGATCGCGGTCGCACTCGATGACGATCCCGGTCAGGCGATGGCCTGGGCAAGCGCGGGCGCAGCAGGACTGGTCGGTCGTAACGCATCCGTCGACCAGTTGTGCCACGCCCTGGTCAATGTGTCCCGGGGTGCGGCGCACTGCTCCGACGAGATCTCCGGCGCCCTGCTTCGCGGGATCGAGGCCAACGGCGGCCGACGCGGGCAGAGCAGCTGCCTCACCGAGCGGGAGCAGGAAGTCGCCCGACTGTTGGCACACGGGCTGACCAACAAGGAGATCGCCGACCACCTGCACATCTCCCCCGGCACGGTGAAAAGCCATGTCCACAACGTGATCTGCAAACTCGGCGTGCGGCGCCGGGCCTATGTGGCCCGCAAGCTCGGCCACGGCGCGGACGAGCCGAGAATCAGAGAGTCTGCGCCGGCGCGGGCCGGACATATAGGCGCAACGGAGGCGGGCAGGTATTCCACCGGCGCTGCTCTCGAAGGATGGCCGACTCACCACCCGAGTTGAGGTCGAGCTCGCAGATCAGCCTGCGGTGCTCGGCCCGCAGTCCGTCCTGACGCTCCTTGACCGCGAACAGATCCTGACGCATCTGCTCGATGCTTCTCTTGCTCCGCTTTGATGCCATGTCTTTCGTGCTACTGCTGTGCGGTCGGCAATGTCAACGCCGGGGATGAGAAATCGACCGAAAGATATAGGCCGAGTTGGCCGGTCGGTACATCCGCCACCCCCACAGGGGGCACGGCCAAGATCCATCCGAAGGCCAATTGTGGGACGCTCGGCTGCCGCGCACGATTGCGCTATGAACCAGGTGCAGGCTACCGAGCCACCGCAGACCGTGCGGGCGGCCGACACCGACTTCATCCTCGCCGAGCTGAAGTCACTGCGGGACAGTGTAATTCCCGACCCCGAGGTGTGTATCGCGATTCTGGACGGGCCGGTCGATCTTGCCCACCCGTGCTTTGCCGACGCCCGGATCACCCGTGCGGATTCGCTCGTCCTCGACGAGGCCGGCGCCGGCGCGATGTCGGGCCACGGCACTCACGTGGCCAGCATCGTGTTCGGGCAACCGGCCACCGGAGCGCTGGGTCTGGCCGCCGGCTGTCGCGGCGTGGTGGTCCCGATCTTCACCGACACCAGTGGACACCTCTCACAACTCGACCTCGCCCGGGCCATCGAACGCGCCATGCTGAGCGGGGCGGATGTGATCAATATCAGCGGTGGCGAACTCGTCGAGCTCGGAGAAGCAGATCCCCTGCTCGCCCGCACCGTCGAGACGTGCGAGCGCAACGGCGTGCTGATCGTCGCCGCCGCGGGCAACGACGGGTGCGACTGCCTGCACGTACCTGCCGCTCTGCCCACCGTACTGGCCGTCGGCGCACTGGGACGAAACGGAATTGCGTTGCCGTCGAGCAACTTCGGTGAACGGTATGCAGTCAACGGGGTACTGGCGCCGGGCGAGGCGATTCCCGGCGCCATACCGGGCGGCGCGATCGCCGAACTCACCGGTTCGAGTTTCGCCACCCCGATCGTGAGCGCCCTGGCCGCGCTGCTCCTCTCCGCTCAGCGGCGGCGAGGCGGTAGTGCCGACGTTGCCGAGGTGCGACGGGCAGTAATCGCCAGCGCGCTGGCCTGTGCCCGAGATTCAGACCCCCGCTGCCTGGCGGGAATTCTCAACGTTCACGGCGCACACGCGCTGATCACACAAGGAGACAAAGTGACCGAGATGGCTACCACACCGATCCCCCACGTCGCGAGTTCAGGAATCGACGCGACACCACCAGATTCCGTGCCGATGAATCCCGGGCCGCCGCCAGTAGCTCCCGATGCCGTTCCGGTACCGACCGGAGTCGCACCGTCGTGCGGTGGGGCCCCTTGCGCATGCGGGTCCCCCGCATCCCAGGAGGCCACGGCCGCATCGGCCGCGCACGAGGCGCCCACCCCGCCGCAGTCAGCTCACCCGATACCGGTGTCAAACGTGTTCGCACTGGGCAATATCGGGTTCGACTTCGGTACCGAAGCCCGCCGCGACGGTTTCCGCCAACTCATGCCGACGGCCGAGAGCTCCGACGAGACGCCCATCGTGACCGAACCCAACCCGTACGACGCGGTCCAGCTCGCCAACTACCTGGACAAGCACCCGTGGGAGTCGACCAAGCTCATCTGGACGATGAACCTGAACCTCACCCCGATCTACGCGATCGAGGCCGAGGTCACCTACCACGAAGCCGTCTACGAAATGCTGCGCTATGCGCTGCGCTGCCAGGTGCTCCCGGCTGAGGACGACGACTTCGTCTCTCGGGTATCCCTTCCCGGTGTCCTCACCAACCGCACGGTGACAACGTTCGCCGGGCAACGCCTTCCGGTGATCGTCGTGCAGCGCCGAGGGCTGTACACCTGGAACGAGAACAACCTCGTCAAGGCGGTGCTGGGGGCGATCGACTTCGACAAGCTGACCAACCAGCTCGGAATCGACCGGTCCAAGGCCGAATCCCGCACCGAACTCAAACTGCGGCAGATGCTCGACAAGGTGTACTACGAGCTTCGTAATCTCGGTTCGTCGTCGGCGGATCGCGCGATCAATTACACAGCCACCAACGCTTTCATCTTCTCGGACGTGATGGCCAAGGGCCTGCTGGCCGGTGAGTTGGTCGACGGCGATGTCACCAGCCTGTACTCGCTGGAGAGCATCAGTGCGGTCAAGAGCCCGTTCGGTCGGCTCGATTGCGATTGCTGGGACGTCAAGATCACGTTCTTCTCACCCGAGAACGAACGGCGGGCCCGGGTGGTCTATCAGGCCACCGTCGACGTCAGCGACCCGTGGCCGGTACAGCTGGCTCCCATCCATCAGTACCTGATATCAGGAGGTTAGCAAACATGAACATCACTACTCGCCGTACCGCTGCGGCCGCATTGCCCCCGCAGAGACCCGGCATCGCGCGTCTGGACGACGATGCCCGCGGCGGCATCGGAACAGGCTCCGTACAGGCCTCGGTCAGCTGCGGAGACCTTCCCGGACTGGCTCGTTCGATGTGCTACGCATCGAAGGGGATCAAGTACTGAACGTGTTCACCCCTGAAAGGAGCGAATCGAGAATCAATCAGCAGATCAGGTTTTCAGTCAGTTCAACGCACAACAAACGAGGAGTAATCAATGAGTACAGCAAATGAAATGCTGCCGCCCCAGGCTTCGCCGATCGATCGCACACCGGCAGGGGCCGCGGCATTCACCAACCAGGCGGGCGTCGAAGCCTCATTCGACTTCCCGTGGGAGCAAGTCGCCAGCACCGGAATCGGAATCCTGGGCGGCCTGCTCTGAAACCCGTTGCGGCGCATCGGCTGACACCACGTCGCCGATGCGCCGCACTCCCCATTGACCATCTCTACGGACGGAGTCACCCATGACCGAATCCCCCAGCATCCGGGCGTTCTCGCTTCGCATGCAGCAGGCACCGATCGTCCGGGACAGACCCACCGCGTTGATCAGGCCGGCCACCGAACAGCTGCCGCCCCGGGTGATCCGGTACGTCCAGCGCCCGCCGGATCGGCCCTTCCTCCCGGTGCAGGGCGCCGTGGACCGGTGCAGTGTGTACAAGCTGCGGACGACACCGGGCCCGGACCAGAAATTCGACGACGACGGCGTCACGAAGATCGCCCGGTTCTCACGGTTCGGGTTGTTCGGGCCCGATCCGGCCGATCCCGCGTCATTCGCCCTGTCGGCACCGTTCGACGTTGCGATATGCCCGACTCTCGCACCGTATGCGGCAGCGCGCTGCGCACGGATCTGACGGCGGAACTGGCCGGGCGCGCTGCGGAACTGTACGCCGCCGACCCGCAGTTCCGCAGTTGCGTTCCGCTTCCCGAGGTGACCGCCGCGGTCCGTGAGGACGGCCTCGGACTGCCCGGCATCATCGCGGCGGTCATGACCGGCTATGCCGAGCGGCCAGCACTCGGCCGGTGCACGGGGTCCGCGCCGCACACGATCAGCTACCGGGATCTCTGGCAGCGGATCAATGCGATCGCCACGGATTGGCATGCCCACCACGGATTTCCGATCTCGGCGGGCGATTTCGTCTGCACGTTGGGCTTCGCGAGCCCCGACTACATCACCGTGGACCTGGCCTGCGCCCTGACCGGCGCCGTGACGGTCCCGGTCCAGTACGGTGCGCACATCGGGCAGCTGAGCGGGGTGCTGGCGGAGACCGGGGCGTCGGTCCTCGCCGTCAGCTCGGATCAACTGCCTACCGCGGTCGAGGCCGCACTCACCGCTCCCGGCCTGCGCCGCATCATCGTCTTCGACCATCGAGCTGGCATCGACGCTTCTCGCCACACTTTCGAGCAGGCCCAGTTGCGGTTGACGAAGGTTCCACGCCCGATTCTGATCGAAACACTCGACGAGGTCATCCGGCGCGGCCTCCGACTGCCACATGCAGCCTCGCCACCCACACCGCTGCCGTCTGCCGACCCCGACCGGCTCGTCGGCCTGTCCTACACGTCGGGCAGCACCGGGACTCCCAAGGCCGCGATGTACACCGAACGCATGGTCGCCGGCACCTGGCGCAATTCCGTTGCCATACCGGTGATTTCCTACAACTACATGCCGATGAGCCATTACGGCGGGAAGGCGCTGGTCTTCACCACGCTGGCCAGTGGCGGCACTGCGTATTTCGCCGGCGCACCGGACATGTCGAGGTTGTTCGACGACATCGCCGCGGTGCGTCCCACTGTGCTTCCGCTGATCCCCCGGGTGTCCGAGATGATCTTCAGCAGGTACCAGAACGAATTCGACGCGCGTTGGACACCGGCCGCGGATCCCGCATCATTGGGCGCGCAGGTGATGGCCCACGTGCGCGAGAACGTGCTCGGCGGGCGCCTGCTTCTGGCAGCTTCCGGAAGCGCACCGTTGTCGGCGGAGCTCACCGCGTTCATCGAAACGTGTCTGCGTATCCACCTCACAATCGGTTACGGCACTACCGAAACCGGCAATGTGCTCAATGACGGCCGGGTGGTTCGGCCCCCGGTGATCGACTACAAACTGGTCGACGTTCCCGAGCTGGGGTACTTCAGCACCGACCGGCCATATCCCCGCGGCGAACTTCTCGTGAAATCCGAGGTCCTCAGCCCCGGCTACTACCACCGACCGGACGCGACGGACACGGCGTTCGACGGCGAGGGCTACTACCGTACGGGTGACGTCATGGCCGAGATCGGGCCGGATCACCTGGCATTCGTGGACCGTCGCAGCAACGTGGTCAAGCTGTCGCAAGGCGAGTTCGTCGCGCTCTCCCACCTGGAGTCGGTGTTCATCGCCAGTCCGTACATCCGGCAGATCTTCGTGTACGGCAGCAGCCGTCGCGCGTTCGTCCTGGCGGTGGTAGTTCCTGAGCGGACACCCGGTCAACCCGCCGCCACCAAGGCGACCATCCTCGAATCGCTGCGGACGATTGCCCGTGACAACGCTCTGCGTCCCTATGAGGTGCCCCGCGACATCCTGATCGATCCCCGGCCGTTCAGCGTCGACAACGGACTGCTCACCGCCACCGCCAAGCCGGCCCGACCAGCGCTGAATGCCCGGTATCGTGCTCAGCTCGAACAGACCTATGTCGACATCGCCGACCGCCAGGCCGCCGAGCTCTCCACACTTCGGCGGGGCGTCGCGGACCGGCCCGTGCTGGAGACCGTGCGCCGGGCCGCCGCCGCCACGCTGGGGATCACCACCATCGATGCCGACACGGTCCTGAGTGACATCGGCATCGATTCCCTGGCCGCACTGACGTTGGCAACTCAGCTGTCCGAGATCTTCGGTAACCCGGTGGCTGCCGCTGCCCTCATCGATCCCACCCGCAGCGTGAGCGGGATCGCCTCGCTGATCGAAGTACAACGTCACGCCGTCCCTCGCCCGGCCTGCTCGGGTGTTCACGGCCAGTGCACCGACCGTGTGTACGCCCGAGATCTCACCCTGGACCGGTTCATCGACGCGCGCACGATCGAACGGGACCGGCACGTGGCCCCGGCCCTCGGCCCGCCCCGGACGGTCCTGCTGACGGGCGCCAACGGCTTTCTCGGACAACTACTCTGCGCGGAGTGGTTACGCCGCCTGGCACCCATCGGTGGCACGGTGATCTGCCTGGTCCGGGGCGCCGACAACGCCGACGCCCGCCGCCGGATGAAAGCCGAGTTCGGTCCGCCCGCGGAATCCCGGCTGGAGGTCCTCGCGGGTGATCTCACCGACGAGCACCTCGGGCTGGACGGTGCCACCTGGTCGCGGCTGGCGACCACGGTCGATCTGATCGGGCATTCGGGTGCCCTGGTCAATCACCTACTGCCCTACCCGGAACTGTTCGGCCCCAACGTCGTCGGCACCGCCGGCCTGATCCGCCTGGCGATCACCGGCAAATCGAAACGATTCGCCTTCGTTTCCACCGCGGCGGCGGGCACCACCGATGACGGCCGGCCGCTTCCCGAGGACGCCGACATCCGGATCGGTTGCCCGGCCCGCGTCCGCAACACGGCACCCGCGAACGGCTATGTGATCAGCAAGTGGGCCGCAGAGGTTCTGCTGCGCCGGGCCCACGACGCCCACGGACTGTCTGTGACGGTATTCCGCCCCGGAATGATCCTGGCGCACAGTCGATTCAATGACCACCTCAATGTCGGTGACGTGTTCACCCGGCTCGTGTTGAGCCTGGTCGCGACCGGGATCGCACCGCCGTCGTTCTACCGGCAGCCGGCCAACCGCCCGCATTACGACGGCCTGCCGGTCGACTTCGTCGCCGCAGCCATCGTGGAACTGGCGGCCGGGCCCGGACCCGTGGGCGGATTCGCGACCTACAACGTGGTGAACGACCACGACGATGCCATCTCGCTCGATGAGGTCGTGGACTGGCTGGTCGAGGCGGGGCACCCGGTCACTCGGATCAACTCCCACCGGGAGTGGGCGGCCCGGTTCGAGACGGCCATGCACGCGCTACCGGTGCGGCAACGCCGGCACTGCCTGCTCCCGCTCATGGCGGCGTTCGCCGAGCCCGCCGAAGCCGTTGCGGGATCGGCCTTTCCCACACAGCGATTCCGCGAGGGCCTCCAGATGAGTGGCGCAGCGTTCTCGGTACCCCACCTGACACCAGATCTCATCCACGGCTATCTCACCGCGTTGCGTCACCGTGGTTTGCTGTGAGGCAGTGCGGTGATCGTCGGTTCAGAGCAGCCCGTCGCGCCGCAGACCCTCGACTGATTGCGTGATCGCCGCGCAGACCGCATCCATCACTTCGGTGTCGTGCGCGGCGGTGAACAGCGGGTACAGGAACTCGGGAAGGTGCACCCCGGCCTCGCGCAGGTAGTAGGTCCACATGTATTCGGCCACCGCATGGCGCTGTGGGTGCACCAGGTCGACGAACTCCTCGGCGCCCATGGTGCCGAACAGTGGTCGGACGAGCGACTCGTAACGCCGGATCGCAATCGGGAAGCCTGCTTCAACGCGGAGTCGCTGCAGGTGCCCGGCGAATCGATCGGCCGCTGCCCTGGTGGTCGCGTACACGGTGTCACCGTGGTCGCGCAGATATGCGAGCTGGGCCAGGCCGGCCGTGCAGGACAGAACGTTGCCGCAGAAGGTTCCGAGCACCCTGGTCCTGGTCTGCATGTCGCGAAGATGTTCCCCTGTGGTGACGCCCATCTCGATGATGTCGGCGCGCCCCACGGTGGCTCCGATGGGCAGGCCGCCGCCGATGACCTTGCCGAAACTCGCCAGGTCGGGCGTGGGGCCCCGGGCGTCGAGCGCGCTGCCGAACCGGAACCGGAAACCGGTCAGCACCTCATCGAACACCAGCAGGACACCGTGTCGCGATGTCACCTCACGCAACCCGGACAGGAATTCGCGGTCCAACCGCGGCCAACCGGAGCGGATCGGCTCGACGATCACACAGGCGAGTTCGGTGGCCCGCGCCTCGATCACCTCGAATGCGCTGCGGTCATAGGGCAGCACGATCGTCGACGACGCCACCGACGGTGGGACGCCGGGCATCGACGGCGTCACCGTCCCGTCGGGCAGCCGTGCGGCCAGAACGTCGGTGTGGTGGCCGTGATAGCACTGGTCGAACATCGCGATCAGCGGGCGCCGGGTGTAGGTACGGGCCAGCTTGAGCGCGTGCATCGTCGCTTCGGTGCCGGAACTGCTGAAGAATCCGCCTTCGGCCCACCCCACGGCGGCCAGCAGCAGACTCATCAGGGCGGTCTCCGTCTCATGCCCCGCCGCGAACGACAGGCCGTCGCCGAGGGCGGACCGCAGCGCATCGGTCACCACCGGGGCCGCATGGCCGAGGATGTTGGCCCCACGTCCGTTGTCGAGGTCGATGAACTGGTTGCCGTCGAGGTCGGCCACGTGCGCGCCGCGCGCCCAGGCCACCATCATCGGCAGGAGCCTGGGCATACCGTCGACATAGTGGTTGTGAATACCGTTGCGCGCGCGGTGGACCACGGCGCCAACGGTTTTCGGTTGCCTACGGGTCAGTTCGCCGATACATTTCAGTTCGCTCAACCGCCGGTTCAGTCCGGCAGGATCGAGCATGAGCGCCCGAGTGGTGAAGGGCACCTGCGGATTCACGGTGCCCGTCGTCGGGTTCATCCGGCACCGCTAGTCCGGCCGGCCGACCCCGTCGGCCCACAACCCCGGCCAGTTGCCGGCCACCTGCTTCGGATAGCCGTTGTCCACCCGCGAGGTTGCGATGTCGTAGCGGATGTACTGCGATCCCTTGAAGAAGTAGGCCTTGCCGTTGTTCCTGATCACCGCATGATCGATGCCGCTCTCATATTCGGCCGGCAGGTTCGGCGCCCAGTTGCCCTTGATCGGCTGGGGATAGCCCGCATCGACCTGGTCGGTGGCGATGTCATAACGCAGGTACTCCGAGCCCTTGAAGAAGTAGGCCTTGCTGTTGGGCCACACCACGACCGCGTCGAACCCATCCGGCCACACCCCCGGCCAGCTCGCCGAGATGTCCATCGGATAGCCGGGATCCACCTGGTCGGTCGGCAGATCGAATCGGACGTACTGACTGCCCTTGAAGAAATAGGCCTTGCCGTTGGTCCACAGGACGTCCGCGTCGATCCCGTCGGCGAAGTCGGCCGGGAACCCTTTCCAGAATCCGGCGATCGGCAGCGGATAGCCGGGGTCGGTCTTGCCTGTCGCGTCGTCGAACCGGGCGTACTGCGACCCGTTGAAGAAATACAACTTGCCGTTGGGCCACACCGAACTCGGCGAAACCGGGCCCGGGTACAGGCTGGCCGCGAACTGGGCGTCCAGGTTGTCGATGTCGGTTCCGCCCGGCACGGCGATCCCATCGGTCATGATCGACCCGGGCAGGTCGTAGCACATGATCGAGTTCTCGTCGGTCTCGTTGGTCGCGGTCAACGCCGAGACGTCGAACGGAGTCAATACCTGCTCGATCACCTCATCACGCGACCACCCCTGGGTCGCCATGAACAGGGCGATGGCCTTCTCGCGGTCGATGCGGTCGACGATCGCCTTGCGCCGGTGCTCATGTGGGAAGCCCAGGGTGTGCCCCGTCTCGTGCCGCACGACCCGGTGAAATTCTGACTCGGTCGTGTTCATCGTGAAGCCCTCGAGGTTCATGGTCTGCTCGTTCGCCGCGGCGAGCAGGATGTCGGTGCCGAGGTACGACCAATAACCGTCGCCGGCAACGCGCGCGATCCGCACCTGGGGGTTGACGGCGGACGGCACGAACCTGACGTTGGCCCAGGCTCCCCACGCGTTCATGTGGGCCAGGATTCGGCGCTGCAAGTCGGCCGGCGGGGAGTCGAGGAAGCCGACCGTGAGCCGGACACCTCCGGCGCTCCAGCGCTTGTTGGTCATGACCGCCAGATGCTCCCGCGACGGTAGGTCGTCCGCGGACAGCCCCGTGATGTTGGGCGCATTCGCCGGATTGACCTCGACGGCCGCCTCCGCGGAGGCGACCACTTTGTCCGCAGGCAACCCCTTGATCGTGCACGGTATGAATGTCATCGTCGTCCCTCCTTCGGTTCCGGACGTGATCGGTGTCAACGCCGAACCTAGGACGGACCAGCGCGTGGCCACACGAGTGGAGCGCTACCTGTATTCGGGGTGTCCTGAACCGGGACACACCTCGTGACCTGCCGGTGGCTGCGCGCGGGCCGCCCCGTCCGGCGCACGGGTTCGAGTAGCCGACTACTCATGTCATTTCTGCTTCCGTGAACAACAATCGAGGCCGACAGGCTCGATATCTCGGCCGGAGGGAAACAACGAATGGTGGCCACGGCGAGACAGACATCAGCGTTCGTCGCCGCTGTCTGGTCCCGGTCGCGATCGCTGACGGCCACCCTCGCGGCCCGGGTCGCCCAGTACATCGATCAGACGGTGGGGTGGGCCCGGCTCCCCAAGACGATCGGGCTGGCCGTCCTCATCGGCCTGCGCCATCAGCTGCGAACGTCGAATCTGTATGCCGCGGAGCCGGGTCCGATCCCGCCGGGCGGCCCCGCCGAGGTAGGCAACTATCTGGGTGCGCGCACCCGCGACGGGTCCTACAACGATCTGAAAGACCCGGGCATGGGGTCCGTGGGTTGCCGGTTCGGCCGCAACGTCCCGCCCGAACACTGCTATCCGGAATCCGACCAGCGATTGCTCGACCCCAATCCACGGCTGATCAGCCGCACCCTGCTGACCCGCGACAGTTTTCAGCCCGCGACCACACTGAACCTGCTGGCCGCCGCGTGGATTCAGTTCGAGGTGCACGACTGGTTCGCCCACGGCTCGGTCGCCACCCGCCCCTGGGTGGTGCCGCTGCGCGACGACGATCCATGGCCACAGCGGCCGATGCGCGTCGAGCGCACACCGCCGGACCCTCATCCCGGTCCCGCCGGCCCGCCCACCTTCGTCACCCAGGAGTCGCACTGGTGGGACGCCTCCCAGATTTACGGGACCACACCGGCATTCGCCAGCGCCCTGCGTGCACCCGACGGCAGGCTGCGCATCGACGAGTCCGGCCTACCGCCCGCCGAGGTCGAGGCGACCGCCGATCTCACCGGCACCGCGGGGAACTTCTGGGTGGGCCTGGCACTGCTGCACTCGCTGTTCATGCGTGAGCACAACGCCATCTGCGATCACCTGGCGCAGAAGTACCCGTACCTGACCGGTCAGCAGCTCTACGACAAGGCGCGGCTGGTCAATTCCGCATTGATGGCAAAGATCCACACCGTGGACTGGACGCCGGCCATCATCGCGCACCCGACAACGGTGACGGCGATGCGGGTCAATTGGTTCGGGCTGCTGGGCGAGAAGCTGGGCCCCCGGTTCAGGCATAGCTTCGGACGCGTCAGCAGCAGTCCCCTGCTGCACGGCATCCCCGGGTCGCCCACCACCCATCACGGGGTGCCGTACTCGTTGACCGAGGAATTCGTGGCGGTGTACCGGATGCACCCGCTGATCCCCGACGAGTTTACGTTCCGCGCACTGGCCGACGACCATGTCACCGCCCGGCACGAGCTACCCGACCTGTCGGTGCTCAATGTGCGTGCCCGACTGACCGAAACCCCGATGTCCGACCTCTTCTATTCCTTCGGCCGCGCCCATCCCGGCGCGCTGTCGCTGCACAACTTCCCCAGACATCTGCAGCACATGCACCGGGTGGACGGCACCCTGATCGACCTGGCCACGATCGATCTGATCCGCTGCCGGGAACGAGGCGTGCCGCGGTACAACGAGTTCCGGAAGCTGTTCCGGCTCAAGCCGGTGACGACGTTCGAGGAGCTGACCGGCGACACCGCGCGGGCGGCCGAACTGCGCGAGATCTACGACGATGACGTGGACCTCGTGGACCTGCTCATCGGCCTGTACGCCGAGCCCAAACCATCCGGATTCGGCTTCAGCGACACCGCATTCCGGGTCTTCATCCTGATGGCCACCCGCCGCCTGGAAAGCGATCGCTTCTTCACCACCGACTTCCGCGACGAGACCTACACCGTCGCCGGCATGAAGTGGGTTCGGGACAACGACATGCGCTCGGTGTTGTTGCGGCACTTCCCCGAACTGGCCCCCGCCCTGGCCGGGGTGGCCAACCCGTTCGCCCCCTAACAGGACAAAGCGCAGGCGGAGCGATACCTCGACTCCGACAACTCCTAGGGTCAGATGAAGTAAC